>CAWBBN010000014.1:0-31861 GCA_963787035.1 Vicinamibacteria bacterium
GCAACGATCGTCGCCCCGGCGAAGGGTCCGAAGAGGATGACGAATATGAAGACGAAGGTTTCGGAGATCGATGATGTCGCCGGAACAGATAGGAGCCTTACTGTTGCAGGCCACGATAAATGTACGGCCGCGAGCGTGAGCCACTGGGCCGTCAGCTTGAGGCCGTGGACGCCCAGCATGTGCTTCGTCACATCGACGGCAGACAGCGCTATAACGCTGAGGCCGGCAACGATAACGAAAGCGACGTAGGCTGCCCCGCGCCGAGGGAGGAAGGAATCGCGCGTCATCTGCTCGGGCGGCCCGCGTTCATGCGGGCCCCTCGGCTACGTTATCGGTTGTTTATGACCAGACGATAATGGGCATCATTTCTATTCCTCGTAGGAGAATTCCTGATTTCAGTGGTCGTGCAGTCCTGTAGATCCGGTTAATTACCCCAGACCAAGCTAGTTGCCCCAGACCAGGCTGTTGCCCCAGACCAGGCTGTTGCCCCACACCAGGCTGTTGCCCCACACCAAAGCCTGAGAGTCGCCCCAGACGAGGCAATTGCCTGCCACTAGAGCGTCGCTGTTGCCCCACACCAGGCTGTTTCCCAGACCAAGGAGTGCCCCAGACCAGGGAGTTGCCCCAGACGAGCGAGTTCGAGTTGCCCAAACCAGCGCGTTGCCCCAGACCAGTGCGTTACCCCAGACCAAGGCATTGCCCCACACCAGCGAATTGCCCGAGACGAGGCTGTTACCCCAGACAAGGCGAGTTGCCCCACACCAGAGAGTTCGAGTTCCCCCAAACCAGAGCGTTGCCCCAGACGAGCGAGTTGCCCCACACGAGGCTGTTACCCCAAACCAGAGAGTTGCCCCAGACGAGACTCTCGGCGAACGTCACGCCGCTGGCGTCAACGGTCTCGCCGCCAATCACGGTCTGAATGCCGCCCGGGACGCCGGGGCCTTGCTTCGCCAGCTGCACCGACGCCGCGGCGTTGAGCTCGCCGGCGCCCGCGCCGACCAGGCCCGCGTCCGGCAGGAACGTCGCGCCCATCTGCAGCGCGATCCGCACCTGCAGCGGGTTCAGGCTCGGGTTCGCTTCGAGCACCAGCGCCGCCGCGCCCGTCACCACGCCCGTCGCCATGCTCGTGCCCGACAGCCTGAACAGGCCGTTCTGCCCGTTCCCGCTCACCAGGTACTGCGGATACTTCTTCGCGAAGGTCGAGCCCGGCGACGTAGAGCGAGACGATCTTCCGGCCCGGCGCCGCGATGTCCGGCTTCACCACGCGGTCATACAGCGTCGGCCCGCGCGAGCTGAAATCCGACACCACGTCGTCCGAGCGCGACGCCGTGCCCTGCCCGTCGAGCGAGCCCACCGTGAGGGCGTACGGCGAGTTGCCCGGCGCCGTGATCCCGCCGACCACCACGCTGCCGTCCTGCGTCTTGCCGAAGTTGCCCGCCGACGCGACGACGACGAGGCCCGCGCGATACGCGCGCTCCACCGCCTGATCCAGCGGGTCGTCCAGGTAGGACTCGAACACCGGCCGGCCCAGCGAGAGGTTGATCACCCGCAGGCCGAACTTGCCCTTGTTCGCGATCGCGAAGTCGATGGCGTTGATGACGTCGCTGGTCTGGCCCGCGCCGTTGGCGTCGAGCACCTTCAGGCTGACGATCCACGCGCCCGGCGCCACGCCGCGGAAGTTGCTGCTCTGGCCGCCGATGATCCCCGCCACGTGCGTGCCGTGCCCCAGGTCGTCGCCGCCCGTGCCGTTCGGCCCGGTGAAGTCGTAGCTGGCGGCGATGTGGCCCTTCAGCGCCTGGTGGTTCGAGACGCCCGAGTCGATGAGCGCGATGCCGACGCCTTTGCCCGTGAACTTCCCGATGGCCGCAATCGTCCCGTCCACGACCTGGTCGGCGCCAATCCCCGCGGTGACGTCCGCCATCATCGAGCGCACTACCGTGTCGCCCGAGAGGTGATCGACCGCCGCGTCGGCGCTGAGGTCCGCCAGCGACGAGCTGTCGACGGTCAGCACGGCGCCGGTCTTCAGCCACTTCTTGATCGTCGCGCCGTGGCGGGCCGCCACCGCGGCAATCGTCGCCTGGTCCGCCTGCAGAATGACGTCGCGCGCGCCGGCGGCATTGGCCGCGATCGCGTCGCTCAAATCCCGCGAGAGCCGGGCCTTCGGCGCCGCCTCGGCCGCCGTGCCCGTCAGCCCCATCGAGAGAGCCGCCGCGAGTCCTGCGGCTGCCCAGCGCACTCGCCCCGTCAGCGCCGTCATTGTCTGCCTCCGAATTCCGTCACGAGCGGCCGCACGCCAAACGCGGTAGCCGTCCTTGCGAGCGACTCAATCAGCACCCGCTGCGAGCCGCCAAGCGTCCGGATCGTCATCAGCCGACCCTCGCGAATGCGGTTGTAAACCGTTCGACGCGAGACGCCGAGAAGCTCAGCAGCCTGGTCGATGGACACGCTTCGACCAATCCGCGGTTCTGCGACGGGCTGTGTGGACTCCGACATCCGGATACGCCTCCCCCGCTCCCAGATAAGGCAGGGCTGGTACCAACTCCGGAAGAGCCGCCGGCGGGAGTCGCTAACTGATTGAATTCAGGTAAGATGGCGCGATGACGCGCGGCGGGAAATGCGGGAGGTCGAACGTGGGTGATCGGTCAGTACATTGCCCAGCTGCAGAGGTCACTGCAGAGATTGCACAGAACCTGCAGGCAATGCAGGGAAAACTCTGCGGTACTCCCCCAGCGCGACCGGCCAATGGATTGGCCGGCTGGCCAAGATCATGACCGCACTTCGACGCGGAATCGCCACGATCCTCGCGGTTGTCGTGCTCGCGGCTGTTGGCTTTCTGTACGTTCGACGGTTACCGCAGAGGTCCGAACCGACGCCTTCCGCGACAGTGTCCACTCGAGGTGGCGCGCTGGTCGCGACGGTTCGCGGGGAGCCCACGTCGTTCAACCGGTACACCACGCGCGGATTTCCGACACAGCTCGTGAGCCTGCTCACGCAGGCCCGTCTCGTCCGCATCAACCGCCTCACCGACGTCGCCGAGCCGTGGCTCGCGAGCGAGTGGACGGCGTCGCCCGACGGACGCTCCATCGCGCTCACGCTGCGGCCCGACGTCACGTGGTCCGACGGCGCGCCCTTCGACGCCGACGACGTGGCGTTCTCGTTCCGCGCGGCGTACGACCAGGCCAACGGCAGCGTGATGGTGGCGTCGCTCACCGTGGGCGGCGGCGCGATCGTCACGACGGTGATCGACCCGCACCACGTGAAGCTGACGTTCCCGGCGCCGTTCGCGCCCGGCGTGCGCGTGCTGGACGAGCTGCCGATCTACCCGCGCCACGCGCTCGAGGCCTCGCTCGCCGACGGCACCTTCGCGAAGGCCTGGGGCCTGACGACGGCGCCGGCCGGCATGCCGGGGCTCGGCCCGTTCGTCATCGAGTCCTACACGCCGGGCCAGCGGATCGTCTTCGCGCGCAACCCGAAATACTTCCGGCGGGACAGCCACGGCGTCGCGCTGCCGTACCTCGATCGCCTCACGCTCGAGATCGTCCCGGACCAGAACGCCGAGATCCTGCGCCTCACCTCCGGCCAGGCCGACGTCCTCCAGTCCGACCTCCGCCCGCAGGACTACCGCGTCGTCAAGGACGCCGCCGACCAGGGGCGCGTCACGCTGGTGGACGTGGGGCCGGGCCTCGAGCGCTATCGTCCTCTGGTTCAACCTCGGGCCGAACGCCGCGCGCGACCGCGCGTTCCTGCAGGCGGATGCCTTCCGCGAGGCGATCTCGCTGGCGGTCGATCGCAAGGCCTTCGCCGACGCGGTGTATCTGGGCGCGGCCGACCCGTCGGCGCTGCCGGTGCCGCCGTCGAACCGCGCGTGGCTGCCTGACGGCGTGACGCCGCCCGCGCACGATCCCGCGCGCGCCGCGGCGCTGCTCGACGGCCTCGGCCTCGTCGATCGCGACCACGACGGCATCCGCGAGGACGCCTCGGGCCATCCCGTGCGCTTCAGCGTCCTGGTGCAGTCGGGCGTCACCGCCGGCGAGAAGGGCATGCAGTTCGTCCGCGACGAGCTCGCGAAGGTCGGCATCGGCCTCGACGTCGTCGGCCTCGACGTCGCGTCGGTGATCGAGCGCGTGGCAGAAAGGGCGACTACGAGGCCATCTACCATCACCTGCTGCCGAGCGACACGGATCCGGCGGGCAATCTCGACTGGTGGCTGTCGAGCGGCGACAGTGCACATGTGGAACCCGCGCCAGCCGACGCCGGCGACGCCGTGGGAAGCCGAGATCGACGCGGCGATGCAGAAGCAGGCGGCGACGCTCGGACCTCGCCGAGCGGAAGCGCCTGTTCACGGACGTGCAGCGCGTCTTCCTCGCGCACAACCCCGCGATTTACTTCGCGGCCTCGCACGTCTACGTCGCGACGAGCCGCCGCGTCCGCGGCGCCGCGCCCGCGCTGAACACTCCGCAGGTGCTCTGGGCCGCCGACGAGCTGTCGGCCGCCCCCGCCGCGCCCTGATCGCGCATGACGCGCTATCTTCTCGCGGCGCCTCGCCGGCACGTGCCTCCTCGTGCTGGCGGTGTCGTCGGCCGCGTTCGTCGTCACGCGCCTTGCGCCCGGCGACGTCGCGCAGACGACGCTGGGGTTCGGCGCGAGCAGGGCCGCGCTCGAACGCGCGCGGCACGAGGCGCACCTCGATCGGCCGCTCGTCTGGCAGTGGGCGGAATGGATCGGCGGGGCGGTGCGGCTCGACTTCGGCACCTCGGCGCTCTATCAGCGGCCGGTGTCCGCGCTGGTCGGCGAGCGCGCCGCGAACACGGCGCTCCTGGCGTCGGCGTCGCTGCTCCTGGCGCTCGCGCTGGCGCTGCCGGCCGCGTTCGTCACGGCGACGCGTCCGCGCTCGATCGCCGGCCGCGCGATTCGCGCGCTCTCGCTGCTGCTCGTGTCGGTGCCGCCGTTTGTCGGCTCGCTCGTGCTCGTCCTCTTCGCCGTCCGGACGTCGTGGCTGCCCGCCGGCGGGATGACGTCCGGCAACGACCTCACGGGAATCTCCGCTGGTCCTCGACGTGCTGTGGCACCTGCCGCTGCCGATGCTCGCGCTCGCGCTGCCGCTTGCCGGCACGTTCGAGCGGCTGCAGGCGCAGGCGCTCGCGGCCGCGCTCACCGAGCCGTTCGTGCACGCCGCGCGCGCGCGCGGCATTCCCGAGTCGCTCGTGCTGCGGCGTCACGCGTGGCGCCTGGCGCTCAAGCCGGTGGCCGGCGTCGGCGGGCTCGCGTTCGGCGCGCTGCTGAGCGGCTCGTTCGTCGTCGAGCTCGTCACGGCGTGGCCGGGGCTCGGACGCCTGACGTACGACGCGCTGATGCACCGCGATCTGCCGCTCGTCGCGGGCTGCGCGGCGGCCGGCACGGCGTTGCTGGCGGTGGGCCTCTTCGCCGCGGACGCGCTGATCGCGTGGAGCGACCCGCGCATCGCGCGCGGCGACGCGCGGATGACGGGAGAAGCGGCATGAGGTCCCGCGCCGCCGCGGTCCTCCTGGGCCTGCTGGCCCTCATGGCCATCTTCGCGCCGGTCATCGCGCCGCACGACGCCGGCGCGCGCTTCGCCGATTCCGTGGACGCGCCGCCGACGCGGATCCGGATCGTCGCCGATGGCGCGCTGACGTGGCCGTACTTCCATCCGTGGCATCTCGCCGACCGCCTCGAGGCGCGATACGACGAAGACATGTCCACGCGCGTGCCGCTGACGTTTTTCTCGGGCGGCCGGCTGGTGAGCGATCCCGGCGATCCGTTGACGCCCTTCCTGCTGCTCGGCGGCGACAGCTCGGGACGCGACGTCTTCGCGCGGCTCGTGATCGGCGCGCGCGTGTCGCTCGGCATCGCGCTGGTCGCGAGCGTGGCATCGGTGGCGCTCGGGCTGCTGGTGGGAGGACTCGCGGGCGCGCGCGGCGGCTGGATCGACGCCGTGCTCATGCGGCTCGCCGACGTCGTCGCGGTGCTGCCGGCGATCTATCTCGTCGTCACGCTTCGATCCGCGCTGCCGCTGGTGCTGCCGGCGGGCGCGACCATCGCCATCCTCGTCGTGCTGCTGTCGATTGTCGGCGCGCCGTGGATCGCCAGGGGCGTGCGGCCGATTGTCGCCGCCGAGCGGCAGACCGGGTACGCCGAGGCCGCGCGCGCGACGGGGGCCTCGCCCTGGCGCGTGCTCTGGCGTCACCTGCTGCCGGCCAGCTTCGGCTTCGTCGCGCGGCAGGCGTCGCTGCTCGTGCCCGCGTTCGTGCTGGCCGAGGCCACGCTGTCGTTTGTCGGGCTCGGGCTGCCCGACACGGTGCCGAGCTGGGGCACGTCGCTGCAGGACGCCTCCACGCTCGGCTCGATCGCGCTCTATCCCTGGATCCTCGCGCCCGCCTTTGCGGTCTTCGTGCTGACGCTGCTCGTGAACCTGGCCGTCGGGGACGTGGAGCTGACGCTGTCGGTCGAACTGACGCTGTCGGGTCCTTGGAACTGACGCGGTCGGGTCCTCGGAACTGACGCTGTCAGGTCCTGGGAGCTGACGCTGTCGGGTCCTTGGGAACTGACGACGTCGGGTCCTCGGGCGTGCTACTTGTCAGCTGGAAGCTTCTGCAGCTCGCCCTTGTAGGTCACCGTCTGGTCGAATTCGATCCGCACGTCGAACGCCAGCGTCTCGTAGCCGTCCGCGCGAACCTCGATGTGGTGCGCGCCGACTTCCAGGTTCAGCTTCTGGAACATGCCGTCGTAGTCGTCCACGAGGCCGCTGAAGTAGCCGTCCACATAGACCTGCGCGTCGCCCGGCTTCACCTTCAGCTTGAGCGAGCCGTACCAGACGTCGCCGCCGCCACCTCCGCCACCGCCGCCGTAGACCGGATAGCCGCCGGGGTCGCCGTAGCCGTAACCGCCGCCGTACCCCCACCAGAACGGATCCCAGATGAACCCGGCGTACGGGTAGTAGTAGTAGGGCGGGTAGTAGCCCGGATGGTGGCCGCCGTGCGGAGGCCCCGTTCGGTCAACGGCCGTCCCGACGGCCGTGCGATCGCCGCGCGCGCGCGGCACCGACCCCGAGTTCACGCCGACCGGCCTGACGTCGCCGGTGCGTCCGTGCGTCTCGCCGCGAGTGACGGCGGCGGTCGAGCCGCCGCGCGACGGGCCGCTCGGGTGGCTCGCGGACCCGCCGCGGGAAGGGCCCGACGATCCTGAGTTGGACGAGGCCGATTCGGCCGCACGCATCGCCCCCGAACGCGGCACGGCGCCGTTGCTCGGGCCGCCCGAATGACCGCTGGGCGGCTGCGAAGGCGCCGCGTGGACGGCCGGCGGCGGGCTGGGCGGCGCGGCGTGCCGCGGGCGGCGGAGGCGGCGGCGCGGCCTGCGCGGGCGGCGGCGACGACTGCTGCGCCTGCTTGTCTTGTGCGGACGCGAAGGCTGGCCCGGCGACCGCCAGGAGAGCGGCGGCAATCAGGACGCGAACGCGAGTGATGACGGTCATGGTCTGGCTCCGGCGGATGCGGTCAGGCCCCGCGGCCGACGCCGGGGGGCCGGCGTCTTACTGAATGTTGAAGCAACGACTCTGCCAGCCCGGGCGCGGCCGACCTCACGAGAATTTCGAGCGATTCCGCGGCAGTGTCTCCATGCGATCTCGTGCATGTCCCCCTTTCTTGACACCTCGGAAAACGCTCCGATAGACTCCGGGCAGTGGTCCCGGCCGCCCGGCCGGCTCAGGCCGCACCGGCTCCCGCCTCGGTTCCCGATGTTTCACAGCACCACGATCCTCGCGATTCGCACGCCGGAGCACACGGTGCTCGCCGGCGACGGCCAGGTCACGTTCGGCCAGACGGTGATGAAGAGCGGCGCGAAGAAGATCCGTCGCCTCTACCACGATCGGATCCTCGCCGGCTTCGCCGGCTCCGCCGCCGACTCGTTCGCGCTCTTCTCGCGGTTCGAAGCCAAGCTCGAACAGTTCCGCGGCAACCTCGAACGCTCGGCCGTCGAGCTCGCGCGCGACTGGCGCACCGACCGCGCGCTGCGCCGGCTCGAGGCCATGCTCATCGTCGCCGACCGCGAGGCGATCTTCCTGCTGTCGGGCACCGGCGATCTCATCCAGCCCGACGACGGCATCGTCGCGATCGGATCGGGCGGCCCGTACGCGCTGGCGGCGGCGCGCGCGCTGGCGAGGAACACCGGGCTCTCCGCGCGCGAGGTGGCCGAGCGCGCCATGGCCATCGCCGCCGAGATCTGCATCTACACGAACGACCGCATCGTGATCGAGGAGCTCTGAGCCGTGGCGATTCACCTGCCCGAGCGCACGCAGTCGTCGATCGACACGCTGACCCCGCGCGAGATCGTCGCTCGAGCTCGACAAGCACGTCGTCGGGCAGCACCGGGCCAAGCGGGCCGTCGCGATCGCGCTGCGCAACCGCATGCGGCGGCAGAAGCTGCCCAAGGAGCTCGCCGAGGACGTCGCGCCGAAGAACATCCTGATGATCGGGCCGACCGGCGTCGGCAAGACCGAGATCGCGCGGCGCCTGGCGAAGCTCGCGCAGTCGCCGTTCCTGAAAGTCGAGGCGTCGAAGTTCACCGAGGTCGGCTACGTCGGGCGCGACGTCGAGTCGATGGTGCGCGACCTGGTGGAGCTGGCGATCGCGATGGTCCGCGACGAGCGCTACGAGGAGCTGCGTCCGCAGGCGCGCCAGGCCGCCGAGGAGCGGCTGCTCGACCTGCTGCTGCCCACGCCCGCGCGGCCCGCGTCGGACAGCGCCGCGCCGCCGGCGCCGGAGGCGAACCAGACGACGCGCGAGCGCCTGCGCGACCAGCTGCGCGAGGGCCGGCTCGATCACCGGACGATCGAGATCGAGACGCGCGATTCGAGCGGCCCCGCCTTCGAGATCGTCACCGGCTCGAACGTCGAGGAAGTCGGCATCAACGTGAAGGACATGCTGCCGGGCCTCTTCCAGGGCCGGACGCGCAAGCGCAAGGTGACCGTGCCCGAGGCGTTCGAGCACCTGCTCGGCGAGGAGCTGCAGCGCCTGGCCGACATGGAGACCGTGTCGAAGACCGCCGTCTCGCGCGTGGAGCAGGCCGGCATCATCTTCATCGACGAGATCGACAAGATCGCGGGCCGCGAGGGCGGCATGGGCCCCGACGTCAGCCGCGAGGGCGTGCAGCGCGACATCCTCCCGATCGTCGAGGGGACGACCGTGCACACGAAGTACGGGATGGTGAAGACCGATCACATCCTCTTCATCGCCGCCGGCGCGTTCCACGTGTCGAAGCCGTCGGACCTCATTCCCGAGCTGCAGGGCCGCTTCCCGATTCGCGTCGAGCTCGAGGCGCTCGGGCGCGACGACTTCGTGCGGATTCTCACCGAGCCGAAGAGCGCGCTCGTGAAGCAGTACGTCGCGCTGCTCGACACCGAAGGCGTGACGTTGTCGTTCACCGACGACGCGATCCTGGAGATCGCCGCCGTGGCGGCGGAAGTGAACGAGCGCGCCGAGAACATCGGCGCGCGCCGCCTGCACACGGTGATGGAGCGGCTGCTCGACGAGGTCTCGTTCGAGGGGCCGGAGCTCGCCGGCCGATCGGTTACGATTGACGCGGCGTACGTGCGCCGCATGCTCGCCGACATCGTCGCCGACGACGACCTGTCGCGATACATTCTCTAGATCTCGAGCCACCCAGCGCCCTTGACGGATTTCCCCGGCCGATTCGCCGCCCTCACGCGGGCCCTGCGCTCGTCTCGCGCCCGCGCCGCCCTGGTGGCGCTGGCGTTCGTCATCCTGTCGGGCTGCGGCAAGAAGGGCCCGCCGCTGGCGCCGTTTTCGAAGTCGCCCGCCGCTCCCTCGGAGGTGACGGTCCGGCGCAAGGGCGACCAGGTCGAAATCCATTTCAAGGTCCCGGTCGCGAACAGCGACGGCCGGAGGCCCGCGAAGATCGATCACGTCGAGGTCTACGCCCTCACGATGCCCGCCGAGAAGATCCGCGTGGAAGGCAAGGGAGGCGAGGGAGGGGTGCCGGCGGAGCCGCCAAGGGCGGCCACGGCGGAACGGGCAGCCACCGATCCGGCGGAAGTCGGGCGGCATGACCGCTGGCGCGACGGCGGCGGGCGTGGCGCGGGCGCAGGGCGCCGGCCACGAGCTGCCGTTCCGCAAGTACGGCACCGTCGTCGCCAGCGTCCTGGTGCGCAAGCCGCCACCGCAGCAGAAGGAGCCGAAAGAAGGAGAGCCGCCGCCACCGCCGCCGCCGCCGCGCACCGATCCCGGCCTCGATCAGGGCGACCTCGCCGTGATCGTCGACACGCTGACGGCCGCGAGCCTGACGCCCGTCGAGATCCCCGAGAAGGAGCTGACGGGATCATCGCACCCGCACGAAGACGACCACGAGCACGAGGCGCCCGAGTGCGAAGTCGGGCAGGAACGCGCTGCGCGCGCTCGTGACGCCGCCGGACCTCGGTCCGCCGCTGCCGCTTCCCTCGCTGCGGTACTACTCGCTTGCCGGGACGAACGGAAGGAAGGAAGGCGTGTTCGCGCAGCCGATCGCGGTGCCGCTCGAGGACCTGCCGCCCACGCCTCCGACGCCGACCGTCACCGTCGCCGAAGGAAAGATCCAGGTCGCGATCTCGAAGCCTGACGGCCTGCGCAAGGCGGTGCTGCCGCTCACGCCGTCGCCGATTCCCGCCTCCGCCGCACCCGACTGGTGATGCGGCTACGGCGGGCAAGCCGGCCGCGACGCCTGCGCCGGCGCTCCGGCCGCCGTCCGCGGCGCCAACCGCGACGCCGCCGCCGACGGTGCGGCCGCCGCACCGTCCGCACCTGGCGCGGCGAAGCCGGCAGAAGACGACGAACTCGCCGTGCCGTGCACTCCGGCCCTGCGCCCGCGCCATCGACGGCAGCGCCCGCAGGAACTCCCGCGCCATCCGCCGCGCCAGTGCCGACGCACCACCGCGTCCGCCCCCGCGGCTCCGCTGCTGCCGCGCCGGCGACCGCCACGCCCAGCGCCGGCGCGCAGGCGGCTCCCGGCGACAAGCCGGCGCCGCCTCCCTGTGTGCCTGCGCCGCCGACGCTGCTGCGGGCGAAACTGATCTCGACCTACCCGCCGCCGGTGTACGGGTTCATGGTGTACGAGGTGGCGCCGGCGGGCTTCACGCCGCCGAAGCAGGAGCCCGGCGCCGTGCCGCCGTATCCGCTGCTGCTCACGCCGGCGCCTGTGCCAGCCGGCACGTGGAACGACTCGCGCTTCGTCGTCGGCGTCGATCGCTGCTACAGCGTCCGCCTCGTGATGACCGTCGGGCAGATTTCGTCCGAGAGCGCCGGCACGCCGACGGTGTGCGTGACGACCGTCGACACGTTCCCGCCGGCCGCGCCGAAGAACCTGCAGGCCGTCGCCAGCGAAGGCACGATCAGCCTGATCTGGGACGCCAACACCGAAGCCGATCTCGCCGGCTACATCGTGCTGCGCGGCGCCGCGGGCAGCGACAAGCTCACCGCGATCACGCCGACGCCGATCAAGGAAACGACGTTCCGCGACACGAAGATCAGAGCCGGCGTGCGGTACGCCTACGTCGTCGTGGCCGTGGATACGGCGACGCCGCAGAACGTCTCGGCGCAGTCGAACCGGGTCGAGGAAACGGCGCGGTGAAATGAAGGATCGGACGAATGACGAATGAAGAATGAAGGGCATGCGCATCTATCGCGTTGAAACAGACGACGGCCTGCAGTACGTCGTCGAGAACGGCGACCGGGTGTTTCACCTCGTCGGCGATCTGTTCGAGTCGTGGGAGATCGGCCCCGAGCTGCCGGGCGGCCTCGAGGATCTGAAGATCGTCGCGCCGGTCGTGCCGTCGAAGATCGTCGCCGTCGGCCTGAACTACCGCGCGCACGCGGCCGAGCAGGGCAAGCCCCTGCCGCCCGAGCCGCTCATCTTCATCAAGCCGTCCACCAGCGTGATCGGGCCGGGAGACGCGATCGTGATCCCGCCGGGGATCGGGCGCGTGGATCACGAGGCGGAGGTCGGCGTCGTGATTGGCCGCCGCGCGACGCGCGTGCCGGCCGGCGAGGCGAGCCGTTACATCCTCGGCGTCACGGCGGTCAACGACGTCACCGCGCGCGAGATCCAGCGCCGGGAGGGGCAATACACGCGGCCGAAGGGCTTCGACACGTTCGCGCCGGTCGGGCCGGCCATCGCCCTGGGGCTCGATCCCGACGACCTGGCCGTCGAAGGCTGGGTCAACGCCGAGCGCCGGCAGGCCTCGTCCACCCGCGATCTCATCTTCCCCGTGGCGGAGCTGGTCGCGTTCATCTCGAGTGTGATGACGTTACTGCCCGGGGATATCATTTCCACAGGGACCCCTGCCGGGATCGGGCCCATCGTGCCGGGCGACGTCGTCCGCGTGACCGTCGCCGGCGTCGGGGACCTCGTGAACCCCGTCGAGTCCCTGTCGTAACTGCAACACCTGTAGCGCAGGCCTTCAGGCCTGCTGGAAGACCGTAAGGAGACCGCCATGAAGTTGTTCGTCGATACAGGCAGCCTGAAGGACATCACCGCGGTTCACGAGCTCGGCATCATCGACGGCGTCACGACCAACCCGTCGCTGATGGCGAAAGAGGGCGGCGACCCGCGGCAGATCCTGAAGCAGATCTGCCAGCTGGTGCAGGGCCCGGTGAGCGGGGAAGTCGTCTCGACCGACGCGCAGGGCATGATTCGCGAGGGTCGCGAGCTCGCCACGATCGACAAGCACATCGTCGTGAAGGTGCCGTTCACGACCGAGGGCGTGAAGGCCTGCAAGGTGCTCTCGGGCGCCGGCATCCCGGTGAACGTGACGCTCATCTTCTCGGCGACCCAGGCGCTCTTTGCCGCGAAGGTCGGCGCGAGCTACGTGAGCCCGTTCGTGGGGCGGCTCGACGACATCGGCTCCGACGGCATGAACCTCATCGAGGAGATTGTCGAGATCTTCGACAACTTCGACTACGGCACCGAGGTGCTGGTCGCCAGCGTCCGGGGACCGATTCACATCATCACCGCGGCGCGCATGGGGGCCGACATCTGCACGTGCCCGCCGGCGGTGCTGATGCAGTGCTTCAAGCACCCGCTGACCGACATCGGCCTGGAGAAGTTCCTGAAGGACTGGGAGAAGGCGCAGGCGGTCAAGGCGTGAGCCGGGTCGAGCGGGTCGATCGCGGGTCGATCAGGTCGAGCGGGTCGCGCGGATGACCGCATCCGAGCGCCTGGCCGAACTGCTGCGGCGCGCCGAGCTCGGTGGCGGCGAGGAGCGGCTCAAGCGCCAGCACGAAGCCGGCAAGCTGACGGCGCACGAGCGCATCGCGCTCCTGCTCGATCCGGGCAGCTTCGACGAGATGGACGCGCTCGTCACGCACCGCTGCCAGGACTTCGGGATGGCCGACGAGGTCATCCCCGGCGACGGCGTCGTCTGCGGCTCGGGCACCATCGACGGGCGGCTCGTCTACGCGTTCGCCCAGGACTTCACGGTCTTCGGCGGGTCGCTCTCCGAGACCAACGCGCAGAAGATCTGCAAGGTCATGGACCTGGCGATGAAGGCCGGCGCGCCCATCGTCGGCCTGAACGACAGCGGCGGCGCGCGCATCCAGGAAGGCGTGCTGTCGCTCGGCGGCTACGCCGACATCTTCCTCAGGAACACGCTCGCCTCGGGCGTCGTCCCGCAGATCTCCGCGATCATGGGGCCGTGCGCCGGCGGCGCCGTGTACTCGCCGGCCATCACCGACTTCACGATCATGGTGCGCGACACGAGCTACATGTTCGTGACGGGCCCCGACGTCGTGAAGACCGTGACGCACGAAGAGGTCACGAAGGAAGAGCTCGGCGGCGCCGTGACGCACAACGAGACCAGCGGCGTCGCGCACTTCGCCGTGGACGACGACCGCGAGTGCCTCGCGCTCGTGCGGCGCCTGGTGAGCTACCTGCCGGGCAACAACGTCGACGATCCGCCGGTCGTCGCGACGGGCGATCCGTCCGATCGCGAGTCTCCCGAGCTCGACACGCTGGTTCCGCCGTCGCCGACGCAGCCGTACGACATGCACGATCTGCTGCAGGCCGTCGTGGACGACGGGACGTTTCTCGAGGTGCACGCGCACTACGCGAAGAACATCGTCGTGGGGCTGGCGCGGCTCGCGGGAAAGACCATCGGCCTCGTGGCGAACCAGCCCGCGCACCTGGCCGGAACGCTGGACATCGACGCGTCGGTGAAGGCCGCGCGCTTCGTGCGGTTCTGCGACGCGTTCAACATCCCGCTGGTGACGTTCGAGGACGTGCCGGGGTTTCTGCCGGGGACGGCGCAGGAGTACGGCGGGATCATCCGGCACGGCGCCAAGCTCCTCTACGCCTACGCGGAGGCCACCGTCCCGAAGGTGACGGTGATCACGCGCAAGGCGTACGGCGGCGCGTACTGCGTGATGGCGAGCAAGCACATCCGGACCGACGTGAACTTCGCGTGGCCGAGCGCGGAGATCGCGGTGATGGGGCCCGAGGGCGCGGTGAACGTGCTCTACCGGCGCGAGCTCGCGGCGGCCGAGGACCCGGCAGCGCTGCGCGCGGAGAAGGTGGCCGAGTTCCGGGAGAAGTTCGCGAACCCGTTCGTGGCGGCAAGCCGCGGGTTCGTCGACGAAGTGATTCAGCCGCGCTCGACGCGGCCGAAGCTCATCGCGGCTTTGTCGCGCCTGTCGACGAAGCGCGATCGCAACCCGCCGAAGAAGCACGGGAACATTCCGCTCTGAAGAGGGTCGGTGGGTCTGTAGGTCTGTGGGTCCATGGGTCCATCGGTCGAATGGGCTCGCTATCGACCTATGCACCCATGGACCTATGCACCCATGGACCTAATTGAGATTGGGGCCGAGGCGCTCGGCGCCGAGCTGGCGCGTTCGGTGAAGGCGCGCGCCGCGTTGCCGGGCGCCGGCGTCACGGGATTCGCCGCGACGATGGCCATCGATCCGGAGCGCCTGCAGGACGAGCTGGCCTACCTGTCGATCGTCACGATGCACTTCTGCGTCAGCGCCGGACTGGCGCCCGACGTCACGCCGCGCGTGCTGGGGTCGTACTACCGCGCGCTGTGGACTGGGGATTCGTGGCGGGCCCGCCCGGCCGATCTGGACGCGCGCACACCGGCCTACGAGGACGCGCTGAACCACCCGCATCCGGACTACGGGCGGGGCTACGGCGTGGGCCGCACGTTCGCGCGCCTGTGCGGCGCGACGCACGATCTGCCGGTGATCGAGTTCGGCGCGCGCGCCTACGTCGAGCAGCTGCCGCCGATTCTCACGCTGCTCCGCGGCGTCGTGGTGCGATGAGCGGTCAGCGCTCGCGCTGGCGGGCGAGCAGCGCGACCAGCGGGTCCGCGAACGCCGAGGCCGGCTTGAGCACGGCCAGCACCGTCTCGTGCGACGCGTCGCCGCGTTCGTGGAGGCCCGCCAGCTCCCGGAGCGCGTCGACGGTCGTGAAGCGCTGGTGATCGCCGGCGCGCCGCAGCACCATCGCTTCGCTCAGGCCGCGCGGGCTCGCCGCGCCGCAGATCACCAGCAGGCAGCTCACCTCGGTCCAGGGCGTGACGTGCTCGGACGCGAGTCGCGCGTCGCGCGCCCGCGTCGCCTGTCCGATGCCGGCGACGGCCGTCGCCCGATCCAGGACCCACACGAGCATCTGGTGCCCGCCGGGTGATGTCCAGACCGCGTGCGAGGCCTCGTCCTCTCGCGCGACGTCGAAGCCCGACGAGCCGCGCGAGCCGGTCCACGATCTCTTCGACCGCCAGGCGCACTTCGTCGCTCTCCCCGAAGTGGGGAAGCGCCTGGTCGAAGTACCAGTTCAGATCGGAACCGCGAAGGACGCGCTCGGCGAGGTAGCGGCGGAAATACGCGCGGGGCGACTCGGTGCCGGCTGCTGCGACGCCCGCGGACGTGAACGCGACCCCGGTCACGGCGTCTGGGGGCGGGGCACCGGCGAAATGAGATAGGCCGCGGTCGACGGAGACGGCGAGCCGCCTGCAGGCTCGAGCGTGATCGACGCCCGCACGATGGGCCGCGGCAGCGGCGACGGCGTCGGGAATGTGAGGCTCGCACGGCCGCCGGCCGGAATCACGCCGACGCTCGTCGCGCGATCCGGGCCGATGAGCCACAACTGATAGGCCTGGCCCTCGGGCGGCGCCGGCAGGCCCTGAGCGCTGAACGCGACGCCCTGCACGGGGCTGACGAGCGCCTGCGCCGCGACGGTCCGGTCGCGGCTGACGAGATCGAAGCGGCGGAGATCGGACGCCGCCGCGATGCTCGCGAGCGCCTGCGCCGAGCGCGCGGCCTCCTGCGCGGCCTCGAGCCGCTGGTCCGCCACCTTCTGCCGCGCGTCGAGCTCCTGGCGCGCCTGCGCCCGTATTTCCGTGGCGCCGCGTTCGGCCGCTTCCGCGCGGGCGGCCGCGTCGCGAAGGCCCGCCTGCACCTGCCACTGCAGATACACGCCAAAGCCGCCGAGCAGCAGCGCCACGACCGCTGCCGCGACGACCGGCGTCCGGCGCCAGACCGGCGACTGCCGGAGCCGTGCCGCCGCGAACTCGTGCGCCGGCGACGCCGGCACCGTCCGCTCGGGTTCCGCTTCCACCGGGATTGCCCCGGCCAGCGCCAGCGATCCGCGGCCCCCTGACGTCGCCACGCCGAAACGTGGACCCGACGCCGACCAGCGCCGGCGCGGCCTCGCCCTCGCCCCTCAGCTCGCTGTGCAGCCGGACGACGTTGTCGATGGACCAGGGTTGGCGGGCGGCCAGCTGCGGCTGGGCCCCGTGACGCAGATCGCTGACGGCCTCGCGCACCTCGCGCGTGAGCGTCTCGATCTCGCGGTGCAGGCCCTCTTCGAGCGACGCGAGCCGCGCCTCGGCCGCGTCGAACCGGTGCAGCGCCTGGTCGACGGCCGTCAGGCACGCTTCGGCGATTCGCGTCGTCTGGGCGTCGAGCTGACGGATCGGCTCCTCGTGCGCCTGGCGGATCGCCGTCCACTCGTGCTGCAGGCTCCGCTCGAACTGGTGGATCCGCGTCGTGGACTCGTTCAGCAGCCGCCGCTCGATCTCGTTCCACTCGCTGAGGCGACTGTGGAGCTCGACGACCGCCGTCGCGTGCTTCTCGTCGTTCCGCGCCCAGCCGTCGAGGATGGCGGCGCAGTCGCGCGTCATCTCCGAGAGCCGCGTTTCGATGGTGCTCAGCGATTGCTGCGTGTGACGGAGCTGCTGGAGGGCGACGGAGACCTGCTCGATCTGAACGTGAAGATCGGTCGCGCGCGGCTCGAGTGATCGTTCGCGATCAGTCGGACGAGCCTCATCCATCGACGGCGATAATACGACAATCTTCGGCGTCGCCCAACGGGATTTCTCGTTGACTCGATCGGCGCTTCGTGCACAATGGGAAAGACACGTCGCTGATTGCCACTCATGCTCGATCCGTTCCGAGGATTCTCGGTTCCCAGGGCGTCCAGCGCCAGGCCTCCGGGCCGCTGGTGACGATCGCGTGACGACGACCGCCACCACCTTCGATACCCGATTCTCCAGCTCGCCCTCTTCATCCCCGGGCCCTTCCGGATTCGTCGCCTGGTACGCCGAAGGCGTCACCGATCCGCTTGGCGATCGGCTGCACCTGTTCGACAACGCCGGCCCGGCGCTCGAACTGCTCCGGATCCGCGGCGAGCTGGCCATCAGCCCCGGCTTCGAGGCCGCGCTGCGCCTCCGCGTGTCGGAGCTCGAGGGGCTCCGGCACCCGGCGCTGGCGCGCGTGCGATCGGTCACGATCCTCGACGATCCGTCGCCGGCGCTGGCGCTGGTCAGCGAGCTTGCCGATGGCCAGCAGCTCACGACGCTGCTCCGCGCGTTCGAGCAGGCGGGTGTGCGCCCCGATGTGTCCGCCGCCGTCTGGCTGCTGCGGCGGATTCTGCCCGCGCTGGCCGCGCTGCACGATTGCGGGCCCGCCGTCTCGCACGGCATGCTGACGCCCAACCGCATCGTGCTGGCGCCGGGCGGCGGGCTGGTGGTGACCGAGATCGCGCTCGGCTCCGCGATGGCGATGCTGGGCCGCGCGCCATACGAGGCCTGGAAAGAGTTCGGCGTCGCGCAGCGCGCCGGGCATTCGGGGCCGTGGGCGCATCGCACGAATGACATCGCGCAGGCCGCGTATCTCGCGGCCGCGATCCTCCTGGGCCGGCCGCTGCGCCTGGCGGACCTTGCGTCGGGGCCTGCGCTGGCCGACGACGCGTGCGCGGCGTGGTCGTCGGCTGGCCGGCTGAAGCCGTGGCTTCGCCGCGCGATTGGACCGGACGGCGTGCCGTTCGAGTCCGCCTCGGACGCGCTGGCGGCGCTCGAGGACATGATGCGCGGCGTGCTCGAGGCGTGGCCCGGGCCCTTGCTTCCGGCGCCGGCCGGGTTGCTGCGCGCGCCCGCTCCGGCGCTGCCCGCGCCCGCCGATCGGGTGCCGGTCGTGCACGAAATCCCCGCGGCACCGGCGCCGCGACTGCTGCCCGCGGCTGTCGAAGTCGTCCCGGCCGCCGCGCGTTGCGCGGTGGCTCTGGGTCGCCAACGCGGCCCTCGTGACCGTCGCGCTGGCAGAGGCGGTCGTGCTGCTGGCGCAGTTCGCGCGCGGGCCGTCGACCGGTCGCGGCCCCGGAGCCGATGCAGCCGGTCAGGCCCATGATCGGGCACGTGGCGGGGGCGTCGCCGTCGCCCGCGCCGGCCTCAGCCGACCCGTCGCGCACCGCGATCGACCCGTCCGCGGCGAAACCAGCCGCGCCGCGCGGCCCCGTCGGCTGGGTGCTCGTCCGATCGCGCGTGCCGGTCAAGGTCACGGCCAACGGCAAGGTGCTCGGGACGAGCACGGAGGCCCGCTATCGGCTGCCGGTCGGCCACCACACCCTGACGATCGAGAACGCCCGGCACGGCATCTCCTTCACCGAGCCCCTCGACCTCGCCGTCGGCCAGACCGTTCTGGTCTCCGCCAATCGCTGAACGCAACATCCCTTCAGAGTCCCTGAAAACAAACACCTGGATTTCGGGATTTTCGGGATTCAGCATGCCGTAAGTTGAATCCCTGAAATCCCAGAATCCAGGTGTCTTTGCGTTCTGGAATCCACCACATCCTGAAATCCTGGTGGTACGATACGGCCCCTATGAAGCATCTGCTGACCGCATTCCTGAGCCTCTCGTTCGTGTTGTGCGCCATGGCGCTTGCACGGCAGCGCGCGCGCGGCGTCGGGCTGGCTGCTCGTCGCCAACAAGGGCGAACAGAGCATGGGCATCATCGATCCGGCCGCCGGCAAGCAGGTGGCCGTCGTCGCCGAAGGCGGCGTGACGGGGCACGAGGTGATCGCGTCGCCGGACGGCAAGACCGCCTACGTGCCGATCTACGGCAACTCCGGCGTCGGCAAGCCCGGCACCGACGGCACGCATCTCGTTGTCGTCGACCTCGCGACGAAGGCGATCACCGGACAGGTGGATTTCGGCAAGGGCGTGCGCCCGCACTGCCCGATGTTCGGACCGAAGGACGGCCTGCTCTACGTGACGACCGAGCTGAACAACTCGATCAGCGTGATCGACCCGAAGACCCTGAAGATCGTCGGCGAGGTGCCGACTGGCCAGCCCGAGTCGCACATGCTGGCGATCACGAAGGACGGCACGCGCGGCTACACGGCCAACGTGGGGCCGGGCACCGTCTCGGTGCTGGATCTCGTCGCGCGCAAGACCGTCACCGTGATTCGGATTTCAGAGATGACGCAGCGCATCTCGCTCGCGGCGGACGACTCGATGGCGTTCACCGCCGACCAGAAGCAGCCGCGCATGGCCGTGATCAACACGAAGACCAACGCCGTCGACCGGTGGATCGCGCTGCCGGCCATCGGCTACGGCACCGCCACGACGCCCGACGGCAAGTGGCTCGTGGTGGCGATGCCCTCGGCCGCGAAGGTGGCGGTCGTCGATCTCAAGACGTTCGCCGTCGCGCAGACGATCGACGTGCCCGCGGCGCCGCAGGAGGTGCTCGTGCGGCCCGACGGGGCGATGGCCTACGTCTCGTGCGACGTCAGCGGGAAAGTCGCGGCCATCCGGACGTCCGACTGGAAGGTCGACGCGCTCATCGACGCCGGCAAGGCCGCCGACGGCCTCGCCTGGGCGCACTGATCCGACAATCGGGTGACGGGTTGCCGCCGACGCGCGCGGCGGCCCGTCACGATCGCGCCGGCCGTTCGCCCGCCGCCTGAATCGCGCCTTCCAGATCGTCCAGCTTGTCCACGACCAGGTTCAGCTTCCGCGCCAGCGCCTGAATCTCCGTCTCCGCCCTGCGGTTCACCTCGAAGTCCAGTTCGCCGCGGAGCCGGTCCTTCGTGTCCTGCCGGTTCTGACTCATCATGATGACCGGGGCCTGCAGCGCGGCGAGCATCGACAGGAACAGGTTCAGCAGGATGAACGGGTACGGATCCCACGCCGAGTTGCCCAGCGCCACGTTCGTGGCGGTGTAGACGATCAGAATGCCGAGGAACGTCAGGATGAACGTCCACGAGCCGCCGAACGAGGCCACGGCGTCGGCGATCCGCTCCCCGAACGTCGACTCGGATTCGATGATCTCGTTCGGGTTTCGCGCGGCGCGCACGCGCACGAGCTGCTGGGCCGAGTGAATCTGGTGGCCCAGCACGCTCAGCATGTCCATGCCGGCGTGCGGCTTCTGCTGAAGCAGGGTGAAGATGTCCTCGCGCGAGACTTCGACGCAGGACGTCTCGTCCAGCGCCACCGCGTTGGTCTGATGCGGCGTCTTCTCGAGCATGGACGCGAAGCCGAAGAACTGCCCGCGCGCCGGCTCGTCCACGAGGACGTCCTGCTGGTCGTCGTCCACGGTGGTCACCTGGACGCGGCCGGAGAGCATCACGTACGCGTGCTCGCCGGCGTCGCCAATCCGGTAGATCCGGTGGCGCGCGGCGAAGCGCCGCAGCTCGACCTGAGACGCGAGGACGTTCATCTCGTCGTCGTCGAGCTTCGAGAACAGCGGGACTTCCTTGAGAACGGTCGGGGCGCAGGACATGAGTTCCTCCAGAATGCCGGCCGGTCAACCGTCGGCCGGCGGCGCGCGGCGCTGACTCAGCCGCGCTCCGGTCGAAACTCTACACCGACACGCTCCTGGGCGAGACGGGCCGCGCGCGCGACGTCTTCCTGCAGCGACTGCTGGACACGGCAGGGCGGCTCGCCTGGACGCGGCGGGCCGGCGGACGTACGTGCCGTCGGGCTGGAGCCATCGGGCCTTGACCGTGTCGCGGAACATCGAGCGCAGCGCGTGCAGCACGCGCGCCTTGTGCTCGCGGTCCTCGACCGGGAACATCAGCTCGAGGCGCTTGTCGAGGTTCCGCGTCATCCAGTCGGCGCTCGCCAGGTAGACCTCGTCGTCGCCGCCGTTGTGGAAGTGATAGATGCGCGCGTGCTCGAGGTAGCGGTCCACGATCGACACCACCTCGATGCGTTCGCTGAGACCGGGAATGCCCGGCCGCAGCGCGCAGATCCCGCGGATGTTGAGCTGGATGGTCACCCCGCTCCGCGACGCGTCGTAGAGCGCGGCGATGATGTCCTCGTCGGTGAGGGAGTTCATCTTCGCGACGATCGCGGCCGGCTGGCCCGCTTCCGCGCGCCGGCGCTCGCGTTCGATCAGCTGCTCGAATCGGCGCCTGAGCCCGGTCGGCGCCATCACGAGCTTCTTCAGCCGCGGCGGATCCGAGTAGCCCGTGATCGCGCTGAAGAACGCGGACGCGTCCTCGGCAATCGAGCGCGACGTCGTGAGCAGGCTGAAGTCCGTGTAGATGCGCGCCGTGCGCTCGTTGTAGTTGCCGGTGCCGAGGTGCACGTAGCGGCGCAGGCCCTCGGGGCGCCGCCGCACGACGAGGCAGATCTTGGCGTGCGTCTTGTACCCGTGCACGCCGTAGATCACGTGCGCGCCGGCTTCCTCGAGCGCGCGCGCCCAGTGGATGTTCCGTTCCTCGTCGAAACGGGCGGTGAGCTCGACGAGGACGGTCACCTGCTTGTTCCGCTCGGCCGCGCGCTGCAGCGCCGCGATGATCGGCGAGCCGACGCTGGTCCGGTAGAGCGTCTGCTTGATGGCGAGGACGTCCGGGTCGTCGGCGGCCTGCGCCACGAGCGCGACGACCGGGTCGTAGACCTCGTACGGATGGTGGAGCAGCAGATCGCGCTCGTCGAGCACCGAGAACAGGTCGGCGTGCTGCGCGATGCTCAGGGGATCCACCGGCGGCAGGGAGGGCGCCGCATGCGCCGCGAGCGCCGGCAGATCTCCGAGCTGCATGAGCACGCGCAGATCCAGCAGTCCCGGCACCACGTACACGTCGTCCTGATCGATGTCGAGCTCGGTGCGCAGGTGCGCCAGCAGCTCCTCGGACGCGCCCTCCGTGATCTCGAGGCGCGTGACGCCGCCGCGCCGCCGGCGGCGCAGCTGGCGCTCGACGATTTCCAGCTGCGTCCGGCCGCCCTCGTCGTCCAGCTCGAGCTCCGCGTCGCGCGAGAGCCGGATGACGGCGGACTCGAGGATGCGCTGCCCGGGGAAGAGCTCGCCGAGGTGCGCGCGGACGATCTCCTCGAGCGGCACGAACGCCGCAGGCTCGGCGATCTTGACCAGACGCGCGAGGCCGGCCGGGATCTGCACGAGGGCGAAGCGGCTGGGCGCCTCGCCCGTGCCCTCGAGGCGCAGCACGAGATTGATGCTCAGCGACGAGAGCAGGGGGAACGGCCGCGACGAGTCCACCGCCAGCGGCGTCAGCACCGGCAGCACGTCCTCGCGGAAGAACGTGCCGAGCTGGATCCGCTGGGCCGCGTTCACCTCGCTCCAGGGCACGAAGCTGACGCCCGCGGCGGCGAGCGCCGGCATCAGCTCGGCGCGCACGAGGTCATAGAGCGCCTGCACCTGCGCGTGCGTGCGCTGGCTGATGGCGGCGAGCTGCTGCGACGGCGAGAGTCCCGCCGGGTCGGGGGCCACCTCGCCGTCGCTGACCGCATGACGGACCGACGCGACGCGCACCATGAAGAACTCGTCGAGATTCGACGCGACAATCGCCGCGAACTTGACGCGCTCGAGCAGCGCGTTTGTCGGGTCGGCCGCTTCCTCGAGCACGCGCTCGTTGAACGCCAGCCACGAGAGCTCGCGGTTGATGAAGTGCTCGGGCAGGCTGGAGTGCGAGATCACGACTGTGACACCCGTGGGGCGAATGACGAGCTCGTGGCCGAACGTCTCGGCGAACAGGTCGGCCCGCGCGGTCGCGGCCAGCTGCTCCATCGTGAGGTCGCCCTCCCCGTCGAGCTCCAGCGTCCAGGCGCGCTCCCGTCGAACGAGGCGCAGGTCGCGCACCTTCTGGAGATGCTCGGCGTCCAGGGCGTTGGCGACGCGGAGAATCCCCGCCAGATGGTTCACGACGAGCCGGTCGTCGCGATCGAGCGCCACGTACGGCAGGTGCGATCGCGCCGGAAACCCGCGCCGGTGATAGCGCGCGATGTTCGCGACGATCGCCGTCTCGTCGTCGGTCAGGCCGAAGATCTGCGACGCCGCGAGCAGATACTGCGAGTGCTTGTGATGCTGCCGGAGGCTGACGTAGAGCCCGATGTCGTGGAGCAGCGCCGCCACGAGCAGCAGCAGGCGGTGGCGGCGGGTGAGGCTGTGCTCGCCCTCGAGCAGGTCGAACAACCGGCCGGCCAGCATCGCGACATGACGGCCGTGCGCGCGGTCGAAGCGGTGCTTCTCGCCGAGCGCTTCGGCGCTGGCAAGCACCTGTCCCTCGAACTCCTCGATCGATCGGGCGCCGGTCTCGGCCAGATCGAGCGACGCGCCCGTGCGAAGCGTCGCGTCCGAGACGATGAGCGAGCGCGCGCCCGTTTCGGCCAGCAGCGTCCGGTAGACGAGCAGCGACGGCAGGAGCGTCTCGGCCTGCGTCGCCGGCAGGCGGAACCGCTCGATCAGCTGGTCCTCGTCCAGACGCTCGATCTCCGCGCAGAACTCGAGGAACTTGTCCCGGGGCACTTCGCGCAGCCCGTCTTCGGCGCTCGCGTCGTCCAGGATCTGCGCGGCCGCGAAGCGCACGTCGCCGCCGATGGCGATGAACTGCGACACCCGGCGCATCGGGATGTCGAGCCGGATCTCCTGGATGACGTTCGTGATCGACCGCTTGAGGATCGCGAGCTGGACGTCGTGCGTCAGCCGCTGGAGGTGCAGCGCCTGCCGCAGCCGGACGGCGCCGAGCGCGTAGACCGCCGATCGGTGCGGCTGGCCCTGCCGGAGCAGCGTCACGCTGGTGCTGCCGCCGCCGACCTCGGTCAGCAGCGTCCACGCACGATGCAGGGCCGCGTGCCGATGGAGCGTGTGGCGGACGGCCAGGTAGAGGAGACGCGCTTCCTCGGCCTCGTTGATGATCTCGAACTCGATGCCCGTCCGGCGGAGGACGCGGTCCAGGAACACATCCACGTTCCTGGCTTCGCGCACGGCGCTGGTCGCCACGGCGCGAACGCGCGTGACGGCGTACTCTTCCATCACGTGGCGGAAGCCGTCGAGCGCCGAAATGACGGCGTCGATGGTCGACGACCGGATCACGCCCGACGAGAACGTGTCGCGGCCGAGCAGGATGCCCCGGGAGGCCTCCTCCAGCGTCCGGACGGTTCTGTCCGGGGCGATCTCGATGACGACCAGGCGGGTGGCGCTCGCGCCCATGTCGAGCACGGCGACCATCTCGCCCTGCGATGGCGGGGGAGTCTGCACCTGGAAAGGAAGCTTATCCTGCCCGGACGGTACGACGTGAGTGTGACGGATTGGTGTCGGCCGCGTCATTTTCGGGCGGCCAGAGGTGAAGTTCCGCCGGTGCCATAATGCCGCCCATGCGCGCATTGATCGTCGGCGTGGCGTTGGCCCTCGCACCCTACGCACCGCTCCGCACCTCCGCACCGTTCCGATTACCCCTCCTTCCCATTTCCACAAGCTCGCTCACACCTACAGCATCGTCGCGGTGGATCCGACCAACGGCGATCTTGGTGTGGCCGTGCAGTCGAAATTCCCGAACGTGGGCGGCATCGTGCCGTGGGCGAAGGCGGGCGTCGGCGCCGTCGCGACGCAGTCGCTGAGCAACACGACGTTCGGCGAGAAGGGCCTCCAGTTGATGGAGGAGGGCGCGACGGCCGAAGAGGCGCTGCGGATTCTCACGCGGGCCGATCAGTCCCTGCAGGATCGGCAGGTCGGCATGGTGGACGCGCGCGGCAACGCCGCGAGCTTCAGCGGCACGACGACGTTCGACTGGTCGGGTGGGCGAGTCGGCCGTCCCGACGGCACGCCGGGCAGCGTCGCCGGCGGCAAGGGCGAGTTCATCGCCGGACGCGGCTACTCCGCCCAGGCGAACATCATGGTGTCCGACCAGACGGTGAAGAACCTCGCGGAGGCATTCGAGCATTCGACCGGGTCGCTGGCGGATCGCCTGATGACGGCGCTCGAGGCCGGCCAGGCCGGCGGCGGCGACAAGCGGGGGATGCAGTCGGCGGCGCTGCTCGTCGTGCGGAAGAACGGCGGTTATCTCGGCGGCAACGATCGGTTCATCGACATCCGCGTGTACGACGCGCCGGATCCGATCAAGGAGCTGAAGCGGCTGCTCGCGCTGCACAAGCTGCACTTCTTCCCGAGCGAGCCGGCGGACCTGCTGCCGATCACGCCCGACGTCCTGTCGAAGCTCGAGCCAATCCTGCTGCGCGAACCGGTGAACCAGGCCGAGAAGTGGTTGAAGGCGCCGCAGGGACAGGTCAACCAGACGTTCCTGGTCGCGCTGCGCGACTTCATGTACTGGGAGAACTACGACGTGCGCGTGCGCATGGACGGGAAGATCGATCGCGTCGTCCTCGAGGACATCCTGAAGAAGCGCCGCTGAAGATCGCGTCGGGATACCGCATGACTCGCGACCGCAGCCGGCCCGCCTATGCCGTGATCGGCGCGCTCAGCGTCTGTCACCTGCTCAACGACATGGTCCAGTCGCTGCTGCCGGCGATCTATCCGATCCTCAAGGCCGCGCTCGCGCTCGACTTCCGGCACATCGGCCTGATCACGCTCGCCAACCAGCTCACCGCGTCGCTCCTCCAGCCGGTGATCGGCTATCTCACCGATCGCAAGCCGAAGCCGCAATCGCTGGCCATCGGCATGGGATTCACGCTGGCGGGTCTGTTGCTCCTGGCGTGGGCCGACCATTTCGCGGGAGTTCTCGCGGCCGCCGCGCTGGTCGGCGTCGGCTCGTCGATCTTCCATCCGGAGTCGTCGCGGATCGCCCGGCTGGCATCGGGAGGACAGCACGGCCTCGCGCAGTCGCTCTTCCAGGTGGGCGGCAACGCGGGGTCGTCGCTCGGGCCGTTGCTGGCGGCCTTCGTCGTGCTCCCGCACGGGCAGGGCAGCCTGTCGTGGTTCGCGATCGCGCCGCTGACGGCGATGGTCGTGCTCTGGAAGGTCGGCGTCTGGTACCGCGAGCACGTGCGCGCCGGCGGCAGCCCGCACGGCGGCGACCACGCGCCGCTCCATCAGCTCTCGCGGCGTCAGGTCAACATCGCGATCGCGGTGCTCCTGGTGCTCGTGTTCTCGAAGTACGTCTACCTCGCGAGCCTCAGCACGTTCTACACGTTCTACCTCATCGATCGATTTCACGTCTCGGTCCAGAGCGCGCAGCTGCACCTCTTCGTGTTTCTCGGCGCTGTCGCGGCGGGCACGATCCTCGGCGGGCCGCTGGGCGATCGCATCGGTCGCAAGTACGTGATCTGGGGATCGATCCTGGGCGTGCTGCCCTTCACGCTGCTGCTGCCGCACGCGAACCTGTTCTTCACGGGGATCTTGAGCGCCGTGATCGGCCTGATCCTGGCGTCCGCGTTCTCCGCGATCGTCGTGTATGCGCAGGAGCTGGTGCCCGGCAATGTCGGGATGATCGCCGGCCTGTTCTTCGGGTTCGCGTTCGGGATTGCCGGGTTGGGGGCGGCCGCGCTCGGCCAGCTCGCGGACATGACGAGCGTCACGACCGTCTACAACGTCTGCGCGTGGCTGCCGGCGCTCGGGCTGCTCACGGCGTTCCTGCCCGACATCGAGCCAAAATCGAAATTGGGGTCGGGATGAATTTCAGTTTCTGCAACGTTCATCGGCCCAACTCGCCCGCAAGAATGTGCGTCGAGTTGGCAGAAACTGAAATTCATCCCGACCCCTTCAGTCCCTCAGTCCTTCAGCAGCTCCGCCATCGCGCCCCAGCCCTCGACGCGCTCGCAGACGGCCTTGATCGCCGCGGTGATGGGCACCGCCAGCAGCAGGCCCCAGATCCCCCAGAGCCAGCCCCAGAACATCAGGCTCACGAAGATCGCGACGGGATTCATCTCGCCGACGCGACTCATGAGCAGCGGCGTCAGCAGGTACGCTTCGAGCGTCGTGATTGCCAGCGCGACGCCGCCGGCCGCGGCGGCCATGGCTGAAGGAGTCGAACTGGACGAAGCCGGCCAGCGCCGCGCCGATGCAGACAATCGACGGTCCGACCAGCGGCACCGTGAAGAGCAGCGCCGACAGCACGCCCCACACGCCCGGCTCCTCGAGCTGCATCATGCGGAACGACAGCCAGATCGCGACGCCGATGATCGCGCTGATCCAGGCGCGCGCCCACAGGAATCGCTCGATCTGCCGCTCGATCTCCGCGAGGATCTCCACCGTCAGCCGCTTGTTCGCCAGCGACGGCCCGACGATGCGGACGATCTTCCGCTTGTAGAGGTCCCCGCCGACGAGCAGCGCGTACACGATGCAGAGAATTGCGACGGCCTGGCTGGTGGTTTCGAGCGCGCTGAAGGAGCCTTGCCAGAGCCAGTTCTTCAGCTTGAACGTCGGCTCCTCGACGCGCACCTGCGTGATCCCGTCGGGTTTCGGCGGCACGGCAGTCGCCTTCTCGAGCTCGCTGGCGGCCTGCTGCACGCGCGCGACCGGCCGGAACGTGTCGGGCGTCCTGGAGCGAATCGCCTGCGCGATCGAGTGCGCCGCGCCGGGCAGCCGCTCGGTGAACGCGACGGCCTCGCCGCGCAGCGCGTAGATCCCCAGCGTCACGCTCGCCAGGAGCACGCCGAGCAGCAGCGGCACGCCGAACGCGCGACGCACGTGAATCGACTGCGAGCCACTTCACCGCGGGCTCGAGCGCATAGCTCGCCAGGATCGCCAGCACGACGGGGATGAGGAGCGCCTGCGCCCACCAGAGGACGGCCACGCCGGCCATCGCCGCCACGAACCGCATCGACGGCATGGTGTTGACCGACGCCCCGCTGCGGCTCGTCGGCCGCGGGCGCCGGTGGTGTCTCTTCGTCGATCGGCCGGAGCCCGCGCATCATTTCGCCTGGTGACGGCGCAAGGACGAGGCCAACGGCCGAGCAGGGCCAGGCCCGTGTATTTGCAGTGACTTAGGCAGGGGACTCGAGGCAGCCCGATCGCGCGCCTGCGTGTAGAAAAGACACGTCTGGCGCGGATCCCGGCCGGCGGGTTTTCAGCCGCCCAGGCGTTCGCGGATCGACGCGTGCGTCAGGCGGCCCCACGCGATGAATGCGCAGGCGAGCGCGAGAGGGACGGTGCCGAGGAGCATGCCGAACTCGCCGCGTCCGAAATGGAAGATCGACGCGAGGCTCATCAGCGTGGTGAGCCCGACAGCGGCAAGCGGCGTGAGCCCCGGCTGGATGCCGGTCAGCGACGGCAGCACGAGGCCAATCGCCCCCGCCGTCTCACAGGCGCCGATGAACGTCACCAGCATCGGCGGCACGTCGATGACCCAGGGCATCGGCCCGGCGAGCGCCGCAATCGGCCGGGTCAGTTTCTCGTAGCCGGCGAAGGCGAAGACGGCCGCCATCACCAGTTGCCCGAACCAGAGCACGGCATGGAGCGAACGGTCGCGGACGGGCGTCATCTGCACCTCCGACGCGGGGACCGACGGCGAATCAAAACCGATAGCAAAACGACCGGGCGGTAGCCAGAACGATACTGGAAAGGCGGGTCGTGCCCGGGGACAGAGGACGACTGGCGTATCGCTAGCGATACGGTCCGTGTCTCGCCGTCCACGAGATTGGCCGGTGCGGAAGGGCTCGGACCCGGAGCAATGTAGAATCCGGGCCGTTCCTCCCAAAGGAGACTCGATGCGCATGCGACTGGTCGCGGCGGCCCTGGTGCTCGTGGCACTCGGCATGGTTGGCGTTCGTGCGCAATCGGGCGCGGCTACGCCGCCGGCGGCGTCGCCCGGCGCCCGCGAGCGCGCAACCGAAGCCTGCCGACGCCGACACGGGACCCGTCCCGGTGCCTGAACCCTCGCCGCTGGCGATGCAGCGCTACCGGAGCGGCATCGTGCTCTGGATCGCCGACACGATCTGGGGCTTCGTGCTGCCGGGGCTGGTGCTCATGACCGGGCTCTCGGCGCGGATGCGCGACTGGTCCACGCGCATCGGGCGCAAGTGGTTCTTCATCATCGCGATCTACTTCGCGGTCTTCTCGATCCTGACCTTCGTCATCGACCTGCCGCGCGCGTACTACGAGGAGTTCGTCCGCGATCACGCGTACGGCCTGTCGAACCAGACGTTCCAGAAGTGGTTCTCCGACTCGCTGATCTCGCTCGTCGTCGGCATCATCGGCGGCACGCTCTTTCTCTGGATTCCCTACCTCCTGCTGCGCAAGAGCCCCCGCCGCTGGTGGCTCTACACCGGACTGGCGGCGGTGCCGTTCCTGCTGCTCATGATCGTCGTCAAGCCGGTCTGGATCGACCCGCTGTTCAACACGTTCGGCCCGATGAAGGACAAGGCGCTCGAGACGCGCATCCTGCAGCTGGCCGATCGCGCGGGGATTGCGGGCAGCCGCGTCTACGAGGTGGACAAGAGCACCGACACCAACGCGCTGAACGCGTACGTCACCGGCTTCGGCGCCACGAAGCGGATCGTGCTGTGGGACACGATCATCAAGCGCCTGGACGAGCCGCAACTGCTCTTCGTCATGGGCCACGAGATGGGCCACTACGTGCTCGGCCACATGTGGAAGCTCGTCGCGATGTTCGCCATCGTGATTCTGCTGACGCTCTTTGGCATTCATCTCACGGCCGGCGCCGTCATCGCCCGGTACCGCGGGCGGATCGGCTTCGAGTCGCTGGGCGACATCGCGTCGCTGCCGCTCCTGCTGCTGTTGTTCAATCTCGGCTTCCTCATCGCCTCGCCGTTCGCCCTGGCGTACAACCGCCACGTGGAGCACGAGGCCGATCGCTTCGGACTCGAGATCACGCGCACGAATCACGTGGCGGCCACTGTCCTTCGTCCGGCTGCAGCAGGACAACCTCGCCAACCCGAATCCGGCCTGGCTGATCAAGGTGTTCGAGTACAGCCATCCCACGCTTGGAGAGCGAATCGAGTTCGCCAACACGTACCGTCCGTGGGAGCACGGCGAGCCGCTCGTCTACGAGTCGCATTTCAAATGAGCGGATGGCATCGACGGCCCGTCGCGGTCGCCCTGAGCCTGCTCGTCCTGGTCGGGCTCGCGGGCAGGCGGCGTGATGTGGTGGCGGCGTCCGCCGCCGTTGCCGGATCGTCCGCTCCGCATCGGCTTTCTCCACGACCCGCCGTACATGCAGTGGGGCCCGGACGGACATCCCGTGGGGCTCTCGGTCGAAGTCATTTCGGAGGCGGCGCGACGGATCCATTTGCCGCTCGAGTGGGTCTACACGAACGGGCTCGTGGAAGGGCCGTTCCGTGACGGCACGATAGACCTCTGGCCGGCCCTCACGATCCTGCCGGCCCGCCAGGGAAAGATCTACTTCTCCGATCCCTGGCTCATCGCCGACCTCTACATCGTCGTCCGCGGGGCCGGGCCCAAGCCGGGCACCGACTTCACCGGGGCCATCGGTCACGCCGACCTGCCGGTGATGGAGTGGGTGCGGCGAAAACAGTTCCCGCACGCGACGAGCAAGGCGTATCGCGACGGCCAGGCGCTCGCGCTGGGATTCTGCGCAGGGGAAGTGAGCGTCGCCTTCCTGCCTCTGACCGACGCCACGCGCGCGCAGCTCGATCCGAAGACCGGGTGCCTCGGCGTCGGCTACAGCAACTACGTGCTGGACGATCAGATCAAGCTGGCGATCGGGTCGCGGTTCGAGACGCGTGCCGCGGCGGACATGCTGCGGCAGGAGCTCGATCGCATGGCGAGGGACGGCACGCTCGGCGGGATCGTCCGGCCGTACTCGTACTACCAGGCCTCGGAGATCCTCGCGATCTTCGAGCTGCTCGAGGCCCGCGCGCGCACGCGCCTGCTCGTCGGCGGGATCGTCGCGCTCGGCACGGCGCTCGCGATGACGACCTGGCTGCTCGTCGCGCTCTACACGGCCAGCCGCACCACCGCACGGGAGCAGGCCGCGCGCTCGCAGCTCGAGGACGAGCTGCGCCAGTCACAGAAGCTCGAGGCGGTCGGGCGCCTCGCCGGCGGCATCGCCCACGACTTCAACAACCTGCTGACCGTCGTGACGGGCTACTCGCAGCTCGTGCTCGACGACCTGCCGGCCGAAAGCGCGCTGCGCCCGCCCCTCGAAGAAGTGAAGCGTGCGGGCGACCGTGCCGCGAGCCTCGTCAAGCAGCTGCTCGCATTCAGCCGGCGTCAGCGGCTCGAGCCGCGCGTGCTCTCGCTGAATGGCGAGCTCACGTCGGCGGCCGGCATGCTGCAGCGCGTGCTCGGCGACGACATCCGGCTCGTCTCGGACCTCGCCGCCGGGTCCGATCACGTGACGATGGACCCCGGCCAGCTGCACCAGATCGTGCTGAACCTGGCGCTGAACGCGCGTGACGCCATGCCGCACGGCGGCT
>CAWBBN010000015.1:0-530891 GCA_963787035.1 Vicinamibacteria bacterium
GCTCGCGTCCGCCTGAGCTCATCGCACCGCCGTGGTAGCATCCCACTCCCGTCAGGCCATTCAGGAGTTGGGCAGGTAGCGCCGCTACCCACACCATGCTGACGCAGCTGTACCCATCTATCTGGAGGCGAGCATGCTGATTGACTGGGTGATTGAGTACGAGCGGATTTGGGTCGAAGGCCTCAATCGCGGCGATGCGTCAGCCGCCGACGCGGCGTTCCTGCCCGACTGCATCGTCCACGTCACCGGCGTACCCGAGCCACTTCGTGGCGTCGGTCAGTGGAAGGAGTTCATTGGGGGGTTCCTGCGGGCCTTCCCTGATTTCCATCTGACCATCGAGGATCAACTGGTTCAAGGTGACCTGGTGGCCTTCGCTGGCACGCCACCGGGACCCACACGGGGCCCCTGGCCCGGCTCCTGCGACTGGCAAGCGCGTGGCGGTGGACGGCCTGATCGTGGACCGCGTGGTCGGCGGGAAAGTGCAAGAGCGCTGGGAGCAGTTCGATCAGTCGCTCATGCTCCAGCAGCTTGGGTTTGCCTGATCGCTGGCTGCGGCGGGCACCTGCCGGGATCAGCGCTGGCGGTGCCAGGGCAAGGCCGCTACCTGAAGTTCTCGATCAGCATCAGGTCGGAACCGACACTGAGTCTCTTGTGGAGTCCACGGTTGGCAGCCTTGTTGTACAAGATCGTCTTTTCGTCGGGCGAGACCTCCAGATTGAACCAGTAGTCCGTCAGTGTGCCGACCGTTCGGTCATGTTGCGTATCAGGATCGATCACGTGAAGGGCCGTGTTCAGCTCGAACATGAAATTGCACGACGCGTAGTAGATGCCGGACGCGCCCACGGCAATGGCCGCACCCTTCACGCACGTGAGCACCTGACGCGGTGCTCCTCCTGCAGCCGGCACCGACCAGAGCGCATCGCCAATCGTGTAGAAGAGGCGACTGCCGTCCACCGACTCCCACACGGCCTCGCCGGTGCCCTCTATGGTCAAGCGAGTGCTTGGACCTCCAGTCGCGGGCATTCGCCAGACACCCCGCCCGCTACCATCGTCCGAGGTGAAGTAGATCCATCGCCCGTCGCGTGACCACGTCGGGCAGCGCTGGTCGCGAGCGTCGGTCGTGAGCTGGCGCGGTGCACCACCATCTGCTTCGATCGCCCACAGCTGATGCAGGTCGTCGTGGACCGACTCGAACACGATCTGACGGCCGTCCGGCGACCAATGTGGACAGGTTTGCCACATTCCGGGCCCATGCGTGAGCTGGTGCGCTCCACGGCCGTCGGCCGCAGCGACCCAGATCTCCGGCGTTTCGGCAGTCCGCCCCGAGCTGAACGCGATACGCAGGCCGTCGGGCGAGAACCGCGGGTTCATATCCAGGAAGGTCGATGTGAGTAGGGCCTGCCCCGGTCCGTCCGGCTCGAACCGATTGATGTCGACGTCGAAGCGCCAGTGCGTGAAAGCGGCGCGATTGCCAGCGCTGGCGGTCGCGGGCAGGCGGGCGAAGCCTGCCGCTTCGAGTCGCTCCGGCTGCGAGGCGCCGTCCGGCGCGACGCGCCAGAGGTGATTGCTCATCGGAACCACCTCCGCGTCATAGATGATCGAACGGCCGTCCGGACTCCATGCGACCTTTCCGATGCGCGGATAGGTCTGCCGCGTGAGTTGGCGCGCCGGAGTCGTTGGAGCCAGATTCGCATCAAGATCGATGCCGTAGACGGCGCACGAAAGCCTGTCCTTTGCACGAAACGTAGGCCAGGTGACGGGCGTCTCGCGAAAATGCAGGACTGTAGTGCACCATGCCCCTCTCTGCCGGGGCGAGGAGCCGGGGGACGCCGCGAGTCACCGGAAGCAGATAAATCCCGGGAACGGCACGGGTCCCTGGCTGCGGCAGCGGCGTGCCGGCGGCGGCAACATAATTGGCGTCAGGCGACCACGCGATGCTCGAGTATCGCGCCGGGTCAGCCTCACTTACGGCAAACTCGCCGAGCTTCTGCTCCGATCCCCCGAGCAGAGAGAGCACGTAAACACGGCAGCCTCCTGCCATCCTCCACCGTATGAACGCGATCTGCTTGCCATCCGGCGACCAGCTCGGGTCCGCATCGAAGTCCGGATGGGTCGTCAGTCGTCGTACGGCCGCGGACCCCACCAACTTGATGTAGAGGTCGAAATTGTCTTCGTTCTCTCCGTTCCAGCTGAATGCGATCTGCTCGCCGTCGGGCGAGAAGGCCGGCGAATACTCATCGCCCGACAGCGTCGTCAGAGGCACTATCGTCATCGCCGGCGCAACGGCCGATCGGGCCGGGGTCGCGCGTGATTTCCAGAGAGCGACCGCCGCGAGGGCCAGAACGATGACACCGACCGCCGTGGCCCACACGCGGGTTACGTGCACGCGACCCTGAGGAATGCCGGGAGGAGACGTCAGGCCAGACACCTCCGCCGGTTCGGTTGCTCGCGTCGGCGAGAACTGCCACGAGGTGTGATCCGGCAGGTTCAACGCGTCATCGATCGAAAGACGAGCCTCCGCGATATCTGCCAGACGACGCTCCGGATCCTTTTCGAGACAACGGCGCATGAGCGACCGCACGGCTGCCGGCGTGTTGGTTGGCAGCATCCTCATGTCCGGATCGTGTTCGAGAACGGCGACCAGCGTGTCCGAGGGCGTGATCCCGGAGAATGGCCGGCGTCCGGTGAGCAGCTCGTACAGCACACAGCCAAAGGCCCAGATGTCCGTACGCTTGTCCACCGGCAGTCCGCGCGCCTGCTCTGGACTCATGTAGGCGGGCGTTCCGAGCACCACGCCGACATCGGTCGCCACCGACGGCCGGGCTGCCGGTCGTACGGCAGTGTCGGGACTCTTCGCCACGCCGAAGTCCAGGATCTTGACGTCTCCCTTCGGCGTCAGCGCGAGATTGCCCGGCTTCAGGTCGCGGTGAACGATCCCCTTCTCGTGGGCCGCTTCGAGTCCGTCCGCGATCTGCCGCGCGATTGCGAGAGCCCGTACCAGCGTGAGCGGGGCGTTCTGGTAGTTGGCGATCACTGACGCAAGCGTCGGTCCCTCCACGAGCTCCATGACGAGTGCCGGCATGCTCCCGGATTCATCGAGGCCGTACAGCTGTGCGATGTGCGGATGATTCAGCGAGGCGAGCACTTGTGCTTCGCGTTCGAACCGCGCCAGCCGCTCGGGATCGTTGGTCATGTCTACCGGAAGCACCTTAATCGCGACGTCACGTTGCAGCCGCGAATCGCGAGCACGGTACACCTCGCCCATGCCGCCGACGCCGAGGACGTCGATGATGTCGTAGGTTCCAATGCGCGCTGGCCGGACGGTGAGGACCGTCTGTGACTCGAAGATGTGTTGAAGTGACTCGCCTCGAGCGTCAGCTGCCAGCAGCGCTTCGAGGCGACCGGGCAGCTCCGGATCGATCGATGCGAGTGCCGCCATGCGACGGGCCTGTTCGGCGGGCTCGGACTCGACGGAGGCCCAGAACGCCTCCTTCAGTTCCGACCAACCCTTCAAGCGCTCTTCCCCCTCGCAGCGTCGGTGACGCCCATTTCGGCGGCCAGCCAGGCATGAGCGAAGCGCAGCTCGCGCTTCACGGTTGCGAGTGACACACCAAGCGCTTCAGCGGTCTCTTCGAGCGACAGTCCACCAAAATAGCGCTGCTCCACGATTTGGCCTTGGCGCGGATCGAGCGCCTCGAGCCGTTGGAGCGCATCGTCCAGTTCGGTCAGCGCGTCGGCCTGCGGTTCGGACAAGCAGAGCGCTTCGTCCAATTCCACCGCCTCCGCGCCGCTGCCGCGTTTGGCCGCCCGTCGCGCACGTGCCTGATCGATCAGCAGGCGCCGCATCACGCGTGACGCCATCGCCAGGAAATGCGAGCGGTCGCGGAATCGTGCCTGCCGCACGTCCATCAGTTTCATGTACGCGTCGTGGACCAGCCCGGTGGTGTTGAGCGATCGATTCGCCGATTCGCGACGCAGCCGCTGATGTGCGAGACGACGAAGCTCGGCGTACACCAACGGAACGAGCCGATTCAAGGCCTCCTGGTCGCCCTCACTCCATTGGCGAAGCAACTGAGTGACGTCAGACGGTGCGGAGAGCGGCATGACAACCTCTGAGACGCGACCCCTACCGAATGCGGTGGATTGAAGCCAATGCCACGGTACCAAGCGCCCCGTCTGCGTCCACGATCGCCCTGGCGCAGGCCAAAGCCGCCAAGACGCTGCGCTGGGCCTCAGTGCACCTCTTGAGCCGTTTGCCGCACAGTTTACGCCGAAAGGGTAGGTGCCGCTCTCGACCCTTCGCGACATCGACCAAGGAGGTCCCCATGAAAGGTGCGTCCGCCGTTACTGCTCTGTTCGTCGCTCTGCTGTGCGTTGGCTGTAGTGATCGTGGTTCGCCGGCAGGTCCCTCATCGGTCCGCGCGGACAGCCTGCCGACCAATTCGGCTGCCGGCCAAGCCGCGAGCCAGGGAGCCTCGGTCTCGCCGACTCCCGCCGCCGCCACGGTGCCCTTCAAGGGGACCTTCGAAGGTTCGCAGACGACTACGCCACTCGAGCCGCCCCTTGCGTTTTCGGTGGTCTCGGCAACCGGCACGGCGACGCATCTCGGTCGGTTCACGCTCGAGATACCGCACACGGTGAACTTCGCGACCAGCGACCGGCGATGGGACATACACGTTCACGGCGGCGAACGGCGACACGCTGACCGCCGACTTCACCGGGACTGCGGACACGCGGCGCTCCGATTATCGCAATCGAGGAGCACGCGACGATCACGGGTGGCACAGGTCGATTCGCGGGAGCGGCGGGAACTTTCACCGCCCACCGGTTGTTCGATCCGGTCAACGGCACGACCACCGGTTCGTTCGAGGGGACCATTTCGGCGCCTGGTGCCGGAAAGTCGTGAGACAGAAGAGGCGACGACGTCCGACAAGAGGCCGAAGTCAGCCGGGTGGCGACGAGGATGGTGCTGCTGGTCAGGCTCACACCTTCAAGTGAGTGAACCTAATTTCAGGCCATCACGGAACCTGCCCAGGCCTTCGAGAATCGCCGCAAGCTCTGCCGGCTGATCGATCATGACGTCGTGGCCGCATTTCATCTCGACTCGTCCTCCAGGCGCGATCGGCCCGACAGCGATCGAACGCAGCATCGAAGGTTGTGGACGGGAAAGTCAGCGCACGAATGTAGAGCTTCTCGGCGATCGTCGGGTAGGCCCCGCTGACTCGGAGTGACTCGGTGAAGCATCTGACCGGATGCGGCGTCATCTTGCGGTCGACCCAGGCGGCATCCTTCGCGTTTACGCGAAAGGTCGCCGCGGGAATCGGTGCCACCATGTGTTCCGGCCACGAGGGCGCGCCGGGGCCTGCGAAGTGTGGACAACGATTGTCCATCCTGAGGCAGAAACGCGTCGAGATAGACAATCGCAGCGATTCGATCACGGATCCGTTCGGCAACACCGGTGATGACCATGCCGCCATACGAGTGCCCGACAAGCACGAGGCCTTCGAGATCCTTCCACTTGATCTCGTTGACGACGTCGTCGATATGAGTCGAGAGGCTGATCGAATCGCTGGCCAGGTGCGAGCGTTCACCGACGCCCGAGAGTGTCGGTGCCACGACATAGCGCCCCTTGGCAGTCAGAACGATCGCCAACACGTCGCCAGCACCAGCCGCCGTGCCAGGCCCCGTGCACGAGCACAAAAGGCGAGTCCTTTGCCTGCGCGTGTATCGTCGAAGCACCGAACAGGCCCAGTGAAGTGCCGGTGGCCAGCGCTCCCGTTAGAAGTTGCCGACGAGACACTGAAGTGTGGGTCATCCGCGTCATCGTAAGAGACTCCTGTTGTGTGGTTTCCAGAGCGCTGCGGTCACGTTGCGTTTCAGCCGCAGCTGCTGATCGTCCCGGCCGCCGTCGGGCCTGCAAGATGTCCGTGACGCCGGCCCTTGGCTTGAGAAGCGGTTGGCTCGCGTCTCGCACGTGACGAACCGCGGGAAAGCATGTCTGCGTTGCGGGCCACCCCGCCGCCGACGACAGCCTTGAGGCGCCATCTAGCGGCCACGAACAATCCAGGCCGCAAAGGCGTGCCAGGCCGGCGTAGGCGCGATGAGGATGAAGAATAGATTGGCCCAGGCGAAGGACACAACGCCCCCCCACAAAGATACGGGGTGGATGCGACCCTGCGAAAGTCGATCGTGGATGAAAAGCACGGCCAGCGGCACGTAGGCCGATCAGGAACGCCAGCACTCGAAACGCCGGAAAATGCCCCATCAAGTGCGCAACAGGGGCCCCTGTTGTGGTCCACATTGCGAGCATCATGAGCCGTTTGTGCACGGCAGGGCGTCGTCGGCACCACACAGCGGCGGCGACAAACACACCGAACGGCACCAATGCTTCCGCCGGGGCCAGGAATGTCCCCGGGTCTACGGTGGTGCCCCTCGGCACCAGGTCTCCACCGAGGTCGAAGCCTCGTCGCGCCCCCTCGACGAGCATGAACCATGTCACGACAATGAACGCGGCGGAGAGCAGGACACCGGCGATTCCCATGCGCCGATGGACGGCCGTCCGCCCAGCGGCGACCAGCGTCACCTGCGCCAGAAACACCAGGAGCCAGGCCACCGACACCAGCACGTGAGCGAGATCGATGGAGGTCAGTGGGAGCGGAACTGTCCGCGCGGAAGGGTGGATGATCGACGGACCGAACGACATAAGGTTCAGGAGAATCACCGACGAGGTAACGCCCACGTAGAACCACCGGTCTGATGGTCGTCGACTTGTCCCTGCCGTGGAGACTGGCTCCGACGCGCGCGTCATCGTGTTTGAGTACATGAACGTCTTCAACTGCGTGACGGCCGATGCGTCTATAGAGACGTTTGTAGCCAGTTGACTAGCTTGTCAGGACCGCAGCCGTTGAAGCCGGAGCAGGGCCCGCTCGCGTCGTGGCTGTACCAGAGTGACGCTCTGCGGACCGCCGCTCGACCAATCTGTCCGTTGTCACAGCCGTTCATCGGTCGCACGAGCGGGCTATTTAGACATCAATCGCTTGACGTTCTCGATGAACAGATCGCAGTGCGCTCGACGCAGGTTGTGCTTTGCGATGGGTCCGGCGTCCGTGAACTGCACGTAGGCGCGCGAGGACAGATCGAATCGCGGCCACTTGGGCAGCCCCGCCCCATTCGGATCGCCCGCCTTCGCGAAGTTGATCCAGTAGCGCTGCATGACCTCAGACACCCGCCAGTCCACGTCGGTCGCCTTGGCCGGCGGCCCCACACCGAAGACGCCGCGGTCCAGCGTTCCAAATACATGTGAGGTCTCGGCCGCATGCGTCGAGCCCAGGGCTTCTCTACCGGCCGCCACGCGGGCAAACTGGTACTCGAAGACCGGGTTCCCGGCGGCCGCATGCCACACGGACTGTGCGACCGCCGCGCACCGGAATGTCGTGTCTGTTTCCCATTGCGCCATTGGCGAGCCGTACACGGGGTCCGTGCTTTGGTAGAGCGCTTGCGCGCGTGCCGCCAGCGGACCGTAGCGGTCGGCAATGCCCTTTGAAAGATCGCTTGGCCCCGTCCCCGGGATGTTCTCCCGCGCATTGTGGCCGATGAGAAGCGGCACACGTTGCTGCCGGCCCTTCGCAAATACTTCTGACGGTGATCTCGTGAAGAGATAACCATCAACGGTGAGCCCGAGACTCGGAAACGGGGCCGGGTTGCTGGAGGCGTCGAAGTAATCGGGCTCAGCGTCGACAATCTGGGCGGCCGGCACCGCTTGCAGCTTCGCGAGGGATAACTCTGGGCCCGCCTTCCAGGCACTCACCAGCGCCTGCCCGCGCTTCTCAGCTTCGGCCAGGGATGGCAGGGGCTCGACGATGAAGGCGGGGCCGCTCTGGCTGATGGCGCGATGAAACAGACCCTTGGCCAGGTCCGATGTCATCAGCGCGCTGACGTCAAGCCCGCCAGCCGAGTTACCGAAGATGGTCACGTTCTGGGGATCGCCCCCAAAGCGGGCGATGTTCTCCTTGACCCATTTGAGCGCGGCGATCTGGTCAAGGATTCCCTGGTTCGCTGCAGCGCGGCCGCGCGACTCGCGGGTCAACGCCGGATGAGAGAAGAATCAAATGGGCCAAGACGGTAGTTGAGGGCGACCAGGACGACGCCACGGCGCGCCAGGCCCGCGCCGAACCCCCAGCGCTCGGCACTGCCGCCGGTGAAATTTCCACCGCCGGGAATGAAGACCATCACCGGAGTTCGTGCGCGGGTCGGCCACTCCGGTGTCCAGACGTTCACGAACAGACAGTCCTCGCTCGTGCTCGTCGCGGCGTCCTTGAACAGGATGTTGGCCTTCTGCGCGCACATCGGGCCGAACGCCGTCGCGCTGCGCACACCGGCCCAGGCCTTGACCGGCTGCGGTTCCCGCCATCGCAGGGTGCCCACGGGCGGCTGCGCATAAGGGATTCCCTTGAACATCGCGCCACCGCCTTCGACCAACGCGCCGAGGATTTGGCCTCCGGCGACGGTCACGGTGAGATCGGATTCAGCATGACTCACCGTAATCCCCCAGACCACCATGAGCGCGGCCATAATCCGTTTCATCCGATTCTCCTTCGTGTTTGAGTGCATGACGTCTTCTAACCGGCGTGACGGCGGATGCGTCTTTAGAGACGTCTTGTAATGCGCTTTGATCCTCGTTTGTTGATTCTTGGAGCGTCGTGTGACGTGTCGAAGTGCCGCGATCGCAACCTCTTGCGTCCGCGCTCGTGTCGGTTGATGATTCCCCGGTGGAGCGCTCATCCCAGGGCTTTCGATTCGGCCCGGTCACGCTGATCCCTGCCGAACGACTCGTTCTGAAGGACGGTCGGCCGGTACCGCTTACGCCGAAGGCCTTCGACCTCCTGGCCTTCATGGCGGCGCATCCGGGTCGTCTGCTTACAAAGGACGAGCTCATGCAGGCCGTGTGGCCTGACGCCATCGTCGAGGAGTCGAATCTCTCGTACAACGTCTTTGCCATCCGAAAGGCGCTCGGTGAAGGCGAGGAGACCGAGCACTACGTCGAAACCGTGCCGAAACGCGGCTACCGATTCCTTCCACAGGTGGTTCCTGTCGACGATAACGGCAACGGGCCTTTGAAGGACCCGCAGAGCCCACCCGACGACATCGCAGCCGGCAACGACAGCGATCGCGTCGGCACTGAAGAAGCCGAAGTCGTGCCGGCCACGCGGCTTGCCTACGACGCGCCGGCGCGCGCGAGGTGGCGGCCGTGGATAATCCTCGCTTCGGGTCTGGCCATCGGTGCGGTTGCGGCGGTTCTCACCCTCGGTCCGCAGCAGAACCGAGTGTCCTCGGAGCGACCCCTCATCTTTCAGGAACCGGTCTGGGGCCAGCATTCAGAAACGGGTGTGTTCTCTATTTCTCCGGACGGGCAACACGTGGTGCTGGCAACCGAAGGGCCCGACGGCGTCATGCGATTCTGGGCTCGGACGATGAGCGCGCTCGCGCCAGCTCCGTTGGCTGGTTCGGACGTGTTCACTATCGCGCCGCCAGTGATCTGGTCTCCTGATAGCCGTTTCCTCGCTTTCAGCGCTGCGCAGGGACTTAAGAAAATCAGCCTATCGGGCGGCACGCCACAGACGATCTGCGAAATGAATGTCCCGATTCCGGCCGTCGGCGGCGATTGGAACCGCGACGGGGTCATTCTTCTGGGTAATCCGATTGGCGGTGTCTCCCGGTGTTCCGAGGCGGGCGGCGGCGCGACGCTTGGTGACGCATCCTGAACCGTCCAATCTGGAGGGCCACTTGATGCCGTCATTCCTGTCCGACGGACGGCGCTTCATCTACCTGCGCATCGTTCGGTCGAAGCCCGAAGGGTCCGGCATCTACGTGGGTGACCTCGGTTCCGAGTCGGCCGGTCCGGGAAAGCGCCTGATCGCGACCGGCTTTCCCGCCAGGTATGTGCCAGCCGCCGACGAAGGATCCGGCTTCATCGTGTTCGCGCAGGATGGGGCGTTGTTCGCGCAACGTTTCGACGAAGCGCAGCTGACACTGACGGGCGAGCCCAGACGACTCGCCGACCGCATTGGTTCGTATCTTGACTGGGCCTACTTCGCCGTATCACCCACGACCCTGGTCTATAGAGCGCCCGAGCCACCATTTCAGCTCACGTGGTTCGATCGGCAGGGACGTGACGTCGGCCACATCGGCTCCCCGGAGCACGTGGCGGGATTGGCGCTCTCACCGGATGGTGGTCACGCGATCGTGGCGAAGCACGCGCCGCAAAGCGTCGCCGACCAGGACCTGTGGCTGTTCGATCTCACCCGTCAGGCGAACCCGCAACCGCCTGACATCTGCGCCGACACTCGAGTTCTGGCCGTTGTGGGTGACGAACGATCGAGTTTGTGTACGGCCTTGGCGGTGGAGATTCTGGAGTCTACCAGCAGACAATTGGCGGCGATCCCCAACTGTTGTTCAAGGCGGATGGGGTGCAATTCCCGACAAGCGTGACAGGCGATGGCCGCGTCGTGCTGTTCACCACCTTCCCAGACGCCGCGAGAGGATTTGACGTCTGGGTGTGGACAGCCGAAGGCTCCAAGGGCGGCGTCCCCCTTGTCGCGCGTGAGTTCCATCAGACGCAGGCACAGCTCTCACCGAACGGACGCCGCGTCGCATACGTCTCGAACGAATCGGGGCGGAACGAGGTGTTCGTCGCTGACGTCCGAATCGACCCTGCGATCGGCAGTGTGTCGGTCGGAGAGATGCCTCCCGATCTCTGAGGGAGGCGGCTTCGCTCCCCGTTGGCGCGGTGACGGACGCGAGCTGTTCTACCTGACCATCGATGGCGCGGTGATGGCGGTCGAGGTCGACGAGGGAACGTCGTCCTCAGGTACACCCCGGAAGCTGTTCAACGTCCCCGGTGTCATGCAGGAATGGGGTGTGACGAAGGATGGCAGCCGTTTTCTCTTCGCGGTACCGGTGGGTCCAACGCCACCGCTCACTATCGTCCGCGATTGGCAAGCGGGACTTCCGAAATAGACGCTTGCACAGGCCAGCCTGTCCGGGTTCCGTCTCTGACGGGATTCCGCTCAGGCGATTCAGGCGACCACAGCCATGCCAGCGCCACTGATCTGGTTCGTGGGGCCTGACGAATCGACGAGGAAAGCCGCTTACGTCACAGGCGATCGGCGTCCTGCTGCGCAATCAGATTTACGCCGGCGTTGTGGACGTGCCCGAGTATGGCGTCCGCGGAAGGCGCGGCGACTTTGAGCCGCTGGTTTCCGAAGACCTGTTCTACCGCGTCCAGGCGATCTTGTCGGGCCGCGGGCTGCCGAGACCTCGCCACAACAACGGGCGCATCCGGACTTCCCGCTGCGTGCGTTCGTCCGCTGCGAGTCCTGCGGACGCGGCCTCACCGGGAGTTGGTCGAAGGGCCGCAGCGAGTACGACGCCTACTACCACTGCCGTCCTGGCTGCCGCGCGGTCAACGTGACGAAAGCCAAACTCGAAGGACTGTTCGCAGACGAACTCGCCCTGCTGCAGCCAACGCCAGGCTACATGCGGCTACTCAAGGAATCCGTTCTGCAGATCTGGAAGGCGGGAAACGGCCGTGCGCGAGGAACTCGCGACCGCCGAGCGTGCTGCAAAGGCGATTCAGGACAAGCTGGACCGTTTGGACGAAGCGTTCCTCTTCGAGCGATCAATCGACATCGAGACGTACGACCGCCACGCCGAGAAACTGCGCGAGGAGCTCACGCTCGCGCGGATGGATCGTCACTCCGGCCAACTCGATGAACTCGACGTAGAAGGCATTCTGGCGTTTGCAGAACGCGTTCTGCCGCGCGCCGCCGACCTGTGGGTGCAGGCGTCACTCGAACAGCGGCAGCGGTTCCAACAACTGTTCTTTCCGGACGGAATCGCGTTCGATGGAAAACGCTTTGTTGGAACCCGCGTAACCGCACCGGCCCTCAGCTACTTGCGGACGATCGGGGATCGAAATGAAAGGATGGTGGACCTGACCGGGATCGAACCGGTGACCTCCTGAATGCCATTCAGGCGCGCTCCCAACTGCGCTACAGGCCCACTCGTTCGCTGGAGGAACCCCCAATTGTAACATGCCATTCAGGGACCGGGCCGAATGGACCGGTTTGACGGTAAGGGCAGATCGCTCGTTTCCAGCCTCGCGGACGCCAGTTGCTGCGATTAGCCGCCTACCAGGTCGCCGCTCTTCGACACGACGGATCCATCCCTATAATTGCCCCGTTGCCTGTGGCCGAGCCGGAACTCAGCATCGTCGTTGCCCGACTTGAACGCCTGAGCGAGCCGGCGGCCTTTCTCGACCGACTGCGACTTGACGTCGACGCTCTCGGCGTCCCCAACGAAATCATCGTCGTCACCGAGGATCCAAGAGGCTTCGGCCACACGCTGCGTGCGGGCTTCGCGCAGGCGAACGGCGCGTACGTGCTGACGGTGGACCCGGACTTCGACGGGCCGATGACGTATCTGGCCGACCTCTGGCACCAGCGGCACAACGCTGAGATTGTCGTGGGGTCACGTTACCTCGAGGAGAGCCGCACCGAGATGCCGGCGACTCGCCTCGCCGGGAGCCGGCTCCTCAATCTTGCGTTCAGGCGCGGTCTCAGCCTCGGCGTGAACGACGGATCGAGCGCGCTGCGGCTGTACCGAACCGACGTCCTGCGGTCTCTCCGTCTCGAGGCGGGCAACTACGACATCCTGCAGGAGGTGCTCGTGCGCGCTTACGCCGCGGGGTGGCATGTGATGGAGATCCCTATTCAGTACCGCCCAATGCCGCGATGCCGTCCAAGGCGCATGCGACGCTGGCGCGCGACTATGTCCGCACGTACTGGAGGCTTTGGCGACTTCGCAACTCGATCGCGGCCGCCGACTACGACTTCCGCGCATACGACAGCCCGATTCCCCTGCAGCGGTACTGGCAGCGCAGTCGGTACCGACACATCACCGAGCTGATCGACGGCCAGGGGGCCGTGCTGGACGTCGGTTGCGGCTCGAGCCACATCATCGGATCGCTGCCCGAGGGCAGCGTGGCGCTCGACGTGCTCGTCAACAAGCTTCGGTTCGCCCGGCGCTTTCAGGTGCCACGCGTCCGTGCGTCCGGCTTCGCGCTGCCCTTTGCCAGCGAGAGCTTCCCGTGCGTGCTCTGCTCGCAGGTCATCGAGCACGTGCCGATGGTGCCGTCGATGATCGACGAGCTCTGCCGGGTTCTCGCGCCCGGCGGGCGGTTGGTGCTGGGCACACCCGACTACGACCGGTGGGAGTGGGTGTGGATGGAGAAGGCGTACGGCATGGCAGCGCCCGGCGGCTACGCGGACGAGCACATCTCCCACTACACACGGAAGGGCCTGCTGGATGACTTCGCGCGGCGCGGCTACACGCACGAGGCCACGCGCTACATCCTCCGCGGAGAGTTGATTCTGGCCTTTCGGAAACCGGCGTGATGAGCGAGCCGCCATCCGCGGATCATCGCGGGCTCAATCTCGTCATCGGACTGTGCAGTCTCGGCCTGCTCGCGCCGCTGCTGTGGCCTCTCGCCACCGGATGCGTGTTCGTCCAGAACGACCTGACGTGGTTTCACCTGCCGATGCGCTACCTGTACCAGCAGGCGCTCCGCGCGGGAGACACCGTGCTGTGGACGCCGTCCATCCTCGCGGGTTTCTACATGCAGGGCGAGGGGCAGACGGGCATGTTTCATCCGGCCCATCAGCTGCTCTATCGGTTCCTGCCACTCGGCCCGGCATTCAACCTCGAGCTGATCGGCAGCTATCCTCTGGCGTTTGGCGGCATGTGCTGGTTCCTCCGCCGCCTCGGAGTCAGCGTGACCGCGTCACTCTGGGGCGCGATGCTCTTCGCCTTCAGCGGGTTCACCCTGCTCCACCATCACCACATGAACATGGTGGAGGTCGTCGCGCATATGCCGTGGCTGCTGGCTGCCGCCGACGTGGTGATCGCCGACGATCGTCCTCGCGCGCGGGCGCTCGCCTTCGCGGCCGTGGCGCTGATTCTGGCATCCGAGCTGCTCCTCGGATTCCCGCAGGCGGTCTGGTGGACTGGGCTGGCACTGGCCGCCTATGCCGTGTTCCGCGCGAGCGAATTGCGGCGCTGGCGCCGTCTGCGAAGCTGCGCCGCGGCGCTGGCCATCGGCATCCTGATCGGCGCCGTGCAGTGGCTGCCGTCCCTTGATGTCGCAAGCCGCTCGACGCGCGCCGGAGGCGCAAGCGACTTCGCGGTGACCTACTCGCTGCATCCGTTGAATCTGCTGCAGCTCTGGTCGCCTTACTTCTTCGAGGGGGGCGCCTACGGCGGGATTGTGTCGTTCCACGAGTACGGGATCTACTCGGGCGCCATCCTGATCGTCTCGTGCATCTGGGTCTGGATCCGGCGTGATGCCCTCCCGCATCGGCGCCGGCTCGTGACGGCGACAACCGTCTTCGCCGCGATCGCCCTGGTTCTGGCGCTCGGCCGCTACGGCGGGCTCGACTGGGTGATCGCCCACCTGCCAGTCCTGAGATCGATCCGGGGCCCGGTGCGATACCTCGTGCTCGTTCAATTCGCGCTCGCTGTTCTTGCGGCAATCACGATGGACGATCTGCTGGCGATCGCCGAGGGCGCGGCCGGCGAACTGCGGCGGTTCGCGTCGGTCCTCTGGATCCCGGCCGCTCTCGGCCTTCTCACGACGCTGCTCTTGAATACCGGCGTCCTCCCGTATGGCCGGCATACCTTCGCCGGCATGGCCACGGCGTCGGCCGGCGTCGCCATCGTCGCCATCGTGACGCTCCTGACGACGCTCGCGGGCCGGCGTACGGCGTGGGCGATTCCTGCGCTCATCGTCGTCACCGCCCTGGATCTCGGCGCCTGGGGCATCGCTTCGTGTACCTGGTGCCGCCGCGGACGATCGAGTCGCTCACCGAGCAGGTGCCAGCGGCGCCCCAGGCACCTGCCGACTCCTACGCTTTCGTCCAACGCCACGGGCCGTACAGCTCCGATGTGCTGGTGCTGCGCGGATATCGACTCACGTCGGGTACGTCGGACTGTTTCCCGCAGCAACACATCCCCTTGAGGGCGAGGCCGCGATCCGGCTGACGGGCACACGCTGGCTCTTCACGCCGGACGGCAGCCGCCAGCCGTTCGACGGCGCGGCTGCACGAGTTCGCCTGCTCGACGGGCCGGGCGGCGACTCGAGCGGAAGCGCCCGGCTCGTCGTCGATCGGCCCGGGCAGGCTCGTGGCCGACGTGAACGTGCAGGGACCGCGCACGCTTGCGTTCACGGAGCGCTATCACGACGGCTGGTCGGCAACCGTCGACGGCGCGCCTGTGCGAACCGTCCGCGTGGAGGACGATTTTCTCGGATGCGTCGTGCCGCAGGGCGCTCATCAAGTGACGTTGCGCTTCATGCCGCGCAGCTTCGTCTACGGGTCGATGCTGTCCGCGTTCGGAGTCCTGCTGCTGGCTACAGGCGGCCTGATGCGATGGCAATGACCGACCTGTCCGCGCCCGTGAAACGTGACGGCTGGCTCATCGCGGCAGTCGATCGTCTTTCTGCTCGGAACGGCGTGTTGTTTCCGGCTGATGCGGCTTTCGTCAGTGCCGGGCATCAGCGGCGACGAAGGCTTCTGGGGCATGCAGGCGCTCGCGTGGCTCGCGGGTCGGCCTTACATCGCCCACACCACGAGCGGCAATCCCATCGATCTCGTGTTCCTCATCCCGATTGCGTTGCTGCACGCCGTGTGGCCGCCCTCGTTTCAGCTTCTGCGCGCCGTGCCGGCGCTGGCGAACCTGCTCGCGCTGCCAATCGGCTTCTGGTTCGTTCGCCGCGCCTTCGACGAGGACACGGCGTGGATTTTCACGGTGACGCTGGCCTGTCTGCCCACGGCAATCGCTCACAGCCGCATCTGCCAGGATCCGTCGCAAACCGTGTTCTGGACCGGACTCGTCATCTATCGCGCGCTCGTGGGCTTTGCGGAGCCCGATCGCGCGTGGACGTGGCTGGCGATCGCGCTCGCGCTCTTCCCGGTGGCGTTGTGGACGCACCCGACCAACGTCTTCATCGCGCCGTTCCTGCTGCTGCCAGCCGCACCGCTCGCGAGACGGATCCTGCCGGCGACGCCGAGGCGCGCGGCTTGCCCTGTTGGTGGCTTCTCTGGCAGTGGCGGTGATGATCCTCGCCGGAGCCTCGTTCGTCCTCAATCACGCTGGAGGATCGGAGCAGCACCTGAACAAGCCCTGGCTGGCCGAGGCGGCGCATCGGATGATCTCTCCCTCTGAGTGGTTCGAGCTCGCGGCGAACACGGGCCGGCTATTCAACGGAGTGACCATCTATCACTACTTCTCCGGTGCCCGGCCGTGGACCGTCCCGTACGACTTCGCGTTCGTCATCGTCACGGTAGTGGCGATCTGGGGAATGCGTCCGCCGTCGCACCGCGCTCGACAAGGGCCTGTTGCTCGCATGCGGAGGCACGTGGCTCGCGTTCTTCGCGTTTGCAGGCCCCGGAGCGCTCCGGCCCCACTTCGAGCGATGGGGACTGTGTCTTCTCGTGCCCGGCACGCTGGTGCTCGCAGCCGGAGCGGCCGCGTGGATGGAATCGCCGCGCACCCGGCGGCCGGCGATGGCCGCGACAGCGTTGGTGACCGCGAGCCTCCTCGTCACTTTTTACATCAACTACTTCCGTGAGTTCGCCACGACGGGCGGGCGATCGCACCTCACGTACATCACCGCGCCGGTCGAGCCGAAGGCTCAGGCGCTGCAGCAGATTCTGTCCGCCAGCCCCGGACCAGCTGACGTGGCCGTGGTCGCGCAGCAGTGGTGGCTCGTCTGGCCGATGGCGTATCTGGCGACTGGACACACGAACGTCTCCGTCACCACGGACCTTGCAGCGGCTGAGCGCGCGCCGGGCTTCGCGGATACCGTCCATCGCGGCCGGTTGTTTCTCGTCGAGTTCGCAGGCACTCCGGAATTAGCCGACCGGCGAGCGTTGGTGCAGGCGCGCGGATGGAAAAGCACCACGACGATGATTGGTGACGCTGCGGGACGCGATCTGGTAGCGGTGCTGCAGGTGACGGAGACGACACGGTGACTTCGCGTGCCGATGCCGCGCTGGGCGCCTCTTGGCGCGCTGTGCCGTGACGCTCGTGCTCGCCTGGGTGAACTTCCTCGGCACCGCACGGTGGGCGGCGGTCCCTGGGGCGCTGAACGGCGCGAGAAAGCCGTGGTATGCGGCGGCGTTGATTGCCGCGACGCTTCTGACACTCACCACGCGGCGGGAAGTCGGGCGCGAGGTCCGGATTGGACGGCCCGTGACGTGGGCGCTGCTTCTCGCGAGCATCGCGATTCTACTGACGGCCCTCTTCTCTCGCCTGCCGCTGTCGATGTGGTCGCAGATTCCGTTCAAGGACGACTACACGCCGCTCTACCAGTCTGCGCTCAATGGCGTCCGCCTCCTCCAGCGCGGCAGCGTGGTCGGATGGAACTGGTGGCTGATGGGCGGCTATCCCACGTCCACCGACATCGCGCAGAGTTTTGGCGCGCTGGCGTTCGTCCCCACGGTGCTCTTCGGGCCTCAAATCGGCTACCACGTGCTTCACGCGATCGCTTTTCTCGCGGTCCCGTCGTTCGTGTGGTGGGACATCAGCCAGGAGAACGCGGAGGAAGGCGCGCTGGCGGCGGGCTTTGCGTTTCTCCTGACTGCCGGGTACTTCGCCACGATTGGGAACAGCGGAGACACGAACTCGCTGATCGGAGCTTCTGCGCCAGTGTGGCGATGGTCGGAAGCCGTGCCGCGAGGCTCGGCCGCCGCTGGGGCGCTCCGGTGCTGATGCTCGGGCTGACGATGGGTCTCTACGCGCACGTGGCGTTCTGCGTGTATGCGGGCATCTTCGTCCTTCTGGAGGCGGCGTATTATCGCGACCTCGCGGTAGTCCGGCGGCTCGCCGTCGCGGGCTTCTTCGCAATTCTCGTCGCGATGCCCGTGCACTGGGAGTCGCTGCGGTACCACTCCTATATCAGCTTCAACAACACCGTTTACGACCCGGGCGCGCCGTTCAACTGGCCGCTGTTTGTCCGCACCATCGGCTACAACGTCGAGATCCTGGCGCTGCCTCAGCGGTGGTTCAACGACTACCGGAGCCTCGCGAACGTCTGGCTGCCAGTGCTGCTCGTGATGGCGCTCGCGCCCGGCCGGTCGCGCGCGGGCTTCTACGCCTGCGCGGTCGTTCTGACGCAGGCGCTGCTTCGCGTGAACACCTCGGAGGCCGGCGCGCTGTTCGATCGGATCCAGCACATGATCCCGGTGCTGGCCGGACCGGCGCTCGCCGGCTTCGTGCTGCGGTTCGCCGGCACGCGCCGGCTGGCATTCGCTCTCGTGGCATCGATCGCCCTGTTCGTTGCCATCTCGTTCGTACCGGTCCGTCACGTGCCCGACCTGCGGGCCTTCGATGCGCCGCTGATCGACCGTATCGCCGCGGCGGACGGCGCGCTCGTGCTCGTTGAGATCAGCCCTCATCGCGACATGGACAGCGATCCCGTGCGCCGAAGTGTGACCACACCTTTCGACGTGCACTTCGAGGGATTGCTGCCGGACGTTGCCGGCCAGCGGTTCTACACGCAGATGTGGGATGGCTGGGTATGGAACGTGTTCCGCGGCGAGATCCTCGGCGCGGGCACGTTCAAGGGGCGGCCGATCGACGAGACCCCGCCGGCGGCGTTCGTCGCCGAGATGCGCCGGTGGGGCATACGGCACCTCTTCGTCTGGACCGAGGCTTCACGTTCGTACCTCGCGAGGAACGGGTTCGTCGAGCGCTGGCGCGAAGGGCTCTGGTCGGATTTCGAGCTCCTCGGCGTGGATACCCGGGAGGTCGTCACGACGAGCGGCAGCGGCAGACTGACCGCGCTCGATTCCCTCGGCGGCACCGTCGCGCTCACGGGCATGACGGCCAATTCGGCCGTGGTGATCCGGGCGCACTACTACCCGGCCTGGCGCGCCTTCGTGCAAGGGCGCGAGGTCCCGCTCTATCCGGTCGACGGACAGCTCGCCTTCACCGCGCCCGCCGATGGCTCCTACGAGGTCCGTCTCGAGTATCCGCGCTACCGCTGGCTGTCGCTGCTGGCCATTGCAGCCGCCTGTCTCGGGTTCTGGCTGCTTGCACGCCCGTTCAATCAGGGGACGCGTCCTGGCGAACAGCCATTCCGCTTCGGATAAGATTGACGCCGCGCGAGCCGTTCGCGTGCCAGATGCTGTTTACCTGCGGGCTGATCATCGACGTCACGCCAGTATTCTTTGGCAGATGAGGATCCTGTGTATCTCGCACTGAAGTTCCTTCATATCTTCCTGGCGATCGTCGCGGTTGGCTTCACGTCGTCGTTCGGGCTGATCCTTGCGCGGGCGGCCAAGGGCGGCGCCGACGGGCGCGAACTGAAGTTCGCCCTGGAGACGATCCGCGTGATGGGAATGATCGGCCACGTGTGCTTCCTGTTCCTGCTGATCACGGGCATTGCTTTGGTACACATCGCGGGCTACCCGTGGTACTTGTGGCTGAAGTTGTCGGCCGCCCTGGTCGTCGTGGCGTTGCTGGTCGCGCAGTTCCTGCTGCTGCCGACGGTGCCGCGGCGCCTCGCGATTCTCGAGACGAAAGGGCCCACCGACCCGGAGTTCATCGCCCTGTCGAAACGAAGCGCGGCGCTCGGCGCGGTGCTCGGACTGATGGCGCTCGTCGTCCTCTGGCTGATGGTGTCGAAGCCGGCGTAGCGGGTGGCGCATGCTGTTCCTCGCGCTCAAGTTCGTCCACATCCTCTGCGCGATCCTGGCGATCGGGTTCAACGCCGCCTACGGGTTGATCCTTGGCCGCGCGCGCAGAGGAGGGCTGGACGGGCGCGAGATGGCCTTCGCGCTGAAGACGGTGAAGGTGATGGACGACCGCGTCGCCAATCCGTGCTACGTGCTGCTCGGAGTCACCGGCGTGTCGATGGTGATGCTCGAGGGCTACTCCTGGTCGTACAAGTGGATCCACGCCTCGCTCGCGCTGCTCGTCATCGTCGCGGTGCTGGGGCTCGCGTTCTACACGCCGACGTTGCGGCGCCAGATTGAGATCCTCGAAACCCGCGGGGTGGCGGATCCCGAGTTCGCGCGCCTCTCCACTCGCGGTGCGATCCTCGGCGGCATTCTCGGGGTCATCGTCATCGCGATCGTAGCGCTCATGGTGTACAAGCCGTCATGAAACGACGCGACTTCCTCTCGCAGACCGCGGTTGCGGCCACGGCGTTCGGACTGACTGGCAGCGCCGGCGCGCAGACGCCGACCGCGCCGGCCGCGACATCGGTTCACGCTCAAGTACGCGCCGCACATCGGGATGTTCGAGCAGTCCGCCGGCCCCGATCCGCTCGATCAGATCCGGTTCATGGCCGACGCCGGCTTCCGCGCGTTCGAAGACAACGGCATGATGAAGCGCCCGATCGCGCTGCAGCAGCAGATGGGCGATCTGCTCGCGAAGCGCGGCCTGACGATGGGCGTGTTCGTGATCGACGGCGGCGACAACTGGAAGGTGTCGCTCACGACGGGCAAACCGGAGTTCGTGGACGTCTTCGTGAAGGCGTGCCGCGACGCGGTAGAGGTCGCCAGGCGCACGAACGCGAAGTGGATGACGGTCGTGCCCGGCTACTACGAACGGAACCTGCCGATCGGCATCCAGACGGGGCACGTCATCGACGCCATCCGCCGCGGCGCCGACGTCCTCGCGCCGCATGAGCTCGTGATGGTGCTGGAGCCGCTCAGCGACAACCCCGATCTCTTCCTGCGCACGCCGGACGAAGGCTACGCGCTCTGCCGGGCCGTCAACAGCCCGGCCTGCAAGATCCTCTGCGACATGTATCACGTGCAGCGGAACCAGGGCCGCATGATCGAGCACATCGACTGGGCGTGGGACGAGATCGGCTACTTCCAGATCGGCGACGTGCCAGGCCGGAAGGAGCCGGGCACCGGCGAGATGAACTATCGGAACATCTTCAAGCACATCGCCGAGAAGTCCGCGGCGGCCCAGCGTGAGTTCGTGCTCGGCATGGAGCACGGCGCCTCGATGCCGGGCAAGGCCGGCGAACAACAGCTCATCGACGCATACGTCGCGGCGGACACGTACTGAGCGGAGCGGGCATGACGAAGGCTGGGCGCGCGCGCGCCGACGGCGCCGGCCGGAGAACTCCCGTCGGGGCGCCTGGACGAAGAAGGCTGGCCGGTGCTGAAGCCGACGCTTCTGACGATTCACCGCACGTCGCCGGAGGACGTCAAGACGCGCCAGGTCATCTTCAGCCTGGACGGCAAGAAGATCGGCCAGCTGCTGTACGGGCAGAGCCTCACGCGCGAGATCCCGCCGGGACGGCACTCGCTGCGCGCGAACAACACGCTCGTGTGGCGCACGGTGGAGTTCGATGCCGAGCCCGGCGCCGAGATTCACTACCGCTGCGTGAATCGCGCGCCCGAGAGCCTCTACTTCATGCTGTTCATCTTCGGGGTCGCGCCGCTCTACGTGACGCTCGAGCGTGGCGCGCCGCCCGAGGGCTGATCGCTTCGATATCGCACGAACTCGGGCAGGCGCCACGACAGCAGCGCCGAGCCGATCACCGCCAGGGCCCCTCCAGACACAATCGACACGCGCACGCTCCACATCGCCGCCACGAGACCTGCTTCGAGATGACCGAGCAGCGGTCCTGACAGGTAGCTGATCTGCTCCACGCCGGCGAGCCGTCCTCGAAGGCGGTCCGGGATCGTCTGGTTCCAGATCGTCATCCGGAAGAGGCCGCTGACCATGTCAGCGCCGCCGGCCAGCGCGAGCCAGACCAGGGAGGCCCGGAGTGATCCTGCCAATCCAAAGCCGATGATGCCGACGCCCCAGACCATCGCCGCGATCGCGACCGCGAGGCCATGACGACGGACGCGTGACGTCCAGCCGCTGCCGAGCGTCGCGATGAGCGCGCCGACAGCCGGCGCCGCGTAGAGGTACCCGACGACGCGGCTGCCGCCGTAGGTCTCGGCGATGGCGGGAAAGAGCGCCAGCGGCATGCCGAAGATCATCGCGTTCATGTCGACCAGGTACGTGCCAAGCAGCAGCGGCCGGCTGAGCGCGTAGCGGAGGCCTTCAGCGATCGCGCCGAGGCTCGGCGCCGCGGCGCCTTCGGGCGGCGGCACCGCTCCGACGAATGCCAGCGCGCTCAGCGAGATGACAAACGTCGCCAGATCGAACGCATAGGCGCCGCCGACGCCGGCGGCGGAAATCAGCGCGCCGCCAATCGCCGGTCCGGCGATCATTCCGAAGTTGCCGCGAAAGGCCTGAAGTGCCGCGGCCGCGGACATCAGGTCGCGACCGACGAGCCGTGGCGTGAGCGACTCGAGCGCCGGCCGGTGGAGGCCGCCGAGTCCCGCCATGCACGCCGCCAGCACGTAGAGCGCCGGCACGCTCGGATGCGCCGCGCGCGCGTTCAGGCCGAGCAGCAGGCAGCCCAGTGCCATGCCGGTCTCGGCCAGGAGGACGAGCCGCCGGCGGTCGTACGCGTCGGCGAGCGCGCCGCCGACGAGCGCCGTGCCGAGCAGCGGAACCAGCTCCGCGGCGCCGAGCAGTCCGACCGCCAGCGTCGAGTGCGTCAGCGCGTACATCTGGTACGGCACGGCGACGTACGTGACCATGCTGCCCAGAAACGACACCGACTGGCCGACGTAGACCAGCCGGTAGTCGCGGCTGACGCGAAGCGGCGTGAGATCGAACGCGAGCGTGCGAACGAGACTCGCGATCCGTGCGGCGAGCGTCATGTGTGGCGCGCGTACTCCTCGGGCGTGTCGAAATCAATCAGGACACCCGGGTCGTCCACCGGCACGTTGACGGCGTGACGCGCGAAGGATCGGACGACAGGTTTGGCGCCGTGCGCGAGATCCGCGTGGACGAGCGCGTCGAGCAGCGCGCGGCCGAAGATCACGGGATGCCCGTGGCGTCCCTCGTGCAGCGGGCGAACGAGCACGGCGCGGTCACGCTCCCACGCGCGGAGCAGAGAGGTGACGGTCGCCGTGCGCACGAGCGGGATGTCCACGAGCGTCATCAGCGCGGCCGGCTCGGCGGGATCGACTGCCTGAATCCCGCAGACAAGGGACGACAGCTGCCCGCGATCGGGATCCGGGTTCACCACGACGCGCACTTCGTCGGCCCGCGGGTCGTTCCAGGCCTCGCGAGGAGTGAAAGACTCCCGCGCGACCACGACGAGCGGCTCGACGCCGGCGTCGGCCAACGTCCCAAGCACGCGGCCGAGGATGGTCCCGCCGGGCGTCATCGCCAGGAATGCCTTCGGGCGACCCATCCGAACGGAGGCGCCCGCAGCCAGGACGATTCCGGGAATCGAAGCCATTACCGGTGGTCGATCCGCAGCCGCCAGCAGCCGCCGCGGCCGTCCACGAGGAACTCGCGATGGGCGCGATCGGCGAGGAAGTCGTTCAGCAGACGGCTGGTGTTGTAGTCCCGGTGCGTGACGTAGCTCCCGTTGAAGTCGGCCTCTTCGCCGGGATGCGCGATGGCCTGCTCGATGTCCTGGAACAGCCCGACACGAAACTCCTGGTCCGAGATATGGAAGACCGGCTGGAGCGCGTCGCAGGCGGAGCGGGGACGCGGTGATCGTCGGGGTCTTCGGATAGAGCCCGAGTCGCTGCATGCCCTTGCCGGCCTGCAGCAAGGCCGCGCCTTCGGAGAGTCCCTGCGCGCGCCCCTCGGCCACCAGATCCTTGTACGTCTTCTCGAGCATCGCCGCGTGCTCGATCGCTTCCCGCCGCGACTCGAGAACGTCGCGCGCGAACCCGCCGGAATAGCGATCGCCGCAGCGTCCCGAGTCCACGAGCGGCGATGCGGCCGCGTCACCGGTCCGCAGGATGACGACCGCGCACGGCATCAGCTCAGGCCCACGCACGCCAATCACCTCGCGATCCCCGTGGAGCTGCGACGGCTCGTCGCCGGTCATGCTCGCGTAGCCGGGCTGCCAGGACGTGCTGTCCTCGGTCGTGCCCGTCTTCGCGCTCCAGCGGTGACGCCACACGAACGTGTGACTCGACGGCGAGTCGGGACGCGTCACGGTGAGCTCGTAGTCGAGATGGTCGGCGTCGGCCCAGCGGAGGTGCCCCGACGCCTCACCGAAGATCGCCGCCGTGATAGGCGGAGATGCGGGCGCCCTCGAGCGGGCTGGCCGGGAACTCCCGGACGAGGGTGATGGCGCGATCCGCCAGCCGGATGGCAACCAGGCTGAAGCGGTCGCGGTGAATCCAGACGGAGGCCGGCGGCGTGAACGAGTCGTACCCAAGACCCACGACCGACGCGCTGACGTCGCGAACGAGGACGTAAACCGAGGCGGCGTCTGGCGCGAAGACCGGACCGAAATAGCCCCGGCCGCGGGCGGTCGTCAGGGCGACGGCGGCGACGCCCGCCGCGACGGCCAGCAGGCCGAGTGCGACGCCAATCCGGCGGAGCATGCGCCACTCTATCGCAGGCCGGAAGCGGGGAAAAATCCCCATAATCCGGGGTGTTCGCGTTGACTTGCCCGGAGATTGGGCCTATAGTGCGCTCGGGATTTGCTAAGGTCGACAGGACCGCATCCCCGAGGAGCAGCTCACCGCGTCATCGGGATGCGGTAAGTCTGACAGGGCTTCTCTGTCCGGCTTCGAGGCGTTCGGGCGTCGTACCGTGGCGGGACATGTCTCGCCTGCCCTCCCTACAGATCCTCACGGACACGTTCATCGGAGGACACGGGTATGCCGACCGGCACAATTGCACGGCTCCTGATCGACAAGGGGTTCGGGTTCATCCGCGACGAGGGCGGCGTGGAGCACTTCTTCCATCGCAGCGCGGTTCGCGGCGCGGTGTTCGAGTTGCTGCGCGAAGGGCAGCGCGTCGAGTTCACACCCGAGGAATCGGCCAAGGGGCCGCGCGCGAGCGACATTCGCCTCATCGAGAACTGAACTGCCGTCGGTCGTCCCCGGCCCCCGTCACACCGGGGCCGGGACCCTCGGTCGGTCCCACCTGCACTTTCACACTCGCATCATCACGGAAGCGAACGGGGCCCGGTGGCCCTCCCGGTCTTCAAAATCGGCTGCTCTCCGCTAGCCGGGGAGGCTGGGTTCGACTCCCAGGCGCTTCCGCCAATCGGACTTCGGACTACAGACTGCGACTACGGACGCAGCGCGCGCAGCGCCGCCTCCGTGTCACTGAAATCGTCGAAGACGACATCGGCGCCCGCCTGAGCGAGCGCGTCACTCGTGTACTGGCCGGTCGCGACCGCGATGACACGTGCGCCGTGCGCGTGGGCGCAGGCGACGTCGCGCGGCGTGTCGCCGATGACGACGACGTGGTCGGCCTCGACGTGTTCGGGCAGCCCCTGTTCGCGCGCGCGGCCGAGCGCGACGGGGACGAGGTGATTCCGGTCGTGCGCGTCCTCGCCGAACGCGCCGCATCGGAAGTAGCGCCACAGATCGAAGTGCCCGAGCTTGACCTCGGCCGCGTCGGCGTAGTTGCCCGTCAGCAGTCCCAGAAAGACGCTGCGGCTCGGGCGCCAACGCGTCGAGCAGCGGCGTGATTCCCGGCAGCACGCGCTTGTTCCTGCCCGGCCGCGGGACTTCTTCCCGCAGGCACACGAGATATCGCTCGCGAAATGCGCGCACTTCGGAAGGGCCCGCTGTCATGCGCTGCCGCTCGAATGCGTCGCCGAGAATGCTCGTGTCGGTACGGCCCGCCAGCTCGACGTGCTTGAACGCGTCGGGGATTCCGAAGACGTCCGCGAACGCGCGGTTCATGGCCCGCTGCCCGGCGCCGCCGGTGACGACGAGCGTGCCGTCGATGTCGAAAAGCACGAGTTGATGCTGCAGAACAGTTCCTCCCGATGCGCTCACGATCCATCCAGACCGGCGATCTACAATCGATCGATTCCCAAGGCAGGGTCGAAGCCCTGCCGCTACAGGAGACTCTCCATGAATCGCCTGACACATCTCGCGGCCGCCGTCCTGGTCGCGTCCGCCGGCGCGTCGCTCTTCGCCGCGCAGCAGAAGCCAACGCGCGCACGAGCACGAGACGATGAAGCCGCTGGCCGAAGCCACCGCCGACATTGCGGGCGATGGCATCACCGGCACCGCCACCCTTGCCGAGTACCAGCACGGCGACAGCCGCACTGGTCCAGATTCACCTGACGGTCTCGGGCCTCAAGCCAGGCCAGCACGGCGTTCACCTGCACGCCGTCGGCAAGTGCGAGGCGCCGTTCACGAGCGCCGGCGGCCACTACGATCCGGGCCCTGCCGGCAACCCCGATCCGGACGCCAATCACCCGTACCACATGGGCGATCTGCCGAACCTGACGGTCGGCGCGGACGGCAAGGGCCAGCTCGACGCCACGACGACGCGCGTGACGATCAGCGACGGGCCGCTCACGCTCGCCGACGCCGACGGCTCGGCGATCATCATCCACGGCAACCCCGATCAGGGAGTCACCGGCGAGTCGAAGTCCGGCGTCTCGGGCGGCCCAAGAGTCGCCTGCGGCGTCATCACGAAGAAGTAGCTCGCCTACCGGCCCGATCCGAACAGCCGCTTCAGGAGGCCCGACTTCGCCTCGGTCAGATCTCCTGTCGCGGCGTTCAACGCCAGCACGCGCGGCGCGAACGGCCGCGCCGCCTCGACGCTTCCCGCCAGCACGACGACTGCCAGGCCGCGCGACTTCGCGACGCGCGCCAGGTCGGCGCCAAGCGCGCTGACGTCCCCGGCGTCCACGCCCGCGAGCGGATGCTCCACGAGCAGCATCTTCGGCTGGCCTGCGATCGCGCGCGCGATCCGGATCCGGTGACGGATGGCCACGCTCGTCCCGTGAATCGGACGGTCGAGCGCAGCCGCATCCAATCCCACCGCGTCACCCAGCGATTCGACCTGGTCGCGCACGTCCCGCGCCATGGGATCGATGTCGAGCGTCAGCGACATCGCGATGTTCTGCGCCGCCGAGATCTGCTCGAGCAGCACCGCCCGCTCGCTGACGATGCCGAACTGCTCGATTGTCGCGAGCCAGTCGGTGCTGTCGGTGATGGCCGACGTCGCGCGTCCGAAGATGGTCACGCTTCCTTCGTCGGGCAGCGTCGCGCCGGTCACGAGGTTGACGAACAGCTCCGCCGTGGCCTGATCGAATCCCGCAAGCCCGACGTGTTCGCCGGCCTCGACGCGGAGGTGCCGCAGGCGCAGCGGCCGCAGGCCGCCGTACGCCTTGCTGACGCCGTCGAAGGCTAGGACCGGAGTCGACACAACCCCTCGAATTCCGCGTCGGGCAGCGTGACGCGCCCGAGCCTGGCTCGCTCGGCGCGTTCGTCGCCGTGATAGTCCGAGCCGCCGGTGACCGCGAGGTTGCAGCGCGCGGCGATCTGCAGGTAGCGGTTGAGGGCGACGGCGTCGTGGTCGCTGTGGTACGCCTCGATCGCGTCGAGCCCGGCCGACTTCCACTCGGCGATCCGGTCGTCGGCGCGGTTGTGCGCCGGGTGCGCCAGCGACGCGAGGCCGCCGGCCTCGTGGATCTTCGCGATGGCTTCGACGACCGTCGGGCCGAGACGAGGCACGAACGCCGCGCCGCGCGTGCCGAGGAAGCGATCGAACGCCTCTCGCGGACGTCCTCACGTGCCCCGCCGCGACGAGCGCCGCCGCGATCGCCGGCCTCCCCACCGCGACATCGCCCTCGGGATCGGCCGCGAGGATCCGGTCGACGTCGATGGGCGCGCCAAGCTTCGTCAGCGCGCTCCCGATCTCACGGACGCGCACGACGCGCGCGTCGCGCTGCGCTGAAAGAAACGCCTGGAACCCGGCGTGCGCGCGACTCACGAAGTAGCCGAGGACATGGACGTCGCGGTCGCGCTCGATGGCGGTGACCTCGACGCCCTCGACGAGTCGAAGCCCGAACGCCGACGCCGCGCGCGCGGCTTCGTCGAGGCCGCCGAGCGTGTCGTGGTCGGTGACGGCGAGCACGCGGATGCCGGCCAGCCAGGCCTGGCGCACGAGGTCGGTCGCCGTCAGGCGTCCGTCGGACGCCGCGGTGTGCGTATGCAGGTCGATCACGCTGGAGGCGGGGCTACCGTGCGGCGGCGCGGCGGGCGCTCGCGCCCGGCGCTCGCGGCGATTTTGCCGGTGCGCGGCCGCGGGCACGGCCCTGACGCTTGACGAGCGCCTTGTACTCGCGGATGAGGAGCTCGAGGTGGTTGCGTTCCTCCTCGGCGAACTCCAGGAAGATCTGCTTGCCCTCGGAGTCCTCGAACCGCTCGCCGTAGCGCTTGAAGAAGCGATGCGAGCCGCGCTCGCACCGGATGCCGATCAGGTACGCCTGCTGGTCGTTCACGCCGCGGGTCAGGCGTTCGGCGCCCTCGGAGAAGAGGCCGTTGGCGGCGCCCTTGAAGAACAGGAACGTCGGCCGCGACTCGAGCTGCGGATCGCGCTTGAGGAGCTTCCGGTAGCGCGCCTCGAGCGTCGAGAGATGTTCCTTCTCTTCCTCGGACAGCTTCTGGAACACCGACCGTCCGCGCGGATCGCGTGTGATGGCGGCGGCCTTCGTGTAGAACTCGAGCCCGCTGCGCTCGGTCGCAATCGCGATTCTCAGCGCGTCCCTCGCAAACAGGAGCTCCGTCGTCGCGCCGTTGACCGGCTCGCCGCGGCGCCCGGTGCGGCAGTCTTCGCACTCGCCGTAGATCTGCAGCACGCTCTGGCGCGCGGTGAAGTTGCGCGCGGCGGCGACTTCCTCGATGAGCGCCTCGATGTCGGAGCTGAGGAACTCGGAGGACTGGTTGCAGGTCTTGCAGATCAGATGGAAATGGCGCGGGTGCCGATACGAGTGCTCGAACCGGAATCGCCCCTCGCCGAAGTCCACCTTGCGGGCGATGCCGGCGTCCACCATCCACTGCAGCGTGCGGTAGACGGTGGCTCGGCTGATGCGGTGATCTTCGTGCCGGATGAGCTCGACCAGATCGTCGGCGCTCAGGTGTCCTTCCTGGCGCAGGAACACATTGACGATGAGGTCGCGCTTGCTGGAGCGCTTTCCGCCCGCGGGCCGGAGCCGATCGAGATCGAGGGCGGGAGGTGTCACGTCGGCTCTGAGCGCCTGAAGTCCGCTCGCGCGGGCTAGACGCTGAAGGACTGGCCGCAGCCGCAGGTCGAAACCGCGTTCGGGTTCTTGATCGTGAAGCCGCCGCCGGTGACGGTGTCGACGAAGTCCACTTCGGCGCCGGCCAGGTAGCGCACGCTGATCGGATCGACGTAGAGGCGAACGCCGTTGCTCTCGAAGATCTGGTCGCCGTCGCTGTTGCCTTCGTCGATCATCAAGCCGGTACTGGAAGCCGGAGCAGCCGCCGCCCTGGACGAACACGCGCAACCCGCTGCCATCCTTCTGCTCTTCCGCGAGCAGCTCGGAAATCTTGCCGGCCGCTGTCGAGGTTACGTTGATCATCTGGTAAGCTCTCCTACCGTTCGATTATAGCGGCCGTCCGGCGGGCGCTACAAGCCGCCGGCCCCTCCCCAGGGCCGCCACAGACACGGTCAACTCATTGCAGATCAGTCGTTTACAGGAAGAAGTGCGCGCGCGGCGCGAGCGGGCGTCCACCCGCTGGGCTGGCCTGGCGCACGAAAAGCCCGAACTCGGCCGGGCGCTCGACCTGCAGCAGCGCCTGGTCGGCCGGCAGCTGGACCTGCTGGGGGCGCTGGGCCCCTCCATCTCTTCGATGCCGACGGCGCCGGAAGTGCGCGTGTTGCACTCGCTGGCCGACGGCTTCCCCGTCCTCAGAGGGGGTATCGGCCCGTTGCCGGTCGATCTGTTGCGGCCGGTGATGGTGGATCTCTCGCGAGACGTCGCCGAGATCAGCGGCTACGCGGCCGCCACCCGCGTCGGCGAAGCGATCGCCGGCGCTGAAGTGGATGCCGCGGCGCTGCTGGCCCATGTCTACCAGCGCGACCAGCAGGCCGTGCGTCAGATGGCGCTCGAGCATCATCTGGTCGTCGATCTGCTGTGGCTCGTCGGCGATCTCGTCACGGCGCCGGTCGTCTATCTCGAACAGGTCGCCGCGCTGCGCGAGGGCTCGCCCGATTCGCCCGTGCGCGAGGCGATCGAGCGCTGGGAGCAGGGCTATTGTCCCGCCTGCGGCTCGTGGCCCGCGCTGGCGGAGTTCTTCTACGGCGAGCGGCTGCTGCGGTGCGCGTTCTGCGCGGCGACGTGGCGCAGCGCCGGCGAGCGGTGCATCTACTGCGGCACCGCCGACTCCCAGTTCCGCACCGTCGTCCCCGATCGCGCGAAGCCAGGGCGACGGCTGGAGCTGTGTCGATCGTGCGGGGGCTTCCTGAAGACGCTCGACGTCGAGCTCGTGACGCCGTTTCCGCTCGTCGCGATCGAGGATCTCGGCAGCTCGGATCTCGATCAGGCGGCGCTGCATCACGGCTTCAAGAGACTGCCGCTGCCGACACTCGGCGTCTGAAGCACGCTCGGCACAAGGCACTACGCGCCTCGTCGCATCCGCTACGGCGCTGCGAGTTTCGCGAGCTCCTCGCCCGACGCCTGCTCGATGTCCTTGTGCAGGCTGTTGCCGTGCGCGTCCATCGTGACGATGGCGGGGAAATCCTTCACGCGCAGGTGCCACATCGCCTCCGGCGTGCCGAACTCCATCAGCGAGACGCCATCGACGCCGATGATGGACCGCGCGTAGAACTGCGCCGCGCCGCCGATGGCGTTCAGGTACACCGCGCCGGCGTCCTTCAGCGCGGCGAGGGTCTTGCCGCCCATCCCGCCCTTGCCGATGACGAGCCGCACGCCGTAGCGCGTGATGATGTCCGCCTGATACGGCTCCTCGCGGATGCTCGTCGTCGGGCCGGCGGCGGTGACGGTCCAGGCGTCGCCGTCCTTCCGGACGACCGGCCCGCAGTGATAGAGGGCCGCGCCGCGGAGATCGACGGGTGGCTCGTGCTTCATCAGGTGCGCGTGCACCGCGTCGCGCCCGGTGAACATCGTCCCCGACACGAGCACGACATCGCCGACCTTCAGCGAGCGCACGGTCTTCTCGTCGAGCGGCGTCGTCAGCGCGACCTCGCGGCCGGTGCGCTGGAAGCCGGCCTGGTCGATCATCGGGATGACCGGTGACGACGGGTCGCGATAGAGCCAGCGCTTGATGGCGCCGGTCTTCGCGTCGAGGATCACCCCGAGCCGACGAAACGCCCAGCAGTCGTACGCGACGGACACGAAGAAGCTCGCGGGCAGCCGATTGAGCGCTGCGACCTTGCAGCCGATCAGCGACACGTTCCCGCCGAACCCCATCGTCCCGACACCAAGCGTGTTCACCGTGCGCATCACCTCGGCTTCCAGCTCGGCGAGGCGCGGATCGGCGTTCACGTCGTCCAACGTGCGGAACAGCTGCTGCTTGGCTTCGAGATAGCCCGACGTGCGATCGCCGCCGATCGCCACACCGACCGCGCCGGGCGCGCATCCTTTGCCCTGCGCCTGCCAGACGGCGTGGAGGATGCACTTGCGGACGCCCTCGAGCGTGCGGTCGGCGCGGCCAAGATGCGGCGAGCTCGGTCGGCACCGAGTACTGCGCGTTCATGTTCTCGCAGCCGCCGCCCTTCAGGATCAGCCGCACCTCGATCTCGTCGTCGTTCTCCCACTGCTCGAAGTGGAGGATGGGCGTGCCCGGCCCGAGGTTGTCGCCCGAGTTGGCGCCCGTGATCGAGTCGACGGAGTTGGGCCGCAGCTTGCCGCGCCTGGTGGCCTCAGCGACGGCCCGGCGCACCTCCTTCTTGAGCTCGATCTGGTTCGTGCCGACCGGCGTCTTGATCTCGAAGGTCGGCATGCCGGTGTCCTGGCAGATGGCGCCTTCGCCGTTGGCGGCCAGGTCGATGTTCTGCGCGATGATGCTGAGCGCCTGGGACGAACGGGTCGAGGCGGGTTCTTCGGCCATCGCGTAGCGCATCGCCGCCCGCACGTCCGGGGGCAGATCGGTCGAAGTCTTCACGATCAGGTCCAGGACGGAGTCGAAGAAGGAAGCCATGGCGAAAGTATAATTTGGTTGAGCCATGCCGCCGGATCGAGCGTGATTCCCTCGGTGAAGTGCCCGTCCCCGACGCCGCGTACTACGGCGCGCAGACGGCGCGCGCGCTCGAGAACTTTCCGGTCAGCGGGATGCGCCCGCATCCCGATCTCGTCACCGCCACCGTGCTCGTGAAGAAATGCGCCGCCGAGGCCAACCGCGAGCTCGGTCGCCTCGAGCCCCGCGTGGCGGACGCGATCATCGCGGCCGCGGACGAAGTGCTTGCCGGCCGCCTGCGCGATCAGTTCGTGGTGGACGTCTACCAGGCCGGCGCCGGCACGTCGCACAACATGAACGCGAACGAGGTGCTCGCGAACCGCGCGGCGGAGATCCTCGGCGAGCCTCGCGGCTCGTACGCCCACGTGCACCCGAACGACCACGTCAACATGGGCCAGTCGACCAACGACGTCTTCCCGACCGCGACGCGGCTCGCGTTGCTCTCGGGAACGAAGGCCCTGATCGAATCGGCGCGCGCGCTGTCCGCGGCGCTCGACGCGAAGGCCGCGTCGTTCGAGCACGTCCTGAAAGTCGGCCGCACGCACCTTCAGGACGCCGTGCCGATCACGCTCGGGCAGGAGTTCAGCGGCTACGCGGCGTCGGTGGCGCGCGGCGCTGACGACGTCGAGCGGGCGTCGGAGCAGCTGCTCGAGCTGAACCTGGGATCGACGGCGGTTGGCACCGGGCTCAACGCCGGCGACGACTACACGCAGGCCGCGATCGCCGCGCTGGCGCGCGAATCCGGTTTTCCCGTGGTGCCAGCCGCCAACCGGTTCCGCGTGACGCAGAGCATGGGCGACGTGCTCGCCGTCTCGGGCGCGATGCGCCGCCTCGCGGTGGAGATCGGCAGGGTCGCAAGCGATCTGCGGCTGCTCGCGATGGGTCCGCGCGCGGGGATCGCCGAGGTCCGCCTTCCCGCCGTGCAGCCGGGATCGTCGATCATGCCGGGCAAGGTGAACCCGTCGATCCCGGAGATGGTGAATCAGGTCTGCTTTCAGGTGATCGGCTGCGACGCGACGATCGCCGCGGCGGCGGATGCGGGTCAGCTCGAGCTGAACGTGATGATGCCGGTGATCGCGTGGAACGCCCTGCACGCGGCCGGAATCCTCGCGCGTGCCGCGCATATTCTCGCGACGCGAACCATAGAAGGCCTCGAAGCGGACGAGGCACGCTGTCGCGAGCTGCTCGATCGCAGCACCGCCGTGGCGACGGCGCTGAGCCCGTACCTCGGCTACGCCGTCACTGCCGACGTCGCGAAGGAGGCGGTTGCCACCGGACGATCGATCCGGGACGTGGTCCTGTCGCGGCGCCTGCTCGAGCCGTCGCGGCTGGATGAGATCCTCTCGCCGGCGGCCATGACCACGCCGGGGATCGTCGGGAGCACGCGATGACTCGAGGGGCCGTGCGTGGCGGCGCTGACGGCGCTGCTGGTCATGCTGGCTGCCGCGCCGGCGTTCGCGCAGCAGGATCGCGGGCGACGACTGTTTCCGCCCGAAGAACTGGGCGTGCTCGAAGGGCCGGACCGCGACGCCTGGCAGAAGCCGGATCTCGTGATGGACGCGCTGCGCGTCGGCGAAGGATCCGTGGTCGCCGACGTCGGCGCCGGCGGCGGATGGTTCACCGTGCGACTCGCCCGGCGCGTCGGCCCGAACGGCACGGTCTACGCGCAGGACGTCCAGGCGCAGATGCTGGAGGCGATCGGCCGCCGCGTCCAGCGCGAGGGATTCAGGAACGTGAAGCCCGTGCGCGGCGAGCCCGACGATCCGAAGCTGCCTTCCGGCGCGCTCGACGCCGCGCTCATCGTCGACTCGTATCACGAGTTCCCGAGTCCCGTCGCGCTGCTGTCGAAGCTCGCGGCGTCGCTGAAGCCGGGCGGCCGCATCGGGATCGTGAACTTCACGAAGGACGGCGGCGGGCCCGGGCCGCCGATGGCGAGCGGCCCGACCACAGAAGGTGATCGACGAGGCGAGCCAGGCGGGCCTCAGGCTGGTGAGTCGAGAGTCGTTCCTGGACTTTCAGTACCTGCTGATTTTCGGCAGGTGATCGGCTCGAAAAAGAATCCACAGATTGCACAGATTTCACAGATTCAAAGCCTTCTCAGAACGAAGAACGAATCTGTGGAAATCGGTGAAATCTGTGGACTCTTTCGTGCGCGCAGTCGATCTACTCAGCGAAGTCCGAGCCGAGAAGTTTCCACGCGGCGGGCATCACCGCGGCGGCGATTGCGAGCTTGGCGAGGTCGACGACGACGAAGGGGTAGAAGCCGACGGCCAGGGCCGTCTGCAGCGATCGTCCGTCGGCGCCCGGCGCGAAGAGCGTGAGCCACGTCACGCCGCAGGCAAAGACCACGGCGAGGCCGGCGGCCATGGCGAGGAACGAGGTGAGATAGCGGCGATCGAGTCCGCGGCGCGCGAGCCATCCGGCAACGAACGCGGCGAACGGATAGCTCATGAGATACCCGCCGGTGGCGCCGAAGAGGCGCGCCGCGCCCTGCGGCAGGTCCGGCGAGGCCGCGAATACCGGCAGTCCCGCGATGCCCGCCGCGAGGTAGAGCACCTGGCTCAGCATGCCGAGCTCGGGACCGAGCACAGCGCCGGCGAGCAGCACCACCATCGGCTGGAACGTGAAGGGCACCGGCGTGAACGGCAGCGGAAAGCTGACCTGCGCCGCGGCGGCGGTGAGTACCATCATGAACAGGGTGGCGGCCAGCTTGAGCGGCGTGGAAAGGCCCGACACCCCAACGGAGACAAGCGCGGCGTCCACGAAGACCGTCGCGCGGCGAGTGACCTGCATGACGGCGAAATTCTAGCGTATGCCCACGGCGCTGACAATCGCGGGCAGCGATTCGGGCGGCGGGGCCGGGATCCAGGCCGACCTCAAGACATTTGCCGCCCTGGGCGTGTACGGCACCAGCGCCATCGCTGCGGTGACCGCCCAGAACACCGAGCGGGTGACGGGCGTCCACCTGTTGCCGCCCGCCTTCGTCGTCCAGCAGATCGACGCCGTGGCGTCGGACATCGCCGTCGACGCGGTGAAGACCGGCATGCTCGGCACGGCCGCGATCGTGGACGCGGTGGCCGGCGCGCTCGAGCGCTGGTCGCTGCCGCGTGTCGTCGTCGATCCGGTGATGGTCGCGAAAAGCGGTGACCGCCTGATTGCGGAGGACGCCATCGAGGCCGTGCGCGAACGGCTGCTCCCGCTGGCCACCGTGATCACGCCAAACCGCCTCGAGGCCGAAGTGCTGCTCGGCGCCGGCGTGAGAACCCGCGAGGACGCGGCCGAGGCCGCGCGCGCGCTCGTGGCCCGCGGCGCGAAGGCGGCCGTCGTCAAGGGCGGACACTTCGATGAGCCCGAGGTCGTGGACCTGCTGTTCGACGGGCGCGCGTTTCACGAGTTCAGGCATGCGCGGCAGGACACACGGAACACCCATGGCACCGGATGCACGTTCGCGTCGGCCATCGCCGCGTGTCTCGCGCGCGGCGCCGAATTGCCCGCGGCCGTCCAGGAAGCGTCTGACTACGTCGCCGGGGCGATCGCGCACGGGCTCGCGATCGGGCACGGGCACGGCCCGCTCGATCACTTCTGGGCTCTCCGGCCGCCGAAGTGAGAGGCGATATACTGAACGGCTGGCAGGCCGTGATGAGGGCAGGCCTGAAGGCCTGCGCTACAGTCGATGGCGCGCCGAGCACGGTTCGTGACTGAAGGCTGCGGTACAGTTGAAGGATGGGAGCGACGAGGCTGGGCCTGACCGCGGACGTGCTGTCGGTGGACTCGCTGACGCGCGCGGTACTCGACACGGCGGATGGGCCCGTCGGGGCCGTCGCCACTTTCGTGGGCCTCGTGCGCGGGGAAAACCTCGGACGGAAGGTCGCGTTCCTGGAGTACGAGGCGTACGAGGCGCTGGCCCTGAAGGCGTTCGCACGCATCGACGAGGAAGCGCGAGCGGCGTGGCCGTCGATCACGCTCGGCCTGCACCATCGCACGGGCCGGCTCGAGATTGGCGAGGCGAGCATCGCGATCGTCGTGGCGTCGGCGCATCGCGGCGAGGCGTTCGCCGCGTGCCGCTACGCCATCGAGCGCGTCAAGCAGATCGCGCCGATCTGGAAGCACGAGCACTTCGACGGCGGCGAGGTCTGGATCGAAGGCGCAACCGCGGATCCGGACGACGAAATGGCGCGCGGAGAGGCGCGGAGGCGCGCATGCGCGTGACGGTGCGGTTGTTCGCGAGGCTGCGCGAGATTGTCGGCGCGCCGGAGCTGACGCGCGATGTGCCCGACGACGCGACGCTCGGCGTGGTGTGGGATCGGCTGGCGGCGGACTACCCCGCGCTCGAGCCCTATCGCACGTCGATTTCCGGCGCCGTCAACGCCGACTACGCGCGCATGCAGGCGCAGCGTGCACGACGGCGACGAGGTCGCGTTTCTGCCGCCGGTGTCCGGTGGCTAAACAGTAGGGCGCGGCTTCAGCCGCGCCGTCCGTAGTCTGTAGTCCGAAGTCCCAGAGTCCGCATGTTCGACAAACTCAACGCCGTCGAGTCCCGTTACGAAGAGCTGGCCGATCTGCTCGCGAACCCCGCCGTCCAGAGTGACGCGACGAAGTACCGCGAGCACGCCAAGGCGCTGTCGGAGCTCGAGCCGGTCGTCGACAAGTATCGCGAGTACAAACGCGTCGCGGCGCAGGCCGAATGGAGCGCGGGAGCTGATCCAGGCCGGCGACGCCGAGATGGCGGCGCTCGCGAAGGACGAGCTCAAGGAGCTGGAGCCGAAACTCGAGGCGCTGCAGGGCGAGCTGAAGGTTCTGCTGCTGCCCAAGGACCCGAACGACGAGAAGAACGTCCTGCTCGAAATCCGCGCCGGCACCGGCGGCGACGAGGCGGCGCTCTTCGCGGGCGAGCTGTTCCGGATGTACAGCCGCTTCGCCGAGCGCCAGGGCTGGAAGATGGACGTGATGACGTTCAGCGAGACGGGCATCGGCGGCATCAAGGAGGCCATCGCGTCGATCGAAGGCAAGCGCGTGTACAGCCAGCTGAAATACGAAAGCGGCGTGCACCGCGTGCAGCGCGTGCCGGCCACCGAGGCCAGCGGCCGCATCCACACGTCGACCGCGACGGTCGCGGTGCTGCCCGAGGCCGAGGAAGTCGACATCCAGGTCAACGAGAAGGACATCCGCGTCGACACGTTCTGCTCGAGCGGCCCGGGCGGCCAGAGCGTCAACACGACGTACTCGGCGGTGCGCATCACGCACTTTCCGACCGGGCTCGTCGTCTCTCAGCAGGACGAGAAGTCGCAGATCAAGAACCGCGCGAAGGCGATGAAGGTCCTGCGGGCGCGCCTGTACGAAATCGAGATGAACAAGCAGCAGGAGGCCATGGCCAAGGACCGCCGCAGCCAGGTCGGCACCGGCCAGCGCTCCGAGAAGATCCGCACGTACAACGTCCCGCAGAGCCGCATCACCGATCACCGCATCAACTTCACGACGCACCAGCTCGTGAACGTGCTGAACGGCGACCTCGACGAGCTGATCGAAGCCGTGACGTCGCACTTCACCGCCGAGCGATTGAAGGAAGCGGTCGGGTCGGACAAGGCCTGATCGACCCGGTAATCTTCGATCGAAAGGAAAGGACACCTGGATTCCGGGATTCTGGGGATTCACTTTCGATGTCACGCTGTCAGCGTGATCGAATGACTAGCAATCCTTGAAATCTCAAAATCCAGGTGTCTTTCAGCACGTGCCGCGGTCACGCGAATCCGTGTAATCTGCGGTTCCTTGACCTTCTGGTTTCTGTCCATCGCGGCCCGCGAGCGTTTCATTCGCGCGGGCATTCCACCCGATCAGGCGGCCATCGACGCCGAAGTGCTCGCGCGCGCGGCGGCTGGATGGGATCGCGCGACGTGGCTCGCGCGGCGCGACGAGCCGGCAGGCACCGAAGCGGCGGCGCGCTTCGAGGCCATGGCGTCCCGCCGCGAAGAACGCGAACCAGTCGCCTACATCACCGGAGTCCGCGAATTCTGGGGGCTCGACTTCATCGTCTCTCCAGCGGTGCTCATCCCTCGCCCCGAGACGGAGCTCATCGTCGAGGCCGCGCTCGAGCGCCTCGCGGATCCGGCACGGGCGTGGCGCATCGCCGACGTCGGAACCGGCAGCGGCTGCATTGCGATCGCACTGGCCACTGAACGGCGCGCCGCGATGCTGACCGCCACGGATATTTCCGAAGCCGCGCTCGAAGTCGCGCGCCAGAACGCGACACTTCGCGGCGTCGGCAGTCGCATCGGCTTCCTCCGCACGTCATTCCTTGACGACGCAATCGGCCCGTTCGATCTGATCGTCGCGAACCCTCCGTACGTGCCCACGTTCGCGCGCACGGCGCTCGCACCGGACGTCAGGGAGTTCGAGCCGCACGCGGCGCTCTTTGGACACGGCGCCGACGGCCTCGACGAGGTGCGCGCGATCCTCTCGCAGGCCGCGACACGCCTCGCGCCGGGTGGATGGCTGCTGATGGAATTCGGGTTCGGCCAGGGTGATGAGGTGCGAGAGGCGGCGAGCGGTGTGCCGGGGACTCCGTGTGGAAATGATTCTGCGTGACCTCCAGGGCCTCGAGCGCACGCTCGTGGCGCGTCTCGGCTGATCGCGACTACGAGCCCTGATCGAAGAGCACGATGTCGGCGGTGCGCTCCGAAAGGCCGATGATGAGTTTCGACTGGTCCGGCCACCAGTCCAGTCCCCTGCCCCGCTGGCTGGATTTCACCGCAATCACGACCCTCGGCGACGCCGTCGCGTCGGGCTGGATCAGGACAGATCTCCGACGGCCGCTGACCGGGAGTGGACATCGCCGCGATGAAGCGCCCATCCGGGGACCACGCCACCTGGCCATTGGCAACCGTGAAGGCCGTCTGAGTCGGGCCCGCGAATCGGCACCTCATGACCGTCCGGTGTGACGATGCCAAGCACGGCGCGAGCCCCGTGGCCGGGCTCTGGCGGTGGTGTGGTGTCGACGTACGCGATCTCGTTCCGAGCCTTCGACCAACTTGGCGACGTGGCACCCCTCGGGTGTCGCGACGCGGACCGGGTCGCCGCCGCTCACGGGCACTCTGAAGATCGCCGGCGACTTTCCCGCGGGCGCCGAGTAAGCCAGCTCGCTGCCGTCGGGGGACCAGGTCACGACGTCGATGACCTGGGCATCGATCACCTTGCGCAGGTCGCTGCCGTCGGCGGCGACGCGCCAAATCGCGCGCGAGGTTCCGCGACTCGAGACAAACGCGATCGTAGACCCGTCGGGCGACCAGGCCGGACGTTCGTCGATCGCGTCGCCGGTCGTCACCTCGCGCGCGTCGGTGCCGTCGAGTCGCGATGTCCAGATTCGGCGGCTTCCGTTGCGCGTCGAACTGAACGCGATCCGATCGCCGCGGGGAGATACCGCCGGATCGAGGTCGCCGGTCGATCCCTGAGGTCAGCTCCGTCATCTCCGAAGCCGGGCTCGCCGCCACGGGGACGGTCATCAGCGAGCGGCGATCCTGGTTGACGGTGGCAACGACGGTACGCTTGTCCGAGCCGACAGCCGCGCCTCGGAGTACTCCCCGATGCCGGTCGTGAGCCGCACGGGGTGTCCGCTGGTCGGCATCCACCAGAGTGCCAGCTCCGCGCTGTCCGGGTTCGCGCTGTAGAGGAGACCTGTGCCGTCGCGTCGCTGGACTTGGATAGACGGCGCGCCGTGTAGTCGCCACGACGGGCTCAGGCGTTCCGCCCTCGACGTCTGACGCGGTAGATCTCGGACGGCTCGAGGTTCTGCGTCGAGATACTGCGAAGGAAGTAGATGGACTTGCCATCGCCGGACCATGCCGGCCAGTGCGCATGAATGCCACCCGAGAGCGGCACCAGCTCTCGGGCGTTCTCGCCCCTCGGCGTCCGAGATCTCGACAGCTGTCACCGGACGATCCGCCCGGCTTGATGTACACAAGCTTCTTGCCGTCTGGGGACCATCGGGCGCCGGCCGCGTTCGTCATCAGCCTGCGCGGTGCGCCTCCCAGAGGGGCGCCAATCACGTAGACCGACGCTTGCGTCGCCCCGACGCGCGGGTTGGCCGGAAAAGAGAATCGCCGATGCCGTCTGGAGCGATGTCGATGCCGCCGATGACGTCCCGGCGCGCCACATACAGATCGGGAAAGGCGCCCGTCAGGTTGACGGCCTCGCCGCCGGTGAGGAACTGCACCCAGAGGTCGCAGCGGTCGGCCGTATCCCGGATATACGCGATCCACTTGCCGTCCGGCGACAGCGTCGGCGAGAACTCGCTCGCGTCGGTGGCCGCAAAACGAATCACTCGCTTGAACGTCGGCACGCCATCGCCTTGAGGGCGTGCGCCGGCGCAGCCACCAGCCGAGCGTCAGTCCGAGCACGGCGGCGGCGCCGGCAAAGACGCTCGCCGGAATCCCGCGACGCGCCGGAACGACGATCGCGGGCCCAGGCCCCGACGCCGCGCTCGACCGCGTGCCGGCCCCGTCGAGCGCGAAGATCAGGTCGCGCGCCGACTGGAACCGCTGATCCGGTGATTTCTCGAGACAGTGTTCGGCGACACGCGAGATGAGCGGCGAGGTGCCTTGCCGGACGTTCGTCGAGCGGCGGAGGCGTGTCGTTCAAGACCGCGCTCATCGACTCGGCGCCAGACGGCCGGCTGAACGGGCCCTTCCCGGAGACCATCTCGTAGAGCACCGCGCCAAACGCAAACAGATCCGCACGGTGATCGACCGGTTGCCCCTTCACCTGCTCGGGCGCCATGTACTGCACGGTCCCGACGATGACGCCCTGCCTCGGTCGCATACGCGGTCTCGACCCTGGAGTGCGAGCCCGAACCGTCGCTCACGAGCTTCGCAAGCCCGAAGTCGAGAATCTTGACGTGGCCGTCTCTGGTGAGAAACAGATTCTCTGGCTTGAGATCGCGATGGACGATCCCGCGCGCGTGGGCGGCCGCCAGTCCCCGCGCCACCTGCCGCGCGATCTCGAGCGCCTCGCGCTCGCCGATCGGTCCGCGCCCGAGCCGATCGCGCAGCGTCTCGCCTTCCAGGCGCTCGGCGACGACGTACGGCTGCCCGCCGTCGGTGCCGACGTCGAAGACGGTGAGGATGTTCGGGTGATTGAGCTGGCTCGCGGCGCGCGCCTCGATCTCGAACCGCCGCAGGCGATCGGGATCGCTCGCGTACTGTGCCGGCAGGACCTTCAGCGCGACGTCGCGCCCGAGCCGCGCGTCGTGCGCGAGGTACACCTCGCCCATGCCGCCCGCGCCGAGCAACGACTTGATCTCGTACGGTCCGATACGGGTTCCTGGCTGGAGTGCCATGCCCAGCCGGATTATTGATCAACAGCTCAGCCGGGAGGCCACCCCAGGCCGCGTCCCGCGAGCAGGTGCAGATGAATGTGAAAGACCGTCTGGCCGGCCTCGGCGTTGCAGTTCATGACGACACGGTAGCCGCGGTCGGCGTAGCCCTTCTCGCGCGCGATGGCGGCCGCCCGTCTCACCAGCGTGCCCACCAGGCCGTCGTCGGGCCCGACAGGTCGTTAGTGGTCGAGATGTGACGCTTCGGAATGACCAGGACGTGCAGCGGCGCCTGCGGGTTGATGTCGTTGAACGCCAGCACCTCGTCGTCTTCGTAGACCTTCGACGCGGGGATCTCCCCTGAGGCGATGCGGCAAAAGAGGCAGGACATGGGGAGAGTATAGATAGGTCCATGGGTCTCATGGGTGCATGGGTGCATGGGTCGATGGGGAAACCCATGCCCCACCCATGAACCTATGGACTCATAGACCCATGAACCTTACTGAGCAGGTACCGGCCGCGGCCGGCGGCCTTGTCGAGGGTGAAGTCGACGACCCGGTAGCCCGCGCCGAGATAGTGCGTGAACACCTCGCGGGTCTGCAGTCGCCACTCGAGCGCACGCGCAGGATCTGCCGCCAGCATCGTCGTGAAGTCGAGGGGGATGTCGACCATCACGCGCGGCTCACGACGGCCCAGCTCGACACCAGTCTGGCGCGATGGAGTCTCCGCTGGGTTTCACGCGGTTCACGACGGGTGCCGTCGCCACCTCGTGCGAGACCGCGCGGAGAACGCCGCCGCGGATTCTCCGCTCGACGTGGGGCTTACGGATCCACCACTGGCAGATGAAGCGATCGGTCGCGATGCCGCCGTGCAGGGGGCTCGGCGACTCGCCGTACACGTTCTGCTCGTACTCCTCGACGACGGCGCCGAGGGTCACGAAGTTGAGGTGCGCGTTGGCGGCCTGCAGGGGATCGTAGGTCCACTCGACGAGATCGAGGCCGAGCGCGAGCACGCGGTCGCGTTGCGCCAGCTTCAGCTCGCGGCCGAGCCCCGTGCCGCGATGGTCGGGATGCACGCCGAGCATGTGCGACCAGTGCGAGGGCTTCTGCTCTCCTGCCTTGAGCGCGGGAAATGAATAGACGAAGCCGATCAACCGATCGCCTTCGAAGGCGCCCACGAGCACCGCGCCGCGCTGGACCGTCACGGCGAGGATCGGCACGGGCACAAGGTCGATGGGTCCCCAGATCTCGGACTCGAGCCGCTCGACCGCGCGAAACTCCTCGAGCGTCGTGAGGTCGCGAAGCCCTGCCATGCCTCAGAGTATCGGGAGCAGTTCCTGGAGCGAGTGGATCACCGCGACGCCGTCGAAATCGTCTGCGTTGCCGTGAAACGGCTGGTTGCCGGAGCCACGGCGCACGAGCACGGCGCGCATCCCCACGGACAGCGCTCCGGCGACGTCCTGGCCAAGGCTATCGCCGACCATCACCGCGTCCTTCGCCTCGACGCCAATCAACTGCAGCGCCGCATTGAAGATGCTCGGGTGCGGCTTCAGGTAGCCGTGCTCCGACGACGACACAGTCGCGCTGACGAGGCCGTCGAGATCGAAGTGGCTCTGGAAGGACGTGAGCGGCCGGTGGCTGTTGGAGATCAGGCCGATCTTGATCCCGCGCGCCGCGATCGCGCGCAGGACGTCCGGCACGTCGTCGTACATCTCGAAGTGATGGTGGAGCGCCCACTCCTCGTAGACCTCGACCGCGCACGGTTGGACGCCAGGACCGGCGCCACCCATCGCCTCGATGATCGACGCGGTGTACTGGTGGAAGATCGCCGGGTCGTAGATGTCGCCCTGTGCGGCATCCAGGACGGGCGCCGCGGCGCGCACGGCAGCCTCGAATTTCGACTCGTCGAGCGCGAGGCCGTGCCGCTCGCCGAAGCGCCGATAGCCTTCGCCGCGAAACGTGGGGCCGGGATAGATGAGGGTGAAGTCTACGTCGAAGAAGACCGCCGCGGTCACGGCCCCGCCACCACGATCGTGGCCCGCGCCGGATCGAGGAAGGCGCGCGCGGCCCCGTTGACGTCGTCCAGCGACACGGCGCCGAGGAGGTCCGGAATCCGCTGATCGAAATCGAGGCCGAGGCCGTAGAACTCGGCGTTGTGCAGGAACGTCGCGATGCCGATGTTGGTCTCGAGCACGCGCGGCATCGAGCCCACCAGGTAGCGGCGCGAGTCGGCCAGTTCCGCCTCGGTCATGCCGTCGTGCGCCATCCGCGACAGCTCCTCGTCGATCGCCGCGATCGTCCGCTCGACATTGGCCGGGCTGACGCCGGCGCGCACGACGAGCGGCCCTTCGACGACGTTGGCGTCGAACGAGCTGAAGACGTAATACGCCATGCCCTGCCGCTCGCGAATGTTGTCGCCGAGGCGGCCGCCGAGCGCGTACTGGCCCAGCGTGTTGTTCATGATCACGAGCGCGTAGTAGCGCGGATCGTGGCGCGCGATCGTCGTGAAGCCGTAGGCGATGTCGGATTGCGGCTTGCCGGGGACCACCTTGCGCTCGGCGCGACGATCCGACGCCATCGTGACGGGCGAGGGACGAAGCGGCGGCGCCAGCTCGTGCGCCCAGTCGCCGAACGCGCGCGCCACCGCCCCGGCGACGCGAGGCGCCTCGACGTCGCCGACGACCACGAGCCGCACGCCGGCGGGCCCGACGTGACGGCGATGGAACTCCACGAGGTCATCGCGGACGATGCCCTCCACCGACGGCACGGTGCCGCGGCCGGGGCGTCCGTACGGGTGGTGGCTGCCGTACAGCTGGGCCATCAGCGCGTCGGTGGCCACGACGGACGGGTTGTCCTCGTCCTGCCTCAGTCCGGTGACGATCGTGCCGCGGCGGCGTTCCACCTGATCTGCCGGGAACGACGGCTGCCGGATCACGTCGGCCAGCAGCTCGATAATCGCGTCGAGATCCTCGGCCAGGCACGTGCACGACAGCGACAGCAGGTGACGGGTCACGCCCGTCGAGAGCGACACCCCGCGATCGTCGAGCGTCGCCGCGATGACGCCGGTGTCTCGCGAGACGGTGCCGCGATCGATCACGCGCGCGACGAAGTTGGCGAGCCCGAGCTTGTCGTCGGGATCGTGTCCGCTGCCCGCCTCGAGCGTCGCGTAGACGGTCACGGCAGGATGCGTGACGGTTTGTTGCGTAATCAGGACGACGCCGTTCGCGAGGACCTCGCGAACGGGCGCCAGGCCGCGCGCGGCGACGGGACTCACCGCGCCGTCTCCGTCTGCGGCTGGAACCAGCCGATGGTTTGCTGCGCCGGCGCCAGGTACTGCGTGGCGGCGCGCGCGACGTCCTCGAGCGTGACGGCTTCGAGCGACTCGACGAAATCGCGATAGAGATCGACGTTCGCGATCGTCTGGAAATACCCCAGCTGGTGCGCGATGTTGGTCACGCTGTCGGACTCGAATACGTACCGCGCGCGGAGCTGGTACTTCGCGCGGGTGAACTCCTCGGGCGTGATTCCGCTCGCGCGGACCAGGCTCAGCGCGTCGAGCGCGGCGCCTTCGACCTCGGCCAGCGTCCGGCCCTCGGTGACGGTGCACGAGACGGTGTAGAGGAACGGGTCCTCGGTGGGCAGCAGCGCGCCGAACACCGACGACGCCAGGCCAGTGTCCACGAGCGCCCGGTAGAGGCGGGTCGTCCGCTGCGGCGGGTTCCGGAACGACGCCCAGAGGTTCACGCCTTTCGCGCCACTGAGCGCGGCGTCGAGGACCAGCATCGCGTGGAAGTCGGCGCTGGCGGCTTCCGGCGCACGCCACGCCATCTTCAGATACGCCGTCGTGCCCGGCCGCTCGACGCGCACCCGCCGCTCCCCAAGCTGTTCGGGCTCGCGAGTCGCGATTCGTGCGGGCAGCGAGCCGGGCGCAATCGATCCGAACTGCCGCTCGATTCGCCGCAACGCGTCATCGGCGTCGACGTCGCCGACGACGACGAGGGTGGCGTTGTTCGGCACGTACCAGCGGCGATAGAAGCCGTAGAGGTCGTCGCGGCTCATCGTCTTGAGGTCGCTCGGCCAGCCGATGGTCGGGTGGTGGTAGCCGTGGGCCTTGAACGCCGCGGCGGTGACCTCGTTGTCGAGGACCTGCTCGGGATCGTTGTCGCCGCCGTCCAGCTCGGCCAGGATGACGGTGCGTTCGGACTCGCAGTCGTCGGGATGGTAGAGGCCGTTGGCCATGCGCTCGGCCTCGATGAAGAGCATCCGGTCGAGCGCGTCGGCGGTGGCGGTCTCGAGATACGTGGTCTGGTCGATCCAGGTGTAGCCGTTCCAGCTGCCGCCGAACTGCTCGATGATGCCTTTCACCTGGTCGCGGGGAATGTTGGTGGTCCCCTTGAAGTTCATGTGCTCGACCCAGTGCGCGACGCCGGTCTGGCCTGGCTGTTCGTCCTTCGAGCCGACCTTGTACCAGCACCATACGGAGGCGAGCGGCGCGGTGTGCATCTCCTGCACGAGCACCGTGAGTCCGTTATCGAGCTGTACCCGCCGCAGCGGCACGGCCGCGGGCGCGGATGACGGCGCGGAACCCATCAAAGCATTATAGCGGCCGGGCCGGAACCCGCCCGGGCGGGCAAGTTGGACCGATTTTCGCAGGCCATAGAATGTGGATGCCGCGCGTTGGGACAGTCGAGCTGGCGAAGGTCGCCGCTCGGCGCGCGCCGAACAAGGAGTGGGCTGATGAAACCCCTGTTGAACACTACCGGCGCGTGCGTGGTGGCCTTTGCGCTTCTCAGCGCAGCCACCGCCTCTGCGCAGGCGCCGGCGACGTTTCTGCTGCGATCGGGCGAGCGGGTGCGGGGCGACCTGATCGACACGGACGCCAAGGGCATGCTCGTGACGGTGAACGGACAGTCGCAAACGTGGAACGTCAATGACGTCGTTGTGATCGACTTCGCCGGCGATGCGAGGAACTTCCCGCGCAACGAGGTCGATCTCATCGGCAGCGGCAGCCTGCTCGTCCTGACCAACGGTCAGACGATCCAGGGACGGTTCAAGGACGTGGGCGGGAACCGGCCGAAGATCATCTACTTCACCACGGGCGGCCAGGATCGCAACTTCTTGTCCAACAACATCTCCCGCCTGTATCTCGCGGTGCCGCCAGACTCCACGATCGGCGGCGGCGGATCGTTCCAGCCGCTTCCGCCGGGTCAGGTCGGAACCGGCACGATGCAGGTCCAGGCGCGCGACGGTTGGGTCTCGACGGGTCTGCAAGTCAGGCAGGGCGAAGTCGTCACCATTTCCAGCAACGGCGAGGTGCGGTTGAGCAGCGATCCGAGTGACACCGCCACGACGGCCGGCTCGGCCAAAGGTCGCCGCGCCGGCGAGCGCGCCGCTGCCGAACGAGCTCGCCGGCGCCTTGATTGGGCGCGTCGGAAACGGCCGGCCCTTTGGTATCGGCAACCAGCAGTCGTTCCCGTCGCCGGGCAGCCGGCATGCTGTACCTGTCGGTGAACGACGACGACCTGAGGGACAACTCGGGCGCCTTCGGCGTCACCGTGGGCCTTCAGGATCCCACTCGGCGAAACCACCGCTGAGGGAACAAGATCGACTGGGCATGGGGGCGAGGGGGGACACGTTCCCCCTTCGCCTAGTACAATTACTGCTTCCCCATGCCTGACTGGAAAGACACGCTCAACCTGCCGCGCACCGAGTTTCCGATGAAGGCCAACCTGCAGACGGCCGAACCGGAAACGATCGCCTGGTGGAACGAGATCGGCCTCTATCGTCTGATTCGCGAGCGGCGGGCCGGCGCGCCGAAGTACGTCCTGCACGACGGGCCGCCGTACGCCAACGGCCAGATCCACCTCGGCACCGCCCTCAACAAGATCCTGAAAGACCTGGTCGTCAAGACGCGGACCATGGCGGGCTATGACTCGCCGTACGTGCCCGGCTACGACTGCCACGGCCTGCCAATCGAGCTGAAGGTCGATCGCGAGCTCGGCACGAAGAAGCGCGATCTGACGACGGCGGACTTCCGGCGGGCGTGCCGCGGGTACGCGGAGCGGTTCATCGGCGTCATGACGCAGGAGTTCCAGCGCCTCGGCGTGTTCGGCGACTGGGAACATCCCTACATGACGATGAACTTCCGCTACCAGGCGGCGATCGCGCGCGCGCTGGGGAAGTTCGTGGCGCGCGGGCTCGTCTACAAGGGCAAGAAGCCGGTGCACTGGTGCATCCACTGCCGGACGGCGCTGGCCGAGGCCGAGGTGGAGTACGAGCCGCACTCGTCGCCGTCGATCTACGTGGAGTTCCCCCTCGATCCGTCGAGCCGGCAGGAGCTGGCCTCGCGGGTGCCCGCGATCGGAAACCAGGACGTGTCAGTCCTCATCTGGACGACGACGCCCTGGACGATCCCGTCGAACCTCGCGGTGGCATTCCATCCGAACTTCGTCTACGGGTTCTATCCGCACGACGGACGGCTCGTGATCATGGCGCAGGAGCTGGCGGCGAAGGTCGCCGGGGCCGCCAAGCGCGAGATCGGCGAGCCGGTGGCGCTGGTCGGCGGCGATCAATTCGATCGACTGAAGTTCACGCATCCGCTCTACGACCGGCCGTCGCTGGCCGTGCTGGCGGACTACGTCACGCTCGAACAGGGCACCGGCGCCGTCCACACCGCGCCCGGGCACGGCTCGGACGACTACCTCACCGGCGTGAAGTACGGCCTCGAGATCTACGCGCCGGTCGGCCCGGACGGGCGCTTCACCGACGACGTGAAGTTGTTCGCGGGCGAGCAGGTGTTCGAGGCCAATCCGGCCATCGTCGAGGCGCTGAGCGATCGCGGCCGGCTCTGGCACTACGAGGCGTACGAGCACAGCTACCCGCACTGCTGGCGCTGCCACAACCCGGTCATCTTCCTGGCGACGTCGCAGTGGTTCGTGCGGATGGACGGCGAGCCGGTCGTCACGCCCGACGGCAAGGCGCCGAAGACGCTGCGCGAGGCGGCGCTCCACGCGATCGATCACCAGGTGAAGTGGGTCCCGTCGTGGGGCCACGACCGCCTGTTCAACATGGTCGCGAACCGGCCCGACTGGTGCATCTCGCGCCAGCGCGCCTGGGGCGTGCCGATCCCGGCCATCGATTGTGCGAGCTGTGGCGAGGCGATCCTGACCGCCGACCTCGTCGAGCGCGCGGCGACGGTGTTCGATCAGGTACGGCGCCGATGCCTGGTACGAGCGGCCCATCGAGGAGTTCGTGCCCGCGGGTCTCGCCTGCCCCAAGTGCAGCGGCACGAAGTGGGAGCGCGAGACGAACATCCTCGACGTGTGGTTCGACTCGGGGTCGAGCCACGAGGCGGTGCTGCCGTTCTGGCCCGACCTGACGTGGCCGGCGGCGCTCTATCTCGAAGGCAGCGACCAGCACCGCGGGCTGGTTCCAGAGCTCGCTGCTCGTGGGCCTGGGGACGCGTGGCGCGCCGCCGTTCCAGGCCGTGCTCACGCACGGCTTCGTCGTGGACGAGGCCGGCCGGAAGCAGTCGAAGTCGCTCGGCAACACCGTCGAGCCGCAGGAGGTCATCGCCAAGAGCGGCGCCGAGATCCTGCGCCTCTGGGCGGCGATGGTGGACTACCGCGAGGAAATGCGAGTCGGGCCTGAAATCCTCGCGCGCGTCGTCGAGGCCTATCGCAAGCTGCGGAACACGTGCCGGATCCTCGCGGCGAACCTCTACGACTTCGATCCGGCCAGCCGATCGCGTGCCCGTCGAGTCGCTCGAGCCCGTGGATCGCTACATGCTGTCGCGGTTCGCGGAGGTCGGGCTCCGCGCGCTCGCGAGCTACGAAGCGTTCGAGTTCCAGGGTGTCGTGCACGGGCTGAGCGGATTCGCGACGGTCGATCTCAGCGCGTTCTACGTGGACGTCTCGAAGGATCGCCTCTACACGCTGGCGGCCGGATCGCCGAGCCGCCGGTCGGCGCAGACGGTGATGTTCCACGTCGTGGACGGCCTGGCGCGGCTCATCGCGCCGATTCTGCCGGTCACCGCCGAGCAGCTGTGGAAGGCGCTGCCCGGCTCGCGCGAGCAGTCGGCGCACCTGGCGGACTTCCCTGCCGCCGCCGAGCTTCAGGAGTGGCGCGACGAGACGCACGCGGCAGACTGGGAGCAGCTGCTCTCGCTGCGCAACGCGATGAACGTGGAGATCGAAGCCCGGCGGAAGGAGAAGGTCTTCGGCACGTCGCTCGGCGCGGCGGCCCGGATCGTCGCGTCGGGCGGTGACCTGGCGCTGCTCCGCGAGGTACGAGTCAAGCCTGCCGACGCTCTTCATCGTCTCATCGGTAGAGGTCGATGAAGGGCCGGACGGCGTGCCGCCCGTGCTCGAGGTTCGGAAGGCGGACGGCGTGAAGTGCGAGCGGTGCTGGCGGATCGTGCCCTCGGTGACGAGCGACGCGGGACGCGAAGGTCTCTGCGATCGCTGCGTGGAGGCGCTGGCGGAGCCGGTCGGGTCGTGAAGCGGTCGCTGGAACTGGCGGTGATTGCCGCCATCGCGGCGCTCGACCAGCTGACGAAGTTCCTGGTCACGCGGGAGCTGCCGCTGCTCGACACGATCGCGGTGATTCCCGGGCTGCTGAACCTCACGCACGTGCGCAACTCGGGCGTCGCGTTCGGGTTCCTCAACTCGGCGGACTTCGCGTTCAAGCCGGCGGTGATGGCCGTCTTCGCGCTCGCGGCGCTCGTCGGCGTCGGGCTCTACGCCGCCCAGCTTCCGCAGGATCATCGCTGGGCACGGGCGGGTCTGGCGCTCATCATCGGCGGCGCGGCGGGCAATCTCGTCGACCGCGCGCGACAGGGCTACGTCGTGGATTTCGTGGACGCCTATTGGCGCGGCTGGCACTTCTGGGCGTTCAACGTGGCCGATGCCGCGATCACGGTCGGGGTCGCGGTGCTGATTCTGGATTTGCTCCGACCGCCGAAGCCGGCGGCCGCGGTCTGACGCGAGGACGATTGTGTATCCCGAACTGCTGAAGCTTGGCCCGATCACGGTCTACACGTACGGCGTGCTGCTCGCGGCGGCGTACCTGCTCGGCCTGAAGCTCGCGATGACGCGGGCGAAGAGCCGCGGCCTCGACCCGAACCGCGCGCTCGACCTCGGCATCGCCATCATCGTCGCCGCGCTCGTCGGCGCGAAGCTGCTGCTGATCCTCGTCGACTTCGACAAGTTCCGGCAGAACCCCGCGGAGATCCTTTCCATCGTCCGTGCTGGCGGCGTCTTCTATGGCGGGCTCATCGCCGCCGTCGCGGTGGCGTTCTGGTACATGTGGCGGCACCGCATGCCGCTCTGGACGACGTGTGACGTCTTCGCGCCCGGCATCGCACTCGGGCACGCGGTCGGGCCGGCTCGGCTGTCTGATGGCCGGGTGCTGCTACGGCCGCGAGACGCACGTGCCATGGGCGATCACGTTCACGAACCCCGAGGCGGCCGCCAACGTCGGCACGCCGCTCGGCGTGCCGCTGCACCCGACACAGCTCTACGAGAGCGCGGCCGAGGCGCTGATCCTGGTGCTGCTGCTCTGGACCGAGAAGAAGGGCCGGCCGTTCGAGGGCCGCACGTTCTGGAGCTACCTGGTGCTCTACGGGATCTCGCGGTTCGTCATCGAGTTCTTCCGCGGCGACGAGCGCGGCGTCGTGTTCGGCACGATCTCGACCTCGCAGTTCATCTCGCTCATCATCGTGCCGGTGGCCATCGGCATGCTCCTCTACCTGTCGCGCCAGACGTCGTCGTCGCCGGTGCCGGCGTCCGCGCGCGTGCGCCGCGCTTCCTGACCCGCCGGATGGCCGCGATCAGCCTCGAGGTCGCTGCCGATCAGGCCGGAGAACGGCTCGACCGATATCTGTCGAGCGTCGTCCCGGGCCAGTCGCGGTCGCAGATTCAGCGGCTGATCGAGCAGGGGCAGGTCGCGGTGGCCGGGCGCACCGCGAAAGCCAATCTGGCCGTCAAGGCCGGCGATCGCATCACCGTCGATGTTCCGGAGCCGGCGCCGTCGACGGCCGTCGCCGAAGACATCCCGCTGACGATCGTCTACGAGGATCCGGATCTGGTCGTCGTGGACAAACCGGCCGGCATGGTCGTGCACCCGGCCGCCGGGCACGACTCGGGCACGCTGGTGAATGCGCTGCTGCATCGCATCAAGGATCTCAGCGGCATCGGCGGCGAGCTGCGACCCGGCATCGTGCATCGGCTCGACAAGGGCACGTCGGGGCTGATGGTGGTCGCGAAGAACGACCACGCCCACGAGTCGCTGTCGCGTCAGTTTGCCGAGCGGGAAGTCGAGAAGGAATACGGCGCGCTCGTCTGGGGTGTCGTGCAGGCGGGCCGGCGCATCGATTTGCCGATTGGACGCGATCCGAAAGACCGGCAGAAGATGTCTGCGCGCTCACGCCGCGCGCGGAACGCCGTGACGCGCATCACGCGCGCGCGTCACTATCGCGGCGTGACGCTCTGCCAGGTCGCCATCCAGACCGGACGGACGCACCAGATCCGCGTCCACCTCAGCGCCATCGGCCATCCGATCGTCGGCGATGCCACGTACGGCGGCCACCGCGCACGCGTCGCTGCGGACCTGAGGCCGGTGCTCACGCTCGAGCGGCCGTTCCTCCACGCGCATCGACTCGTCTTCACGCATCCCACCGACGGCCGGAGGATGGAATTCGAATCGCCGCTGCCACAGGACCTGCAGGCCGTGCTCGATGCGATCGAGGCGCTGCAGCCGGAAGACTGACGCGCCAGTCGCTGGACAGTAGGCAGCAGGGACTAGCAAGACCACAGCGCCCATCGGCAGGGCTGCAGCACCGCTCCTATCTGCTACTGCAGCACTGCAGCACCGCCCTACTCGGATCGCAGCGCCGTCATCGGCTGAATCGCGGCCGCGCGGCCGGCGGGAATGATCGCCGCCAGGAACGCGCAGACACCCAGTGCCAGGATCGCGATCGTCAGCGCGAGCGGATCCCAGAACTCGACGCCGTAGAGCTGCGCGGAGATCAGACGGCCGGCGCCCACGGCCAGCGGCACGCCGACGACGAGGCCGATCAGCACACGCCGGAACGCCGAGCGAAGGACAAGAGACACCACCTTCATCCGGTCGGCCCCGAGGGCCATCCGAATGCCGATCTCCCCGGTGCGCTGCGCGACGGTATACGCCGTGACGCCGTAGAGCCCCACGGCGGCGAGCAGCAGGGCGATGCTGCCGAACAACCCCGCCAGACTTGCCACGGCGCGCTCCTGATCGAACGACCGCGCCACCTGCTCGCGCATCGTCCGCACGTTGATGATCGTCAGGTTCGGGTCGACTTCCGCCAGCGCCTTCCTGAGCACGGGCTCGAGGCTGCCCGAGCTCTGGTTCGTCACCAGCATGAGGCCGCCGATGAAATGCGACTGCAGCTCGACCCGCTTGAGCATGTCCTGGGCGTAGTTCACCGTCTGCGCCAGCGGCACGTAGAACATCGGGCGCGCGGGACGAGCCAGTCCCCAGCCCGCGAACTTCGCGTCGCGCACGACGCCGACGATGCGGAACGTCGTCGCGTTCTCGGGCGCATCGAGGCCGAAGTGCTGTTCGAGCGGCTCCTCGCCGGTCTTGAAGAAGCGCTTCACGAACGCCTCGTTCACGACGGCGACCAGCCCCGAGGTCGAGTTGTCGGCGTCCGTGAACGCGCGGCCCCGCACGACCGACACGCCGAAATTCTGGAGGTAGTGCGCGCTGACGCGATCCCAGGACGCGCCGCCCTCTTCGCTCATCTTCGGCGGCGGATGCCCGGCGACGTGGATCATCTCGCCCCAGTTGTCGGTGAGCGGGTTGTAGAGGGCCAGGCCGGATCCCGTCACGCCGGGCAGCCGATCGAGCCGCTCCTCGAGCCGGCGATAGATCGACGACAGCATCTCGGGCGTATAGGTCGACGGAAGGTCGTTGAGCGACACGACCACGCGCCCGTCGACGTCATAGCCGAAGCTCTGGCCCTCGAGCTTGTTGAGACTGCGCCCGAGCATCGTCGCGCCGGCGACGAGGACGACGGAGAACGTCGCCTGCGCCACGAGCAGCGCGTTCCTGGCCAGAGACGAGTGGTCTCGCGTGCTGCGCCCCGAACCGCGCAGGCTCTCGACCGGATCGGTGCGCGTCTCGAACCACGCCGGGGCCGCGCCGAACAGGATTCCGGTGACCACAGCGAGGCCGATGGCGAAGGCCAGCACCGGAAGGGACGGCCAGGGACTGATCGGCGGGGTATGCGCCCACTGGAACGCGAGCGAGAGAAGCAGGCGGGACGCCGCCACGGCGATCAGGAGGCCGGCGATGCCTCCGGCAATCGCCAGCACGAGGCTCTCGAGCAGCGCCTGCGAGACGATCTGCCATCGGCTCGCGCCGAGCGCCAGCCGCAGGGCGATCTGTCCGCGGCGCGCCGCGGCGCGGGCCAGGAGCAGGTTCGCGACGTTGGCGCACGCGATCAGGAGGACCAGCGCGCAGACCGCCAGCAGGATCTGCAGGCTGCGCCCGTACGCCTCCTTCATCTCGCCGACGCCGCCGCCGGCGGGCACGACGTTGATCACCTGTTTCGGCAGGTCCTTCACGAGACCCGCGACCCAGTCTGCCGGGTACCCGGAGCCGTACTGCAGCCAGTTCCTGAGCGTGCCGGTAAGCCGCGGGGCGACGCCTTCGACCGAGGCGCCCGGTCGCAGTCGTCCGATGACGCGGAGCCACGCCGAGATCGACTGGCGAAGCAGCGTGCCATCGCCGTGGATCAAGGGCTCCTGCTGGATGGGCAGCCAGAGATCCGGAGGGTCGCCGCGAAGCGTCTCGCCAAAGAACCCCGCGGGCGCGATGCCGACGATCGTGAGCGGATGGCCCTGTACGACAAACGTCGCGCCGACGATCGACGAGTCGCCGCCGTACTCTTCCTGCCAGGCGCGGTGGCTCATCACCGCCGTCGGCGTCGCCGACGGCGTGTCGTCGGCCGGCGCGAAGACCCGACCGGCGAGCGCGCTGATGCCGAACGTCTCGAAGTAGTTGCCCGTCACGAACTCGGTACGCAGGGGCTTGGCCGCCGCGGTGGTGCCGCTGCGGCGGACGCTCATGCGCTCGCCGCTGGCCTGGAACGCGGCCATCTGGTCGAACTCGGGCGCCTCGGCTTTCAACCGCTCGAAGAGCGGGTAGGAGTACATGCCCCAGCGATCCTGCGGTCCGCCCTCGACGCAGCAGTCGCTCCCGTCGCCAATGCGGTACAACAGCGCGGGGTCCGCGACCGGCAGCGACCGCAGCATCACGGCGTGGATCAGCGTGAAGATCGCCGTCGTGCCGCCGATGCCGAGGGCCAGCGTGGCCACGGCCGCGATCGTGAACACCGGCGACTGCCGGAGCTGGCGCAGCACGTATCGAAGGTTGGTCAGGGTCTGTCTCATGCGGGCTCGTGTTGGGGTTGGACGAAAGTGGCGCGACGGGGGTTGCCCAGAGAGCCCAGTCGGTACGGTCTAGAGTATAGGGATGACCACTGCCGCCGAGGTTCTGTCCACCCGCACGGTCTACACCGGACGCATCTTCGACGTCACCGTGGATCGGGTCCGCCTGCCGCACGGTCGTGAGGCCGATCTCGAGATCGTGCGCCACGAAGGCTCGATCGTGCTCATCCCGATTGCGGCCGACGGACGAGTCCTGCTCGTCCGCCAATATCGGCATGCCGTCGGGCGCTTCCTGTGGGAACTGCCGGCCGGCAGCCTCGAGACCGACGAGGACGTCGCCGCCGCGGCCGCGCGCGAGTGCCAGGAAGAGCTCGGCCTCATCGCGGATCACCTCGAACGCCTCCACACGTTTTTCCCGACACCGGGGTTCTGCACGGAGGCGATGACGTATTTCAAGGCCACCGGCTTGCGGACGCCAGGCGCCGGCGACCCCGTGGCGCATCAGGACGAAGATGAATCGATCGAAGTCGGATCGTTCAGCACGGCCGAGGTCCGACAGATGATCGACGCTGGAGAAATCGCCGATCTCAAGACCGTCGCGGCACTTTTCCTGCTCAGTTAGCTTCGGAATGTTTCTTGAAGGTTGGCCTCGTATGGCAACCTTCCCGTCGTCGACTCGACGCCTTTCATCCGTCTTCGCTCTTCTCGCCATCGCCTCGATCGCGATGGCCCGGCCGCATACGGCCCCCAGGAAATCCGCGCCGCCCGCGAAAAGACCAAACGAGCAGGCGCTCGCGCTGCAGGTTGCGCTCGACAAGGCCGGCTTCTCACCGGGCGAGATCGACGGGCGTCCGGGCGCGTTCACGACCCGCGCGCTCGACGCGTTCAAGGCGGCCCATGGCCTGGCCGGCGCGAGCGGCGCCATCGATCAGGCGACGATCGCCGCGCTCGGCGACGCCTATCGAGAAGCCGCTCACGAAGTACACGATCACGCGCGGCCGACGTCGAGGGCCCGTTCGAGGAGCACATCCCGCAGGACATGGTCGAGAAGGCCAAACTGCAAGACGCTCGGCTACACGTCCGCGCTCGAGGAACTGGCCGAGCGCTTTCACGCGAAGCCCGATCTGCTGACGCGGCTGAATCCGAACGCGCAGCTGGCCGCGGGCACGATCATCACGGTGCCGGCCGTCGATCCGATGCAGATCTCCCACGCGCCAGGGCGAACGCCCAGCCGCCGAGACGCAGCGACGCGAAGGCCGCGACGATCGAGATCACGAAGGAGAGCGGCGCGGCGGTGGTGAAGCGACGCGAAGGGCGCGATGCTCATGTACGCGCCGGTGACCGTCGGCAGCGAGCACGACCCGCTGCCGGTCGGCGATTGGAAGGTCACGGGCGTCTTCGATCTGCCCACGTTCAGCTACAACCCTGATCTGTTCTGGGATGCCGATCCGAGCCACGGCAAGGCGAAGCTCGCGGCGGGACCCGAACAACCCGGTCGGCGTGATCTGGATCCAGATCAACCGCGAGCACTTCGGACTGCACGGCATCGCCGGAGCCGTCGCAGATCGGCCGCACCGAATCCCACGGCTGCATCCGCATGACAAACTGGGACGTCGTCCGGCTGGCGGCGCTCGTGAAGAACGGGACGCCCGTGCTGTTGCGATAACCGTGGACACGCCACAACGGTCGGCGGCATCGGCGGCGGCCCCGTGGGTTGTGGCCCTCGTCCTTCTGCTCGCGGCCCTGGTGGCGTACCGCGGGCGCACGTCGACGGCTCGAGTGCCCGAGGGCACCCTGGCCGTCAGCGCGGAGCCCGAACGGCCGCGAGCCGCTGCGGCGCCGCCAGCGTCGGCGCCAGCCGCACGCAGACGCCGACGTTCCCGCTCCGGCGCCCACGCCAGTCAACGACGCGGACGTCGCTGAGTTGCGCCGACGGAAGCTGCCGATCCCTGTCGAGGGCGTGGCCGCGGCGATGCTCGTTCCGACCTTCCATCAGGCGCGCGGCGAGCGCGAGCACGAGGCGCTCGACATCCTCGCGCCGCGGGGCACCGCCGTCATCGCCGTGGAAGACGGCCGCATCGCGAAGCTGTTCACGAGCGTGCGCGGCGGGCTCACGATCTACCTGTTCGATCCGGCGGGCGTCTACTGCTACTACTACGCGCACCTCGATCAATACGCGGACCGACTGCACGACGGGCAGGACGTCGTCCGCGGCGAGGTGATCGGCTACGTGGGGACCACGGGCAACGCGCCGCCAAACACGCCTCACCTGCACTTCGCCGTATTCAAGCTCGGTCCCGAAAAGCACTGGTGGCAGGGTACGGCGATCGATCCGTATCTGATCTGGCGCTGAATTGGCGAAGCCAGCTCAGCGGGCGACTATAATGACCGGACATGCCCTGGATGCCACGCTCGATAAGGTCGGACAGACCCTCTCGCACTACCGATCGGCGCGATCGGCGCCGGAGGCATGGGCGAGGTCTATCGGGCCACGGACCGTCAACCTTCACCGCGACGTCGCGATCAAGATCCTGCCGGCGCAGGTCGCCCAGGACCCGACCGGCTGTCACGGTTCCGCCGCGAGGCCCATCTGCTCGCGGCCCTGAATCATCCGAATATCGCCGCCATCTACGGGCTCGAAGAGGCCGACGGGCACCCCTTTCTCGCGCTCGAGCTCGTCGAAGGTGAAGACCTCTCGGAGCGGTTGAAGCACGGAGCGGTGCCGGTCGACGAGGCGCTGGCGATCGCCCTGCAGGTCGCCGAGGCGCTGGAGGAAGCCCACAACAAGGGCATCGTCCACCGCGATCTGAAGCCCGCCAACGTGAAGCTCACCCCGACGGCAAGGTCAAGGTGCTCGACTTCGGTCTGCGAAGGCCTGGGCCGGTGGCGCCACGGACGGGAGCTCGGCGTCCGCGGAAGTTTCTCAGTCCCCCACGCTCGCGTTCACCGGAACCGTGGCTGGCGTCATCCTCGGCACTGCCGCGTACATGTCGCCGGAACAGGCGCGCGGAAAGCCGGTCGACAAGCGATCCGATGTGTGGGCGTTCGGCGTGTTGCTCTGGGAGATGCTCGTCGGGCGCAGGCTGTTCACGGGCGACACCATCACCGACATCATCGCCGCAGTGGTGACCCGAGAGCCGGACCTGGCCGCCCTGCCGAAGGCCACGCCGCCAGCGGTGCGACGGCTGGTGGCCGATGCCTGCAAAAGGATCCACGCCGCCGGCTGCCGGACATGGGGACGGCGCGGCTCGAACTGCAAGACGTCCTGAGCGCGCGCGCGATAGGCAGGCCTGAAGGCCTGCGCTACAGACCCTCAAGCCGGACCGGTCCAATTTCACATGTAGCGCAGGCCTTCAGGCCTGCCATCAATGCGTCGTCTGAAGCTCCGGCGCCTTGGGCTCAGGGACCGGCGTCGTGAGCGCCAGCGCCAGCACTTCGTCAATCGTCGAGACGAGGTGAATCGTGAGGTCGGCCCTGAGCACCGGGCTCAGGTCTTCGTTCACGTTCTTCTCGTTCTGCTTCGGCAGGATCACCTCGCGGATGCCGACGCGCCGCGCGGCCAGCACCTTCTCCTTGATGCCGCCGACCGGCAGCACCTTGCCCGAGAGCGTGATCTCGCCGGTCATCGCGAGATCGCCGCGCACAGGCCGGCCGGTGAGCTCCGACACGACCGCCGTCGTCATCGTCACGCCCGCCGACGGCCCGTCCTTCGGGATCGCGCCGGACGGGACATGCAAGTGGAGCTCGGTCGACTTGTAGAAATCCGGATCGATGCCGAGCGCCTTCGCGTTGGCGCGCGTCCACGACAGCGCGGCGCGCGCGGATTCCTTCATCACGTCGCCGAGCGAGCCGGTCAGCGTCAGCTGTCCGCTGCCGGTCATCTGCGACGCCTCGATGAACAGCACGTCGCCTCCGGACGGCGTCCACGCGAGGCCGATCGCCACACCGGGATTCTTCGTACGCTCCTCCATCTCCTCGTCGAGGAAACGGGGCGCGCCCAGCATCTCCATCACGGTCTCGCGCGTGATCGTCAGCGGCTCCTCGTTGCCCTCCGCTCTCCGACGGGCGGCCTTGCGGCAGAGCGCGCCAATCTCGCGCTCGAGGTTTCGGACGCCGGCCTCACGCGTGTACCCCCGAATCACGGCGTGCAGCGCGTCGTCGGTGAACGACAGCGTCTCGGACGTCAGGCCGTGATTGGTGATCTGCTTCGCGACCAGATGCTCTCGCGCGATCTGCAGCTTCTCTTCCTCGGTGTACCCCGGCAGCTCGAGCACTTCCATGCGATCGCGCAGCGGCGCGGGCACGGGATCGAGCACGTTGGCCGTCGTGATGAAGAGGACCTCCGATAGATCGAACGGCACGTCGAGGTAGTGATCGCGGAACGTGTCGTTCTGCTCGGGGTCCAGCACCTCGAGCAGGGCCGCGCTCGGATCGCCGCGGAAGTCGGACCCGAGCTTGTCGACCTCGTCGAGGATGAACACCGGGTTCTTCGACTCGGCACGGCGCAGGCCCTGGATGACCTGGCCCGGGCAGCGCGCCGATGTACGTGCGGCGGTGGCCGCGGATCTCGGCCTCGTCGCGCATGCCGCCGAGCGAGACGCGCACGAACTTCCGCCCAAGGGACGTCGCAATCGACTTCGCCATCGACGTCTTGCCGACGCCCGGAGGGCCGACGAAGCAGAGGATCGGCCCCTTCATCGCGGGGTTCAGCTTGCGGACCGCGAGGTACTCGATGATGCGATCCTTCGCCTTGTCCAGGCCCGAGTGCTCGCGGTCCAGGATTTCCTTGGTCCGCTTGAGATCGATCACTTCGTCGGTCCGCACGTTCCACGGCAGCGCGACGAGCCAGTCCAGATACGTCCGAGACACCGTGTACTCGGCCGCGGCCACCGGCATCCTCGACAGCCGCTCCAGCTCGCGGTTGGCTTCCTTGAGCACGGCCTCGGGCATGCCCGCCGCCTCGATCTTCTCGCGAAGCTCCTCGATCTCCTTCTGCTGGTCGTCGTCTTCGCCGAGCTCCTTCTGAATCGCCTTCAGCTGCTCGCGCAGGAAATACTCGCGCTGGTTCTTGCCGACTTCAGACTGCACCTGCGACTGGATCTTCGACCCCAGCTCGAGAACCTCGAGTTCCTTGATGAGGATCCGGTTCAGGCTGTCCATGCGCGCCCGCACGTCGAGCGTCTCGAGCACTTCCTGCTTGGTCGGCGTGCTGATCGTGCTCAGGCTCGATGCGATGAAGTCGGCCAGGCGCGCCGGCTCTTCGATGTTCATCGCCAGCGTCTGCAGGTCGTCCGACAGCAGCGGCGACAGCGACACGACCTTCTGGAAATTGCTCTTGATGTTCCTCAGGAGCGCGTCGATCTCGAGGCGGTCTTCGTCGCGCAGCACGTCTTCCACCGCCGAGACCTTCGCGCGGAGATACGGTTTCAGTGCGACGATTTCGTCGAGCGTAACTCGCGACAGGCCCTGGACGATGAGCCGGAGGCTGCCGTCGGGGAGCCTGAACATCTTGTGGATGTGCGTCGCGGTGCCGACCGGATACAGGTCGGCCTGGATTGGCTCGTCGAGCGCCGGGTCGCGCTGCGCGAAGACGCCGATCACCTTCCCGGCGGCGATCGCATCGTCGATCAGGCGGACCGAGCTCTCGCGCGCGACGGCGAGCGGCATGAACGAGTTCGGGAAGAGCACCGTGTCCCTGAGCGGGAGCACGGGCAACTCCGACGGGAGCGGCAACGACCGGGTCTCGCTGACCGCGGAGACGACTTCGGCCGGTGGCTTCTGGCTGATCGGGTCGATCGCTCATGGCGATCCCTCCGGAGGATATGGCGGAAATGAAAAAGGGCCAGGCGCCGTGTCGCACATACGGCGACAGGAAACCTGACCCTCTCGCCCCGTCCGGCACTCGCACATGCGGCGCCAGATAGGGAATCTCCTGTGTTCGGACTCCGTGTCTCGGGAGTCCGTGTCGCCCGCGGGCCTAGTCTAGCGGGACATGTCCATGAAAAGCGAGGCCCCGCCGCGGCGCTGCTGCCAGATCTTCTCGCGCTCGGCCGCCGTTTCGCGCGCTTCCTCGCAATCCCTGCAGCGGACGGCGAAGGGCAGCGCCCGCAGGCGCGGCTTCGGCGATTTCCTCGCCGCACTCGAAGCAGTTGCCGAAGACGCCTTCCTCGAGCCGGGTCAACGCCTCGTTGATCTTGTTCAGCGTCTCGGCCTTCATCTGGATGAGCGCGAACTCGATGTCTTCCTGGATATCGGCATCCGAGCTCTCGGCCGCGTCGAAGACCTCGTTGGACTTGTTCTGGGTCCCTTCGGCGCGGACGTCGCGGATCTTGTCCTGAACTTCGTTCAGGATCTCGCGGCGACGGTCCTCGAGAATCTGCTTCAGGTCCTCGTACCGGCTCGTCTTGGTCTTCGTCGTGGTCTTCTTCATGGTCGCGCCCCTTTCCAAATGACGCTATGTATGATGCCGCGTGCTCCTGCAAAGTCTTTGCCGCCGCGCAAACTCGCTCGGCGACCCCGACGAATGACCGGTTAATGAAAACTGGGAGGCTCGACGCGTGGGAGGGAGAGTCTGAAAGCCAGCTGAACAGTGCTGCTCCGTCAGTCCCCGCCCGCGCGGTCGCGGCACTCGCGCAACTTATTCATAAATAAGCATGTTGCGAGCCGCTCTTGCCTGGTGCCCGTGGCCGGAGCGGCGCCGGTCATTCGTTTAGACGCCGCCCGGATACATCCGGTTCGCAAAGGAACGACCTTGCCTGGTGTCAACTGCAGAGGACAGTTACAGGAGGGGCGGAACGTTCAAGCGCCGCAGCACGAACGCCACGGCCGACCGGAAGGCCGGGATTATAGCACGGACTGCCGACGGCGCCGTCTGTAGTCAGCGTAAATATTGCGCGGTCCTATTGCAGTCGATGCGTCGCCGAGCGGTTGGGGACGATGCCGCACTCGGCGAGCCACTCGCCGTCGCGCCGGCTTCTGGTACGCAGCCAGCGTTCGTAGATCCGCAGGACGTCGCGATTGCGATTGAACCGGGCGCGCTCGCTCACTTCCGCCAGCACGTCGGTCAGCGGCACGAACTTGTTGGCCATCTCGCCGAACACGTCCGAGAACGCGTCGTCCTCGGATTGCGCAAGGCGTCCGTAGGCGGATCCTCCGAGCGAGATGTAGTAGTCGATGTCGGCGAGGCGGCGGTGGAGGCTGTCGGCGAAGAACCCGACCAGAAAGAGAGACGCATCGCCGATGCTGCGGAGCTCTTCGCGCTGCGCGGCGCCTTCGGCCTGCAGCGCCCGCACGAGCCGAAGCCCGAGCGGCTCGTCGTCCAGGCCGGGCGCCGAGTTGTCGCGGCGCGCCACGTACCCGGCCAGCATCTGGACGATGTAGTAGGACGTCCAGACGGAAGTCTTCAGGTGCTGGCGCTCCATCGCGCCTTCCACCTGCGCCTTGAAAAACTCGAGGGGCGACTCGTTGCTCAAGAGCCCGTCTGCCATAACGCCTCCAGAAGATGCGCCTTCGGCTGAGAGCTGCTCGCTGAAACCCTGCCTGCCAGGGAGAGTGCAACTGCCGTTCCTACGAATTCCTGCTGATTTTGGGCCGAAGTATAGGCACTTTCGATCGCCGGCGCAAATCCCGTCAGCCGGCGCTGACGGTTTTCAGCCCGAGGCAGCCGGGATAAGATCACTGCCGTCCGGTTCTTCATTCTTCATTTTTCATTCTTCATTCTTCATTTCATGACCTGTCCTCTCTGTCAGGCGCGTCCGGCCAAGCGCCAGTGTCCCGCGCTGGGACGGCAAATCTGCGCCGTCTGCTGCGGCACGAAGCGTCTCGTCGAGATCCGGTGTCCCGCCGACTGCGGGTACCTGGCGTCCTCACGCAAGCATCCGGCAGCCGCGACGAAACGCCAGCACGAGCACGACGTGACGCTGCTGATGCCGGCGATGGCCGAGATGACGGATCGCCAGTCGCGGTTCTTCTTCCTGTTTCAATCCATCGTCGCCCGGCATCCGAGTGACGCGCTGCGTCCGCTCGTGGACGCAGACGTCGCGGAGGCCGCCGACAGCGTGGCGCGGACGCTCGACACCGCGTCGCGTGGCGTCATCTACGAGTCGACGCCGCAGTCCCTGACCGCACAGGAGCTGGCCAGGGAGCTGCGCCGCGCGTTCGAGGAAATCGTCGCGGAGCTGAAGGGCCCGAGGTCGCCGCTCGAACGCGACGCGGCAAGAGCCTTGAGCGGCATGGCCGAAGCCGCCCGCCGCGTGGGTTCGATCGAAGGCAACGAGCGCCAGGGATTTCTCGAGCTCGTCAGGCGGGTGCTGAAGCCGGGCCCCCAGTCGGCGGATGGGCCGGCCACCACTGACGGCGGGCCCGGGATTATCGTGCCGGGCGCGTAGACGGTCTTTGCACCGGATCCCCCACCCCTGCTATACTTTGGTGTTTGTCCAGAAGGCCGGAACGGGCGCTGGGCACGTGGAGATATTGCAATGGCCAAGCGCTGCGAGATTTGTGACAAGGGACCGGTCGTCGGTCGTACCGTGAGCCACGCCCACAACGTGAGCGCGCGCCGGTTCGAGCCGAACCTGCAGACCGTCAGGGCGATGATCAACGGCGGCGTGCGCCGGATCCGCGTCTGCACGCGCTGCCTGCGCTCGGGCAAGGTCACCAAGGCCGCCTAGCTTCGACGGGCCGTGCGACAGGCGATCGCGACCGACCAGGCGCCGAAAGCCATCGGCCCGTATTCCCAGGCCATCATCGCCGGGAACCTGCTTTACTGCTCCGGACAGATTCCGCTCGACCCGGCCACGGGTGCGCTCGTCCAGGGCGATCTCGCGGCGCAGACGCGCCGTGTGCTCGACAACGTCGGCGCCATCCTGGCCGCCGCCGGCACCAGCTTCGATCGCGTCGTGAAGACGACGGTGTTCCTGGCGGACATGAACGACTTCGCGGCGATGAACGAGGTCTACGCGACCTACTTCACGCCGCCCGCGCCGGCGCGTTCCACCGTCGCGGCCGCAGGCCTGCCCAAGGGCGCGCGGATCGAAATCGAAGTCATCGCATCGATCGAGCTGACCTGCCAGTCGGCGGACTGGCGCGGCTGAAGCCGCGCCCTACGGTCCTCTGAAGCCGCGCCCCAGTCCGTCATCGAACGGCGCGTTCCACTCCAATCACTCCCTCGACCGACTTCAGCGACTTCACCACCTTCTCCAGGTGCTTCAGGTCGCTGATCTCGACGGTCATGGTGATCTGGCCGCGGTGATCGTTGTCGGTCGTCGCCTCGACGCTGGTGATGTTGGTGTTGATGTCGGCGACCTTCGCGCTGACGTCGGCGAGAATGCCCTTGCGGTCCTCGACCTGCATCGTCAGGCGCACGGTATAGCGCGCGGCCTGCTCGTCGCCCTTCTCCCACTCGACGGCGATGCGGCGCTCCGGGTCGTAGAGCAGGTTCATCACGTTCGGACAGTTCGCCGCGTGCACGGCGACGCCCTTGCCCCGGCTGATGTAGCCGACGATCTTCTCGCCGCGAATCGGATTGCAGCAGCGCGCGCGGTAGACCAGCAGATCGTCCACGCCGTTGACCTTGATGCGGTCCTCGCCCGGCCGCAGCACGCGCCTGACGACCTGCGCGACGCGGCCTTCGGGCTGTTTCTCCTGCAGCTGCGCCTCGGGCACGAGCTTCGCGAGAATCGTTCGCGCCGCGAGGCGTCCGTACCCGATCTGCGCCATCACTTCGTCCGCCCTGCCGCTGCCGAACTCGTCGGCGACCTTCGCGAACTCGGCGCTCTCGACCAGCGTCTTCGGGTTGAGGCCGAAGCGCTTCGCGTCCTTGTCGAAGAGCTTTCGTCCGAGCTCGATGCTCCGCTCCTTCTCCTCGAGCTGGACGAAGTGGCGGATTTTCTGCCGCGCGCGTGAGGTGACGACGTAGTTCAGCCAGTCGCGGCTGGGCGTGTGGCCGGCCTGCGTGATGATCTCGACGATCTCGCCGTTCTTCAGCCGCGTGCGGAGCGGCACCATCTTGCCGTTCACCCGCGCGCCGACGCACCGGTGGCCGACGTCGGTGTGAATCGCGTAGGCGAAGTCGAGCGGCGTCGCGCCCCGCGGCAGCGCCTTCACTTCGCCGCGCGGCGTGAAGATGTAGACCTCCTCGGGGTAGAGGTCGATCTTCAGGTTGTTGATGAACTCCTGCGGGTCCCGGACTTCCTGCTGCCATTCGAGCAGCTGGCGCATCCACTGGAAGTAGCGCTCGTCGCGCTGGTCGCCGATGCGTCCTTCCTTGTATTTCCAGTGCGCCGCGATGCCCTCCTCGGCCTGCTGGTGCATTTCGTCGGTCCGGATCTGCACCTCGAACGGCGTGCCCTTCTCGCTGATCACCGACGTGTGCAGCGACTGGTAGCCGTTCGGCCGCGGCATCGCGATGAAGTCCTTGATGCGCCCGGGCACCGGCGACCAGGTGTTGTGGATGATGCCGAGCGTCGCGTAGCAGTCCTTCACCGAGCGCGTGATGATGCGCAGCGCGACGAAGTCGTAGACCTGGTCGAGCTCGATCTTCTGCTTCTTCAGCTTCTGCCAGATGCTGTAGAGACGCTTGATGCGGCCGTCGATCTCGACGTACGGCACCTGCGCCTCGGTGAGCTTGGCGGTCAGCGTCGTCTTCAGCTCGTCGATCTGCCCCTCGGCGCCGCGGCGCCGCGACTCGACGCGGCTGCGCAGCGAGTTGTACGCCTTCGGCTCGAGATACCGGAAGCAGAGGTCCTCGAGCTCGTTCTTCACCTTGCTCATCCCGAGCCGGTTGGCGATCGGCGCGTAGATGTCGAGCGTCTCCTGGGCGATCTTCACGCGGCGCTCTTCGGGCAGGTGGTGCAGCGTCCGCATGTTGTGGAGCCGGTCGGCCAGCTTCACCAGGATGACCCGGATGTCATCCACCATCGCCAGCAGCATCTTCCGGAAGTTCTCGGCCTGCCGCTCCTCGCTGGACGAGAACGGGATGGTGCTGATTTTGGTCACGCCCTCGACGACGTGGGCGACCTCCGGGCCGAAGAGCTCCTCGATGCGCTCGATGGTCGTCAGGGTGTCTTCGACGACGTCGTGGAGGAGGCCCGAGGCGATGGCCACCACGTCGAGCTTGAGGTCGGCCAGGAAGTCGGCGACCTGGAGCGGGTGGACCATATACGGCTCGCCGGAATGGCGCACCTGTCCCTTGTGCTCGAAGGCCGAGAAGACGTAGGCCCGGCGGAGCAGTTCGAGATCGGCGTCCGGGTTGTAGGCCCGGACCTTCTCGAGGAGGTCCTCGAAGCGAATCATCAGGGGCGGTGTCTAACGCGAAGAGGCGCCGGTCCGGCCATGATACCGGGTTCCGGAGTCCGGCAAACCGGCAGGGACGAGGCCAGAAGCCCGGCTTGACGCTGGTTTTTCGCGTTCATATACTGACTCGGTTTCGGCGGTTCCATGGGCGACCCAGAGCGGGACCGCTCGGCCATCCGGCTTCGGGCCACGCTGCCACTCATAAGATGCTCGGACTGATCGCAGAATCGGAGTTCAGGGGGATATCGAATGCGGACGCTTTCCCGGGCAGCGCTGCTGGCTGCCGCGCTTGCCGTCGCCGGCGTGGGAACTTCGGGCTGTAACAAGCTCAATTTCTTCAGGGGCCAGATGGCGTTCAAAGACGCCAACGCGGCCTACGGCGCCAACGACTACAAAAAGGCGATCGACAAGTACCAGGAGGCGCTCGGCTACAACCCAAACCTGTCGGTCGCGTACTTCTACCTGGCCAACAGCTACGACAACCTCTATAAGCCTGCCAAGAAGGGCCAGCCGGAGAACGACGCCAACCTGCAGAAGGCCGTCGACTACTACAAGAAGGCGTCGGAGACGATTGCCGAGCCGAAGCTGAAGAAGCTGTCGTTCCAGTATCTGGTCTCCTGCTACGGCACCGACAAGCTGAACGACCCCTCGCAGGCCGAGCCGCTCGTCGAGAAGATGATCCAGATGGACCCCTCCGATCCGGCCAACTACTACGCCCTGACGAAGATTTACGAGGACGCCGGGAACTACGAGCAGGCCGAGGCGACGCTGCTCAAGGCGAAGGAGGCGCGGCCCAGCGACGGGTCGGTCTACATGCAGCTGGCGTCGTTCTACAACCGCCAGGGCAAGTTCGACAAGACGATGGAAGCCCTGAACCAGCGGGCGGCCGTGGATCCCAAGGACCCCGCCGGCTTCTACACGATCGCGGTCTACTACTGGGACAAGACCTTCCGCGACAAGTCGCTGAAGGACGCCGAGCGCCGCGACTACATCGCCAAGGGCCTCGAGGCGGCCGACAAGGCCCTCGCCATCAAGCCTGACTACCTCGAGGCCATCGTCTACAAGGGCCTCCTGATCCGCAACGAGGCGGCGATGGAGAAGGATCGGAAGAAGTACCAGGAACTGATGGACGAGGCCAACGCGCTCACCAACCGCGCCAAGGCGCTCCAGAAGTCGAAGACGACGGGCACGGGAGCCACGAAGTAACTCGCGAAATAGGAAATAGGGAATAGGGAGAAGACAGACGGCCACGTTGCCTTCGGGCGGCGTGGCCGTTCTGCTGTACGGACCTGATCGAGTCCCGGGGCCAGCTCGGGCCGCGGACCGGGCCCGATGATCAGTCCGTACAGCAAAACGGCCACGCCGCCCGAAGCGGCGTGGCCGTCTTTTCCTTGTCCGATGTCCGTAGTCCGAAGTCTGTCAGTCCGCGCTAATCGCTCTTCGGGGCCGCGCCGGCTTCCTTGCGCATGCCTTCCGTGACGATGCCGACCTTCTCGACGCCGGCGCCCTTGGCCGCGTCGATCACCTGGACGATCTCGCCGTAGCGCAGCGTCGGCGCGCCGGCGATGAACATCGTCTTGTCCTTGCGCTGCTCGAAGATCGTCCGGAGCTTCTCCTCCAGCCCGGCCATCGTCGTGTCCTGCTTGTTGACGGACATGCGGCGGTCGGCGGTGAACTCGAGGACGATCTGGTCCTGCGCGGTGTCGGGCTTGGCTTCGGCTTCGGCCGGCAGGTTGATGTCGAGGCCCTTCTGCGTGAGCGGGAGCGCGGCCATGAAGATGACCAGCAGCACCAGCAGCACGTCGATGAGCGGCGTGACGTTCATGTCCGCCGACACCTTCGGCGCTTCGCCGTGGACGACGTCCTCGGCGCCAAAGTGCCTGTGGGCGTGCTTCATGGCTAGTTGCCTCCCTGCTGGCCGGGCTTCATCTTCCGCTCGGTGACCAGGCCCATATCCTCGACCTGCGCCTTGCGGAGGGCGTCCATCGCGGCCATCACGCGGCCGTACGGCGCGTCCTCGTCGGCCTTGATCAGGACGATCTTCGCCTTCTTGGTTTCGAGATACTCGGTCACCTTGCGGGCGAGGTCGTTCTCGGGGACCTCGAGGCTCTGCAGGAACATCCGGCCGGACGCGTCGACCGCGACGACGGTCTGGTCCTGCGTCTCCGGCTTGTCGGTCGTGTTCGAGGCCGTCGGCAGCTTCACGTCGACGCCCTTCTGGAGCATCGGCGCGATGATCATCATGATGATGAGCAGCACCAGCATGACGTCGACGAGCGGCGTGACGTTGATGTCCGACTTGACGCCGCCCTTGCCGCCAAGATTCATTGCCATGGACGTGTCTCCTGATTCCTGCCCGGCGCGCCGGGGCGACCGTGAGGCCGTCCCCGACGCCAGAACCTGCTACGCGGTCTTCTTGATGAAGTAGTCGACCAGCTCCGACGAGGAGTTGTCCATCTCGACGTTGAAGTAATCGAGGCGGCCGGTCAGGTAGTTGTAGAACCACACCGCCGGGATGGCCACGATGAGGCCGAGCGCGGTCTCGACGAGCGCTTCCGCGATACCGGCCGACACGGCGCCGATGCCGCCCGACCCGGTGGCCGCGATGCCGACGAAGGCGTTGATGACGCCGACGACCGTGCCGAGAAGACCGACGAACGGGGCCGTCGTGCCGATGGTCGCGAGCGTGTTGACGCCCTTCTTCAGGTCGGACTGCGTCAGCGCGGTCGCGCGCTGAATGGAGCGGCGCACGCTGTCCACGAGGTCTTCACGGCTCAGGGTGCCACCGGATTCCTGCTGGAACTGGAATTCCTGCAGGCCCGCCAGCACCACCTTCGCGAGATGGCTGTAGCGGAAGTTCTTCGACGCCGACAGCGCGATGGCGTCCTTCAGCCGCCCGTCCTTGAGGTGCTTGGCCACCTGCGGCGCGTAGGCCTTGGACTGGTTGCGCGCCTGCGTGAACGTGTAGACGCGCTCGATCGCGACGCCAAACGACCACATCGACATGATGACCAGGATGAAGGCGACGCCCTTGGCGACCCAGGTCATCGTCCCCCACATCTCGATAAGATTCAGTCCGCCTTCACCCATTGCTCTGTCCTCCGAGGAAAATTCGGAAAATGCGTTAACCGGATACCGGGTTCTTACTGCAACGTGAACTGGACCGTGACCGTCATGATGACCGGCACCGGCACGCCGTTGAGCAGGGTCGGCGTGAACTCCCATTGTTTGACGGCGTCGAGCGCCGCCTGGTCGAGCAGCGGGATCGAACGAAGCACCTTGGCGGCCTCGACCTTGCCGCGCGGACCGATCGTCGCTTCGATGATGACGATGCCCTGGACGCGCGCCGACTGCGCGATCGGCGGGATAGACCGGGTCGACGTTCTGGTCTTGGTCGGCGCCTTGATGTTGCCGCCGACCCGGACGGGCTGGGTCGGGGGCGGCGGCGGCGGCGCCTCGGGCAGGCCGCCGACGACACCACCGACGACGCCACCGGGCACGCCGCCCTCGACACCGCCTACGGCGCCTTCGAAGCCGGTATCGACCGCGGCTTCCTTCTTGATTTCCTTGGGCGCCTCAATCGGTGCGGCGTTCGGGTTGACGTTGGTCGGGGTGACCGGCGTGGGCTGCGCGGCGGCGGGCGGAGGGGGCGGCGGAGGGGGCGGCGGTGGCGGCGGCGGCGCGGCCACGAAGGCCATCATCGACGGCACCTCCGGCAGCGCATCGGCCGCCAGCAGCGGGATGACGATGATGCCGATGAGCCCCGCCGTGTGGACAAGGATCGAAAGCGGGACCGTGTACCACTTCTGGCCGCCCACCTTGATGGACGGATCGACTACGTCGCCGAACATGTCACGTGGCACGAACGTCTCCTCCTTCGAACCGTTCTTCGCGCTGGCGCTGATCCCCAGAACCCATCGCCAGCGCTCGGCTGCGGGCGACACCTGCACGGCCCAGCCGGCGCGGCGGACCGCGTCGTACCGGGTTAGACACCACATGGCGGAATTCGGCTCCGCCATCGTTCCGGCACGCGGCCGGATTCAGCTCGTTGAAACCCGCCTCAGTGAAGCGGCTCGTCGGATCGCGCGTTTGTCAGCGCCTGGGCCTCGAGGTTCGGGACGTACCCGTTGGGCGCCGGCTTCCGGGAAGACCACCGTCGCTGGCGGCACCGGCCTGGGAAAGCCGACCCGCTACCCGACGATACCCGAAGCCGACCGCAAGACGGGCGAAAACCACGGCATTCTAGCGGCCGGTTCCGCGCGAAGTCAACCAGCTGACAGACGTCTCTTACCGCGCCTGGTCCCCCTGAATTCGCATCCGGTAGAACGACCGCCAGACGAAGTACGCCGACACCAGGAAGAAAGCCAGCGCCAGTCCATGGGTCAGCGCCTTGCCCGATTGCGCCGACAGGCTCACCGCCAGCTCGACGGCCAGCAGCCCGAACAGCGTCGTGAACTTGATGACCGGGTTCATGGCCACCGACGAGGTGTCCTTGAACGGGTCGCCGACCGTGTCGCCCACGACCGTCGCGTCGTGGAGCGGCGTTCCCTTCTTCTTCAGCTCGGTTTCGACGACCTTCTTCGCGTTGTCCCAGGCGCCGCCGGCATTGGCCATGAAAATCGCCTGGTAAAGGCCGAAGAGCGCGATCGACACGAGGTAGCCGATGAAGAAGAACGGCTCGGCGAAGGCGAACGCCAGCGTGCCGAAGAACACGCCGAGGAAGATGTTGAACATCCCCTTCTGCGCGTACTGCGTGCAGATCTCGACGACCTTCTTGCTGTCGGCGACCGAGGCCTTCGTCGGAGCTTTCGAGGTTGATGTTCGCCTTGATGAACTCCACCGCGCGGTAGGCGCCGGTCGTCACGGCCTGCATCGAGGCGCCGGTGAACCAGTAGATCATCGAGCCGCCGGTGATGAGGCCGAGCAGGAACGGCGGGTGCAGGAGCGAGAGGTTCGCCACCAGCTCCGGCTTCAGCCCCTGGGTGAGCGCCACGATGATCGAGAAGATCATCGTCGTCGCGCCGACGACGGCCGTGCCGATGAGCACGGGCTTGGCCGTGGCCTTGAACGTGTTGCCCGCGCCGTCGTTCTCCTCGAGGTTCTGCTTGGCGCGCTCGAAGTTCACGTCGAAGCCGTACTGCTTCTTGAGCTCGGCCGCGATGCCGGGAATCTGCTCGATGGTCGACAGCTCGTAGACCGACTGCGCGTTGTCGGTGACCGGGCCGTACGAGTCCACGGCGATCGTCACCGGGCCCATGCCGAGGAACCCGAACGCCACCAGGCCGAAGGCGAACACGGCCGGCGCGATCATGCCGATGTCGGCGACCCCGAACTGGCTCACTTTGTAGGCGATGCCCATCAGGATCATGATGCTCATGCCCAGCCAGTAGGCCGAGAAATTGCCCGCCACGAGACCCGACAGGATGTTCAGCGACGCCCCGCCCTCTTCCGACGAGCTCACGATCTCGCGCACGTGCGCCGAGTCGACCGACGTGAAGACCTTCACCAGCTCGGGGATCACGGCGCCGGCCAGCGTGCCGCAGGTGATGACCGTCGACAGCTTCCACCAGAGCGACCCGTCGCCGAGCGTCGGGATGAGCAGGTACGACGCGGCGTAGGTGAGCGCCACCGACACGAACGAGGTCAGCCACACCAGGCGCGTCAGCGGCGCCTCGTAGTTCATCTCGTCGACGTTCTCGTACTGGCTCTTCGCGAGCACCTCGTTCACGCAGATACGAAACGCCGGAGGCGATCACCATGACGATGCGCATCATGAAGATCCAGACCAGGAGCTGGACCTGCACCGTGGGGCTGCTGACCGCGAGCAGGATGAACGAGATGAGCGCGACGCCCGTGACACCGTAGGTCTCGAAGCCGTCGGCCGACGGGCCCACCGAGTCGCCCGCGTTGTCGCCCGTGCAGTCCGCGATGACGCCGGGGTTCCGCGCGTCGTCTTCCTTGATCTTGAAGACGATCTTCATCAGGTCCGACCCGATGTCGGCGATCTTCGTGAAGATGCCGCCCGCGATGCGGAGCGCCGCCGCGCCGAGCGACTCGCCGATGGCGAAGCCGATGAAGCACGGGCCCGCGTAGTCGCCCGGGATGAAGAGCAGGATGAAGAGCATCAGCAGCAGCTCGACGCTGATGAGCATCATCCCGATGCTCATGCCGGCCTTCAGCGGGATCGCGTAGCAGGGATACGGCTTGCCCGCGCAGGCTCGCGAACGCCGTCCGCGAGTTCGCGAACGTGTTGACGCGGATGCCGAACCACGCGACGCCGTAGCTGCCGCCGATGCCGATCAGGCTGAAGAGCAGGATGATCGCGACCTTCGTGGCCGGGAGGTGCTGCAGGGCCCCGAAGTAGGCCGCGATGATGGTGCCGATGAAGAGCTCGAGGATCAGCAGGAACTTCCCCTGCTGCAGCAGGTACGTCTTGCAGGTCTCGTAGATCAGCTCGGAGATCTCGAGCATCGATCCGTGGACCGGCATGTTCTTCAGCTGCGAGTAGATGATCAGGCCGAAGGCCAGGCCGAGCGCGCAGACGATCAGGCCGAACATCAGCAGCGTGTGGCCGTCGATGCCGAGGAAGGTCACCGACCCGAGATCCGGAAGCACCAGGTTCGCTTCGCCGCCCGCGTGCCGCTCCATGCCTTCGGCCGCCGGCTGGAACGCGAGCAGCCGCGCCGGTCCGAGCGCGATCGCGCCGAACACGAGCGACGCCCACATGCTCCTGGTCACATTCAGTCTCATGAGTCCTTCCTTGACCCTCGCGAGGCCGCGGCCCCGCCTCTCGAGCAGGGCTGAAGCCCTGCGCCACTCTTGCAGGGCTGAAGCCCTGCCGCCACGTTCAAGGCGCCGTACGGAGGCCCGCCGGGCGGCGGAATCCGGTGCGCACAAACGCATGATTATAACCAACCGGTCAGACCTCATGGAACCGTTTTGCCGGGCGAGTCGGGCAGTCGGCCCTCGACCCGCCCGGGCAGCGCCATGCCGCCGGTCAGGAAGATCCGGACGCCCTCTTCCACCGACAGATCGGGGAAGAGAAGGCGATCCCGGCGGAAAATCCGCACGTCCCCGAGATACAGGTGGTTCGTCGGGACGTACACGGCAAGGAGCTCCTGCGCCTGGCTCGGGCCGGCCAGGATGAACTCGCGCGTCAGAAAGCCCATGACGTAGCCGCGCTCGGGGTCCTCGACCAGGACGACCTGCTTGAAGCCGGTACTCGTTGTCCGGCGAGAACGCCAGCACGAGCTGCTTGATGGGCGCGTAGACGGTCTTGAAGACCGGCACCAGCATCAGCCAGTGCTCGACGCGCTGCAGCAGCCGCCGGCCGATGACGTTGGTGGCGAGCACGCCGACGAGGAGCACCGCGACGGCCGTCGTCAGGAGGCCGAGGCCGGGCACCGGACGTCCCAGCAGCCGCGCGTAAATCGGCGACGTGAAGCCGTCGATGACGCGGAAAATCCAGACGAGCGCCGCGACGCTGGCGATGACCGGAAGCGTGACGAACAGGCCGGCGAGGAACCGGCGCCGCAGCCACTGCATCACGACGGCGACCCCCGGAATCTCACGCGAGCAGCCACGCGACCGTGACCGCCGCCAGCGCGATGCGATACCACCCGAACACCGACAGCGAGTGGCTCGCGAGATAGCGAAGGAAGAACTTCACCGTCGCGTAGCCGACGATGCCGGACACGATGATGCCGGTGATGAAGACCTGGGCCGTCAGGGCGTCCATCGGGTGCCCGAGCAGGTGCCTCCCCTCGTGCGCGGCAGCGGCGAACATCGCCGGCACGCCGAGCAGGAACGAGAAGCGCGCGGCGGCCGAGCGCTCGAGGCCGAACGCCAGGCCCGTCGTGATCGTCGCGCCCGAGCGGGAGACGCCCGGGATGAGCGCCATTCCCTGCGCGACGCCCAGCGCGAGCGCCTCGCCCGAGGACAGGTCGTCCGCGCGGCGCGTGCCGCGTCCGAGACGGTCCGCGACGAGCATCGCGACGCCGACCACGGCCAGCGTGACGACGATCACCTTCGGCGTGCGCAGCGTGTCCTCGAGGCCCGACAGGAAGAGGCCCATCGGGATGAGCGGGATCGTGCCGACGCCGACGAGCCACGCGAGCTTCGCGGGTTCATCGGCGGCGCGGCTGAAGATGCGCGGCAGGGCCGCGAGCATCTGCAGCAGGTCGGTGCGGAAGTAGATCAGGATGGCGGCCAGCGTGCCGACGTGACACGCCACGTCGAACGGACGGCCGAACTGCTCGGCGTCCCAGCCGAAGAAGAGCCTGGCGAGCAGGAGGTGGGCGGAACTCGACACGGGCAGGAACTCGGTGAGCCCCTGCACCACACCGAGCAGCGCCGCCTGGAGCAGCAGCACGCCGCTGGACCCGGCGCCCTACGAGACCCGCACGTTGCGGCCGCCGCCGGTACGGCGCGGCCGCTCGACCGCTTCCTCGACCGGCACGGCGGCGCGTCCGGCCGAGGCCTTGCGTCCGCTGAGGATGATCGCGATCGTCGCGGCGATGAAGACGGTCGAGTACGTGCCGCTGATGATGCCGACGATCATCGCGAAGGCGAAGCCGCGAAGGACTTCGCCGCCGAACAGATACAGCGCCAGCGACCGAGAGGAACGTGACGCCCGACGTGATGACCGTCCGGCCCAGCGTCTGGTTGACGCTCAGGTTCACGACCTTGTCGAGCGGCTCGCGGCGCAGCAGGCGCGCGTTCTCGCGCACGCGGTCGAAGATGACGATCGTGTCGTTCACCGAGTAGCCGATGATCGTCAGCATCGCCGCGACGATGTTCAGCGACAGCTCGTAGTTGAAGAACGCGAGCAGCGTGAACACGATGAAGATGTCGTGGAACGTCGCGATGATCGCGCCGACCGCGAAGATGAACCGGAATCGCAGGGCGATGTAGGCCGTCAGCCCGAGGATCGAGAAGAGCGTCGCGTAGATGCCCTTGCTCCTGCAGGTCGGCGCCCACGATCGGCCCGACGACCTCGGTGCGGATCACCTTGAAGTTCGGCAGGCCGGCTTTCTGGATCGCGTCGCATGGTGCCCTTCGCGCCCTGCTCGAGGCTGAACCCCTTCTCGGCGTCGTTGACCTGCGGCAGGCGGATCATGATCTGGTGCGCCGCGTCGTCGCCGTATTTCTGCACGACCTTGTCGCCGGGCACGCGCGTCGAGCGCTGTGCGGACCTGGTCCTCGTGCACCGGCTGCGTCGAACTGCAGCACCACCAGCGTGCCGCCCGAGAAGTCGATGCCCAGCGGGCATGCCGCCCGCAGCAGCGCGAAGACGAGGCCGCGCGATGATCAGCGCCGACGAGAGAATCAGCGCGTGCCAGCGCCACCGGATGAAGTCGAAGTTCGTGTTGTGGAGGATCTGCATGAGAAGCCTCTCGGCCCGCTAGATGCTGAGCTTGCGCCGTGCGGCTCTGGCCGAGCACCAGCTCGAAGAGCGCCCGCGACACGAAGACCGACGTGAACACGTTGGTCAGCAGGCCAATCGACAGGGTCGTCGCGAAACCACGGATCGGGCCGGTGCCGAACTGGAAGAGGAACGCCGCGGCGATGAGCGACGCCACGTGCGTGTCGAGAATGGTCAGGAAGACGCGGTCGAATCCCGCCTGCACCGCCGCGCGCACGCCCTTGGACCCGAGCAGTTCTTCCTTGATGCGCTCGAAGATCAGCACGTTGCTGTCGACGCCCATGCCGATCGTCAGGATGAAGCCGGCGATGCCCGGCAGCGTCATGGTCGCGTGGAAGTAGACCATCAGCGCCAGCAGCACCAGCAGGTTCACCGTCATCGCCACGATCGCGTTGATGCCCGACAGCTTGTAGAACGCCAGCATGAACAGCACGACGAGGCCGAGGCCGACGAGCGAGGCCATCGACGCCGGCGCGAATCGAGTCGGCGCCGAGCGACGGGCCGACCGTGCGCTCTTCGAGATACGTCAGCGAGGCCGGCAGCGCGCCCGACCGCAGCGTCAGCGAGAGATCCTGCGCCTCCTGCTGCGTGAAGTTGCCCGCGATGCGGCCCTCGTCGCTGATCCGCCCCTCGATGACCGGCGCCGAGACGACGCGCTTGTCGAGGACGATGGCGAGATAGCGGCCGATGTTCGAGCCGGTGAAATTGCCGAACTTCGTGGCGCCATCAGGCTTCAGCGAGAAGCTGACCGCCGGACGGTTGTTCTCGTCGAGGCTCGGCTTCGCCGTGCGCAGATCGCGTCCGCTCACGACCGGCACGCGGTGCACCAGGTAGTAGACGGTGCCGCCTTCGGCGGCGCGGCCGCTCGACGGCGCCCGACAGGATCTCGGTGTCCGGCGGCACGGCGCCGTTGGTCATCAGCTGCTCTTGCGAGCTCACCGGGCCCTGCTCGACCAGCTTCAGCTCGAGCAGCGACGTCGACCGGATGATCTCCTTGGCGTGCGAGACGTCGGTGACGCCCGGGAGCTGCACGATGATCTGGTCCTGCGAGCCCTGCGAGCTCTGCCGCGCCACGATCGGCTCGGCGACGCCGAGCTCGTTGACGCGGCGCTCGATGGTCCGAATCGCCTGGTCCACCGTCTCCGTGCGGAGCTGGTTGGCGATGTTCGGCTTCATCTTGAACGTGTACGTGCCGTTGACGCCCGAGTCGCGGTCGTAGGTCTGCTCGACTTCGGTCGCCGCCTGACGCAGCTGCGCGTCGTGGTCCGGGGTCACGCCGGCAATCTGGAAGTCGCTGACGCTCTGCGCGGTCGCGGTGACCGACGCGGCGCCACCCTTCACCATCTCCTCACGCAGCCGCTCCATCGCCGTCTCGGTCTCGAGCCGCAGCGCATCGTCGGTCTGCACGCTCAGGATCAGGTGGACGCCGCCCTTGAGGTCGAGGCCGAGGCGGACCGTCTGCGAGGGCGGATAGATCGCCCACGCGCACAGCGCGATGACCCCGAGGATGGCGAGGATTCTCCAGCGAAGACTCTTGTTCATGACCTACTGCGCGCGCGCCTTCCGGCGCCACGATCGGCGCCTGCCCCTGATAGCCCACGACGGCGTTCCTCGAAATCTCGACGCGAACCTTGTCCGCGATCTGCAGCTGGAGCGAGTCGCCGCTGATGCGCGTGACGCTGCCGTAGATTCCGCCCGAGGTGACGACCTTGTCGCCGACCTTCAGGGCGCCGAGGAACTCGTCCACCTTCTTCTGCCGACGCCGCATGGGCAGCAGGATGATGAAATAGAAAATGCCAAGGACGAGGACGAATGGAATGAGCTGGACCCACGCGCCGGCGCCGCCTCCATCGGGAGTCGAGGCCATCGCCACGAGCAGGTCGTGCGCGGACACGGACACGGACGTCGGAATCATGACTCGAGCGCGGGCTGGTCGCGGGCCCGGTGGAAATCCTGTCTGAACGCTTCGAAGCGACCGAAACTAATAGCCTCCCTGATTGCCTCCATAGTGTCAAGGTAGAACTGGACGTTGTGGAGGGTGTTCAGGGTGGCCGCCGTCATCTCGTGCACCGCGTACAAATGCCGTAAATACGCGCGGGAAAACGTGCGGCACGTGTAGCACTTGCACAGATCGTCCACGGGCCGATCGTCCTCGGCGTACTGCGTGTTCTTGATGTTCAGCCGTCCCTCGCGGGTGAAGAGCTGCCCGTTGCGCGCGTTGCGCGTGGGCAGCACGCAGTCGAACATGTCCACGCCGCGCGCCACGGCCTCGACGAGGTCCTCCGGCGTGCCGACCCCCATCAGGTAACGCGGCCGATCGTCGGGCAGCACGCGGGTCGTGACCTCCACGATGTCGTACATCAGCGGCGGCGGCTCGCCGACGCTCAGGCCGCCGATCGCGTAGCCCTCGAAGCCGACGGCGACCGTCCCTTCGGCCGACTCGACGCGAAGCTCCGGCACCGTGCCGCCCTGCACGATCCCGAACTGCGCCTGCGCCGGGGTGACCAGAGGCACCGGCGCCAGCGAGGCGCCGTCGTGCCCGGCCGACGCCTCGCCGGCCCTGAGCGCCAGCATCCGGTCCCGGTTCCTGCGCGCCCAGCGAAGCGTCATCTCCATGGACGCGCGGACGTCGGGGGCGGGCGACGGCCACGACAGGCACTCGTCGAGCACCATGGCGATGTCCGAGCCGAGCGCGGCCTGGATGTCGACGGCGCTCTCGGGTGACAGGAAGTGCGCGCTGCCATCGAGGTGCGACTTGAAGTGGACGCCGTCTTCCACAATCTTCCGGCGCTCGGCGAGGCTGAAGACCTGGTAGCCGCCGCTGTCGGTGAGGATCGCGCGGTCCCAGCCGATGAACCGGTGCAGGCCGCCGCGTCGCGCGATGAGGTCCTCTCCGGGGCGGAGGTGCAGGTGATAGGTGTTGCCGAGGATGATCCGGGCGCCGGCGTCGGTGAGGTCGCGGTGCGTCAGCGCCTTCACGGCCCCCTGCGTGCCGACGGGCATGAAGACCGGCGTCTCGATGACGCCGTGAGCCGTGTGCAGCCGCCCGCGGCGGGCCCGGCCATCGCGCGCGAGCAGGTCGAATTGCACGTCTGTAGTCCGTAGTCCGTAGTCTGTAGTCCGGAAGCCGGAGTCCGTAGTCCGGACTCCGTGACAAACGCTATATTAGTACGCCCACGGCCGCCCTCCCGGCAGGCCCTGCTCGGCTCTTAAGGGTTGTCGGTGAAAAAACTGCGTGTTGGCGTGATCTACGGCGGCCGCTCGGGTGAGCACGAAGTGTCGGTGGCGTCGGCCGCCGCCGTGTTCAAGAACCTGCCCCGTTCGCGCTACGAGCCCGTCGCGATCCGCATCGACAAGGACGGCCGCTGGAGCCTGCCGGATCGGCCGCCGACGGCCCTGGCGGCCTCCGAGGTGATCGAACAGGGCCGCGTGGCCACGGCGCACCCGGTCCGGCCGGGACGCGAAGCGCACCTGGTCGCCTACCCGGCCGAAGACACGGTCCTGACGATCGATCGCCGCAAGGCCGCCAAGGGCGAGGCGGAAGAGAGCGCGCGCGTGACCGGCCTCGGCCTCGACGTCGTCTTTCCCGGTGCTGCACGGCCCGCACGGCGAGGACGGCACCGTCCAGGGACTCCTCGAACTGTCGAACGTCCCCTACGTCGGCGCCGGCGTGCTCGCCTCGGCGGTGGGGATGGACAAGGCGTTCATGAAGGTCGCCTTCGCCGCCCGCGCGCTGCCGATTGCCGAATACCGCACGCTGCTCTTCGGCGACTGGACGACGCATCGGGACGCCTCGATTGCGTCGATCGAAGCGCTGGGGTATCCGGTCTTCGTCAAGCCGGCCAATCTCGGCTCGAGCGTCGGAATTTCGAAGGCAAAGACGCGCCAGGACCTCGTGACGGCCGTCGATCTGGCGTTCGAGTACGACCGCAAGGTCGTGGTCGAAGCCGCCGTGCCGGCGGCGCGGGAGCTCGAAGTGGGAGTGCTCGGCAACAACGCCCCCGAAGCGTCGGTCGCCGGCGAGATCATCCCGGGACGCGAGTTCTACGACTACGAGGCGAAATACCTCGACGGCGGCTCCACCACCCGCGTGCCTGCCGACCTCGATCCGGCGATGCACGCGGAAGTGAAGCGCCTCGCCATCGAGGCGTTCAAGGCCATCGACTGCTCGGGCATGGCCCGCGTCGACTTCCTGCTGTCGAAGGAGACCGGGCGACTCTACGTCAACGAGATCAACACGATCCCCGGGTTCACGACCATCAGCATGTACTCGCAGCTCTGGGCCGCGAGCGGCGTGGACTACCCCGCCCTGCTCGATCGCCTGATCAAGCTCGCGATCGAACGCCACGCCGAGAAACAGCGACTGAAGACGAGCGCGTCGTGAACGCCGCGCGGCCTCGCGCGTCGTTTGACGCTCGTCGTCGCTTGTCTGATGATCGCGGGGCTCGAGCTCCGCTTCAACGCGGCGCTCAGCGGGACAGACCGGTCTCACGGGCATCGCGACGCTGCGGCCCATCTACGATCACATCCTCGACGCGCGCCTCGATCAGGCCGAGCAGGCGCTGAAGACCGCGTGCGACCCGGCGCCCGTCGGCGCCTGCAAGGTCCTGCTCGCCACGACCTCGTGGTGGCGCATCCTCCTCGACCCGAACGACACGAGTCACGACCGCGAGTTCACGACCCGCGTGGACGACGCGATCGAGGAGTGCACGCGATGGACCGACGGCGAACCGCAACGGGCCGAGGCGTGGTTCTACCTCGGCGCCGCGTACGGCGCGCGCGTGTCGTTCCGCGTCCAGCGCGGTGAGCGGCTCGCGGCGGCCCGCGACGGCAAGCGCATCAAGGAGGCCCTCGAGCGCGCGTACTCGCTCGACCCGCAGCTGGACGACGCGCGATTCGGCGTGGGGCTCTACAAGTACTACGCGGACATCGCGCCGACGGCGGCGAAAGTGCTGCGCTTCCTGCTGATGCTGCCCGGCGGCGATCGCGTCGAAGGCCTGAAGGACATGGAAGCCGTGCACGAGCGCGGCGTGCTGCTGCGCGGCGAGGCCGACTACCAGCTCCACTGGATCTACCTGTGGTACGAGAACGAGCCGAAGCGCGCGTACGGGCTGCTGCGGAGCCTGCGCGAGCGGTATCCCGGCAACCCGCACTTCGTCCAGCGCATGGCCGACGTCGACGACCGCTACTTCCACGACGCGGGGGCCGCGCTGGCCGACTGGCAGGCCATGGTCGACGCGGCGGCGAAGATGGGCGACCCCGTGCTGGCGGACGTCGAGGGCCGACTCGGCGCGGCCTCGGCGCTCGACGAGCTCGCGGAGACCGACCGCGCGCTCACCGGGGTCGAGCACGTCCTGGCGACGCCGCCTGCGCGGCCGTACGGCGCCCGCGCGCAGGCGGAGTACCTCAGAGGGCACTTCCTCGATCGGCTGGGACGCCGCGAGGAAGCGGTCGCCGCATACCGTGCCGCCCTTGCCGCGCTGCCGCCTGAGGATCCGGACCATGTCGGCGAGAAAGCGCGGACCGGACTGAAAACCGTGCCCGACGCCAGGGCCGCCGAGGCGTATCGCCTGAGCCTGTCGGGCTGGCGCGCCTTCGAGCAGCGCTCGCTGCAGGCGGCGGACGCCTCGTTGACGAAGGCCGAGGCGCTGGCGCCCGCCGACACGCTGATTCGCGTCCGGCACGCGCGCGTGCGCCAGGCGATGAACGACGCCGACGCGGCGCTCGCGACCTACGATCAGGTGATCGGGTCGCGGGCGTCAGCCACGCCGCTCGCGGTGTCGGCGGCGTATCTCTGGAGCGGCGCGGCGCTCGAAGCGCGTGGCAACGTCGAGGGCGCACGCGCCCGGTATCGATCGGCGACGCGCGTCTTCGCCGGCGACTCGCGCCTCGCGGCTGAAGCGTCGCGTGCGCTCGAGCGTCTCGCGCGCCGATAGTCCCGCCTACAGTTCTTCGCGACTGTTACCGACACACTGCAGTACGACGTGGACGGATGAGACCGTCGTCGCGCGCGATCACGCGATCGCGCGACGCGAAGGACGTCGCAACGCGAGGTCAGCCGATCGGGATCGCCAGGACAACGACCATCCGCGCGCGTCGTTGCGCTCCCGAGGTGTCAAGTCTTGACACTCCGAGAAAGTTTGTGCTTGACATCGGTTTTTTCTCATCCATAATCTACATCTTGTATGAGGGTGGAGTGCTCAGGCCACCCGTAGTAACACCTGGTTGCTGCGGCCTGACAAGCGACACCTTCTATTAGGAGGAAGAATGGCGAAGAAGGCAAAGAAGGCAGCCAAGAAGAAGGCTGCGAAGAAGCGGTAAGCAATCAACCGCGCGGGGGTGGCCGACATGGTCACCCCCAACTTCTTTCAGGCCGCGCCGAAACGCGCTGGGCCTCATGTCGAAGTTCCTCACCGGCCGCGACGTCGCCCGGTGAGCTCGAGGCGGAAGACACTGCGGCAGGCGATCGGTGGGCCAGGCGGCCAGGTCGAGACCAGGACGCAGTGCGGTCTGACGCGCACCCTAAACTCGGAGAGGGGGGATTAATAGCGATGGCAAAGAAAGCCAAGAAGACCGCGAAGAAGGCGGCCAAGAAGCGCTAACGCGTTTCGCCCGCTGGAAGACCGAGGGGCTCCGTCACACGGAGCCCCTTTTTTATTGCTTGATGATCGTCGGCGTGCTCATCGCGGTGACGCCGTCCCACACGCGAATCCCCCGAATCGTGTCGCCCTGCACCAGCTTGTCGGCGACGTCCATCCCCGCCAGCACGGTGCCGATCACGGTGTACTTCGCGTCGAGATGCGGCTGCGGCGACAACGTGATGAAGAACTGGCTGCCGCCGGTATCGGCCCAGTCGAGGGCCATGCCGACGGTGCCGCGCAGGTACGGGCCGCTCGTTCAGCTCGTCGCGAATCGTGAACCCCGGCCCGCCCTCCCCGTCGCCGCGCGGATCGCCGTCCTGCACGACGAAGTTCGGGACGATGCGATGGATGGGCACGCCGGCGAAGTAGCCCGAGCGCGCGAGCTCGATCATCGTGCGCACGGTGAGTGGCGCGTCGAGCACCGCCAGACCCACCTGGATCGTGCCCTTGTCGGTGTCGATGAAGAGCTCGGTCGAGAACTTCGGCGCGATCACGTCCATCGACGAGTACGTCGACTGGTCGTAGCGAGTCGGCGCCGGGCGAATCTTCGCGTCGACGTTCCTCGACGGGTCGAGCTTCCGCAGCAGCTCCGCGGCCTTCAGCCGCATCGCCCAGTCGTGGTCGCCGAGCGCCGTCGTCAGGGGGCCGTCGGCGGCCGGGAGCCCGAAATCCGCCAGCGCCGTCAACGCTGCCGCGCGTGCGACGTACATCGAGTCGCGGTCGGCGTAGGCGGCGGCCTGCTTGAGGACGTCGGCCGCCCCGTCGGGCTTGAGCTCGCCAATGGCGTGCGCCGCCGCGGCGCGCACGACGGGATCCGGAGACTTCAGCTTGTCGTACGCGATCGCCACCGCCCGGGGCGCCTTCAGCGTGGTGAGCGTCTCGAGCACGGCCGGCGCGACGCGCTGATCCTGGTCGGCGGCCATCGCTTCGAGCAGCGGCGCGGCAGTGTCGACCGGCAGCGAGCGGAGCGACTCGGCGACGGCGGCGCGAACGCTCCACTGCCGATCGGGCTCGAGTCCCGACAGCGTTTCGAGGAAGCGCGACGGATCGGACGCGGCCAGCGCCTTCACGGCCTGGGCGCGGACGGCCGGCGCCGGATCGGACATCAGGTCGAGCAGCGCGTCCACCGCGGCCGGCGAGCGGAGCTTGCCGATGGCGATGGCGGTCTCGGCGCGGATGCCGGGGTTGACGCCAGGAGTTCTGAGCAGCCCGAGGAACACCGGCAACGCCTTCGGGTCGCCGATCTCGCCAAGCGCGCGCACCGCTTCGACCGCTGGTCCCGGCTCACGGGCGACGTCGCCGACGACAATCTTCAGCAGATCGAAGGCGCCGGCGTCCTTCAGCGAGCCGAGCCCGCGCGCGGCGAACCCGCGTGTGTACCGGCCTTCTCCCGTGACCAGGGCGCGGAGCGCCGGAATGGCCTTCGGATCCTGCACGCGGCCGAGCGCGTAGGCGACCGGCCACCAGCGCGACACGGGCTCGCCGGCGGCATCGAGGATCGCGGCCGCCATCGGGTCGAACGCCTTGAGGCGCACGAGCGCGTAGAGCCCAAGGCGCGCGGCCTCGGTCTCCGGCGACAGCGGGTAGCCGAGCTCGTCGGCCGAGATGGTCGCCAGCGCACCGCCCTTCACGTACGCCTGCACCATCTGGCCAATCGCGGCGGCGCTGGCCGTGTCGCCGATGAGGCCGAGCGCCTCGGCCGCGCGACCGCGCACAATCGGCGACTGGTCGTTCAATGCCGTGCGCAGGGCCGTCGCGGCGTCCGCGCGCCCCACGAGGCCCAGGGCGAAAGCGGCCATCTGGCGCACTTCGGGCTCCGGGTCGCTGGCCATCAGCGCCGACAGCGGTCCGACGGCTTCGGCGAGCTTGACGCGTCCGGCGCCAAGCGCCGCGCGACGCCGGATCCTGGCGTCGGGGTCCTTCAGCATCGCGACGAGGTCGGGCGTCATCGGCGGCGCCTCGTCAGGCGCCTTCGACTTCTTCTTCTTTTTCTTGCCCTCGGGCTCTGGCACGGCCACGGGCTGCTGCACCGGGTCGCGCAGCATCCGTTGATCTTCGAGGCGCAGGATCCACGCCAGCTTCTGCTCGTAGCTCGGGCCGGCGACGGGCGTCGCCGCCCAGGTGACGGGGGCCGCGGACGCCGACGCCAGCAGCATGGCCAGCACGACGCCTGCGCGGTGGAGGGTGCTCACGTGGACGAAATCTCCGTGTGCCGCAACGTAGCTCGCGCGACGCGGTCGTGCTCGACCGCGACGCCGATGCCAGGGCCGTCGGAGGGCACCGGCACGGTGCCGTCTGGGCTGACCTCGATCGGCGGCTCGATGAGGTCTTCCGCATAGTATCTCCGGCTGGCCGCGATGTCGCCGGGCAACCGGAAATTCGGCAGCGACGACAGGTGCAGGTTGTGCGCGCGGCCGATGCCGCTCTCGAGCATCCCGCCGTGCCACACCGGCACACCCGCCCGCTCGCAGAGGTCGTGCACGCGCCGGGACTCGAGGAAGCCGCCCATGCGACCCGGCTTGATGTTGATGATGCGGCACGCGCCCTCGCGCAGCGCCATGTCCGCAATCCGCGGCGACACGATCGACTCGTCCAGGCAGATCGGCGTCCGGAGCGCGCGCTGCAGCGTCGCGTGATCGAGCAGGTCGTCGTACTCGAGCGGCTGCTCGATCATCATCAGATCGAACTGGTCGAGCGCCGCCAGGTGCGCCGTGTCCGCCAGCGTGTAGGCGGCGTTGGCGTCGACCATCAGCGGGATCGCGCCGAACCGCTCGCGCAGACGCGCGACGGGCTCGAGGTCCCACCCCGGCTTGATCTTGATCTTGATGCGCTGGTATCCGTCGGCGCGCTCGGCCGCGACGCGATCCTCGAGCTGCTCGAGCGAGTCCTGGATGCCAATCGACACGCCAGACGCCACCGGCCGGCCGCTGCCGCCAAGCACCTGCCAGAGCGGCACGCCCTGCTGCTTCGCGTGCAGGTCCCACGCGGCCATCTCGATCGCCGCCTTCGCCATGTGGTGGCCGCGCACACGCGCCAGCGCCGGCCACACGCCCGACGGATGGGCGAATGCGCGCCCGACGACCAGCGGCGCCAGAAACTCGGTGACGATGTGCCAGACGGTCTCGGTGGTCTCGCTGCTGTAGTACGGATCGGCGTCGGCGACCGCCTCGCCCCAGCCATCGACGCCGTCGCCGCGCAGGCGCACGAGGACGAACGTGCGGTCGTAGGATCGGCCGAAGCTCGTCTCGAAGAAGCGCACGAGCGGCAGGCGAAGCAGTCGAACTTCCAGGCGGTCGATTGTCACGGGCGGGTTGGCGCGCGCGGCGAATGCCGCGGCGCATGATAGCACGGCGCTCCGGCTTGCCTGCGCCGGAAGCGGGCCGCTATACTCCGCCCACGTTGGAGTTCCGCCACATCGCTCTCGAGGGCCCGATTGGCGTTGGCAAGTCCGCCCTCGCCGAGCGCCTCTCCGCCCGGCTCGACGCGACGCTGGTGCAGGAAGACGCGGACAACCCGTTCCTCGCCGACTTCTATGCGGACCGGCCCGGCGCCGCGCTCCAGGCGCAGCTCTTCTACCTGCTCTCGCGCCATCGCCAGCAGAGCACGCTGCGCCAGTCGGATCTCTTCAGCCAGATCACGGTCAGCGACTACCTCTTCGACCGCGACAAGATCTTCGCGTATCTGAACCTCGACGACAACGAGCTGTTCATCTATCAGCGGCTCTTCGATCTGCTCGCGCGCGACGTCACGCCGCCCGATCTCGTGATCTACCTGCAGGCGCCGACCGACGTCCTGCTGCGCCGCCTCAAGGATCGCGCCCGCGACGCCGAAGAAGACGTCCTCATCCCGGACGCGTCGTATCTCCAGGAACTGAACGAGGCGTACCATCACTTCTTCTTCCACTACACCTCGAGCCCCCTGCTCGTCGTCGAGACATCCGGCTTCGGCGCGCGTCCGACCGACGAAGTCGTCGACGACCTGCTTCGTCAGGTGGAGGGCATGGGCCGCGGCACGCGGTATTACGTGCCGCGCGGCTGAGACGGCAGGCCTGAAGGCGCGACGACGCCGTGACTGACAGGCCTGAAGGCCTGCGTACAGACGCCGCGGCGGCGAATGCACGAGAAATGCGCCAATTCCACCAGGTGTAGCGCAGGCCTTCAGGCCTGCCCGCACTGGCCTTCTGTAGTACCCTGAAGGCTTCATGGCCTGGTTCAAGAAGAGTCGTAAGCCCCTGGAAGGGCCCGCCGACAAGTCCAGCAAGATCCCCGAAGGGCTGTGGGTCAAGTGCCCCGGCTGCGCCCAGGTCATCTACAACAAGGACCTCGCGACCAACCTGCAGGTCTGCCCCAAATGCGGGCATCATTTCCGGCTCTCCTCCGTCGAACGGGTTCGAATGCTGTTCGATGACGGCGTGTACGAGGAGCACGACGCGGACCTGGCCTCCACCGACCCGCTGCAGTTCACCGACACCAAGCCGTATAGCGCGCGCCTGAAGGCGGGGCGCGCGGCGACGGGCATGAAGGACGCCCTGGTGTCGGCGACCGGGCGCATCGAGGGCCGCCGGGCGGTCGTCTGCGCGATGGAGTACGGCTTCATCGGCGGCAGCATGGGCGTCGTCGTCGGTGAGAAGATCACGCGCGGGATCGAGCGCGCGATCGAAGAGCGGCTGCCGGTGATCATCGTCTCGTGCTCGGGCGGCGCGCGGATGATGGAAGGCGCGCTCTCGCTGATGCAGATGGCGAAGATCAGCGCGGCGCTCGCCCGGCTCGATCGCGCGAGGCTGCCGTACCTGTCGGTGCTCACCGACCCCACGACCGGCGGCGTCACGGCCAGCTTCGCGATGCTCGGCGACCTCAATATCGCGGAGCCGCGCGCGCTGATTGGATTTGCCGGACCGCGCGTCATCGAGCAGACGATCCGCCAGAAGCTCCCCGAAGGCTTTCAGCGCAGCGAGTTTCTGCTCGAGCACGGCTTCGTCGATCTCGTCGTCGATCGGCGCGAGTTGAAGGCGGCCATCGCCCGGGCGCTCGGGTTCATGCTCCCGGCTGCTGCGCCCGAGGCGGAGTCCGTCGAGACATCGGCGCCTGCCGCGACACCGTCAGAGTTCGAAACCACCGCCTGACGTTCCGGGCCGTCCCATGGACCCATGGCCCCATGGACCCATGGACCCCACCGACCGACAGACCCACGACCCACAGACCCTCCCATGACTGAGCGCGAGTGGCTCGCGCGGCTCGAGTGGTTCGGCATCAAGCTCGGGCTCGAAACGATTGGCGAACTGACGGCGGCGCTCGGTCATCCCGAGCGCGCATATCCCGTCGTGCACGTCGCCGGCACCAACGGCAAGGGATCCGTCGTCGCGATGATCGAGCGCGCGCTGCGCGCGTCGAATCTCCGCACGGGACGCTACACGTCTCCACACCTCGTGCATCTCGAAGAGCGCTTCGCCGTCGACGGCCGTCCGGTTGAGCCGGCCGAGCTCGATCGCGCGCTCGCCGTCGTGCACGGCGCGGTCGACGCGCGCGCTTCCGCGCATCCCGAGCTGCCCGAGCCGACCTATTTCGAGGTCACGACGGCGGCGGCCTTCGAAATCTTTCGCAGTCGCCACGTGGACGTGGCGGTGGTCGAAGTCGGCCTCGGCGGCCGATTCGACGCGACCAACGTCGTACTGCCAATGCTCTCCGTGATCACGTCCATCGACTTCGACCACGAGGCGCACCTCGGCACGACGCTGGCGGCGATCGCCGGCGAGAAGGCGGGAATCATCAAGCCCGGCGTGCCGGTCGTCGCCGGATCGCTCGCAGGCGAGGCGCTGGAGATCGTCGAGCAGACGGCCAGACGCCTCGAGGCCCCGCTGCACCAGGCGCCGCGCGAGTGTGCCGTGCAGGCGCGGGCGACGGGTGACGGACGGCGAGAGGCCCGGTTCGAGACGCCGCGATCGTCGTATGGCCCGGTGACGCTGAGCCTGCGTGGCGCGCACCAGGTCGACAACGCGGCCGTGGCGGTCGTGGCGCTCGAGCACCTCGCGGCGGCGGGCATCCCGCTGGATCCCGGCGCGATCGTCACGGGCCTGGCCGAGGCGCACTGGCCGGGACGGCTCCAGCGCGTCACTGTCGGCGAGCGCGCCGTGATCGTCGACGGCGCGCACAACCCTTCAGGCGCACGGGCGCTGGCGGCGTACCTCCGCGAGACGCACGTGTCGGGGCTGCCGATCGTCTTCGGCGTGATGGCCGACAAGGCCATCGACCCGATGATCGAGGCGCTTGCGCCGTTCGCGCGGCCGCTCGTGGTCACCGCGCCACGCGGACGTCGCGCGACGCCCGCCGCCGATCTCGCCTGCTCGCGCGGCGCGTGCCATGCCGCCGGAGCACGTGATCGCGGAGCCCGACGTCGACCGCGCGCTCGAGATCGCGTGGCGCCACGGCCGCGAGATCGTCGTCGCGGGATCGCTCTATCTTGCCGGAGACGTCCTTGCGCGCCTCGCGTCGCTGGATCGCTGACGTCGTCGCGTTGCTGGCCGCGGAATCGGCGTGGTATCGTGGCCGGAAGTTGCGCCGCGCGTGTCGATCGATCGTGTTCGTGCTGCTGGCGTGCGGGGCGCTCTTCGTGACGCCGGCCCGCGCGCAGGATCTCGGCAACTGCCAGTCCTCCCGACAGTGGACGTGGGAACGGCTTGGCGAGTATCACATCAAGCTCACCGGCCAGGTGGAGATCCAGTGCGGGACCGAGTCGATGTCGGCCGACCAGGCCGAGCTGTTCACCGACACCAACACGGTCATCGCCACCGGCAGCGTCGTCTTCACCAGCGGCTCGAGCCGCATCGCGGCCGATCGCCTCGAATACAACACCAGGACGAAGACCGGGACGTTCTACAACGCGTTCGGGACGGCCACGCTGCAGGAGCAGAAGAAACGGCGGGGCGCCGCGGCGCCCGTCCAGCAGGCCTCGCTCTACGGCGGCCAGGAGCCGGACGTCTATTTCTACGGCGAGAAGGTCTCGAAGATCGGGCTCGAGAAGTACCGCCTGACCAAGGGCGGCTTCACGACCTGCGTGCAGCCGACGCCGCGCTGGCGGCTGACGTCAGGCACGGTCGTCCTCAACCTCGATCACTACGCGGTGCTCACCAACGCGCTCTTCAAGGTGAAGGGCATGCCGGTGCTGTACCTGCCGATCATGTACTACCCGATCAACAAGGAGGACCGCGCGTCAGGGTTCCTGATGCCCTTGTACGGGAGCTCCACGATCCGCGGGACGACGCTGAGCAACGCCTTCTACTGGGCGATCAACCGCAGCCAGGACGCGACGTTCCTCTATGACTGGTTCTCGAAGACCGGATCCGGGGTCGGCAGCGAGTACCGCTACGTCGCCGCGCCGGGATCCGATGGACAGATTCGGTTCTACAACCTGAAGGAACACGAAGCGGAGTACTCGAACTCGGACGGCAGCACGACGACCACGCCGGCCCGCGAGAGCTACCAGGTCACGGGCAACATGTCGCAGAAGCTGACGCAGAAGTTCCGCGCGCGCGGCCGCGTCAACTACTTCTCCGACATCACCGTCCAGCAGACGTACAACCAGAACGTCTTCCAGTCGACCAACCGCCAGCGCGTCATCAGCGGGTCGGTCACCGGCACGGTGAGCAGCTGGAACATCAACGGCGCGTTCGACCACAGCGAGTTCTTCTACGGGACCACGCAGTCGACGCTGTCGGGCGGCACGCCCCGCATCACCTTCCAGCGCGCGGAGAAGCCGCTGTTCGGCACGCCGCTCTACCTCTCGATTCAGGGCGAGGGCTCGCACCTGCTGGCCGAGCGGCGCACGCAGGCCGCGACGATCGATCAGGGGCTCTCGCGCTTCGACATCTTTCCCAGGCTGCGCTTCCCGTTCACCAAGTGGGAATTCCTGTCGCTCTCGACGAGCGTGGCGTACCGCGAGACGTTCTGGACCGAGCAGCGTGATCTGAAAACCGGGCTCAACCTGCCGGAGTCGATCAGCCGTCACTACTGGGATCTGTCCGTGCAGGTCAACGGTCCGACGTTCAGCCGCATCTTCAATCACCCCGGCAGCGGATACGCCGAGAAGCTGAAGCACACGATCGAGCCGTACTTCAACGTCGAGCGTGTCTCGCCGATCGACGACTTCGATCACTACGTGCAGCTGGACGGCACCGACACGGTCGTCGGCCGCGTCACGCGCGTCAGTTACGGCGTCACCAACAACTTTTTCCGGAAGCCAGGCGGGCCCGGCGCACGATCGAGCCAGATGGTGTCGGTGTCGCTCGGTCAGAGCTACTACACGGACCAGCGCGCCGCGCAGTACGATCTCAGCTACCAGACGGCCTACGGGTCCGCTCCCAGCCACTTCTCGCCGCTCGCGCTGCAGGTCCTGGCGACGCCGACCAACTCGATGACCGCGCAGTTCCGGGCCGAGTACGACACGCAGTTCCACGCGTTGCGGACGATGACCGCCAACGGCACCGTGGCGTTCGGGGACTGGCTGCACGCGACGGCCGGCTGGAGCCAGCGGCGGTTCATCGAGGGCCTGCCGGGGTTCGACGACCCGACGCGCCTCGACCACTACCTGAACGCGAACACCAACTGGAAGCTCTGGGATCACCGGATCGTCGGGATGTACAACTTCAATTACGACATCCTCCGCAGCCGCTTCCTGCAGCAGCGCTTCTCGACCGGCTACAACGCGCAGTGCTGTGGCTTCGCCCTCGAGTACCAGCAGTACAATCTCACTGGCATCTCGTCGAGCCCCGTGCCCGAGGATCACCGCTTCAACTTCACGATCACGCTGGCGGGCATCGGGACCTTCGCGAACATCTTCGGCGCGTTCGGCGGCACGAGCGGCACGGGCACGACCGGCGCGAGTTACTGAGGGCGAGGCGCCCAGGGGACCACGATGATCGACGTTCTCGTCACGGGCGGCGCCGGGTTCATCGGCAGCAACTTCGTGCGCCATGCGCTCGAGGCGCATGCCGACTGGCGGATCACGACCCTCGACAAGCTGACCTACGCCGGCCGCACCGAGACGCTGGCCGACGTGATGGATCACCCGCGCCACGGCTTCGTCCTCGGCGACATCGGCGACGCGGCCGTGGCGGCGCCGCTCGTCGAGCGCGCCGAGATCGTCGTCCACTTCGCGGCCGAGACGCACGTGGACCGGTCGATTCAGGGGGCCGGCGACTTCATCAGAACCGACGTGCTCGGCACGTTCGTCCTGCTCGAGGCCGCGCGCCGCGCGCCGCGCCTCAAGCGGTTCGTGCAGATCTCGACCGACGAGGTCTACGGCAGCGTGCCCACGGGCGCGAGCCGCGAGACCGACGAGCTGAAACCGAGGAACCCGTACTCGGCGAGCAAGGCCGGCGCGGACCGCCTGGCGTACAGCTACTTCGCGACCTACGGCGTGCCGGTGATCGTCACGCGCGCGTCGAACAACTACGGGCCGTTCCAGTTTCCCGAGAAGGTCATTCCGCTCTTCGTCACGAACGCGATCGACGAGATCCCGCTGCCGCTCTACGGCGACGGCCGGAACATCCGCGACTGGCTGCACGTCGAGGATCACTGCCGCGCGCTCGACCTGCTGATCGAGAAGGGCACCAACGGCGAGGTGTACAACGTCGGCGGCGGCAACGAGGTTGCCAACGTCGACCTCACGCACATGATTCTCGACCTCGTCGGCCGGCCGCGCACGCTCATCCGTCCCGTGCAGGATCGGCCGGGGCACGATCGCCGGTACTCGCTCGACACGTCGAAGGCGCGTTCGCTCGGCTGGACGCCCCGCCAGGACTTCGCCGAGGGCCTCGGCAAGACCGTCGAGTGGTATCGGGCCAACGAGTGGTGGTGGCGTCCGATCAAGGAAGAGGATCCCGAGTTCAAGGCCTTCCACGACGCGCAGTACGGCCGCAGAGAGCCCTGACGTGACCCGTCCGGTGCTCGTGACCGGGGCCGCAGGTTTCGCCGGCAGCCACCTGCTCGATCTGCTGGCCCGCGAGGATCACCCGATCGTCGCGTGGTCGCGGCGCGGCACGCCCGGCCCGGCCACCGGCGGCGGGCGATGCACCTGGCGCGCCGTTGACGTCACCGCGCCGCGATGACGTCGATCGCGCGATCGCCGAATCGCAGCCGCGCATCATCTATCACTGCGCCGGCGACGCGCAGTCGAATCGCGACGCCACGCAGGTCGGGACGACGCTCGCGGTGAATGTGCGCGGCACCCAGCACCTCCTCGACGCAGTCCGGAGGCACGCAAGAGACGCGCGCGTGATCGTCACGGGCTCCGCGCTGGTCTACAAGCCCTCGTCGGCGCCGCTGACCGAAGAGTCCGCCATCGCGCCCGCCGGCGGATATCCCCTCAGCAAGCTCGCCCAGGAGACACTGGCGCTGAGAGCGGCGCGGCACGACGGCCTCGACGTGATCGTCGCGCGGGCGTTCAATCACATCGGGCCCCGGCAATCGCCGGCGTTCGTCGCCTCGAGCGTCGCGCAGCAGATCGCGCGCATCGAGGTCGGGCTGGGCGAGCCCCGGCTCCTGGTCGGCAACCTCGAGCCGCGGCGCGATCTCGCCGACGTCCGCGACACCGTGCGCGCGTATCGCGCGCTGGCCGAGCGCGGCGCTCGCGGGCACTGCCTACAACGTCTGCCGCGGTGAAGCGCCGACGATCCGCTCCCTCGTCGAAGGCCTCGTCGCGCGCGCGAGAGTGCCGGTGGAGATCGTCGTCGACCCTGCCAGGTTGCGCCCCGTGGACGTCCCGGTGCTCGTCGGGTCGCACGATCGGATCACCTCGGCGACCGGCTGGCGGCCCGAAATCCCGCTCGATCAGACGCTCGATGATTTGCTGAGCTGGTGGCGACAAATCGAGCATTGACAGCGGCTCGCCCGCGCTTCAGGATAGGCGAAGCAAAGGCGAATCATGCGGCAAACCAGCCTGTTTCCTCTCACTCTCAGGCCCACAACCAGGGATATCGCCGATAGCGTGAAGGAAGGCGGCGTCGCGAACCTGCCCGACGCGATGCGGAAGGCCGACGCCGCGACCTACCAGGAGGTACGGTGCCGGTCGGCCCTGAATCGCGTGAAGGGGATGCCGTTCGAGTGGACGCTCAATCCCTATCGCGGTTGCACGCACGGCTGCCACTACTGCTTCGCGCGGCGCTATCACACCCAGTTCGAGCTGGACGCCGACGACAGCTTCGCCTCCGTGATTCTCGTGAAGGTCAACTTCGTCGAGGTGCTCTCGAAGGAGCTTTCGCGCGAGCGCTGGGATCGCGACACGAGCGTCGCGCTCGGCACGGCCACCGATCCGTACCAGCCGATCGAGGGGCAGTACAAGCTCACGCGCGGGGCGATCGTCGAGCTCGGCGCCTCGAAGACGCCGTTCGGGATCGTCACGAAAGGCCCGATGGTCATGCGCGACGCCGACGTCCTGCAGCAGGCAAGCCGGTCCGCGCGCGTGACGGTCTGCGTCAGCGTGCCGACCGTGGACGAGGACGCGTGGCGCAAGCTCGAGCCGGGCACGGCGCATCCGCGCCAGCGGCTGCGCGCGGTCCGGGCGCTCCGCCGCGCGGGCATTCGCGCCGGCGTGCTCATGGCCCCGCTGGTGCCCGGCATCACGACGAGCCGCAAGATGGTCGAGTCGACGCTGGCCGCCATCGCCGAGCACGACGCCGCGTTTGTCGGCGCCAACGTGCTCCACCTCGAAGGCGGCACGCGCGATCACTTCATGAAGTATCTGGCGAAGGACTTCCCTTCGCTCGTCGCCGGGTACGAGCGCCTCTTCGCGCACGGCGCCAAGCGCGTGCCGAAGACCTACTCAGCGGCGGTGCACGAGACAGTCAGGGAGCTGCGCGAAGCGCTGGGATTGTCGGAAAAGCGCTTCGAGTAGGCAGAACTGACGAATGCAAGACTGCAGTAGGCCGAGACTTCAGCCCGGCATTCTTCATTCTTCAGTCTGCAGTCTGCATTTCAAAATCGCGGGTCACGAGGCGGCGCCGGACATCTGCCGGCCGCTGTGGCTCGTGACCCGCGCTCGGGTTCGAAGCGTGTGAGCGCTACGTCCCGTATGCCAGGGCGAGGTGGGCCCCGCCGGTCTCCAGCACGACCTTGCCGTTCTCGGTCTTGAAGTGGAAGCTCGCCGCGTCGCCCCAGTGCTGGCTGAGCGGCAGACGGACCCGCTCGTCGATGACGCGGCGCAGGAACCGCGCGCCGTAGGCCAGGCTGTGGCCCTCTTCGACGAGTGCCTCGAGCGCGTCCTCGTCCACGACCAGCGTCTTCTTGCGCGCGCGCAGCGTGTCCTCGATCTTCGCGAGGTAGTGCCGCGCGATCTCACGCACCTCGTCGCGCGCCAGCGGCGAGAACAGCACCACGTCGTCGATCCTGTTCCGGAACTCGGGCGCGAAGCGGCGCTCGAGCTCGCGCACCACGTCGCTCTCGACGTCGCCGATGGTCTGCGTCGCCGCGCGGAATCCAAGCGGGTTCGAGAGCTTCCTGAAGTGCTCCGCCCCGAGGTTCGACGTCATGATGACGATCGCGTCGCTCAAATAGACGCGCTTGCCCTTGCCGTCGGTGATCCAGCCTTCGTCGAACGCCTGCAGGAACACGTTCAGCAGCGTCGGGCTCGCCTTCTCGACCTCGTCGAGCAGGACGACCGTGTACGGGTTGTCGCGCAGCTGGTTCGTCAGCACGCCGCCGCGGTCCGCGCCGACGATGCCGCGGGGCATGCCGATCAATTTGTCCACCGACACCGCACCGTCCTGGTACTCGGACATGTCGATGCGGATCATCTTCTTCTCGTCGCCGAACAGGTACTCGGCGACGGCCTTGGCGAGCTCGGTCTTGCCGACGCCCGTCGGGCCGAGGAAGAGCAGCACGCCGTCGGGACGGTCGAAGCCGTCCTTGAGCGGGCCCTTGTTCATCACCAGGCGCTCGGCCACCGCCGCCACGGCCTCTTTCTGGCCGACGACGCGCGAGGAGAGCCTGGCTTCGATGTCCTTGAAGCGATCGGCGACGTCGCGGAAGACCATGTCCTCCGGGATGCGCGCGGTCTGCGCGATCACGGCGACGACGTCGCTGGCGCGGACGTCGGGCCGGCGATCGATCTCGGCGCGCACGGCGGCCGTGTCGAGCCAGCCGATCGCCTTGTCGGGCAGCCGCAGGTGCCGCATGTAGCGCGGCGACATCATCAGCGCCGTCTCGATCGCGTCGTCGTCCACGCGGACGCCGTAGTTGCGCTCGAGGCGCGGCCGCACGTGCTGGAGAATCCGGCGCGTCTCGTCGATCGTGGGCTCGGCGATGTGCACCGTGCGGAAGCGGCGCGAGAGCGCCTCGTCTTCCTGGATGAACTCCTTGTACTCGCTGAGCGTGGTCGCGCCGATGATGCGCACCTCGCCGCGGGCGAGGACGCCCTTCAGGACGTTGGCCGCATCGGCCGGCGCGCCGAGCGCCGAACCGGCGCCGATCAGCGTGTGCGCCTCGTCGATGAAGAGAATGAGGTTCGGCCGCTCCTTCAGCTCACGGAGCACGTTCTGGATCCGGTCCTCGAACATGCCGCGCAGCATCGTGCCGGCGACGAGGCTGTTCAGCTGCAGGTTGACCACCTGGCAGTCGCGCAGGCGGACCGGAATCGTCTCGGGCTCGAACTCGATGCGGTGCGCGAGGCCCTCGGCAATCGCCGTCTTGCCGACGCCGGGCTCGCCGATGAGCATCACGGAGTTGGCGCGCTCGCGGTGGCTGAGGATCTCGACGACCTGCTGGATCTCGTGCACGCGGCCGAAGACCGGCGGCAGCTTGTCCTGGCGGGCCAGCAGGTTCAGGTTCGTGGCGAAGTGCTTCAGGAACGGCGGCAGCTCGAACTGCTTCTTCAGCCGCTCGTCGTCGCGCTCGATGTCGCGCACCCGCGACGTGATGCGGGAGACGATCGTTTCGGGCTCGACGCCGGCGCGGCGCATCACCGCGGCGGGCACGCCCTGGCTGTCCTCGAAGAGCGCAGCGAACAGATCCGACGCTTCGAGCGTCTGGCGTCCGGCGCGCGTCGCGTGGTGATAGGCGAGCTTGAAGACCAGCTTCGCCGCGGGCGACACGCGAAGCTCCTTGACGTCGGCTCGAGGCTGTCGCGTGAGCTCGACTTCCACGGCATGCAGCACGGCGTGAGGATTCAGGTCGAAGTCGCGCATCACGCGCGCGAACAGATCCCAATCCGACTGGGCGAACGCGACGAGCAGATGCTCGTTGCCGACGACCGGGTGCTCGCGTCGGCGAGCCTCCTCGGTGGCGCGTTCCGCCAGCCGTTGTCCGGTCTCACCCACCTTGCCAGCAGCGATGTCGAAGTCTTCCACGGGAGCCCTTGCCTCCTGCCCCTAGTAAAGCAAGATCGAGTCCACGTGCGCGTTGCGTTTCCGCAACGTGCCGCAAAACATCAGAAGCCCTTGTCGTGACGCGGGTTACCGTCGCCCGATGCCCTGCTCGACGGACGGTGCCGTCGCGCACGATTCCAATTCCGAGGACTGAGGGTCGAGGACGCGCCGCGTCGCTACTTAGGGGGTATCGGGTGGGACGCGCGGAGCGACTAGTCCAGGCGCAACAATCCTGCGAGAAGGGCCGCGCGGAAGGGGACCGAATCGATGAGGACGTGTTCGTGGAGCGCGTGGGCGCCGGCGCCGTCCGGGCCGAGGCCGTCGAGCGTCGGGATGCCGAGGGCCGCGGTGAAGTTGCCGTCGGATCCGCCGCCGGTCGCGCCCTCGGGCAATTCCTTGCCGAGCTGGCGCGAGATGCGCGCGGCGCGCTCGTAAAGTGCGGCAACTCCAGCCGTTCGTTCCATCGGCGGACGGTTGACCCCGCCGCTCACGCGGAGACGCACGCGAGGATCGCGAGGGACGAGCGTTGTGATGGCGGTCGTGACCCGTGCAGCGTCGGCCTCGGTCGGAATCCTGACATCGACATCCATCGTCGCTTCGGCCGCGACGACGTTCGGACGCGTGCCCCCACCGATGCAGCCGACGTTGATCGTAAGTCCGCGCGACGGATCGTTCAGCGCGAGCAACTGGACCGCCTGCCAGGCGAGCTCATGAATGGCGCTCGCGCCCTTGTCGGGCTCGACGCCGGCGTGCGCCGAAATCCCGGTGGCTTCGATCCGGAAATCCGCGACGCCTTTCCGCGCGGTCTTGACGCCGCCGCCGGCCAGCGCCGGCTCGAGCACGAACACGGCCCGGCTGCGGCGTGCCTCGGCTTCGAGGATCTCGCGCGACGTGTCGCTGCCGACTTCCTCGTCCGACGTCCAGATCATCGCGATGCGGTGCGACGGCAGGCGATTGGTTTCGATCAGGATGCGCGCGGCGAGCAGCGTCATCGCGATGCCAGCCTTCATGTCGTACGACCCTGGCCCGTAGAGCCGGCCGTCCTCGCGCCGCACCGGCATCGTCTCGATCTGGCCGATCGGCCAGACGGTGTCGAAGTGGCCGATCACGAGCACCTGCTCGTCGCCGCGTCCGATCTCGATGCGCAGGTGATCGCCGGAGCGCTCCTGCGGCAGCGCCGCCGCGCGCGCGCCCAGCTCGACGAAGAGGCGCGCGATCTCGGCGCCGACGCGATCGAGCGCCGCCTTGTCGGTCGACGGAGACTCGAGGCGGACGAGATCCTCGATGACGGTGAGCGCCCAGTCGCGGTGCGACTCGGCGGCGGCAAGCAGCGACAGCATGAGGTGGAGTGTCCCTGGGGAATGAGCCGCAGCCTATAATGGCGGCATGTCGAGCCTTCTCGGCGTCGTGTTCGTGATCGCGGCCCTCGGCGCCCAGAGCCCGAAGCCCGTGACGCGTCCCGCGCCGCCGCGGCCCGAAGCGCCACTGCCGACGCCGGCGCCGCCGACGACCCTCGGCGCGCTCTTTCCGGACGAAGCGCCGCCGAGTCAGCAGACGATCGGGGTGACAGTCTACCCGAGCGCGCAGTTCCTCACGTCGTACGACGCGGGCCGCGGCCAGCGCTACTACCTGTATGGCGCGACGGCCAGCGCCGGGGAGCTGGTGGCGTACTACCGGACGCTGCTGAAGCAGCGCGGCACGGCCATCTTCGACAACCCGCAGGTCTACATCTTCGAGATCGGGAAGTACGACGAGAACACGATGTCGTTCCCGCCGAGCGTGACGATCAAGGACTATTCGCTGGACGGCAACGGCGGGTACCTGAACCCGCGCCCGGGCGCCACGCCCGAGCGGTTCTCGACGATCATCCAGATCGTGCCGGTGCTGCCGGGCGCGCCGCGGTAAAGCAGCCAGAACAATCAATCTCTCGGCGTCGCGCGATGTAGATCTCGCGCGTCTTCCTGAACTCCTCCGCCTTCTCCGCGAGGCCGACCTCCACCGCATCGTCCGTCGTCACGCCGTGCGTGCGGGCGTACTCGCGCACCTGGCTCGTGATTTCCATCGAGCAGAACTTCGGGCCGCACATCGAGCAGAAGTGCGCGACCTTCGCGCCCTCGGCCGGCAGCGTCTCGTCGTGGTACGCACGCGCGGTGACCGGATCGAGCGCCAGGTTGAACTGGTCGCGCCACCGGAACTCGAACCGCGCCTTCGACAGGGCGTCGTCCCACGCCTGCGCCCGCGGGTGGCCCTTGGCGAGATCCGCGGCGTGCGCCGCGATCTTGTAGGCGATGACACCGGCTTTCACGTCGTCTTTGTTGGGAAGGCCCAGGTGCTCCTTCGGCGTGACGTAGCAGAGCATCGCCGTGCCGTACCAGCCGATCATCGCCGCGCCAATCGCCGACGTGATGTGGTCGTACCCGGGCGCGATGTCTGTCGTCAGCGGCCCGAGCGTGTAGAACGGCGCTTCCTCGCACCACTCGAGCTGCTTCTCCATGTTCTCGCGAATGAGGTGCATCGGCACATGGCCCGGGCCCTCGTTCATCACCTGGACGTCGTACTCCCACGCGATTTTCGTCAGCTCGCCCTGCGTCTTCAGCTCGGCAAACTGCGCGGCGTCGTTGGCGTCGGCAATCGAGCCGGGACGCAGGCCGTCGCCGAGCGAGAAGCTGACGTCGTAGGCGCGCATGATCTCGCAGATCTCGCGGAAGTGCGTGTAGAGGAAGCTCTCCTTGTGATGCGCGAGGCACCACTTCGCGACGATCGATCCCCCGCGCGAGACGATGCCGGTGACGCGGCGGGCGGTGAGGGGGATGTAGCGGAGCAGCACGCCGGCGTGGACGGTGAAGTAGTCCACGCCCTGCTCGGCCTGCTCGATGAGCGTGTCGCGGTAGATCTCCCACGTGAGGTCTTCGGGCCGGCCGCCGGCCTTCTCGAGCGCCTGGTAGATCGGGACCGTGCCAATCGGCACCGGGGCGTTGCGCAGGATCCACTCGCGGGTCTCGTGGATGTCCTTCCCGGTCGAGAGGTCCATCACCGTGTCGGCGCCCCAGAGCGTCGCCCATCGCAGCTTGTCCACTTCCTCCTCGATCGAGGAGGTGACGGCGGAGTTGCCGATGTTGGCGTTGATCTTCACGAGGAAGTTGCGGCCGATGATCATCGGCTCGAGCTCGGGATGGTTCACGTTGGCCGGGATGATCGCCCGGCCGCGCGCGACCTCGCTGCGGACGAAGTCGGCGTCGAGGCCCTCGCGCTGCGCGATGAACTCCATCTCCGGCGTGACCACGCCGGTGCGCGCGTAGTGGAGCTGCGTCACCGTGTGGCCGTCGCGCGCGCGCAGCGCCGTGCGCGTCCGAGCCGCGATGGCGGGCGGCATCTCGCGCGCCCATGTCGTCTGCACGAGGCGGCGCGGGCCTTCCTCGACGTCACCGCGGCCGACAATCCAGTCGCGCCGCGCGATCGGCAGGCCGCTGCGGACGTCGACGTCCTGCGGGCCGCTCGAGTCGTAGACGGTCAGCGCGGGCTCGTCGCCCGAGAGTGAGATCTCCCGCACCGGCACGCGAAGCGGCGTGTCGCCCGCGCGCGCGTCGACATACACCTTGCGGGAACCGGGAAAGGCGTCCGAATAACTCGTGACTGACATCAGGGCCTCGGATCCGCGGCGCGCGGGAAGCGCGTACGCGGGCAAGGCGGCGGGACAGCCGCGCTCCCTCCGCCGGTGTTAACCGGCCCACCTTCGCGCCTGCGGCGCTTCGGTGGGTCCACCGTGGCGCTTCGCGCGAAGGTGGAATCAGGTTCCAAGGGTGCGTTCTCAACGTTGGACCGCGACGTGCGCATTTGCACTTCGGCACTGCGCATTTCGCACTTCAGCACTTCCAGCGTGCCCCTGGCGGCTTCTCTGACTATAGCAAGTCTGGCCGTGGCGACTGAAGTGCGGCCCTACGACGGACGCCGGCGACCGCAATTCGAAGACCATGAAGGGCGCGTGCTCGGCAACCCGCGCGTCGGCGACGTCCCGGAACTCGAACGCCGCCTCGACGGTCTTCAGGAGTCCCGAGGCATTGAGTCGCGGTCCGAATTGCTCCGCCAGCGCCTCGCGCTCGGTCGGCTCGTAGCCGCAATTCACGAGCCCGCTGACGAGGGACCCGTCCGCCACATCGAAGCCGAGCGACGGCCACGCGGTGACATCTTCAGGCACGTCACCAGGGCCGCCGGGCGCCTCCGCCCGATCGCCGGGCCACGCGACAAGGGCGACGAGCAGCCGGGGAAGGCTGGCGATCCGGCTGGCGGCCGCGAAGGCGTCGAGGCGCTCGCGGCTCTCCCAGAGGCCAAGATGGTTGTAGCCGGGCGTGAGCGCCGGCACCGCCACGGTGCCGAGGCGCTGCGGAATTCCCATGCCCGGCGGCACGTGCGGCTGCCAGAACCGCGACGGCCAGACCATGGGATCCACCGAGAGAGGTTCGCCAACCGTATCGCGCAGCAGGAACTGCGAGCGCCTCTCGTGGGTCCACGCGCGGGCCAGGCCCGCCGGCTCGAGCTTGAGATCGAAGCCCACCAGGTGCGCCGTCGGCATGGCAGCATTATGGCTGAGACATGATCGAGGCCCTGATCTGGATCGTGATCGTCGGTGGCGTGGTGCTGCTCTTCGTGAAGGGCGGACGCCCGGGCCGCCGATCCGGGATTGGCACGGCCGCGGTGGGCTCGGTGTACGACATGCTCAACGAAGACAAGCGCAAGGCCGTCGAGATCATCGTCGAGGAGCGCGCGGAGGCGCGCGATCCGGAACACAAGGACGGCAATCTCCCGGAGCTCGCACGCGAGGACGGACATGATTCCTGACGCGCTGCTCAAACCGTGGCCCTGGTACGTGACCGGGCCGCTCATCGGACTCTTCGCGCCGCTGCTGCTCGTCGTCGGCAACAGGCTGTTCGGCGTGTCGAGCAACCTGCGCCACATGTGCGCGCCGTTCGCCTCGGGGATCGCGTACTTCCGCTACGACTGGCGGGGCCTGCGGTGGCTGGAACCTGGCATTCGCGCTCGGCATCCTGATCGGCGGCGGCGTGGCCGGCGTCGGGCTCCGGAATCCTGAGCCCGTCGCGATCGCGACCGCGACGAGGACCGCGCTCGAGACGCTTGGCCTTGGCGATCCACAGCTTCAGCGGCCTCGCGCCATCGGACCTGTTCAGTTGGGCGAGCCTGCTCACATTTCGCGGCGTGCTGCTGGTCGTCGGCGGTGGGTTCCTCGTTGGCTTCGGAACCGCGTACGCGGGCGGCTGCACGTCGGGGCACGGCATCTCGGGCATCGCCGATCTGCAGCCCGCTTCGTTCGTAGCCCTGCTGGGCTTCTTCGCTGGCGGCATTGTCGGCACATTCGTGCTGCTGCCGCTCGATCCTGCGATGACGACCGTCACGGCGACCGAAACGCTGGACGTCACGCGCCCGGCACACGCGCCCGGAATCTGGATCTACCTCGTCGTCGGGGTGCTCTTCGGGATCGTGATCACCAAGGGCGAAGTGATCTCGTGGTTCCGGATTCAGGAGATGTTCCGGTTCCAGGGATTCCACATGTACGGCGTCTTCCTGACGGCGCTGCCCACGGCGATCGTGTCGGTGCAGTGGCTGAAGCGCCGGCACGCGCGCACCATCGGCGGCGATCCGATCAGCATTCCGCCCAAGCCGCTCGGCGACGGCATCCGCTACGGCGTCGGCGGCGTGCTCTTCGGCCTGGGACTGGGCGCTGACCGGCGCCTGCCCCGGTCCACTCTTCGCCCTCGCGGGCGGAGGAGTCCGCGTGATGTTTGTCGCGATCTGTCGGCGATGGCGGGCACGTGGACTTACGGGCTGCTCCGCCCGAAGCTCCCTCACTAAGACACCTGGATTCTGAGATTTCAAGGGATTGGAAGCAGCGAGCTCGACTCCCTCAGAGCCGCCATGCGTAATCTGCGCAATCGTGGTTCCAACGCTCTGGAGCCCGATCGCAGCGTGACGCAATCTCTTGAATCCCGAAATCCAGGTGTCTTTGCTTTTGAAGTCTGGAATCTAGCGCCGGCAATACGCCCTGATGAAGAACGGCCGGTCGCCGATCTGCAGGCTCGGATCTTTCTTCGGACCAAACATCGCGCACGGCTCGTAACGCGACTCGATGAATCGCATCATCTCCTGGGCGTAGTCGCGGCCGAATGCGGTCGCGCCGAACTCTCTGCGTCGCGCGGTTCGTGATGAGCACGAGCGGCGCGCCCGACGCCTCGAGCTGCCCGATCGCGCGCGCCTCGTTCGGTCCATCGAGATAGCCTGGCGTGACGATCTCCTCGCGCAGCGGATTGCGCCGTCCGCTCATGAAGTCGAGCGAGGTGCCCTCGGGCATCACGGCGACGAAGTCTGACGGCTGCGTGCGCGCGGCGATGAACGCGAGCGCCTCGTTCCACGCCTGCCCGACGTCGTGCTCGGCAATCAGCGTCCCTCTCGACGTCACGATGGGAGTCTGGTAGCGCGTGCGATACCGGTGCGCGAGGATACCGGCCGTCGCGACGACGTCGATGAGGATGAGCGCGACGGCGATGGTCGCGCCGGCACGGCCCGCGCCAGACGCCTCGAGCCAGTCGCCGAACGGCTCGGCCCAGAGATAGGTGAACAGCACCATCGACATCGGGCCGAGGAACGAGCCGTACGCGCCGCCGCTTCGCACGTGCAGAATCATCCGGCTGAGAGACACGAGCGCGAAGGCCGCGTACAGAATCAGGAGCCTCGCCCGTGTCGCGCGGTGCGGGTCCGGGTCGTTCAGCCGCCGCCGCTCCATCCAGATGAGACCGGCCAGGAGAAACGGCATCGCGAGGTACGGGCCTTTGTCCCAGTCAAATCCGGTCGTGACGCCCAGCACGGCGAGGATCGCGACGGGCGACCAGCAGCGCGCGTGTGGGCGACGGCATCACGAGCCTCGCGATCGCCGAATCGGCGGGCGCGGCACCGGTCCTGCCCTGCCGGCGCGCGACGAGCTGGCTGATCGCGGCAAGAATCGCCGCCAGCGCCGCGACCTTCGCGAGCGCGATCGTCATGCGGGTCACCGACCGCACGGGGTGGTCGAGCCCCGACACCCACTCGTTGTAGTGCTTCAGCCCCGGCGGCACGTTGTACCAGAGCAGCCAGCTGTCCCCGACGAGCGGCGCGACGCCGACATGCGCGATCACGACGCCGTACCCGCACGCGACGACCGCAACGGCACCGGCGAGAAAGATCAGCAGATGCTTCGCCTGGCGCCCAGCGATGCCCGCCGCCTGAAAGAACGGACGCCACGATGCCCGCGGCGATGGCGCCGAGGCCGAGCTCCGTCTTGGCCAGCAGCGACAGCCCGGAGACGATGCCGGCCAGCGGCGAAGTGCGTGGCCGCGCGGGAATCCGAGTCGCGATCGGACTCGATGGCCGCGGCGAGCATCGCGAGTGCGAGCAAGGCCGAGCACCGTGCCATGCAGCGCGTTGAAGGAATACGGCAGGAAGTAGTTGCCCGCGGGCTTGAACGCGCAGAGCCACATCACGCTCAGGGTCGCCGTCGCCGAGGCGATCGGCGACATGATTCGGCGGCTCAGCCCGTAGACGAGCGCCAGGATGGCGGCGGCCGAGAGAATCCCGTCCGCGTAGAGCACACCGAGAGTTGGACCCAACAGGCGATAGAGCGCGGCGTGAAGATATGGCGAGAGCGGCCCGTAGATGTGCCGCACGTCGGAATACAACTGTTCGCCGCTTGCGAGCCGGAGCGGCTGGTTCATCTCGCGGCCGCAGTCGATCAGCGGACCGCCCCACCGCTGCCAGGAGGCCGCGAGGCCGCACAGGAAGGCCGCCGTCATGACGGCGATCCAGAACCGGTCGCGTGTGTTGTATCGTGCGCTCACCTGACGCGCGATCATACCTGTGCGCCGGCCGGGACCGGCGTCGAGGAGACCACGGATGGCCACGCCGACATACTCTGCGCAGGAACGCTTCTGGCTCTGGACGGTCGCGATCGTGACCGGCGTCGGACTGAACGGCGTCTTTCTCTACGCGACCGGCGCCGATCCGCGCGCGCTGCAGACCGCCCTCACCAATCCCATCTCGGCCGCGTTCATCGTCGAGGCCCTGCTGCTGATGGTGGTGCTCGCCTGGCTGCTCCCGAAGTGGGGGGTGAGCCGGGTGTCGGGGAAAGCCTTCATCGTCCTGTGTCTGGCCGGCGGCGTCGCGTTCGCCCTGCCGGTCGCGCTGCTATGGCGCTCGGCATCCTCGCGTGACGAGTGAGTCTGTCTCGGTTCGCCGTGCCACCGTGGCTGACGCCGCGGCGATTGCTTCGTTGAGCGCGGAGCTCGGCTACCCGGTCGAGCCCGGGGACATCCAGAAGCGGTTGCGCGCGCTCCTGGAGGCGACGGATCAGGTCGTGCTCGTCGCCACGGCCGCGGACCACGCTGTCGTCGGCTGGATTCACGGCGCCGAGCACCTGCTGCTCGAGGTCGGCTCGCGGTGCGAGATTCTCGGCCTCGTCGTGTCGAGCGGCCACCGGCGGGGCGGGATCGGACATCGCCTGCTGGCCGCCGTCGAAGCCTGGGCACACAGCCGTGGATTGCCCGAAGTGTCCGTGCGCAGCAACGTGCTTCGCGAGTCGTCTCACCCGTTCTACGAGAAGCACGGCTACCGGCGCGTGAAGACGCAGCACGCCTACCGCAAGGCGGTTGGCGAGCATCACGGCTGAGCCGCAACCGACCCGTCGTTGAGTAAGATGCCCCTGGAGGCTCCCCTATGAGCGCGATGGACCCGCTGACGGCGCCAATTCCCGGTTCGGACCGCCGCTCGGTTGGCGGCGTGGATCTCGAAGTCGTCCGCGCGGGCGACGCGCGCGTGAAGCGGATGATTTATCCGGTCGGCTTCCGATGGTCCGACGACATGAAGCCGCTGGTGAAGACCGACCTGTGCGCGCACGCGCACGTCGGCTTCCTCGCGCGCGGCAGCATCCACATCGGGTATCCCGACGGCTGCGTCAAGGAGTACTCGGCGCCCGCGGTGCTCGCGGTCGAGCCGGGACACGACGGCTGGGTCGTCGGTCCCGAGCCCGCCATCGTGATCGAGTTCGACTTCGAGAACCAGACGCCCGAACGCCTCGGCATGGCCAGCGGGCATCGTCACGACTGATCCTGGAGGGGTTCATGCGAGACCTGCACCGCTGGATCGTTTGCGGCGTTGCGGGATGGCTGTCGCTCGCGAGCGGCAGCGTCGTCGCGCGTCAGGACATGGCCCAGCATGCCGGGCACACCGGCAAGCTCGGCACGGTGCACTTCCCGACGTCGTGCGCCGCTGACGTTCAGCCGTCATTCGAGCGCTCGCTGGCGCTGCTGCACTCGTTCGAGTTCCGCGAGGCGACCGAGGGCTTCCAGGCCGTGCTCGGCGCGGACTCCACGTGCGCGATCGCGTACTGGGGCATCGCGCTGGCCGCGTGGGGCAACCCGTTTGCCGCCGGGATCAAGCCGCCAGCCCAGATTCAACGAGGACAGCAGGCCATCGAGCGTGGCCGATCGACTGGCAGCCCGACGCCGCGCGAGCGCGGCTATCTGGATGCCGCCGCGAAGCTGTTCGAGCACGCCGACACGCTCGATCAAGGCACGCGGCTAATCGCCTATCGCGACGCGATGCAGTCGCTTGCCGCGCGCGAGTCCGGAGACTTCGAGGCGACGATCTTCTACGCGTTGTCGCTGGCCATCACGGCGCCGCCGACGGACAAGACCTACGCCAGTCAGCTCAAGGCCGGCGCGATGCTCGAGGAGCTGTTCGCCGCGCATCCCGATCATCCCGGCCTGGCGCACTACATCATCCACGCCTACGACGTCCCGGCGCTCGCGCCGCGAGCGCTCGATGCCGCGCGGCGGTACTCCGAGATCGCGCCGTCGGCGCCGCACGCGCTGCACATGCCCTCGCACACGTTCACCCGTGTCGGCGACTGGCAGCGATCGATCGACGCCAACCTCGCGTCGGCGGCTGCCGCGCGAAGCGCCGGCTCGACGTCCGAGGAGCTTCACGCGAGCGACTACCTGACGTACGCCTATCTGCAGATGGGGCGCGACGCCGAAGCGCTGCGCCTGCGCGATTCGCTGGCCGCCATCCAGGGCCGGTTCGACCCGTCGGCGACCGGTTCAGCGGCGCCGCCGACGGCAGGCTTCTTCGCCGTGGCCGCCATCCCGGCGCGCTACGCGCTGGAGCGGGGCGACTGGGCCGCCGCCGCGGCACTCGAGACACACGACAGCCCGGTGCCGTTCGCCGACGCGATCAGCGACTTCGCGCGCGGGCTCGGCGCGGCACGATCGGGAAAGCCGGCCGTCGCCGCTGCCGCCGCGGCACATCTCCAGACACTGCGGGAGACGCTGGCCGCCGCGCACGAGGCGTACTGGACCGAGCAGCTGGCGATTCAGCGCCAGGAACTCCTGGCGTGGATCGCGTTTGCCGAGGGACGCCGCGACGAAGCGGTCGAGACGTTGCGCGCAGCCGCCGTGCGCGAGGACGCGACCGAGAAGAACGCAATCACGCCGGGCCCGCTGGCGCCCGGCCGCGAGCTGCTGGGAGAGATGCTGCTGGAGCTGGGACGTCCGGCGGACGCGCTGGCCGAGTTCGAGACGGCGCTCGTCCACGAACCGAACCGGTTCCGCTCGCTCGACGGCGCGGCGCGCGCCGCCGCGAAGGCCGGAGACAACGCGAAAGCCACGAAGTACTACGCCGCGCTGTTGGAGGTGTGCGCGAAGGCGGATGCGCCTGGCCGCCCCGCGCTCGTCGAGGCGCGAGCGTGGATGCGCCAGGGTCCGCAGTAGGGCCGGGCTTCAGCCCGGCCGTCGGGTGACTTCAGCCCGCGCCGCGACTTCGGGATCACGAACTTCTCGGCCGTGTGCGTCTCGGAGAAGCGCACGACCTTCACGTCCACCAGCCCCGCCGCCTTCCCGGCCGCCATGGTCAGGGCCTCGGAAGCCTCTGCGACGCCCTTGCGACGGATCGCCCAGAGCGCGCCATCCGGAACGAGCGACGCGCCGGCTCGCGCGATCTTCTTCAGGTCGGCCGCGGACTCCACCAGGACGAACACGACGTCGCTGGACTTGCGGAGGCGATCCGAGACGTCCGCGCCGGCCGCCTTCAGCTCGTCGAGGAACGCGGGCTCCTTCACCCCGTCGAGCGAGACGCGCTGGCCTGGCTTGATGCCGATCTTGGCGAGTCGGCTCTTCGGCGTCTTGATGGCCGCCGCCCACTTCTCGGCGCGGTCGCCCAGCGCGAGCGTGAGCGTGCCGTCGGCGCTCTTCAGCGTCAGCACACCGTCGCGCGTCGAGACGCCCGTGATCGCGGCGAACGGCAGCTTCACGCGGAAGTCGCCGCGGAAGAGCACGTAGTCGGTCTCGAGCTCCGCGCGCCCGGACGAGCGCTGGCGCTTGAATGTCGCTTCGCAGTTGAGTGTGTGGCCCATGAACACTCTCGGCGGGGCTGCAAGCTTCAGTTGCGCCGTATCTGGCCGAACTGAAGTCCGGCCCTACTGCACCCTGCACCCTGCCCCTGACCCCTGACCCCTACCCGCCCTTCCTCAATATCACGCACTTCAGGTAATACGTCTCCGGCACCGTCAGCAGCACCGGATGATCGCGTCCCTGCATGCGCTTCTCGAGAATCGTGACGTGCGCGTGCGCGTCGGCCGCGGCCTCCGCGAGAATCTGCAGGAACAGCGTCTCGTCCACGTTGTACGAGCAGCTGCAGGTGACCAGCACGCCGCCCGGTTGCAGAATCCGGAGCGCGCGCAGGTTGATGTCCTTGTAGCCGGCGATCGCCTTCTCGACCGACGCCTTGTTCTTCGCAAACGCCGGCGGGTCGAGCACGATGGTGTCGAAGCGCTCGTTGCTGCGCTCGTAGTGGCGCAGCTCGTCGAAGACATTCGCATCGGCGGCCGTCACGTTCGTCAGCCCGTTGCGCGCGGCGTTCGCCGCGATGCGCGCGACGGCATCCGCAGACTGATCGATCGCGTGCACGGCCTCGCAGTGCTTCGCGAGATACAACGCGAACCCGCCGTTGTAGCTGAAGCAGTCCAGCAGGCGGCCCCGCGCGTAGCGGGCCGCGGCTTCCCGGTTCTCCCGCTGATCGAGGAACAGGCCGGTCTTCTGCCCGTGACGGACGTCCACGCCGTAGGTGACGGGGCCTTCCCGCACCTCGACGGACTCCGGCACGTCACCCGACAGGACATCCACGCGCTGCTCGAGGCCTTCGAGCGCGCGCACCTTCGGATCGTTTCGCGCAAGGATGCCGCGCGGCGACAGCAGCTCGTTCAGCAGTGACGTCAGCTCCGGCAGCCGGCGGTCCATCGCCTGCGAGAGCGCCTGCACCACCAGCACGTCGGCGTACCGATCGACGATGAGCGCGGGGAGGCGATCGGCTTCGCCGTGCACCAGTCGACAGGCGGTGGCGTCGATGTGAAGCGACTCGCGAAACCGAATCGCCGCCGCGAGGCGCTCGCGCCAGAAGTCTGGCGTGACCTTTTCGTCGCCGACCGCCACCATGCGCAGCGCAATCTGCGATCGGTCGCTGTAAAGCGCGGCGCCCAGTCGCCGATCTCGCGGACCGAGCACGGTCACGAGGTCGCCGGGCCCCGCGTCCACGCGCACCACGTCGCTGCGGTAGATCCAGGGGTGCCCCTGACGGACGCGATCTTCACCGCGGCGAGACACGAGAACGACGGAATCGTGGCGGTCATAGTGAGATGCTGGTTCGAGGTGCAGGGCAGAGTTCAGTGGTGCAGAGTGTGGGTGCAGAGTGCACCTTGCACGCTGCACCTTGCACCTTGCACCCGCGTCCGGTCGAGCGTGCGCGAGCGACGCCTATAGTACAATTCCGCCGCCATGTCCACGACCGCTTCCCTCTCTTCCCACACCCTGGCGGAGGTCGACCCCGAGATCGCGAAAGCCATCGCGAACGAGGGCGTCCGCCAGCATTCGGGGCTCGAGCTGATCGCGTCGGAGAACTTCGTCAGCCGCGCGATTCTCGAAGCGACGGGCTCGGTCTTCACGAACAAGTACGCCGAGGGCTATCCGGGCAGGCGCTACTACGGCGGCTGCGAATACGTCGACGTCGTCGAGTCGCTGGCCATCGACCGCGCGAAGGCGCTCTTCGGCGCCGAGCACGCCAACGTGCAGCCGCATTCGGGCGCGCAGGCGAACATGGCCGTGTTCCTCGCGGTCCTGAAGCCGGGCGACACGATCCTCGGCATGAACCTCGCGCACGGCGGCCACCTCACGCACGGCCACCCGCTCAACTTCTCGGGCAAGTACTTCAACGTCGTGGCCTACGGGGTTCGGAAGGAAGACGAGCGCCTCGACTACGACGAGCTCGCGCGGCTGGCCCGCGAGCACCGGCCGAAGCTGATCATCGTCGGCGCGAGCGCCTATCCGCGCGTGTTCGATTTCGCCCGCGTTCGCGCCGTGGCCGACGAAGTCGGCTCGCTGATGATGACCGACATGGCGCACATCGCCGGGACTCGTCGCCGCCGGCGTGCACCCGTCACCGGTGCCGCACTCGGATTTCGTCACGACGACGACGCACAAGACGCTGCGCGGACCGCGGGCGGGCATGGTGCTGTGCCGGCAGGCGTACGCGAAGGACCTCGATCGCGCGGTGTTCCCAGGCGTCCAGGGTGGGCCGCTCGTCCACGTCATCGCGGCCAAGGCCGTCTGCCTGAAAGAGGCCGCCGCGCCCGCCTTCGCGTCGTATCAGCGGCAGATCGCCGCCAACGCGAAGCGTCTCGCCGAGGTCATCTCCGGCGGCGGCTACCGGCTGGTCAGCGGCGGCACCGACAACCACCTGATGCTCGTGGACGTGTTCTCGAAGGGGCTCACCGGCAAGGTCGCCGAAGCCGCGCTCGGCAAGGCTGGCATCACCGTCAACAAGAACGCGATCCCGTTCGACCAGAACCCGCCGATGGTGGCCAGCGGCATCCGCATCGGCACGCCGGCCGTCACCACCCGCGGGCATGGGCGAGCGCGAGATGGATCGCGTCGGCGAGTTGATCCTCCGCGCGCTGGCCGCGACGGACAACGACACCGAGCTCGCACGCGTGAAGGGTGAAGTCGAGTCGCTTTGCCAGCAGTTCCCGTTGTATTGAGCTGGCGGGGCTGAAGCCCGCCTACAAAGCATGTTGTAAGCAGGGCTGACGCCCTGCCCCACGCCTGCCGCACTCAGCAGACCTGAAGGTCTGCGCTACAGTACGTGACGTGGAGTTCGATCCCGACGGGCCCGTCGTCGATCTGACCGAGGACGTCGCCGCGGTCTTCGCGTCCGACGGTCCCCTCGCGTCGGCCATTCCGGACTTCGAGCCGCGTGAAGCGCAGCGCCAGATGGCGGCGGCCGTCAGCGAGGCGCTCGGCGACGGCGGCGTCCTGCTGGCCGAAGCGGGCACAGGCACCGGAAAGACGCTCGCGTACCTGGTGCCGGCGATCCTCAGCCGGCGCCGCGTGCTCGTGTCCACGGGCACCAAGAACCTCCAGGAGCAGATCGTCCAGAAGGACCTGCCGGTCCTGGCCGAGGCGATCGACCGCCCGTTCACCGCCACCGTGATGAAAGGCCGCGCGAACTACCTGTGCCTCCATCGGTTTCAGGCGCTGAAGACCGGTGGATTGCCGCGCCAGCAACGCCTCGGCGGGTTCGGCGGACGCGGCAACGAGGTGGACGAGCGGATCCTCCTGCCGATCATCGACGGCTGGGCACGCGCGACCGACACCGGCGATCGCGCGGAACTGAAGGACCTGCCCGAAGACCTGCCGCTCTGGAGCGAGATCGCGGCGTCCGCCGAGAACTGCCTGGGACGCGAATGCCCGCAGTTCAACGACTGCTTCGTCACGCGCATGCGCCAGCGCGCCGCCGAATCCGATCTCGTCATCGTCAACCACCACCTGCTGTTCGCGGATGCCGCCGTGCGGCAGGGCGCGTACGGCGAGGTCATCCCCGACTGCGACGCCGCGGTCCTGGACGAAGCGCACCAGCTCGAGGACGTCGCGACGCAATACTTCGGCGTGACCGTCAGCAACTATCGCGCCGAAGACCTGGTGCGCGACGCCGAGCGCATGCTTGGCGCGCTGGCCGGATCCCGATCGTCGCGAGCCGGCGCTCCGGATCGTTGAGCGCATCCGCGATCGCGCCGAGCGCCTCTTCGCGCGCCTCGAACCGCCGCGCCGCGGCGCCGCCGACGAACGCACGCGCGTCACGGCCGAGGCGCTCACCGACGCGCAGGAGCCGGGCCGCGCGCTCATCGGATCGCTCGAGGGCCTCGAAGCGGCCATCCAGCTGTTGAAGGACCTCCCGCCGGAGACGACGCCGCCGCCGGGCGCGCTGGATGACCTGCTGGCGGTCGCCGGGCGATCGGGGTCCCTGCGCGTGGACCTCACGCTGCTGCTCAACGCGAGCGATCCCGACTACGTGTTCTTCCTCGAGACGCGCGGCCGCGGCCTCTTCTTCCGCGCCGCGCCCATCGACGTGTCGGCCATCGTCCGCGAGCACCTGCTCGATCGCTTCAAGACGACGGTGCTGACGTCGGCCACGCTGGCCGTCGACGGCTCGTTCGACTACCTGCGCAGCCGGCTCGGGATCCGACGCGCCGTGGAAGTCCGACTGCCGTCGGAGTTCGACTACACGACGCAGGCCGTGCTCTACCTCCCGAAGCGCATGCCGTCGCCGAAAGACCACGGCTACGCCGACGCCGTCGCGCGCGAGTGCGTCGAGCTGCTCTCGCGGAGCGAAGGCCGCGCGTTCGTGCTGTTCACGAGCTACGCGATGCTGCGCGCCGTGGAGCCCGTCCTCGCGATGAAGCTCGACTACCCGCTGCTGGTGCAGGGCCGCGCCCCGCGATCGGCGCTGCTCGCCGAGTTCCGCATGACGCCGCACGCGGTGCTGCTCGCCACCTCGAGCTTCTGGCAGGGCGTGGACGTCGTCGGCGACGCGCTGAGCTGCGTGATCATCGACAAGCTGCCGTTCGCCTCGCCCGGCGATCCGGTGACGGCCGCGCGGATGGAAGCGCTGAACATGCAGGGCGGCGACTCGTTCGGCGAATACCAGGTGCCGCTGGCGATCCTGACGCTGCTGCAGGGCCTGGGCCGGCTCATCCGTCACCGGAACGATCGCGGCGTGCTGGCGATCCTCGATCCGCGCCTTCGGACGATGGGCTACGGACGGCGGTTCCTGGCGTCGATGCCGCCGGCGCCGGTCACGCATGACCTGGACGCGGTCAGCCGTTTCTTCGCACACTGACGTCGTAAGTAGATGATGACCGTATTGCTGCCTCGGCTGGCGCTGTCGGCGGCGCTGGCGATCGCTTCGATTGGACTCTGGTCGTCGGCCGACGAGGCGATGCGCCTCGGCGTCTCCGGCACGCATTTCACCGTGGACGGGAAGCCGCGCTTCCTGATCCTCGTCAGCGACTTCGACGCGCTCGACACGCCTCAGGTCGATCGTGACTTCGCGTACCTGGCTTCGCGCGTCGACGGCGTGCGGATCTTCGCGACCTGGTGGGACTTCGGTCCCGGCCGCTGCCCGCTGCGATTCTCGCCGGGCACCGTGATAGGCGTCGACGCCAGCGGCAAGGGCGTCGTCCACCCCGATCGCCTTGCGCGCCTGCAGTCTGTCCTGGATTCGGCGCGGGCGCATCGGCTGGTCGTGGACCTGTCGTTTGCCGCAGACACGGTCGAGGGCATGTCCTCGCTGAAGGCCGGCCCGGATGGCGGCGTGTGCAAGCCGTCGGGAAGCGCCGCGCGTGTGAACTGGCCCGAGTACGGCAGCGCGATCGCGTCGGTGGCTCGCGCGCTGAAGTCGCCGCGCTACAGCCACGCGTTCTTCGATCTGCAGAACGAGTGGGGGCATCCCGGTCAACGGCGCCAAGGAGGCTGACCTCGCTGGCGTCGTCCGCGCCGTGCGCGCGGCGGATCCGCAGTCGGATTCTGACGATCTCGAGCTTCGAGCCGGATGTCGGAAAAGCACGCCGGGTCGGTCGAGCGGCTCGGGCCTCTCGGCGCTGAACTTCCATGACTTCCCGCGCGGCCGCGGCTGGGGATCCCGCACGGCGACCCAGGTGACGAGCTTCCGCCAGCGCGCTTGGGGCGCGCGGCGTCACCGTGCCAATCTACGACGGCGAGCCGGACCCGAGCGGGTATGGCAAGGGCCTCGAGGAGTTCGAGACGTCGCTGACGGGCGCCCGGCGGAGCGGCGCGGCCGCCTGGACGTTTCACACGCGCGCCGGGCACCAGCTCGAGAAACGCGGGCTCGTGGACGCCCTGGACGCCGACGCGCGCCGGTTCCTGGACGAGGCGCGCCGCGTCGCATCGCGCGCGACCCCTCCGGCCCACTTGGGGGTAAACTAGGCCCCGCGTTTTCGGCATCATTTCGCGTCATCACGACGCGCGGGAGGGGCAGTCCCATGGTTCGGACGAAACTCGGGCGATACGCGGCGGGCCTCATGGCGCTGGCCGTGACGCTGGCGTTTGCGGCGACCGCGGCCGCGCAGGTCGGCACCGTCAAGGGCAAGGTCATGGACGCCCAGGGCAACCCGGTCGAGGGAGCGACGGTCTCGATCATTCAGAAGGGCTCCAAGTCCGGGCGGACGCTTGAAGACGAACAAGAAGGGCGAGTTCGTGCAGGTCGGCATCTTCCCGGCCGACTACGTCATCACCGCCGAGAAGGACAACGAGAAGGCCAACGCCGAGATGACGGTGAGCATCGGCGAGAACCCCGATGTGAACATGAAGCTCTCGCATACGGGTCCCTCGCCCGAAGCGAAGGCCAAGCAGGATTTGCTGCAGAAGACGTTCGATGACGGCGTCGCCGCCAGCAAGGCCGGCAACAACGACGAGGCGATCGCGAAGTTCAACGAGGCGGCTGGCATGGCCCCGAACTGCGCCGACTGCTACTACAACATCGGCGTCGCCAACGTGCAGAAGCAGAATCTGCCGGGGGCCGAGGAGGCCTACAAGAAGGCCATCGAGCTCAAGCCCGATCACTGCGACGCGCTGGCGAACCTCGCCAACGTCTACAACGCCGAGAAGAAACTGGATCTCGCCCTCGAGACGACGAGCAAGGCCGGGCCAGTGCGGAGGCGGCGGCGCGGCCGGGGCTGCCGGCGGCGGCGGTGGCGGCAACCCGACGTCGCTCTACAACGAGGGCGTCATCCTCTGGAACCAGGGCAAGTATCCTGAGGCGAAGGCCAAGTTCGAGGCATCGTCCAAAATGGACCCGACCAACGCCGAGACGCTGTACCGGCTCGGCATGGCCAACCTGAACATCGGCGACATGGCCGGCGCGACGGCGGCGTTCGACGCGTGCCTCAAGGCGGCGCCCAACGGGCCGCATGCCGCCGAAGTGAAGGGCTTTCTCGCCGCGATGAAGAAGTAGGTCGCGGCTTCCGCCGCGACAACTGTCCGTGTCAACTGCCACCAACCTCGCCGCGGTGCGGGCGCGCCTGGAACAGGCCGCCCGCGCTGCCGGCCGGGACCCCGCCTCCGTTCGTCTCGTCGCCATCAGCAAGACGTTCCCCGCCGAGGCCGTTCTGCAGGCCGCGGGGGCCGGACAGGTGGATTTCGGTGAAAACCGGGTCCAGGAAGCCCTACAGAAGATCCGTGCAACGGCCGATCATCAGATCAGGTGGCACCTCGTAGGGCACCTGCAGTCGAACAAGGCGCGAAAGGCGGTATCGGCCTTCGACGTCATTCAGTCGATTGACGGCGTCGACCTGCTGGAAACAGGTGGACGCTGCAGCAGCGGAAGTCGGCCGGGAGCCGGAGCTGCTGATTCAGGTGGACCTCGCCGGGGAATCAACGAAATTCGGCGCGCCGGAAGCGGACCTTCCGGCCATCTTCGACGCGGCGGGGCGCCTGAAAGCGGCCCGCCTCGTGGGGATGATGCTGCTGCCACCTTTTGCGGAGGATCCCGAGGAGGCCCGGCCGTGGTTCCGGCGTCTCCGCGAGATCCGCGACGGCTTCGCCCGGCAGGGCGTGGACGCGCGTCACCTCCGCGAGCTGTCCATGGGCATGAGTCACGACTTCCACGTGGCAATCGGGGAAGGCGCGACGACGGTGCGTGTGGGCACGGCGATTTTTGGCGAGCGGCCGCCAGTCGGCGGCACGGAGAAGCCCGAATGAAGGTTACCCCTCTCGACTTGCGGCAGCAGAAGTTCCGGACGGCAATGCGCGGCTACGACCGCGCGGAGGTCGAGTCGTTTCTCAACGAGACGGCCGAGGACTACGAGCAGGCGCTGCGCGACGCCGATCGGCTGCGCGACGACCTCGCACGCGCGCAGGCGTCGCTCGACGAGCACCGCGAGAGCGAGCGCAACCTGCGCAACACGCTGCTCACCGCCCAGCGGCTTGCCGACGAGATCAAGCAGAACGCCGAGTCCGAGGGCAAGCGGGTCGTCCGCGAGGCCGAGGGCCGCGCGGATCTGACGACGCAGAAGGCGCAGAGCCGGCTCGAAGAAGTGCAGCGCGAGATCGACGGTCTCCGGCTGAAGCGGCGCGACGTGGAGAACTCGCTCGAGGCGACCATCGCCACCCTCCGCAATTCGCTCGATTTCGTGCGCGAGCAGGATCAGAAGGAGCGCGACGACAAGGTCCTGCTCCACCGCCCGCGCGTCGTCGAACCGCCCGCCCTGCCGACGCTGCGCGTCCTCGACGAGCTGAAGGTCGCCGAAGCGTAGGTTGGGAGTCCTCACCGTCCGGGTCACCCCGCGCGCCGGCCGATCGGCCGTCGCCGGGGTCCGCGACGGAATACTCCTCATCAAGCTCGCCGCGGCGCCCGTCGACGGCGCCGCCAACGACGCGCTCGTCGCGCTCCTTTCCGAAGTCCTCCACATCCCGAAGCGATCGATCCGCATCAAATCCGGAGAGCGCAGCCGCACGAAGGTCGTCGAAATCGACGGCGTCACGGAAGGCGACGTGCTGAGTCGCCTGCGTACGTAGGGCACGGCTTCAGCCGCGCCATCGTGATTGGCAGGCCTGAAGGCCTGCGCCATTCAGGGCCGCCTGGCGGCGCGGCTGAAGCCGCGCCCTACGTACAGGTATGCTCGTCACGTGCTCGCCGATTTCGTCATCCAGCAACGCGTCCGAGCTTTTCACCTGTGCCGGGCCCGCGCCGCGGCTGCGCGCCGCGATGGGCGACGCCGGGCGCATCGAGAACGCCACGCTCGCCGCGCACGACGGACGCATCGTGTTCGTCGGCGCCGCCTCGAGCGCCCAGCGCCAGCTGGAGCTGACCGCGGACGCCACCGTCCTCGACGCGAAGGACTGCGCGGTCGTCCCGGGCTTCGTCGACGCGCACACGCACGTCGTCTACCTCGGCGATCGGCGGCACGAGCTGCGACGACGCCTTGCCGGCGCAACCTACGCGCAGATTGCGGCGGAGGGCGGCGGCATCCTCTCGACCGTCGCCGCGACGCGCGCGGCGAACATCGAGGAGCTCGTCGAGGCGACCAAGCCGAGGCTCGCCGAGATGCTCCGCGCGGGGACGACGACGGCGGAGGCGAAGAGCGGATATGGACTGACGCTCGAGAGCGAGATCCGGATGCTCGAGGCGATCGTGCGGCTCTCGGTGTCGCAGCCGATCGAGCTGGCGGCGACGTTCATGGGCGCGCATGGCGTGCCCGTCGGCTTCCCCGGCGGACAGGAGGCCTTCGTGCGCCACCTGTGCGACGACATGATCCCGGAGATCGCGCGCCGGGGTCTGGCCGAGTGGTGCGACGTGTTCTGCGAGCGCGGCGTCTTCACGCCGGAAGAGACGGCCGCGATCCTGGAGGCCGGACGCCACGCCGGATTGAAGGCGCGTCTGCACGCGAACGAGCTCGGGTCCACCGGCGGCGCGCAGGTGGCGGCCGAGCTCCGCGTGACCTCCGCCGACCATCTCGTCTTCCTCGAGGACGCCGAGATCGAGGCGCTGGCGGCGTCCGGCGTCGTCGCCACCCTCCTCCCGTCCGCGGCGTTCTATCTGAAGCTGGGGCGCTTCGCGCCTGCGCGGCAGCTGATCGACGCCGGCGTCGCAGTGGCGGTCGCTACCGACGTCAATCCCGGCGGCGGGCTTTCTCCCTCGATGCCGTTCGCGATGTCGCTGGCGTGCTTCGCGATGCGCCTCACGTTCGAGGAAGCGCTGGTCGCGGCGACGCTGCACGGCGCCCTGTCGCTCGGTCGGGCGGATCGTGTCGGCAGCCTCGAACGGGGAAAGCAGTGCGACGCGGTGATCGTGAACGGGCCGGCGGTGGAGCTCCTTCGCGCAGGGGTCAACCCTGTTCGTCAGGTGATCAAGCGAGGGCGCGTCGTCGTAGGCTAGACTTCGGCCAGCCCATGCGCTTCCCCATCTGGCGCCACGCCCTCCTTGCCGCCCTGCTCGTCGTGGCGGCAGGGGCACCCCTGCGCGGCCGCGCCGCAGTCGCCGCCGGCACCGCCGTCCAACGCCTCCGATCCCGATCAGGGGCCGACCGGCTTTCCGATCTACTTCCGTGGAGAGGAGATCGGCCGTGTGCTGGTCGCCAACGGCTCGTTCACGCCGGAGGAACGCGCGCTCGGCGTCGAGACGAGGCTGAACCACGAGATCCTGGAAGTCGGCGTCCACTCCGACCAGGTCACGGTGGTCCACGACGAGACGGCCAGTCGCGTCCTCGGCGACGGACGGCTCCTGGTGCTCGTCACCGAGGCCGACGCCCACGCGGCCGGCCGCGACCGGCGCGAGTACGCCGAGGAGCTCGGGCAGTTGCTGCGCCGGGTCATCGCGGAGACCAATCAGGAGTTCGAGCCCCATCAGATTCTCATCTCGTCGCTGCGCGCGGCTCGGCCTCGTCGTCCTTTGTCTCGTCGTCATCTATCTCGTCCTGCGGAGCAGCCGCAGGCTGCTCAAGAAGATCCAGGCGTGGCGCGTCCAGCGCGTCGCCGGCGTCCACGTTGGCTCGAGTCAGATGGCCTCGCGGCTGCCGGCGATGGTGGCGGGCATCGTGCGCATCGCCAGGGTCGTGCGATCCTGGCGACACTCGTGCTCGGCACGCTCGAACGCGTGATGATCCTGCTGCCGTGGACGCGGCCGTCCGCGAACCTCGTGGTCGCGATATCTCGCCGATCCGATCGGCGCGATGTGGCACAGCTTCATCGACTACCTCCCGAACGCGGTGTTCCTCATCGCGATTGCCGTGGCGACCTACGTCGTGCTGTCGCTGATGCGGCTGCTCTTCGCGGAGATCGCGCGGGGGACGATTGAACTGGAGAACTTCCCTCCCGAGTGGGCGACGCCGACCTTCAACCTCCTGCGCGTCCTCGTGATCGCGCTCGCGTTCGTCGCGGCGTTCCCCTATATCCCGGGGTCGAAGTCGCCGGCGTTCCAGGGCGTGTCGATCTTTCTCGGCCTGCTGGTCTCGCTGTCGTCGAGCTCGGCGATTTCGAACGTGATCGCCGGCGCGATCCTCACGTACACCAGCGCGTTCAAGATGGGCGACCGCGTGCGGATTGGCGAGTCCGAGGGGGACGTCGTCAAGACGGCGCTGCTCGTCACGCAGGTCCGCACCATCAAGAACGAGGTGGTGTCGATCCCCAACGCCACGGTCCTGAGCGTGCAGGTGGTGAACTATTCACGGCTCGCGCAGTCCGCGGGGCTGATCCTTCATACCGAGGTCACGATCGGCTACAGCTCCCCGTGGCGGACCGTTCACGCGCTGCTGATTGACGCCGCGCTCCGCACCCCGGGCATCCTCAGCGAGCCTGCGCCATTCGTCCTGCAACGGGCGCTCAGCGACTTCTACGTGGCGTATCAGCTGAACGCCTACACGCGGGACGCGCAAGGGCATGATCGACACCTACTCGTTCCTGCATCAGGCGATTCAGGACAGCTTCGCGGCCGGCGGCGTCGAAATCATGTCGCCGCATTACACGGCCCTTCGAAGCGGACGGGAGTCGACGATTCCCGATACGACCGGGAGCTCCGATGTCAAAGCTGGTTAACCGGCCGCTTCCCGAGTTGTTGGCGGAGTTCGCGAGCGCGGGTCCGACGCCCGGCGGCGGGTCTGCCGCAGCGCTCACGGCGGCCGTCGGGCTGTCGCTGGTCGCGATGGTCGCGCGCATGCCGCGCACGAAGCACGGCACCGACGAGGATCGGCAGGCGCTCGACGGCGTCCTGCAGGCGGTCGAGCACCTCGCGCAGCACGCGCTCGACCTGGTGGACGACGACGCGGCCGCGTACGACGCGGTGGTCGCGGCGTACCGGAAGCCGAAGGCGACCGAGGACCAGAAGGTGGAACGGCGGAGCGCGATCGAAGCCGCGCTCAGGGGCGCCGCCGAGGTGCCGCTGGAAGTGATGCGCTCGTGCCGCGCGGGTCTCGGTGCGGCGCTCGAGGCCGCAAAGACCGGCAACCCTTCCGCGTCGAGCGATGTCGGCGTCGCGGTGGAGTTGCTGGGTGCGGCGCTGAGAAGTGCGGCGCTGAATGTGCGGGTGAACCTGTCGAGCCTGACCGAGACGGGCTACGTGGACGCCGTCGCCGACGAGTGCAGCCGCCTCGAATCGACCGCCGCGCAACTGGCCGAGGACGTCCGCGCCGCGCTCAATGCAACGTAACCACGACGACGTGCACCGTGAAATCCCACACCTTGGGATAGCGCGGCAGCACGAGCACCTCCCGCGAGTACGTCGCCGTGACCTCGGTCTTGTGGTTCGCGTGAGTCACCGTGAGGTCGCCCGGATCGAGGGGGATGTCGCGCGCGTTGGCGAGATCGATGACCTTCACGCGGATCTGGTCCGCCGGTCTCGTTCTCGGCAAACTGCGCCAGCTCCTGCACGGAGTCCTGGAACTGGTAGTGATCCCAGTAGACGATGCCCACGTGGTAGAGCGAGAAGAGGGCGAGTCCGGCGATGGCCAGCTTGATGATCGTCTTGATCATGGTCGTCCTCGTGCCGGGGTCAGCGAATCTGGTGCAGCAGCCGATCCCAGCGCGTGCGCGTGAAGAAGTGCGTGATCACCGACACGGCGCCTGACACGGTGGCGCCGATCCCGTCCTGCTCGTAGTCTTCGCGATCCGATTCGTAGGACCAGTACACCATCAGCGCCTTGCCCTTCACGTAGTCGATCGGCAGGGTGCCCCAGTAGCGGCTGTCTTCCGAATTATCACGGTTGTCGCCCATGACGAACAGCTGGCCGTCCGGCACCGTGACCGGGCCGAACTGGTCCCGCACGTCCGGCGAGGCGAACTCCTGGCCTTCGCTTCTCGGCGGCAGCATGAAGTGCACGTACGGTTCGTCGAGCGGCCGGCCGTTGATGTAGACGCGCTTCTGCCGCAGCTCCACGACTTCGCCCGGCAGGCCGATCACGCGCTTGATGAAGTCGCGCTCGGGCTCTTTCGGGAACTTGAACACGACGACGTCACCGCGCTTGATCGGGGTTTCCGGCAGCAGCTTCCGCTCCAGGCTGGAGCCGTACGGGCCGAAGACGAACTTGTTCACGAGCAGGTGGTCGCCGACGAGGAGGTTGTTCTCCATCGAGCCGGTCGGGATCTTGAACGCCTGCACGACGAACGTGCGGATGAAGAGCGCGAGGATGACCGCGATGACGATCGACTCGAAGTACTCGCGGAGCGTCGATTTCGGATGTGTCGTTGCCATGGTCGTTTGGCGGGGCTGAAGCCCCGCCCTACTGCTGCCTACTGCCTACCGCCGACTGCCTGCTATTCCCCGACTTTCAACACCGCCAGAAACGCCTCCTGCGGGATGTCGACCTGGCCCACCCGCTTCATGCGCTTCTTGCCTTCCTTCTGCTTCTCGAGCAGCTTGCGCTTGCGCGAGATGTCGCCGCCGTAGCACTTGGCGAGGACGTTCTTCCGCAGCGCCTTCACCGACTCGCGCGCGATGATGCGCGTGCCGATGGCCGCCTGGATCGCCACCTCGAACATCTGCCGCGGGATGAGCTGGCGCATTTTCGCGACCAGGGCCTTGCCGCGTTCGTAGGCCGACTCGCGGTGGAGGATCAGCGACAGCGCGTCCACGGCGTCGCCGTTCACGAGGATGTCCATCTTCACGAGCGGCGATTCCCAGAAGCCCGTCACATGGTAGTCGAGCGACGCGTAGCCGCGGGAGAGCGTCTTCAGCTTGTCGTAGAAGTCGAGGACCACCTCCGCGAACGGCAGCTCGTAGGTGACGAGCACGCGGTCGGACGAGAGGTATTCGAGGCCCTTCTGCACGCCGCGCTTGTCCTGGCAGAGCTGCAGGATGCCGCCGACGAACTCGGACGGTGTGAGGATGGTGGCGGTGATGACGGGCTCTTCGAGCTTCGTGATGCGCCCCGGGTCCGGCAGCTTTGCCGGGCTGTCGATCTCGTGCACGGTTCCATCGGTCGTCGTGACCCGATACAGCACGCCCGGGGCGGTGGTCACCAGGTCCATGTCGAACTCGCGCTCGAGGCGTTCCTGGACGATCTCCATGTGCAGCAGGCCGAGGAAGCCGCAGCGGAACCCGAAGCCAAGAGCCGTCGACGTCTCGGGCTCGAAGAAGAGCGAGCTGTCGTTGAGGCGCAGCTTTTCGAGCGCCTCGCGCAGCTCCGGGTACTCGTGGCCCTCGACGGGGTAGAGCCCGGCGAAGACCATCGGCCGGAGCTCCTTGAAGCCCGGGAATGCGGCGGCGGTCGGGCGCGCGGTCTCGGTGACGGTGTCGCCGATCTGCGCGTCGCGCACGTTCTTGATGTTCGCGGTGAGGAATCCCACCTCGCCTGGGCCGAGCTCGTCCACCGGCGTCGACTTCGGCAGGAACACACCCAGCGATTCGATCGGATAGTCCTGCGCCGACGCCATGAAGCGGACCTTCGTCCCGGCCTTCACGGTCCCCTCGAGCACGCGCACGACGATCACGACGCCGCGGTACGAGTCGTACCAGGAGTCGAAGATGAGGGCCTTCAGGGGGGCGTCGGAGTCGCCGGTCGGCGGGGGCAGCCGCGCGACGATGGCCTCGAGGATTTCCTCGGTGCCGGTCCCCTCCTTTGCGCTCGCGAGAATCGCGCCGGTCGCGTCGAGGCCGATGATCTCCTCGATCTGGCGCCGCGCCTCATCCGGCTGCGCGCCGGGAAGATCGATCTTGTTGATGACGGGGATGATCTCGAGGTTGTTGTCGACGGCCAGGTACGCGTTGGCGAGCGTCTGCGCCTCGACGCCCTGCGAGGCATCGACGAGCAGCAGCGCGCCCTCGCAGGCCGCCAGCGAACGCGTCACCTCGTACGAGAAATCGACATGGCCCGGCGTGTCGATCAGGTTGAGGACGTACTGGTTGCCGTCCTTCGCCTTGTAGTGCAGCCGGACCGGATGCGCCTTGATCGTGATGCCGCGCTCGCGCTCGAGGTCCATGCTGTCGAGGACCTGGGCTTCCATCTCTCGAGCCTGCAGGGCGCCGGTGAATTCCAGGAACCGGTCGGCCAGCGTGGACTTGCCGTGGTCGATGTGCGCGATGACGGAGAAATTGCGAATGAACTGAGGATTCAACGGATCCATTATGCCTTACTGCAGGCAGGCGTAGGGGTCAGCGGTCAGGACGTAGGCAGCGGTCAGCAGCGCCGCAGCGGTGGGCGTGTAGCGCAGGCCTTCAGGCCTGCCCACGTGTCTAGCCCTGTTCGACGATCGGAATGTCGGTGCGCGGTTCGGAGCCAAATCGCAGGACGTGGCCGTCCGGATCTTCGACCTGCATCTCGTACGCCCACGAGTGATTCACCGGCGCTCATGCGAATGCGCGCGCCGCTCGCCTGATATTCGTCATAGAGCGCGGCGACGTCCTCGACGCCGACCCAGACCCACGTCCCGGGCCCGCCCTGGCCGCCCTGACACAGGTAGATGCACGCGCCGTCGCGCGTGACGGCCGTGAACCACTCGCCGCCCCAGGGCGACGTGCGAAAGCCGAGCACGTCCCGGTCAGTACGCGACGCTGACGGCCATGAATTCTAGTCACCGAGAGAATCGGATCCGCGTGCTCGAACCTGGTGTTCCCCGATCGGTCCACCGTCATTGCCATCTCTATCCGAGCGGCCTACTTCACGGCCGTCCGCCGGTGCGCCAGGAACCAGTCGTACAGATCCTGGCCGGCGTAGACGCGGTTCCACGAGTTGTGGCCCATGTCCTCTTCGATCGTGAAGCGCACTTCAGGGTGCCCCAGCGTCTCGAGCGTGTTGAGCGTCGGGTAGAAGTACTGGAGCTTGAAGTACGGATCCCGCCCGCCCGTGAAGACCCAGAGCGGCAGCTTCGCGTCGGCGATCGGCTTCGCCAGGTCCGGATGGCAGAACGCCGCGACGGGCGCCACGGCGGCGAATCGATCGGGGTGCTTGCCCGCCATGTACCAGGTGCCGAAGCCGCCGGTGCTGAGACCCGTCAGGTAGACGCGCGACGGGTCGCCTTTGAAGTCCGTCAGCGTGCGATCGATCATCGCGACGAGCTCGTTCTCGATCATGCTCCAGCCTTCCGGCGTGCCGTCGAGCCCGAACGGGAAATTCGAATCGGTCGCCACGCCGTCCATGTGGTCCTTGCCGGTGTAGTTCGGGCCCGGCGGGTACGGACCCTCCGGCCGCGGATAGCGAATCTTTGCGCGTGTGCGGCCAGTGATGAAGCCCTGCCCCGCCTGATTGAACATCGGCAGCTGCGGCGCGACGATGACGAACGGCAGACGCCGGCCCTGCGTCCACGCCTCGAACAGCGGGCCGTTCGCGAGCACGTAGTCCAGATCGCCCTTCCCGTCGCCGCGCTCGCCGTTGCCGCTCAGCGTCATCAGCACGGGCCAGCGATCCTTCTGCGCGAACCCTTCCGGGAGGTACACGTAGTAGTCGCGCTCCTGGCCGGTGGCATCGCTGTGGTACGACACCCGCTTCAGCTGCGGCAGCGAGAACTCGCCAGGCGCGGCGGCGCTGCTCGCGGGCGCGGGAGATGGACTGGCGCCAGCCGGCACGAGCGGCATGCGGTTGGCCGGATCGCGCGGGTCGTCGGGCGGACGCACGTAGTCGCGCCACAGCCAGCGCAGCATGTCGGGCAGGATCTGGCCGCCCTGCTTGTTCGAGTGCGTGCCGATGCCCCAGGTGTAGTTGACGTCGTAGCCCTTCTCGGTGAGCGCGGCCGCCATCTTCACGTTCTGCGCGTGCCAGTCCCAGTCCGGTTTGTACGTGGGATCCTCGCCGCGAATCCCGCGGTTGTCGTTCAGCCCGTCCTGCAGAAAGATCCGGATCGGCTTGCGCTCGGCGCCGCGGATCAGATCCGGATAGACGTGCCCGCCCCGGATGTTGGTGAAGCTGCCGATGGTGCTGAGCACCTTGTGAAACTGATCGGGACGGTGCCAGGCCACCGTGAATGCCGCGATCGCGCCGGAGCTGGCGCCGCCAATCGCGTGATCGTCCGGATTCTTCGAGATGTTGTAGCGCTTGGACAGGACCGGCATCAGCTCGTCGGTGATGACCTGCGCGTACTTGTCGTCGAGCGCGTTGTATTCCTGCGGCCGGTTGGTGGACTTGTCGCCCCAGTCCGACGCGCTGGCCTCGGGCTGCTCGGGCGTGCGGCCGGGATTGATGAAGACGGCGATCGTCACCGGCATCTCGCGGCGGTAGATCAGGTTGTCGAACACGTACGGCACGCGGTAGTCGCCGGTGAGCCGCAGCCACGCCTGCCCGTCCTGGAAGATCATCAGCGCCGCGGGCGTCGCCGGGTCGTACTGCGCGGGCACGTAGACGCAGAAGTCGTGCAGGGTGCCCGGGTAGGCCTGGCTCGGCAACTTTTCCCAGGCCGTGACCGTCCCTTGCGGCACACCCGGCTGCGGGACGGAATCCGGACCGAGGTGATAGAGCGCGTCGGTCTGCGCCGCGGCCGGGCGGCCCGTCGCGAACACGAGCAGAAGGACCGCGCAGGACAGGAAGGCTCGCAATGCTCTCTCCATAGTTGGCGTCATGGCTCCGGCTTGAGATCGGCACCTCGCTCCAGCAATAACTGAATGATTGCTGCCTGCTGCTCGCGGGCCTGTGGAGTGCCGCTGCCCGAGCGCCCGCTGCTGTGCTCGGCCAGGTAGAGGGGCGTGGACCCCGACTTGTTGGGCTGACTCACGCTCGCCCCGCCGTCCAGAAGCGCCTTGACTGCCATCAGCGAGCGCGTCCGCACCGCCCGATGGATCGGCGCCACGCCCGAGTCGTCCCGCGCGTTGGGATCCGCGCCGGCCGAGATCAAGTACTCAATCGTGTCGGCCTGGGCCGCCGGGTCCCAGTGGTTGGCGTCGGCCGCGTAGTGCAGCGGCTCGGCCCCGCGACGATTCCGCGCGCGGCAATCGGCGCCGTGCTTCACCAGCACCTCCGCAATCGGACGCTTGAACGCCGCCGCGGCCATGTGCAGCGCGGTGTCACCCGCGTACATGTAGTGCTTGATGTCGGCGAAGAAGAAGGTCGAGGAGCCCTGACGGGTGGCGCCGACAGACGCTGCGGCCGTCGCGAGGCCGGGCGTGCCGGCCAGCCGGCGGGAGGCTTCCTTGACGTCTCCGTCGACCACGAGCCGGACGAACTCGAGCAGAGGAACGGTCATGTCTCGGATACGGGCGGCCCGGTGAGGACCTTCGCGGCGACGCCGACCGGCACCAGCCGGACGGCGAGCTCGCGGATCCAGCATGCTACCGCTGATGCCACGTCGATGAGAAGTATGCTCTGCGGATGATTCTCCGTCGCATGTCCGCGACCGTGGCGCTCGCCGCCATTTTCAGCGCCGCAATCGGGTGCCAGGCGACCCCGGCGCCGCCTCCGCCTGGCACGACGATCGACGCCGATCTGCTGGACGTCACCGTGTCGGAGCTGCATCGCCTGTACGACGCGCGGAAGTACACCGTCACCGAGGTCGTGCAATGGCATCTCGACCGGATCGATCGCTACAACGGCGTCTATGGCGCCATCGAGACGGTCTTTCATCGCGAGGCGCTCGCTGACGCCGCCCGCGAGGATGCGGACGTCACACCGGGCAGCGGCACCCGCGGACCGCTGTGGGGCGTGCCGATCGTCATCAAGGCGAACACCAGCATCAAGGGTCAGATCACGACGGCCGGCTGGGAGGGCTTCAGGCGCGCCGGGCACGAGCTCGTCTCCCCGAAAGACGCGACGATCGTCGCGAAGTTCAAGGCCGCCGGCGCCATCATCGTCGGGCTCGCCAACATGCCGGATCTGGCCGCCAGCGACACGAACCGCAGCAGCTCGTTCGGGCGGACCGGGAACGCCTACGACGTTCGCTTCTCGCCGGGCGGTTCGTCGGGCGGCGTCGTGACCGCCGTGGCGTCGAACATGGCGGTGCTGGGCAACGGCACCGACACCGGCAACTCGATACGGATGCCGGCGGCCACCAGCGCGCTCGTCGGCGTGTTTCCGACGCGCGGCCTCGTCAGCATCGCCGGCATCGCGCCGCTCGACTGGCTGCTGGACAACACCGGCCCGATCGCCCGCACCGCGACCGACGCCGCGATCGCGCTCGGAGTGATGGCTGGCGAGGATCCGCTCGACTTCCGCACGTCGGGCTCGGCGGGATCGGCCGAGCGGGCGCCATACGAGCCGTATCTCAAGCCTGACGCTCTCAAGGGCAAGCGATTCGGCGTCCCTGCCTTCGTCCTCGCAGGCGACGGCGTTCCCTTCCACGGCGTCCCATCGAGCGTGCCGGAGTCGGCGGCCGCGAAGCTGCGCCGCGAGGCCGACGTTCCCCTGCAACCCTCCACGCGCGAGATGTTCATGAAGTCAGTGGAGGCCCTGCGAGCGGCAGGCGCTGAGGTCATCGTGGACGACAGCATCCTTCCTGCGAGCTTCGCGAAAACCGCGAGCCGGGTGGCCACATACGCCTACGTCCAGGACGGCACGAACCGGTTCCTCGCGGCGTTCGGCCCTCCGGAATACCACTCGGCCGCGGAGTATCTGAAGGCGGTGGGCGCACCGCTCTTCCCGTCGTCCATTGGCGCGGAGGAATATGCGCGACGTCCGGGCGGCATCCGGATCGAGCAGCGCGTGCTCGACAGCGATCCGGATGCGGAACGCCTGTATCACGAGCCGCGCCGCGCGATGCTGGCCGCGTATCTCGAGCCGCTGGAGCGGCTGAAGCTGGACGGCTACGTCTACCCGGCGATTCAGATGCCGCCGCCGGACGAGACGATGGCGCAGGACGGACGCGTGAGCGAAGGGCCGCATTCGGCGACGAGCTGGGTGAACATGATCGGCGTCCCGGCGGTGGTCGTTCCGGCGGGGTTCTACGCGAGCGGGCTGCCGTTCGGCCTGGAGTTTTCAGCGCGCCCGTGGAAGGATGGCGACCTGCTCGCGATCGCGTACGCCTGGGAGCAGGCCACGCATTTGCGGAAACCGCCGACGCTCGTGGACCACGGCCTGCTTCCAGTGACACCCGCGCGCGAGGCGCGATAACTCCCTTTACGCTTCCTTTGTCGCCGCCGCACGCTACTCACGGACGATTCCGGAGCATCGCCGCCGGCTCGAAATGTATCGGCTGGCCCACCGCGAGGCGTCCGCGTCGCGTAACGGTGGCGTAGACCCCCGCCTTGTTGTTCCTCATCCGAACGATTGTTCTGAGTACTTCTGCGTCCTGGCGCGCCGAGTCCGGGTCGAAGTTCACCATCGAGCAGCGCTCGTCGTGATTGGTGACGCCGATCGCGGCGGCCTTCGCTGGTGGCTCGTCGAACTGAGCACCCGACACCACCCGTCTTCCTCGAATGGGATCGGTCGCCTGGGATGCAATAAGGATGTACGGCCGGAATCGCCGGACGTCGGGGGGCCGAGCGGCGATCTCCGGCGATCTCGGCGACCGTGGCGGCGGTGATGACCGAGATGTGGCGCTTCGTCGAAGATGCCACGATTGAGGTGCATCATCTCGACCGACGAGCCATGACGTCGACTGACTTCGGCCGCCAACTCCGGTCCCAATACTGTCAGTTCCGCTCCTTCTGGCGTGCGCACGTGCGTAGGCAGGCTCCGATCCACTGCTGGTTCCTGCCGCTGTGGAGTGAAGAGCAGCAACTCGGGGAGCCTGGCCGCAGTGAGCCATGGGAAACCGCCGCGATCGCAGGCCCGAGAGTGGGGGGGGGGGGGGGGGGGGGGGGGGGGGGGGGGGGGGGGGGGGGGGGGGGGGGGGGGGGGGGGGGGGGGGGGGGGGGGGGAAAAAAAAAAAAAAAAAAAAAAAAAAAAAAAAATGAATGGTATGTTCACCTGGGGAGCTTGTCCCACTCTTCCTCGGTGACTTCCGCAAACTGACGCTCCATCAGCACACGCCATTTGCCGTCCGTCTTCGCCATGAGCTCCTCGAACGGATAAAACTTCGAGACGCTCGCGCCGGACTTCTCGATGACGCTGTACTTGAAAATTCCGGCGTCGAACGCCGTGGTCGCATCGTCCTGGCGCAGCGAGAATCGAAATCCACCGTCGCCCTGCTGCCCTTGGCTTTTGCCGCGACCATGTCTCGTCCCCATCCCTCCAGAGTCTGCTTGATGGGCTGAGTGCCGCGCGGCCTCACCAGTACGGCATCCGGAAAATATACGTTGCCCATGGCGACGATGTCGTCCGCAGCCACGGTCGCGACGAAGACGGACCAGACTTCGAGGTCGATCTCGTGGCCAAATGACGCGATTGCCGTCGGCGCGCCAGCTCCCTGCCCAATAACAGGGTGAACCTTATTGCTAGCGCAAGCAATGCGAGGTGTGGCGGCACAGAGCCTCCCTTCCACCAGCCCCCGGCTCGCTTCCGCAGCCGCATCATCGCCTGCATCAACGAGACGCCTGCGGTCATGCTGAGGCCAACGAGAGTGACGAGCTGGACGGCGCGGAACGGCTGGCCGATTGACGCGGCGCCGGTGGCCAGCGCAACGACGATGGAGATAGCTGCGGCCAGGAACAGGGGCAGGGCCGATCGAGTGGCATTTGTCATTGTGTCGACGGACTCCTCTGTGGACCGTCTCCGTCAGGAGATTCGCGTGGGCGTGTCCCGGTCGGGCTGACCACGTGGCAGCTCGCGAATCTCGACGGTTCCCCCGGCCTCGAAGACCGGGTTGCCGTTCACGAGCTCACGCGGGCTCTCAGTCAGGTCCGCGGCCTTGATGCGGATGTAGCCGGACAGGTGCGCCGTGAGTGCCGAATCCGACCCGCGCTTCGACGCGCAGACGCCGCCGCCAATCGCGCTGCCGCCCTGAAAGGCGCCGGCCGCTCGAAGCCGCTCGAAATACGGGGCCCATTCGAGTTTTGGGGCGCCGGCCGGGACCACGTCATCCAGCAAGAAGAAGAAGTCGTTCATGGCGTCACTTTCTTCGCGCCGTTCGAGGGCGCGCGCCGCTCGCACGATCCTTCCACCACCAGAGGCCATTGACGACGGCCGGCGGAAGCCGGAGTCCGGCTTGCCTGGCGACGAGGACAATCTGTTCGCGGTGGTGCGCCTCGTGGGCGACGAAGTAAGCCAGCACGTGCCAGACGTCGAGCGGGAGGTTCCGCCAGACGTAGCCCTTCGACGGCGGAATCGGCCGCCCAATTCCAGCCCCAGATCGAGGAGCGCCTCGATGCCCACGCTGCTCCGCTTCAGCGCAACCGCGAGCTGGCGCTGGGTGGCGCGTCGCTGATCGACACGTAGCGGCGCTTTGATGCCGTGCTCGCGGCCGAGCGTCCTGATCCATCGGCATCTTGCGTTGTGAAGATGGACGAGGATCCCGCGCACGGTGCGTCGTGGCACGCCGGGCACCTCGAGACGCCACACCGGTGCGGGTAGCGCGAGGACCAGCTCGATCGTGATGCGGTTAGTAGTCTGCCACGCGGCATTGGGATCCGGCCGCTTGTCGCGCGCGACAGACATGGCACTCTTCTGGGTCCCGGCGCGGGCGCGACGGACGGCGACGAATCCTCGGACCACACGACGGGCGCGACTCACGGGAATCACCAGCCCCCATGAAAGGGCGGCCGGCGCGGCAGCCGTCGCCGACACCAGGAACGCCAGCGAGAAGGGACCTACTCCAAATGACGATCAGGCCCGTGACGACGGGGGCCGCGATGCCGGCGAGCTGGCCGGCAAAGTTCTGCGCGCCGGCCCATCGGCCTGCGGCGTGTGGTCCCGACAGTGTCGCACCCACGGCGGAGGATGAGCGACAGTCGACGGCCGAAGAAGACGCCGGTCAGCCCCAGCAGCCAGGCGGCGGTCGAGGCGGGGACGTACGCGCAGGCTGTGATCGCAACCGCCGAGCCCATCGCCGCAGTCAGGAGAAACGTCTTTCGGACACGGGTGGGCGAACCGCCATGCAAATCCGCGGTGAGCGACCACGCCGGCGAGCGCTGTCGTGACGGCGTAGGTGCCATAGAGAATCGCCGCGGCCGCGAATCCGGACATCGCCGTCACGCTGAAACCACCGCCTTCACCAGATACGTCGGCAGCCAGGTCAGCACGAAGTAGAAGCTGTAGTTGATCGAGGAACTGCCCAAGCACGGCGGCCCAGAACTCCCGCTGCCCAAGGGATCGCCGCATTCGTCACCGGCCTGCCTTCGGGCGCAGCCGACGTCTCGCGCCAATCACGCGTCACGACGAACCACGGCAGCAGCCAGAGCGACGTGACGAGCCCGAGGCCGACGGAGGCAGCGCGCGCCATCCGAAGTGCGCCATTGCGAGCCCGCCGAGAAGGGTCCCGAGCATCGGTCCCGTGCCCTGGCCCGCGCTGACGAATCCGTGGCGCAGCCACGCTGCGTGTTCCACGGTGTTCCTCGCGAGGATCAGCTGCCAGGCGGGGAACGTCACGCTCTCGCCGACACCCAGCATGAGGCGAGGCACGAGAAGCGAAGCGAAGCCTCCCGCAAGTCCGGTCAGCGCGGTCGCCGCTGACCATAGCGCGACGCCCACTGCCAGCACGATGCGGAGGTCGTACCGGTGGACCAGCCAGCCGGCCACAATATCTGGGCCGGCGCGTCCACCCAGAAGAACGCCGAGAGCAGCCAGCCAATCTGGACGCTGGAGAGCGAATTGCCGTCCTGTAAGAGCGGCGCGGCGGTGGCGAGGTTTCCGCGGTCGACGTAATTGGGCGGTGCCCCGCGATGCCGGGACGCGGAGCATGCCGTTCGGCAGGAGCCCAGCGCGCGGTGCAGCGGTCGTCTCAGTCATGGGCGCCCGGGATCGAGGGAATGTGCCACTTGCATCGAGGCCACACGCCTGAGGTTCGCGAAGGCTCACGGTAACACGGGTTGTTATTCACTGGCCGTCGAACCAGCGCAACACTCGAAGAGCGCGTAACGTGATCCAGCGATTCGGCTCGCCGACCGGGCCGGCCATCTCCTCGTACAGGGTGTCGCGGTGCCGCACGTCGAGCGGCCAGCGCCCGTCGTCCTGGCGCCGCTCGCGCACGATCGCGACGGCCTCCTCGACTCGCGCATCCGGCTGCACGCCGGCCGCGCGCAAATAGTCGAGCGCGCGCAGCACGTCGTAGTGCCAGAGCGGCGGAAACGCGAACTGCGTCCACGTCGGGTCGATGATCTCGCCGGTGGACAGCCGTCGGAGCAGACGGCGCTCGAGGAGATACTCCTGCCCGCGCTGCCGTGCTTCCGTCACCGAGGGCGCGGCGCCGAATGCCTGCTCGAACGCGAGCAGCCCTTCGAGCACGCAAATCGTCGTGTGGAACGAGGAGCGCACCGAGCCGCGCTCCGCTTCGCAGTTCCAGCCGCCGTCGGCGAGCTGCTCGCCCAGCAGTCGATCGACCAGCCGATCGCTGCGCACGCCGAAGTAGGCGCCGAGCGCGACGACGCGGCCGTTGATGCAGGGCTCGACTTCGCCCTCGAAGAAGGGCGAGTCGCCGAACTCCGGTCCCCAGGTGACGTTGCTCGCGCACGCGAGCGATCGCCGCGCGTGCGCGCGCGCTCGCCGGGTCGAGCCCGAGATCGCGCAGGAACACCAGCGTGTACATGTTCGACCACCAGAACGGCGTGGCGACGCCGTCGCCCCACTGGCCGTCGGGACGCTGCTGCTCGAGCAGCCGCGCGCCCCATCCCTCCGACGCGACCCGCGCCCGCTCGGCCGCGACGACCTCCGCCGGCGTGCCGGTGAGGTCGCGCATGACCTGCCAGCGGATCGACGGGTCGGCGTCGAGCAGCCAGTCGATGACGGGATCGCGGTCTGAACTAGTCGGATCGTCGTGCGGGGTGGCCACGTGCGTCGCTCGACGCCGGGGCTTGGGACCGACGACGCAAATCCAGCCCTTGCGCGCCTCGGTGTGAACCTCGACGTCGCTGAAGCCCGCCGACGTGAAGAGCCCGCGGTGCTCCTCAACGGTCAGGTAGCGTGCGCGAAGGAGCAGCATCGGGATGATCATCAGCGCGCCGAACGTCTGGCCACGGTACGTCTCGGCGACAATCGCCAGGCGGCCTCCCGGCTTGAGCACGGCGAGCGCCGACGAGGGTGAGCGCTGTTGGCATGAACTTCAAGACATGGGTCATGGCATCTCGCGCCGCTTGCACCCCGAGTCGCGTTTCAAACGGCCCGGCGAACGACGAGCATCAGCCCTGATGCCCATGCGAGGCGGACGGTGACGAACTCCTCCCGTCGCTCGATGTCGTCGATCAACACTGGGACTTTGGCGGCGTGGCCCTCTGGCCAGTTCGATTGCGGGAGCAGATCGTCGATGACGGACATGCCTCCCGGACGCACCAGCGACAGCGCCTCGTCCAACTGGCGATATTTCCCGGGCCAGGCTCCGCGTAATCAGGTCGAACCGTGTGGACGACTGCCGAAGAAACTCGGCGCCGTCCATGACGTGAAATGTGACGCGGCTGTCGGCGCCGAGATGGCGCTCAGCCGCCGCGACAACGTCGGGATCGTTATCGACAGTGTCCAGGGTCGCGCCCGAATCCATGCCCGAAAGAAGCCACGCGGTGCCGTGGCCGGTGCCTGTGCCGAGCTCGAGCAATCGCCCGCCGGGCTTCGACGCCGCAAGTACGGCCAGCAAGGCGCCCACCTTGAGCTCGGACGCCATGTTGAAGCCGAGCGTGCGGGTCTCGTTCAGGATGCCTGCAACGGCTGGAGGCTGCCGACGGAGCTCAGAATCATCCATGGCGCGGCGCAGGCGTTCAGGCTATCACCGACGCAAGCCACGCGAGCGGAGGCACCGGGATCATGCTCATGACGGCAGCCCGCACGAGCGGGCGGAAGAGAGGCGGTGGAAGGCTGTGGAGCCAGAGGCGCGGCCAGCGCGAGAACGTCACGTAGACGAACAGGGAGAAGGGAAGACAGACGAGAAGACCAGCGAGGACGGACGTCGAGACGGGGATCATTGCGCCAGGCTCGACTGTCGTGGATGGCCAGTCATTTGCTCGGCGCCGCGATGTGGGCCTTCACGACCGCGTAAACGAACTCCTGGCACGCCTCGGCGGCCTTGCCATGGTATGCTGCGTCGTTCGTGATGTTGTTGGACACGACGCGAATACCAAGGAACGGGATTGCGGTAGACGCTTGCGATCTGCGCGGCGGACGCCGTCTCCATGTCCTCGACCGTCGTCCCGTACTGGCGGTGCATCTGCTCGATGCGATCCAGCTCGCTGTTCCACACGTCGCTCGACCCGATCACTCCTTCGACGACCCGTCCGCCATGATAGGTGGCTTTCGCGCTATCGGCTGCCGCGAGGAGCTGCTCGTCGGCGCGGAAACGCCGCATCCTTTGCGCGTTGGGATTTATCCCTGCGCTGCCCTCCGACGCCAGCAGATCGGCGGCATCCAATCGAGCGGATTGCCGCCGGCCCCGCGATCCCGGCGGCCGGTCTTGAACGATCCGAGGTTCACGGCGAAGGAGCCGAGGACGATGTCTGACGTGGAGTGCGGGTCGTGTCCGACGGCAGTCACCTCGTAGATGATCGCCGCAGGAGGAAGTGCTCCACGGCAATCGCCGTCGCTGCCGCGACGTTCGCCTCGCCCTTCATCGTCTTCGAGATGACCACCGCATGTCCGTCGATCGCGCCTTGCCAGAACGTCCAGCCGCCGAAGGTCTCGACGCGCGCGTCCTCCAGCCGGGTGACGAGCCTGTCGGTCTCCGTAAGGAATCGTACCCTGCATCGGGATCGTGGTCAATTGGCGATGCGATCGACGGTGGACCTTCCTGCTGGCCCATACAGCTGTAGACCAGCTTTGACCGGCGAGAAACTCGACAACTGCTAGGGCGGCAATGTCACTTCGTGAGCCAGAGTGACCGACAGATGGTGACCGTGAGTCAGGCCGGGCCACGAGTGCCGGGGGCAATTCTGAGCGTCGACGGCGACCGGCTGATTCATAAGCCTGGTTCGGTCGCGCCGCCGTCGACCCTGTTTGTCTGGGAATTCAGGCGGCAGGTGTGAGCGCGTGGATCGGCCGCCTCTGGCCTTCACCGATAACCCGGTCGGCGTGCTCTCGCGGATACGGCGAAGCAATTGCGACCGACCGGACGATCGGGATGCCGAAGAGAGCCGTGCGCCGTCGCGATCCTCGCCGGGGGTCCGCTGGACATCCCAGGCACCCGGGGGCAGGTAGTGAAATCGAATCAGATAGACGTTGTCGCCGGCGCCGTGCTTCGCCGTCTCGAGCAGGTCTTTCACGCTGTCGAAGCCCGATGTTCGCGCCAGCTCGGAGGTGATATCCCTCATGCGAATCGGCGCAATTGAATCGACGACAACGTGTCCCTCGTCCATGCGATAACGACCGCCGGCCTTGACGTGGGGCCGCGTCCAGATGCGGACGCTGCATCGAATCCGCCCGCGCCGGATTCCCTCGCGAAGACGCTTGGTGAACACCATGCAGCGCGCTCTCGAGTCTCTTCAGATCACGTACGGCACCAGGGCCTTCGTGGACAGGGTGTATGCTGATAGTCGGGATACTGCGTCCGGAGCAACCGTTCCTCGGCGATGACGCGCGCAACGGCCACCACTGTGACGGCGATGCCGATCGTGAGCGTCAGAGCCGACACGTGACTGACGACCGCAGCCCAGATGAAGAGCAGCGCGGCCGCATACATCGGATGACGAACGAGACGATATGGGCCGCGTCGGATGATCGACGTGCCGGCAGGCGCGGCCGTCACGCGGAAGGTGCCTGCCTGGAATGAGCTCCGCGCCCAGAGGTTCAAGCCCACGGCCGCGACTTGCGCCGCAATGACGAACGGGGACGAACTGAACAGATTGCCCGTCACGGCAAGCACGACAATCGACGCGACGATGAGCACGAGGGGCACGACCGAAGCGATCATCAGCATGATTCCTGTCCGCATTGCCGCGGCCTGACGTTTATCCCCGAACGCTGCGGACTTGCGCAGCAGACGGTCACCCTTCTACTTTCGCACCTCGTGGCGCAGCGCCACCATCCCGCTCGTGTACGCCTTCACCTCCACGAGGTGCAGGGCGACGTCCTTGTCGAGGCTGCCGAAGAATGGCATCCCTTCGCCGATCAGGACCGGCACGATCGAGTAGCGCACTTCGTCTGCCAATCCGAGCCGAAGGCATTCACCCGAGACGGTGCCGCCGCCGACGAACCAGATGCTGCGGAAGGCCGGTTTCAACCGCTCGTCCACCAGGTGCGGGAGATCGCCAGAGTAGAACTCGACCGACTCCCTGGTTTTCGGCAAGTCGCGACGGGTCAGCACGAACGTCGGCTTGTCGCCATAGGACCAGCCGAATCCCTTGGCCTCGAAGTCCAATGCGGTCTCGTACGTGCGCGAGCCCATGACGTAGCAGTCGATCGTCTTGAGGAACTCCTGGACGAACTCCGGCGTCCAGCGTGTCCCCGCCCTCGAACGTGTCTGAGGTTTCGAGCCAGTCGACGCGGCCGTCCTTCCGGGCGATGAACCCGTCGAGGCTCGCCACCATGTGGATGGTCACGCAGGACTCTGTGCTCGCCATGATCACGCCTCCGCCTCGAGGCGAGAGCTTAGTGGTTATCGACTGCAGGCTCCGGACGGTTTCCAGCCTGAGGGTATGCCCCTCGGCTGGGCCGAATCATGGATGACCAGAGCGAACGCACGCCGGAGCGTCGTCCCTGTGACGTTGAGTTCCATTGGAACATTCGATCGCACTGTCATGGTTCCTCCGGCCTGAGCCTTGGCGGCGCCATCCGGAGTCTCCAGACACTGCTCTCCTGCCAGCACGTACAGCCTTCGGGGCCCGGGTGAGTGTGCACCCTTGAACTATCGCCGGGCCGCATCACAGCGTAAGAGAGAACCGCAGTGTAGCTCTCGGCTCGGGAAGCTGCAGTGGTCCGACGACGGCGATGGCTTCGCCGCCTTGCGGACCGGTGCTTTCGGGCCCGAATTCAGAGAGCCATACTCGCCCATCCTCCTCCACCACGATTCCCGTCGGACTCTTGGCCGCCTCCGCAGCGGCCCTGGTTGGAAACGCACGCAAATACCAGTAGACGGAGCCCTGGCTGAAATGAAGGCCGGCGACCATACCGACGTTGAAGCAGCCAAACTCCGGTCGCTTCTCACCAGGCGGCACGTCTACACAGGCCACTTCGGTCATGTGTTCGTGTCCGGTCGTGCCCGCCGCCTGAGCCTGGAATTTGCCGGGCGCCCCCGTCAGTGACAACACGAGCGCGACGATGTTGAGGACAAATGGAGTTGCTGATCATGAGCTCGATCTCCAGAAGCGCGCCAGTTCGATAACGCACACGACAGGCTGCAAGCCGACCGCGTCATCCGGGTTGTCGGCCACACTCCGGCTGTCTACGGGATCATCGTGCGCAGCCTAGAACACATACGGCACCATTCGTTTGGTGGCCTGCGCGTACTGCCGATAGGCTGGATAGCGTTGAGCTACCAACCGCTCCTCCATGAGCATGCGCAAGACGGCCCCGAGAACGAGAAGTCCGCCAAGAGCAACGGAGAGCACAGACACGTTTGCGAGCACTCCGCCCCAGCCGAACAAACACACTCCCGTGTAGATCGGATGCCGAATGTAGTGGTAGGGGCCGGTGGTCACCAGGCCACCCTCGGTAGGATTTGCGGCGGCGTGGAAGCTGCGGCGACCGAAAGTGACTCTGGCCCAGAGAACCAGCGCGACGGCGGCCACCTGAACTCCAATGACGACTGGCGAATATGAGACCAATGCATGGGTCAGCAACAGCCCCACGATCGCGGCTACCATCAGAATTAGACCTGCGAGTGAGACGGCCTCATAGTCCTTTCTTCCGACAGCAGCGCATGTGCGGCTAACGTTCCGTCGGCGGTGCCGAACCAGGCCCAGGAAGAAGCGGCGGGACGCTTCCTTCCGTCTCACCCGCGAGCAGTTGATCCACCGAGCCGTAGCGGTAGATGACCTTTGCCCCATCCTTCGCCAAGCCTCCGGTATCCGCCGTCGGACCGTACGTGGAGAACAGGGATAGACCCCACGACCGGAGGTATGCGGTCAACTGCCCACGATGGTGAGCCGAATGCGTGAACCGGCGGACGAGGATCCATGCCCGAGAGCGAGGCACATCAAAGAACTGCACCGTTTCTTCAAACCACGTATCAGGCTTGACGGACAACGACGCGAGGCGTTCATGACGAAGCCGCCGCGTAGTGGTTCAGGAAGGCGAGTCGGGTTTCTGACGCGGGCGGGACAGGAAGAGCGACGGGAATGCCCAACATCGACGTCATCCACGCGTCTTCACTCATGCATTGATGAACCATGTGTTCGAGCGGTGTGCGGGCACGGGGTTCCGAACGGAACTGCATCCGCGCATCTGGAATCTGCGACCAGACACCGAGCGTCTTCAGACATTCCGTCGAATAGGTGTCGACGATGAATTCGTATTTGCCATGCCGATTCCCTGCCCGCCGTGGCCACCTGACGTCCGCGTCAGACGGCACCAGATATTCACTCTGAACGAGGCCACTCGCGTACTGGCGCGTCGCGACATGCGTGAGTGAAATATCGCGCGGGAGCACACCAAACAGTGGAATCCCGGCACCGATCAGCACGGGAACGCGCGTGATAATCAGCCGCTGAATGAGCCCAGCCTGAAGGAACCGCTGAATGGTGATCCCGCCATCGACATAAATATGCCCGATGCCGCGAGCGGAAAGCAGTGACACGATGTCGGCCGGCGCCCCCGACATGCGCTCCACTATCGCGCCGGCAGGAGCGGCCGCGAGTGGGCGCGTGCTGAGCACAAACACCGGCTTCTGAGCGTAAGGCCACGCGTCAAACGTCAAGACCGTTTCGTACGTCTTGCGGCCCATCACCAAGGCATCGACGGTGGCCATGAACTCGGTGTAGCCGTGTGGTTCCCCGCCGCCAGGCGGAAGGAAATCGAGGTCGCCGTTGGTTCGAGCGATGAAGCCGTCGAGGCTCGTGCCCACAAAGACGGATGCTTTCACTGCCATGTCTTCCGGTACCGTTTGCCGCTCGCGGCTCGCCTACAGTGGCCGCTCGTCAACCCTGACGATGAACCCCGCTCCGCCCGCGGACGCACACGATGACGTTCATCCCGACAGCGCCGTCTGTAGGGCGACAAAGTACCAGATCCATCCGCCGATCTGAATCGCAAGAACCGCGCCTTGGACCCAGGCCTTCTTGATGAAGACCGCCGCCACGCCCGTCGCCAGAGCCATCGGAACGATCACGATGTTCTGCTGCGGCCACTGCGAGATGCCGTTGACGTGGCCAAGCACGGCGTTCGTCACGACCGTCACCCAGGCGAGAATTGCGTAGACGATGAGATACTTTCGGCCCTCTTCGATGTGAAACGTCTGCAGATCGATCTCGCCCTTTTCCGGGATGCGCGGCGACACCATTCGTGCATACAGATAAATCCCCGCCGCCACCGAGAAATAGAACGCGACCGACCCGATGTCCCAGTACGTCACCGCGTGCAAGTCCCACAGGCCGATCCACCACGCGCACGCGAAGAGCAAGCCGACCAGCATCCATCCGGCATTGAACCACGAAAGCCGAATGCGCTTCGCCGCGATGATTATTTCACCAGCGGTCGAGAGCAGGTGCGTGATCGCCGCCGCGTACACGAACGAGAACAGGACCAGAATGAAATCGAAGGCATGCATAGGGCTAGGGACTGTCGCGCTCCTAGAAAGAAGGCGGCAGGAGGTTTTTGATGTACCGGCCCAAGTTGAGCAGTTTCAGGGTTCCGCCCTGAGTGCTGACTGCAGAGTACAGCCGGACAATTTCACCCAGGGACGCACTGTCAAGATGGGACACCCCTTCGAGATCCAGAGCGAACTTTCGGCCACCGGCGCGCAGTAGTTCGTCGAACTTTTGTCCGAGGATGCTCGCGTCGTCACCCGTGATTCGGCCTCTGAGGACCAGAACGACGCCCGTGCTGCTCGTTCGAACCTCGAGATCCACTTTCGTCTCCGGACTCGATCCTGGGATCTACCGATGCTCCAACGCCACCCACTGCTGCGGCACCGGCGGCCCGGTGTACTCCGCGCGCGGACGAATCAGCCGGTTGTTCGCGTACTGCTCGAGGACGTGCGCCGTCCAGCCCGATGTGCGGCTGACGGCGAAGATCGGCGTGTAGAGCGCGACGGGAATCCCGAGGGCGTAGTACATGGACGCCGAGTAGAAGTCGACGTTCGGGTTCAGCTTCTTCTCGCCCTTCACCAGCGCCTCGATGCGCTCGGACATGTCGACCCAGTGCGGCTGGCCCGACCGCTTGCCGAGGTCCTTCGACAGCTGACGCAGATGCACCGCCCGCGGATCCATCGTGTGATACACGCGGTGGCCGAAGCCGGGGATCTTCTCCTTGCGCGCGAGCTTCTCGCGGATGGTCGCCTCGACCTTCTCCGGCGTCGCCGACGCGCCGAAGTCGAGCAGCATCTTCATCACTTCCGCGTTGGCTCCGCCGTGGAGCGGGCCCTTCAGCGCGCAGATGCCCGCGACGATCGCCGAGTGGATGTCGGTGAGCGTCGCCGCCGCCACGCGCGCCGCGAACGTGGACGCGTTCAGCTCGTGATCCGCGTGCAGCACGAGCGCGCAGTCGAAGGCGCGCACGGCGAGCGCATCGGGGCGCTGGCCCGTGAGCATGTAGAGGAAGTTCGCGGCGAAGCCGAGCACGGGATCCGGATCGATCGGCGACTGGTTCTGCTCCACCCGGCCAATCGCCGCGACGAGGCTCGCCATCTGCGCGGTCAGCCGGACGGCCTTGCGGTAGTTCGCCGCCGGCGAGTGGTCGATCGCGTCCTTGTCGTAGTGCGACAGCGCCGACGCCAGCGTGCGCAGCGTGTCCATCGCCTCCGACGGCGGCAGCTGCCGCATCAGCCGGACAACGCCTTCCGGCAGCGCGCGGGACGGCCGCAAATTGCGACTGCAGCTCGCCGAGCTCGGCCCGGTTCGGCAGCTTGCCGTGCCAGAGCAGGTAGCAGACCTCTTCGAACGACGCCTTCGGCGCGAGATCGTGGATGTCGTAGCCGCGATACGCGAGGATGCCGCGGTCGCCGTCGATGAAGCAGATCGAGGAAGACGTCGCGACGACGTCTTCGAGGCCGGCTTTGCCCTTGGTGTCGGTGGTCACGGGGGGATCATAGCGCGGGTCGAGCGGGTCGATCAGGTCGATCGGGTCTGGCAGGTCGGACGGGTCGAGCAGGTCTGGCAGGTCGTCGCGGGTCAGGCCCGACTGAAGTCGGGCCCTACGTGCCCGCTTGCTTCGCAGGGTCGGGCCGATATCCCTCACAGCGCATGACAGGCAGCGCCGGGTATCGACGGAACCGCGGATCGGTGTCGCTGAGGCCGCAGCGGTAGAACGTGGAGCCGCGATCCGAGCTGAGAATCTTCGCGTGCTCGCAGGTCGCGCAGAGGCCGGGCTCAACATTCACGCAGCAGGCCGGGCCGATAGGATTCGCGGCTCAGTGGCGAAGGCGGGCTCCGAACTGTCGCGCCGAAGCGCCGAAGGCGCGGAGGCGGCCAGCACCTGACGCATCACCTCGCTCGCCTTCTTCATCTCGTCCATCGTCCCGATGGTGACGCGCGCGTGAGTCGTGAGCGGCGGGAACGGCCGCGCGACCTCGATGCCCTTGGCGCGGCAGTCGGCGGCGAACTGCCGGATGTCGCGCTTCGTGTCGAACATGATGAAGTTGGCTTCCGACGGGACGACCGGGAACCCGGCGTCCTTCAGCGCGTTCACGGTGTACGCGCGCGCGTCGTGGTTCCGCTGCCGCTGGTCCGGCACGCGCAATGGGTCCGAATGCGCGGTGAGCGCTGCCGTCGAGCTGAGACACGAGAGGCGCAGCGGATCCAGGAACTTGTCGATCCTGCGAATCGTGTCCGGCTGCCCGATCGCGTAGCCGATCCGCATGCCGGCCAGGCCGTAGATCTTCGAGAACGTCCGCGAGACGATCACGCGCGGGTTCGAGATCGCCAGCGCGATCGCCGTCTTGTAGTCCTCGCGCTCGACGTACTCGTGGTACGCCTCGTCGATCAGGATCGTCACATGCGGATCGCGCCGCAGCGTGTCTGACACGAACTCCTCGATCGCCTTCGCGCCGTGGAGCGTGCCTGTGGGGTTGTTGGGGTTGCAGATGTAGACGAAGCCTGCGCCGGCCGCCTTCTCCGACATCTGCCCGAGATCGAGCTCGAGGCCCTTCGTCACCGGGACCTCGGCGACGGGCACGCCCATGTGCTTGCCGAGATCGCCCACGAGCTCGAACGTCGGCAGCGCGGTGACGACGCCGTGGTCCTTCTCGGCAAACGCCATCACGGCGGCGTCGAGGATCTCGCTGGACCCGCAGCCGAGCGTCAGGTGATCCGTCGGCACCGCATTCGATGCGGCGACGGCCTCACGCAGCTTGCCGGCCGTCTGGAACGGATACCGGTTCACCCGCCCGAACGACTCCTGGATCGCGGCCAGCACCTTCTCGCCAGGGCCGTTGGAGTTCTCGTTCGCGCTCAGACGGATGACGCCGGCCGCGTCGGTCGCGACGCCGGAACGGTCGCGCGCCTGTTCCGCGAAGGCGGCCGCCGGACGGCCAAGAGCCGCGGCGGCGAGCGAGTTGGCGCCTACGAGCTGGAGGAAAGTACGTCGGGACGTCGCCATGGGAGCCCCCGGAGGTAACGTGGGGCACGGCTTCAGCCGTGCAGTCAGAGCAGGGCTAAAGCCCTGCCCCACACCGTAGCAGGGCTGAAGCCCTGCCCCACGATCGAGGGGATTCTACTCCCCGCCGGCGACTTGTGTCTTGAGGACGACGCTGTCGTCGGCGAACTGCTGGACGATGGACAGCAGGCCCGTGTAGAGGAAGCCCACCTGGAACAGGACCAGGAACGGCAGCGTGCCGTAGATCCGGTTCGACAGCGCGTAGAAGACCGTGAACGTGAAGTAGAGGCCGAGAATCAGCTCGATGATCGGCTGGACGATGTTCGCCTGCCGGTAGCGCTTGCCGATCCACTCGTCCGAGTTGTCCTCGATGCGGTACTTCGGCGTCCGCGCGAACTCGGTCTGCTTGCCCGCCATCGCCTCGAACACGGCGCGCGTGTTGTTGATCGCCAGGCCGATGCCAATCGACATCAGGATCGGCAGATACCGCAGCCGCGCGACCCAGTCCGTCCGGGTGCACCTCGCGCTGGCAGACCACGTAGAAGTTGGCCACCGACGCGGTCGCCGCGAAGAACAGCGGCACGTCGATGAGCAGCATCTCGTACCAGCCCATGTTGTAGCGGATGACCATCGCCGGGAACATGAGGATCGAGAGCAGCACCATCAACACGTAGTTGAAGTTCGCGGTGAGGTGGAAGAACGCCTCGGCCTTCACGCCGAACGGCTGATTCGACTGCAGGATGCCCGGCAGGAGCTTGCGGCAGGTCTGGATCGAGCCCTTCGCCCAGCGGTGCTGCTGCGACTTGAAGGCGTTCATCTCGACGGGCAGTTCGGCCGGCACGACGACGTCCGGCAGGAAGTGGAACTTCCAGCCGCGCAGCTGCGTGCGGTAGCTGAGGTCCAGATCCTCGGTCAGCGTGTCGTGCTGCCAGCCGCCGCCGTCAATGATCGCGGCGCGGCGCCAGATGCCCGCGGTGCCGTTGAAGTTGAAGAAGTGGCCCGCGCGGTTGCGGCCGCCGTGCTCGAGGACGAAGTGCGCGTCGAGCAGCATCGACTGGATGCGCGTCAGCAGCGAGTAGTCCTCGTTGATGTGGCCCCAGCGCGCCTGCACGACCGCGACCTTCGGGTCGGTGAAGTGGTGCACGGTGCGCAGCAGGAAATCGGCCTGCGGCAGGAAGTCGGCGTCGAAGATCGCGATGAACTCGCCCTTGGCGACGTGCATGCCCGCCTCGAGCGCGCCGGCCTTGTAGCCCGTGCGATCGGTGCGGTGCAGATAGGTGATGTCAATCCCCTGCTCCGCGGCGCGGCGCACTGCCAGCTGAGCGATGGACCTCGTCTCGTCGGTCGAGTCGTCCAAGCACCTGGACTTCGAACTTGTCCCGCGGGTAGTCCATCTGGCAGACCGACTCGATGAGCCGGTCCACGACGTACATCTCGTTGTAGACGGGCAGCTGGACGGTGACGGCCGGCAGCTCGTCGAACTGGCTCAGCGGAACCGGCACCTTGTCCCGGTTCTTCATGTAGGCGTACACCAGGTAGTAGCGGTGCCACCCGTAGCCAGCCAGAACGATCAAGATGAAGAAGTAGGCGGCGAGCGTCAGCGTTTCGAGCGGAGTCATCTACGGGCGGGTCCTCGGGGGAAAAAACCGTGCAACAATTATACGGCTGATCGCTCTAAAGTCAAAAAAACAAAGGCTCTGGCCGCGTTTTCTGGCTCCCGGGCACCATCCCAGCAAGTTACGATCCACGGCGATGACCCCACACGACATCCGCGCGCTGCTCGAGCGTCTCACCCGTGGCGACCTCGCGCTCGACGCCGCCGTCGATGAGCTGGCGGGAAAATTCCGCCAGCAGCCGTTCGAGGATCTGGGGTTCGCGCGGGTCGATCACCACCGCGCCTCTCGCCAGGGGTTCCCGGAAGTCATCCTCGGGCTTGGCAAGTCCGCTGACCAGGTCGCCGCGATCGCCGAGCGCATCGTCGCGCGCGGCCACTCGCTGCTCGTGACCCGTGCCGACGCGGCCATGTACGCGGCCGTCCGCGCCCAGGCGCCGGCCGCCGTGTTTCACGAGACCGCCCGCGCCATCACGCTCAAGGCCGGGGACGTCGCGCCGGGCCAGGGCACGGTATTGATCGCCGCTGCCGGCACGTCCGATCTCTCCGTCGCGGAAGAAGCCGCCGTCACCGCCGAGACGATGGGGAATGTCGTCGATCGGCTGTACGACGTGGGCGTCGCCGGACTCCATCGGCTGCTCCGCGAGCACGACCGGCTCGCCGCCGCTCGCGTCATCGTCGTCGTCGCGGGGATGGAAGGCGCGCTGCCGAGCGTCGTCGCCGGGCTGGTGAAGGTGCCGGTGATCGCCGTCCCGACGAGCATCGGTTACGGCGCGAGCTTCGGCGGCCTGGCGGCGCTGCTCGGGATGCTCAACAGCTGCGCGAACGGCGTGTCGGTGGTGAACATCGACAACGGGTTCGGGGCTGGGTGCATCGCGAGTCTTGATCAATCACCTGGAGTGAGGTTCATGGGTGCATGAGTCCATAGGTCCATGGGCACGACCTATGCACTCCCATGGACCCATCGACCCATGGACCTATGCCCACCCATGCCCAGACCTTCAATGACCCAGCGAGTTCCTCGAACAGATCGCCCGCCGCGCGATGCGCGAGCAGGGGCTCGAGCCCGACTTCCCTGACGCGGCGCTCGCGCAGGCGGCGCAGGCGACGGTTGGCGATTCGAACGGGCTGCGCGATCTGCGGTCGCTGCCCTGGTCGTCCATCGACAACGACGAGTCGAAAGACCTCGACCAGCTCGAGGTCATCCAGTCGTCGACCGACGGCGTATCGCGAGTGCTCGTGGCGATTGCCGACGTCGACGCGCTCGTCCGGCAGGGCGGCGCCGTGGACGATCACGCGCGACTGAACACGACGTCGGTCTACACGACGGCGCGGGTGTTCCCGATGCTGCCGGAGGCGCTGTCGACCGACAAGACGTCGCTCGTGCAGGGCTCCGATCGCGCCGCGATCGTGATGCAGATGGACGTCGATGCCGACGGAACCGTGCGCGCGGGCGACGTCTACCCCGCGCTCGTGCGAAACGGCGCGAAGCTCGCGTACGACTCGGTGAGCGCGTGGCTCGAAGGCCAGGGCCCCGCGCCCGGCGCGCTGGCGTCGGACCAGACGCTGGCCGGCCAGGTGCGCCAGCAGGACGCGGTCGCGCAGGCGCTTCGTCGTCAGCGCCAGGCCAACGGCGCGCTCGAATTCGACCGCGGCGAGATCAAGCCGCTGATGACGGGCGACGAGATCAGCGACGTCAAGACCGTCCGCGGAGGACGCGCGCGCGATCTCATCGAGGAGTTCATGGTGGCGGCCAACGGCACCACGGCGCGCTTCCTCGAGTCGCGCAACGTGCCGTCGATTCGGCGCGTCGTCCGGAGTCCAGAACGGTGGCCGCGCATCGTCGCGCTGGCGGCCACGCTCGGCACCAAGCTGCCCGACGTCCCCGACTCGAAGGCGCTCGAGGCGTTCCTCGTCGCCGAACGGAAGCGCTCGCCCGACACGTTCGACGAGCTTTCGCTGAGCGTCATCAAGCTGCTCGGCCGCGGCGAGTACGCCGTAACGGGGACTGTCCCCCGTACAGAGTCACTGACAGGATCTGATCCCGGGATCAGTACCAGGTACCCGGTACGGGGGACAGGCCTAAGCTGGACAGTAACTCCCAGGACGGCGGGCATTTCGCGCTCGCGGTTTCGAGCTACACGCACTCGACGGCGCCGAACCGGCGTTTCCCGGATCTGATCGTCCAGCGACTGATCAAGGCGACGACGGCCGGACGCGCGCCGACGTATTCGGTGGACGACCTCGCCGCGCTCGCGGCGCACTGCACGAAGCAGGAGGACGCGGCGAACAAGGTCGAACGACTCGTGCAGAAGGCCGCCGCCGCGCTGTGGCTCTCCTCGAAAATCGGCCAGGAGTTCGACGGCGTCGTCACTGGCGCGTCGCCGAAAGGCACATGGGTGCGCATCAAGCAGCCGTTCGTCGAGGGGAAGCTCGAACAGGGATTCCAGGGCCTCGACGTCGGCGACCGCGTGCGCGTCCGGCTGATTTCCACCAATCCGGAACGCGGATTCATCGACTTCGCACGGGTGTCAAGACGACTCGGTCTCGGTAACGACGCAACTTCGAGTCTGTCCCAGATGAGGCTAACGGCCGACACTGAAGTTCGGCGTCTGCGGACTCGACCGTTGATCCTGGCCGCGTCGACTCCCAAGGACCGACCAGCGGTCAGTTCCCAGGACCCGGCCGCGTCAGTGCCAGAACCTGACGGCGTCAGTTCCCTCCGTGCTACAATCAGCGGTTGCCTTTGGGATCAGCCCGGCCGGCTCAGCCGGGCGAACCCCTCCCCCCAACCTTCGACCAGCATGCACGCAGGCGGCCTCCGGGCCCTTGAATTCGATCGGATTGTCGCCGCGCTGCGGAGCTTCGCGCTCACGCCGCCGGGGGCGGAGCGGCTCGAGGACCTCGTCCCCGAGTCCGACCCGGGCGTCGTACGCGAGTTGCTGGCCGCGACGTCGGAGGCGGTCCGCTTCCTGGCCGACAACGCCGTCTTCCCGCTGAGGGCGCCCGAGGACCTCGACCAGATCGTCGGCCTGCTCCAGGTGGACGGCCGGGCGCTCGAAGCCGCGCGCCTCCTCGCGCTGGCCGATTACCTCGAGTCGATCGAGACGTCGGCCGGATCGGTCCGTCGCGTTGGCGGCTCGTTCCCGCGCCTGCTCGCGCTCGTGAACCGCGCGCCGTCGTTCAAGGACGACGTGGCGGACGTCCGGCGGAAGATCGCGTCGCCCGGCGACGTCGTGGACTCGGCCAGCTCGCTCCTCGCCTCGCTGCGTGACCGGCTGCGCCGCCAGCGCACGAAGCTGCGCTCGACGCTCGAGGGCTACCTGCGAGGCAAGGACACCGCGAAGTACCTGCAGGACCAGATCGTCACCGAGAGGAACGGCCGCTTCGTGCTGCTCGTCCGCGCCGAGCACAAGGGCTCGGTGCCCGGCCTCGTGCACGGCAGCTCGGCCAGCGGCGCCACGCTGTACCTCGAGCCGATGGCGACGGTGGAGATCAACAACGAGCTCGTCGAGCTCGAGTCGCAGGAGGCCGAGGAAGTCCATCGGATCCTCCTCGAGCTGACGGACCGCTTCCGCGGCCGCGGCGAGGACGTCGACGCCGCGGTGGAAGTCGCGACCGAGCTGGACGTGCTGCAGGCGAAGGCGCGCCTCGCGGAAGTCACCGGCGCCGTCGCGCCGGAAGTATCGAAGGACGGCCGGCTCGAGCTGCTCGCCGCGCGCCATCCGCTGCTGATGAAGGGCGTGGTCTCGCGCTACAGCGACGACGTGTCGGGGCTGCCCGATGCGCCCACGCCGGTGGACATCAAGCTGGTGCCGCCGGCGACGGCGCTCCTCATCACGGGCCCGAACACGGGCGGCAAGACCGTCGCGCTGAAGACGGCGGGGCTCCTGCCGCTGATGGCGCAGGCCGGCCTGCACATTCCCGCCGAGCCCGGCTCGAAGGTGCCGGTCTTCAAGTCGGTCTTCGCCGACATCGGCGACGAGCAGTCGATTGCCGCCAGCCTCAGCACGTTCGGCTGGCACATCACGAACGTCGCGTCGATGGATCGCGATCTCGAGCTGCCTGCGCTCGTCCTGCTCGACGAGATTGGCGCGGGCACGGATCCCCTCGAAGGCGGCGCGCTCGGCGTGGCCATCGTCGATCGCTTCCGCACGCGGGGCGCGCTCGTCGTCGGGACGACGCATTACGACGTGCTGAAGACGTACGCGGCGACGACGCCCGGAGTGGCGAACGCGGCGTTCGCGTTCGATCCCGTGAACTTCGCGCCGACGTATCACCTCGTCTACGGATCGCCCGGGAGAAGCCTCGCGCTGGAGATGGCGGGCCGCCTTGGCCTGAACGCCTCCATCGTGGACGAGGCGAGGAAGCGCCTCGGCACGCGCGAGCTGGAGCTGGCCGATCAACTGAAGCAGGTGGATGCCGAGATCGTGCGCCTGAAGGAAGAGCGCGAGGCGCTGGGCGACGAGCGCAAGGCCGCCGCGGCGGCGCGCGCGAGCGCGGAAGCGCGCGCGGCGATGCTGGCCGAGCGGGAGCAGGCGTTCAAGCGGAAGCTCAACGATCGGATCGAGGAACGCGTCCGGACGGCGACGCGCGAGATCGACGGCGTGGTGCAGGCGCTGAAGCGGCAGACCTCCGCGCTCGGGACGCGGGACGTCGGCGCGCCGCGACTGTCGACGGGCGATCAGGGATCGCTCAAGGCGCACGCCCGCGCGGCAGTTGAGGCGGCGGCGGCGAAGGCGCTGGAGGACGAGGGTGCAGGGGCCAGGAGTCAGGGTGCAGGGGCCAGTTTGCAGACGGCTGAAGCGCTCGATCGTCCCGCTCGCGTCGGCGATAGAGTGCTCGTTCCGCCGTTCAACCTCGAGGGCGTCGTCAAGGCAATTGCCGGCAGCCACGCCGAGGTGGACGTCAACGGCAAGCGCTTGAAGGCTCCGGCGAAGTCGCTGAAGGTCATGGGCGGAGCGCCGGCAGCGAGCGCACCGGCGGTGCGGGTGCAGACGAATCTCGCCCCGCGCGAAGGGTCGCTCTCGGAGCTGAACGTGATCGGGCTGACCGTCGACCAGGCGCTCGAGCGAGCGGAGCGGTTCCTGGACGAGACGCTCGTGACCGATCAGCGCACCGTGCGGCTGATTCACGGCCACGGCACCGGCCGCCTGCAGAAGGCGATCGCGGGGTTCCTGAAGGCGCACCCGCTCGTGGCGACGTTTCACAACGCCCCGCTCGAGCAGGGCGGCGGCGGGGTGACAGTGGTGGAACTGAAGGAGTAGGCAGCGGTCAGCAGGCAGCGGGCAGTAGACGCTGAGCTGAAGCTGCAGCGCCAGTACAGATGCTGAATGGCGCGACTTACCACAGACCTTTCTCGACGACTTGCATCTGCACGCCGACATCGTGCAGGTGGTCGGGGACGTCGTGTCGCTCAAGCGATCCGGCGCCACGTGGAAGGGGCTCTGTCCGTTTCACGGCGAGAAGACGCCGTCGTTCCACGTCAACCGCGAGAAGGGCTTCTTCCACTGCTTCGGCTGCGGCGTCGGCGGCGACGTGATCAAGTTCATCGAGCTGCACGAGAAGGTCAGCTTCACCGAGGCCGTCCGGATGCTGGCGACGCGATTCGGGCTCGCGATCCCGGAGGCGCCGGACGAGGCAGGCAGCGGCACGAGCAGTGCCGAGCGCGAGGCGCTGCTCAAGGTGCACGAGGTCGCGGCGGAATGGTTCCGGACGCAGCTGCTCACGCCGGCGGCCACGCGCGTGCGCAAGCAGCTCATCGATCGCGGCATGAGCGAGCAGACGATCGCGGAGCTCGGGTTCGGCTACGCGCCGAGCTCGCGCGACGCGCTCAAGACGCACCTCACGTCGAAAGGCTTCGAGCTGCCGATCCTGTTCCGCAGCGGCCTGGTCGTGCAGCGAGACAACGGAGAGGTCGTCGATCGGTTCCGCGGCCGCCTGATGATCCCGATCGCGCGCGACGCGGGCTCGGTGATCGCCTTCGGCGGACGCGCGACCGAGGCCGATCAGGTGCCGAAGTACCTGAACTCGCCCGAGACGCCGATCTACTCGAAGAGCCGCACGCTGTACGGCCTGAACCACACGAAGGCGGCGGTCCGGAAGCTCAATTACGCGATCCTCGTCGAGGGCTATTTCGACTTCGCGCAGCTCGTTCAGGCCGGCGTCTCGCCCGTGGTCGCGTCGTGCGGCACGGCGCTGACCCCGCACCAGGCGCAGCTGCTCCGGCGCTTCACGTCGAAGGTCGTTCTGAGCTTCGATCCCGACGCCGCGGGGCAAAACGCCGCGGTGCGATCCTGCGAGCTGCTGGTGAGCGAAGGCTTCGACGTCAACGTCGCGGTGCTGCCGCCGGGCGCGGATCCCGATACGTTCGTGCAGAAGCAGGGCCGCGACGCGTACGTCGAGCGGCTCAAGGCGTCGGTCCCTTACTTGCAGTTCCTGCTCGATCGGACCGCCGCCGCGCGCGATCTCAACACGGACGAGGGCCGCCGGACCTTTCTGCACGAAATGCTGGAGGTCGCCGCCAGGATTCCGGATGCCGCCGCGCGGGATCAGTTCGCGGACCGCCTGGCGCACAAAGCGCGCATTACGGAAGATGTGGTGCGGGCCGAGATTCGTAAGGCCGCCGGGGCGCGCAAGACCGTCCTGCCGGACCGCGTGACGGCGCCGGCGGGCCCGCTGAAGCCGGCCGAACGGGGACTGCTCTGGGGGCTGGTGCACGACGCGGCGGGGGTCAGGCCGCTCCTGGAGGAGCTGGAAGACCAGGATTTGGAACAACTTGCGGTCAGCCCCGTCATTCAGGCGGCGCGGGAGCTGCACGACGTCGCGGACAGCTCGTTTCCATCGGCCCTGATCGAACGTCTAAATGATCGGTTGGCCGAGCAGGTGACGGCCGTCGCGGCTGAACCCGCGGCCAACGCCCCGGCATCAGAATGCGTGCGGGCCCTGAAATTGCTCCGTTATGACCGCGAGCGGGCCGCCCTCCAGCGGGAGATCGACCGGCTGCGAGACGACGGGTCGGCGCAGTCGGAGAGCCAAATCGAGCAGTTGTACGACCGGAAAGTGCATTTGAAGCGACGGATCGAGGCGCTGTCGGCCGACTGAGGCCGCTCGGGCATCGACCCACTGCCTGCCGTCGCACGGGTAAGCGCAGAGTAGTCAGTTATTTAGAGGAGAAAGCCCTTGTCCATCGAAGACAAGTACGACGAGGTACGGCAGCTCATCAACATCGGCAAGGAGAAGGGATATCTCCTGTACGACGAGGTCAACGAGCTGTTGCCATCCGAGATCACCTCGTCTGAGGAATTGGACGACCTGTTCAACACGTTCGGCAGCGCCGGCATCGAGGTGCTCGATTCCGACAAGAACTTCCGCGACGAGAAGACCGGCTTCGATCGCACGGCGGAAGGCGCCGAAGAGATCGAGCTCGATCTCACGCCGGGCGCGCTGGACAAGACGAACGACCCGGTGCGCATGTACCTGCGCGAGATGGGCACGGTGCCGCTGCTCACCCGCGAGGGCGAGGTGGCGATTGCCAAGCGCATCGAACGGGGGAAGCTGTCGGTCATCAAGTCGATCTCGCGCACGCCGATGGTCACCAAGAAGGTGATCCAGCTCGGCGACGACCTGAAGAACGACCAGCGCACGATCCGCGAGCTCGTGACGTTCTCGGAGGAGGAGCTCACCGAGGACAAGATCGACGACCGCAAGAAGGAAGTGCTGCGGCAGATCGACGCGGTCCGCAAGGCGCGCGTCGCCATGCAGAAGACCGAGGAGAAGCTCGAGCCGATCCTGAAGAAGGACAAGAAGAAGTACCGCCGGGCGCGCTGGAAGATGCTGCGCGCGCGCGTCGAGCTCAGCAAGCGCATTCGCGAGATCGAGTTCACCGAGCTCGTGAAGCGCCGGATGATCGAGGAGATCAAGGACCAGGTCGAGTCGGTCCAGCGCTTCGAGCGCGAGATCGCGCACTACGAGCGCCAGATCGAACCGCCGAAGGGCCGCAAGCCGCTGAAGCTTCGCGAGGAAGACAAGAAGCTGTTCCAGAAGCGCGTGAAGGATCTCCGCACGCAGCTCAAGGCGCAGGCCGACGAGCTGCAGGAGACGCCGGACCGGCTGCGCCGCACGCTCGACACGGTGACGCGCGGTGAATGGCAGGCCGAGCTGGCCAAGAAGGAGCTCGTCGAGGCGAACCTCCGCCTGGTCGTCTCGATTGCCAAGAAGTACACGAACCGCGGGCTGCAGTTCCTCGACCTGATTCAGGAAGGCAACATCGGCCTGATGAAGGCGGTGGACAAGTTCGAGTACCGCCGCGGCTACAAGTTCTCGACGTACGCGACGTGGTGGATCCGCCAGGCGATCACCCGCGCGATCGCGGACCAGGCGCGGACGATCCGCATCCCGGTCCACATGATCGAGACGATCAACAAGCTGATTCGCACGAGCCGCGCGCTGGTGCAGGAGCTGGGCCGCGAGCCGACCTCGGAAGAGATCGCGCAGCGGATGGACATCCCGGTCAGCAAGGTGCGCAAGGTCCTGAAGATCGCGCAGGAGCCGATCTCCCTCGAGACGCCGATCGGCGAAGAGGAAGATTCGCATCTCGGCGACTTCATCGAGGACCGCGGCATCGTCTCGCCGGCCGACGCGGTGATCAACCTGAACCTCAAGGAGCAGACGGATGCGGTCCTGAAGACGCTGACGCCGCGCGAGGAGAAGGTGATCAAGCTGCGGTTCGGCGTGGGCGACGGCAGCGAGCACACGCTCGAAGAGGTCGGCCAGAACTTCGCGGTCACCCGCGAGCGCATCCGCCAGATCGAGGCCAAGGCGCTGCGCAAGCTGCGGCACCCGTCGCGGAGCCGGAAGCTTCGCGCGTTCCTCGAAGGCAGAACGTAGACGGTTGCGGGTTGATGGTTGCGGGTTGTTGGTTGAAGAGCGACGACCCGCTTCACAACCCGCAACCGACAATCCGCAACCCGCAACCCACGTGCGGGCCCTTAGCTCAGCGGTCAGAGCCGCCGGCTCATAACCGGCTCGTCCCTGGTTCGAATCCAGGAGGGCCCATTTCCCTCACGGCGAATGAAGAGCGGGCGTCTTCATCGCCCACTCTTCATGCGGCATTCTTCATTTCTTCATTCGTTCCATTCCTTCGCCCGTCAGTTCGGCATGACGACGGTGTCGATCACGTGAATGACGCCGTTGGACTGGAACACGTCGGCCTGCGTCACGTGTGACATCCCGCCCTTCTCGTCCTTCAGCGCGATCCACTTGCCGTCCATCCACGCGGTGAGCGTCCCGCCGCTGACGGTCTTCAACTCCGCCTTGCCGTGGCCCGCCTTGATCGCCATCGCCAGATCCTTGCTCGACATCCGTCCCGGGACGACGTGGTAGGTCAGGACCTTCACGAGCATGTCCTTGTTCTCGGGCTTGAGCAGCGTGTCGACCGTGCCGGCCGGCAGCTTCGCGAACGCGGCGTTGGTCGGCGCGAACACGGTAAACGGGCCCGGGCCCTGCAGCGTGTCCACGAGCCCGCCGGCCTTCACGGCGGCGACCAGGGTGGTGTGATCGGCGGAGTTGACGGCGTTCTGGATGATGTTCTTCGTCGGGAACATCTCCTGGCCCCCGACCATCGGGTTCTTCTGCGCGGCCACCAGCGCGGTGGCCGCGATGACGGCGGCAGCGGTCAGCAGACGAGTCTTCATGTCGACATCCTTTGATGGCGGCGAATCCCATGATTCGCTTTCATCTGCGTTCTACGGCGCCAATGGCGGCCGGATGGGACATCCACGAACGGGTCTGGAATGCAGGGCTCGTATAGTCGGCTATGGCCTCCCCTTCCATTCGCGCCGGACTCGACACGCTTCGGGCGAATCCGATGCGCGACGCCTGCTTTCCACGCTCGGCGTCATCATGGGCTCGGCGTCGCTCATCGCAGTCGCTCTCGCTCGGCGACGGCGCCGAGGCCGTTCGCGCGCAAGCGCATTCAGCAGGAGGGCTACAACCACATCATCGTCGAGCCGATCACGTCCGATTCGGTGGATGGGGAGCGGATCGCGCGTCGCCGCTGTGGCAACGATGGAGCCGGCGGACGTGGCAGCGCTTTCGGCAGGTCATTGGGCGCGCGCGCGACAGGCACGCTCATGGCGCAGAGCGCGATTTTGTGGACGCCCGGACCGGCGGCGGAGGCGCGGGGGCTGCACGTGGTCGGCATCGCGCCGTCGGCGTGCGCTGCCGACGATGATCGCGTCTGGTGGCGGGACGCGCGTCGAGAATCCCCAGCCTTCCTGTGGACGCGATTCAGCGCGAATGACGCGCCGCCTTGGCGTCGCTGTGCTATCGTTCTAGACTGTGCACCCAGATCTGGACCGACTGATCCGCCTCCAGGCGCTCGACTCGCGCGCCGCGGAGGCGCGACGGCTGCAAACCAGCATCCCTGAAACACAGCGCGCCCTCGACCAGAAACTCGATGGGGCGCGCGCCGCGGTGACCGCTGCCAACGAGCAGCAGGCCGCCAACCAGACCAGCCGCCGCGCCCTCGAGAAAGACCTCGCCGCCGTCAACACCCGCCTCACCCGCTACAAAGACCAGCTGATGGAAGTGAAGACCAACCGCGAATACCACGCGATGCAGCACGAGATCGAGACGGCGCAGGGCGAGGTCAAGCGCGTCGAGGATCAGATGCTGGAGCTGATGGTGGCGGCGGATGACCTGAGCGCGACGCTCAAGTCGGCGGAAGCGTCGTTGAAGACGGCCGAGCAGGACATCACACGCGAGCGGGCCGATCTCGACAGGCAGCTCGGCGCGTCGGACGCGGTGCTCGAGGAGACGCTCGCGGAACGCCGCGCGCTGGCCGCCCAGATTTCGCCGAACGTGCTCGAGCAATACGAGATCGTGGCGAAAGGCCGTCGCGGCATCGCCGTCGCGGAGGCGCGGGCCGAGCGGTGCACCGAGTGCCACGTCCGGCTGCGACCGATGATCTACTCGGAAGTGCGGCACAACAAGACACTCGTGCAGTGCGACAGCTGCCAGCGTTTCCTCTACTACGTGCCGCCGCCAGCCGAGGGCGCTTCCGCCTCGGCATGATCACCGCGTACATCGACGGCGGATCCCGCGGCAATCCCGGGCCCGCCGGCTACGGCGTGCACATCGTCGAGGACGATGGGAGCGTCGTGGAGGAGCTGCACGAGTCGGTCGGGACGGCGACCAACAACGTCGCCGAGTATCGGGGACTGCTCGCGGCGCTCGCCTGGGCCATCGATCGGGGACTCACGACGCTGCACGTGCGGTCGGACTCCGAGCTCCTCGTGAAGCAGCTGCGCGGGGAGTATCGCGTGAAGAACCCGAACCTCCAGCCGCTCTACGCCGACGCCTGCGCGCTGGTCCGGCGCATCGGCCGCGTCACCTTCGAGCACGTCCGCCGCGAGTTCAACAAGGAAGCCGACCGGCTCGCGAACCTCGCGATGGACGAAGGCCGGCCCTTCCGCCGATCGGCCCCGGTCCGCAGTCAGGCCGGGCGCTTCAAGCCCCGCAGCGATCAACTCCCGTCATCGTTCGCCAGCCGCGCGAATGACGCCGGCGATCCGGCCCGCGCCGGGGCCATCGCGCCGGTACGACGGGAACCAGTCGGGATGACAGGACGTGCACAGGCGGCTGACATGGATGGACTCGGCGGGCACGCCGGCCTTCACGAGCTGATCGAAGTTCGCGCGCCAGAGATCCAGATACCAGCGGCCGGCGCGCTGCTCGAACCAGTCGTCCCCGCCGCGCGTCCATCCGCTGTCGCGAAAACGATCGCGCAGCTCGGCGCCCACTTCGTAGCAGCACGGGCCAATCGACGGGCCAATGGCCGCCACCTGTCCGGCGCCATCGCCAAGCGCGCTCGCCGCGGCCAGCGCGATGCCGGCGGCAGTCCCACGCCAGCCGGCGTGTGCGACGCCAACCTGGCCGCTCGAGACGTCGGCGATCAGAAGCGGCACGCAGTCGGCCACCTGCACCGTCAGCGCGCGCGACGGATCGCCGCAGACCGCCGCATCCGCGTCCGGCGGTCCCGGCGAAGGCGGCTGACGGTCCGCGAAGAACACCTGGCTTCCGTGCACCTGCCTCAGCCGGACGAGCCGCTCGGGCTCGACGCCGAGCCACGACGCCAGCTGACGCCAGCCTTCGTCCTCGATGCGCGGCGACCCGCGCAACTGCAGTTGACGTGTCGTCCAGCCGTGTCGAAAGCCCGCCAGGGCGTCGGCCACGAGCTGCACGCCCCACGGCGCGGGCACCCAATGAAAACCCGCTCCCGGCGCGGGCGCCTCGAGACTCGTCATGGTCATTTCTTCTCAAGCACCCGACTGCGTCAGTTCCAAGGACCCGACGCGTCAGTCAAGGCCCGTCAGTTCCAAGGACCCGACCGCGTCAGTTCCAAAGGACCCGACCGCGTCAGTCCGAAAGTGTAGAGTACGCCCCATGAACATCGTCGGTCTCGGGCTGGACGCCACGGAAGTGGACCGCATCGCGCAGTCGCTCGAGCGCTACGGCGAGCGCTTCCTGCAGCGCGTGTTCACCGAGCAGGAGATCGCCTACTGCATGAGGCGGCGCAACCCGGCGCCTCATCTGGCCGGACGGTTCGCGGCCAAGGAAGCCGGCATGAAGGCGATCGGCACCGGCCACGCGTTCGGCGTCCTGTGGCGCGACCTCGAGGTGGTGCGGCATGGCGGTCCCCCGCAACTGAAGTTTCACAACGCCGCGGGCCGTCATTTCGAGCGACTCGGGGCCACAAAGAGCCCTGCTGACCATCACTCACACGGACTCTCTCGCGTTGGCGCACGTGATTCTCGTGTCCGACGCCGGCAACCGCAGTTAGCACTTCGATTCGCCGCCCCGCGCTTCGCGCTCGCGCGCGGCGCCACGTCATCTCACATCTCCCCTGAACCGAACGGCTTGCGCGTGCACCATCGGTCGCGGGCCGGTCGCGGCACGCGTCGTGATCCGTCCCTGGCGACGCGCGCGGACTGCGCGCGCAGACACCAGGAGCGACACCGTGCTCGTCAAAATCACGCTGAACGACAAGGGCAACCCGCCCGGGAAGCTGGCCGAGGCCGAGCTGCATTTCACCGAGGGCCCGCTCGAAGGACTGAAGCTGATCGGCTTTTCCGTGTGGGAACGGCGCAGCGGCAACGGCCGCAACGTCACGTTCCCGGCACGTCAGTACTCGGTGAATGGGGAGCGTCGAAGCTTTGCGCTGCTGCGGCCGATCGTCGATGCGACGGCGCAGGACCGCGTGCGCGACCTCATCCTGCAGGCCTACGCCGAGATCGAGGCGCAGCAGGCGGTCACCACGTGAGGCCGGGGGGAGCGCCGGCGGGTCAGCGGCTCGTGCCGATCCGGAAACTCCGGCTGCGGCGCCGCCGCTGGCGCCTGGCCGGGTGCTTTCTCGTCTTCAACGATCGTCGAGCGAATCTCGCCGCAGCCCGAAGGGCGAACGCCGAGACTCAGCCCTCGTGCTGCCGGCGCAGAAACGCGGGCACGTCGAGCGGCGACGGCTCTTCGATGCCCTCGATGGCCTGATCCTCGGCGCCCGCGGCCATCGCCATCGGCGGCGACAGCGAGACGGTCGAGCGGCGCGTGATCGTCCGCGACATCGCGATGGCAGCCGGCGGCTCGACGGCCTTCGTCCGCGTGCTGTAATGCGTGAGGTCCACGGGCGTCGTGCTCTGCGTGGTGGTTGCCGGCCGGCTGTCGACGCGATCGAAGCCGGTGGCGATCACGGTGATCTTCACGCGGCCGCCCAGCTCGGGATCGATCACGGCGCCGAAGATGATGTTGGCGTCCTCGTGCGCGGCCTCCTGGATGATGGTCGACGCCTCGCTCACTTCGAGCAGCGACAGGTCCGGGCCGCCGGTGACGTTGATGATCACCCCGCGCGCGCCCTGCACCGACGCGCCCTCGAGCAGCGGGCTCGAGATCGCGCGCTGCGCGGCGTCAATCGCGCGGTTCTCGCCCTCGGCGATGCCGGTGCCCATCATCGCGATGCCCATGCCCGCCATGATGGTCTTCACGTCGGCGAAGTCGAGGTTGATCATGCCGGGCACGAGAATCAGGTCCGAGATGCCCTGAATCGCCTGGCGCAGGACGTCATCGGCCGTCATGAACGCGTCGTTGAGCGTGGTCTGGCGCTCGATGATCGTCAGAAGGCGCTCATTCGGGATCGTGATCACCGTGTCGACGCAGTCGCGCAGCGAGACGAGCCCGGCCTCGGCCTGCGTCTGCCGGCGCTTGCCCTCGAACTTGAACGGCTTGGTGACGACGGCGATCGTCAGGGCGCCGAGCTCGGAGGCCAGGCTCGCGATGACCGGGGCGGCGCCGGTGCCGGTGCCGCCGCCGAGGCCCGTCGTGACGAAGACCATGTCGGCGCCGTCCAGCGCCTGAATGAGCTTGTCGGTGTCCTCGAGCGCGGCCTGCCGGCCCGTGTCGGGATCCGCGCCCGCACCGAGGCCCTTGGTCAGCTTGCCGCCGATCTGGATCTTGACCGGCGCCGGGTTGACCTGCAGCGCCTGCAGATCGGTGTTCGCGACGATGAACTCGACGCCCTCGAAGCCGCTCTGCACCATGCGCGCGACGGCGTTGCTGCCGCCGCCGCCGACGCCAATGACCTTGATGCGAGCGCCGGCGCGGCGCTCTTCGGCGAGCCGGAGCCGCAATTCGCGCGGGTCGACGTCCTTGAAGATTGGGGTCGGGTTGAAATCCTGCGACATCCGTATGTCCTCCACGCTCAGAAGAATTCCCGGAAAATGCTCTTCAGACGGCTGGTGATCTGGCTGATCGCGCCGACACCGGACGCCCTGGTGGCTTCCACGATCTGGTTGCGTTGTCCGTAGAGCACGAGGCCGACCGGCGTCGCAAACGACGGGCTGCCCACGTGATCGGCCAGGCCGCCGACGCCCGCCGGGGCGCCGCGGCGAATCGGCAGGTCGAAGATCTGCTCGGCGATCTCCGGCATGCCTTCGAGAATCGCGCCGCCGCCGGTCAGGACGATGCCCGAGTTCAGCGACTTCTCGTAGCCGGCGCGGCGAATCTCGTCCCACACGAGATGGAAGATCTCCTCGGCGCGCGGCTGCAGAATCTCCGAGAGGATCCGCCGCGCCATCACGCGCGGGCGGCGGCCGCCGACGCTCGCGACGTCCATGGTCTCGTCCTCCTCGACCATCGCCGACAGCGCGCACCCGCACTTGCGTTTGAGCTTCTCCGCGTCGGGGATGGGCATCCGCAGCCCGACGGCGATGTCGCTCGTGAAGTGATCGCCGCCGACGCCAATCACCGCGGTGTGCCAGAGGCTGCCGCGCTCGAAGATGGCGATGTCGGTCGTGCCGCCGCCGATGTCGACCAGCGCGACGCCGAGCTCCTTTTCGTCGGGCGTGAGGACCGCCTCGGCCGCCGCGATCTGCTCGATGACGGTGTCGATGACGCCGACGCCGGCCCGGTTCACGCACGACACGATGTTCTGCGTCGCGGTGGCGCTGCTCGTGACGATGTGGACGTTCACTTCGAGGCGGGCGCCCGTCATGCCGACGGGCGCGCCGATGCCGTCCTGCTCGTCCACGACGAAGTCCTGCGGGAGCACGTGGAGAATCTCACGCCCGGCCGGCAGCGACACGGCCTTCGCCGCCTCGATCGCCCGCCGCACGTCGTCCCTCGTGATTTCACGGCTCTTGCCGGCGACCGCGATCACGCCGCGCGAGTTGAAGCCCTTGATGTGCGGCCCTGCCATCGACAGGTGCACGGCGTCGATCTCGACGCCCGCCATCAGCTCGGCTTCCTCGACCGCCTTCTTGATCGACTCGACGGCGGCCTCGAGGTTGACGATCACGCCGCGGCGGATGCCGCGCGACTCGGCCACGCCGATGCCGACGACGTCGACGCCGTTGTCCTCGACGAGCTCGCCGACGATGGCGCAGACCTTCGAAGTGCCGACGTCGAGGCCTACGAGATACCGGTCCTTCCGTCCCACATCTCCTCCTAACGCTGGTTCACGGCGGGCGCGGGGCTGGGAGCCTCGTGCCTGACGCCGGCAGCCGGCCGCACGTACACGCGGTCGGCGAAACGCAAATCCACGTACTCGATGTCCGGCACCCGCGCGTGCAGCGCCTCGGTCAGCCCGAGATACGCCTCGAGGCGCTCGGTGAACTGCTCGCTGCCGACGTGCACGGCCGTCGTGTCCGACTCGAGCATCAGCACGGCGTCGTTCGGGTTCGTGACGTCGATCTCCGAGACGCGCTGCAGCAGCTCAGGGCGCGCGTCGAGCATGCCGATCAGCCGAGACGCCAGCGCCGCGCGTGCCGGCTCGATCGACGGCCCGTCCTTCGGCGTGCCGTCGGTGAGGCCGTCGACGATCGGCAGATCGAGCTGCGCGTAGTTCGGGCTGTAGTCGTCGATCACGAGCCCCTGTTCATCCACGAGATACAGCGAACCGTTCAGCCGCGCGATCGCCATCGGCTGCCGCTCGCGAATCACGACCTCGACGGTCGACGGAAGCACGCGCCTGAGTGCGGCGTCCTCGATCCACGGCGACCCGAGCAGCCGCCGCCGCCACGAGTCGAGATCCGTCAGCAGGATGTGCTGCCCGCGCAGTCCTTCGAGCAGCGCCATCACCTCGCCCTCCGCGAGGTGCCGATTCCCTTTCACCCGGATCGTCCCGACCTGCAGCGCGCTCGTGTGTGCCGCCATCTGCACCGCGTAGAACCCGCCGCCGCCGACGACCACGACCGCCGCGACGAGCCGCAGCGCGCTGACGGCTGCCAGCAGCCACGACTTCCGGCGCGCGGGCTTGACGTGCGCGCGGCGGAACCGCCGATCGGCGGGGGCGACTACGGCCGGCACGCCCGAATCTCCTCCAGAATCCTCGGTCCGATCGTGTTGATCGATCCGGCGCCCAGCGTGATCACCATGTCGCCGGCCCGTGCCAGCGACGCGACCTCTGACGGAAGATCCGCCAGGCCTTTCACGACGCGGACGCGGCCCGGCGCGGACTGCTCGACGGCTTCCGCGAGCCGCTCGATCGTCACGCCCGGGATCGGGTCCTCGCCCGCCGGGTAGATGTCCGTCAACACGATCTCGTCGGCCAGCGCGAGCGCGGGACCGAACTGGTCGAGCAGGTGCGCGGTCCGCGTGTAGCGATGCGGCTGAAACACGCACACGATCCGCTGCACGCCGGTCGCGCGCGCGGCCTCGAGCACCGCCTGGATCTCCGTCGGGTGATGGCCGTAGTCGTCGATGACGACGACGCCGCCGGCCTCGCCCTTGCGTTCGAATCGGCGCTCGGCGCCGCGGAACTGCGCCAGCGCGGCCGACGCGCGCTCGAACGGCACGTTCAGCTCGAGCGCGACGCCGATGGCCGCCAGCGCGTTGGCGACGTTGTGTCGCCCGGGCACGCCGAGCGACAGCGTTCCCAGCACCGCTTCGCCGCCGGCCGTGCGGCGGACGATCGTCGCGCTCGAGCCGTAGCCTTCCAGGTTCACGTCGCGTGCGCCGAGCGAGGCGGATGGCTCATCCAGCCCGTACGTCACGACGCGAGCCGTGGTCCGTCCTGCGATGGCGCGCAGGTGCGGGTCGTCGACGCAGAGCACCGCCGCGCCGGTCGAGGGGACCGACTCGGCGAATCGCTCGAAAGCCTCCACGAGGCCGTCGAAGTCGCGATAGCTCTCCAGGTGCTCCTGGTCGATGTTCGTCACCACTGCCACCTGCGGTCTCAGCAACAGGAACGACCGGTCGCTTTCGTCCGCTTCCGCCACCAGCAGCGGCCCCGCGCCCACGCGTGCGTGGCTGCCGAAGGCCGCGAATCGTCCGCCAATCACCACCGTCGGATCGAGCCCCGCCCGATCCAGCACCAGCCCCACCATCGCGGTCGTGGTGGTCTTGCCGTGCGCGCCGCCGATCGCGACGCCCTGCCGCGGCGCCATCAGGTCCGCCAGGAGCTGCCCGCGGAGCAGCACCGGAATTCCGCGCCGCTCCGCCTCGGCAATCTCCGGGTTCGTCGTGCGCACCGCCGAAGAGCGCACGACGGCGTCCACCCGGCCCACGTGGCTCGGCGCGTGTCCCTGGTAGAACACGAGCCCGAGCGACTCGAGGTGCGCCGTCACCGCCGACGCCTTCACGTCCGAGCCGCTCACCTTCACGCCCTGCCGCAGCAGGATCTCGGCGAGCGGGCTCATGCCGCTTCCGCCGACGCCGACGAAGTGCACCGCGCCGGAAACCATCCGGCGTCGGGTCTACCATCGCGACACGCAGGCCTTCAGGGCGTCGCCTGTAGCGCAGGCCTTCAGGCCTGCCCTCACGCCCCCGCCAGCGCGAACGCCCGGCCGGCAATCACCGAGGCGGCGTCCGGCTTCGCAAGCCGCCGCGCGGCGTCGGCCATCCGCGCCCGGCGATCCGCGTCGCCGGCGAGCGCGAGCATCGCGGCGGCCAGCCGCTCGCCGGTGAGCTCGCGCTGCTCGATCAGTTCCGCCGCGCCGGCCTCCGCGAGGACGCGCGCGTTCTGCCGCTGGTGGTCGTCGGTGGCGGTCGGCAGCGGGACGAGGATCGCGGGCTTGCCGGCGGCCGTCACCTCGGCCAGCGTGCTCGCGCCCGCGCGGCAGACCACCAGATCGGCCGCGCTCATCTCCCGGTGCATCTCGAACAGGAACGGCTCGACCCGAGCCGCGAGTCCGGCACGCTCGTAACCCTCGCGAACCAGGGCCACGTCGGATTCGCCGGTCTGGTGAGTGACAGCGAGTGGCCGGGCAGAGGCCGCCAGCTTCGGCGCTGCCTCCACACAGGCCACGTTGATCGCGTGCGCGCCCTGAGAGCCGCCAAAGATCAGGACTCCGAGCGCCGCGCGCGGCGCTGACGAGGATGACGCGGGCTGCAGAAATCCGGCCCGCACGGGATTGCCGGCGACGAACCCCTTTCCACGGAAGTACGGCAGCGTCTGTTCATAGGTCACCGCGGCCGCGCGCACCACGCGCGCGAGCATCCGATTGGTCAGGCCCGGGACAGCGTTCTGCTCCAGCAACAGCGTCGGGATTCCGCGCAGCGCGGCGAGCGCGACGACGGGGCCCGAGCTGTACCCGCCGACGCCGACAACGAGGCGCGGCCGGCGGCGCGACAGCAGCCGCCAGGCATCCAGCGCCGAGAGAGGCAGCAGCGCGACGCCCTTCAGCCGCGCGGCAATCGACTTGCCCTTCAATCCAGCACTCCGAATCAGATCCAGCTCAAACCCCTCGCGCGGCACGACGCGCGATTCGATCCCGCGGGCCGTGCCCGCGAATGTCACCACCGTGTCGGGGCGCTGGCGCTGCATCTCGCGCGCCACCGCGACTCCCGGGTACAGGTGCCCGCCCGTTCCTCCGCCCGCAATCACGACCGACAGTCCCATCAAGCCTCATGAACCGCCGAGGCATGCTGAGAGACGTTCAGCAGGATGCCCATGCCAATGAGGTTGATGAGCAGTGACGACCCGCCGAAGCTCACGAACGGCAGCGGGATGCCCTTGGTCGGCATCATCCCGAGCACCATGCTCATGTTGATGAACGCCTGCACCGCGAACATGCCCGTCAGGCCGAGCGCGAGAAACGACCCGAAGCGATCCGGCGCGTGGCTCGCGATCTGCAGGCCGCGCCACGTGATCAGGATGAACGCGATGAGCGTCACGGTCGTCCCGATGAGCCCGAGCTCCTCGCCGATCACCGCGAGGATGAAGTCGGTCTGCGGCTCGGGCAGGTAGAACAGCTTCTGCTTGCCGGCCATCAGGCCCGCGCCGCCGATGCCGCCGGTGCCGACGGCAATCAGGGACTGCAGCAGCTGAAACCCTGCGCCGGTGGGATCGCACTCGGGGCACAGGAACGACCACAGCCGCTTCACGCGATACGGCTCCATGATGAGCAGCCCTACCGACAGCGGCACGAGGGCCATCACGGAGTAGAGCAGGTACTTGAAGTTCAGTCCTGCCGCGAAGACCATCAGCGCGGCGACCGCCGCGATCGAGAGCGCGGTGCCGTAGTCGGGCTCGATCAGGACGAGCGCGGTGATCCCGCCGACGACCAGCACGATCGGAAGCAGCGAATAGCGCACCTCGTCGATGCGGTGCATGCGCCGCTCGAGCAGCGCGGCCGTGAAGAAGATCGCGGCCAGCTTCGCGAGCTCGGACGGCTGGATGCCGAACCCGCCGACGCCGAACCACCGGCGCGTGCCGTTGATCTTTCCCATGAACAGCACGGCCACGAGCGCGAAGCCGACCAGTCGCGAGCGCCGACCAGATGAGCGCCGGCTGCTTCCAGGTGCGGTAGTCCACCCGCATGACCACGCCAAGCAGGGCGAGCCCGAGCGCGGACCACATCGCCTGCTTCACAAGGAAGAGGTAGGGCCGGTGAAATCGCTCCAGCGCGATGACCGCCGAGGCGCTGTACACCATGACGACGCTCGCCAGAACGAGCAGCAACGTCGCCAGGAACAGCAGCTTGTCCGACTTCAGCTTTCGCGCCATACTTCCGTCCCCCGGATGCAGGCAGGCCTGAAGGCCTGCGCTACATTCGGGCAGGCGGCCTGCGACGAGCCGGCTGCCGGCCAGGCCTACAGTCTGCAAGCGGGCCTTCACCCGAAACATGTGCAGCGTCGACGTGAGCAGTCAGCAGTCATCAGTCAGTCAGGGGTCGGGACACGAGCTTCGCAGACCGGGGCAGCCTGCGTTCCCAGCAGCCAGCTCCCAATCGCCGCTGGCTGACTGACGACTGCTCACTGCTCACGTTCTCGCCCGCCGCTGGGCGGCGAGCTTCTGCACCTCCTCCTTGAACCGTCGTCCGCGCTCCGCGTAGTCGCGGAACATGTCGAAGCTCGAACACGCCGGCGCGAGCACCACCGTCGCGCCCGGTGACGCGCGCGCGAATCCCGCGCGCACCGCATCGCCCATCGACGCGGCCCTCGTCACCACCACCGTCGGGGCCATCGCGCGCTCGACTCGTTCAGCCGCCTCGCCGATCGCCACCACCGATCCGCCGCGCTCGACGAGCGGCGGCACGAGATCCGCGAACTCGCCGCCCTTGTAGCGGCCGCCCACGATCGCGACCACTCCCGGGCCAACGCTCTCGATCGACCGCCGCGCCGACTCGACGTTGGTCGCCTTCGAGTCGTTCACGAACCGCACGCCGTCGACCGTCGCGACGACCTCCATCGCGTGCTCGAGGCCGGGAAACGCGCTGACCGCCTGCGTCATCGCCTCGCCCGTCGCTCCGGCCGTGCGGCTGATCGCCGTCGCCGCCACCACGTCGCTCAGGATGTGCCGGCCTGGCACTTTCACGGCCGACACCGGCACGAGCGTCGTGACGTCTCTTCCTCGCCGCTCGACAATCGCGTCGTCGGCGACCGTGAACCCGTCGCCCGCGAGCGTCAGTCCGTAGGCGACGTGCCGCGCTCTCGCGTCGGCCGCCATCGCCCGCGCCGGCGCGTCGTCCTCGTTCACCACCGCGACGTCGTCCGGCGTCTGCCGCCGGAAGATCCGCGCCTTCGCCGCCGCGTACGCCTCGATCGTCGGGTGCTGATCGAGGTGGTCGGGCGAGAAGTTCAGCAGCGCCGCAATCCACGGGTGGAACGAGTCGGTCGCCTCCAGCTGGAAGCTGCTCGCCTCGACGACGTGCAATGTGTCGGGCGTCGAGTCGTCCACCTGATCGCTCAGCGGCACGCCGATGTTGCCTCCCACCGCCACCCTGAACCCCGACGCCTCGAGCATCCGTCCCGCCAGCGTCGTCGTCGTCGACTTCCCTTTCGTGCCGGTGACCGCAATCACCCGGCCTTTCAACCACCGCGACGCGAGCTCGAGCTCGCCGACGATCGGCACGCCCGCGTCGCGTGCCGACTTGAGCGCCGGCTGATCGAGCGGCACTCCCGGGCTCACCACCACCAGATCCGCGGACGCGAGCGTCTCGGCGCGGTGGCCGCCGAGCTCCAGCGCGATGCCTCGATCCGCGAGCGCACCGGCCGCGTCGATCTCCGTCTTCCGATCCGTCACCGTCACCCGCGCGCCTCGCCGCGCGAGCAGTTCCGCCGCCGCCACTCCGCTTCTCGCGGCACCCACCACCACCACTCGCTGTCCGGCTACCGAAAACGCCATTCGACCTGCCAGACCCGATCGACCTCGATCGACCTGATCGACCTGATCGACCCGCTCGACCTGGCGACCTCGACCCGTCTCATCTCAGCTTCAACGTCGTCAGGCTCAACAGCGCAAAAATGATCCCGACGATCACGAACCGCGTGATCACCTTCGGCTCGCTCCATCCGATCAGCTCGAAGTGGTGATGCAGCGGCGCCATCTTGAACACGCGCTGACCGGTCAGCCGGAACGAGGCGACCTGGATGATCACGGACAGCGCCTCGGCGACGAACACGCCGCCGACGACGAGCAGCAGCAGTTCCTGCTTGATGAGGATGGCGACGGTGCCGAGCGCGCCGCCGAGGGCGAGCGAGCCGACGTCGCCCATGAAGATTTCCGCGGGGTACGAGTTGTACCAGAGGAACCCGAGGCTCGCGCCGACGAGCGCGCCGCAGAAGATCGTCAGCTCACCCGCGGGAGCGAACCGCACGAGCAGCAGATACTCCGCGAGGATGCGATGACCCGTGACGTATGAGAGCGCGGTGAACGCCGCCGCGACAATCGCGAACGTGCTGATCGCGAGGCCGTCGAGGCCGTCGGTGAGGTTCACGGCGTTGCTCGCGCCGACGAGCACGAGCACCGTGAACGGCACGTAGAACCAGCCGAGATCCGGGATCAGCCACTTGAAGAAGGGGAAGATCAGGCGGGTGCTGTAGAGCCCCTTGCTCGCGAGCAGCATCAGCACGCCGCCGACGACGAGCGCGACGCCACCTGCGCGCCCATCTTGTAGCGGGGGATCAGCCCGTGATGCGAGTGGCGCGTGATCTTCAGGTAGTCGTCCGCGAAGCCGATGCCGCCGTAGGCCGCGGTCGCGAGCACGGCAATCCAGATGTAGATGTTGGTGAGGTCCGCCCAGAGCAGCGTCGGGATCACCGCCGCCGCGAGGATCAGCAGCCCGCCCATCGTCGGCGTGCCCGCCTTCGTGCGATGCGTGGCCGGCCCTTCGTGACGGATCACCTGGCCGATCTGGAAGTCGCGCAGCGTGCGAATCAGTCGCGGCCCCGCGAAGAAGCTGATCGCCAGCGCGGTCAGGCTCGCGGCCGCGGTGCGGAACGTGATGTAGCGCGTGACGTTCAGCACCGAGAACGTCGTGTGCAGCGGGAAGAGCAGGTGGTAGAGCATCAGGCCCACCCCGCCTTGATGGCGTCGGCGACGATGTCGGTGCGCGTGCCGCGCGAGCCCTTCACCAGCACGACGTCGCCGGCCTTCAGCAGATCGACCACTGCGGGGGCGGCCGCGTCGCTGGTCTCGAAGTAGCGCACGGCGCCGGCGGTCATGCCGGCCTCAACGGCCGCATCCGCGAGCGCGCGCGCCGGCGATCCGCCGACGGCGATCAGCACCTCGACGTGCGCTGCCGCGGCGCGGCGTCCGGATTCCCGGTGCAGCGCGTCGGTGAAGTCGCCAAGCTCCCGCATCTCGCCAAGCACCGCGACGCGACGGCCCGCGGGGCGTTCCGTCGCCAGCGCATCCAGTGCGGTCGCGAGCGCGGCCGGGCTCGAGTTGTAGGAGTCGTCCACGAGCGTGACGCCCCGGCCGAGGCGCGACACCTCGCCGCGACGCGGCGCGGCGGCCAGCGACGCCGCGCGCGCGACGATGTCGTCGAGCGGCACGTTGAACTCGAGCGCCACGGCCGCTGCGGCCAGGACGTTCATCAACGGGCCGCGGCCAGGAATGGGAATGGTCAGCGTCGCGGAGCCGACCCGGCGACTCGAGCGATGCGGTGGTTCCGGCGAGACCGCGATCCTCGACGCGAGTCGCGCGAACCTCGGCGTCCTCGCCAAGGCCAAAGGTGATGATCCGGCCCGGGAATCCCTGCAGGCGCGCCATCACGCGCGGGTCGTCGGCGTTGAGGACGGCCCGCGTCGCCGGGCCGGCCTCGTCGAGGACCTCGGCCTTGGCATCTGCGATCGCATCCGCGGACGCGAAGAATCCGATGTGCGCGTCTCCGACATTGGTCCACACGCGGACGTCCGGCTCGGCAATTTCGACGAGCCGTCGGATTTCTCCCGCGTGATTCATGCCCAGCTCCACCACCGCGACGTCCGGCCGCGCCGTCAGCTCGAGCAGCGAGAGCGGCAGGCCGATGTGGTTGTTCAGGTTCCCGGCGTTGCGATACACCGCGTATCGCGCCGCGAGGAACGCCGCCGTTGCTTCCTTCGTCGACGTCTTGCCCGCGCTTCCCGTAATCGCGACGACGTCGGCGCCCGACTGGCGCCGCACGTAGTGGCCGAGCCGCTGCAGCCCGAGCAGCGTGTCCTCCACCTCGATCACCACCGCGCCGGGGCGATCGCCGATCTCCGTCCCCGGCGGCACCATCACGCCGATGGCGCCGGCCTCGAGGCTCGCGGCCGCGTACGCCGCGCCGTCGAACCGCTCACCGCGCAACGCGATGAAGAACTGCCCCGGCGCGACCTTTCGCGAGTCGGTCGTGAACGATCCGATCTCGCGGCTGGCACTGCCTCGCCGCAGGCGGCCGCCGCTGGCCTCCGCCACTTCCGCCGCCGTCAACACCAGCGGCCGCGTCGCGCCCGTCACCTCAACTCGCCCGTGACGTCGATCGCCGGCGGGCCAGCGCCTCGCCCGACGCCACCACGTCGTCGAACGGGAGCTCACGGTCGCCGATGACCTGCGTCCGCTCGTGTCCCTTGCCCGCGACGATCACGAGGTCGCCAGGCCGCGCCAGCGCGATCGCGCGCGCGACGGCCTCGCCGCGATCGGCAATGGCCAGCACCTCGGGGCCCCGGGTCGCCTCGCGCGACGTCTTCGATCCGTTGCGCGGCGCCGCGCCAGGAATGCCGCGCAGGACCTCGGCGATGATCGCGTCAGGGTCCTCACTGCGCGGGTTGTCGGACGTCACGACGACGACGTCGCTCATGCGGCCCGCGACGGCGCCCATCAGCGGACGCTTCGTCCTGTCGCGATCGCCGCCGGCGCCGAACACGGTGATGAGCCGTCCAGCGGACAACGCCCGTGCCGTCTCGAGCAGGTTCTTCAGCGCGTCGTCGGTATGCGCGTAGTCGACGACCACGCTCACGTCGTCGGTGGGCGACGAGACCACCTGGAAGCGTCCCGGCACGCCGGGGAGATTCGCGACGCCGGCTTCGATTGCCGCGATGGGCAGATCGAGCGCGACGCCGGTCGCAACCGCGGCGAGGATGTTGTAGAGATTCGGCCGGCCGACCATCGACGAGCGCACCGCAACCGGTCCGCGCGGCGTGCGCGCGGTGAACGTCAGGCCGCGGAGCGAGAGCTCGAACGGCTCGGGCGCGACGTCGGCCGGCTGCTTGACGGCGTACGTCGTCGCGCGCCGAACGACCGGCACGAGCGACGCGCCCTTCGGGTCGTCGATGTTGATGACGCCGGGCGCCTCCGGCGGAAGCAGCTCGAAGAGCCGCCGCTTCGCCTGGAAGTACGACTCCATGTCGCCGTGGAAGTCGAGATGGTCGCGCGTGAGGTTGCTGAAGACCGCCGCCGAGAAGCGCATGGCGTCCACGCGCTTCAGCGCGAGCGCGTGCGACGACACTTCCATCGCAGCCGCGCGACAGCCGTTGGAGACCATCTGCCGGAACATGCGCTGCACGTCCGGCGCTTCGGGCGTCGTGCGCGTGGCTTCGTGATCGCGATCGCCGACGTTGTAGACGACCGTCCCGAGCAGGCCGCATTTCAGGCCGGCCGCCTCGAGAATCGACCGCATCAGATACGCGGTGGTCGTCTTGCCGTTGGTGCCGGTGATGCCGACGACCTTCAGCTCGCGGCTCGGGTGTCCCCACAGCTCGTCGGCGAGCACGGCCAGTGCGAGCCGAGCGTCGGGCACCACGATCCACGGCGCGCTCACCGCGGACGGCGCGACGGCTTCGGACACGATCGCGACCGCGCCGCGCGCGGCCGCCACCGACGCGAACTCGGTGCCGTCGGCTTTCAGGCCCCGGAGCGCGACGAAGAGCGACCCCGGACCGACGCGCCTCGAGTCGTACGCGACCTCGGTGACGACCGTGGCCTCGGCCGCCGACGGCACGGCGGGCGCGCGAGTGAGAAGCCCCGGAGCGACCAGCGCCGCGAGGAGCGCCGAAAGCGTCATGGGCGCGCCGAATCTCCGGCCGGTACGTCCACTTCGCGCGCCAGCTTCAGCGTGACGGCCTCGTCGCCCCGGAGCGGTGAGCCCGCATCGGGCTGCTGGTCGGTCACGAACCCGGAGCCCGCCAGGCGCGGCACGAGCCCGACGCGCGCGAGCGTGCGCACCGCAGCGCGAGCGCTGAGGCCGCGCAGGTCGGGCATCACGCCTTCCTGGCCCGCGGTCGCCTGGGATGGCCGGGGCGCCACGAACCTGACCGTGCGCGTCTCGCCGAGCGCCGCCGGCGGCGTCACGACGACCGGCTGTTCAGGATTGACCGTGCGCGGGATGCCCAGGCGGCGCGTCGCGATCTCGGCGATGCGCTTGAACACCGGGCCGGCGACAACGCCGCCGTAGTACGGCCCCGCGCTCGGCGCGTTGATCATCACGACAACGGTGATGACCGGCTTTCTCGACGGCATGAACGCGACGAACGACGAGAAATACTTTTCCTTCGAGTATTTCCCGTTGACCACCTTGCCGGCGGTGCCCGTCTTGCCGGCGATCGTGTAGCCGTCGATCTGCGCGGGTTTGCCGGTGCCGCGCTCCACGACGCCTTCCATGATGGTCGTCAGCGTCGCCGCGGTTTCCGCGCTGACCGTTCGGCGGATCGCCTCGGGCGCCACCGGCTGGCGCACGCCGTCACGAATCGTCGCGCGCACGAGGCGCGGCCGCATCAGCACGCCGCCGTTGGCAATCGAGCTGACGGCTGCCGCCATCTGCACTGGCGTGACGCCGATCTGATAGCCCATGGAGACCGACGCCAGCGCGTCGTCGGTGAACTGCGACCAGACCCTGCCGCGCGACTCGGCGGGCAGATCCGGCAGCGAGCGCCGTGCCGAATCCGAAGCGCCGGACGTATTGCTCGAGCCGATCCGCGCCCACCTTGAATCCCGTCTTGATCGCGCCGACGTTGCTCGACTGGACGATGACGTCCGTGAACGTGAGCACGCCGTGCGGATGGGTGTCGCGCACCCTCCGCGGACCGATGTCGATGTACCCGGGCGCGCAATCGATCAGCGTGTCCGGCGTGACGAGTTTCTCTTCGAGCGCCGCCGACGCCGTCACCGTCTTGAACGTGGAGCCGGGCTCGTAGATTTCCTCGACCGCAGGGTTGTGCAGCGCGTTGGGATCGAGCTTGTCCGGCGACGTTCGGGTTGTAGTCCGGGTAGCTCGCCATCGCGAGGATCTCGCCGGTCCACGGATCCATCACGACGGCGACGCCATCTTCCGCGCGGTTCTCGATCACGCCGCGGGCCAGCTCGCGCTCCACGTCGTGCTGCAGGACGCTGTCGATCGTCAGCTCGATCGACGCGCCGGCCGTCGGCGGCCGCTCGAGGCGATCGAACGCGTGCCGCTTGGCGTCGGTGACGACGATGACCTTGCCGTCCTTGCCGCGAATCGTCTCTTCGAACTTCTTCTCGATGCCCGCGAGCCCGTTGTTGTCGAGGCCGACGTAGCCGAGCACCGGCCCGAGCAGGTCGCGGTTCGGATAGAAGCGATGGCTCTCGTTCATGAAGCCGATGCCGTCGAGCTTCAGCGCGCGCACGGCGGCGGCTTCCTCCGGCGAGACGTGGCGCTTCACGAACTGGAACGCCCGCTCCTCCTTCGAGAGCCGGTCGGTCAGGGTCGCCAGGAAGTCGGGGGTGCAGTCCTTCAGTGCGTGGCAGAGCGCGGTCGCCGTGGCCTTCGTGTCCTTTTCGTCGATCTCCGTCGGCACGGCGTAGACCGACTCGACGTCGGCGCTCGTCGCCAGCACGCGGTTCTGGCGATCGACGATGTCGCCGCGGATCGCCGCCAGCGTGAGCGTCCGCATCTGCTGGCGCCGGGCCTTCGCGACGTACTCGTCGTGACGGTAGACCTGCAGGTAGACGAGGCGGTACTCGATGCCGGCCGTCCAGGCCACGAAGGCGACGAGGATCCACAGCACGCGTCGCCGGAGCGTCGCGCGCCAGGCGTCGGGAGTCGGCGTCTCAGCCATGGGCCTTCTCCCTACCGCGACGCGACGACGGACGTGGCGGGCGCTTCGTTCGGGACGACGCGCTCGAGGATGTAGGTGTCGGCGGCGCCGGCTGCACCATCTTCAACCTGGTGCTGGCGAGCAGCTCGATCCGATCGGGCCGGGTGAGCGTCTGGATGCTCAGCTTCAGGTGGCGGTTGATCTGCTCTTCGGCGGCGCGTTCTTTCTGCATCTGCTCGATTCGGTAGCCGTAGCGGATCAACTCGAAGTGCTGCCAGGCCGAGTAGAGGAGGATCGCGACGAGCAGGGCGCCGACCGAGGCGGAGCGCCACATCTCCTTGAAGCGCGCCTGGTCGACTTCGCGAACGATCGGGTTGTTCCGGATGTCCTTCTTGATCGCGTATTCGAAGGCTTCCATCAGTCCCCCCTCGTTCACCTGACCGAACGTGCAACCTGTAGCGCAGGCCTTCAGGCCTGCCTGACCCCGCCGGCGCTCAGCAGGCCTGAAGGCCTGCGCTACACACGCGCCAGTGCCCGCAACTTCGCGCTGCGCGAGCGCGGATTCCGTTCCCGCTCGGCGTCACTCGCCACGAGCGGCTTCTTCGTCAATACCTGCAGCCCGTCGCCGTCCTTCGCCAGGCCGCGCATCGTGTGCTTGACGATGCGGTCCTCGAGCGAGTGGAACGTGATCACCACGAGCCGCCCGCCTTCCCGCAGCCTCGACGCCGCGTCGTGCACGAACCGGTCGAGGCCGTCCAGCTCGCCGTTCACCCAGATCCGGAGCGCCTGGAACGTGCGCGTCGCCGGATCGATTCGCTGCCAGCCTCGCGTCGGCACCGCGCGCCTCACGATCGAGGCGAGCTGCCCGGTCGTCGTGAGCGGCCGCGCGGCGACGATGCCCCGCGCGATCCGCCGCGAGTAGCGCTCTTCGCCGAACTGAAAGATCGCGTCGGCGATCTCCCGCTCGGCGGAGCCGTTCACCAGATCGGCCGCCGTTGCACCGCCCGATCGATCCATGCGCATGTCGAGCGGCTCGTCCCGGCGGAAGCTGAACCCTCGACCGTCAGCGTCCAGCTGAAGGGAGGAGATGCCCAGATCCGCGAGAACGCCATCCACCACCTGGCCACCGTGCGCATCGAGCACCTCGCCGATCTGCCGGTAATCCGAGTGCACCGGCACGAGCCGATCGCCAAACCCCTGAAGCCGCTCGGTCGCGAGCCGGAGCGCGTCGGCGTCCCGGTCGATCCCGATCACGCGGGTCGCGCCTCGCTCCAGCAGCGCCCGCGTGTGTCCTCCGAGCCCCAGCGTGCAATCGACGAAGACGCCGCCGCGTTCTGGCTGCAGGAACTGGAGCGCCTCCTCGAGCAACACGGGCTCATGTGTCGCTGGTCGCTCGTCAGTTCCCTGGTCGTCGTTCGTCGTGTCTTCCTCGCGCGTCCTTCGTGGCCGGGCGCCTGCGCTTCGGCGGACCCGTAGGTCCGCCACCGCCACGACCACCGACCTACCGACCCACCGACCTTCTCTAGATCCCAAACTCCGCCAACGCCTTCGCGTCCTCGTCGGTGAACGGCTCGCGCTGGAGCTTCCCGACGATGCGCTCGTGGTTCCAGACTTCGAGGTAGTCGTACTGCCCGATGACGTCGACATCGCCGGTCATCGCGGCCGATTCGCGCAGCCGCTGATGCACGAGCACGCGGCCCTGCGCGTCGATTTCGCCGGTCTGTCCGAAGTAGTTCACGCGGTCGAGGAACCTGAGCCGCGCGGGGTGCGTTGAGGGCATGGCGCCGAGCTTCTGCTCGACCGCCTGCCACACGGGCATCGGGTAGATGCGGACGCTGTCGCCGGTGAGGCTGGTGACGAAAAGGTCCGAGCCGTACGCGCGCTGGACCAGGACTCGAAATCCGTTGGGGATCTTGAGTCGTCCCTTATCATCAATTTTGGCGGGGGCATTGCCCCTCAGGACGGCGTTCGAGTCCACTTTAGTCCACTCTGGTCCACCGAGATGGTAGGGACAGCCCCTCAGGTTGTCAACGTCAAATTCTGTAGACTCAGCGACTTACGTTAAACTTTCGCCTGAGGTTAACGGCCCTTCTCGAGCCCTACCCCAAGGGGTTGGGCCACCGCGAAGGGCTATCGAAGGTCTGCGTGCTACCATGTAACGTTTTGCCCGCGCTCGGGGGCCGCTCCGTGGCCCGTTCCGCGGGCGCGAGGACCTGAAGGCATGCTCCGCGCGGCGCTCATCGGCCTGCCCGCTACCGGCAAGACCACGCTCTTCCAGCTCATGACCGCCGTGCGCGAGCCCGCCAAGGGCGGACGCGGCGACGTGCAGGTCGGCATCTCGAAGGTGCCCGACCCGCGGCTCGATCGCCTCACGGCGATGTTCAACCCGAAGAAGCGCGTCCCCGCGACGGTGGAGTTCGCGGACATCGGCGGCGCAGGAGCCGCCGGCGGCGCGAAATCGCTCGTCGATCTGGTCGCCTACAAGAACGCCGATGCCCTGGTGCACGTGGTCCGGGCGTTTCGCGACGAGGCCGTGGCGCACAGCGCCGGATCGGTCAACCCCGCGCGCGACGCACAGGCGATGGAGGACGAGCTGATCCTCGCCGACCTCGGCGTCGCCGAGCGGCGGCTCGAGCGCATCGAGAAGGACCTCAAGAAATCGAAGACGGCCGATCTCGAGGCGGAAAAGGCGTTGATGATCCGCTGCCGCGAGGCGCTCGAGAACGGCACGCCGCTGCGCGCGCTGGGCCTGGCCGGCGACGAGCTGAGGCGGCTCCGCGGCTTCCAGTTCCTCTCGGCGAAGCCGCTGCTGGTCGTCATCAACCTGGACGAGGCCGATGTCCCCGACGTCGGCGGCAGCGTCGAGAAGGCCGCCGAGAAAACCGGCCTGACGGCGTTTCTGTCGCGCGCGGCGACGCGCGCCGTTGCCGTCTGCGCGAAGATCGAGCTCGAGATCGCGGACCTCGATCCGGCCGACGCGGCGACGTTCCTTGCGGACCTGGGCCTCTCGGAGTCCGGCCTCGACCGCGTGATCCGCGCGACCTACGACCTGCTCGGCTACATGTCGTTTTTCACCGTCGGCGAGGACGAGTGCCGCGCCTGGTCGATCCCGCGGGACACGATCGCGCAGCTGGCCGCCGGCGAAATCCACTCCGATATCCAGCGCGGCTTCATCCGGGCCGAGGTCGTGGCATACGATGCCCTCGTCTCGCGCGGGTCGCTGGCCGCCTGCCGCGATCACGGCGAGCTCAGGCTCGAGGGCAAGGAATACGTCGTCGCCGACGGCGACGTGATCAACTTCAGGCACGCGACGTAAACCGGAGAACCGGTTAACCGGTTGAACCGGTCGTCCGGTTTGACCGGTTGAACTGAACCGAGGCACCGAGGTCAACCGACGACCGGTTGAACCGCGATGAGCATCAGGACCGTCGTGGTATGCGAGGCGCAGGTGCCCTTCGTCGAGGGCGGCGCCGAGATCCACGTGCGGAGCCTGGTCGCGCAGCTGAAGGCGCGCGGCTATCTGGTCGAACGCGTCGCCCTGCCGTTCAAGTGGTATCCGAAGCAGGAAATCCTCGCGCACGCCGCCGCGTGGCGGATGATCGACCTTTCGGAAAGCAACGGCCGCCCGATCGATCTCGTCATCGGCACGAAGTTTCCGTCCTACTTCGTGCGGCATCCGAACAAGGTCGCGTGGCTGATTCACCAGTACCGCGCCGCGTACGAGCTGTGCGGCACGCCGTACAGCGACTTCGACCACACCGAGGGCGACGTGGGCCTCCGGGCCTCGCTCATCGACCTCGACACGAAGATGCTGGGCGAGTGCCGGCGCCTGTTCACGAATGCCGGTAACACGGCCGGCCGCCTCGCAAAGTTCAACGGCCTGACCGCCGAGCCGCTGTATCATCCGCCTCATCTGGCCTCGCGCCTGCGGACCGGCGAGTACGGCGACTACGTCCTCTCGGTCGGCCGGCTGGAGTCGGTGAAGCGGGCGGACCTGCTGATCAAGGCGATGGCTCACGTGGACCGGCCGCTGTCGCTGGTGCTGGCGGGCGACGGCACGGAGCGGCAGAACCTCGAGGCCCTGGCCGGGCGGCTCGGTGTCGGGGACCGCGTCCGGTTCCTCGGCGCCGTCCCGGACGACGAGTTGATCGAGCTCTATGCGGGCGCGGGCGTGGTGGCCTACGTGCCTTTCGACGAGGATTTCGGCTACGTCACGCTCGAGTCGTTCCTCAGCGCGAAGCCGGTGGTCACCTTGCGCGACTCTGGCGGGCCGCTCGAGTTCGTCGAGGACGGCGTGAACGGCGCGATCGTGGAGGCGACCCCCGAGACGCTCGCGGAGGCCATCAATCGCTACGCGGCGGACAAGACGCTCGCGGCGTCGCACGGCGCGGCGGGCCGTGCGCGCGCCGCCGCGGTCACGTGGGACGGCGTCATCGAGAAGCTGGTGGGCGCGTAGGGACGGGCCATAGTGTCGAAGCTGATCATCCAGATCCCGTGCCTGAACGAGGCCGAGACGCTGCCCGGCACGCTGCGCGATCTTCCGCGGCGGCTGCCCGGCATCGACGTCATCGAGATCCTCGTGATCGACGACGGGTCGCGCGACGACACCGCGACGGTCGCCACGGCGAACGGCGTCCATCACGTCGTGCGGTTCCGCCGCCGCAAGGGGCTCGCCGCGGCCTTCATGGCCGGCATCGACGCCGCCGTGAAGCTCGGCGCCGACTACATCGTCAACACCGACGCCGACAACCAGTACGTCGGTGCGGACATCGCGCTGCTGATCGAGCCGCTCGTGCGCGGCGAGGCCGACATCGTCATCGGCGACCGGAACATCCAGGCGATTTCCGAGATGAGCTCGCAGAAGAAGCGGCTGCAGCGCCTCGGCAGCTGGGTCGTGCGCCAGGTCTCGGGGACGCAGGTGCCGGACACGACGAGCGGGTTCCGCGCCTACACGCGCGAGGCCGCGCTCAGGATGTCGATCGTCTCGGAGTTCTCCTACACGCTCGAGTCGATCATCCAGGCCGGCAAGCAGAAGATGGCGATCGCGCACGTGCAGGTGCGCACGAACCCGCGCGTGCGGCCGTCGCGCCTCTTCGACAGCGTCTGGAGCTACGTCAAGGCCTCGAGCGCGACCATCCTGCGCATCTACGCGATGTACGAGCCGCTCAAGGTCTTCTCGTACATCGGCGGCACGGTGTTCCTGCTCGGCCTGCTCGTGACGTTCCGCTTCCTGTTCTACTACTTCACCGGCGAGGGCCGCGGGCACGTGCAGTCGCTGATCATCTCCGCCGTGATGATGATCGTCGGCTTCCAGGTGCTCCTCATCGGCCTGGTCAGCGACATGATCTCGGGCAGCCGCAAGCTGCTCGAGGACCTGCTCTACCGCGTGCGCTCGATCGAGCTCAAGATGAACGAGGACGTCGCGGAGTCGCGCTCGAAATCGGTCGCGCAGTTCGTGGAGCGAGAGTAGCGAGTGGCCGGTCCGTCCACGACCTCGATCATCGTCCCGGCGCTCAACGAGGCGGAGGCGGTCGGCGATCTCGTGCGCGCGCTCCGCGGCAGCGCGCCGTGGCACGAGGTCATCGTCGTGGACGACGGCTCCACTGACGGCACCGGCGAACGCGCGCGCGAGGCCGGCGCGATCGTCGTGCGCCATCCGTACAACAAGGGCAACGGCGCGGCGGTGAAGTCGGGGGTCCGGCGCGCGACCGGCGACGCGATCCTCATCGTCGACGGCGACGGCCAGCACCGTGCCGCCGACGCCGTGCGGCTCGTCACCCGGCTCGACGAGTACGACCTCGTGGTCGGCGCGCGATCCGCGGCGACGCAGGCGACCACGGCGCGGCGCCTCGGCAACGCGCTGCTGAACCGGCTCGCCACGTACCTGACGGACCGGGAGATCCCGGATCTCACGTCCGGGTTCCGCGCGGCGCGGCGCGAGTGCATGCTCGAGTTCCTGCACCTGCTGCCAAACGGCTTCTCGACGCCGACAACGACGACGCTGGCCTTCATCAAGGCGGGGTACAGCGTGGCGTTCGAACCCATCGACGCGGAGCAGCGCCAGGGCAAGTCGAAGATCAAGCTGGCGCGGGACGGCGCGAAGTTCTTCCTGATCCTGCTGAAGATCATCACCATCTTCAGCCCGCTCAAGATCTTCGTGCCGGTCAGCGTCGTGACGTTCCTCCTCGGCTTCGGCTACGCGATCTGGACGGCCGTCAGGCAGTCGCACGTCACGAACTCGTCGGTGCTGCTGATCCTGCTGGCGGTCGTCATCTTCCTCGTCGGCCTGGTCTCGGAGCAGATCTCCGCGCTGCGCTTCGAGCGCCGGCAGTGACGTGCCCGCCGATGCCGCGCGCCTGACGCGCCTGACCACGCTGGCGGTGGCCGTCGCGCTTGTCGCGCGCCTGGCGTTCGCCTTCGGGTATTGGGTCGGCAAGCCTCTCAACAACGACGAGATCGAGTACCTCCAGCTCGGGCGAAGCGTCGCCGCGGGCCAGGGGTTCACCTACGCACCGGCTGCCGGCGAGCACCTCGATGCCGCCGGCTACGGCCGCGCGCCGCTCTATCCGGTCTTCGTCTCGATCGTGGCGCGGGTCACCTCGCCCGCCACGCTGATTCCGGCGTTGAAGGCCGCGCAGAGCGTGCTCGGCGCGCTGGCCGTGTGGCTCCTCGCGCTCGTGGCGCGGCATGCCGCCGGTCCGCGGGCGCACGTCGTCACGGCATGGATTGCCGCGCTCTACCCGCCGCTCGTGTGGCTGCCCTCGTTCCTGTTCTCGGAGTCGCTGTACGTCGTGCTGGCGCTTGCGAACGTGCTGGTGCTGGATGCCGCGCTCGCGAGCTCGGATGAGCCTGGCAGGCGAAACGTCCGCGGACTTGCCGTCGCCGGCGTCCTCGCTGGTCTGGCGGCGCTGACGCGGCCTGCGCACGTGTTCTTCGTCGGCGTCACGGTGCTGTGGCTGCTGACGCGCAGGCGACTCGTCTGGGCCGCGGCATTCGCGGCCGCAGCGCTCTTGACGATCGCGCCATGGACGCTGCGGAACTACGTCACGTACGGCCGGCCCGTGCTGATCGCGTCGGAAGGCGGCATCACGTTCTGGACGGGCAATCACCTGCTGTCACCCGGCGAAGGCGACATGGCAGCCAACCCCGCGATCAAGCTGGAGAGCCGGCGCCTCCGCGACGCGCATCCCGGCCTCACCGCGGAGCAGCTCGAGCCGATCTACTACCGCGAGGCGTTCCAGACGATCGTGACGCATCCGGCGTGGTGGCTCGGCCTGGAGATCAGGAAGTTCTTCTACCTCTGGGTCCCGATCGGCCCGTCGTACCTGCTGCACTCGCGCCCGTTCCTGTGCGCGACGTGGGTGTCGTACGGCCTGCTCGCGCCGTTCGGGCTGTTCGGCCTGTGGCGGCTGGCCCGGTCGGCGTCGCCGCCTCGCGGGCTGCTGCTGCTGCTGGCGTCGGCCGTCGTCGCGTGCCTCGTGTTCCTGCCGCAGGAGCGGTTCCGGATTCCGGTGATCGATCCCGCCCTCATCGTCGGGGCGGCGGCGGTGGTCTCTGTTTCGCGCGGGCGCAATTCAGTATCCTGAGTGGCCATGGTGCTGGTCGTCATCCCGACATACAACGAGCGCGAGAACCTGCCTGAGCTGGTGCGGACGCTCGTCGCGCAGCCCGAGACGCGGGTCATGGTCGTCGACGACAACTCGCCGGACGGCACGGGCGCGCTCGCCGATCAGCTCGTGCAGGAGTTCCCCGGCCGCGTCGACGTCGTCCATCGCACCGGACGCCGCGGCCTCGGCCGTTCGTACATCGAGGGCCTGCAGATCGCGCTGAAGACCGACGCGGAGTTCATCTGCCAGATGGACGCGGACTGGTCGCACGATCCGAAGTACCTCCCGGCGATCGTCGACGCGTGCCGGACCGCCGACGTGGTGATTGGGTCGCGGTACTTGAACGGTGTCTCGGTGGTGAACTGGCCGCTGAGGCGGATCGTGCTGAGCTCGTTCGCAAACCGCTACATCCACGCGATCCTCGGGCTGCGCGCGCAAGACTGCACGAGCGGCTACCGCTGCTGGCGCCGCGAGATGCTCGCGCGGCTGCCGCTCGCCTCGATGGTGTCGGACGGCTACGCGTTCCTCGTGGAGATGCTCTTCGAGGCGCATCGTCGCGGCGCGCGCGTGGGCGAAGTGCCCATCATCTTCGTCGAACGCCGGCAGGGCGTCTCGAAGCTGTCGGGCAGCGTGATCATGGAGTCTGCGCTCACGCCCTGGCGGCTGAAGCTCAGGTCGATCGGCCGGAGCGCCCCGTGAGCGCACGCCACCGCGTGGTGATGGTGGCGACCTCTTATCCGAGGTTTCAGGGAGATACGGTCGGCACGTTCATGCAGCCGATCGCCGAAGGCCTGGCGGCCCGCGGGCACGAGATCCACATGGTGCTGCCGTGGCACCCGCGGTGGACGCGGCCGCTGCAGGAGCGCGGCGTCACGTTTCATCTGTTTCGCTACGCCCCGGCGCAATCGCTCAACGTCTTCGGGTACGCGGAAGCGCTGCAGGCCGACGTCGCGTTCAAGGCCGCGGCGTTCGCCGCGACGCCACCGGCCGTCCTCGCCGCGTGGCACACGACGCGGCGCGTCGTTCGCGAGACGAAGGCGACCATCGTCCACGGGCATTGGGTCGTTCCAGGCGGCGTCATCGCGGCCATGGCGCGGCGCGGGCTCCCGCTGGTCGTCAGCCTGCACGGCTCGGACGTCTACGTCGCGGAGCGCCACGCGTTGATTGGCGAAGCCGCGCGGGCGACGTTTCGGCGCACGGCGATGGTCACCGCGTGCAGCGAGGATCTGCGGGTCCGCGCCGAGCACCTCGGCGCCGATCCGTCGCGGTCGGTCACCATCCCGTACGGCGTCGACTCGACCCGCTTTCGTCCGGACCCGGCACGCGCGGGCGGCGATGCGTGCGCGCTGGGGGCTGCCGGAGGACGCCGAGGTCGTCTTCACTGCCGGGCGCTTCGTGAAGAAGAAGGGATTCGAGTACCTGATCGACGCCGTCGCCTCGCTGCGCCAGCGCCGTCCCGCGCTTCGTCTGGTCCTGGCCGGCGGCGGAGATCTCGACGGCGCGCTCCGCGAACGCCTGCTGCATCAGGACGCCATGGACCGCGCGATTCTTCCGGGCATCCTCTCGCAGGACGACGTGGCCCGCGGCCTGGCGGCCGCCGACGTCGCCGTCGTGCCCTCGGTGCGAGACGACGCGGGGAACGTGGACGGGTTGCCGAACGTCGTGATGGAGTCGCTGTCGTCAGGGACGCCGCTGGTCGCGACGCCGGCCGGCGGGATCGGATCGGTCGTGGCCGACGGCGTGACCGGACTCGTCGTGCCCGAACGCGACGTCACGGGACTCTCCGGCGCGATCGATCGCCTGCTGACGGATCGTGCGCTGGCCGCGCGCCTCGGAGACACGGCGCGCCGGTGGGCCATCGCGGAAGGCAGCTGGTCGCGGGCGGCCGAGCGGTTCGAGGGCGTCTACGATCGCGCGGCGTCCCTTGCGGCCGTCAAGTCCGCATACTAAAGTGAGCCCTCCGATGACGGGCGACGCGCCGGCAGGACGCCCAGGGCTCAGCATTTTCTTTCCCGCGTACAACGACAGCGGCACGATCGCCAGCGTCGTGATTCGTGCCGTCACGACCGCCAGCAGGATCACCCCGGACTACGAGGTCATCGTCGTCAACGACGGCAGCGCCGATTCGACGGCCGAGATCCTCGAGAGCTCGCGCGGATCTATCCGAACGTCCGGCCGGTGCACCACGGGAAGAATCGCGGGTACGGCGCGGCGCTCCGGACCGGCTTCGAGACCGCGAGCAAGGAGTTCGTCTTCTACACCGACGGCGACGCGCAGTACGACCCGGGCGGAGATGACGCTGCTCTGGCGGGGGATGTCGCCCGACGTCGACTGGGTCAACGGCTACAAGATCCACCGCTCCGACCCGCTGCATCGCATCTTCATCGGCCGGCTGTACCACCACATGGTGAGGATCCTGTTCGGCCTCGAAGGTGCGCGACGTCGACTGCGACTTCCGCCTGATGCGTCGATCGATCTTCGAGGTCGTGCACCTCGAGAAGTCGAGCGGCGTCATCTGCCTGGAGATGATGAAGAAGTTCCAGGACGCCGGCTTCCGCGTGGCCGAAGTTCCGGTGCACCACTTTCATCGGGCGTACGGCAAGTCGCAGTTCTTCAACTTCCGGCGCCTGTATCGCACGGCGATTGATGTGTTCAAGCTGTGGTACGCGCTGGTGATCCGGCGCACGCACCTTCAGGGCGACAAGGCCGGACGCCGCCGCGAACAGCAAGGACAACGCGTTGTGACGACGTACCTCGAGTTCTATCGCGGCTGTAAGCGTCATGGTCACCGGGGGCCTGGGGTTCATCGGCAGCAACCTGGCGCACCGTCTGGTGGCGCTCGGCGCCGACGTGCTGCTCGTCGACTCGTTGATAGACGGCTACGGCGGCCACCTGTTCAACATCGAGGGCATCCGGGATCGCGTCCGCGTGAACGTCGCCGACGTGCGCGACGCCAGCACGATGAACTACCTCGTGCGCGACCGTCAGGTGATCTTCAACCTCGCGGGCCAGGTGAGCCACATCGACAGCATCCAGGACCCGCACACCGACCTCGAGATCAACTGCCGGAGTCAGCTGACGATTCTCGAGGCGTGCCGCCATTTCAATCCGAACGACGAAGGTCGTTTTCGCCGGCACGCGCCAGGTCTACGGCAAGGCCGGACTTCCTGCCGGTCACGGAAGCGCATCTGGTGCGGCCGACCGACGTCAACGGCATCAACAAGGCGGCGGGCGAGAACTATCACCTCGTCTACAACAACGTGTACGGCGTCCGCGCATGTTCGCTGCGGCTGACGAACGTGTACGGCCCGCGCCAGCTCGTCAAGCACAACCGGCAGGGGTTCATCGGGTGGTTCATCCGCCTCGCCGTCGAGGGCGGCACGATTCAGAGATCTTCGGCGACGGATCGCAGCTTCGCGACTTCGTCTACGTGGACGATGCCGTGGATGCGTTCCTGAGGGCAGGCTGGGACGACCGCTGCAACGGCGACGTGTTCAACGTGAGCGGCGGCGAGCCGATCAGCCATCGCGACCTGACGGCGCTCCTGATCTCGATCGCCGGCGCGGGCCGTGTCGAGTTCGTCGAGTGGCCGCCGGAAAAACGCGCGATTGACATCGGCAGCTTCTACGCGAGCGCCGCGAAGCTCACCGCGACGACCGGGTGGAAGCCCACCGTCGTCGCTGGCGGACGGCCTGGCTCGCGCTGTCGCGTACTACCGCGCGCACCTCGATCGCTATCGCTAGGACCGCTCTGCTGGGCCGCTGAGGACACTGAGAGATGCGGCCACAGAGGCGCAGTGAGCACAGAGGACTTCTGGGTCGCCCGCTGCGAGTCCACAGACCGGCACACCCGCAGATCCTGCAACCTGCACTACTGCCACTGCACCCTGCACTTCCGCAATCGTCGTGTCATAGACTCATCGAGATGTCCGTTCCCTTCCTGTCGCTGGCTCTCGGCGACGACCGGCCCGACATCGAGGCCGCGATTCGACGGGTGCTCGATCGCGGCTGGTTCATCCTCGGGCCAGAAGTCGAGGCCTTCGAGGCGGAGTTCGCGGCGGCGTCCGGCGCGGCACGCGCGGTGGGCGTCAACACCGGGACCGACGCGCTGATGCTGATCCTGCGCGCGCTCGACATCGGGCCGGGCGACGAGGTCATCACGACACCGCTCACGGCGGCGTACACCGCGCTGGCGATCCGGATGACCGGCGCGACGCCCGTCTTCGCCGACATCGACCCCGAACGCGCGACGATCGATCCGGCCGCGGTCGACGCCGCAGTCACGTCGCGGACGCGCGCGGTGATGCCGGTGCACCTCTACGGTCAGCCGGCGGACATGACGGCGCTGATGACGATCGCCTCGCGACATGGCCTTGCGGTGATCGAAGACTGCGCGCAGGCGCATCTCGCGACGTGCGACGGCCGGCCGGTGGGCACCATCGGCACGGCCGGCGCGTTCAGCTTCTACCCGACGAAGAATCTCGGAGCGCTCGGCGACGGCGGCGCCGTCGTGACCAACGACGCGGCGCTGGCCGACCGGATAGCGCGGCTCAGAAACGGCGGCCAGGCCGGGCGCTACCACCATGTCGAAGCTGGCGTGAACTCGCGCCTCGACGAGCTGCAGGCGGCCATCCTGCGCGCGCGGCTGCCGCGTCTTGCCGGATGGACGGCGGCTCGCCGTCATCTCGCCGGGCGCTATCGCGCCGCCCTGGCCGGCGCCGATGTCGTGGTGCCGCCGGAATTCGATCGCCGGCCACGTCTATCACCTCTTCACGGTGCGCAGCCGCCGGCGCGACGCGCTCCAGGCGGCGCTCGAGGCGCGTGGCATCGGCACGCTCGTCCACTACCCCATGCCCGTCAGCCGTCAGCCTGCGTTCGCGGACCTCTCACCGGCGACGTGTCCGCACGCTGACCGTGTCGCGTCGGAGATCCTCTCTCTGCCGCTCTCGCCGGCGCTGACGGACACCGACGTGGACGAGGTCGCCTCGGCCGTGCGGCGCGGCGGCGGCGAAACTCCGGCGCGGCGCAGCCGGCATGATTCAGCTGATCGGCACGCTGCTGCTCTTCGGCTACCTGCCGGGGGCCGCGATGATGCGGATTCCGGTCGCCGACCGCTACCGGCGGGAGCGCCTGTCGGCAGACGAGCGGGCGTTCTGGGGCATCGTCCTCAGCGCCGCCTGGTCGCTCAGCCTCGCCTTCGCGCTGGCGCTGCTCCACGTCTACACGTCGCAGCGGCTGCTCGCGGCCAACGCGGTCGTCGTCCTGGTCATCGCGATTGTCTGGCGCCAGCGGCTGCGATACGACCGGCCCGCGCCGCCGACGCGGTGGGCGCTGGTCCCGCTCGCGATTGGCGTGGGCGCGCTGTGGCTGTACCAGCCGCCGTCGGAGTACATCATCGGGGGCAAGGACCCCGGCGTGTACGTGAACGCCGGCGTTCAGATCGCGCAGGGCGGGAGCCTCGTCTTCCGTGACGGGACCGCGGCGGGGCTTCCCGTGCCGATGCGCCCGCTCTTCTTTCCACAGCACATGGAGCAGCCGTACTACAGCCCGCGCTTCATGGGCTTCTTCCTGCTCGACCCCGACGCCGGCACCGTGGTCGATCAGTTCCCCCATCTCTACCCGGTGGCGATCGCCCTCGGATACGGCGCGTCGGGCCTCCTGGGCGTGCGCGAAGCAAGCGTCTTCGCCGCCGTCGCCGGCGTCCTTGCGCTCTATTTCCTCGCCGCGCGTCTCGGCGGACGACTTGCCGGCGCGGCCGCCGCGTCGCTGATGGCCATCAACATCATCGAGGTCTGGTACGCGCGCTACCCGAACTCCGAGATGCTGACGCAGGCGCTGGGGGTGGCGGCCCTGCTGGCGGTGGCCCGCGCCCACGTGGACGAGGACCCGTTCTTCGCGCCAGTCGCGGCGGTGTTGCTCGGTCTGCTGCCGTTCGCGCGATTCGACGCGATTCTCATCGCAGGCCTTGCGGCGGCAGGGCCGCTGCTGCAGTGGATCGGCGGCGATCGTATTCGCTGGCGATTCCTGATTCCGCTGACAGCGCTGCTGGCGGCTTTCGCCGCGTACTTCCTGACGGTCGTCGCGCCGTACGCGAAGCTGCCGCGGATGTGGTTCAGCCTCCACCAGGTGGCGATCGTCGTCGGCCTGCCCACGCTGATGCTCGCGGTTTTCGGCGCGCGCTGGCTGCTGGCGCGGCAGGCGTCGCACCGCGTGCTGCTCTACTGGACGCCGCGCGTCCTGCTGGCTGCGACGCTCGCGATGGCGTTCTACGCGTGGTTCCTGCGGCACCCTGCTGGCGCGCTCGCAGCCCATGACGCGTATGCATTTCGCGCCTTCGGCTGGTACGTGGACCCGCGGATCCTCGTCCTCGCCGCCATCGGCCTGTCGATCGTGATGACGACGAGGTTCTGGCGCGATCCGTCGACGTTCATTGTCTTCATCGGGATCTCGACGTTCGTCTTCTACCGCCTGCGCATCGTCCCCGAGCACTTCTGGGCGGCCAGGCGGTTCGTGCCGATCATCCTGCCCGGCGTCTGCCTCGCGATCGCGTTTGCCCTGGCACCGGCGGCGACGCGCGGCGCGTCCGTGACGCGGCGCCTGGCCGGGTCGGCACGGCACGTCGTGCGCCTGATCCTTTTCGCGCTGGCGGCGTGGAGCTTCTGGTCCGCCACGAGCGCCATTCGCACGCACGTGGAGTTCGGCGGCATCGAGGGCAAGATCGACAGGATCGCGTCCCGGTTCGGATCGCAGGATCTCCTGGTCGTCGAGTCGCGGAATGCCTCGGACGTCCACGTCATCGCCCTGCCGCTGGCGTACATCTGGGGCAAGCCTGCGCTCGTGCTGAACACGCCGAAGCCCGATCCGCTGCTCTTCGCCGAGTTCATCCGATGGGCGCGCCAGCGGTATCAGACGGTGTACTTCCTCGGCGGCGGAGGCACGGACCTCCTCTCGCGGGACGTCTCGGTCGAACCGGTGGGCAGCGAGCGCTTTCAGGTGCCGGAGTACGAGTCGCTGATGAACGCGTACCCGACGCACGTCCGGCGCAAGGAGTTCGACTTCGGCATCTATCGCTTCGTCGATCCGCTGCCCGCTGCCGGACGGCATCGCGTTCGACGTCGGCACGATGGACGATCTGCACGTCGTGCGGTTCAACGCGAAGGAGCGCGACCGTCGCGGCACGTTCCGGTGGACGCGCGGCCAGTCGTACCTGTCGCTGCTTGGCGTCGACGAGACCCGGCGCGAGCTGGTCATCTGGATGAACAACGGCAACCGGCCTCCGGCAGCCGGACCTGCCACCCTCGAGGCGTTCTTCGGCGAGACGTCACTGGGCAAAGTCACCGTCGGCCTGGCCGACCAGGCCTACGTCTTCGACATTCCCCAGCCGCTCGCCGCGCAGGCGGCGAGGAACATCGGCGCCGCCACGATTCGGCTGATCAGCTCCACGTTCAACCCTCGTGCGCTCACGGGGGCAGACGATGACCGGGAGCTCGGTGTTAAGGTGGACCGGGTGGAGCTGCGGCGCGTGGCCGCGGCCCGCTGAACACCCCGCATGTTCGATCACCTCGAGATCTACGACCCGCGCGAGCGCTGGCTGATTGGCGCGGCTGACCTCGGTCTCGGCGCCCTGGGCCTGCCGTTCCGCCTGATGTCCCGCCGGCCGCCGCAACCGCCGCGGCGGATCCTGCTGTTGCGGCTGGAGCGCATCGGCGATCTGCTGATGTCGCTCGGCGCGATCGCCGCAGTGCGCCGTCTCGCGCCGGAGGCCGAGATCGATCTCGTGGTCGGACGCTGGAACGCGGAGATCGCGCGGCTTGCTGCCGTCGGTGAACCAGGTCGAAGTCGTCGACGCGCCGTGGCTGGCACGCGGCGAGCCTGGCAGCGATTACGGAACCCTGCGGCGTCACGCGCACGGCTGGCGTCACCGGCACTACGATCTCGCGATTAACTTCGAGGGCGACATCCGCTCGCACGGGTTGATGGCGCTGTCGCGCGCGCGGCGCCGCGTCGGCTTCGGGATGGCCGGCGGCGGGCCGCTGCTGACCGACGTGGTGGCGCACGACGCCTCGCGTCATGTCGCGGCCAACAGCCTCGCGCTCGTCGAACGCGCGTTCGACCTGACGCCTGGCTCTCTGCCAGCGCCGCCGGCGCCCGAAGCGCTGGCCGAGTGGCGGCTGCCGCTGCCCGAGCGCGCCGCGTCGGCAGCCCGGGCGGCACTCGCGCAACTGGCCGGAGGGACGCTTCCCGCGCGTCTCATCGGGCTCCATGCCGCGGGCGGCCGGCAAATCAAGCAATGGGCCCCCGAGCGCTTCGCCCAGGCCGGCCTCCGGATCGCACGTGAGCTCGGCGCCGCGGTCGTGCTCACCGGCGGCCCTGAGGACGCGTCGATCGTCGACGGCGTCGAGCTCGCCCTCAAGCAGGCGGGCGTGACGACGCTGCGAGTGCAGGGAACCGTGGACCTGGTGATCCTGGCGGGCGTGCTGCGGCAGTGCCAGCTGCTGCTGACTGGCGACACCGGGCCGATGCATCTGGCGGCGGCCGTCGGGACGCCGGTCGTTGCCGTGTTCGGACCGTCGATGCCATGGCGCTACGCGCCGCTCATCGCCGAGCACCGCATCGTCCGCATCGATCTGCCCTGCAGCCCGTGCAACCGCATCCGCCGTCCGCCAGAGCGGTGCGTCGGCCACGTGCCCGACTGCCTCGAGGGCGTCACCGTGGATGCCGTCGTCGCGGCGGCGCGGGGCCTCGCGGCCACGCTGACGCCGCTGAGCGTGCGATGACGCCGGTCGCGCTCGCCACCGATCTCGATCGCCATCTCGACGCCGACGCTGCGGAGCGTGCGGAGGTCGAGGCCAACCAGTGGATCAAGCAGCTGCGTCACGCGCGCGTGGACGGCCAGACGTTTCGCGATCGGTTCACCTGCCGCGGCGACTCGCTCTGGTGGTTCGCGGAGCTCTATCTCCACAAGCAGCGCGTCATCGTCGAGGCGTTTCGCGCCCGGTATGCGCTGGAGCGGCTCACCAGCGACGCGCCCGGCGCGAGCTGGAATCTCGACGGCGCCACTCCGGTTGTCGCCTGCGTCGCGCGGCAGATCGCCTCGAGCCGGCGCATCGCCGTGGAGGGCACGCCTCAGGCGTCGACGCGGATTCGACAGCGCGCCAAGGCGCGATTTCACACCTGGACGGCGCTGGCCGATCGCCTGCGGCCGCTCGCCGCCGCCCCCAGCATCGACCGGCGGCGTCGTGGCGTTCGTGCACAGCGCGTTCGCGCGCGGCGACGCCGGCGACGAGGCCTACACCGGTCCCGTCCTGAGTGAGCTCGTCGCGCGCCTCGAGCCCGGCCGGCTGCAGCTGGTCGGCCTCGGCCCGCGGACCAGCTTCCGGGTGCGTGGCTGGCGCGATCGTCTGCGCGAGTTCGCGGATCCGGCCGCCAGCGCACTGCCGCTGACGCCGGTCGAAGCCTTCGCGCGGTGGCGCGACCTGGCGGGCTCGAATGCGCAATGGCGGGCCCGGCGGCGCGCCGCACGCGCGCTGGCCGCCAGCCAGGACCTGCGCGATATGTCGAAGCTCGAGGCATTGGACCTGTGGCCGCTGGTCGAGCCCGAGCTGGAAGGCATCGCGACGCTGCAGTTCCCGTGGTCGGTGCGCGCGATGGACGAAGCCGGCGCCGCGCTCGACGCGCTGAAGCCTGACGCGATCGTCACCTACGCGGAGGCCGGCGGCTGGGGGCGCGCGTTGATGCTGGAAGCGCGCCGACGCGGCATTCCATCGGTCGCGCTGCAGCACGGGTTCATCTACCGCCACTGGTTGAACTACCGTCACGAGCCGGACGAGGCCCGGCCGTCAGCGGCGAACGCCGGCGATCGCGGGTTTCCCTATCCGGATCGCACCCTGCTCTTCGACGAATACGCGCGCGAGTATCTCGAGCGCGCCGGCGCTTTTCCGCCGGCATCGCTCGCCGTCACCGGCAGCCCGCGGCTCGACCGGCTCGTCGCGTCCGCGCGGGCGTTGAGCGACTCGACGCGCGCGGCCCTGCGCGATTCGCTGGGCGCGCGCGGCAATGAAGCGATCGTCACCGTCGCATCGAAGCACTCCCAGATCGCGGCCGCGTTTCCGGCGCTCGTGGACGCCGTGCGCACGCGCGCCGATGTCGTGCTGGTCGTGAAGCCGCATCCGGCCGAGGGCCCCGAGCCCTACGCCCGCGACGCGCGAGGCGCGGCGAACGTCCGCATCGCGCCGCCGACGGCGGACCTGGGCGCGCTCACGGCGTTGTCGTCGGTGCTCGTGACCGTGAACTCGACGGCCGCGATCGAGGCCATCGCGCTCGACGTGCCGGCGCTTGTCGTCAACCTGCCGAACAACCTCTCGCCGTTCGTCGAGGCCGGCGTGATGGCGGGCGCGGCCGAGGCGGCCGCGATCGGGCCGGCGCTCGAAGGTCTGCTGTATGATCGGGAGACGCGCGGCCGCCTGGCCGCCGCCCGACGGACGTTCGCCGACCGCTACGGCATCCGGGCCGACGGGGGCGCCGCCGCGCGGGCCGCCGATCTCATCGTCGGGCTCGCCAGGACTCAGTAGACATGAGAGCGCTCATCACCGGCGGAGCCGGCTTCATCGGGTCGCACCTTGCCGAGGCGCTCCTCGCCGGCGGGCATCACGTGTCGGTGCTCGACGACCTGTCGACGGGCTCGATTCAGAACATCGAGCATCTGAAGGCGCACCCGTCGTTCCGGTACACGGTCGACAGCGTCATCAACGAGCGGCTGCTGGCCGAGCTCATCGACGACTGCGACGTCGTGTTCCACCTGGCGGCCGCCGTCGGCGTGAAGCTGATCGTCGAGGCGCCGGTCCACACGATCGAGACCAACGTGCACGGCACCGAAGTGGTGCTGAAGCACGCCAACAAGAAGAAGAAGCTCGTCGTGATCGCGTCGACCTCCGAGGTCTACGGCAAGAGCACGGCCGTGCCCTTCCGCGAGGACGCGGACCTCGTGCTCGGCCCGACGCCGAAGCATCGCTGGGCGTACGCGTGCAGCAAGGCGATCGACGAGTTCCTCGCGCTGGCGTACTGGAAAGAGAAGAAGCTGCCCGTCATCATCACGCGCTTCTTCAACACCGTCGGACCGCGGCAGACCGGCCGATACGGCATGGTGATCCCGAACTTCGTCCGCCAGGGCCTCTCGGGCCAGACCATCACCGTGCACGGCGACGGCACGCAGACGCGCAGCTTCTGCCACGTCGTCGACGTCATCGGCGCGCTCCTGGCGCTCGTCGACGAGCCCCGGGCAGTCGGCGAAGTGTTCAACGTCGGCAACAGCGAGGAGATCTCGATCATGGCGCTGGCCGAGCGGGTGCGCGAGCGCACCGGAGGCCGATCGCCCATCGTCGCGATCCCGTACGATCAGGCCTACGAATCGGGCTTCGAGGACATGCCGCGCCGCGTGCCGGATCTCTCGAAGATCCACGCGCTCGTCGGCTACGCGCCCCGGCGGGATCTCGACGCGATCCTGACCGACGTGATCGACTATTTTCAGAGGCAGTAAGCACGGTGCTCCAACCCCTCCGCCGGCGCGCCCGCAAGGGCACCGAAGCGTTGCTTCGCGGCAACGCCAGGCTCGTGCGCCGCGTGCTCGTCGCGACAGGCCGCGACGAGGCGCCGCTGCCGGAGATCGTGCAGATCGAAAGCACCAACATCTGCAACGCGAAGTGCGTGTTCTGCCCCCGCGACGACATGGCGCGCAAGCAGGGCGTCATGGACATGGAGCTCTTCAAGAAGGTCGTGGACGAGTGCGTCGAGCTCGGCATCGAGCACGTGCGCATGCACAACTACGGCGAGCCGTTCGTCGATCGCCAGCTCGTCGAGAAGGTCCGCTACGCGAAGCAGAAGGGCGTGCCGCAGGTCGGCATGATCAGCAACGGATCGCTCATCACCGAAACGGCCGCGCGCGGGATGATCGAGGCCGGCCTCGACGCGATCAACATCAGCGTGGATGCATCGGGCAAGGAAGTCTTCGAGCGCACGCGCGTGGGCCTGAAGTACGACAAGGTCATCGCCAACGTCGAGCGGCTGCTGGCGCTGCGCGACGCCTCGGGCAAGCGGCGGCCCAAGCTGATCCTCTCGTTCGTCCGGCAGAACAACGACGAGGACGAGCACGCGTTCATCGAGCACTGGCGCGCGCGCGCCGACAAGATTCACGTCACGGATCTGCACAACTGGGCCGGCACGCTGAACCAGAAGTCGGACGTGAACTACCCGTGCTACCGGCCCTGGCTGACGTTCACGGCGCTCTGGGACGGCCGGGTCGCGCTCTGTTGCGCCGACTTCGACGGCCGCACGATCCTTGGCGACCTCCGGACGCACACGATCAAGGAAATCTGGAACTCGGACGCGTACCGGGCCGTGCGCCGCGAGCACCTCGACTCGGGCGGCCCGGCCATCTGCCAGTCCTGCGACCTCCCCAAGAAGGACTCGCCGCTCTGGGTCAGCAAGCTCTTCTGACCCGGCGGGCGGCGGTATACTGAGGGCGTGAACGCCCGGTTCCTCGCCGCAGCCGCGCTCGGCGCGCTCGTGGCGGGCGCGACGCCCGCTCTGGCGGGCGACGTCTCGCTGACCATCGCCGACGGCCGGGTCACGCTCGTCGCGCGCGACGCGACACCCCGCCAGATCCTCGACGCCTGGTCGCGCCAGGGCCGCACCCGCATCGTCAACGCCGAGCGCGTGAGCGGCGGGCCGACGACACTCATCATCACGAACGAGCCGGAGTCGAAGGCGCTGGCCATCGTGCTGCGCTCGGTGGCGGGCTACATCGCCGCGCCTCGCAGCGTCGCCGTCGCCAACGCGTCGCAGTACGACCGGATCCTGATCATGCCGACGAGCTACGCCGCGCCCGCGCCGGCGTACCGCGCGTCCGCACCGGCGCCGCGGATGATGCCGCAGCCGGTGATGGTGGAGGTGCCTCCGGACCCGACGTCGCTCGCCAACGACGAGGGCGCGCCGGCACCGGCGCCGGTGTTCGGCGGCGATCCGAACGGCATGCAACAGGGGCCGCCGCCGGTCAACGCGCCGACGCAGGGCGTGGTGCTGCCGTACAATCCGCCGCCGGATCAGAACGGCGATCAGCCGACGGCGCCGCCGGTGCTGCCGTCAGCGGGCCAGCAGACGACGGCCGCACCCGGCGTGCTGCCGGTGCCGCAGCCGACGCAGCCGCAGTCCCCACAGCAGCCGAGGTAATGGCCGAGCGGTCCGAGCCGGCCTGCGACGTCCCCGCCGGCGAATACGCCACGCGTGGCGACTACCACCGCGCGCCCAGCCCCGACTGGGACTACTACCCGACCTACATCGCGAAGCTCGAGGCCGTGTCGCGTTATCTCGACGCGCTGCCGCCGGGCACGCGCGTGCTCGACGCCGGCTGCGGCGAAGGCGTGCTCGTCGAGCGGTACGCCAGCCGGCTGAAAATCGAAGGCCTCGACGAGAACTACAGCTCGTCGTTCGTGCGCCGCGGGTCGCTGCTGGCGCTGCCGTACGAGGCGGGGTCCTTCGAGCGCGTGTTGTGTCTCGACGTGCTCGAGCACCTGTCGTTCGCCGATCAGCCGCGCGCCCTTGCGGAACTGTGGCGCGTGCTGTCGCCGACCGGAGAGCTGCTCGTCTCGGTGCCGAACCTTGCGCACCTGCAGTCGCGCATCAACCTGCTGCTGCGCGGCCGGCTCATTCGAACCGCGAGCGAGCTGAAGCATCCTGGTGACCGTCCGCTCGCCGAATACCGCTCGCTCGTCGAACGCGCGGGCTTCGAGGTCGTCGAGGTCTCCGGCATTTTCCCGACGCTCCCCGTGGTGACGCCCTGGATTCGCCGCCGTCCGCAGTCGCGCGCCTGGCTGCATCGCTGGATGACGCGCCTGGTCCCGGTGCCGGGCTGGTGCTTTCTGACGCTGCTGCGGCTTCGCAAGCTCACGCGTTGATGGCGATCGAGTTGTGGCGAGTCCATGCGGCGATCGCCCGCAGGCCCGGCCGCGTGATCGCCGCCGTGGGCCTCGCCTGCGCCGTCGCCTACGGGCTGTCGCTGGTGCTCCTGCCGAAGGCCGGGGGACGCATCGTCGTCGGCGATGCCGTCCACTACTTCGTCTACCTGCGATCGCTCGTCTTCGATCGCGATCTGCACTTTCAGAACGAGTACTTCCGCCTGTACGGACTTGACCCGAGCGCGCCGCCGCCACCCGACACCGAGTGGGTGTACACGCCGCTGGCGACCGGCTACACGCGAAACCTGATGCCGATCGGCACCGCGATCGTGTGGGCGCCGATCTACCTGGGCGTGACAGCGGGCGCGTGGGGACTGCATCTCCTCGGTCTCACGGCGACGCCCGACGGCTACGCGCGCGTGTTCCAGGCGAGCGCCGGGTTCAGCGGCATCCTCGCAGCGACGCTCGGCGCGTGGCTGTCGTTCCTGCTGGCACGCGCGCTGTTCGGCGCCACCGTGGCGCTCTGGGCCACGCTGGCGGTGTGGCTCGGATCGAGCGCGATCTACTACTCGCTGGTGTCGCCGACGTATTCGCATGCGTGCTCGATGCTGGCGACCTCGGCGGCGCTCTACGTCTGGTGGCGCTCGCGGTCGGAGCGATCCCCGAGGCGCTACGCGCTCGTCGGCGCGCTGGTGGGATTTGCCGCGCTCATCAGGCCGCAGGACGTCGTCTTCCTGATGGCGCCGCTCCTGGACACGGTGGAGGAGCTGCGGCAGCCCGGCGCGTCGCGCCGGCGCGACGCCCTGCTGCATGCCGTCATCAGCGTCGCCGCCGCGTGCGTGGTCTTCGTGCCTCAGATGATGGTGTGGACGGTGCTCTACGGCAGCCCGCTGCTGGTGCCCCAGGGCAGCGGATTCATGCGGTGGACGGATCCACAGCTCGCGGCAGTGCTGTTCTCCAGCTTCCGCGGCCTCTTCACCTGGACGCCGGTGCTGCTCGTCGCGGCCCTCGGCCTCGGGCGCCCTCGGCCGCGAGCGGCGGCATCTCGCGATCGTGCTCGTCGCGATCGTCGCGCTCTCGTGGTACGTCAACGCGTCGGTGGCGGACTGGTGGGCCGGCGAGGCCTTCGGCGCACGCCGATTCGTGAGCTGCTTCCCGATCTTCGTCGTGGGATGCGGCGCGATCATGGAACGATGGCGCGATCGTCCAATGACGCTCGTCGCCGGCGTCGTCCTGGTCGTGCTCCTCAATGGGTTGCTGCTCTTTCAGTATCAGCTGTTCCTCAAGGGATGGCGCGACATCGCGCCCTATCCGGACAACCCCTGGAGCCTCTGGATCGAGCGGTTCCTGGTGCCGATGCGCTTTCTCGGGCGAGTGCTCGGCCGATGACGCGAGACTGCGCGCTATGGTGGTGACGTGTTCCGTCGCCTGAAGGAACTGTTCGGGAATCTGGTGATCTACGGGCTCGGCGACACCGCCACCCAGATCATCAGCGTCTTCCTGCTCCCGCTCTACGCGCGCTACCTGTCGACCACCGACTACGGCGTCCTCGCGCTGCTGCTGACGGTCGAAGTGGTCACGAAGGTCGTGTTCCGCTGGGGAATCGACGGCGCGTTCATGCGGCTGTACTTCGATTGCCCGGACCAGCCGGCCAGGCAGCGTCTCGCGAGCACGCAGTTCTACTTCCTGCTGGTCGCCAACGGATCGCTGCTCGCGCTGGGCCTGATCGCAGCCCCCTGGCTGGGGCCGTACCTGTTCAAGACGAACCAGTACCGACTGGACCATGCAGCTGGTGCTCATCAACACGTTCGTGGTGAGTTTCTATTACCTGCCGTTCCACGTGATGCGGATCGAAGGGAAGACGCCGACCTTCATCTCCCTCACGTTTGGCCGCAGTCTGGCCACCATCCTGATGCGGCTGCTCCTCGTCATCTCGCTCCGGTGGGGCGTTCACGGCGTCGTGCTCTCCGATATCGTCGTCACGAGCGTCTTCACCCTCGTGCTCGCGCGGTGGTTCGCGCCACTCATCCGGCTTGTCTTCTCGAGATCCCTCCTGCGCGAGTCGCTGCGCTTCGGACTGCCGCGGCTTCCCCATGGCGTGGCGCAGCAGGTCATCGGATCGTCGGATCGATACGTGCTCGCGCGCTATGTCGCGCTGAACCAGGTGGGCCTCTATTCGACCGGCAGCACGTTCGGTCAGGGGCTGAAGCTGTTCCTGAGCTCGTTCGAGCAGGCGTGGGCGCCCTTCTATTTCGGCGTGATGCGGGAGCCCGACGCGAAGACCACGTTCGCCCGGGTCACCACCTACAGCGTGTTGATCCTCGCCGTGCTGGTGACCGGCCTTGCCGCCTGTGCGCACGATCTGGTGAGCTTCCTCATGCCGCCCGCATTCCTGCCGGCGGCCCAGATCGTCCCGTGGGTGGGCCTCGGCGTCGGCCTGCAGGGCCTCTACCTGCTGACGTCGATCGGCCTGAACATCACCAAGCGGACCGAGTACTACCCCATCGCGACGGCGATTGCCGCCGCCACCAGCGTCGGCGCGAACCTGGCGCTCGTCCCGACCTTCGGGATCATCGGTGCCGCGTGGGCGAATGCGATTGCGTACGGCGTGCTGGCGCTGGTCTCGTGGCGCTTCTCGAACCGGTTCTATCCGATTGCCTACGAAACCGCGCGGCTGGTTCGGATCGTGACCGCGGCGGCGATTTCGTTGATCGCCTCGCGGCTGCTCGTGCCGTCGCTTCGCCCGTTGCCTGGCCTGCTTGCTCACGGCACTGTGGTGGTGATCGTCTTTGGCGCGGTGCTCGTCGTGTCACGTTTCTTCGTCCGACATGAGATCGAGGAAGTCCTGCGCCTCGTGTCTCGGGTGCGACGACGAAAGGTCGTCGAGCTTCCCAGCGATGCCACCGAGCTGGCGGGCGAGATCGTCACGACGCCGACGACAGACCTTGCGGTCGAGGTCGAGCCGTCGGACAAAGCCTGAGTGGGCGTCGCCGGCGCCGTGGCGATATAGTCGCCCGTGGCCAGACGACGGCAGCTCGACTCCGGCACGTCCGGATTGCCGTGTGTGACGTCCAAGAATTCAATGTCCGCGCTGTCGCTGCTCAGGTGCCTCCTGATCCTTGGCCTCTCGGTCGGCCTTGCGCCGGTGCTTCACGGCGCTCAGGCCCCGCGATCGGGTGGCTCCAAGCCTGCCGAGGCGCAGCGAGCGCCCTCGGTTGCCGTCGAGGAAGCGGTCGATCTCACCAACGGGTGGGCACGGCTCGCGGAAGGAAAACCCGAACAGGCATTGATTCAGGCGATGCGCGTCCTGCAGCGGGAACCGCGCAGCATCGCGGGACTGGTGCTGGCGGTGGAGGCCGACATCGCCAATCACGGGGCTGCAGCCGGTCTGGCGCAGTACGAGCACTGGTTGGCGGCACGGCCGTTCGAGGAAACCGGCGTGGTACGTCGAATCGCGCGGGCGATGCTCGTCGAGGAGGCGCGCCAGCGGGTCGACCAGGGAGCCCGGGCCGAGGCGATTCGAGCCCTTAGCGAGATCGGCGACCCACGCGCAACACGCGAGCTCCGGGACACGGTCGCCGTGAGCCCTGTGCCTGCCGGCACTCGGGCGTCGCTCGGAGACCCCCACGCCGTGGATGCCCTCGTGTCGCAGCTCAATCAGGGCGGCTCCGGCCTGGTCACGACCATCGACGCCCTCGGCAGAAGCGGCAGTCCCCGGGCAATTCCGGCGCTCGTCGCCAGGCTGCAGGATCCGAGGCAGGAAGTCCGGGCGGCATCGCTCGAGGCCCTCGGTCAACTCGGCGACGCGGACGTGGTTCCGCACGTGACTCCGCTGCTTGCGGATACGAACATGCGGGTTCGCGTCACCGCCGCTGGAGCGTTGCTCCAACTGGGCGATTCGAGCGGCATCCCTCTCCTGCAGGGCCTGATGACCGACCCAGACCCCTCGACGCGCCTGCTCGCGGCGGAGGCGCTCAAGTCGCAGCCCGACGCAGGCTGGCTGGCGGTCGTCCGGGAGCTCGCGACGAGCGAGGACCCCGAAGTGCGCGCCCGAGCCGCCCGGTTGCTGGGCCCTCACGACCCGGCGTTCGCACGGTCGGTGCTCGAGGGCCTTTCAAGCGACGACAACCCCGCGATTCGGGAGCTGGCTGCGGTGAACATGAGCGAAGTCACGACGACCGACCTGACGACGCTGCGGGGAATGCTCAGGAGCGAGTCCCACCTGACGCGCGTGAAGGCCGCGGCGCAGGTTCTGGCCTTGACGAAATAGCCTCATCCGCCGTCAGGCAACCCGATACGGATCAGTGCTTTACCGTTGACATAGCTCGAGCGCATAGGTACACTGCCTAGCGCTTCCCGGCTGAGTTGGCATCCTCGCAGGTAATTTTTCGTTGCCCGAAACGGCACACCTATTCACCTGCGACGGATTTGCCGATAGAGCGCTTGAGGACGATCTTTACCCAGGAGATCGCGCCGATCCGCGCGTTCAGTCACGATTTTTTTGAGGTCTTCCGATGGGACGAAGTGAAATTCTTCGACGCTGGCGGCACCACGTCGCCGCCGCGGGCGTACTGGCGACCGCGAGCCTGACGCTCGCGAGTACAGCACTGGGTCAGCCAGCGCGTGTGGGCGCCACATTTGACGCCAAGCCCGTTGACGGCAGCACGCGCCGATTCTCTGCGGTCGCCTACGACGCCGCAAACGACGTGTACGTCGTGGCGTGGGGGCTCGGGAGCGTCGGGGTTCGATATGTCAGCGCGGCGGGTGTGCCCATCGGCGTCCCCACCAACGTCAACCTCACAACGTCCGGACCTCCGGGCATCGCGTGCGCGGCCGACCAGAACATGTGCCTGGTGGTATGGATCCAGGAGCCCTCGTCGATCATCGGCCGTCTGATCCGCTACAACGCGGGCACGGTGCAGGCCCTGACCTCGACGTTCGTCATCAACAGCAACGGGAAGAGCAAGCTGACCGACTCGGCGCCCGATGTTGCGTACTCGCCCGTGGCAGGCGAATTTCTCGTCGCGTGGGCCGAGTACAACACTGGGCGGTCCCGACATTCACGGCCAGCGGATCAGCCCGAACGCCGCCAAAGTCGGCGCCGAGATGATTATCTCGTCGACGTCTTACTGGGAAGGCCGGACCTCGCTCGCGTACAACTCCGCTCAGGACGAATACCTCGTCGGGTACTACTGTGAAGCCCCCAGCGGCGCCGACTCGCTCTGCGCGCAGCGTGTGAAACCTGGCACTGGCGCCCTCATCGGGGCACGCAAGCTTATCTACACGACGACCGTCGATATCTATCCGGAGATCGCGTACAACTCGACGACGAATCAGTATCTCGTCATCGCCTGGGGCGCCACGAGCCCATGGATGCTGCACGGATGGCTGGCAGACAGCAATCTGGTGCCCATCGGCGGCACCAAGGCCCTCGCGACGCAAGGCGGCGGCGACGGAATCGGCCTCGCCTATAACCCGAACAGCAACACCTACCTGGCGGTGTACCAGAGTCAGAAGAACGCCGAGGTGTGGGGCGTCGAGATTAGCGCTGCACGGCGCCGCGGGACCGCAGGCGCAGCTGACCAGCTCCGGCACGACGCTGTCCACGCAGCCGGCAGTGGCGGCGGGCGCCACCGGGAAGTTCCTGGCTGCCGCGTCGAACGACTTCACGAAAGTCATGGCGCAGTTCGTCGCGACACGGCTCGATGACGAACACGGGCACCGGGCGGCACCGGCGGCACTGGCGGCAGCACAGGGGGCTGCACCACCGTGCAGCCGGGCGCCGAATTGGACCTGCGTGAACGGCGGCTGGATGCCGCCGGCGCGGGCTCCACGAGCAGCTGCACCACCGTGAGTCCCGGCACCGGCTGGACGTGCGTGAGCGGCGGCTGGTTGCCGCCGACAGGCGGCACTGGTTCAACGGGCAGCACCTGCACGACGGTCAAGCCCGGCGCCGGCTGGACGTGCGTGAACGGCAGCTGGCTGCCGCCCGGCAGCACTCCGCCGCCGACCAGGAGCTGCACCACGGTCAGCCCGGGCGCTGGCTGGACGTGCGTCAACGGCGGCTGGCTGCCGCCCGGCAGCGGCGGGGGTTCAACAGGCAGCACGTGCAAGACGGTCAAGCCCGGCACCGGCTGGACGTGCGTGAACGGCGGCTGGTTGCCACCCGGCAGCGCGCACGGCGACTCGAGCTGCACCACCGTCAGCCCGGGCGCGGGCTGGACGTGCGTCAACGGCGGCTGGCTGCCGCCCGGCAGCACCACCGCCGACGAATACCTGCACCACGGTCAGCCCGGGCACTGGCTGGACGTGCGTCAACGGCGGCTGGCTGCCGCCAACGCGCTGCTGACTCGAGCTCGTGCACGACGGTGAAGCCGGGCGCGAACTGGACCTGCGACAACGGGAACTGGCTGCCGCCAGGCATGTAAGGCGAGAGCACTCGCCCAGCGACAGCGACGAAACGGCCGCGCCTCAGGGCGCGGCCGTTTTCGTTTGCGGGGACTACTGCCCTACTCGAGTTGCCACACGTCCACGATCGGACCCGGCCGCTCGAGCGATCCGTCAATCCACGTGTTGCTGTTGTGACGGAATGGCGGGACGTCGGCAGTCGCCGCGTCGACGCCGGGCGCGTACGGCGAGAAGGTCTTCACGAGCCGCGCGTCGCGGCGGAGCACGGACTCGAGCGGCACGAGCGCGGACGGCGTCGGTCCGTAGCGGGTCAACACCACCAGGCGCACGCCCGCCGCGCGGAGCGCCGCGACATCGCCTCCGGCAAACGCGCGAGGCGACACGTACACCTTGTCCACATCGCCGGGTACGACCCCCGTCTTGCCGCCTTCACCGAGATACAGCAAGCGGAACGCCGGCGACGGGTAAGGCGTCGCGGCAAGCTGCAGCCTGTACTTGATTGGGGCGCGCGCCTCATCGCCGACGTGCGCGCGCAGCGCTTCGAGCAACCCGTCTTTCGATTGTCGCAGCGGCGCGCTGTACGGCTGAACGAGAATCGTGGTTCCCGGCGGGACTTCGCGTTCGATGTACTGACCCGCGAGGCTCCGCGTGTCGGGCTGTCCGAAGAAGCGATCCCATCGCACGCTGTCCGCAAGGGCCGGAATGGCCGCGAGGACGACGACCGCCGCGAATGCCAGCGACGCCGCCGGGCGGATCACGCGCAGCAGGCCTGCGGCTCCGCACGCGGCCGCCACCGCGACGGTCGGGATGATGATGTTGAGATACCGGCTCGCCGGAAATGTGTTCGCGACGAACACCATGAAGGCGAGCGGGAACACCGCGAGCGGCAGCGCACGCCGCCAGTCGCGCCAGAGCATCGACAGGATACCGGCGAGCGCCAGGACTACCGTGGGCCAGCCCATCGCCCTCGGCAGCAGTGCGCCGTAGGTATCGATCGACGAGAAGAGCCCCGAGCCCACGGCGCGGTCGATGTCCACCTGCCGCAGCTCGGTGAAGTCGCGCAGGATCACCCCGGGTTCGAGCACGAAGAACGGCGACCCCAGCACGAATCCGGCGATCGTCGCGAGCCCTGCGGCCATCAGCAGCCCGGCGGACGTCTGCCAGCGACCGGAGCGGCTGACGTCGGCCGCGGCGACGGCGGCAAACGGCACGGCGAGGATGGCGGCGTAGTAGTGCGTCGAAATCGCGAGGCCTGCGAGCAGGCCGGCCACGGCCCACGTCCGCCAGCGCGCGGCAGCCTCCGGCTCAGCGGCGATGCGCGTCAACGTGGCCAGCGCCAGCGTCGCAAAGAGCGTCACCGGCACGTCGAGCTTCACGTAGTGCGCGTCGCGAACGGCCAGCGGCGCCACGGCCAGCAGCAACGCCGCCGCCAGACCAACCGCGGATCCTCCGACGCGCCGCCCGAACAGATACGCCGCAGGCACGGTTGCGGTTCCGACCAGCGCGGTGAGCAGGCGAGCCGCGAGCACGTGCCCGGACGCGTCGACGAAGAACGCGTTCTGGAACGCGGCCAGCGACGAGAACCATCCGAGACCGCGCCCAACCACGAAGTAGAGCGCTTCCCACGCGAAGATCGCGTAGAGGTACAGCGTCGGATAGAGGAAGTTGTGCGGGTTGGGGTCGCCTTTGGCGAAGGTGAGCGCGCGATCGAGAATCGGGCGCTCGTCCATGTTGAAGACGCCCGGCAGCCCGTAGTCGAGATTCCAGACGCGCAATCCGAGGGCGAGCAGCGAGATCGCGGCCAGCGCCGCGAGCGTCCGGCGTGAGGCGCCCGGCCCCGTAGGCTCCGCGCTCGTTACGGGGTACAATACGGGGATCTCCTTCGATGCTGTTGGCACGCCGATTCCGTGAGCTGGTGCTGTCGCACCTGCGCGCTCTGCCCCTGGCGCAGCACGCCTGGGCGCGCTATCGCGCGCGCGCGTACGAAAGGAGTGTCGCACAGTTCACGCGGGACGGCAGCGGACGCGCCGAGGCCCTGCCGCGGGGCATCGTGTACGAAGCCACGATGCGCTGCAATCTGCACTGCGAGTTCTGCTACGTCGGCGACCTGCTGAACATCGAGGGCGAATGGCGTCAGGAGCTCTCGATCGACGAGTTGCAGCGCGCGTTCCCGGACGGCACTGGCGTGCAGGTGAACCTCACCGGCGGCGAGATCTTCATGCGCAAGGACATCATGGACGTCCTCGCGCTGTTCGGTGAAAAGGGCTACACCTGCGGCTATCTCACCACCAACGGCACGATCATCACCGATGAACGTGCGGAGGCGCTCGCGCGCCTTGCGCAGACGGGATTCCTGCGCCACATCAGCGTGTCGATCGATGGCCCCGGCGAGCATCACGATCGCGCGCGCGGCCAGAAGGGCACCTTCGAGCGGACGGCGGCGGGCCTGCGCCGCCTGCAGGACGCAGCCCGCCGGCTCGGCGCCCCCCTGCGCGTCAGCATCAACACGACGGTCGCCGCCGAAAGCCTCTCCACGCTGGAGCAGATGGTCGACGTCGCCGAAGAGCTCGGCATCGACGCCATCGGCCTGAATCACCTGATGTACGCGACGCCGGAAGAAGCGGCCGAAACCGCGCGGTTGCTCGACAGCGACGTCTCGGTCATCTCCACCTACGTCACGCCCGATCCGCTGATGCCGCCCGATCAGGTGCGCGCGCACGTGGCCGCGCCTTCGCGCCAGGTGTCTCGAACGCGGCATTCGATTCGACATCCGGCCCAAGGTGTTCCCCGAGCTGACCGAGGCGTACTACACGCCCGGCACGGCGTTGGCCGGCCGGTGCCTGTATCCGTTCCAGCACGCGCGCGTGTCGTTCAGCGGCAAGGTGTATTTCTGCCCGTTCATCCGCATCGAGGTCGGCGACCTCACGAAGTCGACGCTCGCGGAGATCTGGAACGGCGAGCGCTACGTCGAGCTCCGGCGCCGTCTGCTTCAGCACAAGCTGTTCCCGGCGTGCCGGCGCTGCTGCAAGGTCGAGCTGTCGCAGACGGCCGTACCGGTGCCGGTTGCGGCGCCTGTCAGGCGCGCGATTCCGCTCGTGCCGGTTTCGTGATCCGGTGCCGATGACCACGCCTCGACGTCCGATCCTTCTCGTGAACCCGCCGCTCATCGGCGGCATCGCCTTCACCCGGCAGGGACGCTGCCAGGAGCGCGAGGAGGTCCTCGGCACCACCAAACCGCCGTACAGCCTCGTCCTGATGGCCGCGCTGGTGCGTCAGCGCGAGATACCGGTTCGCCTGGTGGACCTCACGGCCGAGCAGCGCTCGACCGAATCGCTGATCGCCGAGTTGCGGAACGCTGGCGCGCCGCCGGCCCTGATCGTCTTCCCGTCGACCACGCCGACGCTGCTCGCGGACGTCGCCGAGATGGCGAAGCTCAAGGACGCGTTTGCCGCGCCTCTGGTCTGCTTCGGTCCGCACGCGTCCGCGGCCCCGGCCGAATCGATGGCATGCGCGCCGCAGGTCGACGCCATGATCGTCGGCGAGCCCGAGGATGCCGTGCTCGCTCTGGCGGCGCAGGACACCTTCACGCCCGAAGCCGTCCCGAGCCTGACCTGGCGGCGCGGCGGCGCCGTCGTCGCGCACTCGGCGCATGGCAGCTTCTCGGGCTTCCTCGACATGCCCTACCCGGCCTGGGATCTCCTCGATCTCCGGCGGTACCGCCTGCCGATGGTCGGCTCCCCATACGTCATCGTCGAAACGAGCCGCGGCTGCCCGTATTCCTGTGACTTCTGCGTGGCGCCCATTCACCAGGGACATAAGTTCCGCGAGCGCTCGGCCAAGGCGCTCGTGGACGAAATCGAGCGAAGCCAGCGCGAGCTCGGCGTGAACTTCTTCTATCTCTGGGGCGACACGGTCACGTTGAACGCGAAGACGTTCAGCGCGTTCTGCGACGAGCTGATCGCCAGGAACCTGAACGTGCGGTGGTTCGGCAACGCCCGCGCCGACAACCTGACGGATCCCGCGTTCGTCCATCGGCTGCGGCGATCCGGCTGCTGGATGCTCGCGATGGGGATCGAGTCGGCCTCGCCGGAGATCCGGAAGGACATGGTGAAGCGCCTCGAGGAGCAGAAGATCCGCACGGCCTTCCAGAACCTGCGCGAGGCCGGCATCAAGTCGTTCGGGTTCTTCATCTTTGGCTATCCTGGCGACACTCCCGAGTCCCTGGACGCCACCACCAATTACGCGATCGACCTCGAGCCCGATTTCGCGAACTTCTATCCGGCCGTCCCGTATCCGGGCACTGCGCTCTACGACAAGGTGCGCCGCGAGGGACTGCTGGCTCGTGAAGAGTGGTCGAAGATGGAGTACCTGGTACTATCTGCTCGAGGGGAACGGCCTGAACGAGCGGATCGTGATGGACGCGATCAACCGCGCCAGGCGGCGGTTCTTCCTGCGGCCCGCGTACCTCGCCCGGCACCTCGCGGACGTGGCTCGCCTCGCCTGGACCAAGCCCAGCATCGTCACGCACCTGACGTCGAGGATCTTTTTCGGACAGAAAGTCGTGGACGCGACGCCGCCGGAGCTGGCCTTTCCGCCCGGCCGGGTGCAGCCGCTCTGAGATCCGCCCGTCAGGCCGGTCTGCCGCGGTCGTATCTGAGCCTCGGCTTCGATCCCCCGAAAAACTTCACGGCGTACAACTGGCGCAACTGCGTCAGATAGCCCATCGCCTCGCGCGTGCTCATCTTGCTCTCGCCAGTCGTGCGGTCGACGAACTCGTAGGGCACTTCGGCCACCGAACGAATGGGACTCCGGATCAGGAGCTCCAGGCAGATCTTGAAGCCGCCCGCCGCGATCTGCACGCCGGTCACGATGTCGCGCCGGATCAGGAAGAACCCCGAGGTGGCGTCGCGCACGGGCGTCAGCGGCCAGGCAACCATGCACGCGAGCCGCGACATGAGCTGCCGCCCGAATGGCCAGTTCCTGACCGCGCCGCCGGGAATGTACCGGGATCCGACGACGGCATCGGCCTGACTGCGGCGCATCTGCTCGAGCAGTCGCGGCACGACTGCGGGAGGATGGCTGAAGTCGGCATCCATGACGCCGACCACCGGTGCGCGCGCCACGCCGAAGCCTTCCATCACCGCCGACCCGAGGCCGAGCTTTCCCGCGCGATGCACGACGGTCAACGGATAGCGCGTGGCCAGTTCGTCGGCGATGCTTCCGGTCCCGTCAGGCGAGTTGTCGTCGACGATCACGAGCTCGCCGTGCAACCCGCTCTCGCGGAACACGCCGCAGACGGCTGCCACGAGCTCCGCGATCCCTCCGCGCTCGTTGTAGGTCGGCACGACGATGGAGACCTCAGGCGTGCTGTCGGGAGCGCGAGGCGAGAGTAGCGAGGGGGTGTGCTCGGGCAGAGGGGTGGCCTAGGTTCGTGTAGTAGAGTGATTCTGGACCATCCACGGCTCCCGGCGCCAGTCTGCCGAGGCGTCGTCCACGCGGGACCCGGCGCATCCTGTGACCGACACGCCTGATATCAGCCAACCGCCAGTTCTTCGCCGGCCTGCTCCTCATTCTGCTCCTGGCAGTCGCGCTGCGCGGCGCGTTCCCCACCGCGGATCCGCCGTGGCGAGCGCCAGTCGGCATCACCTGGCACGACGAAGGTCCGTGGGTGCACAACGCCAGGAACAAGGTGCTCTGGGGGGAATGGTCGACCGACCGCTGGAATCCGATGTATCTCGCGCCGGTGTTCACGGGGCTCGAGTACGTCGCCTTCGAGTCGTTCGGCGTCGGACAGTGGCAGGCGCGAATTGTCTCGATGGCGATGGGGACGCTCGCGATTCTGTTCGTCGCACTGGGAGTCGGCGCATCAGCGAGCCGACGCGCGGCGCTTGTCGCGGCGGCGCTGCTCGCCTGCGATCACGGCTGGGTGCAGTGGAATCGCGTCGCGCTGCTCGAGACCACGATGGTGTCGTTCATCGCGGTGTCCTGGGGCGCTTACGCGCTCGCCGAACGTCATCGGGCCTGGGGCGCGCTGGCCGGCGTGGCCGCCTGGCTGGCGTTCTTCTCGAAGGCATCGGCAGCGTTCTACATCGTGGCGCTCGGTCTCGAGGCGGCGACGACCGTGGTGCTCGGGATGCGGGCGCGCGAAAATCCGGATCTGCGAAACCGCGCGGGCGCGGCGCTCTGGACGTTGGCCGGTCTCGCGATTGCCGCCGCCCTCTTCCTCGTCTTCTTCGCGATTCCGCACTGGAGCGAGGTTCGCTTCTACAACTGGCAGATGTCGGTGACGCGGAAGCCCACCTACGGCGTCGGCGCTCTGATCAGCCGCGCCTCCTGGGTTCCCGCCGTGAACGACTTCTTCCTGCGGCAGCTGCCGGTTGTGTTCCTTGGATTGGCGGGAGCCCTGGGATTGGCATGGCGCTGGCGAGCAGCACGTTCCGCCGAACGCCTCCTCGCGCTCTCGGTCGGTCTCGGGCTGCTGGAAATCATCGTCCACGATGCCGGCAACGAGCGGCGGCTCCTGATCTTCATCCCGACCCTGGTGGCGCTGGCGGCGCCGATCCTTGCTGGCGATCGCCGGCTCGTCCCCGTCGACTCGGCAGGGCGGCCTCGTCGCCTTGCGGCCGTGATGGCGCCGTGTGTGCTGTATGCCGCCTATGTCATCTGCGCCGCACTTGCGCGCGTGGCATTCGCGCCGCACGTCCGCGCCACGGTCTGGGCGGGATCGATCGCAGCCGTGACGCTCACGGCAGGCCTGTACGCCGCCTGGCCGCGGGTGGCGGGCTGGCTGGCGCGGCCGCGAGCGCCGCTTCTCGCAAACGGACTGCTTCTCCTCGTCATCGGCGCTGACCTCGTGCAGTACGGCCAGTGGGCGGCGATCCGCACCTACAAGAACGTGACGGCCTCCACGCTCGTCGGCCAGTGGCTGCCACCCGGCACCCTTGTCGAGGGGAAGCTCGCCAACGGCCTTGCGCTCGACAACCGCATCAGGCCTATCTTCGTCGGGCAACGGGTTTGGCAATGACGAGGACGGCTTGCGGCCCGATGTGCGCTACATCCTCACCTACACTTCCCCTCGTATGGGCTACGAAGGATCCGCCATCCTGGACGTCCTCGATGCCAATCGGGGCTGGAAGGTCATCCACGAGTTCGACGTCGCCGAGACGCCTGGCGGTCACGATCGTGCCGCGTTGATTGAGAAGCCGTGACCGAGACCAGAACGCCAGTTGATCGATTGATCGGCCTTGGCCACGTCCTTCTTGTGGCCGCCGCGGCCTCTGGCGCGGCCTGGTATTTCACGCTCGCCGAGTGGCACTCGACGTTCTGGGGATTTCCCCTGGACGACGCGTGGATTCACCTCCAGTTCGCGAAGAACATCGGGCATGGCCTCGGGCTTCTCGTACAACCCCGGTATCCCGGTCGCCGGGATCGACGGCGCCGCTCTGGACCCTCGTGCTCGCGGTACCGGCCGCGCTCGGCCTGGATCCGATCGTCAGCGCAAAGGTCATCGGCCTGCGCTGACGATCGTCACGGCGCTCCTGGCGGCGAGGTCGTTCGCTGGCTGCTCGGGTCTCGCGGCGCGGGCCTCTACACCGCCGTGCGTGGTGGCGCTGTCGCCACGAATGGCGTGGGGCAGCCTGTCGGGGATGGAAGTCGGCCTGTATGCGGCGCTGAGCGTCGGGACGCTGCTCGCCTACCTGCGAGCGCTCGAGAGCGGGCGCCCCTGGTGGGGCCTGCTGGCGGGCCTGGCCGGCACGGCGCGCCCGGAGACGTTCATCGTGTTTCCGATCCTGGCGCTCGACTGGACGATTCGCACGCTGCGCGGACGATTGCCCGGGCCGCGCCTCTGGACGTTCCTCGCGCCGCTGGGCCTCTTCGCGATCCCGGCGGCCGCGTTCGTCGGATTGAACTACGCGACCAGCGGCCATCCGCTGCCGCTGACGTTCTACGCCAAGACCTACGGCATGGGGACGGTGCCGTCGCTGATGGAAGGCCGCTGGCACGACGCGTTGCGCGACGCGCGCTGGTTCCCCATCGAGTTCGTCTACCAGCTGCTGGCGTTGTGCGAGAAGGAGTTTCCGGACATCGCGCTCGGCGCGCTCGTCGGCGCCTTCGCCCTGCTCGGGCTGATCGGCTGACCACTGCGACCCGCCGCCAGGGCGCCTACCTGGTGCTGGCGGTGCTCGTCGCCAGCCCGCTGCTCAAGGGGCTGGTCGCGCCCGAGCCGCCGTTGATGGTCCACGACGGCCGCTATCTCTTCCACCTGCTCGCCCTCTTCGTCGTCGTCGCGGTCGTCGGCGTGTTCGAGCTGAAGCGGCTCGTCCGGCCGGGTTGGGTCATCCCGCTGTTCCTGGTGACGACGCTCGGTCGCGCGACGGGACTGGGCCTCTACGACAACGCCACCGACTACGCGCTGAAGGTGAGGAACATCAACGTCCTGCAGGTCGCCACGGCGCGGTGGCTGCAGAAGACGACGACGCCGGAGGCGCGCATCGCGACGAACGACATCGGCGCCATCGCGTATTTCTCCGGGCGCTTCATCATCGACACCGAGGGGCTCATCACGCCCGAGGCGATCCATCCGAAGCGGATGCGGCGATTCGTGCCGTTTCTCGAGAGCCAGCGGCCGGATCTGCTGATCATCTTTCCGGAGTGGTATCCGGAAATCGTCGCGCGCAAGGACCTCTTTCACGAGGTCTACCGGATTCACGCGGAGCAGGAGGCTGCCGGCGCGCCGGACCTCGTGATGTTCCGCACGCCCTGGACGCGGGCGTCGGTTGTACCTGGGCTGGTACAATAGGCGGCTGGCCCATGGGCCCGGATTCTCAGTGAGACGCATCGACGAACAGCTGATCAAGCAGCACGCGGACGTCAGGTTCCGCTCGGAGTACGACTACGCGCTGTTCGAGTACTACCGAAGCGCGAAGGTCTTCGCCTTCCTCGAGAAGGCCAACTTCCAGGTCGGCGGCCACGTGCTCGACGCCGGGTGCGGCGGCGGCGGGATGCCGCTTTCCTTCGCGGACGAAGCGAGCTTCGTCGTCGGCATCGACCTCGTGAACCGGTTCGGCGCCGCCGGCGTGACGCTGGCGAAGGACCGCCGAATCAGGAATCTCGACTTCGTGCAGGCCGACGGCCAGCGGCTCCCGTTTGCCGACGCCTCGTTCGACTGGGTCTTCTCGCACGCCGTCATCGAGCACGTCGCCGACGCGCAGCGTTACCTGCACGAGTGCGCGCGGGTCCTGAAGCCTGGCGGATCGATGTACCTCTCGACCGCGCCATACCTGTCGTTCCACGGCGCGCACCTGCCGCGGCTGAAGGTGCCGATTCCGCTGCATCTGCTCATCGGCCGTCGCGCGGCGTTCGCGACCTTCCGGACGCTCGCGCGTCACGCCGAGTGGACGCTGCGCGAGCGCGCCGACGAGAACTCGTTCATCAAGATCGCGCGCGCCAACGGCCACAAGCACGACGACCTGCTGGAGCTCGTCCGAATCCGGCGGCTCCGGTCGCAGGTGGCGTCCGCCGGCTTCACCGTCGCCGTCGAGGACCTCTACCTCACCGGCACGTTCCGCAAGCTGCCGGGCCCTGTGGCCCGCTGGCTGCGCGACAGCCCGCTCACGCAGGACATCGTCATCGGCCACGTCCAGTACACGCTGAGGAAGGCCGTGTAGAATTGCGGAATCGGCGCGATGGCCGATTGTCGCCTGCGCCCGCGCAGGTGCTCTTCCCCGCCAGATGGCCGACATCGACCGATTTCGTCAGGACGATCGCCGGGCGCTCGAAGCCCTGTACCGCCGCGTCTTCGGTGCTGACGCCGCGGAGGCCAGCCGTCTCCGCTGGGAATGGCAGTACCGCCGCAACCCGAACAACCCCGGCGGCGCCCCGGTGATCTGGATCGCCCGCGAAGGTCCGACGCTCGTCGGCCAGTACGCGACCATGCCCGTGCGGCTGCAGGCGCACGGCAAGGAAGTGGACGCGTCGTGGGGCATGGACGTGATGGTCGCGCCCGAGCGCCAGCGTCAGGGCATAGGCGAGGTGCTCTTCCGCACGTGGGACCGCGACGTCGGCGCCGCCCTGGGCCTCGGCCTGTCAGACTCCTCGCATCGCCTGTTCCGCAAGCTCCGCTGGCCCGAGCCAGGGCCGGTGCCGTGCCTGATCAAGCCGCTCACCCGCCGCGCCCTGAAGCGCCCGCAGTGGCCCGACGCGGTGAACAACCTCGTCTCGGCGGCGACGCTGCCGTTCGTGCGCCTCGTGTCGCGCTCGCGCCCGATGCGAGCCGAGATCGAGGTCATCAAGCGCTTCGGCCCCGAGTTCACGACGCTCTGGGACCGCCTGGCGCCGGAGTTCGAGTTCGCCGTCCGGCGCGACGCGCCGTACCTCAACTGGAAGTTCATCGAAGCCCCGCACGTCCGCTACTCGGTGGCGGCGCTTCGGCGCAGCGGCGAGCTGCACGGCTATGCCGTCTACCGGCACCTGCAGGAAGCGCGCGGCCGCGTGACGAGCCTGGTGGACTTCCTCGTCGCGCCGTCCGACGAGTCGGGGCTCAAGACCCTGCTGCGCTGGGTGGACCGGGAAGCGCGCGCGGCCGACTCCGACAAGATCCGCGCGTTCTGCCTGCACGCCGGGTTCCGGCGCGTCATGCGGCGCTCCGGCTACTTCGCCGTGAAGTCGACGATGGAGTTCACGGCGAAGGTGAACCGGGTCGAGCTGCCGGGCGATTACTACACGGCGACGGATCGCTGGCACGTCACGCTCGGCGACTCGGATCAGGACCGCTAGCCAGGATGGCGCCATACCTGCTCGTCGGCATCGACACCGAGGGCGACAACCAGTGGGACGCCGCCGCGCGCGAGCACCAGACGTTCGAGAACATCTACGCGCTCCCGAAGCTGCACGCGCTCTTCGGCAAGCACGGCGTGCGGCCGACCTACGTCGTCACGTGGCCGGTGGCGACTGACGAGCGTTCGAAGCAGGTCCTGCGGTTCCTGAAGCTCCGGGGCGACTGCGAGATCGGCGCGCACCACCACGCGTGGGAGACGCCGCCCTGTTCGCCTGAGGACGTCAAGCGGCATCCGTACGCGAAGTCGCTGCCGCTCGATCAGTTCGAGGCGCAGCTCGCGCAGTTGACGGCCGCCATCGCGCAGGCGGTCGGTGAGCCGCCCGTCTCGTATCGTTCGGGACGCTTCGGGTTCGACGCCGCGCACGTCGCCGCGCTCGAGCGATACGGCTATCTGGTGGAGTCGAGCGTCGCGCCCCTGTTCTACGAGGCGCACAAGGGCGGCCCCGACTTCGTCGACGCGCCGCTGGCGCCGTACTTCCTGGCCTATGACTCGGCCGTTCGTCCGGGGACGAGCCGCGTCCTGGAGATTCCGTGTTCGGCCGCGCTCGATCGCGACGTGCCTCCGTGGGTCGCGCGCGCGTACGGCCGCGCGCCGTGGCCGTACAACACGCGGCGCATCTTGAGAAAGCTCGGCATCGCGCGCCTGCAGTGGCTGCGTCCGTCGTACTCGTCCTTCGAGGAGATGTGCGCGCTCGCGCGGCGGCTGACGATCGCCGGCGTCCCGGTGCTGAACATGCTCTTCCACTCGAGCGAGGCGATCGTCGGCGGCAGCCCTTACAATCGCACCGACGCCGAGCTGGAGGCCTTCCTCGACCGGCTCGATCGGTTCCTCGCGTTTGCCGTCGGCGAGCTGGGCGCCCGGCCGGCGACGTTCCGCGAGTTTCACGACCGCTACGCCGAGCCGGCGGCGACGGCCGCGGCCATCGGCGCCTGATCTTCTCGTGCGCATCTGTCACGTCACGCCGCACCTGCCGCCCGACCAGGCGGCCAACGCGCTGCTGCCCTACCACCTCGGGTGCTGGGCACGTGACGCCGGCGACGAAGTCTCGTTCATCGCGCATCCTCCGCGCGCGTCGAACGACCTCGCGCTCGCCGCGTCGAAGCTGCCCGGCCCGGTCGCCTGGATCGCGCCGCAGAGCGGCGGCCGGATCTCGAAGATCCTGCGCAGCGGCAGCCTGCTGACGGCGGCTCGAATCTTCCGCGCGGGCCAGCGCTTCATCGAGGACGCCGATGTCGTCCACGTGCACAGCAACGGCCTGCTGGCGGAGATGGGCGCCTGGCTTGCGGCGCGCGCCGGCAAGCCGTTCGTCCTGACGCTGTACGGGACTGAGATCTGGCACTACGCGCCGAAACGCGGGCTCGATCTCTTCACGCGCGCGTATCGCGCCGCCTCCCACGTCACCTTCTACAGTCACGGCCTGCAGACGCGCGCCGTGGAGCTGGGCCTCGCGCGCCGCCAGACGTCGGTGGTCTATCCGCCGGTTGCGGCCGAGTTCGAGTTCCACGATTCCGGCGCGCAGCTGAGCGCGCGCATGGCGCTCGGGATCCGGCAGCGGCACGTGCTGGTCAACGTCAAGCGCCTGCATCCGCTCGCGGGGCAGCGCTTCCTGCTCGAGGCGCTCGGCGAAGTCGTCCGGACACATCCGGACACGCGGCTGATCATCTGCGGGACCGGGCCGCTCGCCGCGGAGTTGAAGGACATCGCGCGCGCCAACGGCGTCGAGGGCCACGTCACGTTCGCGGGCCTGGTGGACAACCACACCATCGCGCGGTACGACGCTGCCGCCGACGCGTTCGTGCTCCCGTCGCTGCTCGAGGCCTGCCCGACCGTCGCGCTCGAAGCGCTGGCCACGGGCACACCGGTCATCACGTCCGACAGCCCCGGCGGCGTGGAGCTCGGCGAGATCTTCGGCTACGACGTCGCCGTGGTCCCGAAGGAACAGCCGCTGCCGCTGGCACAAGCGATCATCACGTTCCTCGACGAGAAGCGCCGCACGCGCGAGTCGACGGCGAAGATCATCGCGCAGGAGTTCCGCCCGGCCGCCGTCGAACGCCAGTTCCGCGACATCTACCGCGCCATCGCGAACTCGGAGCAGGCCGCATGACGAGGCTCTTCGCGCGCGCGCTGGGCTGCGCCATTTTCGGCGCGCTCGCCGGCGCCGCGGCGATGATCCTCCTCTCCGGCCTCGATCCCCGTTTCACGCTCGAGATGACGCAGGACCGTCCTGGCCTGCTGCGCGGCTTCTATCCAGGAGAGCGCGACGGCGCGCTGACCTTTGCGTGGACGGCCGACCGCGCGGAGATGCCGCTGGCCGGGCTCGATCGCAACGTGCCGTGGACGGCGCGGATTCGCGTCCGCGGCGGACGTCGCGATCCGTCGACGCTGCCGATGCTGACGGTGCTCGCCGACAACGTCCCCGTCGCGACACGGCAGACGAGCAACACGTTCGAGGAGCTCGAGGCCACGATTCCGGCCCGGACGGGCCACGTGCGCGGCGTCACGCTGGCGCTGGCGGTCTCGAACACGTTCGTTCCCGGGCCGGCCGACGCGCGCGCGCTCGGCGTGCAGATCGATCGCATTTCGGTCGAGCCGGCCACGCTCGGCGCGTTTCCTCCGCGGCGAACGGTCGCCGCCGCCGCGCTCGGTTCGGCGGTCTTCGGCGCGATTTTCGGGCTGCTTGCCGCCACGGCCACGACCGCCGTCGGCGCAGCGACGCTTGTCGCCGTCGCCCAGGCCACGGTGTTGCGCATCGGTCTCGGGCCGTTCGCGCCGTGGCTCACGCTCGTCGAGGCGCTGGCGGCGTCGATTGGCATCGCGCTTCTCGTCATCGCGCTCGTCGTCGAACGCTGGCGTCACGAGCGCCTGCGCCACACCGCCAGGTTCGCGCTGATGTTCACCGGCGCGGCGCTCTACCTGCACCTGCTGGTGCTGCTTCACCCGGACAAGCTGCTGGCGGACGCGACCTCCCACGCCGCGCGGCTTTCGCTCCTCACGGCCGGCGCATTCAGCTATCCGATCGCCTTCTACGTGGCGGCACTGCCGTTCGCGCATCTCGCCGCCGATCGCGTGAGCCTGCTCTGGATCGTGGCGGCGGTGGCCGAGGCCATCTCGTTCCTGTTTTTCTACTGGATGATCGTGCGCGGCACCGGCGACCGCGTCCTGGCGGCGATTGCCGTGGCCGTCGTGCAGTTGCTGCCGATCGGATTCCAGTTCATGGCCGAGGCGCGGCTCACGGCCGTGTTCGGGCAGGCGGCAACGTTGGTCGCGATGTCGGCGGCCACGGCGGCGCTGCTCGACAGGCGGAGGTGGCAGTTCTGGGCGACTGGCGTCGCGGCGCTTGTCGCGTTTCTCTCCGAATGCGGCACCCTCACGACGCTCGCGTCGACGCTGGCGGCGTCGACGCTTCTGCTGATCGCCCTCGGCAGCCGCCATGGACGCAGGGCGGGCATCGCCCTCGGGATCACGCTCGTTGCCGCGGCCGTGCTGGCGGCCGTCATTCCCTCGGAACGGTTGGCATCAGCTGCCAGCGTGCACGTGCACCTCGAAGTGAGTGAGCGGCCGGCGCCGCTATCCGAGCTGCCACACCCGGCCGCGGAGACGCCGCTGAGCCGTGCGGCCGCCGCGCTGGGGCTGCCGATCTCGTGCTTTCGGCTGGCCATTTTTGCTGCTGGCGGCGATGGGGATCGTCGTCAACGTGCGCGCGCGACAATTCGACGACTGGTGGCTGCTCGTCTGGGGATGGCTGCTCGCGACGTTCGCGCTGATCGCCGTGGACGTCTTCCGCGGTGATGACGTCCGCGATTACTACGCGGCCATGCCTTCGGTCGCGGTGTTCGCCGCCAGCGGAGTCGTCACGCTCTGGAACGCCGGAGGCCAGCGACGTGCGCTGGCCGTCGCGACCTCTGCGCTTGGCGCGGCGATCGGCGTCATCGGATGGCTCGGCGTGCTCGGCCCGGCGCTGGAGTAGCGCGAGCCTCATGACCCGCCAGCTCGCGCGCATCGCGGCATACGCTCTCATCGGCGCGCTCGCTGGAGCCATTGCCGCCGCCGTCGCGTTCGTGGCGCACCCGGCGATGACGCTCGATCTCGACCGCGACCTGGCTGCGGTGACCACCGGGTTCTATCCCGTCGAGCGCGCGAACGGCGAACCCTTCGTGTGGAGCTCGGCTCGCGCCGACCTCTCGCTGCCGGGCTTCGACCGAGCGCCGGCTGGTCCTGCAGCGTCGACTTCCGGGGCGCCCGTCCGCCCGGCCAGCCGCAGGCCACGCTGCAGGTCGCGTCGGATGGCGACGTCATCGCGCGCGGCCTCGGCACCAATCAGTACCAGGTCCTTCGCTTCCAGATTCCCGCCCGATCGCAGGACGGACTGCGGCTGACGTTCGTGACGACGCCGACGTTTGTTCCGAACTCGAGCGATCGTCGCGAGCTTGGCGTTCAGGTACGCGGGCTGGCGTGCGTCCCCGAGGCCCGCGTGGCCACGCCGCCAACGGCGCTGCTGGTCTCGTCGGCGATCTCGATGGCGATCGTCGCGGCGATGCTCGCCGCGCTCGCACTTCCGGAGATCGCGGCCGCGGTGACGGCGGTCGCGGTTGCCGCGGCATTGGCGTTCGCGCTATCGAGCGGCATGGCGCCGTACAGCCGCTATTTGACGACGGTGCCGTGGGTCGCGGCGTGGGTCGCCGTAGCCGTCGTCGCGGGGAGCGCGCTCGCCGCGCGCGTGCGGCGACAGCCGCTCGACGGACGCGGCGCGGATCGCGATCGCCGTGTCGGCGGCATTTCTGCTCGTCGAGCTCGCCGGCCTGCTCCATCCCTCGAAGGCGATCGCGGATGCGCTCTTTCACGCGCATCGCCTCGAATGGGTCCTGGGCGGGCGCTTCTATTTCACGCAGCCGATGCCGAGCGGCGTGAGCTTCCCGTACGCCATCGCGCTGTATGTGATCGCCGCGCCGTGGTCGTACGTCACGCACGACTACATGGCGCTGCTCAAGGTGGTGGTGCTCGTGGCGCGCGCGCTGGCGGCGCTGATGCTGTATCCGCTGCTCGCGCGCGTCTGGAACGATCGGGCCGCGGGGATCCTCGCGATTCTCGTCTGTCATCTCGTGCCGCTGCCGTTCTCCGTGCTGGCCTTCGCGAATCTGACGTACGCGTTCGGGCAGTCGGCCACGGCGGCGACACTCGCCTGGATCGCGATGTATCCCGCCGGCCGGCCCTCCCGGTGGTGGCTCGTCGCGCTCTTCCTGCTCGCGACGCTGGCGTGTCTCTCGCACGTGGGCCTCTTCCCGCTGCTCCTCGCGATGATGTGCGCGACAGCGGTCCTCTATCGCTGGCTGGGCGGAGTCGAGCTCCGTCCAGCGAGCTACCAGATCGTGCTGGCGGCGGTGCTCGCTGCCGTCGTGTCGGTCGTTCTCTACTACGGGCATTTTCCTGAGTCGTACCGGACGCTGCAAAAGCTGACGCCAGGCGCGAGCGCCGCGACGACGACTGCTGCGCCTCCCGTTGTGACACCGTCCACTGGAGGCGAGGCGCCGCAGCGTGTGCTTCCGGTGCGCGGGCCCGGCGAACGTCTCGTGCGAACCGTCGTCATCGCCGAGTCGTCGTTCGGCTGGCCGGTGCTGGCGCTGGCCATCCTCGGCGCGTGGACGCTGTGGATGCTGCGCGCGCGAGATCCGGTGACGCTGCTGGCGGCGGCGTGCCTCGTCGTCTATGCCGTCTTCGTCACGGCATCGGCGCTGACGCCGATCGAGCCGCGCTTCCAGCGCTACGCCGAGGAGTTCATCAGCCGGGTCAACTTCGCCGTGGTGCCGATCGTGGCGGCGCTCGCGGCCCGCGGCGTCACGTGGGCCTGGTCACGCCACGTCGCGTGGCGGGTGGTCGTGGCCACGCTCGTCGCGGCTGGCGTTCGTCACCGGCGCGGACGGCTGGCTCACCTGGCTGGGATAAGCTGTGGCACCCTATCGAGCGTCCGTCGACATCCTGAAAGGAATGCGCGTGTCGCTCATCGAAGACGTCAGCGGAAAAATCGTCGCCGCCATGAAGTCCAAGGACACCGATACCCTCGGCACCTTGCGCATGCTGAAGACGGCTCTGACGAACCGCGAAATCGAAAAGGGCCGCGCGCTGGAGCCGGCCGAAGAGCTGCAGGTCGTGGGCAGCCTCGTGAAACAGCGGCGTGACTCGATCGAGCAGTTCACGAAGGGCAACCGGCTCGACCTGGCCGAAAAGGAGCAGCGCGAGATCGTGGTGCTGGAACGCCTGCTGCCGCCCGCCGTGTCGGCCGAAGACCTGGGCGCCGCCGTTGACCGGGCGGTCACCTCAACGGGGGCCACCTCGGCGAAAGACTTCGGCAAGGTCATGAAAGCTGCAATGGCCGAGCTGGCTGGCAAAACGGTGGACGGCAAGGCGGTTAGCGAGGCCGTGAAGAAGCGGCTGGGGTGACCGGACAAACTTTCCGCCCGGCGGCTCCGTCTACTCCAGTGGGAAGACCCACTTCCCATCCTCCTCTTGGGGTCGACGGGCCACCGAAGACCCCTTTTTTTGTGTCCAATTCATGAGCGAGCTCGACCCGTCCACCCGGCTGGACGACGAGGAGTCGCATCCCGGCGTCTCGCGGTCGCTCGCCCGCTCGGCCGGCGTCATCGGCGCGACGACGCTGACGAGTCGCGTCCTCGGGCTCGTCCGCGAACAGGTGATGGCGTACTTCTTCGGCGCGAGCAACGCCGTCGACGCCTTCAACGTCGCGTTCCGCATCCCCAATCTCGTGCGCGACCTCTTCGCCGAAGGCGCGATGAGCGCCGCGTTCGTCCCGACGTTCACGCGCACGGTCGCTCGTGACGGACGTGACGCCGCCTGGCGTCTCGGTCACAGCGTCGTCACGGCCGTGCTGATCGCGACGGCGATCGTCGCGGTGCTCGGCATCGTGTTCGCCGACCCGCTCGTGCGGCTGCTTGCCGGCGACTACGCGCTCGTGCCCGGAAAGATCGAGCTGACCGTGCTCCTCACGCGGACGATGATGCCGTTTCTCATCCTGGTCGCGACGGCCGCCGTCGCGATGGGCATGCTGAACTCGCTCGACCGCTTCTTCGTCCCCGCGCTGGCGCCCGCCGTCTTCAACGTCTGCAGCATCGTGACGACGCTCGCGTTGTTGCCGGTGCTTGAACGGCTCGGCATTCCGATGATTCTCGCGATGGCCGTCGGCGTGCTGGTTGGCGGCGTGGGCCAGGTCGCGATCCAGTGGCCGGTGCTGAGGCGCGAGGGCTATCGCTATCGGCCGATGCTCGACCTCAAGGCCCGTGGCCTGCGTGAAGTGCTGCTGCTCATGGGGCCGGGGACGCTGGGGCTCGCGGCCACGCAGGTGAACGTCTTCGTGAACACGTGGCTCGCCACCGGCGAAGGCACGGGCGCGGTGTCGTGGCTCAACTACGCGTTCCGCCTGATGTATCTGCCGCTGGGACTCTTCGGCGTGTCGATCGCCACGGCCTCGATTCCTCGCATCGCGCGCCGGGCCGCTGCCGAGGACCGCGACGGACTCAGGCGGACCATCTCGACCGGCGTCTCGATGATGCTCGCGTTGACGGTGCCGGCAACGCTCGGGCTCGTCGTGCTCGCGCGGCCGATCGTCGCGCTGCTGTTCGAGCGCGGCCACTTCACGCCGGCCGACACCGCGGCCACCGCGGGCGCCTTGATGTGCTACGCGATCGGACTGTCGGGCTATTCGATCGTCAAGGTGGCCACGCCGACGTTCTACGCGATCGGGAAGAGCCGGGTGCCGGTCATCGTCTCGGCGGCGACGATCTGCGCTCAACATCGCGCTCAACCTGATGCTCGTGCGGACCATGGGCTATCGCGGGCTGGCGCTGGGCACGTCGGTGGCGGCCCTCGCCAATGCGGCGGCTCTGCTCTATCTTCTCCGGCGCGAGCTGGATGGACTTCACGTCTCCCACATGGCCTCGGTGGCGCTCCGGATGCTCGGCGCCGGCGCGGTCATGGCGCTGGTCGCCTGGGGCGTGGAGTACGAGCTGGCAGCGCGTCTCACCGGCCACGGCCTCGCCATTCAGGTGGCGCGGGTCGGCCTGGCCATCGTCTGCGGCCTGGCGACGCTGGCCGGCGCCGCCCGGCTGCTCCGCGTCGAGGAATTCGCCGAAGTCACGTCGGCGATCCTGACTCGTGTGGTACGATTTTCCTCCTGATGGCCCGTTCTCCAGCGCGGTACACGTATGCGTTCGGCCCCGGCGGGATCACTCCCGTCGTCAAGGGCCTGATCATCGCGAACGTCGCCGTGTTCGTGATGCAGGTGGTCCTCGGGCTGGCGTCTCCGGCCACCATGCGCGCGGTGTTCGAGCCCTTCGCGCTCGCGCCTCGCGACGTCGTCCAGCGCGGGTGGCTCTGGCAGCTCGTCACCTACATGTTCCTGCACGGTGGCGTCTTCCACATCCTGTTCAACATGCTCTCGCTCTGGATGTTCGGCACGGATCTGGAGCGGCTGTGGGGGTCGAAGTTCTTCACGCGGTACTACTTCGTGACCGGCGTCGGCGCGGGCATCGTGACCGTGCTGGTGGCGCTGCTGCCGTTCTCCGCCACGCAGCTGATGTACATCGGGTCGACGGTCGGCGCATCGGGCGCCATCTTCGGCCTGCTGCTCGCGTACGGCGTGACGTTTCCGGATCGTCCGATCTACCTGTATTTCCTGTTTCAGATTCCCGCCAAGTACTTCGTGATGATCGTGGGCGCCGTGGCGCTCTACTCGTCGCTGACCGCTGAAGGCGGCAGCGTCGCGCACTTCGCGCACCTCGGCGGGATCGTGATCGGCTACGCGTACTTGAAGATGGGCCGCCGCGTGCGGTTTCATCCGATCGCCGAGCTGAAGTACCGCTACACCAAGTGGAAGATCTCGCGGCTGCGCCGGAAGTTCGACGTCCACCAGGGCGGCCGCTCGGACGACTGGAACGGCCGTATCCACTAGCTGCCGCTGCACACCGAGCTGGCGACGCCACAGAGCGCCCGAGAGATCTGCCACAGAGACACAGAGATCACAGAGGAAGACATGGCGCGGCGGAGCGGCGCTGAAGACACGAACGGCGGTGCGGATGAGCACCGACGCCAGCCTCATCCGCACCGCCGTTCGTGTCTTCAGGCCGCTCGCGGCCGCCCGTGTCTTTCTCTGTGCTCTCTGTGTCTCTGTGGCTGATTTCTCTGTGGCCTCTGTGGCCGTAGCATCAGCGGCGGAAATAGTCGTCCGTTCCGTTCAGCCAGTCGTGCCGAATGGGACTGAAGATGTCGAGCGTCAGCGTGTCGTCGAGCGCCTCGGCTTGATGCTCCACCCACGACGGGATGAGCAGCACCTCGCCCTCGCGCACGACGACCTCCTCGCCGTCCACCAGGAATCGCAACGCGCCCTGCAGCGTGTAGGTCATCTGCTCGGCCTCGTGCTTGTGCATCGGGACGAGCGCGCCGCGCTTCAGGTAAATCTGCGTCAGCATCTCCTTCTCGCCCGTCACGATCTTCCGCGAGATCACCTCCGTCACTTTCTCGAGCGCGATCTCGTCCCACCGGTGCAAGCGGACCCCGTCGGCCATGGCTGAACCTTCCTCCGGCGCCGCGTGCGACGCTCAGCTGTAACTCGTTGATGGCGTTGACTCTCTGGATTTTTCTAACGGCGAGAAACGCGCGAATTATAGCACCCGCCCGATGCTATAATTCGATTCGTGTGCCGGGGCCGCGCGCCCTGCCGACGGCCTCGCGCAAGCGATTCGAGGCCCTTTCCGAACGTCGTCGAGGCTGCCTGATGAAGGTTTCGGCCACCCGCCACGCTCCAGCCCACGCTCGTCCTGATTCCTCACACCGTCCGTCGCCAACCACCGATCTCGGCGCCGAGGATCTGCGTCACGCGTATCGGCTGATGCTGACGTCGCGTCGGCTCGACGACAAGGAAGTTCAGCTCAAGAACCAGAGCCAGATCTACTTCCAGATCAGCGGCGCCGGGCACGAAGCGCTGCTCGTCGCGTCGGGCATGGCGCTGCGTCCAGGGTACGACTGGGTGTGCGCGTACTACCGCGATCGCGCGCTCGCGCTCGCGCTCGGCGTCACGCCGTACGACATGCTGCTGCAGGCCGTCGGCGCCAGGGATGACCCCGCGTCGCACGGCCGGCAGATGCCGTCGCACTGGAGCAGCACGGCGCTCAACATCATCTCGCAGGGCAGCCCGACAGGCACGCAGTGCCTGCACGCCGTCGGCGCCGCCGAGGCCGGCGTCCTCTACGAGCAGATCGAGTCGATCCCCGATCGCGAGTCGAAGTTCCACCACGACGAGATCGTCTATTGCTCGCTCGGCGAAGGCGCCACGAGCGAAGGCGAGTTCTGGGAATCGCTGAACACGGCCTCGACACGCCAGCTCCCCGTCGTGTACGTCGTCGAGGACAACGGCTACGCGATCTCGGTTCCCGTCGAAGCGCAGACGCCGGGCGGATCGATCTCGAACCTCGTCGAGCGATTCCCGCACCTGAAGGTCCTGCGCGTGGACGGCTGCGATTTCGTCGCCAGCTTCGCCGCGCTGCAGGAGGCGTTCCAGTGGGCGCGCGACCGGCAGGGCCCCGCGCTGGTGCACGCGACGGTCGTCCGTCCGTATTCGCACTCGCTCTCGGACGACGAGCGGCTCTACAAGACCGCGGCGGAGCGGGCCGCGGAGGCGGCGCGCGATCCGTTGCCGAAGATGCGCGCGTTCCTGCTCGCGGAAGGACTGGCGACCGAGGCCGATCTCGAGGGCATCGCCCAGGAAGTGGATCGCGAGGTCGCCGATGCGGCGGACCGCGCGCTGAAGGCCGACCGTCCGCTGCGATCGACGGCGGCAGACTGGGTGTTCTCGCCGGACGTCGATCCGACGTCGGCGGCGTTCGAGGCGCCGGCCGAGCCCCACGGCAAGCCCGACACGATGGTCGCCGCCATCAACCGGACGCTGAAGGACGAGATGGCGCGCAACCCGCGCATCGTGATCTTCGGCGAAGACGTGGCTGACTGCTCGCGCGAAGAGCACCTGTCGGAGATCTCCGGCAAGGGCGGCGTCTTCAAGGTCACGCACGGCCTGCAGCGGAAGTACGGCGGCGCGCGCGTGTTCAACTCGCCGCTGGCCGAAGCCAACATCGTCGGGCGCGCGTTCGGCATGGCCGTCCGCGGCATCAAGCCGGTCGTCGAAATCCAGTTCTTCGACTACATCTGGCCGGCGATGATGCAGATCCGCGACGAAGTCACGATGCTGCGCTACCGCTCGGGGAACACGTTTTCGTGCCCGATGGTGATTCGCACGCCGATCGGCGGCTACCTGCGCGGCGGCGCGCCGTACCACAGCCAGTCGGGTGAGAGCATCTTCGCGCACTGCCCCGGCATTCGCATCGTGTTCCCGTGCACCGCGCAGGACGCCGCCGGCCTGCTGCGGACGTCGATCCGCTGCGACGACCCGGTGCTGTTCCTCGAGCACAAGCACCTCTATCGCCAGACCTACAACAAGGGCGAGTACCCCGGACCGGACTACATGATCCCGTTCGGCAAGGGCGCGCTCCGCCGCGACGGCACCGACGTGGTCGTCCTCACCTGGGGCGCCCTCGTGCAGCGATCGCTGGTCGCCGCGCAGCAGGCCGAGAAGGAAGGCCTGAGCGTCGCGGTCTTCGATCTGCGCACGCTGATCCCGTACGACTGGGCGGGGATCAGCGCGCTCGTCCAGAAGACGAATCGCGTGATCGTCGCGCACGAGGATCAGCTGACGTGCGGGTTCGGCGCGGAGATCGCCGCCCGCATCGCCGACGAGCTCTTCCACCATCTCGACGCGCCAATCCGTCGCGTCGCGGCACTCGACTGTCCGGTGGCGTACGCGCCGGACCTCGAGGAGGAAATCCTTCCGCAGTCCGACGACGTGCTGCACGCCATCAGGGACGTCTGTCGGTACTAGGGGCGGGCGCGCCACCCTCGCCCTAGCCTCCTCAGCTGGCTGCGCCGCGCGGCCCGTCACGTGGTGGCCGTCGCGTGTCTGACGGCGGCGGCGTGGTGGCTGTTGCTGCCGCTCACGACGCGGCTGTCCTCGCACGTCCCCGGCGTCTTCCCTGGCGACAACATCACCTTCGTGTGGGACACGTGGTGGTTCCGCCGCGCCTTCGCGGCGCATTCGTCAGGGCTCTGGTGCGACCTGTTGTTCGCGCCCTACGGGACGAGCCTGCTGCTGCACACGCACACGATCCTGCAGGCGGTACTCGGCGTGCTGTTGTGTCCAACGGGGTCGCCCGTCGTGGCGCACAACGTGGTGCTCGTCGCGGGAGTCGTCGCCAACGGCCTCTGCACGTACGCGCTGGCGTTCCACTACACCAGGCGATCCATGCCGAGTCTGGTCGCCGGGGTGATGTTCACATGGAGCACCTTCGTGGTGGTGCACCTCGCCGGCCACTTCAACCTGGTGCACGCCTGGGTGCTGCCGCTGGCGGCCTGGTGTACAGCGCGATTCCTCGAGCGGCCGTCCACCGGCCGCGGCGTCACGCTCGGCGGCGTGCTGGCCGCGGTCGCGTACTCGGACTACTACTTCTTCGTCTATGCCGTTGCCACCGCTGTCCTGCTCGCGCTGACGCGGCGATTCACGTTCTCGATCGAGCGCCGGCCGGGCCCGGCGAGCCGTCCGGCCATCGCGCTCGCCGTCATCGCTGCAGTGATCGTGGTGTTGGCGGCCGTGATCGTCGGCACCGGGGGCTGGGTCCTGTATGTGGCTGACGTCCAGATCTCGATGCGCGGCACCAGGAACCTCGCGGCGGCGGCGACCGCTGCGCTGCTGGCGGCCGCGGCGCTGACCTTTCGGCTCCGCGTCGACGGGCTGCCGGGCCGAACGCTGCCGCCGGTGAAGCAGTGGGCCGCTCCCGCGGCGGTGTTCGTCCTTCTGCTCCTGCCGTTGGCCGCCGCAACCGTCAGTCTGATCGGCCAGGGCGGCTACGCGTCGCAGCGGATTCTGTGGCAAAGCTCTCCGGCGGGCATCGATCTCGTGACGATGGTCGAGGGGCCGCCGAGGCATTTGATCGTCGGCGAGCTCGTCGGGATGTTCTATCGGACGGCCCGGATCAACTCGATCGAGCAGAGCGGCTGGATCAGCCTCGTCGGGTTGTTCGGCATCGGCGCCGCCCTGCTCCGATACAGGGACCAGCCTGACGTCCGCGCCTGGCTGGTGCTGGCAGCCGCGTTTTTCGCCGTCGCGATCGGCCCCTTCGTGCGGATCGACGGCGTCGACACCGGAATCCCCGGTCCGTTTGCGCTGCTCCGATACGTGCCGGCGTTTTCCAACGCGCGAATGCCCGGTCGCGCGATCGTCGTCGTGCAGCTTGCGGCGGCGGTGCTCACCGCGATGGTGCTGGCACGACGCACCACGCACTGGAAGGACGGCGCGTGGTGGCTGGTGTTCCTGGTGCTCGAAGCCGTGCCGCATCCGACGCCGCTGCTCGCGCTGCCGCGTCCCGACGCCGTCGATGCGGCCATCGTCGTCCTCGACGGCTCCCGGCTCAGTGCTCGAGTTGCCGGTGGGCCTGCGCGACGGCTTCGGGATGATCGGCTGGCTGGATCATCGAGCGCTGGTGCACCAGATGCGTCACGAGCGGCCGCTGGTCGGCGGATTCGTGGCACGGATGTCGCCGACGCTGCGCGAACGCTATCTGGAGACGCCGATCTTCGTCGCGGCGCTCGGGGTGTCGGATCTCGACCGGCCGCTCGAGCGATCGCTGTCGGCCCGTGAGGCGGCCGACCAGGGCGTCGCGTTCCTCGTCGTCAATCGCGATCTGCTGGACCGACCGCGCTCGCTCGACCCGTCGACGCTCGAAGCCGCGGGATTCCGGTACGTGACGAGCGACGGCGATCGAGAGCTCTACGCGGTCGAACCCCGGCGCTGAACTGCCGGCCGGGACGAGCGGTTGCGGCTGTCGTGTGCGCGGTCGTGGACTAACGGGTACGGCTCGCGGCAGCGGTCCGGGACTGAGCGCGCGTGGTCTGCGGCAGCAGCGACGGCGGCGCGCCTGGCGGCACTTCGAGGGTGCTCTTGATCGCGTTCATGAAGAGCTCCGCGATCTTCGCGTAGCCGACCTCCGTCGGGTGGAGGCCATCCACGCCGATGTAGCCCTGGTAGGTGCCCATCTGGCCGTAGAGGTCGACGAGCGGCACGGCGTCGAGCTCGGCGGTGTGTGCGATGCCCGCGTTGAAGTCGGGCAATGCCGCCGCGCCGCGGCCGCGGCTGCCCGCCGGGATTCTGCGGCGGCAACGTCGCCAGGAGGACGTGGATGCCCCGTCCCTTGGCCTGGCGCACCATCGAGTCGATCGCCTGGAGCGCGTCCGAGATGCCGGCCTCCTGCAGGTTCAGCAGATCGTTGGCGCCGTGCATCAGCAGCACGACGTCGGGCTGGTCCGCGGACAGCACCGAGCCGAAGCGCCCGAGGTCGTCCTTCGCGAAGTGGCCCGGGGGCGCCCTCGTTCACCATCGTGATCGTCTGATCCGCGTAGCGAGCGCTCAGCATCGGCAGCAGCTGCGACGGGTACGAGCCTGGCTCGTCGATCATCAGCAGCGTCGGCGCGGGCGAGATCGTGCCGGCGGTCAGGCTGTCTCCGAAGGCCACGAACTTCGTCCCGACGAGGCTGCGGCACAGGCTGAGACGTTGACACCGAACGTGCAGCTCGCGCTCTGGCCGAGGGCGTCGGTTGCCGTGCAGGTCACCGTGGTCGTGCCGAGCGCGAACGTGCCGCCGGACGCCGGAGCAGCAGGTCGTGTTGACCGGGGCTTCACCGCCCTGCCCGACCGGGGTGTCGTAGGTCACCGTCGGCGCCGCGCCGTTGTGCGAGATCGCCTGCACCGGCGCGGGGCACGTGAGGCTTGGAGGACCCGGGGGCACCGGGGTGGGGCTGCCGGCGTGGCCGCCGCACGCCGCGAGGGTCACGGTGCAGATCGCCGACAGGCCGAACGTCGAGATGCGTGTCGAGACGCCCCGTATCGGGTCACCCATGCGATGCTTGGTGCAGCCGACCGGTCGCGGGTCCAGCGGACAGGGATCGCTTGCGATCCCCGGCTGGGAGCGAAGCCGGAGGGGCGCAAGAATTGTACATGATCGACGGCAGAGGCCGGAAACCGGCCCGCGCGCGACGTCGGCTGAACCGTGCAACGCCGCGCAAATGCTAGGATTTCGCATGGTCCAGACCGATGACCAGCAGCGCGTGACCGAGGCGAACGTGGCGTTCTATGACGCGTTGACCAATCGGGATCTCGCCGCGATGGAGCGCCTCTGGTTCCCCGCCGACTGGGTCGAGTGCGTGCATCCCGGCATGCCGCCGCTGCGAGGGTGGGAGGCGGTGCACGAGAGCTGGGCGGTGCTTTTTGCGACGGCCGCGGCGCTGATGGTCGCGCCCACCGACGTGCACGTGCGACTCGTCGGCGATGTCGCGTGGGTCGGCTGCGACGAGCGCATCGCCAACTGGAACGAGGGCAAGATGCTGTCGTCGATGGCACACGCGACGAACGTCTTCGTGCGACATGACGATCAGTGGCGCATGGTCGTGCACCACGCCTCGCCCGTGCCGTTTGCCGCGCCGCCGGTGCCCGACAGCGGGACGCTGGTGAATTGAGGATCAGGTGCGTGGGGTGCGAGAGGTGCGGGAGGTGCGTAGGGTGCGAGGTGCGAACGGTGCGTCGGCGTGCGGCGTCTTGGCTTCGCTGCGCTCCTCGCGTCCATGGCGTCGCCACTGATGGTCGAGGGGCAGCAGAACAACACGCTCACGGCTGTGGGCGGACTGGCCGTTGGACACTACACGCTTTCTGCGCGGCCGACCGGCTGCACGGTGATCCTCGCGGAGCCCGCCGCGGTCGCGGCCGTTGACGTGCGCGGTGCGGCGCCCGGCACGCGCGAGACCGACCTGCTGAATCCCCTGAATACCGTCGATCGCGTCAACGCGATCGTGCTCGCCGGCGGCAGCGCCTTCGGCCTCGACGCGGCGTCTGGCGCGGTGCGCTGGCTCGAGGAGCACGGGCGCGGCTTCGACGTCGGCGTCGCGCGCGTGCCGATCGTGCCGGCGGCGATCCTGTTCGACCTCGGCGTGGGCGACGCGCACGTGCGGCCGGACGCCGACTGTGGATATCGAGCGTCGGCGGCCGCGTCGACGGGCCCGGTCGCAGAAGGCAGCGTCGGCGCGGGAGCGGGCGCGACGGTCGGAAAGGCCTTCGGTCTCGCGCGGGCGATGAAATCGGGCATCGGCTCCGCGGCGATTCGTCTGCCCGACGGGCTGATCGTCTCGGCGCTCGTCGCGGTGAACGCGTTCGGGGACGTCGTGGATCCCGAGACCGGACGCACGATCGCCGGCGTTCGCACCGAGGACGGCAAAGCGCTGGCCGACATCCGCACGTTGCTGCGAAGCGGACAGATTGGCGCTGCCCGTCCCGCGGCGCACACGACGCTCGCCGTGGTCGCCACCAACGCGCAGCTGACGAAGACGCAGGCCGCGAAAGTGGCGCAGATGGCGCACGACGGGTTCGCGCGCGCGATTGTGCCGGTGCACACGCCGGTGGACGGCGACACCGCCTTCGCGGTCGCGACCGGCACGCTCGGCCGTCCGGCCGACGTGCTGCTGGTCGGATCGCTTGCGGCGGATGTCACCGCGCAGGCGATCGTCCGCGCCGTCCGCGAAGCGACCGGGCTGCCAACCCTGCCGGCGGCGCGGGACCTGCCGCGCTGACGCGCGGCCGATGTCTCTACAGCTCGGGCTGCTCGCCGCCTTCGTGCTGGTGCAAATCGGCGTGGGGCTCTGGGTGGGCCGCCGCCTGCGTGGCACGACCGACTTCTTCGTCGCCGGCCGCCGCCTGCCGGCGCCGCTCGTCTTCGCGACGTTTCTCGCAGCGAACATCGGGGCCGGATCGACGATCGGCGCGTCGAGCCTCGGATACAGCCTCGGCCTGGGCGGCTGGTGGTGGAACGCGTCGGCCGGCCTCGGCTCGCTGGTCTTTGCGCTCTGGGCCGGCCCGAGGCTCTGGCGTCTCGCGAGCGATCACAACTTTCTCACGCTGGGCGACTACCTCGAATGGCGCTACAACAGCGCCGTCCGCGCGACGGTCAGCATCATCATCTGGTTCATCTCGCTGGCCATTCTCGCGGGACAACTGCTTGGCGCGACGTCGATCCTCCAGGTCGTGGCCGGAGTGCCGCGCTGGGCGGGCGCGGTCACGGCCGCGATTGTCGTGGTGATTTACTTCGTGGCTGGCGGGCTGCTGACATCGGCGTGGGTGAACCTGGTGCAGCTGGTCGTGAAGCTGACCGGCTTCCTGATTGCGCTGCCGCTCGCGCTGTCGGCGGCGGGAGGCTGGGCCGGACTTTCGGCGCCCGGCACGCCGCCGGCGTTTCTCGATCCGCTCGGCCACGCGGGATCGGCGCTCTGGTTCCTTCCGCTGCTTGCGCCGGCGTTCCTCGTGTCTCCCGGACTGGTCCAGAAGGCGTACGGCGCCGTTGACGCACGGGCCGTGCGCCTGGGCGTCGGCCTGAACGCGATCGCGCTGGTGCTGTTCGCGATCGTCCCCGTGGCGCTGGGCATGGTGGCTCGCGTGCGGCATCCGGGGCTCGCGTCGCCGGATCAGGCGCTGCCGACGCTCCTCGCTCTCGATCTGCCGCCCGCCGTGGGCGCGCTGACGCTGGCGGGCATCTTCGCCGCGGAGATGAGCGCGGCCGACGCCGTGCTGTTCATGCTGTCGACGTCGTTCTCGCAGGACCTCTATCGTCGCTTCCTCAGACCAGCGGCGAGTGACGCACAGGTGCTGAAGGTCGCGCGCGTCTCGGCCGTCGTCGCCGGCGTGGCGGGTCTCGGCATGGCGCTCGTGCTGCCGACGGTGGTCGACGCGCTGAAGATCTTCTACAGCCTCCTGACCGTGGCGCTCTTCGTGCCGCTGGTGGCCGGGCTTTCGTGGCCGCGCGCGACGAGCCGCGCGGCGATGGCCTCGATCATGGTGGCGACGCCGCTCTCGCTGGCCGTGCACGTGCTGACCGCCGGTCACGGCGTCGACGGCGTTCCGCCGGTCGTGCTGGGCCTGCTGGCCTCCGCAGCGACGTTTGCCGCCGCGGCGGTGTTGGAGAAGCGCGCGTGATCGCGGCCCGGCACTTGTCGCGCGTGTTCGGCGACCGCTCGGCCGTGGAAGACGTCACCTTCGACGTCGCGCCGGGCGAGATCTTCGGGCTCCTCGGGCCCAACGGCGCGGGCAAGACGACGACGCTGCGGATGGTCGCCGGGCTGATCGCGCCGACGAGCGGCGAGGCGTCGGTGGCGGGCGTGCCGCTGACACGCCAGACGATCGACAAGGTCCGCGGCCAGGTGGGCTTCCTGACCGAGGCGCCGGGCCTCTGGGATCGTCTGACCGTCGAAGTGAACCTGCTCACCTACGCGCGGCTCCATCAGCTGGCGGATCCCCATGCGGTGGTGGCCCGCGCGCTGGAGCGGTTCGGCCTGTCGGACCGCGCGACCAGCCTGTGCGCCGAGCTGTCGAAGGGCCTCAAGCAGCGGGTCGCCATCGCGCGCACCCTGCTCCACGACCCGCCCGTGGTGCTGCTCGACGAGCCGACGTCCGGCCTCGATCCTCAGAGCGCCCGCGTGGTGCGCGATCTCGTGCGCGAGCTCAAGGCGCGTGGCCACGCCGTGATCATCTCGACGCACAACCTGGACGAGGCCGAGCGCATGGCCGACCGCGTCGGCGTGTTGCGTCGCACGTTTCTCGCGGTCGCGAGCCCGGTGGATCTGCGGCGCCGTCTCTTCGGTTCTCGCGTGCGGATCGTGATGGCTGCCGACGCCTCGCCCTATGCGGGGATCGTCGAGCGGGCCGGCGGACGCGAGGGCGTGGTGAGCGGGCGCGAGCTGTCTTTTACGCTCGACGACATCGAGGCGGGCACGCCGCCGGTGGTCGCGGCGCTGGTCGGCGCGGGCGCGGCCATCATCTCGGTCAAGGCCGAGGATCAGCCGCTCGAGGACATCTACTTCGCGCTCGTGGGCGACGAGAGCGGCGAGGAGGGCGGGGCATGATCGCGCCGGCTCGAGTGCTCGCGCTGCTGCGCAAGGAGGTCGCGGAGCTCTCGCGGAACCGGTCGGCGCTGCTGCCGGTCATCGTGGTCGGCTTCATCACCACTGCGCTGCCGTTCTTCGTGGCGATCGTCGGCCCGCAGATGACCGGTCACGCGCTCTCCGGCGATCGTGAGCTGCTCGAGACGCTGAGCAAGGTCTCTGGTGAGCTGCCGGGAGTCGATCGGCTCAGCCCCGAAGGCGCGATGCAGGCCTTCATCTTCAGCCGGTTCCTCGTGATGACGCTGCTCGTCCCGGTGACCGGCGCGATCACCTTCGCCGGCCACAGCCTTGTCGGGCGAAAAGCTGGGGCGGTCGCTCGAGCCCCTGCTGGCCACGCCCATCACGACGACCGAGCTGCTGCTGGCGAAAGTCGCCGGCGCGCTCATCCCGTCGCTGGCGCTGATGTTCCTGACGACGGCCATCTACATCGGCGGCGTGGCGATGTTCGCGGAGCCTGGCGTCGCTCGGGCGATGCTGTCTCCGAAGACGGCGCTGCTCGTGCTCGGGCTCGGGCCGATGACGTCGCTGCTGGCGCTGCAGGTCGGCGTGCTCGTGTCGGCGCGCGTCAACGACCCGCGCACCGCCCAGCAGTTCGGCGCGCTGTTCATCCTGCCGCTGACCGGCCTCTTCATGGCGCAGATGTCCGGCGCCTTCATCCTGTCGCTCGGGCTCGGCCTGACGATCCTCGCCGGGCTGGCCGTCGTCTGGCTGCTGTTGCTGCTCTTCGGCGTCGCGATCTTCGAGCGCGAGACGATCCTGACTCGGTGGAAATGAGTCCCATGGCGCACGGCGATTTGCCGAGAGCGGGCGGCCCCGTGGCGAGCGAGGCGCGCGATCCAGAGGCGCACGGACGACGGACGGGACGCGCGGTGTTCGGCCTGCTGCTCACGCTGTACGGCATCACGGCGGGCGGCAGCCTGACGTCGACCGACAGCGTCGTGACCTTCGAGTTGACCAGGCAGATGGTGGCGCACGGAAGCCTGGCCCTCCCGACCGACATGCTCGGCAAGGAGGCGATGCGAGGACGGGACGGACGATACTACTCGCCCTTCGGCCTGGCGCAGGCGGTGTTCAACATCCCGTTCTATGTCGCCGCGGTCACGCTCGAGCGCGCGGGTGTGCGAGCGGGGCGTGAGGATTCACTGGCGAAGGCGTTCGTCGCGCTCAGCAGTGCCGTCGCGGCGGCGGCCGCAATCTGGGCGCTCTACGTCTTTGCCTGGCGGCTCACTCGATCGTCCTCTGCCGCCGCGCGTCTCGCGCTCGTCGTCGGAGTCGGAAGCCCGCTCTGGCCCTATAGCAAGTTCGGGTTCAACGCGCCGCTGGCGGCGTGGTTCACGACCTCGGCGGTGTACTTCGCGTGGCGCGCGGACCGCGAGGGGCGGCTGCGGGATGCAGTGTTTGCCGGGGCGTTCGTGGGGCTCGCGCTGCTCACGCGCCACGAGCTCGCGCTGCTGCTCCTGCCGATCCTCCTGGTGCACGCCACGACGCCTGACGCGTCGGTGCGCCTGACGCGCGCGATTGCGACGTTGGCCGGTGTGACGCCCGCTCTGCTTCTGTCGCTGGCCTACAACGCCATGCGGTTTGGCAATCCGTTCGACACCGGGTACCTGCACGATTCGACGTCAGCGTTTGGCAGCTCGGTGTGGACCGGGCTCTACGGCTTGCTCTGTTCCCCGGCAGCGTCACTCTTCGTCTACTGTCCGCTGGCGCTTGGCGGCGTCGTGGCACTCGCGTGGCTGTGGCGGCAGGACCGTCGAACGGCCGCGCTCCTCGGCGGCACCATAATCCTCGTCCTGCTGTTTTACGCACAGCTCGGCAACTGGATCGCCGGACGTTCGTATGGACCGCGCTATCTCGTTCCCATCGTGCCGTTGCTGCTGCTGCCGCTGGCGTGGCGATTCGTGCCGGGGCGACGGCTCGGCCGCGCGCTGGCGGCGCTCTGTGTTCTCAGCGCCGTCGTCCAGGTGCCCGGTGTGCTGGTGGACTACGCCAAAGTGAGCGTGGCGAACGCACGCGAGAACGGGGCGCCAACGAAAAGCGAACGTATCGGCGACTGGAGCACATCGCCGCTCGTCCTCAACTCCCGGGCGGCGATGGACGCGACGCCGCGGAACGTGAGGTGGCTCCTGGGGACTGCGGCGCTGCCGCCGGTGGCAGGCCGGTGACGACCGCGATTTCTCGCAGCGGTTTTCGTATAGTCTCGACTTCTGGTGGCTGTACCTCATGTTCATGCGGACGATCGGACACGCCGCGGCGCTCGCGGTGGCGGTCACGGGCGGATGCCTGCTGGCCGCTCAGGGGCTGTACGTGGCGCGCCTCGTCCGTCGGCAGGAATAGCGGACGCGCGCCGAATGGAGACGCGTCGTGGCCGACCGCGCGTGCGGTACAGGCCTCGTGGCGCTAGACATATTGATGTATTGATGGTATGTCTATATGTCATGAGAACCACGATCCGACTCCGCGATGAGCTGCTCCGGCGCGCAAAACGGCGCGCCGCCGAGGAGCAGCGCACGCTGACCTCGATCGTGGAAGAAGGGGTATCTCTGGTGCTTGCGCGGCCGGTCGGCCGCCGCCGGACCCGCGTGGCGCTGCCGGTCTCACGCGCGACGGGCGGCGTGCTGCCCGGCGTCGACCTCAACCGCACAAGCGACCTCGAAGCCACGATGGACGAGCCGTGACCCTGCCCGACGTCAACGTCCTCGTCCAGGCGTTTCGCGCGGACACGGCGGACCACGAGCGTTGTCGCCGATGGCTTGACGGCGTCGTGAACGGCGAGTCTCGATACGGGATGTCGCCGCAGGTCCTCGGCGCCGTGGTGCGTGTGGCCACGCACCCCAAGGTGTTCAGGCAGCCGAGCGATCTCGACGAGGTGCTTGGCTACGGGGATGCCCTCCTGGCGCGGCCCAACTGCGTCGTCATCCAGCCTGGCGAGACGCACTGGGCCATCTTTGCGCGCCTCTGTCGCGAGGCCGAAGCGCGAGGCAACCTCGTGCCCGATGCGTGGTTCGCGGCGCTGGCCATCGAGGCCGGCTGCCAGTGGGTGACACTCGACCGGGATTACGCCAGGTTTCCGGGACTCAACTGGCGCACGCCGGACCTGCGAACGTGAAACGTTCCTGACGCCATGAAAGTCGAATCACGTTCACGGCACCTGCGTGCAGATAGAGAAGATTCCGTGCGGAACCGAGACAGACAGCTGACGGCTGGCTGGCCTGATGGCGTCAAGCGCCAACGAGGTGCGGAAGGCGATCGTTTCAGGAGGTATCGTCGAGTAGACGCTTGTGACCGGCGTCCAGGAATAGAGCGCCGCTCGTTTGCAGCGTTCCGAGCGCAAGCTTCACCACGTCCGGATTCCCGTCCCCGGCAGTCTGTCGCCAACTCACCAGGGGACCCGCCGGCCCGTTGCGAGAATCGGAGCGATTCGCCCCCGGCGAATGGGCCCGCCGTCGACCACACTCGGGGACCACGCTCCGGCGCCAGCGCTCCACAGGCCAGTCCAGGAAAGGTACCGGACGGTACCACTTCCGTGCACGACCGCCAGGGTTGCCGGCGCCATCGAACGCAAGGCCGGCAAAGACGCCGTATCCGACGACACCTGTTTCCAGCACTGACACCGTCCACTTCCCCGCCACCTTCCGGGCGACCTTCAGGGTGTCCAGCTGCCCGTCGCCGTTGAGGTCATCTGAATAGGCGATCACCGGATTGCCGTTGGCGTCGAACGCAAGCGACTTGTACTTGGCCGCCGCCTTCTCGACAACTTCGACGATCCATTTTCCATTTGTGCGGTAGGCCAGTTGGAGGCTGGCAGATTTCCCGGAACCGGCAGCGAGGGCAATGTAAGGCGTCGACCCGAGATACGCGAGTGACGTGACGTCGTTGGCTGCAGCCCTTGACCACGGTCTGGATCGACCAGGACGTCCCGGTCCACTCGGCGAATTTCAGCCCGTTCCATCCGTAGCTGATGGCCGGTTTCCCGCTGGGGTCGAAGGCCAGGTCGATGCCGGTGGCGACGTTCTTCGCTCCATCGACCAGCGAGGTCGTCCAGTGCGTGCCGTCGAAGTGGGCGAAGCGCACGTCATCGTTCGTCTGGTCGGAGTACGCGATGGATGGAAGCCCGGCATGGTCGAACGCGAGTGCATTGTAGAAGCCCACGTCGCCGGTTGAGGCGACGGTGTCTGCAGTCCACGTGCCGTCCGCGAGGAGCATGGCTCCGGAGACGGCAAGGCCGAGGGCGATGACTGCAAGCTTTGGAGGAATGGCGCTGATGCATGGCAGGCCTCGTCATGTGTCAACGAACGAATCGCCCAGCCGCGATACGGCCGTGGCGCTGGTTTCGGGAGTCGAATGCTTCGGCAGCGCCGCGCAGATCCCCGGATCCGGCGGCAGCGGCTGCAGCGTGCCGACGTATGAGGGCTGCCGGCGCGGATTCAGGTACTGCTCGACCGCGTAGGCGAACGACAGCAGCTTCGGCTCCTCGAGGAACCCCGCGTACATCCACATCCCGGCCGGACGTCCCTGGCCGTTGATGCCACACGGGATCGCGATATTCGGATACCCGCCACGGCCGCCGGCTGCGTGGCCAGCGTGTAGCTGGGCGCGACGATGGCGTCCACGCCTGCCGCCAGCACGGCGTCGATACCGAGGTCGCGCGACATGAGCAGGCAGTTGGCGCGCGCGGCCAGATACGCCGGGTCGGTGAGGTCGCCGTTGGTGGCGTCGACCACTCGAAGACTTCCTGCCCGAAGTACTGCATCTCCTCGGCTGCAGTGCGCGAGGTTGAACGCGATGAGATCGGAGAGCGTGCGCATCGACGTGTGCTACAGCGTGGCCAGGTAGTCCGCGATCTGCACCTTGAACTCCTGCAGCAGCACCGTGAACTCGTCGCCGCCATACGCGAAGATGTCGCCGGTGTCGCAGTCGACCAGCGTGGCGCCGAGGTCTTGCGAGCGCGTCGAGTCCCTGGTTGAAGGCTTCGAGCGTGTTCGGGTTCGTCGGGAACTGCGTAGTTCGGGTCGTGACAGTAGCGCGTGTCGACGCCGATCGATCTTGCCCTCGAGGCTGTTCGCGTCGAGGAACTGCGTGTAGTCGGACGGCAGGGTGTGCCCGAGCACCGCACCGAACGGGCTCTGCATCACGCCGAGCATGATCGCGACGTCGGTCACCGTGCGCGCGATCGGTCCCGCCGTGTCCTGGCTGTGGGCGATCGGGATGATGCCGTCCTGTGAAATCAGGCCGAGTGTGGGCTTGAGTCCGAAGACCAGGTTGTTCCGGCGGGACAGACGATCGAGCCGTCGGTCTCGGTGCCGACGGCGGCCGCGCACAGGTTCGCGGCAGCCGCGACGGCCAATCCGGAGCTCGAGCCGCACGGATCGAAACTCAGGAGGTAGGGATCGCGCGTCTTGCCGCCACGCGCGCTCCAGCCGTTGAAGTCCCATGGCGGGGCGCCGCGGAAGTTGGCCCACTCGGACAGGTTCGCCTTGCCGAGGATCACCGCTCCCGCGGCCCTGAGCCTCGCCACGAGCGGCGCGTCGCCGGGCACTCGAGACCCCAGGAGCGCGAGCGACCCCGCCGTCGTTTCCATGTTGTCGCTGGTCGCGATGTTGTCCTTCACGAGGATCGGAATGCCGTGCAGCGGCCCGCGCAGCAGGCCCTTCTTCCGATCGTTGTCGAGCCCGGCCGCGATCGAGACCGCCTGCGGGTTCGTCTCGATGACGGCGTGGAGCAGGCCGTTCAGGTCCTTGATGCGCTTCAGGTAGCCCTGCGTGAGCTCGCGGCTCGAGAGCTGGCCGGACGCCATCAGCGCCTGGAGCTCGGGGATCGAGCTTCTCGATCCAGATGCCGTCTGACCCTGCCGCCGACGAGAGCGCGGGATTCGGAGAGAGAGTCCGCCGCCGAAGAGCGCTGCGCCGCTGGCGGCGCTGGCGCCGAGGAACGTGCGACGGGTCATACGAGAGCCGATTGCGCGTTGGGATTCATGACGACCTCACTCAGAAGTAGCGAGTCACGCCGACCGCCGTCGACTGCGTCCAGACCCTGCTGACGACGACGGCCTTCATCACGCCGTCATCGCTCTGGACCACCAGGTTGTACGGGATACGCGTAGGCGAACGGCGAAGTCAGTGAACGTGAACCAGCGCGCCGAATGGCAGTGTCGAGCGTGCCATCCGCGTCTGAATCGCGACACGACCGTGTCGGCGGTGGTGTAGTCGGTTGCGGTCGCTTCGGCCAGACGATGACGTGGCCGTCGGTCTCGAATCGCAAGGCCGTGAATGACGTCGAAGGTGCCGTTGATGTCCTGCACTGACCTTGCCGCCCGTGCCGAAGGTCGTGTCGAGGGCGCCCGTTGGGCAGGAACCGTCGCGAGGCCGCATGTCGGTCAGCGGCGGCGCCCGGTTGACTGCCGTGTCGGCGCGGCCAGCCGCAACGATGCGACCCGAGCGGTCAATGGCCACGCGTGAAGTAATCGTCCTGGCCGCCCGCGTAGTCGAATCGTTGCCCAGCCCTTGCCGGCGAACGACGTGTCCAGCGCGCCGCCGGACGTCAGCGCGCGACGATCAGCGATTTCTGATAGAGGCTGCCAACGAAGCACCGGACGCCCAGTGCATCGACCGTGATCGAGTACGTCGACGGCCCCTGGCGCCTGCTCGACGATCGATCGCGAACGTGGCCTTCCCTCCGGCGCCGAACGTCGCGTCAAAGGCGCCGCCCGTCGTCAGCTTCGCGACCGCCAGGACGCTGCCGCTCTCGCCGGCAACGACAATCGACCGGACCCGGCAGCACAGCAATCGTGCGAGCGCAGGCATCGGCGCCGTGGCAAAGCCGAAACGTGACGATCCCGCCGTTGCCAAAGGTGCGAGTCCAGCGTCCCGTCACGTTGTAGCGAAGCACCGCGAAGGTCTCGGCTCCCTTCTTCGACGTGGCCGGCATCTGGGCAGCGACCACAATCTTGCCGTCCGTCTGGATCGCAAGGTCTGTCAGGTATTCGCTGTCTGTTGAACGGCAGTCGAGCGGCGTCTTCACGATTCCAGTGCCGCACCGAAGGTGGAGGTCGAGACGCCGAGCCGTCCGGGACGTAGCGGACCAGGAAGAGTTCGTTGCCTGTCGAGCCCGGCACGCGCGAGTGCCGCCCACAACGATGCTGCCGTCCTCTGAAGCCGGACGACCTGGAGCCCTGGAATCGCCGGTTCCGGTCACGTCCGTCTCGACGTAGCCGTTGACGCCGAAGCAGGTGTCGAGGCTGCCGGGTGTCGACGAGACCGGTGTGCAGGTCTGCGCCGCGGCGGCCTGCGCCATGAGCAGGACCGCGCCGACGCACGGCAATCCAAGCGAGATCACGACGTCACGCACGCGAGCCATGAGTCCTCCCAATCCTGCGTTGCCCGATGAACCTGCGATGCGGGATGCCCGGACGCGACAGCTGTCGCAGAGTCTGCCGCCACACTGACGGCGGCCTCGATGCCGGACAACCCCCAAACGGGGGTCACGCTCGAGAACGGGGTTATCGATCGACGACGAACGTGACGAGGACGAGCCGGATCAGGTCCGCCTGCCGATGCGTGTTCGTCTTCATGAACACGTCCTTCAGCCGCGTACGGACCGTCTCGAGGCCGACGGAGAGCGCGACGGCGGCCTCTTCCAGGCTCAACCCGCCGACCAGGCAGCGGACGAGTGCCGCTTCGGCAGGCGTCAACTGGAGGAGCCTCTGCAGCTCCTCCTGGTCGATCTTCACGGTTTGATCGGGATCGCTGACGAACACGGCGACCATTCCGGGCTCGCCCGCGGCTCGATCGCCCCTCGATGGCATAGGCGCAAGAAGCAGCGAAAAGGATCGCCGGCCGGACGGGCGCGGCAAGGCAAGGCGCCGGCCGGCCCTGAGCGACACCCCGCAGGCGGTCGCGCTGGCGACGGCGAGCGCCGTCCTCAACTGCGTCGTGGACGCCGGCGTGGCGGCTCTGAGCTCTCCCCGTTCGACGCTCAACCCATCACGCAGCCGAAGAATCCGGTCGGCGGCGCTGTTGGTCGACAGCACGACGCCTTTCTTCGAGACCAGGATCACGCCGTGCGGGAGCCGGTCCAGGACGGCCATGGCGTTGGCGGCCATCAGCTCGGCCCCCGTCAGTCGACGATGGAGCCGGAGTGCCGTCTGGACGTGTGGCATCAAGGCGTTCAGCAGCGCCAGGTCGCTGTCTCCGAAGCGCTCGCGTTCGACGGACCGATTGATGGAGATGCACGAGAGGCCGTCGCCCGACACCTCGATCATGCCGGCGAGACACTGCGCGATGCCGTACCGGTCGCCGAAATCGTTGTAGTAGGCGGTCTGCTCGAATTTCGGGCGGGCAATGAGCGCGTCGCCGACGACCACGTCACCGGTCTGGAGTCGCGCCGACTCGGGGCTGTGCGCCCAGGGATCGAACTGATGCCAGTGCTGCTGGTAGAGCGCCAGGGCGTCAGGGTCGGTCCTGGCCGTAACGGAGATGCTGGCGCGGTTGTCGGCGTATCGATGCGCGATGAAGCTCGCTGCCGATGCGTCGAGCGCGCCGCAGAGATGCTCGAGGAACTGCCGCCATCCGTCGTCGCTGCCGGGCGCGGCGAGCAGATCCTGGACGAGCGACAACTGGGCGTCGCGAAGATTCATTCGAGGCTGCGGCCCGGAAGGTCGTGGACGAGGCTCTTATATAGACCCCGGCCGACGGGGTCAAGGGACCGGGCCGGGCGGTGACTCGATGGCGGCTGCGAGCCAGGCGCGGGCGAAGGTCCATTCGCGCTTCACCGTGCCGGCCGACAGTCCCAGTTCGGCCGCGGCTTCCTCGGTCGTCATGCCGGCGAGGAACCGCAGCTGGACGACATGAGCCGTTCTCGGAAAACTTGCGCTTAACTGGACGAGGGCTTGATCGAGGCGGGCCAGCACCGCCTCGATGTCGTCGCCACTCTCTGGCGAGGCGATCCCCGCGGAGGTCGACAACTGCTCGTGAACGGCGCCGCCGCCGCGCTTTGACGCGAGTCGCCGCCGCGCGTGATCGATGAGACGCCGCCGCATCTCCGCGGCCATGAGGCGGAAGAACGCGTCACGGGTTTCAGCCGTGCCCGGGCCTTTCCGGAGCAGGCGCAGATAGGCCTCGTGCAGCAGGGCCGTGGTCTGCAGGGTGTGGTGTCGCCGTTCGTTCCGCAGGAAGCCGTGCGCCACCCGGCGCAGCTCGGGATAGGTGCGCTCGACCACCTCTTCGCCGGCCCTGGCGTCGCCGGCCTTCCACGCCTCCAGCAGGCTCGAGATGTCTTTGGCCACGTCTCCTCGCGACGACGGCGGTCCCTGTTTGTCCGAAGGACGCGGGTAGTATACTCACCGCCCTCGACCTACCCATTCAATCAATCAAATGATTGACCCGGGCGACCTGCGCGACGTCTTCGATCGGGCGGCGAGCCTGCCGCCGCAGGATCGTGCGGCGTTTCTCGCGCGGGCGTGCGGCGACAACCTCGCGCTGCGCCAGGAGGTCGAGCGCCTGCTGGCGGCCGACGCGCGCGCCGGATCGCTTTTCACAGCGGAGATTCCAGTGACGGCGACAGCGGAGCGGGAGCCGGTCGCGCGAGCACGACTCCGCCGCACTCACGGCCGGGCGCCCGCCTCGGCCCCTACGTCATCGTCGGGGCCGCTGGGCGCCGGCGGCATGGGTGAGGTCTACCAGCGCCCGTGACACGCGGCTCGATCGCACCGTCGCGATCAAAGTCCTGCCGTCCGACCTCGTGCGCGCAGTGCCGACGCCCGCCAGCGCTTCGAGCGCGAAGCCAAGGCCGCCGCCGCGCTCGCGCACCCGCACATCTGCACGCTGCTCGACGTCGGGCGCCAGGGCGACACCGACTATCTCGTCATGGAGCTGCTCGAGGGCGAGACGCTCGCGGAGCGCCTCGCGCGCGACAAGCTGCTCCTCCACGCAGAGCCTTCGCATCGCGGCCAGATCGCCGACGCGCTCGACGCGGCGCACGCGCCGGCATCGTCCATCGGGACCTCAAGCCCGGCAACATCATGCTGCGGTCGAATGGTTTCGTGAAGGTGCTGGACTTCGGGCTCGCCAAGTTGACGCCACTCACAACGAACGGGGGCGACACGACGCGGGCGCTCAGCACGCGCGCCGGTCTCATCGTCGGCACGGTGGCCTACATGTCGCCCGAGCAGGCGCGCGGGCAGGACGTCGACGCGCGCACGGATGTCTGGTCGCTCGGCTGTCGTCCTGTACGAGATGGTTGCCGGGCGCGCCCCTTTTTCTGGCACATCTACCACTGACGTGCTTGCCGCGGTACTGCAAAGCGAGCCCGCCTCGCTGCAGGCGATTGAAGCAGGTACACCGGCCGAACTGCAGCGCATCGTGAGCAAGGCGCTGAAGAAGGACCGCCACGAACGCTACCAGACCGTTCGTGACCTGATGAGCGACCTCAACGTCCTGCGCGAATCGCTGGTGCGAAGCTCCGACGGCGTTGTCGCAGTCAGCCCACATGCGCCGGTCAGGCGCGTCGTGCCCTGGGTACGTCACGGCGGGTGCCCTCGGAGTGGCGGTCGTCCTCGCGCCGAAAATCTACAGGAGCGCCTGGACGCAGGGGAACACTACCGTAGCCACCGTACAGAAGGATTTGTTCGAGACTCAGATCACGGCGGCTCCGAATCCTGGCGTCCTCTCAATCCGAATCTCGCCTGACGGCAGGTTCATGGCGTACGCCGATTTCAGAGGCGTCGTCGTGCGCCAGACCGCGACGTCCGAGGAGCAAGTTACTGGCAGATACGAACGGCAGGGGTGTCGACATATGGTCGACGGACGGCACCAGGCTCCGGATTGGACCGTCAAACAGGTTCCACGCCGGACGAGGATCAATTGACGTGTCGCTCCTCGGTACGAGGCGACCGGTCCCACCGGGATTGCCTTCACCTGACGAGTCGCGCCTAGTCCAGTTCGATGAGGGGAATCGGAAGCTGACTTTCACCGACGCTGTCGGCGAGCACGAGCACACGTGCAGCTTCCAGGAGCTGACAAACCCGGGTCCCACGTCATGGACCTCTCCTGGAGCGCCAACGGTCGCATTCGTGGCGATGGCGTCGGCGTCGGTGAGTCCGCGAGTGGGCGCTACGCGATGAGGGGCGCCTCGAAAATCGTAGAAGCGGAGATCGGCGTTCTGCCGGCGAGCTCATCATTTCAACGCCGGGATTCGACTACGGCATCGAGTCGCTCACGATGCTACCGGACTGGCGGGCGCCCGTATGCCTTGTGCATGGGACCCGATAGGAATGCTGGTACTCTCTGGTCGATGACCATCGACTCTGAAGACAGGTGCGCGGTCGGGGCAGCCGACGCAATTGAGCCACCGGCCCTGGGGGCATCCAAATCGGGAGCATGTCAGCAACGGCTGACGGCGAAAACAGTCGGTGTGTACATAAGGGCAAAGACCCTCAAGGTGACGTGGTACGTGGCAACCTTCAAGGGCCCAAGAGCGGATGATCTGGACACTCCGCAACGCCTGACCGCTGACGATTTGAGTGAGAGCGCCAACATCGTGGGCTGCCTACAGCTCGATTCTGTCATTTTACAAACCGTGACCGAGGCATCTTCAGTCGAAGACATCGATTCGAACTATGCGGAACGCCACCTGCGTCACCGGGAAGAAGGTAGAGCTACGTGGGGTAAATGTCACTCCCCTCAACGGCAAAGTGGATTCTGTTCTTGGCACGTGCGACGCCAAATAGGCCCGTTGCTGCTTCTGGTGAATTCCGGCGGCGGGCGGCACGGCCTGAGACCGTCCTCGCCAGCCCGAACTTCGTTCACGACACATGCCGATTACACGCCCGTTGCGTCCTTGTCGAGCGCGACCGAAAAGACGATGTCATCTTCGATTCGGACCCGGTGCGTGGCAGAGGGAGTGAGTTGTTTCGAAAGCCCGCCGGTACAGGGGACGTAACTCTGTCGGCTGATGGTTCCCGGTTGGCGTTCCTCGTCGGTGAGCCGAAGCACACGATTCGCATCACCACCCTGGCCGGCGCCCTCGTGCGCGAGATCGAGGTTCCGGGTCGGGCCCGAGCTCAACCCCTGGAATGGGACGAGACACACCACGGCTTCATCACGACCAGCAATGGCGCTGGCAACGTCGTGATGTTCGTGCCGATGACTGGGTCGCCGCACGTGATGCAGCAGGACAACAACTTCTACTACGGCTGGGCAATTCCATCGCCCGATGGAAGGCATGTGGCCATTGCCGCGTTTAACGGCCGGGCTAACGCGTGGATGACAGACCTCCCCTGAGCCCGATGATTGACCCTGGCGACCTCCGTGACGTCTTCGACCGTGCGGCCAGCCTGCCGCCGCAGGATCGCGCGGCGTTTCTCGCGCGAGCGTGCGGCGACAACTCTGCGCTGCGCCAGAGGTCGAGCGGCTGCTGGCCGCCGACGCTCGCGCCGGGTCGGTGCTCGGGACCGACTCCAGTGACAGTGCCGAGACGTCCACATCGCATTTCGACGTTCCGCGCGCTGGCTTGACCGCGGGCACGCGGCTCGGCCCCTACGTCATCGTCAGCGCACTCGGTGCCGGGGGGATGGGTGAGGTCTACCGGGCACGCGATCCGCGGTTGAATCGCGAGGTCGCGATCAAGGTGCTCCCGGCCGATCGGTTCACGGACGAGGGCAGGCGTCGGCGGTTTGTGCAGGAAGCGCAGGCCGCGTCAGCCCTCAATCATCCTCACATCGTTACTATCCACGAGATCGAGGCGCACGGGGACCGCGACTTCATCGTGATGGAGTTCGTGCGGGGCAAGAGCCTGGAAGCCCTCATTCCGCGCCAGGGCATGCGGCTGAGCGAGGCGCTCCGCGTCGCAATCCCAGTCGCCGACGCGCTCGCCGCGGCGCACTCGCGCGGCATCGTCCATCGCGATCTCAAGCCCGCCAACGTGATGGTGGGCACCGATGGCACGGTCAAGGTGCTCGACTTCGGTCTGGCGAAGTTGCTGTCCACGGATAGCCGTCCGGACGACGAGACGGCAACGCAAGTCGTGGATGCGGGCCTGAGCGCACCGGGGATGATTGCCGGCACGGCGGCCTACATGTCGCCGGAGCAAGCCACCGGCCAACCAGTGGACGCGCGTAGCGACATCTTCAGTTTCGGGGCGATGCTCTACGAGATGGTGACCGGGCAACGGGCGTTCGCAGGCACCTCGATGGCGGAGACTCTGGCCTCCGTGATCCGTGCGCAGCCGAAGAATCCCAGCGCCGTCGTGTCCGGTGTGCCCGCCGATCTCGAGAAGATCATCCTGCGCTGCTTGAGAAAGGACCCGGAGCGGCGATTTCACCACGCAGCCGACGTGAGAGTGGCGCTGCTCGAGGTCAAGGAGGACTCCGAGTCCGGACAGCCGATCACCGCGGCCGCGATCCGACCTGCGCGCCCGGGCCGTAAGCTGGTACTCGGCGGGCTCGATTGCCCTATTGGCCGCGGTATCGGTGGCAGCGTGGTGGCGATTGCGTCCACAAGTTCGCCAACCACCCAAGCAAGTGTCCCAATGGGCGTATCACGGGAGAGGGACGAGGCCATGCGTTCCCTCAGCTGTCCCCGGACGGCCAGAAACTGGCCTACGCATGGTCAGGTCCACGAGACAACAACTGGGACATCTACGTCCGGGCCGTCGAGCCGGGCAGCCGACCTGTGCGGCTGACTGAGGACCCCGACGTCGATTCTGCGCCTGTCTGGTCCCCGGACGGCACTCAGGTCGCCTTCGAAAGGGACCACCCAGACGGGACTTGCACAATCTATTCAATGCCTTCCCTGGGGGGACAGGAACGGAAGCTTGCCGATTTCAGGCAGCTCGGTGCCTTCATGCAGAACGGCGTGTCCTGGTCGCCTGACGGACAGTGGCTGGCAGTCGGCGACAAGCCACCCGGTGAACCAGCAAGGATTGTTCAACTCGCGATCACCTCTCAGGTCACGAGCCCACTGACAACACCGCCCGCCCATGTCTTCGGCGACTTCGAGCCGGCGATAGCTCCGGACGGAAGGAGCTTCGCCTTCGTGCGAGGCATGACCGAAGGGAGCTGGGGTCAGCAGGATGTGTCGGATCCAGTCCATTGAAGATGGTCAAGCCAGACAAGTCACATTTGGACGATACGGCCGCTTGATGGCGCTCGGATGGACGCCGGACTCGAAAGAGATTGTTTTCACTGCGGGAGATTCGGTGTTTGGCGGGACTCTCCTGCGCGTGCCGGCTGCAGGCGGCGAAGTCGAGCGGCTTGTGGGCGTCGGGGAGAATGCTGCCCACTCGTCGATTGTCGGAAGCCGCATGGCATACGTGCAGACCCAGCGGCGGTATCTGAGCATCTGGCGGATCCCCAAGAAACTGCTGACACATCCGAAGGTCGAGCCGGTGCAGATTGCCCTCGAGGGTCTGCTACCCGCGTATTCGCCCGACGACACAAGTATCGCCTTTCAGTCCGGCCGGGAGTCGAAACACACGAACATCTGGCTGACGGCTGCGGACGGCTCACATCCAACTCAAATCACTGATGTGAAGACAGAGGCTGGGACTCCCGGCTGGTCGCCGGACGGACGACGTGTGGCATTCGATTCGATGGACTCGGGAAGCTACGACATCTGGGTGGTTGACGCGGCCGGCGGCACGCCGAAGCAGCTCACACATGAGCCCTCCGAAGATGGAACCCCCAGCTGGTCTCGTGACGGGAAGTGGATATTACTTCCATTCAAATCGTTCCGGCGATTCGGAAGTCTGGAAGATTTCCCCTGATGGTGGCGCGGCCAGGCAAGTCACGCACGACGGTGGTTTCTACGCGCGGGAGTCACGGGACGGGACCCGACTCTTTTTCAACAAGCGTGACGGCATCTGGCAGATGTCCCTCGCCACCGGCGAGACCACCGAGTTCATTCATGACTTCCTCGGATTTGCAGGAATGGGACGTGGGGCGCCACGGCATCTATTTCTGGGGTGACGGCGGTCACGGCGAGCGCGACGTCAAATACCGGCCCTTTGATAGCGGTCGAGACGTCGTGCTCTACCGAAATACGGAAGGCATCGCGCAGTGTCTCTCGGTGTCCGCCGATGAGCACTGGCTGCTCTACACCCACCTGCCGAATGTGGAGTCTGACGTCATGGTGATGGAGAATTTCCGTTGACCACGACTGCAGACAAGCTCGATCGCTGACGGGCGAGATGATCGATCCTGCCGACCTGCGTGACGTCTTCGATCGCGCGGCCAGCCTGCCGCCGCAGGATCGCGCGGCGTTCCTCGCGCAGCGCGTGCGGCGACAACCTCGCGCTGCGGCAGGAGGTCGAGCGGCTGCTGGCCGCCGACCAGCGCGCGGGATCGGTCTTCGACAGCGGGAGCAGCGGCAGTGACAGCGGCGCGGGGCGCGACCCGCCGGCGCGAGACGACACCGCCGCACTCAGGGCCGGCGCCCGGCTCGGCCCCTATGTGATCGTCGGGGCCGCGGGTCATGGCGGGATGGGCGAGGTCTATCGCGCCCGCGACACGCGGCTCGATCGCATCGTCGCGCTCGAAGGTCCTGCCGCACGAGCTGATCCGCGACGCCACCGCCCGCCGGCGCTTCGAGCGCGAAGCCCGCTCCGCCGCGGCGCTCAGCCACCCGCATATCTGCACGTTGCTCGACGTCGGCAGCCAGGACGACCTCGAGTATCCTGGTGATGGAGTACGTCGAAGGCGAAACGCTCGCGCCAACGCCTCGCGCGTGAGACTCCGCCGCTGCGTGAAAGCCTGCGGATCGCGATCGAGATCGGCGAGGCCCTCGTGGCCGCCCACGCCGCTCACATCGTCCACCGCGACATCAAGCCCGGCAACGTGATGCTCCGGCCAGACGGCTTCGTCAAGGTGCTGGACTTCGGCCTCGCGAAGCTGGCCCCGCAGATCCCGTCTGACGGCGGCGACACGACGCGCGCGCTCAGCACGCGCGCCGGGCTGATCGTCGGCACGGTGGCCTACATGTCCCCCGAGCAGGCGCGCGGGCAGGACGTCGACGCGCGCACGGACATCTGGTCGCTCGGTTGTGTCATGTACGAGATGGTGGCCGGGCGAGCGCCGTTTGCGGGCACGTCGACGACAGATGTCCTTGCGGCGGTGCTTCAAAGCGACCCGGCATCGCTCGTTGCGATAGATCCGACCACGCCCGCGGAACTGCAGCGAATCGTGAGCAAGGCGCTGCGAAAGGATCGGCACGAGCGATACCAGACGGCGCAGGATTTGCTCATCGATCTGAAATCGCTGCGCGACACACTGACATGGCCTGCCTCACCCCCGGAACACCACGCGACGACGGCACCCCTGTCATCGTCGTGGAGGAACCGCACGCTCGCGGCCGCAGGCGTCGCTCTCGTGATCGCGGGCGGCGCAGCATGGTGGCGCGTCCACCCAACGTCCGCGCCGTCGTCGACGCCGCCGCAGCCGGTGCAGCGCAATCTCACGCGCCTCACCTTCGATGCCGGCCTGCAGATCGACCCGACGTTCTCTCCTGACGGGCGTTTCATCGCCTACGCGTCCGACAAGGCCGGCAATTTCGACATCTGGGTCCAACCGGTCGCCGGCGGGGACGCGGTGCAGGTCACGAAGTCGCCCGCCGCAGGAGACACAGCCAGCTGGTCCCCCGATGGAAGCACAATCGTTTTCCGATCGGAACGCGACGGCGGAGGCTTGTATCTGGTGCCGGCGCTGGGCGGCTCGGAGCGGCTCCTCGTGGCGGAAGGCAATCACCCGTCGTGGTCCGGGATGGCTCAGAAATCCGATACGTCGTCCGGCAGGGTGCACGACGAGCGGATGCGGTCCATTCCATCACGGGGCGGTCTGCGCGGTCGCTGCTGTCGGCGTTCTCTCGCACCGGGACTGGTTCTGGGGCGCGCCGCATCCCGACGGTCGGCTTCTCGTTCATTGGTGGAACGCGCAGGGCCAGGTGTCGGTTTCTATACGGTCGACTGACGGACGGGTCCACAGTCGCTTCAAGTTCATTGAGCACCTGCCTCCCCAACTGCAGGCTTCATCGACGAGACGTGGGACATCTACGGCCGTCATTTCCAATGGAATCCGCGATAGGCATGCGTCGTGCTCGAAACGAAGGCGAGAGACGGCGTGCCAATCTCTGGAAGGTCGCTGTCGACCCGAAGACCCTTGCCTGGACTTCCTTTGAGCGACTGACCACGGGAGCCGGGAGCCGATTCGAACGCCAGTTTGACCTGCTGGCACGCGATTCGCGTTCACACGCTCCAGAAGTCGATCGTATCTGGCGATTTCCTCTGGATCTGGGCCAGCAGGACTAGCTGCCGGGAAGCCTGTCACCGAGGACAACGCCAATGCGTCCCACCGTAGCGTCTCCGCGGACGGCGAGATGGTGTCTTCAACTTCGCTGCGCCCTGGCTCGCTCGATCGCCTCGAACCTCTGGCTGGAGCGCCTCGACACGGGCCGAGTCAGGGCCTGGTCAACGTTGAGGACTCCGGCGGCGCAAAACTGTCCCCAGACAAACACGCGTCGCCTATCACGAAAGCCAACCGCGGCGGGTGGAAAATCTTCGTGTCAAACCTCGGCGGTGCAGCAAGCAGATCACGCCCCGCAGGCCGGTCTGGGACGAGGCGTGCGATGGCTGCCCGACGGCAGGCTCCTGGTGTCCTACCGATCGTCGCTCGAAGCATGGCCGATGAATCTCCCCGAACCGGCGACCCACCCGAACGCGTGTTCCGGATCACGATGCGACCGGCTCCCTGCCCTAAGGCCAGTATCTCGCCAGATCGTCGGTGGCTCGCCTTCGTCGCTGCTCGAGACGTAAAGGTCGGAGCGCAGGTCGGGATCACGAGCGCCGACGGCCGCCCGATCGCGCGTGGACAGCCAGATCCGAACACATTCCGCTGGACGGACAAACCCCGGTGGTCGCGCGACGGCAAACGACTCTATTTTCTAGCCGTCGAGGGCAGTCCCTGAACCTCTGGGCGACGGATTCGACTCAGACCTGGGGTTGACCGTTCGGCAAGCCGTTTCGCGTCGCAGAATTACGACTCCCCGCGTTCAGAATCGACCCTGAAATGTCGGGCACGGATCTCGGACATTTCCGAAGGTTCGTGTTCGTTCCGATGCGGACAGCGACCGGCAACATCTGGATGCTGGACAACGTCGACCGCTGACGGCCGCGCGCGGCGAGTATCCTGACGGCGTGAGCGCCGGGCAGCGAATCGCGTCGGTCGCCGTCCTCGGCGCCGGCACGATGGGCGCGCAGATTGCCGCGCACGTCGCCAACGCCGGCCTGCCCGTGCTGCTGCTCGATCTCGACGATCGCACGGCGCGCGAGGGGCTGAAGCGCGCGAAGGCGCTGAAGCCGGACCCGTTCTTCGACGCCGACGTCGCCAGCCGCATCGCCACGGGCGGCTTCGATGCTGATCTCGCGCGCATCGCCGACGCCGACTGGATTGTCGAGGCCGTCGTCGAACGTCTCGACGTCAAGCGCGCGCTGCTCGAGCGCGTGGACGCCGTCCGCAGGCCGGACGCCATCGTCAGTTCCAACACGTCGGGGATTCCCCTGGCGTCGCTGGCCGAAGGCCGCTCGGAAGACTTCAGGCGTCACTGGCTCGGCACGCACTTCTTCAATCCGCCGCGGTATCTGCACCTGCTCGAGGTGATCCCCACGCCGGAGACAGATCCGGACGTCGTGCGATCGGTGAGCGAGTTCGCCGATCACCGCCTCGGAAAGGGCGTCGTCATCGCGAAGGACACGCCGGGGTTCATCGCGAATCGCCTCGCGCTCTTCGGCGTGCTCCGAATGCTCGAAGTCCTCGAGCGTGGCGAGTTCACGGTGGAAGAGATCGACGCCATGACCGGGCCGGCGATCGGACGGCCGAAGAGCGCGACGTTCCGCACGATGGACATCGCCGGCCTGGACGTCCTGTCGCTGGTGGTGAAGGACCTGCACGCTCGTCTGCCGGCGGCGGACCGTGACGCGTTCAAGGCGCCCGCGCTGCTCGAGCGCATGCTCGCGGCGGGACTTCTCGGCGAGAAGAGCGGCGGCGGCTTCTACAAGCGCGTGAAGAGACCGAACGGCGAGTCGGAGATCCTCGCGCTCGATCCGTCGACGCTCGAGTATCGCGCCCAGGCGCCGGTCCGCCTGGGCTCGCTCGAGCAGGCGAAGTCGATCGACGACGTCGGAGCGCGCGCGTGCGGTCGCTGTTCCTCGGGTGCCGATCGCGTCGGGCAGTTCTTGCGTGCCACGCTCGCGCCGACGCTGGTCTACTGCGCGGATGCCGCGCGCGAGGTCGCGCACAGTCTCGGCGACGTCGATCGCGTGCTGCAGTGGGGCTTCGGCTGGGAGCTGGGGCCGATTCAGACGATCGACGCCATCGGCGTCCGCGAGGTCGTGGACGCCTGGCGAGCGGTGGCCGGATCGGGCGCGACGACGCCTGCCGTCCTGGCCGGTGATGACGTCCAGCAGCGGAATCAGATTCGGGAGACTCCGCTCTCGCCCGGCGCTCCCGGCCTTCTGCTGCTTCGGGTCTCGCGCAATCGCGGCGGCGTCGTCTCGAAGAATGCCGGCGCAAGCCTCGTCGACCTGGGAGACGGCGTCCTGGCGGTCGAGTTCCACTCGAAGATGAACGCGATCGGCGGCGATGCGATCGAGATGATTCGCAACGGCGTCCGCGAGGCAGAGCGCAATCATCAGGCGCTCGTCGTCGGGAACGAAGCGCCGAACTTCTCGGCCGGCGCCAACCTGATGCTGCTGCTCCTCGAAGCACAGGAGGGCAACTGGGACGAGGTGGACCTGATGGTTCGCGCGTTCCAGGGCGCCACGTCGGCGCTACGCTATTCGAAGGTGCCGGTCGTCGTCGCGACGGGCGGCCTGGCGATCGGCGGCGGCTGCGAGATTGCGCTCCACGGGCATCGCGTCCAGGCTGCGGCAGAGACCTACATCGGGCTGGTGGAGCTCGGTGTGGGGCTGATCCCCGCCGGCGGCGGCACCAAGGAGATGCTGGCACGGGCCATGGAGGCGCTTGGTCCGCAGGAGGACGCGCTGCACGCCGTGCAGAAGGTGTTCGAGACGATCGGCTTCGCGCGCGTCTCGACCAGCGCGCCTGAGGCTCGGCGTCTCGGCTATCTGCGCGACGTGGACGGCGTCACGATGAATCGCGAGCGGCTCATCGCCGATGCGAAGCAGCACGCGCTGAACCTCGTGCGGGACGGGTATCAGCCCCCCGTGCGCGGGCGGCTGGTGCGCGTGGGCGGCGACTCGCTGCGCGCGGCGCTCCTGCTTGGGGTGCATCTTGCGCAGCGTGCCGGCCGTATTACAGACCACGACGCGGTCGTCGGCCGCGAGCTGGCGACGATCCTTGCGGGAGGTCGCCTGCCGCACGCAACGATGGTGACCGAGGAGTACCTGCTCGACCTGGAACGCGAGTCGTTCGTGAGGCTGTGCGGCGAGCACAAGACGCTCGAGCGCATCGCCCACACCTTGAAGACGGGAAAGCCGCTCAAGAATTGAGTCGCGTACTGTACTGATACGGGGGACTGTCCCCACCCCTGTGGAAGTGTTCCGAAACGGGACACGAAAGGTGGCAGAAACTGATGATCGATGTGGGAAGCGGACCGCCGCTGGTGCTGATCCCGGGGATGCAGGGACGCTGGGAATGGGCGCGGCCAACGATCGACGAGCTCGCGCGGACGTTCCGCGTCCTCAGTTTCTCGCTCGCCGGCGACCCAGGGAGCGGCTCGCGCGTCGATCCGCGCCTCGGCTTCGACTCGTTCGTCGTGCAGATCGATCAGGCGCTCGAGAAGGCCGGCGTGAGCTCCGCGACGATCTGCGGGATCTCGTACGGCGGCCTCATCGCGTACCGCTACGCGACGCTGCGCCCCGAGCGCACCCGGCACCTGGTGCTCGCCTCGGCGCTGCCGCCCGACTACGAGCCCGATCATCGCTTCCGGTTCTACGAGCGCGCCCCTCGCCTGCTCTTCCCGATCTTCATCGTCGGGTCGGCCCGCCGCGTCTCGCCTGAAATTCGCCAGGCCCTGCCTCGCTGGACGGATCGCGCACGCGGCGCCGTCGCGCAGGGCTTCCGCGTCCTCGGCGCGCCGGCGTCTCCGACGCGCATGTGCGAACGCATGCGGCTCCTCGAGCACGTCGACTTCAGAGCGCGCACGCGCGTCACCGCTCCGACGCTGGTGCTCACCGGCGAGCGCGGCCTGGATCGCACCGTGCCGGTGGACCTCACCGAGCGCTACCTGAATCTGATTCCCGGCGCCGAGCGCGCGTGGCTGCCGCGCACGGGTCACATGGGGACCGTGACCCGGCCGGGCGAGTTCGCGCGCCTCGTCCACGAGTTCGTGGCGCGCCACGAGGACCCGATGAACGACCTCAACGCCAGGATGGCCGGCTGATGGCGCACGACACGATGCGCGAGTTCAAGGGGCCGGCCGGACGCCTCGAGGCCCTGCATCGAGCCGCCGGTGCTCGCGCCTGGCCAGCCGCTCCGTGCCGCCGTCGTCTTCGCCCATCCACTGCCCATCGAGGGCGGGACGATGCACACGAAGGCCGTGTTCAGGGCGACAAAGGCCCTGGCGAAGATCGGATGCGCCGTGCTGCGCTTCAACTTTCGCGGCGTCGGCGGCAGCGAAGGCACCTGGGACGAAGGTCCCGGCGAACTCGAGGACTTCCGCGCCGCGCTGGACGTCATGGCGGCGCGCTATCCAGACGCGGAGCTGTGGGCGGCAGGGTTCTCGTTCGGATCCTGGGTCGCGCTGACGGTCGGCGCGCTCGACGACCGCGTCCGTGTGTTGATTGGCATCGCGCCGCCGGTCGATCGCTACGACTTCTCCGCCGTGCGCGTCAGCCACAAGCCGAAGTTCTTCATCCAGGGCAGCATGGACGAGATCTGCCCGCTGAAGCGCATGTACGAGTTCTACAGCCAGCTGCCGGAGCCCAAGGAGCTCGCGGTCATCGACGGCGCCAGCCACCTGTTCGACGGCAAGGTGACGGAAGTGGGCGACGCGGTCGAAGATCTGCTGGGTGATTACCAGACGCCGGTGAATTGACGGCCGTGGGCAGGCCTGCAAGGCCTGCGCTACAGTTGCTGGTTGGCTTATGATCGACGCTGTCATCGTCTCTGCGGTGCGAACTCCGGTGGGCAAAGCGCCCTCCGGGTCGCTGCGCACCTCGCGGCCCGACGACCTCGCCGCCGTCGTGCTGGCCGAGGCGCTGCGCCGCGCGCCGGGCGTGGACGCCGCGGAGATCGACGACGTGATCCTCGGCTGCGCGATGCCCGAGGCCGAGCAGGGGCTCAACGTCGCGCGCATCGCAAGTCTGCGCGCCGGCCTGCCCGTCAGCGCGTCAGCCATGACCGTGAACCGATTTTGCGCGTCCGGCCTGCAGGCGATCGCGCAGGCCGCCGAGCGCATCGCCTCGGGACAGGCGACGGCGATCCTCGCCGGCGGCACCGAGTCGATGAGCCTCGTCCCGATGGGCGGACACAAGGTCGCGCCGAACCCGACGCTGGTCGAGCGTTACCCCGACGTCTACCTGACGACGGGACTCGTGGCCGAGAACCACGCGCGCGAGCTGAACATCTCGCGCGACGCGCAGGACGCCTTCGCGCTTCGGAGCCACCAGCGCGCGGTCGCGGCCGTGGACGCCTCTCGCTTCGACGACGAGACCCTTCCAATCACGACATCGGTCGTCGACGGCGCGAACGGGAGCCGGCCGACCGCGCGCGAGTTGATTGTTCGAGTCGACGACGGTCCCCGCCGTGACACGTCCATGGAAGCGCTGACGAAACTGCGGCCGGCATTTCACGCGCACGGCACGGTCACCGCCGGCAACTCGTCGCAGATGAGCGACGGCGCCGCGGCAGTGCTCGTGATGAGCGCGGCGCGCGCACGTGAGCTGAACCTGTCGCCGCTCGCGCGCTTCGTCACGTACACGACGGCAGGCGTCGAGCCGGAACGCTTCGGCCTCGGCCCGGTGCCCGCCGTGCAGAAGGCGCTCGCCCGCACCGGCCTGACGCTGGACGCCATCGACCTCGTCGAGCTCAACGAAGCGTTCGCCGCGCAAGTACTGGCCTGCCTGGCCTCGCTGCCCATCGATCCGGATCGCCTGAACGTCAACGGCGGGGCCATCGCCCTCGGCCATCCGCTCGGCTGCACCGGCGCCCGGCTGACGACGTCGCTCCTCTACGAGATGCGCCGCCGGAAAGCCCGCTACGGCCTCGTCACCATGTGCGTCGGCGGCGGCATGGGCGCGGCCGGCATCTTCGAGAGGATGTAGCGCCGTGGACGCACCCCGTGGCGGCGCGTGGCTGCTGGAGCAGCCGGGCCAGACGTTCACGCCGGAACGGCTCTCGGACGACCACCGCCTCATCATCCAGACGACGACGGAGTTCGCGGAGCAGGAGGTGCTGCCGGCGCTCGAGGCGCTCGAGCGCAAGGACTGGAGCGTCGGGCGGTCGCTCGTCGAGCGCTGTGGCGCGCTCGGCCTGCTCGGCGTCGACGCGCCCGAGCAGTACGGCGGCCTCGCGCTCGACACCATCTCGTCGATCATCGTGGCGGAGCACATCGCGCGCTCGGCGTCGTTTGCGACGACGTTCGGCGCGCAGGCCACGCTGTCGGTCCTGCCGATCGCGATGTTCGGCACCGACGATCAGAAAGCGCGGTACCTGCCGCGCCTCGTCGCGGGCACGCTGGTGGGCGCGTACGCCTTGACCGAGGCAGGCTCGGGATCCGACGCGCTGAGCGCGCGGGCCGTCGCGAAGCGCCAGCCCGACGGCAGCTACCGGCTGTCCGGCGAGAAGATGTGGATCACCAACGGCGGCTTCGCCGACGTCGTGATCGTCTTCGCGAAAGCCGACGGCGAGCACTTCTCCGCCTTCATCGTCGAGCGCGCGTTCGGCGGCCTGACGAGCGGCCACGAAGAGCACAAGATGGGCCTGCATGGCTCGTCCACGACGGCGCTGGCGCTGCAGGACGTGCCCGTGCCGGCGGCCAACGTCCTCGGCGAGATCGGGCGCGGCCACAAGGTCGCGTTCAACGTGCTGAACTTCGCGCGGCTCAAGCTCGGCGCGATGTGCCTCGGCGGTTGCCGTGTGGGCATCGCCGAAGCGGCGCGCTACGCGGCGACGCGACGGCAATTCGGTCACGCGATTGCGTCGTTCGGCGCCATCCGCCACAAGCTCGGCGAGATGACCGCGCGCACCTACGCGCTCGAGTCGCTGGTGTTTCGCGTGGCCGGCTTGATCGACGAGCGACACGCCGGCAATCCGGCCGCGGGCCTGCCGGCGGTGCTGGAGGAGTTCGCCATCGAGGCGTCGATCGCAAAGGTGGCCGGCAGCGAGACGCTCGAGTACGTGCTCGATGAGAACGTGCAGATCCACGGCGGCAACGGCTATGTCCGCGACTACCCCGCCGAGCGCCATTACCGCGACGCGCGCGTCAATCGAATCTTCGAAGGGACGAACGAAATCAACCGGCTCCTGATCCCCGGACTTCTCGTGAAGCGCGCCGTGAAAGGCGACCTCGCGCTGATCCCGGCCGCGCGTCAAATGCTGGATGAGCTGATGAGCCCAGGCCTTCCGTCTGGCGGCGACGGTTCGAGCGCCGAGCCGCTCGACGCCGAGACGCAGGCCGTGGCGTCCTTCAAGAAGGTCGTCCTGCTCGGGCTGGGCGCGGCCATGCAGCGCTTCGGCCAGTCGCTGCCCGACGAACAGGAATCGCTGCTCTGGCTCGCGGACCTCGTCATCGACACCTTCGCCGCCGAAAGCGCCGTCCTCCGCGCCAGAGCCGCCGTGCGCGCCGGTGCCGGCGACGCCGCGCTCCACGAGGCCGCGGCACGGGTGTTTGTGAGCGATGCGGCGCTGCGCGTCGAGATGACCGCTCGACAACTGCTGGCCGCCCTCGCCGACGGCGACACCCTGCGGACCCATCTTGCGGCGCTGCGGCGGGTTCTCAAGGTGACGCCGGCAGCGACGGTGCCGCTCCGCCGGACGCTCGCAGACCGGTCGGTCGAGCGCGGGCGTTATCTCTTCTAGCCCTACCTGTTATTCTGAGGAGCGTGTCCGTTCGTCGTCTGATCGCTGGATTCGCGCTCGCCACGACCTTCGCGGCCTGCAGCTCGGGCCCTCCAGACGACGAGGCAGGCTTTTCGAGCGACCTGGCCGCCTTTCGCGCGGCCAAGGACCAGGCGTTTCAGCAGTCCGATTCGCCGGTGCCTCCCGATCGACGCCCGGCGCTCCTGCCGCTCGCGTACTTTCCGGGGTCGTACGCCTACCGCGTGCCCGCCGTCCTGCGCGTGGAGCCGACAAAGGTCACCCTTGAAATGCTCACCTCGACGGGCCAGCGCCGGATGATGCAGCGCGTCGGCAAGCTCGAGTTCTCGGTCAAGGGCTCGTCGTTGACGCTCGGCGCATTCGTCGAAGTCGGCGCGCCGAATTTCGACCGGCTCTTCGTCCCGTTCACGGATCTCACGAGCGGCTCCGAGACCTATCCGGCCGGCCGCTATCTCGATCTCGACCTCACGAAGACGGGGATCTACGTCCTCGATTTCAATCGCGCGTACAACCCCTATTGCTACTACAACAAGACCTACGACTGCCCGATTCCTCCGCGTGAGAACCGCCTCCAGGTTCCGGTTCGCGCAGGGGAGAAGACGAAGGACGTCGCCTCGCCATCGGGGACCGCGGGATGACGCCAGACGCGGTGGTCTTCGATTTCGACGGCGTGCTCGCGAATACCGAGCCGCTGCACCTGCGCGTCTATCAGATGCTCGCCGCCGAGCACGGCTTCAGCTTCACGACCGACGAGTACTACAGCCGCTATCTTGGCTTCGACGACGTGGGCGTGTTCGAGGCGCTGTCGCGGGACAAGGGCCTGCGCGTGGACGGCGATCGGATGGACGGCGCTCATCGAGCGCAAGACAGTGCTCTTCCAGTCGCTCGTGCGCGAATCGGCGGTGCTCTTCCCGGGAACGGCGGCGTGTCTGCGAGCGATGCGGGCGGCCTGCCCGATTGCGATCGCCTCCGGGGCGCTGTCGCACGAGATCGCACTCATCCTCGCCTCCGCCGGTCTCGACGGCATCGTCCCCGTCATCGTCGCGGCCGGAGACACGCCGCGTGGGAAGCCGGCGCCGGATCCCTATCAGCTCGCGATGGAACGCCTGAGCGCGGCCTCCGGGCGTCACCTCCGGCCGGAAGCCTCGGTGGCCATCGAGGACTCGCGCTGGGGTCTCGAGTCGGCGCGAGACGCCGGGATGCTCACCGTGGCCCTGACGACGAGCTATGCGGCGTCGGAGCTCGGGCAGCCCGATCTCGTGCTGTCGGACATCGCCGAAGCGACGCCCGCACGTCTCGGGGCGCTCGTCGCCGCGGCGGGGGCGCGGCGAGCGGAGGCCGGCGCATGAACGCACGGCTCGTCGACGAGTTCCTGGCCGCCGTCAACGCGACGGACGAGAGCCCGGCGCGCGCGGCGCTGGTCGCGGCGCGCGTCGCCTACCCGAAGCTGGATCCCACCGCGTGGCTCGCGGAGCTCGACGTGTACGGAGACGCGGCGCGACAGCATCTCGAACTCGGCGTCGGCGGCAATCCCCCGACCCGCACCAGGCTGCGCGTGGTGTCGGAATTCTTCTTCGGCCAGCTGGGGTTCGTCGGCAACCGCGAGCGCTACGAGGATCCCCGCAACAGCTTCCTCAACGACGTGATCGCTCGGCGCACCGGCATCCCGATCACGCTGGCCATCGTCTTCATGGAAATTGCCGCGCGAGCCGGCCTGACGATCGACGGCGTGAACTTCCCCGGTCACTTCCTGATGCGGTGTCCCGAGCCCGACCGGCCGGAGCCGACCGCGCTCATCGTCGATCCGTTCAACGGCGGCGCCGTCCTGAGCGACGCCGACTGCCTGAGGCTGCTGAAGACACATGCCGGGGCCGAGGCGATGCTCGAGCCCGGCATGCTGCAGCCGGCCGGCAAGCACGCCATCTTGTTGCGGGTGCTGCTGAACCTGAAGCGGGCGTTCGTGCGGATGCGGTCGTTCGACTACGCCCGGGACGTGTCAGAGCTGCTCGTCGCGCTCGATCCGTCGGCGTTGACGGAGCTCCGCGATCGCGGGCTGCTGGCCTCGCACTTGCGCGATTACTCGTCCGCGCTGCGGGATCTGGAAGCGTGGCTCGCCGCCACGGCCGCACAGGGCGACGAGGTCGCGGAAGTCAAAGAGGTCTGGGATCACGTCAAGGCACTCAGGAAGAGGCTGGCGTCGTTGAACTAGGTCGCGTGGGTCGGTGGGTCTGTGGGTCCATGGGTCATGGGCTGCGGGCCGTTGCCGATGGGCCTTCAGCCCTGCGGCGCCTTCGCGTACGCGCAGCCTGCCGCAAGGGGACACACGACGCAGTGCGGTTCGCCTTCCACGCACGTGGACTGCGCGTGGTGGGCCAGATACAACACCGCCTGCCGTCGCGCCGTGATTTCTGTCGGCAGTGTGGCGGCTAACGCCCGGCGCGTGTCGCGAACGAGCCGTCTGGCGCTGGAGCGCGCGGGCGTGAGTCCCAGTCGAACGGCCAGCCGGCACAGCGCCTGATCGACCGGCACCACGGCGTGCGGCGACGCGAACAGCAGCAGTCGTGCCGCGCCGGCCTCGCCGAGATGCGGCAGATCCTTCGCCGCAAGCCATGCCTGCCGCAATGGTCCTGCCAGCTCCGTCTCGAACTCGCGGCGGCGACGGAAGACGTCCACGCCCGTCTCGAGCGCCATGAGACGTTCGTCCACGAAGGGACCGCAGAGCCGGACGATCGACTCGAGGCGTCCGCGCCCGAGACGCCGCACCGAGTCCGGCGTCATCGCCGGCACTTTGCGCAGCGCCGCCAGCGCGGCGTCGCGTCGCCCGTCGGTCGTGCGCATTCCCAGCACGCTCCACAGGAACACGCCGAAGGCGTCGCCCGGCGGCGGCGCCAGCGGACCGTAGAACGACGCCAGGGCAGCGACGTCGATCACCGCAGCTTGCCGATTTCCTCGTAGAGAAACGCGGAGGCAATCACGCCGTTGTGGAAATTCCCGAGGTCGAGCTTCTCGTTCGGCGCGTGCGCGTTCTCGTCAGGCAGGCCCACGCCGAAGAGCACCGACGGGACGCCGAGCACTTCCTGGAACGTCGAGACGACCGGGATCGATCCGCCCTCGCGATTGAAGACCGGGCTCTTGCCGAAGCCCTGCTCGATGGCGCGGCCCGCCGCCTGCACGTACGGATTGTCGAACGCCGCCATCCAGGGCTTGCCGCCGTGCATGCGCGTCAGCTTCACGTCCACGGTCTTCGGCGAGACCTTCTTCAGGTAGGCCTCGAAGAGCTCCGCGATCTTGTCGGGCAGCTGATCGGGCACCAGCCGCATGCTGACCTTCGCCATCGCGGTGGCGGGGATGACGGTCTTTGCGCCGTCGCCGGTGAACCCGCTCAGCAGGCCGTTGACCTCGAACGTCGGCCGCGCCCAGACGCGCTCGAGCGTCGAGTAGCCGCTCTCGCCGAAGAGCCGCGGCGCGCCGAGCTCCTTGCGATAGCGCGTCTCGTTGAACGGCAGCCGCTTCCATTCCGCGCGCTCTTCTTCCTTCAGCTCGCGGACGTCGTCGTAGAAGCCCGGGATCTTGATCCGCCCGCCGCGGTCCTTCATCTGCGCCAGGATCTGCCCGAGAACGAACGCGGGGTTCGCCACCGCGCCGCCGAACGACCCGGAGTGCAGATCCGAGCTGGTGCCTCGCACGTCGATCTGGAAATACGCCAGGCCGCGCAGCCCGTAGCAGATCGACGGCACGCCGCGGTCGAACATCGGCGAGTCCGAGATCACGACGACGTCGGCCTTCAGCAGCTCGCGGTTGTCGGCGACGAACTTGTCGAGGTGCGTGGAGCCGACCTCCTCTTCGCCTTCGAGGAACACCTTGATGTTCACCGGCAGCGACCCGGTCTGCTTCAGCCAGGCCTCAATCGCCTTGAAGTGCATGAAGATCTGGCCCTTGTCGTCGGCGGATCCGCGCGCGTAGATCTCGCCGTCGCGCACGGTGCGCCTCAAACGGCGGCGAGGTCCACAGATCCAGCGGATCGACCGGCTGCACGTCGTAGTGCCCGTAGAAGAGGATCGTCGGCGCGCCCGCCGCGCCCAGCCACTCGCCGTAGACGACAGGGTTGCCGGGGGTGTCGAGCAGCTTCACGCTGGCGAGGCCGATGCGCGTCATCTCCTCGGCGGTCCACTCGGCGCACCGCACGACGTCGCCATGGTGCGCGGGCAGCGCGCTGATGCTGGGGATCGCGAGATACGCCTTCAGTTCGTCGACGTATCGATCGCGGTGGAGGTTGATGAAATCAACGACGGTGTTGGTCATGGGTGTGGGTGGGCAGGCCTGAAGGCCTGCGCTACAGTCGAAGCCGTGGACTATGGGGTGGTCGGATGCTCGATCGGCAGATCGAGCCGATCGCCCCATTCGCGCCACGAGCCGAGATAGTTGCTGACTTTCGGGTACCCGAGCAGCCGCAGCGCGAGATACGAATTCGCCGCGCGATAGCCGCCCTGGCAGTACGCGATCACTTCGCGGTCCGGCGTCACACCGGCGGCCTCGTACATCGCGCGCAGATCGTCCGCCGGCTTGAACGTGCCGTCGGCCGCGAGGTTGCGCGTCCACTCGATGTGAATGGCGCCGGGCACCGCGCCGCCGCGCGCCGATCGCACGGTGGTCCCGCAGGTACTCGCCGTCGCTGCGAGTATCGAGTACGGCCACGTCGGCCCGTCCGAGCTTGTCGTGCAGATCCTTCCACGTCGCAAGAATCGGCGCGTGCGGTGATCCCGTCCACGTGGACGGCACCGGCGCCTCGACCTCCGTTGTCAGGGGCAATCCGGCGGCCGTCCATGCCTTCGTGCCGCCGTTCAGCACGCGCACGTGCGGATGGCCGAAGTACTCGAGGAACCAGAACGCGCGCGCGGCGAGCATGCCGGACTGCGATTCGTAGAGCACGACCGGGCGATCGGCAGTCACGCCGCGAGTGGCCAGCAGGTGCTCGATGATCCAGAGGAACGACTTCAACGGTGCCGGATCCGTGTCAGTCAGGCTCAGCCCGAAGAGGTCGAGATGCACCGCGTGCGGCAGGTGGCCGGCCGCGAACTGCTCGGCAGGCCGCAGGTCGATCAGGAGCGGCGCCGTCGCGCGATGCGCCAGCTCCCGCGACAGGTCGGCCGGCGAGACCAGCAACTGCGGGTTGGCGTACTCGGACCGCATCAGCTCAGCCTATCATTTTGGCAGGAAGACCGCCGACGCGACGGCGTTCGACGGCGTGTCCGACACGAGCGGGCCGGGGCGACCCGCGCCAAGCAACCGGCACTCGTAGTCGAGCGACGCCATCCACGCGATCAGCGCCGCTGGTGTCTCGCCGCTGACCATCGGCAGCAGGTGCGGGTGCAGCTCGACCAGCAGCGTCGGCCGGCTGCGTTCGAGCAGGCGACTGGCGCCCCTCAGCGCACGTCCTTCAGCGCCCTCGACGTCCACCTTGATGAACCGCACCGCGCCTTCGATCACGTCGTCGATTGCGACCGTCCGAGTCGGCTCGCCGTCGCCGTCGTGCTGATCGTCCATCCAGCAGTGCGCGGAGGACGAGCCCGCTGGCGGATAACGGAGCCATGCGCGCCCACTGACGTTGGACGCGGCAGCCTGCACGACGTCCGTCCACGCGTCGAACCCATTGGCGGAAACGGATCGGCGAAGACAATCGACGTGCGCACTGCAGGGCTCGACGGCAGTCACGTGCCCTGTCGGCCCCACCAGCCGCGCGAGGCGCAGCGTGTAAGCGCCGATGTGCGCGCCGAGATCGATCACGGCATCGCCGGGTTGGACCGTGGCGCGCACGAAGTCCAGCTCGTTCAGCTCGTAGCGGTCTGCGAGGATTGGCTCGACCACGGCGGTGTCGCCGCGCTCGGCATGGAGAATCAGCCCGTCGAGCGTGACGATGGCTGGCGCGTTCACGAAGCCGGCGCTGGCTTGCGTGGCTTGTCGTTCACGTTGCCGCCGTCGGACCACTCGCGCCCGCTCCTCGTCATCAGCTCGACGGCGTCTTTCGGTCCCCAGCTTCCAGACGCGTAGTTCGGGAAGTCGCGCGGCGGCAGCGCGCGCCAGACGTCGAGGATCGGCTGCACCACGGACCATCCGGCTTCGACCATGTCGGCGCGCTGGAAGAGCGTCGCGTCACCCGTCATGCAGTCGTACAGCAGCCGCTCGTAGCCGGTGCTCGGCGCCGAGCCGAAGTAGTCGGCGTAATCGAACGACATGTTGACGTTGCCGAGCCGCAGCTGCGGCCCGGGGATTTTCGCGCTGAAGCTCAGCGCGATCCCCTCGTCGGGCTGCAGGTGCAGCACGAGGCGATTCGGCTCGAACTGCTCGACCGGCGTGTCACGAAACAGCAGGAACGGCGGCCGCTTGAACTGAATCGTGATCGTCGTCTCGCGCTTCGGCAGCGACTTCCCCGTTCGGAGGTAGAACGGCACGTCCGCCCAGCGCCAGTTGTCGACGTGCAGCTTCAGCGCGACGAACGTCTCGGTCGTCGAGTCGGGCGGCACGCTCGGCTCGTTGCGATAGGCCGCACGCGGCTGTCCCTTCACGACGCCGGGCACCATACTGGCCGCGCACGGAATCGTGCAGCACTTCCTGCGGCGTGAAGGGGTTGATGGCACGCAGGACCTTCGTCTGCTCGTCGCGCACCGCGTTGGCGTCGAAGGAGCTGGGCGGCTCCATCGCCGTCAGCGAAATCAGCTGAAACAGGTGATTCGGCACCATGTCGCGCAGCGCGCCCGATCGATCGTAGTAGCCGCCGCGCTGCTCGACCCCGACCGTTTCGGACGCCGTGATCTGCACGTGATCGATATAGCGCCGGTTCCAGATCGGCTCGAACACGCCGTTGCCAAAGCGGAACGCCAGGATGTTCTGGACGGTCTCCTTGCCGAGATAGTGATCGATGCGATAGGTCTGCGTTTCCTTCAGGACCTGTCCGACCTCCCGGTTCAGCGACTGGGCCGAGGCGAGGTCCTGGCCAAACGGCTTCTCGATCACCACACGCCGCCAGTAGCCGTCTTCCTCGGCCGAGAGCCCGGAGGCGCCGAGCTGCGTCACGACCGGCGCAAACAGCGTCGGCGCCACGGCCAGGTAATACAGGACGTTCTTCGACGTGTTGAACTGCTTGCCGAGCTCGTCGATACGCGCTTGAATCTGCGCGTAGATCTCAGGCTGCTCGACGTCGCCGCCCAGGTAGAACATCCGCTGAAGGATCCAGTCGCGGCAGTGCGGGTCCTTCGACTCGTCGCACTCGGTGAGATCTTCGCTGACCCTCTGCCGGAACTCGTCGTCGGACAGCGGCTGGCGCGCCACGCCGAGCACGACGAACTCGTCAGGCAGCAGTCCGCCGACGCGCAGATTGAACAGCGCCGGCACCAGCTTGCGCCGCGTGAGGTCGCCCGATGCGCCGAAGATCACCATCACGCACGACGGCGCTGGCGGAGCCGGCGGCTGCTCGCCGTGCGCCGCGCGCTTCGCGCGGTCGTCGATCGAGGGGGAGGACGGGTTGCCGCGATCGTCGTTCATCGGTGGATCCCGTTCCCTATTCCGGTTCCCTATTCCCTATTCCCTATTCCCTATTTCAGCGCAGCCTTCTATCGCCTGCCGCAGCTCCGGCGATTCCGGCGTCACGTTGCTCGGGAAGAACGCGACGACCTTGCCGTCCTTGCCGATCAGGTACTTGCTGAAGTTCCACTTCGGCAGGTTCCCGGTCTGCCCGAGCCATGAGTAGATCGGCGACTGGTCGGGGCCTGCCTTGGTCACGACCTTCGAGAACATCGGGAACGTCACCTTGTAGTTCAACTCGCAGAACTGCTTGATCTCCTCGGAGGTGCCGGGCTCCTGGCCGCCGAAATCGTTGCTCGGGAACCCGAGGATCACGAAACCGCGCGGGCTCAGCTCCGAGTAGAGCGCCTGCAGGCCCTTGTACTGCGGGGTGAAACCGCACTTGCTCGCGGTGTTCACGACGAGCGCGACCTTGCCTTCGTACTCCTTCAGGCCCACGGGCTCGCCCGACAGCTTCGTCGTCGACAACGCGTAGAACGATGCCGGCATCGCCGCCACCCCCTTCTGGTCGTCGCGCTGCCTGCAGACGCGCTGCCGCGACGCCGGCCACGCCGGCGGCCACGAGCGCCGCCATCCCCACTCGCAATGCTCTGGACGTCATGAGATCGGTCTCCTCAGTAAGTTGCCGCGTACAGTTCCAGGGCGCCGGCGACGTCGAACTTCCGGGGGTTGGCCGACGCCGACGGTTCGGCAGCGGCACGTTCGGCAAGCGACGGCAAGTCCCGCTCGGGAATTCCGGCCTGCGCGAGGCGCTCCGGGAATCCTCCGGCGGTCACGAAGTCCTCCAGCCTGGCGACGAGCGCCTCGGGGTGGCGCGCCTCGCCGCCGGCGGCGGACAACTCAGCATAGCGGTCGGCCACGACGCGCGTGTTCCATTTCACGACTTCGGGCAGCAGGATGGCGAGCAGCGGGCCACGGCCGACCTCGCTGCGCGCGTTGACCGGGCCGACGCAGGCGTCGAGCGCGCCGAGACCTGAGCGGGTTGCCGCCACGTCGCTCAGGAAGGCGCCAAGCTGCAGGTTTGCGATGACCTCGGCGTCGGCCGGCCCCATCGCCACACGCAAGTAGGACGCGGCCAGCTGGCGCCACGCCTCGCGGGCAAACAGATCGGACATCGGATTCCGTGCGGAGGTGACCCACGCTTCGACCGTGCGGCCGATCGCGATAATCGCCGCCGTGCGCGCCGCGACATCCGGCACGTCGAGCGAGAGCTCGGGATCGAGCACGAGCGCCGCGCACCGGCTGTGGCCTTCGCCGCTCGACGCGGTCGTGGGCAGCCCGACAATCGGCAGCGCGCCGGCGATGGCACGCGCGCGCTCGAACGCGGCAGACCCTCCGAGCGCCAGGACGACGTCGGTCGATGCCGCTGACCGTTCAGCGCCCGCGGCGTCATGGGACGCTCCCACCTCGACCGTCGCGACAAGCGCGATGCCGTGCTCGTCGAGCGAGGTCGCCAGCGAGATCGGGCGGCCGCCAGCCAGCGCGTCGGTGTCGGCGCAGAGCAGCGCCCGGCTGGCGCCCAGCGCATGGGCCACTTCGCCGACTCGATCGGCGGCGCCGGGTCCCGCGACAATGCGGGTGCTGCACTGGAAGTCGAAGGCGTCCATCCCTCCAGTCATCTTATAGGACGCGCAGCGCGAGAGGTATTACTCGAGGCGGGCCCGGAGGGTCTCGGACAGAGGGACGGTTCGGCCCTGGGAGTAGTCGTAGGCGACCTGCACGCTCTTCGCCTCGGCCACCAGTTCGCGCGTCTTCGCGTTGACGATCTCGTATCCGACCGCGAAGCTCGATCGGCCGATGCTGTCGACGCGCAGCCTGATGAGCAGCCGGTCGCCTGGCAACGCGGGCTTGCGGTAGTCGATCTCGACGCGCGCCACGATGAAGCCGTGCTCCTTGAGACCCAGAGGCCCGAACGCGCTCCGCCACCAGGCGAATCGCGCGGACTCGAGGTAGGTCAGGTAGACGGCGTTGTTGACGTGACCCATGGGGTCGCAGTCGCGAAACCGGACCTCGACCTCGTGCTCGAACCGCCAGGGCGCCGACATCAGAGCCGCCGCACCGCGGCCGGGAAGTCGCGCCAGACGGGGATCCCGCAGAAGTGCGTGCCCTCGGTGCAGCGCGGCGCGATGAGACCGTTGCGGACGACGCACGGCGGGCCGATGAATCGCGCGAGCCTCGGATGCAACAGGCGGACGGCGTCGAGCTCGTCCATCGACGCCAGGTAGATCTCCTCCTGTGCGTTGAAGCAGGTCCGCATCAGCCACTTGTGCATCAGCGCGAGCAGCGACCCGGACTCCACCATTCGGAGCGTCTTCGCGTTCGGCAGGACGTACATCGCGAACTCGAGCGGCACGCCGAGCGCGAGCAGGCGGTTCTTGGCGTCCCACGCCGCGCGCATCGCTCTCGCGTACGCCTCGGTGGCCTGCGGATTTGCCGCGATGAGCCGCGGGCGTCACGAAGTCGGGCTCGGCGGTGTCCACGAACGACATCAGCGGACGCGACGCCGGCACCATCCGATGCCGCTGATCCTGCGAGTCCGCGGTGTGGCTCAGGCGCTTCTCGAACGTGTACGACGCGTGATGCAGCGCGCGCATCAGCGGCGAGTGGTACGACACGTTCATGACCTCGAGGCGATACCGGTTCAGCGCCGGGTTCATCACCCGCTCGATCGCCTCGTCGTCTGTGAGCTCGTCTGCGCTCAGGCCGAACGTCACGCGAACGGCCTCGGCGACGCTCTCTTCCGCGCGGGGCGACGCATCGACCAGCCGCGACACGCGGCCGTTCAGCCGCCGATCGAACTCACGCGCGAAGCGATCGCCGTCAGCCGTCGGGCGCTGGAAATGCGTCTCCGGCAGCGCATCAGCTCGGCAGTTCGTCGCAGCCGACTTTCTCGAAGAAGAACGGATCCACCTGGCGCACGAGATCGACCATGCGGCCGATCACCTCGCGGGCCTCGTGGGGCGCGTCGCCCGACGCCGCCATCCGGCGGAGCCGGTGGAGCGTGATGCCCGACACCGTGTGCACCATCGACGTGAACGCGGCAAGGGGAATCACGTACCGCGCCGTCTCGATGGCGCGCTTCTCGGCGTCCTTCTCGATCGCCTTGAGGCGCTCGGCGCTGGCGCGCGGCGTGACGTAACGCAGCTCCTTCAAGATGCGGAACGCGTCGTCTTTCAGGAGCGCCGAGAGCTCGGCGTAGCTGTCCCAGGCCGAGAGAATCGCGCGCTCGTAGACGTCGAGCGCTTCGCCGCTGATCGGCGGCACGAAGGCGCGCGGCTCCTTCAGCTTGACGTAGCGCTGGCTCGACTGCTCGGAGTTGTAGAACGGGTACGAGTGGAGCGACGTCCAGACGAGCTGACGGGAGATGTTCTCGAGGCCGAATTCGAAGTGCGCGTGCTGGTAGACCGTGTGGTGGCCGGCATCGAACGTCAGCGAGCCGATCGAGTCGCGCTGCCGGTCGGTGACTTCCGAGGCGGCCACGACCCGCGGCGAGTAGCACGTACGCGCGGCCGCGATGGCGCCGTCGAACGGCTGGGCGGGCGCATTGCGCAGCGTGACGGCGGGCGGCGCCGTCTGCAGGCTCATCGTGCCGCGTTCAGTCATCGAATCTCACTCGCTCTCAATCCGCCTTCGCCCTTCGGGCTACGGCGCGACTGGCTTCGCCAGCCCGCAATCCGCAATCCGCAACCGACAACCTATTCGTCCTCGTCTTTCGCCCAGAAGCGCGAGTACTCGTCCAGGAACGCGAGCGTCTCGAACGACTTCATGCGATCGAAGAACAGCACGCCATTCAGGTGGTCGTTCTCGTGCTGGACGACGCGGGCGGGAAACTCTTCGAGCTCCATGTCGATGGGCTGGCCGTCGCGATCGAAGCCGCGCAGGCGCACGCGACGGTTGCGCGGCACCTTGCCGCGGATGTCCGGGATGCTCAGGCAGCCCTCCCAGTCCTCGACGAGATCGCGGCCGATGGCGGTGATCTCGGGGTTCACGATCGCGTGCGGGACAATCTCGGTCTCGCCGGTGCGCGGGTCCTTCTTCTCGATGCCCGCGATGAAGATCCGCACACTCTCGTGCACCTGCGGCGCGGCAAGGCCGATGCCGTGATACTCCTGCATCGTGTCGATCATGTCGTCGATGAGCTTCTGCACTTCGGGCGACGTGATCGCGGCGGGATCGATCGGCTTGGCCTTGGCGCGCAGCACCGGGTGCCCGAGGCGCGCCACCTTCAGAATCGACATGCCGCGGAATTATACTTCGCCGTATCGCGCGTGATGTCCGAGACGTTTCGCTTCTGCCCGAACTGCGGCGGTCCGCTCGCGTCGCGATCGCTGAAATCGGGCGATCCCGATCGCCTGGTCTGCGATCGGTGCGGCTTCGTGTTCTATCTCGACCCGAAAGTCGCCGTCGGCACGATCATCGACGACGGTCAGGGGCGGATCGTGCTCGTGAAGCGCGCCATCGAGCCCGGCTACGGCAAGTGGGTCTTCCCGGGCGGCTATGTCGATCGCGGGGAGCTCGTGCAGCGGGCGGCCGTGCGCGAGGCGAGGGAGGAATGCGGCCTGGACGTGCGCCTGGACGGCCTCGTCGACATCTACTCGTACTCGGGAGGCACGCCGATCGTCATCGTGTTTGCCGCAAGCCTGGTGGGCGGCGATCTCGCCGTGGACGACGAGGGCCTGGAGGCGCGATGGTTCGCCCCAGGCGACGTGCCGTGGGGCGAACTCGCGTTTCGAAGCACCGAGGATGCGCTGCGCGATTTCTTCGCCGGACTGCGGCATCCGCTGCGGTCGCTGGTGCAGGCCTGAGCGGCGGGGCTGAAGCCCCGCCCTACTGCGCTACGATGCAGGCCTGAAGGCCTGCGCTACGGTTGTCGAGGCTGACAGGCCGGCTGACAGCTGCCAGCTACAGCGTCCTAATCCGACAACCCCTCCGCCTTGCGCTCGGCGGCCGTGATGACGCCGTGCGCCCAGCGAATCTCCGACTGCCGGTTGAGGTGCGCGTCGGGGACCTTCACGAACTGCTTCACCGGCGCGCTCGTGCCGCCGATGTTCAGCTGCTTCATCAAGAACGCGAAGCGCTCCTCGAGCGACGCCGCGATCTTGTCGCGCGTGGCTGGATCGAGCGTCCACAACTGACGCTTGAACGGGCCGATGGCCTTCTTGCGGCCCTTGTAGAGGAACTGCTGCTCGGTGTCGGTCGGCTTGCGCTCTTCGGCGGCGTGCTCGCGCGTCCAGGCGTACATCTCGTCCTTGAGCGCCTTCGGGAACGCCGGGTGCTCGTAGACCATGTTCTGGAAGTCGGTGGCGAGGTGAATCTCGCAGGCGCCGGCCTTCGGGAACGCATCGAAGGCGTCGGGCGGCAGCGTGGACGCGCCGTGCTGGACGGCGCCGCCGAGCCCGTATTCCTTCCGCGCGGCTTCGGAGAGCTCCTCGAGCGCCTTGAGATCGAGCTTCACGTCGGTGCGCACCGATCCGTCCGACGCGACGAAGCCGCCGTGCGCCGTGCCGGTCTGCACGCTGATCTTGCTGATGCCCTCGAGGTTCGCGTCGCGCGCCTTCAGCGCCTTGAGGTAGCCGCGCATGAACGCGTGCAGCTCGTGGATGTCGGAGTTCTTGCCGCCGACCTCTCCGATTTCGCCGCCCACCGACACCGTGACGCCGGCCGGCTCGTGCGCGCGGATGAACGACGTGAAGTCGGCGCACAGGTCGCAGTTCACCTGCTGCTGCTCGTCGAGCGTCTTCTTGTCGAGGTCAACGAGGGTCGACGTGTCGATGTCGATGTTGTAGAAGCCCGCGGCGATCTCTTCCTGGATGAGCGTGCGCAGCGTGTCGAGCTCCTTGTCACGATCCGGCGACGCGTACTTCTTCGCGTTCACCTGGACGTGGTCGCCCTGGAAGAAGATCGGGCCGTCGAAGCCCTCGCGCAGCGCGGCGGCCAGGATCCCGGCCGCGTACTCGTGCGGGCGCTGCTCGGTGTAGCCGATTTCGGAGCGCGCGATCTCGAAGATGAACGCGCCGGCGCCGGCCGCTTTCGCCGCGCGGATGGCCGCGCGCGCGGTGTAGTAGGTCATCATCCGCAGGTTCATCGCCGGGACGGTGAACCCGCCGATCTGGCCGCGGCCCATCGCGAGATACAGATCGTGAATGGACGCGGGCGCGATCCCGCGCGCCGCCCCCAGCGCGCGGATCACCCAGCGCGCCGTGCCCTTGATGTCAGGGCTCGTGCCGAACGCGGACGTGTGCGCCAGCGCGTCGATCTGCTCCGCGGTCGCGGTGCCGGTGACGGTGATGGTGTCGCCGTCGATCCGGGCGGCCGATGCCACGCCGGCGACAAGCGCCTCGACAGACTCGAAAACCATGAAGCCTCTTTTGGATGTCAGACCTGACCGACCCGACCTGCGACCTGATCGACCCGCTGGACCCGGTCAGCCCGTGTGCCCTGGCTGAACTCGCGATTGTACCACCGGGTGCTTGAAGTCCTCCACCACGGCGCCGCTCACCGACATGTCGATGAGCTCAGCGAGTGGCAGTGATGACTCCGCCGCATCGACCTCGTCGCGGCGCGCGCGCGTCGCCGGGGCGCGCGGCGTGAACAGCTGGCAGCAGTCCTCATCGGGAAGAATCGAGATCTCGTAGGTGCCGATCCGGTGCGCGTCCGCGATGACTTCTTCCTTGTCCATGCCCACCAGCGGACGCAGCAGTTCCATCGTCGCGACGGATCCGATCGTCGTCATGTTCTCGAGCGTCTGCGACGCGACCTGCCCGATCGAGTCGCCCGTGACGAGCGCGCGCGATCCTTCCCACGAGGCAAGCTTCTCGGCAATCCGGATCATCATGCGGCGGTAGACGACGACGCGCAGCGGCGACGGCACTGCGAGGACGATGCGCCGCTGCACCTCGCCGAACGGCACGAGATACAACCGCGTGCGCTGCTGGTAGCGCGTGAGCAGCCTCGCCAGCTCGCGCACCTTTTCCTGCGAGACCGACGACACGATCGGGTACGCGTGGAAGTGGATCAGCTGCGCGCGACAGCCACGACGCATCACGCGCCACGCCGCCACGGGCGAGTCGATGCCGCCCGAGAGCAGGCACGCCACGCGTCCGCCGACGCCGGTCGGCAAGCCGCCGGCGCCGCGCTCCTTGCCGAAGTAGTAGAACGCCTGGTCCTTCAGCACCTCGACGTGCACGGTGAACGCCGGATCGTCGAGGTCGACGTCCCATCCGCGCTCGCCCTTGATGCGCGCGCCCAGCACCTGCTCGATGACCGGCGACGGCAGCGGATACCGCTTGTCCGATCGCCGCGCCGCCACCATGAACGACGCCGGACGCTCGATGTCGAGATCCGCCAGGATGGCATCGCCGAGCTTCACCAGATCGGACGACGTGCGGCCGGCCTTCGAGAAGTTGGCGACGCCGAACGTCGTGTGGAGTCGATCCTTGACCGCCTTCCAGTCGGCGTTCGGTCCGAGCACGAGCTCGATCCGCCCCATCAGCGGGCGCACCTGCTTGACGTCGAGATCCTCCGTCGCCGTGCGGAGGTTCTGCACGAGACGGTGGATGAACCAGGGACGGTTCTTCCCCTTCAGCGCGATCTCCTGGTAGTGGACGACGACGGAGGTCATGGACGGGTTCAGGGTTCAAGGTTCAGGGTTCAAGGTTCAGGGTTCAAGGTTCAGGGTGCAGGACGGCCGCTGCCCGATGCCCGCTGACGACGGCACCTTCGATCGTAGCCGGGAGTCCGGTGTCGGTCCAATCGCCGGCAAGGACGAGCCCGCCGAGCGGCGTCTCGCAGGAGGGTCGCGGGGGCTCGCCCGGCGCGAGCGAGAACGTCGCGCGCTTTTCGCGGACAGCGCTGGCCCGCCGCACCGTCGCCGCGGCCGCCGCAGGCAGCGCCGCCTTGAGCTCGCGGGTGGCGAGATCGATCAGCGCCTCGTTCGACTGCGCCACCACGTCGTCTGCCCCGCTCGATACGAGCGACAGGTGCGACCATGCGCTGCCGGCGAGGCGCGACTTGTCGAAGACCCACTGGAACGTCCGGCGCGGCAGCCCGACGAACGCCGTCCGCGTCACCGGGCGATCCAGCCACAGATTGACGGTCACGATTGGCGAAGGCCTCATCGCGGCCGCGTGCTCGGCAATCGGCCTCAACGCGGAAACCCCGTCCGCGAACGCCGGGAACGCGAACCAGGGCACGGCCGACACGACGGCGCCCGCGAGGATGCGTTCACCGCGCACCTCGACGCCGATGGCGCGATCGCCCTCGGACAGCAGGCGGGCCGGTTGGCCGGCGTGGAACTGATGTCCCTTCTGAACGAGCCAGTCGCGCGCCGGCTCGGCGAACCAGCGGTCGAGCGGCTTCAGCGGCAGGCCCACCGCGGAATCGCGTCGCGTGCCGTTGAACATCCGCCACAGGCATTCGACGAATGTCGCGGCCGCCGCCACCGCCGGCGACTGGTTCAGCGCCGCGACCGCCAGCGGCTCCCAGAGCACTTCGCGGAGCCGCTCGGTCTGGCCATGCGCGATCAGCCAGTCGTTCACGGTCATCCGCGCCAGGCTCGCGACATCCCGCGAGCCACGCAGGGCGGCGCCAAGCTTCAGCGCGCTGAGTCGATCGGCCAGGCCGAGCGCCGGCCAGCGGAGCAATCCTCCGACGAGATGCAGCGGAGGCGGCAGCGACGTGGAGCGCAGGCACGAGTTGACGCCCGCCCGGTCGACAATCTCGATCTCGAGCCTGTCCTCCAGCCGCACGTCGTCGAGGGCGCCAATCGTCCGCAGGAACTCGAAGGTCGCGTGGTAGCAGCCGAAGATCGCGTGCTGGCCGTTGTCCACGAGCTCGCCGGTGACGGCGTCCTGAAACGAGGTGGCGCGTCCACCGAGCCGTCGGCGTTCCTCGACGACCACCACGCGCGCGCCGCGCGAGGCGAGCCGTACCGCCGCGCTGAGGCCGGCAAAGCCGGCGCCGACCACGACGACGTCAGGCGGGGACATCGAGGCCGAGCTGCATCCGGAACCAGGTGGACAGCGCGATGGAGGCCTGCCGTGGCCTGGTGACGCGGACGCGCGTCGAAAGGATGTCGTAGTCGCGCGCTTCGATCGTCGAGAGCAGATCGCGATAAATCGCGCCCATGATCTCGGCCGCCACGAGCCGGCGGGCGAATCCGTCGGGCCGGGACGCCGCGGCACGCGCGTAGAAGTCGCGCGCGCGGGCGGCCTCGAATCGCAGCAGCTCGCGGAGGCCGGCCGATATCGTCTCCGCGCCGAGATCGGCCTCGTCGCACCCGAAGCGGTCGAGGTCCTCGAGCGGGAGATAGATGTGGCCGCGTTCGTAGTCCGCCTTCACGTCGCGCAGGATGTTGGTGAGCTGCAGCGCCAGTCCGAGGTTGAGGGCGTAGTCGCGGCCGGCGTCGCGAACGCCGAAGATCTCGAGGCACATGAAGCCGACCGTCGACGCGACGCGCCAGCAGTACTCGTACAACTCGTCGAACGTCGCGTAGCGTGAGCGATCCAGATCCATCTCGACGCCGTCGATGAGATCCTGGAACGGCTGGCGCGTGAGCTGGTAGCGCTCGATCCAGGGCTGGAGCGCCCGACCCTGCGGCGTCGTGGCCTGGCCCTCGTAGCAGGCATTCAGCTCGTCGCGCCACGCCTGCAGCTGCGCTCGCACGACATCGCCGTCTGGCGTCCTCTGACTCCCTGGCCCCCGAACCTGGAACCCTGGAACCCGGAACCCGGAACCCGGAACCCCTGCCTCGTCCACCGTGTCGTCCACGGCACGACAGAAGTCCCACACGGCGACGATCGCGTCGCGCTGCCGCCGCGACAACGAGAGAAACGCGTAGTAGAACGAGGTCGGGCGGCTCATCGCCGCCACCAGACCGCGCCCCACGCGAGCGCCGGCACGTCGCGCATCCCGAGCGACGGCCGCGTGTGGAACACGTCGAAGCCAGACGCGTCGAGCCGGTCGAGCACCCGCAGCCCGCCGAGCCACGTCGCGCGAAGCTCGTAGCGCAGCCGGCCGGTCACGCCGTCGCACACGGCGCGGCCGCGGTCGAACAACTCGCGCGTGCGCGCGGACGACTGTGACAGCGCCTGACGCCATTGGTCGGTCAGCTCTCCGCGATCGAGCGCGTCGAGCGACGCGCCCGCGCGCTGATGCTCCTCGGCGGGCACGTACAGCCGGCCGCGGCGCCAGTCGATCGCCAGGTCCTGCCAGAAGTTCGTGAGCTGCAGCGCGGTGCAGACCGCGTCCGACGCGGCGTCGAGATCCGCGGATCGCCAGCCGCCGATCCGCAGCACGAGTCGTCCCACGGGATTTGCCGATCGGCGGCAGTAGTCGAACAGGCTGCTCCACGAGTCGTACGACTTCACCGTGATATCCTGCCGAAACGCGCTGACGAGATCGTCGAAGAGATCGATCGGCAAGTCGATCGATCGGATGGTGTGCGCGGTCGCCGTGAAGACGGCCGGCGCCAGATCGCGCGTGGCCGTGTCGAGCGTGGACGTCCCGGCGTCGAAGGTCGTGCCCGCGACCGAGGCATGCAGTCGGCTCGTCCACTCGTCGAGGCGCGCGTGGCGACGCGCGGCGTCGACGTCGCCTTCGTCAGCGATGTCGTCGGCGAGACGCGCGTAAGCGTAGACGGCCGCCACGTGGGGCCGCATGCGGGCGGGGAGCAGACGCGAGGCCACCGGGAAGTTCTCGTAGTGCGACTGGGCCAGGCGCGCGCAGGCGGCGTAGGCGTCCTCGAGCCTCACTCCCACTCCCGGTCGGCCACTCCGGCCCGGGCGTTCGCGAGCCGGGCAAGGACGAACAGCAGGTCCGACAGGCGATTCACGTAGGTGACGACGGTCGCGTCGACGGCGTCGGCGCCGAGCGAGACGACGTCGCGTTCGGCGCGGCGGCAGACGGTGCGCGCGAGATGCAGGGCGGCGCCGCCGGGTGATCCGCCGGGCACGAGGAAGCGTGTGAGCGGCGGCAGCGCGGCCTCGGCCTCGTCGATCCAGCGCTCGAGTCTCGTCGTCGCGTCGGCATCGAGCCGGGCGCGCGAGATCCGCGGTGACACGCGGGATGTCGGATCGGCAAGCGCCGCGCCGACGGCGAAGAGCTCGATCTGAATGCGATCGAGGCAGCCGTCGATCCACGGATCGAGCGCGGCGGCACGGGCGACGCCAAGGACGGCGTTCAGCTCGTCGACGTGCCCGTAGGCGGCCACTCGCGGATCGGCCTTGCTGACGCGCGTGCCGTCGAAGAGCGAGGTCTCGCCCGCGTCGCCGGTGCGCGTGTAGATCTTCACTGGCCGATTATACCGGGAGCCTTTCGCGTCGATGCCCAGCGCCCAGCGTGCGCCCTCTCGTCCCCGCCGCCCGGTCCGCCGACTGCCCGATCCGCGACGCGCGCGCCTGGTTCCGCCGCACGCTGCTGCGCTGGTACCGCGCGCATGGACGATCGCTGCCGTGGCGCGAGACGAGCGACCCGTACCACATCCTGGTCTCCGAGGTGATGCTGCAGCAGACGCAGGTCGATCGCGTGCTGCCGAAGTACCACGAGTGGCTGGCGAAGTTCCCGTCGCTCGAAGCGCTCGCCGCCGCCGACGAGTCGCTCGTCACCGAGACCTGGCGGCCGCTCGGCTACAACATCCGGCCGCGACGGCTGCAGACGATCGCCCGCGAATCGGTCAGCAGGCACGACGGACGGCTGCCTCGCGACGAGGAGACGCTGCTCGGGTTCAAGGGACTGGGACGCTACACCGTCGGCGCCATCCGGAGCTTCGCGTTTCGCGAACGCGCCGCCATCCTCGACACCAACGTCGCGCGTGTGCTGTTTCGCGTGTTCGTCGCGCGCGGCAATCCGAAGGCGCACGCGATGGTGCAGCACCTCTGGCGCGTGTCGGAGACCGTGCTGCCTCGAGCGCACGTCTTCGATTTCAACCAGGCGCTGATGGACTTCGGCGCGACGGTCTGCTCCGCGCGCGCGCCGCGCTGTTCCGAGTGCCCGCTGCGACGCCGATGTCCTTCGACGGCGTCGTAGTCGTCGCGGCGGCGATCGTCGAGCGCGACGGACGCTTCCTGCTGACACGGCGGCTCCAGGGGACGCACCTGGCCGGCGCCTGGGAGTTCCCTGGCGGCAAGTGCGAGCCGGGCGAGTCGCTCGAGGCCTGCCTCGCGCGAGAGCTGATGGAAGAGCTCGCCGTCGAGTGCACGGTGGGGCGATCGATCCTCGTGACGCGGCACGCCTATGCGGAGCGAACCGTCGAGCTGCACTTCTTCGCCACGACGCTCTCCGGAGATCCGGTGCCGCAGCTTGGTCAGGAGATGCGGTGGGCGTCACGCGCCGATCTCGGGACGCTGCCGTTCCCTGAGGCCGATCGAGAGCTGATTCAGTTGCTGATGCGGCCCGACTGAAGTCGGGCCCTGCGTACGATGGGCCGACGTGACGCTCGCCGAACCGCGATCAGTCGACGAACGGAAGCGCGGTGACGACGGCGGGCGTGCCGTCTTCGAGGACGACGGGCGTGCCCGGTTCCGTGAAGTCGCGCAGGAGCGTCGCCAGGGCGATCGAGTGGCCGACGGCGGCAGACATCACGGCGCTCGTGACGCGTCCGGCGTGACGCCCATCGCTGGTGACGCCTTGCGGCACGTGCGGCACCGCGCCATCCTGAAAGCTCAAGCCGACGAGCTTTCGCGCGACGCGTCCGTGCGCGCGATCGCGGATCCGGACGATGATCTCCTGGCCGACATAGCAGCCCTTCGTGTGGCTGATCGTGTCGTCGAGCCCCGCTTCGAGCGGGATCGTCTCCTCGCCCGTGTCCACGAGGAACTCGGGAATCCCGCGCTCGACTCGAAGCACCGTGGCTTCGTGATCGTCGAGACGGCGACGGCCCGTCAACATCGCGTCTTCGAAGCGCTGCGCGTCAGCGTGAGTCTGATACACGTGCACGCCGGGAAGACCCGAGGCGATGGCGTGCGTGTAGACCACGCGGCCGTCGTTCTCCGGCGCGTGGCCGATCGCGAGCGCGCTCGGATCCGCGGCATCGCCTGGCGAATCGGGGCCCATCGCCTCGCGCAGGAGCTCGATCGCGTCGCTGCCGTACACGCCCGTGGACGTGAGTTCGCTCGACGCGTCCGCCACCCGCGCGTCCTCCGCGAAGATCATCCGGTCGAAGCGCTCGGCGAGCGCGGCGGACAGCGACGCCGGGACGTCCAGCCACGTCTCCTCGCCGAGCTCGAGGACGACGACGTCCGTGATCATTCGTCCCTGGGGCGTCAGCCACAGGGCAGGACACGCGCGAGGGCCCTCACGCGACTTCAGGTCGTTCGTGAGCAGCCCGTTCAGCCACTCGATGCGATCGCGACCCGTCACGCGAAGGACGCCGCGCTCCCGGCGGCGCCTGAACGCGTGGAGTGCGCCTGCCGTGTTAGTTGGCGACATGGGATATTCTGACCTTCATGCTCTTCTCTCGCTATTTTATGGGGGCTGTCGCGATGGCCTCAATGGCCGCCCTTGCGCCGACGGCGCGACGCGCAGCAGGCCGACACGACCGTCACGTTCCGGGTCTTCCTGCGCGGCTCGCCGATCGGCAGCGAGGACGTGGTCGGTGCAGCGCTCGGCGGACGGGTTGGACGATCTCAGGCACCGGGCATCTCGGCGCGCCACTGGACCTGACCACGCGCCGCCTCGAGGTGCGCTATGACGCGAACTGGAAGCCGCAGGAACTGACCATCGACGCGAACACGAAGGGCGCAACATTCGCGATCCACACGACGTTCGCGAACGGGCAGGCCGAGAGCGAGATCAACCAGACGGGCGTCGTGAAGCGCAAGACCGACGCGGTCAGCGCCGACACGGTGGTCCTGCCGAACCTGTTCTTCGGCACCTACGAAGCGCTCGCGTTGCGGCTGGCGTCGATCCCCGTCGGCTCCACGTTTCACGCCTACGTCGCGCCACAGGCCGAAATCGTCGTCAAGCAGACGGCCAGGAGCAGCCAGCGCATCGAAACCGCAAAGCGCGTCGTCGACGTCAAGACATACGCGTTGACGTTCCAGAATCCCGGCGCGCCGCTCGACGCGACGCTCTGGACCGACGAGACCGGACGCCTCGTGCGATTCGAGGTGCCGGCCCAATCGCTGCTCGTGGCGCGCGACGACTTCGCGTCGGTCTCCGCGCGGGCGCTCGTGATGAGCCGCGCGGGCGACCAGCCCGTCACGATCGCCGCCAACGGCTTCAACCTCGCGGGCACCCTGAGCCAGCCGTCGGGTCCGGCGACGAAGGGACGCTATCCGGCGATCCTGATGATCGGCGGATCCGGGCCGACCGACCGCGACGAGACGGTGGCCGGCATTCCGATCTTCGCGCAGATTGCCGGCGACCTCGCCGACGGCGGTTACTACGTCCTTCGCTACGACAAGCGCGGCGTCGGGAAGAGCGGCGGGCGCGCGGAAGGCGTGTCGATCGACGACTACATCGAAGACGCCACGGCCGCGCTGCGGTCCCTGCGCGAGCGGAAGGACGTGGACGACAAGCACCTGGTGGTGTTCGGCCACAGCGAAGGCGCCTGGGTCGCCCTGGCGGTCGCGGCCAGAGACGGTGACGTCGCGGCGCTCGTGATGGCGGCTGGACCGTCGGGAACCGGCGGCGAACTCGTGCTCGAGCAGCAGCAATACCTGCTCGGAAAGTCCACGCTCAGCGACGCGGAGAAGCAGGCCCGCATCGATCTCCAGAAGCGCATCCAGGCAGCCGTTGTCGGCAAGGGCCGCTGGGACGACGTGCCGGAGCCGTTGAAACGTCAGGCGGACACGCCGTGGTTCCGGAGCTTCCTCGGATTTTCGCCCGCGCCGCTCGTGGCGAAGACGCGGCAGCCGATCCTCATCCTGCAGGGCGATCTCGATCGTCAGGTCGCCGCGGCCCACGCCGACAAGCTGGCAGCGATGGCCAAGGCGCGCAAGAAGGGCGGGCCGGTCCAGGTGTCGCACTTCGACGGCGTGAACCACCTGCTCGTGCCGGCGAAGACGGGCGACGTGGACGAGTATCCGAGATTGACGGCCGAGTCGGTCGACCCGCGAGTCGCGAAGACGACCGTGGAGTGGTTGAAGACGCGTGCTGAGGCCGAACTGAAGTTCGGCCCTGACGTGCAGTCGGCCGTGGGCGCTGCGATACGCGTAGGGCGCGACTTCAGCCTGACGCGTTCCGCCTTACTCGTACCGCAGCGCTTCGATCGGATCGAGGCGCGACGCGCGGATCGCCGGCAGCAGCCCGCTGACCAGGCCGACGAGGACCAGGATCCCGGAGCACACCAGCAGCAGCTCGCCCGACAGCACGAGGTGAATGTCGAGCACGTGCGTCGTGTCGTCGAGCAGCTCCGAGAGGAACGGCCGCGGGCTGAAGATCCAGACGAGCACGATCGACAGGATCACGCCGACCGCGCCGCCGGCGAAGCTGGTCGCGATGCCCTCGATCAGGAACTGCAGCAGGATGTGCCGGCGCCGGGCGCCGAGCGCCTTCCGAATCCCGATCTCGCGCGTGCGCTCCTGCACCGACACGAACATGATGTTCATCACGCCCACGCCGCCGATGCCGAGCGTGATCACGCCGATGAAGCCGAGCACCAGCTTCAGGCCCATGACCATGCCGCGCGTCACTTCTTCGCTCTTGGCCGAGCCCCAGTTCCTCAGCGCGCGCTCGTCGCTCGGGTTGAAGTTGGCCAGGCGCCCGAGCAGCTCCGACACCTGACGCTCAGCGGCGGGCCCCTTGCTCGCATCGACGGCCTGCCAGACCACGACGTCGGAGTACGGCTGATACCAGACCTGGCTCGCGACGGTGTAGGGGATGAACACGCACTGCACGTCGGACCTGAAGTAGTTCGACAGCTGCGCCTTCTCCTTCATCACGCCGATCACTTCGAACGTGATGCCGCGGATGCGGATCGACTGGCCAATCGCGTCGCTCTCTCCGAAGAGCTTCCGGTTGACTTCAGTCCCGATGAAGGCGACGCGGCGATGGAGCCGGATGTCTTCGTCGTCGATGAACCGGCCGCCCGGAAGCGGGATCTCGGTGCGCATCGGGCCGTACGCCGGCGCCACGGCGCGAATCAGGTACGACGACTGCTTCGTGCCGTACGACACGGCCTGTTCTTCGACGAGCTCCGGGCTGACGGCCTTGACGAGCGGCAGTTGCGACAGTTGCAGGACATCCTCGACGGTCACGCGGACGCGCCGTCCCGCGCGCTCGCCGCCCGCCTGCATGCTGGTCTGTCCGGGCCACGAGATGACGACGCCGCTGCCGAAGGCATTCGCGAATCCCGCCGCGAGCGCGTCGCGGAATCCGTTGCCGTAGGCCAGCAGCATCACGACAGAGACGATGCCCCACGAGATGCCGAGCATCGCGAGACCCGCACGGAACCGGTTGCGCACCAGGCCGTGCATCGCCTCGCGGAAGATCTCGATCAGCACATGCCCGCCGTGAAGGCCCGCGCGTCGCGTGCCGGCGATGACGGCCGGAGCCGGAAGAGCGTCGGCGGTGGAAATGGAAGGCGGCATCGCTTACATCTCGTAACGGAGCGCTTCGACCGGCGGCATCTCGGCGGCCCGCCGCGCGGGATAGAGCGCCGTCAGCACGCCGATGCCGACGAGGGACAACACCGTCAGCACGGCCGCCTCGGGCGACAGGATCATCCCTTCGAAGCGCGTCGGCATCGGCAGCAGGTTGATGCCCGCGCAGAGGACGAGCGCGATCGCGAGGCCAATCGACCCGCTGATCATCGTGATGAAGAAGCCCTCGAGGAAGAACTGGCGCAGGACGGCGTGCGTCGTGGCGCCGAGCGCCTTCCGGACGCCAATCTCCCGCGTGCGCTCCTTCACCGCGATCAGCATGATGTTCATCACGCCGAGGCCGCCGAGGACGAGCGTGATGAACCCGACCGTCGTGAAGAAGTCGCGCATGGTGTCGACCATGCGGCCGAACATCAGCGAGTTGACCGACGTGTCCCACACCCAGATGGCTTCCTTGTCGTCGGGATCGAAGCCCTTGTGGCGAGCCAGCGTGTGGCGGATGTCCTTCTCGAGCGCCCAGTCGATCTCTCGAATCGGGCCGGTGCGCTCGTTCAGCTGACGCGGAAGGTCGTCCACGACCCACGGCTGCGGCGCGATGATCAGGTTCGACACGGCGTCAGGCGACGGCGCGTTCGGCAGCGGAAAGTCCTTGGCCATCGCCGCAAACGGCACGAACACCTTGTCGTTGTCCGGACCGCTGTAGTTGCTGTCCTGATCCTTGTGGCGGATCTTCCCGACGACGGTGTAGCCGACGCCGTTGATCGTGATCGGCTGTCCGATGCCGTCGCGGCCGCCGAACAGCTGCTTGAAGATGTCGTCGCCGAGGATCGCGACGCGGTGCACCTGGCGCTCGTCTTCCCAGTTCAGCTGCCGGCCCTGTTCGAGGTCCAGCGTGCGGATGTCCTGATAGCTCGGCTCGACGCCGCTGACACTGGGCGCCCCGGCGTTGAACGCGCTCTTCACGTTCAACCCGCCGCGCTGCAGTTCCGGCGTGGCGACGCGCACGAGCCGCGACTGCTCGCGCAGCACCCGCGCGTCCTCCGCCGTCAGCGCGATGCGACGCCCCGCTCGCTCGCCTCCCGCCTGCAGGCTCGTGCGACCGCCCCACACGATGGCGATGTTCTTGCCGAGCTCCTTCAGCACGTGCTCGTTGCCGCGGCGGAAGCCCTCCCCTGTCGCCGACAGGATGACGACCGAGATCACGCCCCAGAGGATCCCGAACATCGTCAGGAAACTCCGGAGCTTGTGCGCCCAGAGGTTCTGGAACGTCTGAATCAGAGCTTCGCGCACGTCGTCAACCCGCAATCCGCAACCGGCAACCATCAACTCGGCAACACGATCTTGTCGCCCTGCTTGAGCCCCTCGACGACCTGCGTCTTCGTGCCGTTGCCGACGCCGGTCTTGATCGTCACCTTGCGCTTGCCGCCCTTGGCGCCGAGATCGACGAGATCGACCGTGGGATTGCGCTTGGCGTCGTAGCTGATGGCGCTCTCGGGGATGATCAGCGAGTTCGCGAACTCTTCGAGGACGATCTCGGCGTTGGCCGTCATGTTGGCCTTCAGCTCGTTGCCGGGGTTGTCAATCGAGACCTTCACCTCGAACGTCGTCACGTTGTCCTTCTCGGCGCCGATCGGCGAGATCTGCGTGACCCGCCCCTCGAACTTCCGGTCCTTGAACGTCTCGACGGTGATGCGCGCGGTCTGCCCGAGGCGCACGCGGCCGATGTCGACCTCGTCGACCTTGCCGCGGACGAACACCTGGTTGATGTCGCCGAGCGTCATCACGAGCGTGGCGGCCGAGCCCATGTTGAGGATCGACGAGACGGGGCTGCCGACCTCGACGTCGCGAGTCAGCACCGTGCCGTTGATCGGCGCGCGGATGGTGGCGTTGGCCAGCTGCTCTTCGTTGCGGTCGACGGCGGCCTGCGCCTGCGCGACGTTGGCGGCGGCTTCCGAGAGCTTCGCCTGGCTGATCCCGAGCTGCACCTCGGCGCCGGCCTTCCGGTTCTTCGCCATGTCCATCGCGCTCTTCGCGTCGTCCAGCGACTGCGGCGACACGAGCTTCTGCGCGTAGAGCTGCTGCGCGCGATCGTAATTGCGCTTCGCGAACTCGAGGTCCGGCGCCTCGGCGGCGACCTTGTCCTTGCTCAGCTGCGCCGCGGCGGCTTCCTGGGCGGCCTTGGCGGCCTGCAGGTTGGCATGCGACTCACGGACCTGCGCGCGAAGGTTCTCCTTGTCGAGCTCGACCAGCACGTCGCTCGGGCGGACGATCTGGTCGACATCGACGTTCATCTTTTCGATGATGCCGTTGGCCTTCGACTTGATTTCGACCTTGGTGATCGGCTCGATCTTGCCCGTCGCGACGACGGACTTCGTCATCGTCCCGCGCTCGACCGTGGCGATGCGCGACGGGTCGATGTCGGGCGTCGCGCCTTTCAACGTCGTGTAACCCCAGGCCCCGCCGACGAGCACGATTACGGCGACGCCGGCGGCGATCAGTTTCTTCCGAGACTTCATCATCGTGTCCTTGTGAGCGGCCGGCGCACAGAGCTCTGGCGGCCCATCTCAAAAGGACGGATCGGAGGGCCGGGAAGTTTCACGCGCGCGGTATCATTGAGGGAACGGCCGCATGTGGACGCTGAAAACCCCTGAAAATTTCACCGAGACGCCGCCGATGACCTTCCGGCTGACTCCCGGCGCGGTCAAGACGCTCGGTCGCGCGACGCGGGCCGATTTCATCGTCGAGGCCGCCCTGGTCTCGCGGTTCCACTGCCGGTTCACGGTGACCGACGACGGAACGCTGCAGGTGGAAGACCTCGAAAGCACGAACGGCACGTTCGTCAACGACGAGCGGATCAGCCGCCTGGCGCTCAAGCCCGGCGACGTGGTCCGTGCCGGGCGCGTCACCCTCGTGGTCGAACGCCAGCCCTGAGCCTGTCGAAGGGCCAGGCCTGAGCTCTGCCGAGCCTGTCGAAGGCCTGCCGAGGCTACTGCAGGAAGGGATTTCCGCCGCGCTCGGCGCCGATGGTGGTCGCGCCGTAGTGGCCCGGATGGACGGCGACGTCGTCTGGAAATGCCAGCAGGACGCGCTGAATCGAGTCGATCAGCGTCGCGTGGTCGCCGCCCGGCAGATCCGTTCGCCCGATCGAGCCCGCAAAGAGGGTGTCGCCGGAGAGGATCGTCACGCGCCCTCCAGGATCGCGAATCTCGAAGACGACGCCGCCAGGTGAATGTCCCGGCGTCTCGTGCACGCGGACAGACAGCGCCCCCACGTCGAGCGTCATCCCGTCGATGAGGCGATGATCCACCGGCGGCTGCGGCCGCATCGGGATCCCGAAGTAGCGGCCCTGCTCGACGATCGCGTCGTACAGCGGCTGATCGGCGGCGTGCAGATAGATCGGCACGTCGAACGTCCGCTTCACGAGATCGACATTCGAGATGTGATCGAGATGCGCGTGCGTGAGCAGGATCCGGCCGACGCGGAGGCCCAGCGCGCGCGCCCTGGCCAATAGCGCGGCAGCGCCGTCCCCCGGATCCACGATCGCCGCCTCGCCGGCGTCGTCGGCAACGAGATACGCGTTCTCGTCGAACGGCGGACCCGTGAATGCCTCGAGGCGCATCCGGCGAGGCTATCATCATTGCCACGCATGCTGACGCTTCCGGACATCCTCGCCAGCCGACCGCGGATCGCATCGGAGATCCGCGACACGCCGCTCGTCGAGTCGCATTGGCTCTCGGCGCTCGCGGGCGCCGACGTCCGGCTGAAGCTGGAATCGCTGCAGGTGTGCAACACGTTCAAGGCCCGCGGCGCGCTCAACGCGCTGCGCCGTCTCGTGGAACGGCATTCGGGAGCGAGCCTGCCGCGAGGTCGTCACGGCGTCAGCCGGCAATCACGGGCGCGGCGTCGCCTGGGCGGCTGAGCGCTGTGGCCTGCACGCGACGATCTTCACGCCCCGGCAGGCGCCGCGCGCGAAGCTGGAGGCGATCGCCCGCCATGGCGCCGACCTGCGGGCCATCGCCGAGACGTACGAAGACTCCGAGCGCCTGGCGCTCGAGTACGCGAAGACCACAGGCGCGACCTACGTCTCGCCGTACAACGACGACGACGTGATCGCGGGCGCGGGGACCACGGCCGTCGAGATCCTCGAGCACTGGCCCGACGTCGAGGTCGTCATCGCGCCGGTCGGCGGCGGCGGGCTGATCACCGGCGTCGCGGTGGCGGTCAAGGGCATGAAGCCGTCCGCGCAGGTCATCGGCGCCGAAGCGGACGCCTCTCCGGTTTTCACCTCGTCGCTCAAAGCCGGACGGCTCGTCCAGGTCGAGGTGCTGCCGACGATTGCCGACGGCCTCGCCGGCAACGCGGAGGCGGACACGCGCACATGGCCATACGTTCGCGACCTGGTGAACCGCGTCGTCGCCGTGCCAGAGGCCGATCTCCGGGCCGGCATTCGCAGCCTGCTCGCCGAGGAGCATCTCGTCGCCGAGGGCGCCGGCGTCGCCGGTGTCGCGGCGGTGGCCGCAGGACTGACGCCCGCGAGGACGGCGCACGGCAATCATCGTGAGCGGGTCGAACATCGATCTTCTCGCGTCTCAGGGAATGCCTGTAGGCAGGAACCAATGACGGCGGATCCCCGACGAACGCCTGCCGAGCGCGCCGCGATCTTCAAGGCGCTCCACGCGCGGGACGGCATCTTCCTCATCCCGAACCCGTGGGACGTCGGGACCGCGCGAATGCTCGCGGCGCTCGGGTTCGAGGCGCTGGCGACGACGAGCGCGGGCCACGCGTTCTCGGTCGGCCAGGACGACAACACGCTGACGCGCGAGGCGACGCTCGCGCACGCGCGAGAGATCGTGGCCGCGACGGACCTGCCCGTCAGCGCAGACCTCGGCAACGGCTTCGGCGATGATCCGGACGCTGTCGCCGAGACGATTCGCCTTGCGGGCGAGACGGGACTCGCCGGCGCCAGCGTCGAAGACGCGACGTATCAGGACGCACGGCCCGTGTACGACATCGAGCTGGCCGTCGAGCGCGTGCGCGCGGCCGCAGAGGCCGCGCATGCGTTGCCGGTGCCGCTGGTGCTCACGGCGCGCGCCGAGAACTTCATCGTCGGCCGCCCGGATCTGGCCGACACGATCAAGAGGCTGCAGGCGTTTCAGGACGCCGGCGCCGATGTGCTCTACGCGCCGGGACTGAAAACGATCGAGGACGTGAGGACGGTCGTGCGAGCGGTGGACCGGCCGGTGAACGTGCTGGCCGGTATTGGCGGCGCGCAGTTCACGATGCCGGATCTGGCCGCGGCGGGCGTGCGGCGCGTGAGCACGGGCTCTGCGCTGGCGCGCGCGGCCCTCGGCGAGTTCCTGCGCGGCGTCACCGAGATGCGCGAGACGGGGACATTCGGCTTTGTGGACCGAGCGGCGAGCTCGAAGGAGATCGCCCGGCTGCTATCGCGCTAGGAACCACCAGGCCATCGCCGCAACCGCCAGGAGCACGCCGATCATGATGGCCAACCGGCGCGAACGGGGGGCGGCCGCCTCTTCGCCGAACACCGATCGCTCCTCGACGTCGGCGTCCAGCACCGACTTGGCGACGCGCAGATCCTCGGCCAGCGCCGTCGCCGTCGGATACCGCCGTTCCAGGCTCTTGGCCAGGGCGCGCGTCGCGATCAGATCGAGCTCGGCCGGGATGGTGGCCATCGACGCGCTCGGCGCCGGCGGCTGCGATCGCAGCACGGCGAGCACCGTCGCGTCGGGCGTCGGCCGATCGAACGGCAGCCTTTCCGGTCAGCATCTCGTAGAGCACGCACCCGAGCGAGAAGAGATCGGCGCGCGTGTCGGTCTTCTCGCCGAGCGCTTCTTCGGGCGACAGATACTCCAGAATCGCGACGGAGTCCGGCGGGAGGCCGCCGAGCCGCGCGCCGGCCGACGAGCGCAGCGCGCCGGCGTCGGTGAACGCCGCGAGCCCGCTGTCGATCAGCTTCGCGTGGCCTTTCGCGTTGATCACCACGTTGGCCGGACGCACGTCGCCGTGCGCGATGCCGGCGGCGTGGAGCGCCGTCAACGCGTCCGTGAGCTCGAGAGCGATCTCGACCGCGCGTCGCGGATGCAGCGGCCGGCCGCCGATAATCTCGTCGAGCCGCTGGCCCTGCACGAACTCGAGCGCCAGGAACATCCCGCCGTCGCTCAGCCCACATTCGTAGAGCGCGGCGACGCCAGGATGCGACACGGCGGCCAACCGCGAGGTCGCCTGCACGAAGGCGCTGCTCCGTGTCGCGTTGCCCACGACCGATGAGGGGATGCGCTTGATCATGACCGTCCGGCCGTGGACGGTGTCGCGGGCGCGGTAGCACTCGCCGAGCCCGCCGCAGCCGACCCGCTCGAGCAGCTGGTACGCGCCCAGTGCATGCGGAAGCCCCGATCCCGATGATGGCTCGAGCACGTACGTCATTTCTTCGGCGGCCGCGCGGGCCGGATGTCCACGGCGCTCGGCAGGCTCCGCGCCGGATGGTTCAGCAGATCTATCACGACCCGCGCCACGTCGTCCGGCGAGAGCTTCCATTCGGTGCCGGGCGCGTCGCCGCCAGTCGAGAAGCCCGTCCGCACCGAGCCGGGCGAGACGGTGGTCACGCGGATGCCGTCGTGCCGGACCTCCTGCATCATCGCCTCGCCGAAGGCGTTCAGGCCGGCCTTCGACGCGCAGTAGGCCGCGCCGCCGACGAACGTATTGCGCGCGCCGAGGCTGCTGATGTTGATGATCCAGCCGGCGCCACGCGCCTTCATGTGCGGCAGCGCGGCGTGGCAGCAGTAGAACACCCCGGAGAGGTTCGTGTCGATGACGCGGCGCCATTCGTCGATGGTCATCGACGCGACGTCGCGCATGATGGCCAGGCCCGCGTTGTTGATCAGGATGTCGAGTCCGCCAAAGCGATCGACAGCGACGCCGACGAGCCGCTCCGCGTCCGCGGGATCGCGCACGTCGGCGCGGACGGCCACGACGCGCAGCGAATCGCCGCGGCCGGCCGTGAGCGACGCGTGCGCCTCGTCGAGCCGCGCCTGGTCGGTGCCGCTGATGACGACGTCAGCGCCTTCGTCGGCGAGCGCGCGCGCAATCGACAGCCCGATGCCTCGAGAGCCGCCGGTGACGATCGCGCACTTGCCGTTCAGTGAGGCCATCACATGGGTTGGTGGGGAGCCGACGTATACAATACCGTAGCGATGCAGACGGTCGCCATCCTTGGCGCAGGTGAGCTGGGCGGCGCCGTGGGCCGCGCGCTGGCCTGCCGCGACCTGGTCTCCCGCATCGTTTTCATCGACAAATCGGCCACCGTGGCCGCCGGCAAGGCGCTCGACATCAGGCAGAGCGGCCCGGTCGAGGGCTTCGACACGCGCCTCGACGGCACCGAGGATCTGACGTCGGTCATCGGCGCGAGCGTCGTCGTGCTGGCCGACGAGCACGACGCGGGCGACTGGACCGGAGAGGCGGCTCTTCAGCTGCTCGGCCGCGTCCACGCCTACAACCCGCGCGCGCTCATCGTCGCTGCCGGAGCGCGGCAGCGCGACGTGCTGCGGCTCGCGGTGACCGAGCTGGGGCTTGCGCCGACGCGTGTCGTCGGCTCGGCGCCGACAGCCGCCGCGGGCGCGGCGCGAGCGCTCGTCGCACTCGAGGCCGGCTGTTCGGCGACGGACGTCTCGCTGTCGGTGATTGGCGCGCCTCCAGGATGGGTGATCGCGTGGGCGGACGGATCCGTCGCGGGCTCGCCGCTGGTGCGCGCGCTCGCGCCTCCGGCCGTCGCGCGGATAGAGGCGCGGCTCCGCGCGTCGTGGCCGGCAGGGCCGAACGCGCTCGGGTCAGCGGCCGCGGCCGTGATTCACGCCGCGTGGACCGGCTCGCATCGGCAGTTCTCGTGTTTCGTGGGCGACCTGTGGGAGCCGCGGCGATCGACGTTCGTGGCGTTGCCGGTGGTGCTTGGACCTGCTGGCGTGCGACGCGTGGACGTGCCGCAGCTGGCGCCGCGCGAGCAGGTCGCGCTCGACGCGCTGCTGCGTCCGTGATGCCGGGGCTGAAGCCCCGGCCTACGTGCGTTGCGGCAGGCCTGAAGGCCTGCGCTACATCCTGCCAGCTGGCTGGCGACTCGACGAGCTCGCGCTCGAAGACCTGCGCGAAGCGCTCCGCGAATCGATCTTCGACCTCCGACATCGCGACCTCGCGTCCCAGCTCGCGCGCGAGGGACGTCACCGACTTGTCGGCGATCCCGCACGGCACGATCAGATCGAAGTACGAGAGGTCGGTGGTGACGTTGAACGCGATGCCGTGGCTCGTGATCCAGCGCGAGATCCGAATCCCGACGGCGCCGATCTTCCCGTCGCCGATCCACGTGCCGCTCAACCCCGCGATCCGGCCGGCGGTCAGGCCGTAACCGGCCGAGAGACGAATCATGACCTCTTCGAGATCGCGCACGTAGCGGTGCACGTCCTGTCGATCCGGCCGCAGGTCGAGAATCGGATACGCGACGAGCTGTCCGGGGCCGTGATAGGTGATGTCGCCGCCGCGGCCCGCCTCATGGACCTCCACGCCGCGCGCCTGCAGCACGTCGGGCGACGCGACGACGTGCGCTCGCGCCGCATCGCGCTTCACACCGAGCGTGAGCACGTGGGGATGTTGGAGCAGGACGAGCGTGTCGGGAATGCGATCGGCGCGGCGGTCCTCGACGAGCGTCTGCTGCAGCGCGAGGCCGTCGGCGTAGGTGACCGTGCCGAGCCGCCGGACCGCCAGCTCGCGCATCACCGCTCCGTGCGCTACACCCACGACGCGTCGAAATCTTCGAGCGTCTGCTTCAGCGTCGCGAGGAACTGGTCGGCCGTCGCGCCGTCGACGAGGCGATGATCGTAGCCGAGCGTGAGATAGCCCATCGGCCGTATCCCAATCGCGTCGTTGACGACGACCGCGCGCTTCTCGATCGCGCCCACGCCGAGGATGGCGACCTGCGGCTGGTTGATGATCGGCATGCCGAACTGCGCGCCGAAGATGCCGGGGTTCGTGATCGTGAACGTCCCGCCCTGCACCTCTTCGGGCTTCAGCTGCTTCGCGCGGGCGCGCGTGGCGAGGTCCGTGATGGCGCGGCTGATGCCGAGCAGATTCTTTTCGTCGGCCTGCTTGATGACCGGGACGATCAGCCCCCAGTCGAGCGCCACGGCAATCCCGAGATTGATGTCCTTCTTGTAGACGATGTTGTCGCCGTCGAGCGAGGAGTTCAGCACGGGGTGCTTCGTCAGCGCGTCCACCACCGCCTTGGCGATGAAGCCGAGGAACGTCAGCTTCGTCCCGGCGCGCTCGTAGTCGGCCTTCTTCTTCTCGCGCAACTCGGCGACGCGCTCGTAGTTCACCTCGAACACCGAGTGCACGTGCGCCGACGTCCGCCGGCTCATGACCATGTGCTCGGCGATCTTCTTGCGCATGACGCCCATCGGCACGATCTCGACGCGCTCGCCCGGACGATAGGCCGGCACATGCGCGCCGGACGCCGGCCCCGGCGCCGGGCGGTGTTCCAGATAGCCGAGGATGTCGTGCTTCGTGACGCGGCCGGCGACGCCGGTGCCGTGCAGTCCGTTCAAGTCGACGTTGTGTTCCCTGGCGATACGACGGACGAGCGGCGATGACCGCGTGCGCCGCGTGTCGTCTTCCGGACCCGACTCGGCGCCGTTGTCGCCCGGAGGCGACGGGCGCCGCCGGCGCGGCCTCGGCCGCGCCCGGCTTCGTCGCGCCGGGTGCAGGCTTCGCGGCCGCCGGTGCGGGCGTCTCGATGACGCGATCGCCAATCGTCGCGACGACGCTGTTGACGGCGACGGTCTCGCCTTCCCTGACCTTGATCTCGGCGAGCACGCCTTCGGCCGGCGACGGGATCTCGGCGTCGACCTTGTCCGTCGAGATCTCGAACAGCGGCTCGTCGCGGCCGACCTTCTCGCCGACCTTCTTGATCCAGCGGACGATCGTGCCTTCCGCGATCGACTCGCCCATCTGGGGCATCAGCACGGGTGTGCTCATATGCGCTCGATCTTGCGATGGCGCGACCTGAAGTCGCGCCACTACGTGACGAGCTGCCCCTGACCCGGCCCCTGACCCCTAAATATGAATCGCCGCTCCGTGCGTGGCGTGCGCCGCCTCGCCCATCGCCTCCGACATCGTCGGGTGCGGGTGGATGGTGCGGATGAGCTCCTCGACCGTGCACTCGGTCCTGAGCGCGAGCACCGCCTCGGCGATGAGCTCCGTCGCGCGCGGCCCGATGATGTGCACGCCGAGGATCTCGTCGTACTTCTTGTCGGCGACGATCTTCACGAAGCCGTCGGTCTCGTCGGCCATCCGTGCGCGGCCGAGTGCGCGGAACGGGAACGACCCGACCCGCACGTCGTATCCCTGATCCTTCGCCGCCTGCTCGGTGAGGCCGACGCTGCCGATTTCCGGATCGCAGTACGTGCAGCCCGGGACGTGGTCGTAGTTGATCGGCCGCACGTCCTGGCCGGCGAGGCGCTCGGCCACGAGGATGCCTTCCGCCGAGCTCACGTGCGCGAGCTGCGGGTGTCGCGTGCCTTCGCCGAACGTGATGACGTCGCCGACCGCCGAGATGCCGTCGACGTTGGTGCGGAAGAGCGAGTCGACCTTGACGTAGCCCTTGAACAGCTCGACGCCGAGCTTCTCGATGCCGAGACCTTCGGTGACCGGGCCGCGGCCGGTCGCGACCAGCAGGTAGTCGGCCTCAATCGTCTCGTTCTTTCCGCCGGGAAGCTCGGCGGAGAGCGTGACCGTCGAGCCCTTGACCTCGGCTTTCGAGACCTTCGTGCCGGTCAGCACCGTGATGCCCTGCTTGCGGAAGGTCCGCTGCAGCTCCGCCGACACCGCCTCGTCTTCGACCGGCACGAGCCGCGGCAGCAGCTCGATGATCGTCACCTTGCTGCCGAAGCGATTGAAGATCGACGCGAACTCCACGCCCACGGCGCCGCTGCCGAGAATCGCGATCGACTTCGGCACCTCGCCCAGGTGAATCGCCTCGTCGCTCGTGATGATCCGCGTGTGATCGATCGTCACGCCGGGCACGCTGCGCGGCGACGAACCGGTCGCCACGAGAATGTGCTTCGCGGTGAGCTCCTGATCGTCGCCGCCGGTCACGACCACCTTGCCGCCGCCGGCCAGCTGCGCGGTGCCCTTGATCCAGGTGACGCCGTTCTTCTTGAAGAGGCCTTCGACGCCCTTGGTCAGCCCGGAGACGATCTTGTCCTTCCGCGCGTGCACCGTCTTGAGGTCGAGCGTCGGCTGGGCGCCGCCAAAGCCGATGCCCCACTCGGCGGCGTGCTGCGCGATCTTCAGCGCGTGCGCGTGCTCGAGCAGCGCCTTGGTCGGGATGCAGCCCCAGATCAGGCACGTGCCGCCGAGGGCCTTCTGGCGCTCGACGACGGCCGTCTTCAAACCGAGCTGCCCGGCACGGATGGCGGCCACATAGCCGCCGGTGCCGGCGCCAATCACCACGAGGTCGTAAGCAGCCTGGGGCACGGACGCAAGTCTCCTGGGCTCGTCAGCGCTTCAGCGAGGACAGCGGAATGAAGGTCGTGGACGCGGCGGGCGCCGGCTCCGGGGTCTCGGCCGGGCCGGAGCCTCGGGATCGAGTTGCTTGACCTGCGCCTTCAGGCGGCCGTGCTCATACCGCAGATCCCAGTAGGACTGCTGGAGCTGCTCGAGGCGACGCCGAAGCCGCCGGATGCTGGCGAACGCCGCGAGCGCCACCGCTAACGCTACCGCCGAGAGCAGGCCGAGCCACACCATCTTGAAACAGCCCTTTCACGGGCCAAACCTACCCAGTATAGGTCCATGGGTCGATGGGTGCATAGGTGCATGGGTGGGTCGGTAGGTGCATGGGTGGGTCGGTGGGTCCATAGGTGCATGGGTGGGTCGCATGGGCAGGCTGCGCGAGGCTCTGACCCATGGACCTATGGACCCATAGACCCATGGACCTTCCCAGTAGAATGTGCGCGACGTGTCCACACGGGTCCCCACCGTCCTCCTGGTCGATCAGGACGACGCCTGGCGCGAGGCGGTTGCCGCGGCGCTGAAGGCCGACTACCGCGTGCTGCGCGCGTCGAACGGCGAGTCGGCGCTCGCCATGCTGATGCGCGAGGACGTCGACGCGATGCTGATCGACGTCGAGCAGCCCGGGATCAGCGGCTTCGAGACGCTGCGCATCGCGCGCGAGAACTTCGAGCTGACGGAGGTGATCGTCACCGCGGCGCAGTCGGATGTCGATCACGCGATCGAGGCCGTCAAGCTCGGCGCGTTCCACTTCGTGCCGAAGACGGGCGGGCCCGAGGCGGTGCGATCCCTCGTCGAGCGCGCCCTCGAGCGGCAGACGCTCGCGCGTCAGGTCCAGGTCCTCTCCGCGGAGGCCGCCGACACCACGGAGCGCGAGTTCGTCGTCGGGCCGAGCCGCGCCGTGCACGACGTCGTCGACCTCGTCCGTCGCGTGGCGAGCCTGTCGGCGACCGTCCTGGTCCTGGGCGAGAGCGGCACCGGCAAGGAGCTCCTCGCGCGGCGCCTGCATCGCGAGAGCCAGGCGCCCGATGGCCCGTTCGTCGCCGTGAACCTCGCGGCGATCCCGCAAGAGCTCGTCGAGTCGGTGCTGTTCGGCCACGAGAAGGGCGCGTTCACCGGCGCCGTGCGCCAGCAGATCGGCAAGTTCGAGCTGGCCAACGGCGGCACGCTCTTCCTCGACGAAATTGGCGACCTGCGACTGGATCTGCAGTCGAAGCTGCTGCGCGCGATCCAGGAAGGCGAGATCGAACGGATTGGCAGTCACCGGCCCATCAAGGCGACCTTCCGGCTGATCGCGGCGACGAACGTGGATCTCGAGAAGGCCGTCAAGGACGGGCGCTTCCGGGACGACCTCTACTATCGAATCAACGTCATCCCGATCAAGCTGCCGCCCCTGCGCGAGCGCGTTGAAGACCTGCCGGAGCTCGCGCGCTTCTTCCTGGCGCGCTACAACACGAAGTTCAGGAAGCACGTCGAAGGCATCTCGGACGCCGCGCTCCGCATGCTCACCGCGTACTGGTGGCCTGGCAACATCCGCGAGCTCGAGAACCTGGTCGAGCGACTCGTCGCCATCACCGACAAGACGTGGATCACCGAGGACGACCTGCCCTTCGAGTTCCGGATGGCGGAGCTCGATCGCGACGAGCGCAAGGGCGAGAGCCTGTTCCAGGAGGCGATGACCGCCTTCGAGCGCAACCTGCTCATCCGCGCGCTCGAAAAGAACGGCTGGAACGTCACCGGCACCGCGCGGTACCTCGGCCTCCCGTTGAGCACACTGAAGTTCAAGCTCGAGAAGCTGGACGTCCGGGAGTTCGCGAAGAGATTGCGCGGGAACTGATTTGGGGATTTTTACGGATTCCGCGGAGAGGGTCGCCGGGATTCCGAGATTTTGAGATTCGATTCACGGACTGAGAGAAGGACTCCAGGAATCAATCCTGAAATTTCAGAATCCAGGCGATCCCGATCCGCGTAATCCAGCCAGGTGTACGTAGCGATGGGGTCGGCGTCGACCGGGCCTTCAGGCCCGGCGGCGGCGACCCCATCCAATCCCTCGCAGAAAAATCTACTTGCGCGGAAGGACGGCGTCCTTCAGTGCCTTCTGGATCCGCGCCTTGACGACAGTCTTGGCGGGGATCTTGATCGCCTCGCCCGTGGCCGGGTTGCGGCCCATGCGCGCCTTGCGCTTCTGGACCACCAGTTTCACCATGCCGGGCAGGATGAACTCCCCGGATCGCTTCAGTTCCTTTTCGGCAAGCGCCGCCAGCTCGTCGAAGTACTCGCGCGCCGTCGTGCGCTTCACTTCGAAGCGCTCTGCAAAGTGCGAGAAGAGCTCGGACTTGCCCATTCTCCGGGCCTCTACCATGTGCGTCCCCCTGGATCTGAATATCGTCGCGCGCTGACATACGGGCCGCAGACATGGACCGCGCGCGCAGGCCCCGTCGCGAAATATGGCCGAAATCCGGCGTATCCTAGCGCCTGTCCGTACGGGTGTCAACGCGATTTCAGCAAGATTCCTAGGAAATCCGCGCGCAATGCTACACTTTTTCCGTGATGTCAAGCACGGCGATAGAAACGTTTCCGAACCCGCGACCCGAACGCGACTTCGACATCGACATCGAGTGCCCCGAGTTCACGTCGATGTGCCCGAAGACGGGACTGCCCGACTTCGGCACCATCCACATCTCGTACGTGCCCGACGATCGCTGTATCGAATTGAAGGCGCTGAAGTACTACCTGCTCGAGTTCCGCAACAAGGGCATCTTCTACGAGAGCGTCACCAACCAGATCCTCGACGATCTGGTCGCCGTCTGCAGCCCGCGCCGGATGAAAGTCGTCGGCGCCTTCACGCCACGCGGCGGCATTCGGACGACGGTGACGGCGGTGTATGAGAAGAAGTAGGCAGTAGGCAGTAGGCAGGCAGCGGACCACCACATGTAGCGCAGGCCTTCAGGCCTGCTGACATGGATCCCCATCAAATACCGATCGAAGACGCGCTCGACCTCCACGCGTTCGCGCCGCGAGACATTCCGTCAGTCGTCGATGAGTACCTGCGGGCGGCGCACGAGGCCGGCTTGCGTGAGGTGCGGCTGATTCACGGACGCGGCATCGGCGTGCAGCGTGCGCGTGTCCAGCAGGTCCTGCGCGAGCACCCGCTCGTCGAGTCATACGGCGACGCGCCCGAGAGCCACCTCGGCGCGACCGTCGCCCGGCTCAAGGCGCCTTAGACGGGCCTGGCCTCGCTCAGAAACAACCCGGCAGGACGCGCCAGCGCACCTGCTGCATGTAGGTGGCGTAGGCCGGATCGCGCGCCAGGGTGCGCTCCTCGTACACCGCGCGCACGAGGAGCGCGGCGTCGCTCGTCACGAGCAGCGTCGCGTTCCACAGCGTCGGATGGGCGGCGAGAAACGCGGCGTGCGTGACCAGATAGCCCGCGTAGATGGGATGACGCACCACGCGATAGATGCCGCGGCTGACGATGCCACGGTTGGCCGGCATCAGCCCGAAGCTTCTTCCGAGCGTCAGCTTCGCGGCGATGATCGCGAGCAGTCCGGCGCCCGACACCGTCGCGGTGGCGAGATCCGACACGAGCGGTGTGCCGACGGGGCGAATGAAGTAGATCCCGACCATCGAGACCGCGGCGACCAGTCGCGTGCTCATCGCGCGGTCGACGACCATGGCCGGCCGGCGCACGACCGTCAGCAGCACGACCAGCAGCTCGCTGACGAGCAGCAGCAGCCCGGTGACGTGGCCGGTGCGCCCGAACTCGCCGCCGATCTGCGTCGCGAAGAAGACGAACAGCGCGCAGATCGACGCGCGCGCGCCGAAGTCCGCGATGCGCTCGCGCGCCGCCGCGCGGCGCGCGTCATCGTCGGCGAACTCGGACGCGACCTGCAGCGACGGGCTCAGGACAGCCATTCCTCGCCCTTGCCGCCCTTGCCGTCCTGGGCCCCCTGCCCGCGGGCTGCTCGTCGGCCCGTCCGGCAGGACGCTGGCCGCCCTTCATCACCGCCATCGGACGCCGCGCGCCGCTGCCGCTCCGGCCCTTCTGCTCCTCGAGGAAGTAGTTCCTGCAGGCCTGGTCGAGCAGCTCGCGCGTGATGACGAGCGGCTTGGCCTGATAGCGGCAGATGTCCACGACCTGCTCGACGATGTCGCGCGGATGGCAGCCGCGCATCTCGAGGCCGCGCGGCTCGTAGTAGCGGCGCGTGAGGTAGTCGATGATCACCGGATCGTAGCCGATGCCGCGCCGCTTGCAGTTCAGCTCGAAGATGCGGCCGAACTCGTCGTGCGTCGGGTTCTTCGCGTAGATCTTGTACGGGATGCGGCGCAGGAACGCTTCATCCGCCAGCGACTCGGGGTTCAGGTTCGTCGCGAAGACGATCAGCACGTCGAAGGGCATCTCGAATTTCTTGCCCGTGTGCAGCGTCAGGTAGTCGACGCGGCTTTCGAGCGGCACGATCCAGCGATTCAGCAGGTCGCGCGGACGAATGCGCTGGCGGCCGAAGTCGTCGACGACGAAGACGCCGCCGTTGGCCTTCATCTGCAGCGGCGCCTCGTAGAACTTCGCGATCGGGTTGAAGTTCAGGTCGAGCATCTCGAGCGTGAGCTCGCCGCCGACCGTCACGACCGGGCGCTTCACGCGCACCCAGCGGCGATCGCGCGTCGACCGCCTTGATCAGGACGCTGCCGGTCGCCTCGTCCTCGAGCTTCTCGTGGTTCACCGGGTCGAAGATCGTGATGACCTGGCCGTCGATGTCGAGCGCCCACGGGATGTACATGTCGCCGCCGAGCGCACGCCCGATGCCCTCGGCCACCACGGTCTTGCCGTTGCCCGGCGGGCCGTAGAGGAACACGGCCTTGCCGGAGTTCACCGCCGGGCCGAGCTGGTCGAGCATCCCGGGGTTCATGACGAGGTGCGTGAATCCGTGCGCGAGGCGCTCGCAGTCGAGGAATCCTCTCTGCGCCTTGAGCGTGTTCATCGCCGCGGTGTACTGCTTCAGCGGCACGGGCGCCGGACCGACGTACCCGTTGGCGTCGAAGTAGATCGCCGCGCGATCGCGGCCCAGGTCGGTGAGGGCATAACGGAAGCCCGCGGTGCCGGATCCGGCGGCGCCGCGCACCTCGATCAGCTTCTCGACGCGCAGGTGCTCGACGAGCGCCTCGAGCAGGGCGTACGGCAGGCACACGCGATCGGCAAGCTCGCGGCCGCTCAGCTCGCCGGTGAAGAGCGACTTCACGAGCAGCTGGCGGAGGGCCTCGTACGCCAGCCCGGTCTCCTCGACCGTCGTCGGCGCCGGCGGAACCGGCGCCCGGCGATCCGGCGGCGCGTCTTCAGGGCGAGCGGTGGCTGGCGTCACAGTGTTCCCCTCGTCGCCGATCAGTGCTTCTTGATGTTCTGCGAGAGCGGCACCAGCACCTGCACGAACTTGATGGCCGCCGGCCCGATCGTCACGACCCAGATCGCCGGGAAGATGCAGAACACCAGCGGGAACACCATCTTGACGCCCGTCTTGGCGGCCGCTTCCTCGGCGCGCTGCCGCCGCTTGGTGCGCAGCGTCTCGCAGTGCACGCGCAGCGACTGCGCCACGCTCGTGCCGAACTTGTCGGTCTGGACGAGCATCGTCACGAGCGAGGTGATGTCCTCGAGGCCCGTGCGGTCGGCCAGGTTGCGCAGCGCTTCGGTCCTCGCCTTGCCGGCGCGGAGCTCGATGTTGACGAGGCGCAGCTCGTCGGAGAGGTCCGGGTGCGCGAACGAAAGCTCGTCGCCGACGCGCAGGATGGCCTGATCGAGGCCGAGCCCGGCCTCCACGCTGACCACCATCAGGTCGAGCGCGTCCGCCAGCGCGAGCTGGATCTTGTGCTGCCGCTTCTTGGCGAGCCGCGCCAGGACGATGCCCGGCAGGACGTACCCGAGCAGCGAGCCGCCGAGGCCGATGCCGAGGTTCGGCCGGAAGAGGATCGGCGTCGCGAAGAGCACGAACGCGCGTCACGGCGATGGCCATGCGGGTGCCGTAGAAGATCGGCACGCGCCTCGGCGCCGCGATACCCCGCCTGCACGAGGCGCTGGCGCACCTTGCCCATCTCCGCGGCCGACGCAGGCACCTTCGCGCCGAGCCGCTTGATGGCCGACTTGACGGACTCGAATCGCGGCTCCTCGACATCGCGGCTGCCCGATGCCGGTGACCTCGGCCAGCCGCCGGTCGATCACGGTGCCGCGGGCGCCGGCGAACCGCAGGCCAATCGCGGCGACGACGAGGCTGGCGAACACGAATGCGAGCAGCGGCAGCAGGAGCGCCATGGCTACACCTCGATGGTGACGATCTTCCGAATCCAGAGATAGCCGACAGGTCTGCATGACCACCGTGGCCGTCAGCATGAGCCGCCCCATCCGCTCGCTGAACAGGAGGTTCATGTGTTCCGGATTGATGAACATCAGCGCGATCGCCAGAGCCGCCGGCAGCGCCGAGCAGCACGTAGCCCGTCAGGCGGCCGTGCGCGGTGTAGACGCGCACCTGGCGGAGGATCTTGAAGCGCTCGCGCACGACGTAGGCCAGGTTCTCGAGGATCTCCGACAGGTTGCCGCCCGTCTCGCGCTGGATCAGGACGGCTGTGACGAAGAAGCGCACGTCGAGCAGCGGGATGCGCGTCGCCAGGTTGTTCAGAGCGTCCTTGCAGCGGCAGGCCGAAGTTCTGCTCGTCGAACGTCTTCCTGAACTCGGGCCCGAGCGGATCGCTCGCCTCGTCGGCGACCATGCCCATCGCCGTCGTGAAGGCGTGGCCGGCCTTGATCGCGCGCGAGAGCGTGTCGAGCGCCTCGGGGAAGTTCTCCTCGAACCTCCGCACGCGCACGGTGCGCTTGCGCAGCAGGACGACGAACGGCAGCGCGACGCCGAAAGCGAGGCCGATCAGGCCGGCCCACGGCTCGCGGACGATGGCCGCCACCGCGAATGCCAGCCCGACGCCGAGCCCGAGCGCCGCGATCAGCACGGTGCTGGCGCCGGTCTTGGCGCCGGACTGATCGATCAGCCGAATCAGCCGGGCGCCGACAGCCGTTCGCGCGGCGATCCGATCGAGCGCGGGCAGCGATGCCCAGCCTCTGTCCCTTCACGAGCGACGTCGACGGCGTCGGAAGGCTCGACCTTGAACGGCATCGCCACGTCGGTCATGCGTTGCTGGATGCGCCGCTGCACCAGCCACTGCGGCATGCCGGCCAGCAGCAGGTACGCGCCCACGACGAGCCCCGCACCGACGATGAACACGCCGACCGCCATCAGGAGGGGCGCCATCACCGGACCTCCGTCATGCCCTCGAACATGTCCGAAGGCAGGTGAATGCCGGCGGCCTTGAGGCGTTCGGCGACCTTCGGCCGCACGCCCGTCGCCTTGAACCGGCCGATGACCTTGCCGTCCTGCGTCATGCCGAGCTTCTCGAACAGGAAGATCTCCTGCATGGTGATGACGTCGCCTTCCATGCCGGTGATCTCCGAGATGCTCGTGACCTTGCGCGAGCCGTCCGCCAGGCGCGTCTGCTGCACGACGATCTGAATCGCCGACGAGATCTGCTGGCGGATCGCCTTCTCGGGCAGGTTGACGTTGCCCATCGCGATCATCGTCTCGACGCGCGCCAGCGCGTCGCGCGGCGTGTTCGCGTGAATCGTCGTCAGCGATCCGTCGTGGCCGGTGTTCATGGCCTGCAGCATGTCGAGCGCTTCCTCGCCGCGGACCTCGCCGACCACGATGCGGTCGGGACGCATGCGGAGGGCGTTGATCACCAGCTGCCGCTGCTTGACGGCGCCCTTCCCTTCGACGTTCGCCGGGCGCGTCTCGAGCCGCACCACGTGTTCCTGGTGGAGCTGCAGCTCGGCGGCGTCCTCGATCGTCGCGATGCGCTCGTGCTCGCTGATGTAGCTCGACATCACGTTCAGCAGCGTCGTCTTGCCGGCGCCGGTGCCGCCGCTGATCAGGCAGTTCAGGCGCGCGCGGACGCAGTGGCCGAGAAAGTCGAGCATCGGCCGGGTCATCGCGCGGTACTGGACCAGGTCCTCGCCCTTGAGGCGCTCCTTCGGGAACCGGCGAATCGAGAGCAGCGGGCCGTCCACGGCGAGCGGCGGGATGATCGCGTTGACGCGCGAGCCGTCCGCGAGGCGCGCGTCGACCATCGGCGAGCTGTCGTCCACGCGCCGTCCGACGGCCGAGACGATGCGGTCGATGACGCGCAGCAGGTGCTTGTCGTCCTGGAACGTCGTGGGCACCTTGACCAGATGGCCGGCGCGCTCGACGTACACCTGCTTGTAGGTGTTGACGAGGATGTCGTTGACGTTCGGGTCGCGCAGCAGCGGCTCGAGCGGACCGAGGCCGAAGACCTCGTCGAGGATGTCGCCGAGGATGCACTCCCGCTCGGCCATGCTGACCGGCGTCGCTTCCTCGGACATCAGCTCGAAGACGAGCGTGCGGATCTCGGTCTCGGCGCGCTGGCGATCGACCGAGGCCAGCGCCTCGAGGTTCAGGCGGTTGAGCAGCTTGCGGTGGACGTTCGCCTTGAGCTGGATGTACTGCGGCCGAACGGATTCGACGCGGGCGACCGCCGGCCGCGACCCGGAGCCGGGGGTCGGCGCGGCGCCGGGCGGCGGCGTCTGCGGAACGTGGGCGGTGGCGGACATCGCTCCCTCGGGCCTAGCTCAGAAAGCTGAACGAGAAACTGAACGCCGGCTTGCGCTTCTCGGCGGCGGCTTTGTCGCCGACTTCGCCGGGCGAGATGATCTGCCGCGTGAAGCTGTCGAACTGCGCGCGCGATCTCGGAGTTGTTCGTCAGCGCCAGCGGCACGCCGGAGTTGAGCGCCGTGGAGACGGTCTTGTAGTCGCTCGGGAACGTGTGGTGGATGCCGTAGCCGAGCGCCGTCTCGATCTGCTTGGGCGCGATCATGTGCTGGTCGGACGCGCGGTTCAGCAGAATCCGGATCCGCTCGCCGCCGACGCCCAGCTGCCGCACGCGATCGACCAGCCGCTGCGCGTTGCGCACCGACGGCACGTCGGGGTTCGCGACGACGAAGATCGTGTCGGCGGCATAGAGCGCCGCGATGCTGCAGGCGTTGAGCTGGTTGCCGGCGTCGACGACGATGTAGTCGTGCGACTTGCCGAGCACGCGGAACAGCTCCTCGATCGCGCCGGCGTCCTGGCCGCCGGGCCGCTCGAACTGCTCGGAGCCGGCGAGGATCTCCAGTCCCGACTTGTGCTTCGCGCACGAGCTCGTGCAGGAAGTCCTTGTCGAGGCGGTGCAGGTTCTCGAGCGCGTCGAGCACCGTGAAGCGCGGGCGCACGCCGAGGAACAGCGAGACCTCGCCGAACCCGGGCTTCAGGTCGAGGATGACCGTCTGGCGCTTGGTGAGCCGCGCCAGCTCGACCGCGCAGTTGACGCTGACGGTCGTCGTGCCCGCGCCGCCCTTGGCGCCGAAGAAGACGAGCGTGGCGCACGGCGGCTTGCGCCGGCGTCGGCCGCTTCGCGCCGCGCCGCCATCCGGCGCACGGCGCCGTGGAAGGTGTCCTCAATCGTGCGCGCCGACTGCCGTCGCGGCGCCCCAGGGGAAGAACTCGTTGGCGCCCGCCCGCATCGCCTGCAGGATCAGATCGGACTCGGCGCGCTGCGCGATGGCGAAGATCGCCGGCGTCGGTCGCGGCGCGGAGCCGCTCGATGGCGGCCATGCCCGACGGCGCGTCCGAGCGGATGTCGATGACGCCGATGTCCGGCGTGGAGCCGTCCTGCGCGGCGCGGCCCTCGATGATGCTCATGGGCACGCCGCACGAGCGCAGCATGCGCGCGATCTCGTGCTTGAACTCTTCGTCGTGGCTGACAATCGCAGCGGTCAGTTGCGCCATGTCTCGTTCCGTCTTCGCTGCGATTCGTCCCGCGCCGGCCGGACCCGCGCTCCGCACTGCAACGGCTATGCCGGTGAGCCGGTGGGGGCGCGGTCCTCGTATGCCGCGATCAGGATTGCGGTTCGCGGGGGAACGGCCCGCGGACGGGCCGTTCCCGTCCGCGCCCGCCGACGATTCCGTCGGCCGGCGCACAAGTTTCGTGCCGCCTACTTGCTCAGGCGGATGATCTGGTTCTGCAGCGACTGGAACGCCGGGCCCACGTCGGCGCCGTCTGCGCGAAGTAGTACTTGCCTTCGAGCTGGCTGCTGTTGAAGTCCGGCGAGTCGCGTCGTTCGACGATGCGCTTCAGGATCGACTCCGGCGTCTCGGGCATCGTGCCGAGCTGGTAGCGCACCAGCTCGCCCATGCCGATCGTGTAGATGCGGATCTTGTAGTCGCCGTTGTCGTTGCGCGCCTGGTCGGCGATGATCTCGAGCAGGTTGCTGCGCCGCGTTGTTGATGTTGAAGACTTCCGCCGGATACTGGCCGCTGCCGTTGATGTGCCGCAGGCCCGCGGACGCTGGACTGCGCCGCGCCGTTCACTTTCAGCGCGTTGGTCTGCAGCGGGAACGCGGTCGGAATTCCGCGCTGCGATGGTGCGAGTGGAAGCTCGTGAGCGGCAGCTCCGGCACCTGCGAGAGCGTGGCCGGTGTTGTTCCAGTTCGACACCGTCAGCGACCAGAGCGGGCTCTGCGCGACGCCCGTCTGGGTGTCGTACAGGCCCTCGATCGTGCGGATTGTCCTGCGTCTGGCCGTCCGGATCCGGCAGCACCTTCGGGAAGTCGTAGGTGCGGAGCCCTTCGAGAGGCCCGGTGCCGCCGGGTAGTTGCCGGGCACGCTGTTCGACGCGCCGTCGGTGAAGAGCACGATGACGCGCAGGCCCGACTGCTGGCCCGACGGCACCGAGCGCAGCTCGTCCCATCCGCGATAGAGGCCCTCGACCATCGTCGTGCTGCCGCCCGGCAGCGTCCTGCGGCACGTCGGCCATCACCTTGTTCTTGTCGAAGCCGCGGCCGGACGGCATCGCGTCGAGGACCTTGGCGCCGTTGCCGAACGTGATGAGCGACATGCGATCGGCCGTCTGGTCGAAGCCGTTGATGAAGGTGCGCGCCGCGTCGCGCACCGCGGGCCACTGCGAGCCGATGGAGCTCGAGACGTCGAGGACCAGCGACAGGTCGACCATGCGCCGCGTCGCTTCGCCGCTCGCGGTGACCACACCTCGTTGCGGTGCGCCAGCTTCATGAACGTCGTCGGCAGCGTCGCCGACGCGTTCACGTCGACGATGTTGACGCCGGTCGCGGCGACCGTGCTCAGCTTGAAGAAGCTGCCCGAGCGTCGTCGGGTCGCCGGCCATCGTGCCGAGATAGCCGGTCGGGAAGTTGGCCTTGAAGATGCGTGGCCGCCTCCGCCTTCGGATCGCCGCTGTTCAGCATGCGCGCCGCGCCGAGCGCCGCGCCGTCGACGGCCTTGCTCAACTGCGCTTTCACCAGGTACGCGCGGCCGGAGTCGACGGCCAGGCCGGTGAACAGCAGCAGCCCGGTCAGAACGACCGCCATGTAGAAGAAGGCGAACCCCTTCTCTCCGTTGCGAACGATGTCGATGTCTGGTCATTGCCGTGGCCCCTGATGGAATCGGTCCTCACGTGCGCCGTTCTAGAAATAGGCGATCGAATAGAGCGTCGTCGGCACCTGATGCCGAAGCGGTCCAGCGGCGTGATCAGCTGGTGCCGGTTGTAGATCTCGGTGACGTACACATGCCGCCGGGTGGAACGACAGCGTGCTGGCGGGCAGTTGGTGACCTGGAGATTCGTGTTGCTGTCGGAGTTGGGCGCCACGTAGTCGGGCGCGGCGCCGAAGCGGCGCAGCCCGGCGTCGACAGCTTGCTCGAGGCCGCCAGGCTGCCGTACGCGTACGCGCTGATAGAGGATCAGCTTGTTGTAGTTGCTGGTGCCCGTGGTCGCGACCGACCTTGAGGACCGAGAGGATCACCTTGCCGTTGTCGAAGACTGACCGGGAGGTCGCCATCGACTTCATGGCGGTGATGGCGTCGGCGAGCGTCGTGTCGCGCGAGATCAGGTTCGAGCCTTCGCGCGACAGCTTGGTGACGACGTGCTGGTCGAGCAGCGCGTAGCTGACCTCGACGACGCCGAGCACCATCACGACGAAGATCGGCAGCATCACCGCGAACTCGACGATCGCCTGCCCCCGGTGCGAGCGAAGCGATCTTCATTGGAACCTGCCTTCGTTCTTCATCGTCGAGTCGACGGTCAGCATGAGCTTGCCGCCGGGGAAGAACGGCTTGATGAGCGGCGTCATCGGCGTCCACGTGTAGGTGACCGCCACCTTCTCGATGTCGCCGGGTCCGCCGGCGCCGCCCTGCCACGTGCTGCTGCCCGGCGACAGGTGCGTGAAGAGAAATGCCGTCGGGGATCGTCAGCGTCGGCGTGGCGGCGCGCATCGCCGACTTGATCGAGTCTTCGCGCGACAGCTGGATCCCGGGTGTTCGGGTCGGCCATCTGGTTGCCGGTGACGCCGTACCGCGTGGCCTGGCTGACGCCGTTCTCGAGCGACAGGTAGACGTAGAACAGCGACGCGAAGTCGACGATGCCGAAGGTGAGCAGCAGCAGCAGCGGCGTGACGATGGCGCCCTCGATGAGGCTCGCCCCCGCGGTGTCTGAGCAGTGTGCGGATCCGCGTCATACCAGACCTCGTATCCGAGGCGCGACCCCTACGGCTGCTGCGGCGTCTGCGGAGCCTGCGCCGGAGTCGCGTTGTTGATCTTCGCGACCTGCTGTTCGTACGACTGCCGCGCGGCGTCGAGACGCGCCTGCGCCTCGGCGAGCTGCTGGGCCTTCTTCTTGTCGGCCTCCGCCTGCTTCTTGTCGTTCACCGCCTGCTGCTTCTTGGCCTCGGCGGCGCGCCGGTCGACCTCGGCCTGGAGCTTCGCCTGCCGCTCGGCTTCCTTCGCCGCTTCCTTCCTGGCCTGCTCGGCCTTCGCGGCGCCTTCCTCGCCTGCTCGGCGCCGTCTGTGCTTGGCGCGTTCGTCTCGGCCTGACTCGCGGCCTGCTTCGCGGCCTCCTTCTGCCGCGCCTCGGCCTCCTTCTGCGCCTTCTCGAGAGCCTGCTTCTCGGCCTTCGACGGCTTGGCGTCCTAGCCGGGGCGGGCGCGGCCATTGTCGGCGCCGTCGCTGGCGTCGGCTCGACCGGCCGGCGCCGCGGCTGCGCCGGGCCTGTGCGAGCGCCGGGGCGGCGGAGCGAGCCGGGCCGTCAGCGCGGCGCCGGCTGCGCCTGCGCTGTCGTGGCCCCCGGGTTCCACGGCGCCGGCGGCGGCAGCGTCTTCGGGAGCGGCGGCAGGAACGGCTCGACCAGGCTCGGCAGCTTCGGCGTCACGCCCGTCGAGCCGCGGCGCAGGATGTGCGGCGTGATCATCACGACCAGCTCGGTCTGATTCTTCTGCGCGGCCTTGCTCTTGAACAGATAGCCGAGAATCGGGATGTCGCCGATGCCGGGAATCTTCTGCAGCGTGCAGGTCACGGTGTTGTTCAGCAGGCCGGCGATCGCGAACGTCTGGCCGTCCTGCAGCTCGACTTCGGTCTCGGTGCGGCGGGTCGAGAGCGCCGGCACGCGGAAGCCGTTGAGACAGACGGCGTTGCCGAAGTCGAGCGTGCTGACCTCGGGCGCCACCTTCAGGTGCACGCGGTCGCCGCCGACGATGGTCGGCGTGAAGTTCAGGCGGACGCCGAACTCCTTGAACACGATCGTGACGCGACGTGCCGCCGCCGTGCCCTGCGACGACCGGGTACGGGATACTCGCCGCCGGCGAGGAAGCTGGCTTCCTTGCCGTTCTCGGCGATCAGGTTCGGCTCCGCCAGGCTCTGGAACAGGCCCTTGGTCTGCAGCGCCTTGACGACGGCCGAAGGTTGTTCTTCGTGTTGAAGAGGAACAGGTTCAGGAAGTCGCTGAACGACGGTCTTGCCGTCCTGGTCGAAGTCGCGGCGCCGCGAACTGCTGCGTGGTCGTGCGGCCGACCCACGGCCGTTCTTGAAGCCGGTAGGCCGAGACAGGTCACGCCGAGCTCGGTCATCGCGCTGCGGCTCACTTCGGCGAACCGGACGCGCAGCATGCACCTGGTCGCTCGCCACGCCCTCGGCCTGCCGCAGCAGGTTGACGACGTTTTCCGTCTTCTCGACGTAGCCGGCCGCCACGTCACTCGCCTTGTCGACGACGTACTTGCTGGAGACGATGCCGGAGAGCACGACGTCCTTGCCGTTGCTGTGCACCTCGATGGGCTCACCCGGGAAGAGCTGCTTCATCTGCTCGACCAGCTGGCTGAGATCGCGCCGGACGGCGACCTCGTAGCGCTTGATGCCGCCGGCTTGTCCCAGACGAACATCGAGATCGTGCCGGGCGTCTTGCCGTGCACCAGCAGCTGGTTCGGCGTGGTCACCATCGCGTCGGCGATGTCCGGGCTGGTCAGCGAGACGCGCGTGATGGCGCTGCCGATGTTGACGAGCGTGGAGCGGCCGACGAGCAGCTGCACCTCGGCGGTCTCGGCCTCGCGGCGGCGGCCGCGGCGCTGGCCGCGCTGGTGTCGGCGTTGCGCGCGACCGGATGCAGGTCTGGCGCGTGGCCGATGACACGGCGATGGCCACGAACACGCGGTGGCGCGCACTGGGCTCTTCAGCCGGGGGGCGCCAGTCGCGAACTGGGCGTTCATGCATTCCTCCTAGCGAACGACTTCCTCGTGTGCGCTTGTCTCCACGAATCATCTCGACCGTCGGTGCCGGCGCCGGAGCGACGGCCACCGTGGCCACGGCGTGCGACTGCGCGGACGTGCTGACGCCGCGGCGCGCCGGCTGGCGATGCCGAGCAGCACGGCCGGGCGGATGCCGCGGCGTGTCGGGCGTCTCTTGTCGAGCGGGTTGCGAAGCGCGAGCTGAATCTTGCCTTCCGTGCGCGCCGAGCGTGAGGCGCTCGGATTCGTCGGGCGTCGACGAGCAGCGTCACGACGTTGACCGCCATCGGCTTGCCCTGCTCGGTGTCCTGTTCCATCTTCGTGCCGGCGGCGAGCACCTGGACGTTGGTAGCACGACCTTCGTCGTCGATGTCGCGCCGCTGCGGTCGGGTTCGCGGTCGCGAGGACGTCGACGTGCGTGCCGGGCAGCACGTAGCCGGCGACGCCGATGACGTCGTTGACGCGCACCGACACGGCGCGCTTGCCTCGGGGATGACGGCCGGCAGGCCGGCGCCGGCTTCCTTGGCGGCCAGCTTCATCGGCAGCAACGGCTCGTTCTCGATCATCGGCATCGACCAGGCCGCGGCCGACGACCTCGTCGGGTCGCCGAAGGCGCCGGCCGGCAGCGCGTTGGCCGGCCATTCGACGACGCGCAGATCCTCGGCGCGGAGCTGCGGCGCCGAGCTCGAGGTCGTCGCGCCGCGACGACCACGGGCTTGGTCGGCAGCGACACGGTCTTCACGGGCACGTTCTGCATGTAGCGGTAGGTGCCGAACGCGAGGCCGCCGCCGGCGGCGAGCGCCAGGAGCAGGACGAGGGTGATGCGCATGCGAGCCATGTGAGGTCTCCTACTCTCCCGGTCCTCATCTCACCAGCAGCGCCGCCGCGATGGCCCCGATGGCCAGCGCCGGTCCGTAAGCGAACCGGCTTCGGTGGGCTGCCCCAGTCGATCTCTTGTTTTCGTCTCCCCCGGCGTCGCGGCCAGGCGCGCGACACGGGAAAGCGTGGTGGCGAGCCGCGGCGTCGCTTCAGCGCGTGTCCGACGGCCAGAAGGCCGCCCGCGATTGCGCTGTAGAGAAACGCCATCACCACGCCGCCGGGTCCGAGCACGGTGCCGAGCGCGGCGAGCAGCTTCACGTCGCCGGCGCCGGTGCCTCCGAGGATGTGCCCCGGCAGCATCAGCGCGAACCCGAGCAGGGCGCCGGCCAAGGCGCCTGCCATCGAATGCCCCGAGAGCCCGAGGCCCGCGAGCGCGAGCCCGGTGATGGCCACGAGCGCCGTGAGCGGGTTCGGAATTCGTCCGGTCCGCAGGTCGATGGCGGCTGCGAGCGCCGGAGGCCGTCACGACGACGGCCAGCACGATGAGATCAGATGTTCGAAGCGGCAATGACCTGCCAGAACACGGTGTTCATGTGTTGCCCACCGCGGTCACCGCGCCGATCGCGACCAGCGCGATGAGCGCGCAGAGCATGGCGTATTCGAGCAGGTCCTGCCCGTCGCTCGACCGGGCCGATCGCACGATCAGTGCAACAAGGCGATCCATGACGGACACTCGCATTCCTGGGGAGCGTCGAGGGAAAGCGCGCCCGAACCCGCCGACATGCGCGGGGGCCCGGGCGCGGAACTCGTCTGGCTAGATCTCGCCGGCGATCTGGTTGAAGATCCCGGAGACCTGGTGCCGGCCGCGGTCACCGCGCCGACCGCGACGAGAGCGATGAGCGCCACGAGCAGCGCGTACTCGAGCAGGTCCTGGCCCTCGTCCTTGCGCGCGACCGAGTTGAAGAAGTTCACCAGAGCCGTCATGTTCGTCCTCCTGAAGGCATCGCCCCCGCGATGCGATGTCTCGAGCGCGATGCGCCGACGAGCGTGGCGTTCGATGTGCGCGGCGTGTGGTTGCTTGTCTTCGGCAGCCTCACCCGCTCGGCCGGCTAAGAGGCAACGGCTGTGCCACGCACGCGGCAATCGCGCTGGAGTGAACCCGCGCAAGTGCTTGATTCGTCGAGCGGAAGCGCGGCCGTTCGTGCGCGCCGGCCTGCGACGCGGCGCGCGCGTGCGGTGCGCGACCCGTCCCAGCCCACACATTCGTAATCAGCGACGCGGTTTTTCGATGGCGAGCGTGCACACGGCGGCCGCGGCGGCGGCGCGGCGCCGTGCGCGAACCCGCGATTACATTGGCGTTTTTTCCAGCGCAGGATTGTTCGCGGGGCCCGCCGAAGCGGGCACGTGCCTTGCTCTTCGCAGGGGCGAAGGTGGAAGTGTCTATGGCAGCGAAATGAGCCTTCGGCAGACTGCGTGCCCGTGACTGGGCGGCATCGGCGGCCGGGTTCGCTGGCGTACTCGGCGTCCTCGTGGCGATCGATCCGCGCGTCTGACACGCGACTTCTCGCAGATTCGCCGTCGGCAGCCCCGCGGGCCAGTTCCGCGGCGTGGCCGATCAGGCGACGCGTCTGGCATCCGCGTGCTCGGGGCGATGCGGGACCAGAGCGTCGACCATGCGCCGATGCTCGTGTTCGCGGTCGTGGCGGTGCTTCTGGTCGGGTTCATGGTGAGGACGTAGCTCGGTGTCGCTCGTCCTGGCGCTCGAACCCGATCCGAAACAGGCGGCGGTTCTCAAGCAGGTCGTCCGGGACCGCGTCGGCGCGCAGCTCGTGCTCGCCGACTCGAAAGACGCGGCACTGGCCGCGATCGCCGAACGTGTGCCCGATCTGATCCTGGTGACGACGCTGCTGTCGCCACGCGACGAATCGGAGCTGACCGACCGGCTGCGCGACCTCGAGGGCGCCGAGCACCTCCAGACACTGACGATTCCCCTGCTCGCCGCGAGCGGCTCGGCTGCCGAGCCGAAGAAGAAACGCCGCGGGCTGCTGAGCGCGTTCACGAGCGACACCGAGGCGCCAGCCTCTCCGTCAGGCTGCGACCCCGCCGTCTTCGCTGAAGAAATTCGCAACTACATCGCGCGCGCCGAAGATCTGAAGGCCACTGCGTCGGTCGATCGCGAGCGGAAGCGCGTGTCGCGAAAGAAGAAGAGCGCGGCCGCCGAGCCTTCGGTGCTCATCAGGCCCGCCGACGCCGCGCCTGTTGTCGACGCGCCCGCCGACCGACACCGCCGTCCCGGCGATCGAGCCGGTGAGCGGCCCGCAGGGCAGCTACTGGGCGTGGGATCCCGCGGCGCCCGCGAAGGAGAAGGAGCCCGCGCGTCGCCGAGGCTGTCGCGCCAGAAAAGGCGGAGCCGGAGAAGCCGCTCGACGGCGGCTACTCATCCTGGGCGAACCCGTGGGACGTCTCGAAGTCGGTGGTTGTCTCGGCGGCGCCGGCCAGCAACGACCCGGCGGAGGCGTCGTCGACGCCGGCAGTCGTCGCCTCTGACGGATCCGCTGACGCGGCGCCGCAGCCGCAGGCGTCAACAGAGTGGAGCGCGCAAGCTCGCGCCGCGCTCGAAGGCCTCGCGGCCGCGCCGGCGCCCGCCACGTACCTCGACGACCACGTCATTCCCGATGTGGGCAGCGTGCCGGTGGTGCGGCCGGTAATGCCGTCGAGGCCCTGCTCGATCGGCCCTCGCGGCCGACCGCCGCCGACCTGCTCGCGGACGCGCCGGCTTGCTCCCGGCGAAGAGATCGATCTCTCGGCGCTGCTGGATGACGGCAAGCCGTCGACGCCAGCTGAGAACCCTGCGACCGGCGGCGACATCTACACGCTCTCGCAGGACGCAGTGGATCTGAACGCCTGGCTGGATCGGCCGGTGATTGCGCCAGTGCCGGAGTCGCCGGCCACGTCGGAGGCGGATCGCACCGCGATGGCCGCGCTGCAGGCGGACGTCGATCGGCTGCGCGCCGATCGCGAGTCCGTGGAGTCGGCCCTGGCCGAGGCCCGCGCCGCGCAGGAGCGCGCGGAGGTCGCGGCGGCGGACGCCGCGCAGCGCGCCCGCGCCGAGATGGCGAAGCACCAGGAGGAGCTGGCGGCGCGCGCGCGACAGGACGCCGCGGCCGAGCGCAAGGCGCGCGAGCGCGACGAGCAGAAGGTGCGTGACGAAGCCGATCGGCGCATGCTCGTCGAACGGCAGGCGCGCGAGGAGTTCGAGCGGCTGACGCGCGAAGTCGAAGCGCGCGTCCGCGAAGAAGCGGCGGCCGAGCGGCGGCTCCGCGAACGGGCCGAGATCGCGGCTCGAGAGGCCGAAGCCGCGCGGGCGAAGGACGCGGCCGAGCGTGAGGTGCGAGAGCGCCGAACGCAGGCGCGCGCGCAGGCCGAGGCGAGGCGGCCAACGAGCGCCGGGCGCGCGAGCAAGCCGAGGCGCGAGCCGACGCCGAGCGCCGCGCGCGAGAAGAGGCCGAACAGAAGGCCCGCGAGCACGCCGAGCGCGTCGCGCGCGAGGCCGAAGAACGCCGGCTGCGCGAGGCGGCCGAGCTCAAGGCACGCGAAGAGGCGGAGCGCAAAGCCCGAGAGGACGCCGAAGCCAGAGCCGCCGCCGAACGCAAGGCTCGCGAAGAGGTCGAGCGCAAGGCCCGGGCGGACGCTGAGGCCCTGGCACGTGCGGCCGAGGAGCGTCGTGCGAAGGAAGCGGCCGAACTGAAGGCGCGCGAAGAGGCCGAGCGCAAGGCACGCCAGGACGCCGAAGCCCGAGCCGCCGCCGAACGCAAGGCCCGCGAGGAGGTCGAACGCAAGGCGCGAGAGCATGCCGAGGCCCTGGCCCGCGCGGCCGAGGAGCGTCGTGCGAAGGAAGCGGCCGAGCTGAAGGCCCGCGAGGAAGCCGAGCGCAAGGGTCGCCAGGAGGCCGAAGCCCGCGCGGCCGCGGAGCGGAAAGCCCGCGAGGCCGCCGAGCAGCGCGCCCGTGAGCACGCCGAGGCCGTTGCGCGAGAAGCGGAGGCGCGGCCGCGCGCGCGAGGCCATCGAGCTGAAGGCGCGGGAGGACGCGGCGCGCCAGGCGCATGAAGACGCCGAGGCGCGCGTCGAAGTCGAGCGCAAGGCCCGAAAGGACGCCGAGCGGCAGGCGAAGCTCGAAGCGAGCAAGCGCGCCGAGATGGAACGCAAGGCGCGCGAAGAGGCCGAACGCCTGGCGGGAGAAAGCACCGCCCGCGCCCGCGAAGAGGCCCGCGCCGAACGGAAGGCGCGCGAGCTCGCCGAGCGTCGCGCGGCCGAAGAGCGGAAGGCCCGCGAACAGGCCGAACGTCGCGCGCGAGAAGAGTCGTCGCGCCGGGCCGCCGCCGAAGCACGCGCGAAGCAGGAAGCCGAGCGCCACGCCCGTGAGGCGTCACGGCCGAAAAAGGCCGTCGTCGTCAAGAAGGCGAAGCGCCGCCCGACGCCCGAACCCGTTCGCGAGCGCGCGCCAAAGAAGGACCCGGCACGGCCCACGCAGGACGAGTGGGGCCTGTACGATCCGGACAAGGCCGGGTTCGGCGCGCTCTTCGCGAAGCTCGACGCGATCGACAACGGCGAACCGGTCGAGGACGACCCGAGCGCCGCCGATCTGCTCGCGGCTGACGCCAGACAGACGCGCAGCAGCCCGCGACCGCTCTCGATGTGGGTGTGGCGGGCCGACCACGGCGAGCCGCCCGCCGCGGCGTCGACGCTGGCGCCGGCCGATGACTTCCGCGGCCTCGTCGATCGGCTGAACATTCCGGCGGCAGTGGCCGCCGTCCGGTACGCACGCGGCGTGCGGATTCGACGCGTGAAGATCACGCCCGGCGAAAAACACGCCAGGAGCAAGCACGACGAGGGTCGCGTGATCATCCTCTCGCGAAAGATGTTGAAGGCCGTGCGCGCCGAGACGGGCGCGGCGCCCGAACGCTCGAACGCGCGACGCATCGCTTGACCCCTCGTCGCTCCGAAGCCCAGAATCGGCCATCGAGGGCTTCGTGGCACACGGCAATTCCACTTCCAATCTCTCACGCCGCGCCGCGCTGAAGTTCGCGGCGGGCCTCCTCGCAACAGCACTCTTCATCGGCCTGGAGATGTCGCGCGTCGCCCAGGGCGCCGCGCCCGCGCCGTACACGGAGTCCATCCCGAACACGAAAGTCGTGTTCGACATGGTGCCGATTCCTGCGGGCACCTTCACGATGGGCAGCCCGTCGAGCGAAGCCGGACGCAACGACGACGAAGGGCCGGCGCACCAGGTGACGCTGAAGGCGTTCTACATCGGCACGAAGGAAGTGACCTGGGACGAGTACGACGAGTTCGCGTTCAGCCAGGACCTGCTCCGCAAGCGCAAGCTCGGGCTGACGATGCCCGCTGACGCCGCCGACGCGATGTCGCGCCCGACGCCGCCGTACGCCGACGAGTCGTGGGGTTGGGGCAAGGAGAAGCAGCCGGTCATCGGCATCACGCAGTACGCGGCGGCGCACTACTGCCAGTGGCTCTCGGCGCGAACCGGGAAGCACTATCGCCTGCCGACGGAGGCTGAATGGGAATACGCGGCGCGCGCCGGCACGACGACCGCCTACTCGTTCGGCGATGATATGTCGAAGGCCGAGGTATATGCCTGGCTCAGGTCCAATGCCGGCGAGCAGCCGCACGTCGGCGGTCTCAAGCCGCCGAACGCCTGGGGCCTCTTCGACATGCACGGCAACGCCGCCGAGTGGACCGGCGACAAATACGACGCGGCCTACTACGCGACCTCGCCAAAGACCAACCCCTTCGACGATCCCGGCGCGGCGCTGTATCCGCACGCCGTCCGCGGCGGATCCTGGGACGACGACGCGCCGCGGCTGAGGAGCGCGGCGCGACGGACGTCGATGGAGGCATGGAGCCGCCGCGATCCGCAGAACCCCAAGAGTCTCTGGTGGCACACCGACGCGACGTTCGTCGGCTTCCGCGTGGTGGCCGAGATGGACAATCCGCCCCGCTGATAGTAGGGTGTCAGACCACTTGTTCGACACTTCCGGAGGATTCATTGCCATGGCCGAGCACCCCCGCACGCCGTCCCGGCGCGACTTCATGAAGACATCCGCTGCCGTCGTCGGCGGGACGCTGGCCTCGGGCTTTGTCCTGCCTGGCGCCTACGCGGCGGGCAGCGACGAGATCCGCGTGGGCCTGATCGGCTGCGGCGGCCGCGGCACCGGCGCGGTGGACAACGTGCTGAAGGCTGCCGAAGGCGTGCGCCTCGTCGCCGCGGGCGACATCTTCAAGGATCACCTCGCGAGCAGCCTCGACAACCTGAAGAGCCACGGCGACAAGGCCGCGGTCTCGCCGGACATGCAGTTTGTCGGCTGGGACGCGTACAAGAAGGTGCTGGCGACCGACGTCAACTACGTCATCCTCGCGACGCCGCCGGCGTTCCGTCCGATTCACCTGCGCGCCGCCGTCGAGGCCGGGAAGAACATCTTCACTGAGAAGCCGGTGGCCGTGGATCCCGCCGGCATCAAGGCGTGCTTCGAGATCGCGGACCTCGCGAAGCAGAAGAACCTCGCGATCGCCGCCGGCACGCAGCGCCGTCACCACGCCGCGTATCTCGAGACCATGCGCCGCATCCACGATGGGGCCATCGGCGACGTCGTCGCGTTGCGCGTCTTCTGGAACCAGGGCGGACTCTGGACCAAGCCTCGCCAGCCGGAATGGACCGACATGGAGTGGCAGCTGCGCAACTGGCTCTACTTCACCTGGCTCTCAGGCGACCACATCGTCGAGCAGCACGTGCACAACATCGACGTCGCCAACTGGGTGATGGGCGGCAAGCCCGTGCGCGTGTTCGGGGTCGGCGGGCGTCAGGCGCGCACCGGGCCGGAGTACGGGCACATCTTCGATCACTTCGGCCTCGACTTCGAGTACGAGAACGGCACGCATGCGCTGAGCATGTGCCGCCAGCAGGCCGGCACGCCCGGCCTGGTCGCCGAGTTCGCCGCGGGCTCGAAGGGATCCTGCGAAACCCAGGACGGCGTGCGCTACGAGATCAAGGGGCCGAACGCCTGGAAGTGGGCTGGCGAATACACGAACCCGTACCAGCAGGAGCACACGGATCTCATCGCGAGCATTCGCGGCGGAACTCCGCTGAACGAGCTGCGTCGCGTCGCCGAGAGCACGCTCACCGCGATCGCGGGGCGCGAGGCGGCATACACGGGCAAGGTCGTCGTCCTCGATCAGTTCCTGACCGCGCCGTTCAGCCTGATGCCGCAGACGCTGGAGTTCGGGCCGATACCGGTGCCGCCGGTGGCCATCCCCGGCACCGCCGGGACGATGTAACCGCTCGCGCTTACGGCCACGGAGAGCACGAAGGAAATCAGCCACAGAGGCACAGAGAGCACAGAGGCATTTTTCTGGCGCGGCCACAGAGGCGCAGAGAGCACAGAGCCGATCTGGCCTCGTGCCGGTCGGTGAACAGACTTCTCCGTGCTCTCTGTGCCTCCGTGGCGTCGCCAAAATAGCTTTCTCTGTGCCCTCTGTGCCTCTGTGGCGTGCTTTTCTTTGTGCCTTCGCGGCGCTAGCGTCCAGGCGTCGAGCGCGCCGCGCGCAGCCGTCAGGCTCGAGGTCAGCGAAGCCCACATGGGGACGACCTTCCGGATCGTCCTCTACGCCAGCGACGAATCGTCAGGTCGGATCGCGGCTGAGCGCGCCTTCGCGCAGATCGCGCGCCTCGATCGGATCCTCACGGACTACGAGCCGACCAGCGAGCTGAGCCGCGTCACGCGCGAAGCCGTCGGGCACCCGATTCACGTCAGCGACGATCTGCTCGAGGTCCTGGCGCAGTCGCAGGACCTGGCGCGCCGCAGCGACGGCGCCTTCGACATCACTGTCGGGCCGTTGACCCGCCTGTGGCGCCGCGCACGGCGCGAGGTCGAGCTGCCTGCGACATCTGACCTCGAGGCCGCACGCCGGGCGACGGGATTCCGGCTGCTGCATCTCGATGCGGCGGCCCGGACCGTTGAGGTCGATCGGCCCGGCATGCAGCTCGACGCCGGCGGCATCGCGAAGGGCTTCGCGGCGGATCGGGCCCTGCGCGTGCTGGTTGCCCTCGGCGTGCCACGCGCGATCGTCGCGGCGGGCGGCGACATCGCGATCGGCGATCCGCCGCCGGATCGGTCGGGCTGGGACATCGCGCTCGCGGGCCTCGACAACGCGCCCGCGCCAGGAAGCCCGCTCACCCTCTCGCACGCGGGCGTGTCCACCTCGGGCGACGCCGAGCAGTGGGTCGAGATCGGCGGCGTGCGCTACTCCCACATTCTCGATCCGCGCACGGGTCAACCCATCACCGGACGCTCGTCCGTGACAGTGGTTGCGGGCAACGCGACGACTTCGGATATGCTGGCGACCGCCGTCGACGTGCTCGGCCCGGAGGCGGGCCGTCGCCTCGTCGATGGATGGGCCGGCGCGTCGGCGCTGATCGGCACGCGCGACGGAACTGCCGGCGACCACTGGGTGACATCGCGGAGATTTCCATGAGACGGATGCTTGCGTTGACGATGCTCGCGGCCGCGGCAGTAGGCGTGGCGACGCGGGCCGACACTCCGAACACGCTGACGGCGCAGGAGAAGGCCGACGGCTGGGTGCTGCTCTTCGACGGCTCGACGACCGCGGGCTGGCATGGCTACAACCAGACGACGATGCCGGACGGCTGGGCGGTGAAGGACGGCGCGCTGACGCGCGTCGGCAAGACCACCGACATCGCGAGCGACAAGGAGTACGCCAGCTTCGACTTCAAGTTCGACTGGAAGATTGCCCAGGGCGGCAACAGCGGCGTCATGTACCACGTCGTCGAGTCGCCGAACTACAAGTCGAGCTATTTCACGGGGCCTGAGTATCAGCTGCTCGACAACCTGCGCCATCCGGACGCGAAGGCCGGCAAGGACGGCAACCGCACCGCGGGGTCCGATTACGACCTGTATCCGCCGTCGGTCAACGTCACCAAGCCCGCCGGCGAATGGAACGAAAGCCGCATCGTGATCAAGGGCAGCCACGTCGAGCACTGGATGAACGGCAAGAAGCTGCTCGAGTACGAGCTGTGGAGCGATGCGTGGAAGGCGCAGGTCGCGGCCAGCAAGTTCAAGGCGTGGCCCGACTACGGCCTCGCGAAGTCCGGCCACATCGTCCTGCAGGAGCACGAGGCCGAGGTCGCGTTCCGAAACATCAAGATAAAGGTGCTGTGACGGCAGGCCTGAAGGCCTGCGCTACACACGACACGCCGCATCTCGTGTAGCGCAGGGCTTCAGCCCTGCCATCCGCGCTCACAGCGATGACACAGACCATCAGACTCAAGCTCTCCGTGATGATGTTCCTCGAGTTCTTCATCTGGGGAGCGTGGTACGTGACGATGGGCACGTACCTGCTGAAGACGCTGAACTTCTCCGGAACGGAGAGCGGGGCGGCGTACGGGACGACGGCGCTGGCGGCGATCGTGTCGCCGTTCTTCGTCGGCATGGTGGCGGACCGCTTCTTCGCCACCGAGAAGGTCCTCGCCGCGCTGCACCTGATCGGCGCGGTGCTCCTGTACTGGGTGTCGACGCTCCCGAACTTCGGCAGCTTCTACTGGGTGCTGCTGGCCTACGCGCTCTGCTACATGCCGACGCTCGCGCTGACCAACGCGCTGGCGTTCCACCAGATGAAGGATCCGCAGAAGGAGTTCCCGGGCATCCGCGTGCTCGGCACCGTCGGCTGGATCGTCGCGGGCGTCGTCATCAGCGCGCTCAGCGCCGAGCCGCTGGCGCTGCAGTTCCGGCTGGCGGCGGGCGCCTCCCTCGCGCTCGGACTCTTCGCGTTCACGCTGCCGCACACGCCGCCGGCCAAGCTGGGGCACGCGGTGTCGGTGCGCGACGTCCTCGGCCTCGACGCGCTGCAGCTGATGAAGGACCGATCGTTCGCGATCTTCGTGCTCGGCTCGTTCCTCGTCTGCATCCCGCTGCAGTTCTACTACGCCTTCCTGAACCCGTTCCTCAACGAGATCGGCCGCACGAGCACCGCCGTGACGCAGTCGCTCGGGCAGGTGTCCGAAGTCGGGTTCATGCTGCTGATGCCGTTCTTCTTCGTGCGGCTGGGCGTGAAGAACATGCTGCTCGTCGGCATGGCCGCGTGGATGGCGCGGTACCTGCTCTTCGCCTTCGGCGACAACCACGGCCTCGTGTGGATGCTGTTTCTCGGCATCCTGCTGCACGGCGTCTGTTACGACTTCTTCTTCGTCACCGGGCAGATCTACGTCGACGCCAAGGCCCCGCTGCACATTCGCGCCGCCGCGCAGGGCTTCATCACGTTCGTCACCTACGGCGTCGGGATGTTCATCGGCTCGTATCTCTCGGGATGGATCGTCGATCAGTACGTGACGCCGGGTGGACACGACTGGCGCACGATCTGGCTGATACCCGCCGCCATGGCCTTCGGCGTCCTGGCGCTCTTCGCCGCGTTCTTCAGCGGACGCGAGGAGGCGAAAGCCGCATGAACCGCAGAGACTTCCTGGCCTCGTCCATCGCCGCGGCTGGCGCGAGCGCGATGGGCGGCGATGCGTCCGCTCAGGCGCCGTCGAAGCCGATGCCCCAATACTACGAGCTCCGTCAGTACCACCTGCGCACGACGATGCGGCAGGATTTTTCCGACTACCTGAAGACGGTGTCGGTGCCGGCGCTGAACCGGGCGGGCATCTCGCCCGTCGGGGTTTTCAGCGTCGGCGTTCGGTCCCGACACCCCGACCTTCTGGGTGCTGCTGCCGCACAAGGACGCCGAGTCGGTGTTCTCGCTCGACGCGAAGCTGCAGGCGGACCACGACTACAAGACGCTCGGCGCCGAGCATCACTCGCGGCCGTCGTCGAACCCGGGGTACATGCGGATCGAGTCGCAGCTGATGATCGCCTTCGACGGCATGCCGGTGCTCGAGGCGCCGTCAGGCCCGACGGCCGCGGCCTCGCGCGTCTTCGAGCTGAGGACCTACGAGAGTCACAGCAAGGCGGCGCACCGGAAGAAGATGGAGATGTTCAACACCGGCGAGATCGCGCATCTTCCGCCGCACGGGTCTTCAGCCGGTGTTCTTCGGATCGAACCTGATCGGCCAGAAGCTGCCGAGCCTCACCTACATGCTCGTGTTCGAGAACATGGCCGCCCGCGAGAAGAACTGGGGCCAGTTCGCGGGCGACCCCGAGTGGAAGACGCTCTCGACGACGCCGGGGTTCACCGACGCCGAGATCGTGACCAACATCACGTCGTTCATCCTGCGGCCGGCGGCGTTCTCGCAGATATAAGCTTCTCGATCCGGTCGAGGCGGGCCAGCAGCTCCGTCTGACGCGACTCGTCGGTCGTCGGCATGTGGCGGAAGAACCAGAGGCCGGCACCCGGCGTCAGCACCGCCTTCTCGATGTCGTTGAGCGAGTCGAAACCCTGTTTGTGGGCCGCCGTGACGACCTCGTGCTTCGAGACCCCGTCTCGCTTCAGGATGTCCTCGCGCAGCTTGCCATGCTCGATCAGCAGGTCCGACCTCCCCTCGAACCATTTCTCGAGCCTGACGTGACCGTACAGGCGCCGCACGACGAAGTTGTTGAACAGGAGCAGCGCGACGGCGCCAATCAGGCCGCCCGAGACGCTGTTGTCGTTCCCGATGATGGCGTTCTGGACCGTGTTCGACAGGATCAGCAGCACGACGAGGTCGAAAGGGTTGAGCTGAGCCATCACCCTCTTGCCCCAGGCCTTGAGGGCAAAGATCAGGAACAGGTAGACCACGATCGCGCGAACGATCTTCTCGAGCACCGACACGGGCGGGATCAGGATGTCGTGCCACGGCATCGCGAACAGATGCGGGAACAGATGATTCATCGGAGCCATGCCTCCAGCCCCTTGCAATATTGGGCCCGGGTCCATTAGATACCCCCATGCCTGTTCCGTCACGTGCCCGCGTCGTCGCTGCCTGTCTTGCGTTGCTGGCCGTGGCCGTCAGCGCGCCGCGGGCCGCCGCGCCAGATATCAATCCCGCGTTGCTGTCGGCGCGGTGGCCTGCGTCCTGGATTCGCGCGGCAGGCGCCGGCGGCCGCGGCGCTGGTGTCTTCCTGTTCCGAAAGAGCTTCGACCTGTCTGCCGCGCCGACGCGCTTCGTGGTGCATGTGTCGGCCGACCAGCGGTACGAGCTCTTCGTGAACGGCCAGCGAATGGCGACGGGGCCTGCGCGCGGCGACCTGGATCACTGGCGGTTCGAAACCGTGGACCTCGCGCCGAAGCTGGCTGCCGGCCGGAACGTGCTCGCGGCGATCGTGTGGAACTTCGGCGCCGACGCGCCGATGGCGCAGATCAGTTTCGAGACCAGCTTTCTGATGCAGGGCGACGGCGAGGCCGAGGCCGTCGTGAACACGGGCAAGACGTGGAAGTCGATTGCCAACCCGGCGATCACGCCGCTGCCGATCGATCGCAAGGCCATCAAGTACCAGTATTTCGTCGGCGGGCCAGGCGAGGTCGTCGATGCCTCGACGTATCCGTGGGGCTGGGAGCAGCCGGCGTTCGACGACACCGCGTGGACGGCGGCCGACACGATCACGCCGGCGAGCCCGCGGGGAGCGCGCGACTCTCCGTCGCGCTGGTTCCTCGTGCCGCGCGCCATTCCGTTGATGGAAGACACGCCCGAGCGCCTGGAGAAAGTCGTCCGGAGCACGGGCGGCGATGTGCCGGCGGGCGTGCTCGACGGCTCGGCGAAATGGACGATCGCACCGCACAGCCGGGTGACGACGCTCCTGGATCGCGGGCACCTCACCAGCGCGTATCCAGAAGTGGTGACGTCGGGCGGACGTGGCGCGTCGATATCGCTCACCTATACCGAGGCGCTGCATGACCCGAACGCGCACGGGCCGGGCGGCGACAAGGGCAACCGGAACGAGACGACGGGCAAGGTCGTGACCGGCCTGGCGGATCGGTTCCTGCCCGACGGCGGAAGCCATCGGCTCTTCTCGTCGCTCTGGTGGCGGACGTTTCGCTATGTCGAAGTCACCGTCGAAACCGCGGACGAGCCGCTCACGGTGGACGCGATTCGTGCGCGGTTCAGCGCCTATCCGTTCCAGGAGCGCGCGTCGTTCGACTCCAGCGATCCCGTGCTCCGTCGCATCTTCGACGTCGGGTGGCGCACCGCGCGCCTCTGCGCGCACGAGACCTACATGGACACGCCGTACTGGGAGCAGCTCCAGTACATCGGCGACACGCGCATCCAGGCGCTGGTGTCGCTCTACGCCGGCGGGGACGATCGGCTGGTCAAGAACGCGATCGAGCTCTTCGACGAGTCGCGCACGCCAGACGGGATCACGCAGAGCCGATATCCCGGCGCCCTGCCGCAGTTCATCCCGCCGTTTTCGCTGTTCTGGATCGGCATGATGCACGACCTCTGGTGGTATTCGGGCGACCGCGCGTTCCTCGCCCAGTACCTTCACGGCGCGCGCGGCGTGCTCGACTGGTTCGAGGCGCGCCTGACGCCCGACGGATTGCTGGGCAAGCTGGAGTGGTGGAACTACGCGGACTGGGTCGACACGTTCCCGAACGGCGAACCGCCGATGACCGCCCGCGGCGAGTCGGCGATCCTCACGCTGCAGTTCGCGATCGCGCTCGGTGAAGCCGCCGATCTCGAGGCGGCATTTGGCAGCGCCGCCAACGCGGCGCGAGATCGCGCGCTGGCCGATCGCCTGAACGCCGCCGTCAGAGCGTCCTGCTGGGACGCCGCGAAGGGACTGCTCGCAGACACGCCAGAGAAGCGCACGTGGAGCCAGCACGTGAACCTGCTCGGCGTGCTGTCGGACGCCGTCCCGGCCGACCAGCAGCGCGCGGTGATGACGAAGGTTCTGGACGATCCCGCGCTGACGCAGACGACGTACTACTTCAAGTTCTACCTGTTCCGGGCAGTCGAGAAGGCAGGCCTCGCGGATCGCTATCTCGATCTGCTCGGTCCGTGGAAGTCGATGCTCGACCTGGGCCTGACGACGTGGGCCGAGAAGCCGGAGCCGACACGCTCGGATTCGCACGCCTGGAGCGCGCATCCGACCGTGAACCTGTTGACGTTGGTGGCCGGCGTCGAGCCGGCGACGCCCGGCTTCGAGACGGTGCGCATTCGCCCGCACCTCGGATCGCTGTCGACGCTGTCCGCGACCGTCCCGACGCCGAGAGGCGACGTGGTCGTGGCGTACAAGAAGGACGGCGCAGGACTCACGGCAGACGTGACGCTGCCGCCGGGCGTGACAGGGACGATCGAGCTCTTCGGCCAGCAGTCTTCACTGCACGCAGGGAAGAACTCAGTCCAGAGGTGAGTCAACAAACACCTGGATTCTGGGATTTGCGGGATTCAGCTTGCACGGTGAGCGCCACGGCCGTGGCCAGAGAGTTCACGAATCCCTGAAATCCCGGAATCTAGGTGTCTTTCCGTCTGCGGGTCCTACGAGGCCAGCAGTTTCCGCGCGAGCGTCTGATACGAGTCGGACGGCCTTCTCGAGCTCGTCGATCGAGACGTGCTCGCTGGTCGGTGTGGGCGACCAGAATCGATCCGGGCCCGAACAGCAGCGGCTTCCCCCACGCGTCCAGGAACGGCACGTCCGTCGCGAACGGGAACGACATCGTCTTGAAGCCATCGACCGTGGTCAGCCGCACGGCGGGCACTTCGAGGAGGGTCTCGAGGCTGACGCGCGGCTTGAGGGCGTCGAGCGCGGGCTGCAGATCGGCGAACGCGCCGACGGTGCGGAACATCACTTCGGCCTCGGCGTGCGGCGAGACGACGTTCGGCGCGACGCCGCCGGAGATGAGCCCGACGGTGTAGTGCGTTCGTCCGAGCAAGGCGTCTTCGGGCAACGGCTGCGCGCGCAGGTCGATCAGCGCGTCGATCAGCTTGTCGATCGCCGACTCTCCCATGTCGGGCCGTGACGTGTGCGCGGCGCGGCCGGTGGCGGTGAGCCGCACGCGGAGCACGCCGCGATGCGCGGTGCCGAGCGAGCTGTCCGTCGGCTCGCCGTTGACGAGATAGCGGCAGCCCGACGCGAGCGGATGCTGATTGGCCGCCTTGGCGCCATCGCTGCCCCGCTCCTCGCCCACCACGAACACCATGCCCACGCGACGCTCGCCCGCGGCGCGCAGCCGCTCGGCGGCGATGATCATCGCGGCGAGCATGCCCTTGGCGTCGCAGGCGCCGCGGCCATAGAGAACGTCGCCCTCGACGCGGCTCGGGAAAAACGGCGGCACGCAGTCGAAGTGCGTGGAGAAGACGACCTCTGGCTGATCGAGTGTCGCGATGACGTTGACGCGATCGCCCGCGACGGGCTGCTCTTCGACGTGCCAGTGCAGGTGACGCAGGTAGGCCGCGAGCCAGCGGCCGCAGTCGCCCTCGCTGCCGGTGGTCGAGTCGATGTCGACGAGCGTCCGGGCGAGCGGAATGAGCGCTAGCGGATCCACCGCTCGAGCTCCGTACGCGTGTCGGTGTGCTCGTCGCGGTACTTCACGATGACCGGGGTCGCCAGCGACAGCTTCCACTCGACCCCGGGCCCGACGGTGACGGCGCGCGCGCCGGGCACGACGACGGCCTTCTCCGGAATCACGATCGGCTGATGCTCGCTGGCCTTGATGATCTGCCCGTTCGGCAGGTCGTACACCGGGGTCGAGCGCGTGATGATCGTGCCCGCGCCGATGACGGCGCCCTTCTTGACGATCACGCCCTCATAGAGGCCGGTGTTGCCGCCGATGAGCGCGTGATCCTCGATGATGACGGGCATCGCGCCAATCGGCTCGATGACGCCGCCAATCTGCGCGCCGGCGCTGACGTGGACGTGCTTGCCGACCTGCGCGCACGAGCCGACGAGCACGTGCGAGTCGATCAGCGTGCACTCGTTCACGTAGGCGCCGATGTTCACGTACATCGGCGGCATGCAGATCACGCCCTTGCCGATGAACGCGCCTTCGCGAATGGCCGAGCCGCCGGGCACGAGCCGCACGTGGCGGTCGAGCGACAGCGCCTTGAGCGGCATCGTGTCCTTGTCGAAGAACGCCAGGCGGCCGTGGTCCATCGACTGATCGACGAGCCGGCCGAAGCGGAAGCCGAGCAGGATGCCCTGCTTGACCCAGGGGTTGCACCGCCAGCCGGTGGGCGACGACGGATCGGGCTCGGCGGCCCGCACCTCGCCGGCGCCAAGGGCATCGCGCAAGCGGATGAACGCGCCACGCGCGGCCAGCGCATCCGCCTTGTCCCCCTGGGCGTACAGGTCCTCGATGTGTTGTGCGAAATCGCGGTCCAGCATGACGGCGAGCGCCTCAGTGCGCTACGAGATGGAGGATGCCCAGGCTTTCGAGCACCTGCCGGATCCGATCGCGGCTCGCGGCCGAGGGCGGCACCATCGGCAGCCGGTAGACCTCCTGGCAGAGGCCCAGCATCGCCAGGGCGGCCTTCACCGGAATCGGGTTCGACTCGATGAAGTTGACGTTCATGAACTCGAGCAGCGCCGTGTGCTCGGCGCGCGCGGCAGCGAAATCGCCGTCGAGCGCGGCCGTCACCATCTTCGCCATGCGATCGGGCACGACGTTGGACGCCACGGAAATCACGCCGCGCCCGCCCACCGCCATCAGCGGCAACGCCAGCGCGTCGTCGCCGCAGAGGACCGAGAAGTCCGACGGCACGACACGGCAGACCTCGCACATCTGCGCCATGTTGCCGGAGGCTTCCTTGACGCCGACGATGTTCGGGATTTGCGCGAGCCGCGCGAGCGTCTTCGGCTCGACGTTGCAGCCGGTGCGGCCCGGCACGTTGTAGACGATGATGGGCAGCGACGTGCGGTTGGCGATGGCGGTGTAGTGCTGGACGAGCCCTTCCTGCGTGGGCTTGTTGTAGTACGGCGTGACCGAGAGCAGCCCCTGCACCCCGAGCGACTCGGTGTGCGCGGCCAATTCGGCGACCTCTTCCGTGTTGTAGCCGCCGACGCCGGCCAGCACGGGGACCCGCCCCTGGGCGACTTCCACCGTAATCGAGACGACGCGGTCGCGCTCGTCGCTCGTCAGCGTCGGTGTCTCGCCGGTCGTGCCGCACGGCACCAGAAAGTGCACGCCGCCGGCCACCTGCCGCTCCACGAGCCGCCGAAGTGCGACCTCGTCGAGCTCTCCCGACACGTCGAATGGCGTCACGAGCGCGGTGCCGACGCCGGACCAGTTCCGCTGCATTTCAGCCCCCCGAACCATTAGACACCCAATCCGAGCACGTCTCTCATCGTGAACCAGCCCTGCCGCCCCTTCACCCAGCGCGCCGCCAGCAGGGCGCCGCGCGCGAACGTGCCGCGATCCCGCACGCTGTGGCTCAAGGTGATCGTCTCGGACGGGCCGTCGAAGCCGACGGTGTGAATGCCGGGCACGTGACCGGCGCGCGAGCTCGCGACGTCGATCGTGCGGCCGTAGCCGGCCGCCTCCATCGCCGCCTGAATCCCGAGCGCGGTGCCCGACGGCGCGTCCAGCTTCTTGTCGTGATGCACCTCGTGCAGCCACGCGCCGAACTCCGCGTGCCGCGCGAGCAGCCGCGCGGCGTTTCCGGCAATGGCTTCGAACAGCACGGCGCCGGCCGAGAAGTTCGGCGCCGCGACGACACCGATGCCCGCGCCGGCGGCCAGATCGCGCATCGCGTCACGGTCGGCGTTCCAGCCGGTCGTCCCGACGACGGCGTTCATCCGAAGCGCCGCGTAGCGCGGAAGGTTGCGCCGCACCGCGTCGGGGGTCGTGAAGTCGATGGCGACGTCCACGTCGCGCCACGCGCCGTCCGACAGGGCCTCGCCGTCGCGGTTCTTGTCGATGTCGAGGACGCCCGCCACCTCGCACTGACATTCCGGGGCGAGACGTTCGACGAGCGCGCCCATGCGCCCGTATCCGACGATCAGGATTCGGGTGGGCTCCGTCAGGCTGTGGGCCGCGTGAGTCATGCCTTCGCGCACAAACAAAAAGGCCGCCGACCGGGTGAACCGATCGGCGGCCTGGTGTACTCCTGTCGAGATCGCGCGCCGTCGTTCAGGCGCGGAGCACTCCCATCCCGCCGTCGGGGTGGTGACGCTTTCGAGCGCTGCGCTTTCGAGCGATCGCGGAAACGGACACGTGAGCACTCTAGGGAAAATCCAGCGGCGGGTCAAGGCCGCGCGAGGAGCGACGCGGATCCGCGATCGAGAAAGACGGTCACGTCGGGGTGCGTCTGCAGGATTGACGCCGGCACCGCCGGGGTCACCGGGCCTTCGAGCGCCGCGCGCACGGCCTCGGCCTTCCGCTGGTCGGGGACGACGCAGAGGATGCGCCGCGCCTCGAGGATTTGACGGACCGACATCGAGATCGCGCGCGCGGGCACGTCGGCCAGCGACGGGAACCAGCCTTCGCCGACCTGCTGCCGCCGGCACGCTGCGTCCAGCGTCACGACGATGTAGGGCTCGCGCGTCTCGAAGTCCGCGGGCGGATCGTTGAAGGCGAGATGGCCGTTCTCGCCGATGCCGACGCACGCGAGGTCCACGGGCGCGGCGGCCAGCGCGCGACCCACCGTCTGGCAGACGAGCTCGGGATCCTGTTCGCCATCGAGAAGATGCGCGGCGGTGATGCCGGTCGGCGTGATCAGGCGATCGATCAGATAGCGGCGGAAGCTCGCCCGATGCGTGATCGGCAGTCCGATGTACTCGTCGAGATGAAACAGCTCGACGTCGGGCCACGCGAGATCGCGGCGGGCGACGAGCGCGTTCAGGAAATGAATCTGGGAGTTGCCGGTGGCGGCGATGATGCGAGCGGCGCCGCGCGCGTCGAGCACGTCGGCGAGCACGACCGCGGCACGATCGGCGGCGGCACGACCCAGGGAGACCGGGTCGTCGAAAAGATGAACATCCACGACGGTCCGACCTTAGATCGGCCGCCGGGACGGATCAAGCGTTAGCAGCGACGAATCGCAGGACAGCGATGATGGCCCAGGTGCCGCAGTTCAACACCATGGCCTCGGCGGGGTGCATGGCGAACCGCCGCCGCAATCGCCGGTACTCCAGGTCGCTCAGGACTGCATCGATGTTCCGCATGTCTAGTTCGCCCCCCACAGGCGTCTGTGACCTGCGAGCCTCAACTGCAAACCGGGAATCCAGCCCATGTAATTCTTGGGGTCTGTTCCCGGCCTGACTATCGGAACGGCCCGGCCAAATAATTAGCTCGGCCATTCAAGACCGACATCACCCTGAAAGTCAAGGGTTTAGCGCAATCTTTACACGCCGGCCATCTCCCGGGCGCAGGCGGCGGGCGGCCTTGCGGAATCGTCTGGGTGGGGCCAGACTAGGCGCCATTTGCCGACATCGGTGTCGAAAACCCGTGAGAAATTGCCCGGTATGAGGGGATTCCGGTGACTCGCCTGCTTGGCTTCCTGGGCACGATGCGTCGGCGGCTCGATCGGGTGGTGGCTGGGCGACTTCGTCGGCATCTTCACGGCGGTCTTTCTGAGCGCCATCGGATCCGGCGTCGGCCTCTACTATGGCCGGCGCCTCGCTGACTGGATGGTCGAATGACGGTCTCGCTTCGTCGTGCTCGACTCTGCGCGTCCTGGCACTCGCCGCGCGCGCTCGCCGTGGCCGCCACGGCGCCCTCGTCGGCGGCCCCTGATCCCGCGATGACGGCCCGAGCCGTCATCGATCGGATCAAGGCCCACGTCGGCATCCCGTGGACCGAGCCGACCGTCGACACGTTCAAGGCCGGCGATCCCGACACGCCAGTCACCGGCATCGCGGTGACCATGATGGCCACCTTCGACGTGATCCAGCGCGCGGCCGCGGAGAACCGGAACCTGGTCATCACGCACGAGCCGACGTTCTACAGCCATCAGGACGAGACGTCGGAGCTCGAGCAGGAGCACGACGCGCTCTACAAGGCGAAGGCCGACTTCATCGCGGCGCACCACATGATCGTGTGGCGCTTCCACGACCACTGGCACCGCATGACGCCCGACGGGATCATGACGGGCATGGTGCGCGCCCTGGCGTGGGGCGGCTACGCGAAGCCCGGCGACCCCGGCATCTTCACGATGCCGGAGACGACGCTCGGAGAGCTCGCCGCGAGCATCAAGCAGAAACTCGACGCCCACACCCTGCGAGTCGTCGGGGATCCCGAGATGAAAGTCACCGGCGTGGGACTGGCGCCAGGATTCGCCGGTTCCTCAATCAACCGCCACGTGCTGCAGCGGCCGGACGTGCAGGTCGAGGTCATCGGCGAGGCGCACGAGTGGGAGATCGTCGAGTACGCGGCCGACGCGAATACCGCGAACCTGGGCAAGGCGCTCATCGTGATCGGCCACATCCCCTCCGAGCAGGCGGGCATGCAGGAGTGCGTGCGCTGGCTGAAGACGTTCGTGTCGGAAGTCCCGATTGCGCTCGTGCCCGCGAAGCAGCCGTTCTGGGAGCCGGAGGGAAATAGGAAATAGGGAATAGGGAATAGGGAATAGGGAAACGCTCTCGTAGGGCCGAACTTCCGCCTTCGCCCAGGCTTCGGCGGACCGCCGAAGCTTTAGCGGAGGCTGGTCAGTTCGGCCGTCGGCCTCCGCCGGTCAGGTCACGTAGTCGGACAACTGAATCAGCTTCAGGCCGGGGATCGCCGGCAGACGGCGATCGTTGGTCACGAACGTCCTGCAGCCTGACGTGAGCGCCGCCGCGAGCTGAATCGCGTCCGGCGTTCGAGCGCCGGTGACCGCGCGCAGTTGCGCGGCACCGCGCAGCACATCCCGCGACAGATCCACCATCTGCAATCCACGGCTTCGCGTCAGCAGCGCCTCGTATTGGCCGGCGAGCTGCTGGTTGCCCGCGCGATACGGCACGACGAGCAGCTCCATCAGCGTCAACGTCGACGTGACCAGCTGCCGAGTGCCGTGCGCCGCGAGCTGAAAGAGCGACTCGACGACCGGCGCGAACCGCGAGTCCGCTTCGACGAAGTAGATGAACGGCGCCGTGTCGACGGCGACCGGACCGTCCTCCAGATCGTCGATCAGTCCCACGACTCGCGTTCGCGTTCCACGTGCCCGGCCGCGTCGGTGCCGGCCCAGACGTCCTTGCCGAGCCCCTGCAGGTCGAGGATGGAGAGCGGCTTCGGCGACTCGAGCTGCTCGGCAAGCATGACCGTCACTTGCTGCGCGACCGAGCGGTGCTCGCGCCGCGCCCGCGTCTGGAGCTTGCGATACAGGCTGTCGGGCAGGTTCTTGATGTTGAGAGTCGCCATCGTTCCTCCATTATGGAGGAATAATGGAGGAACGGCAAGACTCCGGGTCAGCCGCGGCGGTTGCGCCAGCCGTCGAGCGCCACGGCCACGACGATGATGGCGCCGATGATGATTTCCTGGACGTAGTTCTGCCAGCCCATCTGCTGGCTGCCGTTGCGCAGGACGGCCATGATCGTCGCGCCGACCATCGAGCCGAGAATCGTCCCGACGCCGCCGTTCAGCGACCCGCCGCCGATCACGACGGCGGCAATGACGTCGAGCTCGGTGCCGATCGCGACGGTCGGGTCGCCCTGCCGCAGACGGGACATCTGCATCACCCCGGAGAGCCCGACCAGCAGCCCCGAGATGCCGTAGATCCACACCTTCAGGCGATCCACCGGGATGCCGCACGCGCGCGCGGCGGCTTCGTTCGACCCGATGGCGAACACGCGCCGGCCGAAGACGGTGTAGCGCAGCACCAGCGCCATCAGGACCGCCAGCAGCACGGTGAGCCAGACGCCGGGCGCGACGATCATCCAGTCGGGGTCGGGGAACGTCACCGCCAGGTTGTTCACCCACGTGGCCGGCGGGTTCACGGTCTGCTGATCGGCAATCCACTTCGCGACGCCGCGCGCCATGCCGAGCGTGCCGAGCGTCGCGATGAACGGGATGACTTTCAGGCGCGTGACGAACAGGCCGTTGATCACGCCGGCGGCGCCACCGGCCAGCACGCCCTCGAGCACGGCCAGGATCGGCGTCACGCCGTCGCGCATCGCGATCGCGGTGACGACGCCGCTCAGCGCGATCACGGAGCCGACCGACAGGTCGATGCCCCCGCCGACCATCACCATCGTCATGCCGATCGCCCCGAGCGCGACGATGACCGTCTGCGCGACGACGATGCGGAAGTTGCGGATGGAGAGGTACTGGTCGGGCGTGTCGGTCATGATCGCGAAGATCGCGATCACGGCGACAAGGCCGATGAAGGGAGCCAGCCGTGTGAGCCAGCTGCGAGCGGTGGACGTCGTCTCGTTTGTCATTGACGAGCGTCGGCCGGGCTGAAGCCCGGCCCTACGTACGTTCCGCGCTGCACCCTGAACCCTGCGAACCTGACCTGGAACCCTGGAACCCTGGAACCTTCACTGCACATCAATCGCCGCGTGGAGCACGCGCTCTGGCGTCCATTCGCCAATCGGGCGCGCGTCAGACAGGCTGCCTCGACTCATGACCGCCAGCCGGTCGCAGAGGCCGAAGAGCTCGGGCAGGTACGAGCTGACCATCAGCACCGCCTTGCCGCGTTTCGCGGCCTCGGCAATCACGTCGTAGATCTGTGCTTTGCTGCCGATGTCGACGCCGCGCGTCGGCTCGTCGAGCAGCAGCACGTCCGCATCCTGCACCAGCAGCCGCCCGAGCGCGACCTTCTGCTGGTTGCCGCCAGACAGCGTGGCGACGGCCTCGTCCGGGCCCGCGGCGCGAATGCCCAGCGTGCGGATCCAGTCGCGCGTCATCGCGCGCTGGCCGGCCAGGCTCAGCCACCCGTTCGTCGAGCACGACGCGAAGCCCGTGAGCGTGAGGTTGTCGGCGACCGACATCGGCAGCGCGAGGCCTTCGCCCTTGCGATCCTCGCTCAGATACCCGACGCGCTGGCCGATGCGCCGCGCCGGCGAATCCGCGGTCGTCGACGGCAGCGACGCAATCCGCACCGCGCCCGACGCCACGGGCGCGAGGCCGAAGAGCGCGCGCACCAGCTCGGTGCGTCCGGATCCCATCAAGCCGGCGATGCCCAGGATCTCCCCGCGTCGCAGCGTGAACGAGGCGCGCTGCACGACCGGCGGCGCGGCCAGATCGCGCACCTCGAGCGCCACGTCTCCCGGCGAGGCCGTGCGCGCGGGGAACAGCTGATCCACCGAGCGGCCGACCATGTGCGCGATGAGCTGCGCGTTGGTCACCGAGGCAATCGCGCCGCTGGCGACGCTGCTGCCGTCGCGGAGCACGGTGAAGACGTCCGCGATCTCGCGCACCTCCTCGAGGAAGTGGCTGATGTAGACGATGCCCAGGCCCTCGCTCTTCAGCCGCCGCACCAGCGCAAACAGGTGCACGACGTCGTCGCGCTGGAGGCTGCTGGTGGGTTCGTCCATCAGCAGGATGCGCGCGCGCGACGCGATGGCGCGACAGATCTCGACGACCTGCCGCGCGGCGAGGGGCAGCTCCCCGACCAGTCGGCCAGGCTTCAGGTCCGGATGCGAGAAGCTCGCGAGCACGTCCATCGCGAGCGACTCGGCCTCTGACCGCTTGAACAGTCCCCACCGCGACGGCTCGCGCCCGAGCAGGATGTTCTCGGCGACGGTCAGGTGCGGGCAGAGCGAGAGCTCCTGGTGAATCAGGGCGATGCCATGCCGGCTCGCGTCGAGCGGCGAGGACGGCTGGTACGCCGCGCCGCCAACGGTCATCGTCCCCTCGTCGGCCCGGATCGCCCCGGCGAGGATGTTCATCAGCGTGCTCTTGCCGGCGCCGTTCTCTCCGATGAGCGCGTGGACCTCGCCTGCCGCGAGCGACACGCTCACGCCGTCGAGCGCCACGGTGGGGCCGAAGCGCTTGCGGATGCCGTCGAGGCGGAGGAGGTCGGTCAAGGGTCAGACGTCAGTTCGGCCGGGCTGAAGCCCGGCCCTACTGTTATGTCGCGCCGAAGAGACGGGGTTCGAGAGGATGCCGAGGCCTTCGACCTCGATCTCCACGACGTCGCCATCCTGCAGGAAGATGGGCGGCTTGCGCGCGAAGCCTACGCCGGGAGGCGTGCCCGTGGCAATCACGTCCCCGGGCTCGAGCGTCACCGTCTGCGACAGGAACGACACGAGCGCGTCGACGCCGAACACGAGCTGCTCGGTCGTGGAATCCTGCAGCGTGCGCCCGTTCACGCGGCATTGCACGCGCAGCTTGTGCGGGTCCGCGATCTCGTCCTTCGTGACGATGTACGGGCCCATCGGCGCGAAGGTGTCGCACGCCTTGCCGCGCTGCCACTGGCCGTCCGAAAACTGGAAGTCGCGCGCGCTGACGTCGTTCAGGTTCATGTACCCCAGCACCGACTCGAACGCCTTCTCGACCTCGACGCCCTTCGATCGCTTGCCGATGACGACGGCGAGCTCGGCCTCGTAGTCCACCTGACTGCTGCCTGTGGGCAGCGCGATCGGCTGCCCGGGGCCCGTCACCGACGTCACGTACTTCGAGAACGTGATCGGCGAGGTCGGCACCGGCATGTTGCTCTCGGCCGCGTGGTCCTTGTAGTTCAGGCCGATGCAGATGATCTTGCCCGGGCGCGGGACGGGCGGACCGATCAGCACGTCGGCGGCGGGAACCACCGAGCCGCGCGGCAGGGTCTCGACGCGCTCGGCGCTCTTCGCCAACGCGTCGTGAATCTGCTTCGCCTTCGGCAGCCACTCGTCGTCCAGATCGAACCACGTGAGCAGCGGGACGTCGGCCGACGCGTCAACCGCCACCGCGAAGTTGAGGACGGAACGATTGCCCGGCAGCAGCGCGCCGACACGTGGCGCAGAGGTCGGGGCGGTCTTTGGAGTGAAGGTGATGAGGTGCATAAGAGTCAGGTCTCATCGGGTCGGTCAGGTCGTCGGGTTGATCGGGTCGATCAGGTCGATCAGGTCGGTCAGGTCAGGAGCACGACGCCCTTCACGTAGTCCAGAGCTTCGTGCGCGCCGGCGAAGGCCGCCGGCACTTCGTCGAGCGATCGGTAGCGATGCGTGATGAACGCGCCGACCTTGACCTTCCCCGTCTCGAGCAGGCCGAGCGCTCGACGGTAAGTGGACGGCCGGCCGTCTGGTTCGAAGCCGCCCGATGCGCCGACCGGCGACAGCAGCGTCGGCTCCAGGAACTGCAGGTTGTTGAGCGCGCTCATGTCCACGCCCACATGCCCGTGACCATACAACAGCACGGTCCCCTGCTTGCGCAGCAGCCGCGGCATGTCCTTGAACACCGCCCCCGCGCCCGACGCGTCGATGACGAGCTCCGCGCGCCGGCCGCCGCTCAGCTCCAGGACTTTCGTGGCGAGGTCTTCGGCGATCGGATCCACTGGCGTCGCGCCCATCGACGCGGCCAGCGAGCGCTTCAGCGGATTGGGATCGGAGACCACGATCACGCCTTCGAACCCCAGCCCCGACCGCAAGTACTGCGTGAACAGCAGTCCCGCCGGCCCGCCGCCGAAAATCACCACGGTGTTCACCCGATGCGCAGGGTCAGCGTCCCGCAGCCGATACCGCGTCGCCGATTTCAGCAGCAGATCCGTCGAGTGGACGATGCAGCCGAGCGGCTCGGTGAGCGCGAGCTCTTCGATCGGCAGGTCGGCGTCCGCCGTGATCGCATTGGCGGCCGGCAGCGTGATGCACTCGGCCAGCGCGCCCGGCAGGCCCGTGATGCCGTGCTCGGCGTAGTGCGCGCACTGGTGCGAGTCGCCGGTGATGCAGTACTCGCAGAGCGGATGCCGGCTCACGCTGACGCAGTTGCGTCCCTGATCGGCCACGACGCGATCGCCAACGGCGAGATCCGCGACGCCGGGCCCACGCTCCGAGACGATCCCGACGAGCTCGTGGCCGAGAATCTGCGGGGCTGTCGTCGAGCGGGATCGGCCGTCCGGCGTCGTCCGTATGGTAGTTGCCGTGGCCGCCGTAGATGTGGAAGTCGGTGCCGCAGAGCCCGACCGCCGCCACGCGCAGCAGGACTTCACCCGGGCCGGGAGGCGTCGCCGGCACGTCGCGGATCTCGAGGCGGCCGACGTCGGCCAGCACGGCCGCACGCATCACAACGACACCGACTGTTCGGCCCAGATCCCGAACTCGCGGTGCTTCGTGCGCTCGGCAAACGCCTGTACCTCGCCGCTGGCGACGCGTCGGACGTGCTCGAAGACGCGCGCGCCCACTTCGTCGATCGACTCGGTGCCGTCGATGACGCCGCCCGCGCTGAGGTCGAGATCGCGCGACATGCGCTGGAAGGTCGGCGTGTTGGAGGAGAGCTTGACGACAGGCGCGATGGCGTTGCCGATCGTCGTGCCGCGACCCGTGGTGAACACGACGACCTGCGCGCCGGCCGCCACGAGACCTGGCGTCGATTCCTGGTCGTAGCCGGGTCCCTGCATCAGCCAGAGCCCCTGCCCCTGCGGAAGCTCGCCATATCCCGTGACGCCTTCGACGCGTGTCGTCCCCGCCTTGGCGATGGCGCCGAGCGACTTGATCGTGATGTTGAGCAGACCGCCGGCGACGTTGCCCGGGCTCGGGTTCTCGTTCAGCACCGTCCCGAACTTCGAGGCGTACTCCTTGTACCAGTCCACCATCTGGTACACGTCCTCGCCGGTCTTCCGGTCGCGTGCGCGCTGCGCGAGGATGTGCTCGGCGCCGCAGAACTCGGGCACCTCGGTGATGAGGACGGTGCCGCCGGAGCGCACGAGCAGATCGGCCGCGCGGCCCAGCGACGGGTTCGCCGACAGACCTGAAAACCCATCCGATCCGCCGCACTTCACGCCGAGGATCAGCTCGGACATCTTCGCGTCGGTGCGCGTCGCGTCGTTGACGCGCGGGAGCATCTCGGCGACTTCCTTCAGGCCACGCTCGATGACGGCCTCGGTGCCGCCTATCGTCCTGGATGCCGAAGCGGACGACGGGCTTGCCGAGATCCAGATGCTCTTTCTGGAGGTACTTCTCGACCGCCGTCAGGTTCGTCTTCTCGCAGCCCAGGCCGATGAAGATGACGCCGCCGACGTTCGGGTGCGCGGCGTAGTTCGACAGCGTCCGCAGCATCACCTCGATGTTCGAGCCATCCGAGCAGCCGCAGCCCTTGTTGTGCGGGATCGCGACGACGCCGTCGACGTTCGGGAACTTCTCGCGCGAGTAAAGCGTGAACTCCGCGAGCGTCGCGATCTGCTGCGACTCGTGGCTCGCGCACATGCTCGTCGGCACGATCAGCACGAAGTTTCGCGTGCCGACCCGGCCGTCGGCTCGACGGTAGCCGCGCCACGTGGCGCGCTCGCTCTCGGCGAAGTACTCGGGCGCGGGCGTGTGCAGGTCCGCCGGCAGGTCGCGCACCACCGGCACGTCGTTCGACATGTTCCGGACGGTGATCGGATCGCCTTCCGCGATGCCCCTGGACGTGCCGATCGGCTGGCCGTACTGCAGCACGAACTCGCCCTCGGGAATCGGGCGCGTGGCGAAGCGATGGCCGGGCGTCACCGCGCCGGTGAGCGTGACGATGTGCCCGTCGGGTCGCTCGAGCGCAAGCCCGGCCTCCACGGCCGTCTTGACGACCGCCACGTTGTCGGCGGGGCTGACGATGACGGCGACTTCGCCAATCGACGTCGCTGCGGCGTGTTCGTGTGCCATGGTGATGTCGTTCTTCGACAGGCGGCTACGAAGGCTTTCCGGCGGCGGCCGGACCGACGGTCTCGCCGTCGATGTCGGCCGTGTCGAGGCGGCCCGCGGCGTCGAGCGCGCGGAACCTCCGCACCGTCTCGCGAATGCCTTCCTCGAGCGGCGTGCTCGGCAAATCCGCGATGACCGCCCTCAGCGCGCTGTCGTCGAGCGACGGCGGCATCGGAATGCCCGGGCCGTCGATCGACACGAGCCCGCGCGCGGTCGGTCCGATTTCCTGTTCGAGAATCGCCACGGCGTCCGAGACATCGCGCGCGTCGCCGTGCAGGTTGAACACGTGCGCGCCGTCGGGCGCGCGATCGGCGCACGCGATGAACGCCGCCGCCGTGTCGGCGGTGTAGATGAAGTCCGTGACGCCGCTGAAGCGAATCCGGAACGGCCGACCAATCACGGCGGACTTGATGGCGCGGGTCGGATCGCTCGTCAGCCCCGAGTCGCGGCCGACGCCGTAGACGCTGAAGGGCCGCAGGCCGACCGACGAGATGCCGTGGTCGGCGTAGTAGACGCGGGCGTTTCCTTCGTTGGCCTGCTTGAACACGCCGTAGTGCGTCAGCGGCGACGGCGACACGGTCTCGTCCACGGCCTCGTCGGCAAGTCCGAAGACGGCCGCCGAGCTGGCGTAGACGACGCGTGTCAGGCCGAGGGCGCGGGCGGCCTCGAAGATGTTGATCGTGCCGACGACGTTGACGAGCGCGCCGAGCGCCGGATCGGCCTTGCAGCTCGGCACCTGCAGCCCGGCCAGATGGATGACCCGGCGCGCGCCCGACTGCTCGAGCGCCGCACGCAGGGTCGGAGCGTCGGTGACATCGCCGCGCATGAACCGCACGCGTCCCAACGCGCGGTCGTCCAGCAGGAGCTTCAGCCGCCTGGCGTCGTCAGACTTGTCGAAGACCACCGGCACGTCGCCGCGGTCGACGAGCGCCTTCACGACCCAGGCGCCGATGCACCCGAGCGCGCCGGTCATGAAATAGGGCGTATCGGCCATGCTCAACCTCAAATTCTATCGCAAAGAGTCGCGCGCTCCCGGCGGGGTCCGGGAGTATCATCGCCGCTCAGATTGCGGGCCAGGGCCGCCCTGGAATGCAGGACTGAAGTCCTGCCCCACGTACGCGGCGAGCCGCGTGCCACCTGTAGCGCAGGCCTTCGCTGTCAGGCCTGCCATGGAGGATCCTCGTCGTGCATCGTCGTCACCGAACCTGGACTGCCGCGCTGGCCGTGCTTCTGCTGGCGGCTGCGGCGGGCTGCTCGGGCAAGGGCAAGTCGGGCGAATTGACCATTGCCGTCATTCCTAAAGGCACCACGCACGAATTCTGGAAAGCCATTCACGCCGGCGCCGTGAAGGCCGAGCGCGAACTGAACGCCTCGGGCACGAAGGTCGCCATCAGCTGGAAAGGCCCGCTGCGCGAGGACGACCGCGAGCAGCAGGTGCAGGTGGTCGAAGGCTTCGTGAGCCAGAACGTCTCGGGCATCGTCATCGCGCCGCTCGATGAGTCGGCGATCGTGCGGCCCGTCGAGGAGGCCGCGCGCGCGGGCATCCCGACGGTCGTGATCGACTCGGCGCTCGACACCGACAAGATCGTGTCGTTTGTCGCCACCGACAACACGAAGGGCGGCGAAATGGCCGCGGACCGGATGGGCGAGCTTCTGAAGGGCGCGGGCAAAGTTCTGCTGCTGCGCTATCAGGAGGGCTCGGCCAGCACGACGGCGCGCGAGAACGGGTTCATGGCGGAGCTGAAGGCGAAGTATCCGGGCATCACCGTGATCTCGTCGGATCAGTACGCCGGCCCGACGCGGGACACCGCCAAGCGCACCTCGGAGAACCTGCTGAACCGGTATGCCAACGAGGTGCAGGGGATCTTCTGCGTCAACGAGTCGTCCACGCACGGGATGCTGCTGGCGCTGCAGGACATCGGCAAGGCGGGCAAGATTGCCTTCATCGGCTTCGATCCGAGCCAGGTGTTCATCGACGCGCTGAACAACGGCCAGATGCAGGGGCTCGTCGTGCAGAACCCGCTCAACATGGGGTATCTCGGCGTGACGAAGATGGTCGCGCATCTGCAGGGCAAGCCCGTCGAATCGCGCATCGACACCGGCGTCTGGATGATCACGAAGGACAACATGGCCGAGCCGCAGTCCGGGGAGCTGCTGCACCCGCCGGTCGAGAAGTACCTGAACTAACCCATGGCCGCGCGCGCTCCCTCGCAGGTCCGCGTCGAGACGCTCGTCGCGCGGGGGCGCTCGCTGGTCGCGTTCTTCGCGCTGCTGGCCGGGCCGCCAGCGCTTGCCGCGGGGTACGGGAACGCCGCGACTGCCGTCGCGGTCATCTACTGCATCTACTCCCTCGCGCTGCTGGCGGTGATGCGGACGCGCTTTGGCGGCAACCCGCGGGTGCCTGGCGCGACCCACGCGATCGATCTCGCCGCCTACACCGTGTACGTCTCGCTGGCGAGCGAGGCGTCGCTCGCGGTGCTCGCGTGGTTTCTGTTTGCGCTCGTCGCCGCGACCCTGCGCTGGGGCTGGCGCGGAGCGCTGACGACCGGATCGGTCGGCATCGCCGTGCACGTGGCGTTCGGTGCGCGGGCCGTGGAGTTCGGCCACGACCCGGCCTCGGCGCCGCGGCAGTTCATCATGACGGCGCTCCTGATGGGCGTCTTCACGATGCTCGTGGGCCTTGTCGGCGCGTACGAGGACTGGCGGGGCACTCAGCTCGCGCGTCTCGCGGCGTGGACGGGCCCCGATCCCGATCGCCCCACGGCGCTCCCGGCCGAGATGCTCGCGCAGACCTCGGAGGTGCTCGAGGCGCCGCGCACGCTGCTCGTCTGGGAGGAAGCCGACGAGCCATGGACGGAAGTGGCGATCTGGGACGAGGGCCGCGTCGAGCAGACGCGCGAAGCGCCCGGCGGGCTGGGCGACGTCGTGAACGAGCGTGTGGCAGAGGCGAGCTTCTTCTGCCGCGACCTGGCCGCGCGCGAGCCGCTGACGTTCATTCGCGGACCGCGTGGCCTCGAGACGTGGAAGGGGCTGCCGATCGACGCCCGGTTGCGCGATCGATTCGCCATCCGTGCGCTGGCGGCGTGGCCGCTTCGCGGCACGAGCTTCCGCGGCTGGCTCTTCTGCCTCGATCGGCCGGCGTTCTCGGTGCAGGACCTCGCGGTCGGCGACGTCGTCGCGGACCTCGCGTCGGCGCGCCTCTCGCAGGCGTATCTGTTGCAGAAGCTGCGCGACACGGTCGTCACGACCGAACGCGTGCGCCTGGCGCGAGATCTGCACGACGGCGTGCTGCAGACCCTGACCGGGCGCCGCGCTGCAGCTCCAGGCGGCCCGCCGCACGCTGACCGTGGATCCCGCGGCCGCCGAAGAGCGGCTGTCCCAGGTGCAGCGCATCATCGCCGCGGGACAGAACGACCTGCGCTTCTTCATCAATCAGCTCGGACCGCAGCGCGCCGGCGAATCGGGACCGATCGACCTGCGCGGCCGCGTGCACGACCTGGCCGATCGTATCCGTCGCCAGTGGGGCGTCCCCGTCACCGTCGCGACCGAGCCGGCGTCGCTCGAGATTCCCGACCTGCTCGTGACAGATCTCTTCCTCCTGATCCACGAGGCGCTGGTCAACGCCGCTCGACACGCGAAGGCGTCGGCGATCCAGCTGGCGATTCTTCGCGAGGCGCACCAGATTTCGATCGCCGTCGTGGACGACGGGCAGGGCTTCCCGTTCGAGGGACGCTACTCGCTGGCCGATCTGGCGCGTGAGCAGATCGGCCCCCGCACGCTGCGCGAGCGCGTCGCGTCGCTCGGCGGATCGCTGGATCTCGAGACGGGCAAGGAAGGCAGCCGCCTGCGCCTGACGGTGCCCCTCGTGCGCGAGGTCGCATGAAGCGAGTCCGCGTCGCGCTGGCGGACGATCACGTGATCGTCCTCGACGGCCTCGAGCAGCTGTTCAAGCTCGAGCCCGAGTTCGAGGTCGTCGCGCGATCGACGACGGCGGATGCGGCCGTCAAGGCGCTTCAGGAATACAAGCCCGACGTGCTCGTCCTCGACCTGGCGATGCCGGGCCACGACGGCCTCTGGGTGCTGCAACGCGTCAACGAGCTCGGCCTGCAGACGCGCACGGTGCTGCTCACCGCGCACGTCGACGAAGAGAAGCTGCTCGAAGCGATCCGACTGGGCGTCTCGGGTGTCGTCCTGAAGGAGATGGCGCCGCGGACGTTGATGGAATGCGTGCGGAAGGTGCACGCGGGCGAGAAGTGGCTCGAGAAGCAGTCGGTGGCGCGGGCGATGGATCGGATGCTCAAACGAGAGTCCGACCTCGACCGCCTCTCGAACCTGCTCACGCCCCGTGAGATCGAGATCGTCCGACTGGCGGCGGAGGGACTGCGAAACAAGGAGATTTCGGAGCGCCTCTCCATCACGGAAGGGACGGTCAAGATCCATCTTCACAACATTTACGAGAAGCTTGGCGGTCACGGGCCGAGCCCAGCTCATCCTTTATCGCCACTCGTCACGGCCTGGCGTGAATTGCGCGGCTCCCCTACCGATCGATATATGACCTGCCGTAGCGCGCGGCGTTTACCATAACGTTCCCGGAGAGTCGGTCGCGAGCGCCTGCGAACTTCTTCGCGGGGACCGGCGATCCAGCAGAAAGAAGGTCGGTATGAGGCTCCCCAGCTTCACGCGCCCGGTGACGGGCGCACGGACCAGACTCGTGTGCGGCGCGACGTTCGCGTTCGCGTTGGCGGCCGGCGCCAGCGTGTGGGCGGCGTTCTCGGGCGCGATCTTACACGAGCGAGGCCGCGGCACGCGCGTCAATCAGAACCTGTACGACAGCAAAGCCGCTCGTGTACCTGAACGGCGGCCCGCAGAACCAGAACGGTTCGGGGTTGCCTGATGGGCGTCTATTTCTTCTTCGTCACCGATCCCAGCGGCGCAACGCTGCTGTCGACGGATCCAGCCGTCTGTCGTGAGCTCCTGGTGAGCGGCGGCGCGGTCGCGGGCGCCACGGGGCCGTGTCCACATGCCAACGGCGCGTTCAACCCAGCGAACGGCTCCACCCCGGTGCAGCTGATCCCGTTCCTCGACACGCCGAACAACGGCGGCGAATACAAGGTGTGGCTCGTGCCGTTCGCGTCCGCGACGATCGGCCTCGACGGGATCACGATCACGTTCGATCCCGGCAACAAGAAGACCGACAACTTCAAGGTCAAGACCGACGCCGTGCGAGGGTTCCGAGTGCCCGCCGCCCACGGCTCGACGATCGCCGGCGAGAAGTTCTACGACGCCAACGTCAACGGCGTGCTCGATCCGGGCGAGGTCGGGATTCCCGGCTGGTTCATCCAGGCGAGCATCCCCACGAACACCACGACCGACGCGAACGGCAACTACTCGTTTCTGAACGTGCCGGATGGCATCTACTCGGTGTGTGAAGTGATCCCGGCCTTGAAGCCAACCTGGATCAACACGACGCCGACGACCATCTCGGACATCACGGTGCCGCCGGACTCGCTCAACAACAACTTCGGCAACGTGTGTCTGGGCGCCGGGGGCGGGCTGACGCTGGGGTATTGGCACAACAAGAACGGCAACAACGTGATCACCAAGAGTCTCGGCGGGCTGTCAGGGCTGAACGCGCTGCTCGGGCCGCTGTTCCTCAGGAACGCGGCAGGCGGAACCGTCGTGCCATTCGCCAGTTTGACCGCGTTCGACAACTGGATCGTCGGCGCGAACGCCAACAACATGGCCAACATGCTTTCCGCGCAACTGGCGGCCATGAAACTGAACGTCGTGTCAGGCGGGGTCAGCGGAAGCGCGTTCGTCTACGCGGGTTCATGCGGCAACAACCCCGGCGGCAATCCGAACTTCATCTCGATCGACCAGCTGATCGCCGACTCGGCAAGCCAGCTGCAGTTCCACCCGGTCACTACCGCAGCCTTCGACCCGGCGAACCGGGCCATCCAGGAGTGCCTGAAGACCGCGCTGGACGACGGGAACAACAACAAGAACTTCGTGCAGTCGGCACCGTGCGACGTGAACTACAGCGGGCTGGAGACGTCCTGCCTGGTTCCGTAGTGGCGGGCGCGAGCAAGGGACCCGTCGTCATCAAATCCACGCCGGGCGGCCTGTCGGCCGCTCGGCGGAGGCGCGGCGGGCACTGAAACCACAATATTTACAGTCAATTAGCGGCAGCGCACACGAAAATCGCGCCGCCTATAACCGTCGATAGATACGGTTCCGTAACCGGGGCCCTAGACTGGATACGGCTTAGGGACTGCACCGTTTGACCGGCGGTGTAACCCCCTCCAGGTTATCGGTTCCTGGCCGTCTCCTTGACTGACGTCCCGGTCGAGTGTCGCTCGCCACTCGACCGGGATTGTTGTTTCTGGCCGAAAATCCCTACTCAGCAATCGCCTGGCGATACCGCGCAAGCGAACGCGCCACGATCGTCTTCGCGTTTCCGCGGATGCTGTGTCCCGTCCAGGCGCCGTGGATGTCGTCGTACTCGAGTGGCGCCAGCACCTGCTCCACGTGCGCGAGCGCGGTCGGCCCGACGGGAATGAGATTCGGGTAGCTGCGCATGACGCTGACCGATTGCCGGTCCCAGCCGACCTTCACGGTGTCGCCGGTCAGGAGCGCGCCGCGGCGCTCGGCCGAGCCCGCCACGTGCAGCACGCTCGAGCCGTCGAAGTGCCCGCCGCAGCGGACGAGCGTGAGGCCGTCCACAATCGGATACGTCTCCCCCGCCCAGAACGTCACGCGCGGATCCGGCCGCGACACCCAGGCGGCGTCGCCGTTGTGGAGATAGATCGGCACGTCGCCGAACGCCTGGCTCCACTCGACCATCGACGAGTAGAAATGCGGATGCGAGATCGCGATCGCCGAGACGCCGCCAAGCGCCGCCAGGCTGTCGACGGTGTCCTGATCGACGAACGACACGCAGTCCCACAGCACGTTGCCGTCGGGGTGCTGCACGAGGAGCGCGCGCTGGCCGATCGCGAACGTCGGCCGAGTCTCGACGCTCGTGATGCCTGGCGCGACGGCCTCGAGGTGGTTCTCGTGCTCCTCGAGCATCAACTCGAGCAGCGTCCAGTGCTGGCCGCCGAGACCGACGTATTGCCGCTCGTCGCCGCAGATGCGGCAGTCCGCCGGCGGCTCGGCGGATTCGGCGAATTGCGTCCCGCAGGTCGTGCAGATGAAAAACGGCATCCCTATCTCCCTATTCCCTATTCCCTATTCCCTATTCACTTCGACCCACCGCCCAGACTTCGCCGCTTCATAGATCGCACAGACGAGCGCGACGCTCTTTCGCGCCTCCTGTCCTGTGCAGATGGGGTCGCGATGCGCGTGGACGGCATCGACGAAGTCTTCGAGCAGGCGCTGATGTCCTCTCGCGTCCGAGACGACCGGCGACGAGGCGCTCTGGTTGCTGTCGGCGGCGACCTCGGCGACCAGATCGTCGGCGGGCTGGCGCAGGTCGGCACGAACAAGGCGATCGTGCTCCAGCACGAGCGTGCCCTCGGTGCCGCTGATCTCGACACGCCGCTTGTAGCCCGGGTACGCGGCGGTCGTCGCTTCGAGCGTGGCGACGGCTCCGCTCTCGAACTCGAGGAGCGCGATCACCGTGTCCTCGACTTCGATCTTGTGCAGCGCGGTGCGGGTGGTCGCGCTCAGCCGCCGCACCGGGCCAAGCAGCCACTGCATCAGATCGACGGTGTGGATCCCCTGGTTCATCAGCGCGCCGCCGCCGTCGAGCGCCCACGTGCCGCGCCAGTGCGACTGGCCGTAGTACTCCGGCGGCCGATACCACTTCACCCGCGCCGAGGCGACGAGCGGCCGGCCGATCCGTCCCGACACGATCGCATCGCGCAATCGGACGATGTCTGGCTGCACGCGGTCCTGGAAGAAGACGCCGAGCCGCACGTCGGCCCGCGCGGCGGCGTCGATCAGGAGATCCGCGCGTGCGGGCGTGACATCGATCGGCTTCTCGACGATGAGGTGCAGGCCGCGAGCGGCCGCGAGGCTGCCCTGCTCCGCGTGCACGCCGGATGGGCTGCCGATCGCGACGGCGTCCATCGGGTGATCGAGAAAGCCGTCAAGGCTGTCGAACACGGCCGCGCCGTACGCGCCGGCCAGCCGGGTCGCACGCTCGCGGTTGCGCCCGTGGACCGCGACGACCTCCACGCCAGGAATAGCCGAGGCCGCGCGCGCGTGCGTGTCGCTGATGTTGCCCGCGCCAAGGATGCCGAGTCGAAACGCCACGGCGGCATTCTACTGGGATACCATACGCGCTCGAAGAGGACCCGGCCGCGTCAGTTCCAAAGGACCCGACCGCGTCAGTCGGACCCGGCTGCGCCAGCTCCAAGGACCCGATAACGTCAGTTTTCAGAGGATCCCCAATGCGCATCACTCGCATCGCCCCGCTGTCGGTTGCCAAGGTCGCGTTCGTCCTCTACGGGATGATCGGGCTCATCTTCGGGGTGATCATCGCCCTGGCGAGCCTGCTCGGCGCGGGCCTCGGAATGGCTGGCGGCGACAAGTCCGCCGTGTTCAGCGCCGTCTTCGGCGTTGGCGCGGTGATCATCATGCCGTTGTTCTACGGGGGCTTCGGCGCGCTCGGCGCGTTGATTTCCGCCGCCATCTACAACCTTGTCGCAGGCTTCGTCGGCGGGATCGAGTTCACGACCGAGCCGCTGTCGGCACGCTGATGCCGAGGCTCATCGCCGCGCCGACCGTCGTCGCGGCCGCCGGCAACAAGCCCAAGCGCATCGAGGAGTATGCGGGCCGCGTGAACTCGGGTCACTCGGCCGTCAGCGTCGCCCGCATGGTGTCGCCGGGCGGATGGGTCGAGCCGGGCCAGCGCCCCGAGTTCGAAGAGATCACCGTCGTGCTGCGCGGCACGCTGCGCGTCGAGCACGACGGCGGGGTGCTCGACGTGCGCAGCGGGTCAGGCCGTCGTGACGGCGTCAGGCGAGTGGGTGCGCTACTCGACGCCGGGCGCGGAGGCGCCGAGTACGTCGCGGTCTGCCTGCCGGCCTTCTCGCCGGCGACGTCACCGGGACGAGTAATCGAAGTGCAAAGTGCTAAGTGCGAAATGCGAAGTGGAGAGGTTCGATCACTGTACGACTTGATTCATCTTCGCATTCCACTTCCAGCTTGCTGCTCCACTCTTTCCACGCGGCTTCCGTCTCCGCCGCGGTCGGCGACCCGTCGACGATGAGGATGCGATAGTGGAAGGTCGCGCTCTGGCCGGCAGCGAGCGCAGAAGTTCAGCTGGTCCTTGCCGTTGCTGAGATCCTTCTGCCCGAGCGGGTTCGCGGCGAACAGGCCGTAGCCGCGCGCGTGCCAGTAGGTCGGGTAGCCGGGATTCCCGGGCGAATCGAAGATCGCGATCGACACGGGGTCGGCGCCGATCTTTCCTGACAGCACGCACCACTTTCCTCGCGTGCCCCACGCGGCGTCGCCGGTCTTGCCCTCGCTCGTGAGGTAATCGCCGTTCACGCCGTCGTTGTTGAGCGTCGGCACCGCGGTCGCCTTCCCCGAGGCGTCGGTGAACACCTCCGGCTTGTTCGACGGTATCTCGAGCTGGCGCGCGACGCGCAGGCCGAGGACGCCTTCCTTGTTGTCGCCGAGCGACACGGCCTTTCCCGGCCGCCGTCAGCGTCGTCGTGCGATCGATCGTCCGCGTCGTCGCGGTGCCGCGGAACACGAACGTCGTGATCTCCTTCAGCAGGACCGTGCCGTCGGGGATGACCCAGTCGGCCGTCGATCTCGAGAATGCCCTCGGGCCCGCTCGTCGCGCGACGGATCGCACGGTGGTAGATCGTGCCCATGTGCGGCTGGCGCTCGGCCTCGATCGCGTCGGAGTTGTTCCAGAAGTCGTAGCCGTCCACGTTGCCGTAGTTGAACCAGAGGCCGACATGGTGCGGGTGATCGACGCGCTCGCCGGGCCGCGGGTCCAGCGGGTACCCGCGAGAGATGACGACGCCCTTCGCCGTGCGGAGCGGGTAGAGCACCGGCTTCTTGATCGTCGTCGGCCAGATGTACGACGTGAACGGCTGGCCACCGATCGTGATGTCGACGCGCCGATCTGCTTCGTGCGCCGTGACGGTCACGGCCTGGCCGTCCGCATACAGCGCTCCTGTCAGTGCCAGGCCGATCGCACCGGCCATCGTCAGTAAGAGTCCACGCCGCATCAGTTCCTCCACCACGGCACGACTGAAGTCGTGCCCCACGACGCACACCACCAGACCCACCGACCTACAGACCTACCGACCTATCGACCTACCGACCCATGACCGACCTACCAGGAATGGATCGTCCCATCGAGTGTCCGGTTGACCGGCAAGTACGCGCGGTCGTACGGATACCGTGCCGCAAGCACTTCATCGTAGTCCACGCCGAGTCCGGGCTCGTCACCCGGATACATCGTGCCGCTCTCGAAGGAATACGCGTGCGGGAAGACCGCGTCGGTCTCAGCCGTGTGCCGCATGTACTCCTGGATCCCGAAGTTGTGGACGCTGATGTCGAAGTGCAGGGCCGCGGCCATCGCTACGGGACTCAGATCCGTCGCGCCGTGCGAGCCGGTCCGCACCTGGTACAGCTCGGCGAGCGAGGCGATCTTTCGCAGGTGAGAGATCCCGCCCGCGTGCACGACCGTCGTGCGGATGTAGTCGATGAGCTGCTCCTGAATCAGCGTCTGACAGTCGTAGATCGTGTTGAACACCTCACCCACCGCGATCGGCGTGGTCGTGTGCTGGCGGATCACGCGGAAGCCGTCCTGCACTTCGGCGGGCGTCGGATCCTCCATCCAGAACAGGTGATATGGCTCGAGCGCGCGTCCGAGCCGCGCCGCCTCGATGGGCGTGCAGCGATGGTGCACGTCGTGCAGCAGATGCACGTCGTCGCCGAACTCCTTGCGGAGGCGCGCGAAGAGCTCCGGCACGAAGTTCAGGTACTTCTCGGTGCTCCAGAGACTCTCCGACGGCAGGCCCTTCTCGGCGGGTTCGTACTGCATCGTGCCGCGGCCAACGCCATAGGTGCTGGCAAGGCCCGGGATGCCGCTCTGCGCGCGAATCGCCTTGTAGCCGAGCGTGGCGTAATGCCCGACGGCCTTCACCGTCTCCTCGATGTCGCGGCCGTTCGCGTGGCCGTACACCAGGACGCTGTCGCGCGATCGCCCGCCCAGCAGGTTGTAGACCGGCGTCTCGAGCGCCTTGCCCTTGATGTCCCAGAGCGCCATGTCGACGGCGGCGATCGCCGTCATCGTGACGGGACCGCGGCGCCAGTACGCGCCCTTGTAGAGGTACTGCCAGATGTCCTCGATCCGCCGCGCATCGCGGCCGATGAGGCACGGCAGCAGGTGGTCCGCGAGATAGCTTGCGACGGCGAGCTCGCGGCCGTTGAGCGTGGCGTCGCCAAGCCCGTAAATGCCGTCCTCGGTCGTCACCTTCAACGTGACGAAGTTCCGGCCCGGGGACGTGATCATCACTTTCGCGTCAGTAATCTTCATGGCGTAGGGACCGTGCGACGTCGGCGAAATCAGTCGCTGAGCGTGACCTGCTTGATGGTCGGCACGAGCAGGTGGATGAGGCCGAGCGCCGTCAGGTACGCGAGACCGGCCATCAGAAAAATCGGGACGTAGCTGCCCGTCGTCTGCAGCACCTTCCCGACGACCAGCGAGATGAGCATGCCACCGACGGCGCCCGCCATGCCGCCGATTCCGACGACCGATCCAACCGCGCGCTTGGGGAACATGTCCGACGAGAACGTGAAGATATTCGCGGACCAGGCCTGGTGCGCGGACGCGGCAATCCCGATCAGCACGCAGGCCGCCCAGAGGTTCGAGACAAGCGGCGCCAGCATGATCGGCAGCACGCAGACGGCCGGCACGAGCATCGCGGTCTTCCGCGCGGCGTTCAGGCTCCAGCCGCGCTCGAGCAGGCGCGCCGGCAGCCATCCGCCGGCGACGCTGCCAATCGTCGCGATCTGGTAGATGACGAAAATGGGCAGCGCGCTGCCCTTCAGATCGATATGGTGCACGCGGTGCAGGAAGTCCGGCACCCAGTAGAGATACAGCCACCAGACCGGATCCGTCATGAACTTGCCGACCGCGAACGCCCACGTCTGGCGATGCGGCAGCAGCCGTGCCCACGGCACCGGCGTCACGGCCTCGATCGGATCGCTTTCGATATAGGCGAGCTCGGCGGCCGACAGCCGCGGATGCTCGCGCGGCGAGCGGTACATCGCCAACCACGCGACGAGCCACAGGAAGCCGAGCGCGCCGGTGGCGATGAACGCCCACTCCCAGCCCCACGTGAGCGTGATCCACGGCACCGCGAGCGGCGCGATGAGCGCGCCGATGTTGGTGCCGGAGTTGAAGATGCCGGTCGCGAACGCGCGCTCTTTGCGCGGGAACCATTCGGCGACGGCCTTGATCGACGCCGGGAAGTTGCCGGCCTCGCCCAGGCCGAGCGCGAACCGCGCCAGGCTGAAGCCGGCGACGCTGCCGGCGAGCGACACGATCGTGAAGCCGGTCTTTTCGTCGAGCGCGACCCCCGGAATGGTCGGCCCGCTGTAGTGGTGGGCCACCGCGTGCGCGATGGCAGCGAAGCTCCAGGCCACGATCGCCAGCGCAAAGCCGGTCTTGGTCCCGAGCCAGTCCATCACGCGGCCCATCACGAGGAGGCCGATCGCGTACGCGAGCGTGAAGTTGAAAATGATGTAGCTGTAGTCGATGTCGCTCCAGTGGAAGAGCGCGCTCAACGTCGGCGCCAGCAGCGCCACCACCTGACGATCGACGTAGTTGATCGTCGTCGCGACGAAGAGCAGCCCGCAGATCACCCACCGGAACGATCCGGCGCGGGCGGACGGGGCCGGCGCGGTCGACACGGCGGCGGGCATCGGCTACTGGTTCACGCCGCTGGCGAGGAAGCCGCCGTCGACCACGAGCACTTCGCCGGTGACGAAGCTGGCGGCCGGTGACGAGAGGAACACCGCCGCGCCGCCAAGCTCCTCGAGCTTTCCGAAGCGCTTCATGGGCGTGCGCACCTGAAACTCGCGGCCGCGGTCGGTGCCGTCGAGCAGATTCTGGTTCAGCGGCGTCCGAAACACGCCGGGCGCGATGGCGTTGACGCACACGCCGCGGGACGCCCACTCGATCGCGAGCTGCTTGGTCAGCGCCGCCACCCCCGCCTTGCTCGCGCCGTACGCCGCGACCTCGAAGAGCGCCACGAACGAGCTGAGCGAGGCGATGTTCACGATGCGGCCGTAGCCGCGCTCGACCATGTGGCGGCCGAAGACCTGCGCCGCGCGCAGCGTGCCGGTCAGGTTCGTCTCGAGGATCGCATTCCAGTCCTCTTCCGTCAGGTCGAGCGACGGCACGCGCTTGGTGCGGCCGGCGCAGTTGATCATGATCTCGACCTTGCCGAACCGCTCGATCGACTTCGCGAGCACGGTCTCGAGTGACGCGCGATCGGTCACGTCCGACGGCACGCGCAGCGTCGCGCGGCCAATCGATTCGATCTCCTTCGCGGTGTCTTCGACGACGTCCATCCGGCGCGATGTCGCGACGACGTCGGCGCCCGCCTCGGCGAGGGCGCGCGTCATCACGCGACCGATGCCGGACGTGCCGCCAATGACGACGGCGGTCTGGCCGGTCAGATCAAGAGGAGCGTAAGGCATGAGGGTATCGGGAGGCTCGACTCGGGGCCGGCGAGCCGGCCGTCAACGGGAGAAGGCATCGACCGCCCGCGGTCAACGCGCAGGCGGCGACACGGGAAGCACAAGCCGCGGCGCGCGACGCGGCCGCCCAATCGGGTCGGCCGACATCTGCATCGCCGGCGAAGGATAGCGGCGTTCGCGCTCCGGCTCCTGACCTTCGAGGGCCTGGGCCTGCTGCGCGAGCGAGAGATGCTCGCTCATCGCCGAGCGGGCGCGCTTCGGATCGTGCGCGCGGACCGCGTGGTAGATGTTCCGGTGCGCCTGGGCCGACTGCTTCAGATCGCGGCCGTGGCCGACGGTCTTGCGGCGCTGCTCGTAGAAGAGCGCCGAGACCATCTCGACGAGCGAGGCGAGAATCGGATTTCCCGACGCGGCCGCCACCGCGCGGTGGAAGCGGATGTCGTGAATCAGGAACGTCTGGGCGTCGTCGAGCGACGCGAACATGCCGGTGACTTCTTCGGCGATGGTCGCGATCTGGTCGTCGGTGGCGCGCTCGGCGGCCAGGCCGGCGACGCCGACTTCGAGCGCGCGGCGCGCCTCGAACATCTCGTCGCGCGTGAAGCCGTGCAGCGCGGCGAGGAAGCTGAGCGGCTCGCTGCCGAGCGTGGGCGGACCGTCGGTGATGAACGTCCCGGCGCCGTGCCGCGTCTGCAGGACTCCGATCGCCGCGAGCGAGCGCAGGCCGGCGCGGACGCTCGGACGGCTCACCCCGAGCTGCACGGCCAGCTCACGTTCGGGCGGCAGTCGATCGCCAGGCCGCAATTCCCCGCGTTCGATCAGGGCGCGGACGTGCTGGACGACGATTTCCGCGGTAACCCCTTCAGTTGGTTTCATGACTCCCAGCCTTGGTGCTGTAGAGGTCAAACCAATACTCTCCGACGTCGTGAAAAACAGGTCCATTCCTATCACCCAGCCCTGGCAGTGTCAAGCCGGTTCCAATTGGTCTGAACGGCCGTCGATTGCCGTTCGGCGAGCATTCTCCTCGACGTGTGGTCCGGAGCCAACGTGTTGGATCGACAAATGGTCCGACCAGCCAATTTTTTGATTTGCCCAGTCGCGGCGTCCGACGACGACGCGGCATATCGCTTGCCTCGCATCGTGCGACACCGCGATTCCACGCGGAAATCCACGACGGGTACGCAGGATGTGCGCGCGAACCGCGACTGACACGCCGCAGAATCTGCCAGCGCCTGGCGCGACGGCACTCGAGGGCGCCGACGTACGCGCGCGCGGCTGGCTCTGGCGCGTCCAGCGTGCCTGGGGTGCCGTTGGCTGCCAGGTGATCGAAATCGATCCGCTCCATCGCGATGCGCCGCACATCGGCGCGCTCCTCGATCCTTTCGACCGCGTGGACGCACTCCCGGCCGGGAGCCGCTGGCGACGAGCCGCCCGCGGCTCGCTGCCGCAACACATCGCAAGACTCACTGGCGCGTGGCCCGATCAGCCGCTGGCCGCCCTGGGCTCGATGCGCGTTCCGCTCTGGACCCATCAGCGCGCGCCCGCGCTCGCGATCGTCGGCGGCCATGCCACGAGAGTCGTGATCGCCGATCAGGTCGGGCTGGGCAAGACGTTGAGCGCCGCGCTTGTCCTGGCGGAGCTCTCGGCGCGCGGACTCTGTCAGCGAGCGCTCGTGCTCGTCCCGGCGGGGCTGCGCGACCAGTGGCGCGACGAGCTCGAGACGCGCGCGGGCCTGCAGGCGGATGTCGTCGACGCGGCGGCCCTCGCGGAACGCCTGCGTCACCGGCCGGCCGGCGAGTCCCCGTGGACGGCCGCTGGTATCGCCATCGTCTCGATGGATCTGGCACGCCAGGCGTCGGTGCTCGCAGGCCTCGTCGCCTGGCCGTGGGACGTGCTCGTCGTAGACGAAGCGCACCAGGCGTCGTCCGACTCGGCGCGAGCGGCCGCGGCCTCGCGCATCGCGTTGTGCAGCCGGGTGGTGCTGCTGCTGACCGCGACGCCGCATTCAGGCGATCCGCAGGCCTTCCGCCGACTCGTCACGCTTGGCGGTCCGGGAACGGCGGCGGCGTGGTTCCGTCGCGAGCGACGGCGATGTCGAGGCGCAGATCCCGGAGCGCCGCACGCGGCGCTGGCGCGTGCGATCGACCCTCGCCGAGACACGACTCCTGGAAGCGCTCGGCGCGTACTGCCGTCGTGTCGATCGCGCCGGCGGCGCCGACGCGCGGCTGGCGATGGTCGTCCTGCGGAAGCGGGCGCTCTCGAGTGCCGAGGCGCTTCTTCGCAGCGTGGAACACCGGCGGGCCGCGCTGGCCGGTGTCACCGGCGAGCAGCTGGCGCTGCCACTCGACGCGCTGCCCGGCGAGCACGACGTCGCGGACGCCGAACAGCCCATCGCGCTGATGGCGCCGGGCCTCGAGGACCGCGGCGGCGAGCTCGCGATGCTGGACGCGCTGGCAATGCTCGCGCGACAGGCGTCTCAGCACTCGTCGAAATGGCGGGCGATCCTCCGGTTGATTCGCCGCACCTCCGAGCCGGTGATCTGCTTCACCGAGTTTCGCGACACGTTGCGCGCGCTCGTCGCTCGGCTCGGGGACGCGGCGTCAGTTGCCGTGCTGCACGGCGGGCTCGATCGCGCCGAACGCCGGGAGGCGGTCGCGCGATTCACGCAGGGCGACGTCCGGGTGCTCGTGGCGACCGACGCCGCGGCCGAAGGCCTGAACCTCCAGGCGCGCTGCCGCGTGCTGGTGAACGTCGAGCTGCCGTGGTCGCCGCGCGTTCTCGAGCAGCGGGCCGGGCGGATCGATCGGATCGGCCAGCGCCGTCGGGTTCGGATTTGGGAGCTCTCAGGCCGATCCGGCCACGAAGGGCTGGTGATTGCGGCCCTCGCGCGACGTGCGGCAGCCATCGCGTCGGACCTCCAGCCTGGTGACGCCACGGCCCCGATCGAAGCGGCTGAATCAATCGTCCCCGGTCCGTCGCTCGAGCCGCTCACCTCCGGCGCCTCGGCGGCGACGATCGCCGCGTGGTGGACATTGCGACGGCCGCAGGCGACGGGCTCGCGATTGGCCAGGGCTCCCGGGCGCCGACGTCCGGTCTGGATGTACGCGCGGCACGGTCGGGCGCTGGCGCGCGGCGTGGTGCTCGTGTTCACCGCGTCGCCCGGCGCACTGGGAACGGCAACGCGGCACGTGGCGGTTCACGTCGCGATGACCCGGCTGCCGCCGGGATCTCCGCGCGGATGGCTCTCGCTGGTCGCCAGCGCCGCAAGGCCCGTCGCAACGGCGGCGCTCGCCGCTGACACGCGGCTGACCGACAGTCTGACCGCGCGAGAAGCCGAACTGCTCGAGTTCGCCATCGCGACGCACGCCGACTCGACGCGCCGCTGGCAACCATCGTTCTTCGATCGTCGCGCCGAGCGCAGCGTCGAAGCGTCTCGCCTCGATCTGGCGCGTCGCACCGCGGAGCACGAACGGCGGATGCGCGAACTCGGGCGACCGGCGGCGCCGCCACGCCTCGAGCCGGTGCTCGCACTGCTGGTGCGCTGATGCCCGCCGCGATCGACGGGGGCCTGCTCTCGTCGGACTTCCTCGCCTCCGGTCTCGTCGCGGCCTATGGGGATCTGCCGGCACTTGCCGACGTGGCCGTGCGCGCCTACGCGCGCGACCGTCGCGGCTGCGGAGCTGTCGCTCGGACCGGCGTCTGGCGCGCGGGCCGTTCTCGAGGCGTCGGTGCGCGCGCTGGTCCGCTGGCTTGGGTGGATGCTCGAGGAGCCGCAACCGGCTGCGTCTGGCACGCTCCACTCGACGCTGGTGGCTGCGGGTGCGGAGCCCGTCGCGCTCGTCGTGCTGCCCTGGGCGCGGGATCCGGCAGCATCGGAGCGCTCCGCGGCCTCCGCTGCGCTCGAAAAAGGACGCCGGTGGGTGTTCCTGACAAATGGGCGGCGGCTCCGGCTCGTGGACGCGACCCGCGTCCCATCAGCTGCGCTCGACTGTGACCTGGGGCTGTGCGGCTCGCATCCCGAGTCGCTCGCGCGACTGCACCTGCTGTGCGGCCCGCGATCGTTCCAGCCACGTGGCGAAGGCACGGTCCTCGATCACGCGCGCGCGCTGTCGGACGTCGAGGGCGTCAGGGTGTGCCGCGATCTTCGTGACGGCGTTCGGTCCGCGCTGGCCACGTTCGGGCGCGCGATCGAGACGCGCGTCGCCCGCCGCACGTCGGCTGGTGCGGCGCACGGGGCGGACGCGCTGACCGCGGTGTACCGAGTGCTGTTCCTGCTGTTCGCCGAGGCGCGCGGCCTGGTTCCGGCGTGGCACCCCATCTACCGCGACGGCTACACGATCGCCGCGCTCGCGTCGCGGCTCGAACGCGGATGCGATCCTCGAGGCACGTGGGCGGCGCTCCAGGCGATGGCCCGGCTGGCCCACGCCGGATGCTCCGCCGGCGACCTTCGCGTGACGGCCTTCAACAGCCGCCTGTTCTCGCCGTCGGCGGCGCCGCTGCTCGATCACCTCGCGTTGGACGACCGCGCCGTCGGCGAGGCGCTCGAGGCGCTCGTCTTTCATGCCGGCCCTCGGGGCCATCGGCGGATCTCCGTACGCGGATCTCGGCGTCGAGCAGCTCGGCTCGGTCTACGAGCGACTGCTCGACGATCAGCCGGATCGCGACGCCGGCGCCGTGTCCGCACGCAAGACGTCGGGGAGCTTCTACACGCCCCTCGCGCTGACCGACTACCTGGTGCGCGTCACGCTCGGGCCGCTCGTCCAGGGACGCGACGCCGCGGCCATCCTCTCGCTGCGCGTGCTGGATCCCGCGATGGGGAGCGGTGCGTTCCTGGTCTCTGCCTGCCGCTTCATGGCCGGCGCGCTGGAACGCGCGCTGATCGTCGACGGCACGTTCGGCGAACACGAGATCGCAGAGCCGGATCGCGCCCACTTCCGGCGGCTCGTCGCGCAACGCTGCCTGTTCGGCGTCGACGCCAACCCGATGGCCGTCCAACTCGCGGAGCTCTCGCTGTGGCTCGCGACGCTGGCCGCCGAGCATCCGATCTCATTTCTCGAGCACCATCTTCGGCGCGGCGACAGCCTGATTGGCGTGCGACCGGCGGATGTGATGCGTCAGCCACCCGGCGGTCGCCGTACCGGGGTAACACCGCTGCCGCTCGATCCGTTGCTCGATTCGCAGGAGGCGCTGGCGGCACTGCTGCCGGCGCGCGCGGAGCTCGAGCAGCAACCCGACGACCAGCGCGGAGATCGTCCGCGAGAAGGAGCGCGCGCTGACGTCACTCCAGCGTCATCCGGCCCTCGTCCGGTGGCGGGCCGCCTGCGACGTCTGGTGCGCCCTCGCCATGACTGACGCGGCGCCGCGCGGCCGATACGCGATGCTGATCGATCAGGCCTTCGGCCGTGCCGCGGCGCTGCCGCATGAGCGAGTCATGGCGGAGTTCGATCGCGTCACGTCCGAGGCGCGCGCGGCGGGCGCGTTTCACTGGCCGCTGGAGTTCCCGGAAGTGTTCCTCGACGCGCAGGGACGTCCGCGGGCGGACGGCGGCTTCGACGCGATTCTCGGGAATCCGCCGTGGGAGATGCTGCGGTCCGATCCTGGAACGGGCGCGGCCCGCACTGGGCTGGGGCGCTTCGCGCGGTCGTCCGGCCTTTACGTCGCGCAATCGCGCGGTCATACGAACGCGTACCAGCTGTTTCTCGAACGCGCGCTGACGCTGCTGCGCCCTGGCGGACGACTCGGCCTGCTCGTGCCGTCCGGGCTGCTCACGGATTCGGGGTCGGGCCCGCTGCGGCGCGTGCTCGTCGAGCGGCACCGCTTCGAGTCGGCCGCGGTCTTCGATAACCGGCGCGCGATCTTTCCGATTCACCGCGGCCTCAGGTTCGCCGCCATCACCGCGGTGCACTCGGGGACGACCAGCGCTGTGCGGTGCCGCTTCGGCCTCGACAGCGCCGATCGAGTCCGGTGTGCTGAATCCCGCCAGCGGCGCGGGATTCACGGTATCGCTCACACCGGCGCTGCTCCGGACGCTCGGCGGCACCGACCTCGCGTTTCCGGATCTGCCGACGCCGGCCGATGCGGCGCTGGTCGAGCGGCTGGTGAGTCGACATCCGCCGCTGGCCGCACCTGAGGGGTGGGCCGTGACGTTTGGCCGCGAGCTCAACGCGACCGACGATCGCGACTGCCTGTCGCTCTCAGGCGATTCGGCCAACCTCATCGTCCTGGACGGCCGCGATCTCGAGGCATTTCGCGTCCGCCTCGATCGCGCCGGCCGGCGCGCCGATCGCGCAAGAGTCGTCGCGCGGCTGGGCGCGCGTGCACCGGACATCGATCGCCCTCGCCTGGCCTACCGCGAAGTCGCCGCGGCGACGAACCGGACGACGCTGATTGCCGCCGTCGTGCCTGCGGGCGCCGTGACGGTGCACACGATCTTCTGCTGCCGCGCGCGTCTTGCCGACGTGGATGCCGCGGCGCTCTGCGCGCTGCTCAACAGCTATGTCGCGAACTATCTGGTCCGCCGCTGGGTGACGACGCACGTCACGGCTACCGTGATGTCGCGGCTCCCGGTGCCCGTGCCCGACAGCCCGAATCAGGCGTGTGCTCGCGCGGTTTGCACGCGGCCTGGCGCGCGCGCCGTCGGCGTCAATCGAGGCTGAATGCCAGGCCCGCTCGGCGGCGCTCTACGGGCTCAATGCGGACGAGTTCGCGCACGTCCTCGAGACCTTCCCGCTGGTCGAGCGCGACCGCCGCGACGCCGCGCTGGCGGCGTTCAGACGTGGAGCGCCGTGAGAAAGCTGCTTGCCAGCAGCGCGAGGACGATGCCCGTCCAGAGCGCGAACCACCAGTCGCGCATCCAGAGGTAGTCGAGGAACGACGCGAGGACTCGCGCGACCGGCGTCACGAGCAGCACGATGACGCCGCCCCCGAGCAGGATCTCCGTCAGCGCGGCTCGACGGCCACAGGAAGGACAGCAGCAGGCCCACCGCCAGCATCGAGCCGCTGGCCATCGTCCCGGCCCTGAAGACCCGCGCGAGGAGGTGCTCGAGCGTCGAGAGATCGTCTTTCACCGGAGGCCTCGCTGCAGCATCAGGAGCGCCACCACGACAAGCACGCTGGCCAGCAGGCGCCGGAGTCCCTCCGCCTTCACGCGGCGGCTCGTCGCCAGGCCGGCAATCGATCCCGCCTGCGTGCCGATGATCGCGGCTGCGCCAAGCGCCGGGATCAGATCGCCGTGGCCGTAGTAGATGATGGCGCCCGAGGTCGCGGTGACGCCGATCATGAACGCGCTGGTGGCGGCGGCCGCGCGCATCGGCATGCCGCACCACGTCGTCAGCACCGGCACCTTGATGATGCCGCCGCCGACGCCGAGCAGCGTCGAGATGTTGCCGGCGACGAACGACACCACGAGCCCCATCGGCAGGCGTTTCACCCGATAGCACACCTCGAAGCCGCGCTCGTCGATGAAGCGGCCGCCGAGGCGGCCGATGTCGCCGTCGCAGTCGGTCCGCGGCTCCTCCTGCTTCGCGCGGCGGAAGACCGCGATCCCTACGACGAGCGCGAGCGCGCCGAAGAGCGTCTGCAGGGTGGACGCGCTGAGCATGTGGGCCGTCAGGCCGCCGAGCAGCCCGCCGGCCGCCGTCGCGACTTCGAGGACCATGCCGAGACGGAAGTTGATCAGATGGCGCCCGGTGGACGACGCCGCCGCCGAGACCGACGTGGACGTGGCGATTACCGCCATCAGGCTGACCGCCGCCGCGGCCTTGAACGGCACGCCAGCCACGAGCACGAGGAACGGCACGAGGAAGACACCGCCGCCGATGCCGAGCATGGCGCCCATGAGGCCGGCGACCACGCCGACGCCAAGCGTCACGGCGGCGAGCGCAGGGGTTACGAGCACGCTGGTAGCCTAAACAAAATAGGGAATAGGGAATAGGGAATAGGGAAGGAGGCCTGAAGGCCTGCGCTACAGGAGAGCCGAAGATGCGTTGAAGGGAACTCCTGACGATCTCGGCGCTGTCTCCGTGCCTCTCTTTCCCTATTCCCTATTTCCTATTCGCGATTCCCATTCCCGTTACACTGCCGCGTCGATGGTGCGTGCGACGTTCGCGTTCCTCAGTCTGTTGCTGATGGTGGATCCCCCTTCGACCCGCTTCGATCTGGCCATCCGCCACACGCGCGTCGTGCACGGCGATGGCCGGGTCACGCCACACGCCACCGTCTTCATCGCGGGCGGGCGCATCGCACGGATCGACTCGACAGACGCGGCCGATACCGTGCCGGCCGACCGCAGCGTCGAGGCCTCGGGGCGCACGCTTCTGCCGGGCCTCATCGACGCGCACGTCCACGTGGAGCCCTGGACGCTGCCGCTGTTTCTGAAGTACGGGGTCACCTCGGTCCGCGACGTGCACAACGATCCGTCGTACATCTTCCCGCTCGTCCGCGGCGAGGGGCCGGTCGGCCCGCGCGTCGTCGCGGCCGGCGCGCTGCTCGACGGGCCGGGCAGCTTCTGGAAGAACGCGCTCGTCGTCACCGACATGGCGTCGGCGCGCGCGGCGGTGCGGTCCGAGGTCGAAGCCGGGGCCGGCGGTCATCAAGATCTACACGCGGCTGCGGCCGGCCGCCGTCGCCGAGATCGTGCTCGAGGCGCGGGCCCGCGGCGTGCCGGTCGCCGCGCATCTCGGCAAGACGACCGCGACCGAGGCGGCAATGCTCGGCGTGACCAGCATCGAGCACCTCACCGGCATCGCGGAGTCCGCCAGCAGCGATCCGGACCGCCTGCGGGCGCTGCACGACGACTTCTTCGCCGGATGGACGGCCTCGGAGCTCGAGTGGCCGTCGCTGACGACCGCGTCGCTCGACCGGGTCGCGCGCGCGCTCATCGACCGGCACGTCGTCCTGGTGCCCACGCTTGCGCTGCACGAGGCGTTCGGTCGGCTGCTCGACCGCGATTCTGATGAACGACCCCGCGCTGCGCGACGTGCCGCGCGACGTCGTCGAGAAATCGTGGGATCCGCGCGACATCATGACGCGCGCGAAATGGACCGACGCGACGCTGGCCGGGTTCAAGCGGACGCTGCCCGTGCTCCAGCGCTTCGTCGCACGCTACCGGCAGCTCGGCGGACGGATCGCCGCCGGCACGGACACCCCGCAGCAGTTCGTGATCCCCGGCGTGAGCCTGCACCGCGAGCTGGAGCTCTATGTCGCCGGCGGGATGAGCCCGGCGGCCGCCATCCGGGCGGCCACCGCGGACGCGGCGGATCTGCTCGGCATCTCCGATCGCACCGGCACCGTGGACGTCGGCAAGGACGCCGACCTGATCCTCGTGGACGGCGATCCGCTCGCCGACATCGGTGTGCTCGATCGCCTGGCGCTGGTGCTCGTGCGCGGCGTGCGCCCTCACTGAGCGGGAGAGGCCGCCGCGGCGCGAAGCACGGCGTAGAGCGTCTCCATGATCGGCACGGGCACGCCGAGCCGCGCGGCGCGCCGCACGACCGATCCCTGCAGCGCCTCGACCTCGATGCGCCGCCCCGCCGACAGATCGATCAACAGCGACGATCGCATCGACGCCGGCACCCCGTCGACGAACACCGAGAGCCGATTGACGATGTCCAGGGCGACGGGCACGCCTTCCGCGCGTGCCACGGCCTCGACCTCGCGAATGGCGGCGAACAGCCGGCGGCGGGTCACCGGATCTCCACGCACGACGCCGAGCGGCTGGCGCGCAGCGCCGGTCATCCCGGACATCGCCGCGAGATAGATGAACTTCTCCCACAACTGCACGCGTCCATCCGCGGCCGGCAGCGCTTCGATGCCGGCGCCGTCGAGGACCTTGGCGATTCGCGCGACACGATCCGAAATCCGGGGTCCGGGGGCGAACACCTCGCCGAACGCGATGCGCTGGTAGCTGCCGGTCTGCTCGATGACGCCGGGCTCGGCGATGGCCGTCGCGATGTAGGCGGCGCCACCGAGCACCGCGTCTCGGCCCACGACGGCCGCTGCCTCGTCCGGGCTGTCGACGCCGTTCTGCAGCGTGAGCACGGTCGTGCCGGGACCAACGAGCGGCCGCAGCAGCGGCAGCGCGGTGTCGTTGTCGTAGTTCTTCACGGCCAGCAGCACCAGGTCGGCGGGGCCGAGCTCGGCCGGGTTCGGCGTCGCCGCGGCTTTCACCGTGAACTCGCCGTCGAATCGCCGAATCGTGAGGCCCTTGCCGCGGATCGCCTCGCCGTGCGCGCCGCGCGCGACGAAGCCGACGTCATGGCCGGCCCGCGCCAGCATGGCGCCGTAGTAGCCGCCCACCGCGCCGGCGCCGACTACGGCAATCCTGAGGCCTGTAGCAGGGGTCTCCGGGGTCATCAGTTGGTCCACAGTACACGCGATTCGGCGTGTTAAGATGCCGCCCCGGCTCCCGCACGGCGACCGTTCGACGGTGGAACAGGCATGGCATCCCGGGTCACGACCTTCATTGTCGTTCTCATCGTCGTCGGTACCCTTATCGCCGGGTACATGGTCGGGGCCGAGCGTGCCGACGAAGACGGCCCCGTCGATCTGATCATCACCAACGCCCAGGTCTTCACGGGCGGGCCCGGCGGCGAGCTGGCGGAAGCGATCGCCATCCGCGCCGACAAGATCCTCAAGGTCGGCTCGAACCGCGACATCAAGCGGCTGCGCCGTCCCCACACGCTCACGCTGGACGCGCACGGCGCGACGGTGCTCCCCGGGTTCAACGACAGCCACGCGCATCTGCTGAGCGGCGGGCTGGCGATTTCGCAGCTCGATCTGATCGACGCGAAGTCGCTCGACGCGATCAAGGACGCGATTCGCATCGTACGCGGGAGCGCATCCCGATCGTCCGTGGATCCGCGGGCGCGGCTGGTACTACGAGCCGTTCTCGGGCCTGCCGACGCGACAGCTGCTCGATCAGCTCGTGCCCGATCGCCCGGTGTACCTCGAGGCGTACGACGGCCACACGGGCTGGGCGAACTCGAAGGCGCTGGCGGCCGCGCACATCACGCGGCGCACGAAGAACCCGCCGCACGGCACCATCGTGAAGGACGCGCGCACCGGCGAGCCTACGGGCGCGCTCGTCGAGTCGGCGATGGATCTCGTCGACGCGGTCGGGCCTCAGCCGACGCGCGACGAGAAGCTGCAGGCGATTCGCGACGCGATCGCGCTGGCGCACACCTTCGGCGTCACGAGCGTACAGAACGCGAGCGGCACGGCAGAGGACTTCGGTCTTTACGACACGCTGCGGAGGAACGGCGAGCTCGAACTGCGCGTCTACCAGGCGCTCTCCGGCAGTTCGAGCCTGACGCCGGCGGATCTCGACGGATTCGACGCCGTTCGCAAGCAGTTCCCGGACGATCCGCTGCTGAAGGCGGGCGCGGTGAAGCTCTTCGTCGACGGCGTCGTCGAATCGCAGACGGCGGCGATGCTGGCGCCGTACGCCACGAGCAAGATCGCCGGCACGCCGGCGTTCACACCTGAGCAGCTCACGCGTATTGTCACGAGCCTCGACGCGCGGGGCTGGCAGGTGTTCGCGCACGCGATCGGAGACCGCGCGATCCGGATGACGCTCGACGCCTATCAGCACGCCGCGCAGGTGAACCCGGCGTCCGACCGCGGACGGCGTCATCGCATCGAGCATATCGAGACGCTCGACCCGGCGGACCTGCCGCGGTTCGCGTCGATTGGCGTCGTGGCGTCGATGCAGCCGGACCACGGCGACCCGGCGCCCGATCTGATCACCGTCTGGAAGACGACGCTCGGCGACGAGCGTGCCTCGCGAGGCTGGATGTACGGGAGCCTGCTGGGCGCCGGCGCGCACGTCGCGTTCGGCAGCGACTGGCCCGTGGTGTCGCTGGATCCCCGCTTCGGGCTGCATGTCGCCACGACGAGGACGTCGCCGAACGGCGAGCCGGAAGGCGGCTGGATCCCGAACGAGAAGATCCCCCTGGCCGACGCGCTGCGCGCCTACACGGCTGGCGGCGCCTGGGCGTCGTTCGACGAGCAGCGGAAAGGCACGCTGAAGCCCGGCATGCTTGCGGACGTGGTCATCCTGTCGGCCGCGCTCTTCGGCCCTGACCCGGCCAGGGTCCTCGACACGCAGGTGGCCGTCACGATCTTCGACGGCCGCGTCGTCTTCGATCGCGCCGCGAAGCCGCAGACCGACTAGCGCCGGCGTTCGCGTCGGCGCGGCTACGCATGTCTCCGCAACTCGCTTCTCTTCGGGCACGTGCAATCCGACGCGCGGCGACCGCTCTCATCCGGCCGCTGAGGCGCTCGCGGCCGTCCAGCGCGAGGCCGCGGATCTCGCGCGGCGCATTCCGGCTCGGCGTCCGTGGCGCAAGCTCGTGGAGCTTCCCCGGCTGGAAGGGCCTCGTCTATGCGGGTGGCGCCACCGAGACGTCGCTCGCGCGCGAGGGATTGCGCGAGTACGCGCAGCATCCCCTGCTCCGCACCGTCGGCATCGATCGCAGCTACTACGCGCCCATTCCCGACGAGGATCTCCGACGCTACGCCTCGCAGCTGCCCGCGGGCTTTCTGGCGTGCGCAAAAGCGCCCGCGCTCGTGACGTCGGCGGAGCTTCCGGGTCGCGACGGCGGCGCGAACCCGGAGTTCATGTCGGCGCGACGGCTGATCGATGATTTGCTCGCGCCCTTCGAGCGGTCATTCGCGGCGTATGCCGGGCCGTTCATCCTCGAGTTCCCGCCGGTGCGTGCAGCCGCCGGCATCGACAGCCGCATCTTCGTGGGAGCCCTCGATCGCCTGCTCGGCGCGCTGCCCCCGCGCTTCCGATACGCCGTGGAGCTCAGGAACCGCCACTTCCTCACGCCGGACTACGCGCGCGTCCTGGCCACGCACGGCGCCGGGCACGTCTACAACTACTGGAGCGCGATGCCGATGCCCGGCGACCAGACGGCGATCGTCCCGCCCGAGTCGCTGCCGTTCGCGGTGGTGCGTCTGTTGCTCGCGCCGGGGACGTGGTACGACGATCAGCGCGCCCGGTTCCGGCCGTTCAACCGGATCGTCGCCGAGGACGGCACGATGCGCGCGCAGGCGGTGTCGATTGCGCGGCGCGTCGCGGCGATGGATCGCGGACGCGTTCCTGCTGGTGAACAACAAGGCCGAGGGCAGCTCGCCGCTGACGGTGATGGGCCTGGCGCGGCTGCTGGCCGAGGAGACCGGCTGACGAACGTCAGCCGCGGACGCGGGTCGAGAACGCCTGGTACGCGCCTGGCGTGCGACGCTCCCAGTACTCGATGAAGTCGTGGGCGACGGCCTCCAGGTTGCCGTAGTAGAGCGCGTCCTTCTGCTGCTCGCGGATGCCCGGCAGCACGTCGCGAACCCGCTCCCACACGAGCAGCAGCTCGCGGCCGCTCTGGAAGAACAGCTCCTTGTTCAGCACGCCGCCGGTGATGAACGAGGCGACCATCTCCCAGTACGTCAGCACCATCCGATACGACGCGTTCTCTTCGGACCCCGGCGGGCAGAGCGTCGCGAGGTCGGCCGCGGTCTTCGGCTTGAAGTTGGCGGAGAACCACTTGCGCGCGTCGCGCAACCGCGGCTCGCGCCGCGATTCGTACAGCGTCATGATCAGCCGCGCATCGTCGTAGGTCGCTCGAGAGTGCTGCATCGCCGTATCATGCCATAAGGATTCAGGAGAGAGCCGTGGCCGAGCAGGCGCCGTTTACGCGGAAGACTCTGACGTTTCTTCGCGCCTTGAAGCGCAACAACGATCGCGAGTGGTTTCAGGCGCATCGCGACGACTACGAAATGCACGTCAAGGCCCCGATGGTGCTGGTCATCGAACGCCTGGGCCGCGAGTTTCGCGCGTTCGCGCCCGACCTGATGGCAGATCCGAAGAAGAGCCTCTATCGGATCTGGCGCGACACGCGGTTCAGCGCCGACAAGCGGCCGCTGAAGACGAACGCCGCGGCGGTTTTTCCTCATCGGCGCGGCAACCGCCACACCTCGGCGGGGTTCTACTTCGAGATTTCGGAGGGCTGGGTCTGGGCTGGAGGCGGCGTTTACATGCCAGAGCCGCCGGCGCTTCATCGCATCCGCGCCACAATCGCCGGTGACTACGAAGGCTTTCACGCCGTGGCGACGGCGCGGCCACTGCGGGCGATTGGCGGGCTGCACGGCGAGACGCTCACGCGCGTGCCGCGCGGGTTTCGGTCCGACCACCCTGCGGCCGGCTACCTGAAATACAAGCAGTTCCTCGGGTTTCAGGAATGGCCGCCCGAGCTGATGACGAAGGCGGAGTTCTGGCCGGCGCTGCTGAAAACGTTCCGTGCGATTGCGCCGCTCGTGGCGTATCTCAACGGCGCGATGGGCTGTGGGACAGTTGCAGACCCGCGCGGCTGGACAGTACGATCCAGCGTCGTGACCGTCGGCCACTCCGCCGCTCGTGAGGCGCTCGATCGCGCCGTCGCCGCCTACCGCTCGGCGACGCCCGGATCGGCCGCGCTCTACCGCAAGGCGTCGGCGAGGCTGCCGGCTGGCGTCACGTCGAACGTCAAGTTCTTTCCGCCGTATCCCGTCTACCTGACACGCGCCGAAGGGTCGCACGTCGTCGACGTCGACGGCCGCGAGTACATCGACTACTGCCTCGCATTCGGGCCGCTGATCTGCGGGCACGGGCATCCGAGGGTCATGGCGGCCGTGACGTCGGAGCTGGCCCGTGCGGGGACCACGATCTTCGGCGCGCCTGGCGATCTCGAACTGCGCCTCGCCGAGCGGATCGCCGGGCTGCGTGCCGTCGGCCGAGATGACGCGCTTCACGAGCTCCGGCACCGAGGCGACACTGCACGCGCTGCGTGTCGCGCGCGGGGCGACGGGCCGCGGCCGCGTGATCAAGTTCGAGGGGCACTACCACGGCGTCCACGATCACGTGCTGTGGAACCTGGATCAGCCGCTGCCGCCGAAGCCCGCGACCGACGGCATCCCCGGCGCGACGGCCGAGCAGACGATCGTCGTGCCGTTCGGCGATCTCGACGCCGTGCGCGCGGCTTTCGAGGCGAGCCAGGACATCGCGGCCGTCATCATCGAGCCAGTCTCGCGTGGCGTCATCCATCCGGAGCGCTCGTTCCTGCAGGGGCTGCGCGAGCTCACCACGCGTCACGGCGCAGTGCTGGTGTTCGACGAGGTCGTCGCGTGGCCTCGTGTCGGGCTCGGCGGCGCCCAGGCGCTCTACGGCGTCACGCCCGATCTGACGACGCTTGGAAAGGCCATCGGCGGGGGACTGCCGCTCGGCGCGCTGGTTGGACGCCGTGACTTGATGACGCTGACGGCGCCGCGCGCAAGCCGCTCCGACGCGGAAGCCGCGCCGGCCATACGTGTTCCACGGCGGCACCTACAACGGCACGCCAATCGCCGTCGCGGCCGGTCTGGCGACGCTGAACCTGCTCGAGGAGCCTGGCGCGCTCGAGCGCCTCGACGCGCTGGCCGAATCGTTGCGCGAAGGCATCCGCGAGATCGGACGCCGGCGTGGCATCGCGATGAGCGTCGCCGGCACGGGCTCGGTGCTCGACTTCTATTTCACGGCGTCGCCAATCCGGTCGTCACGGGACGTGTGGGCGTCGGATCTGGTCGCGCGGCGCGCGCTCGATTATCGGCTCCTCACCGCGGGGCTCTACAACGCGCCCGTGCATCGCTATCACCTGTCGCTCGCGCACACGCCGGGCGACATCGCCAGGACGCTCGAGCTCATCGATCGGGCACTCTCCGAATGACCGACACGAAGACGACGCTGCCCGCCCGTTACTACACCGACTCCGCGGTCTTCGCGCGCGAGCGCGAACGCTTCCACGCGGAGATGTGGGTCACCGTGGCGCGCGAAGAAGACATCGCGAAGCCGGGCGACTTCGTCGTCCGTGAGGTGGCGGGCGAAAGCGTGATCGTGACGCGCGACGAGTCGGGCGCGCTCCAGGCGTTCTACAACGTCTGCCGTCACCGCGGCACGCGCATTTGCGCCGAGGAGAAGGGCAAGTTCACCGGCCGCATCCAGTGCCCCTATCACGCGTGGACGTACGCGCTCGACGGACGCCTCGTCGCCGCGCCGCACATGGACGATACGCCTGACTTCCGATGCGAAGACTACCGGCTGGGTCCGGTCGCCGTCGGCGTCGTGGGCCGGCTTCGTGTTCGTGACGCTGGCGACGTCGCCGCGCGCCGCTGAGCGAGCAGATTGGCGCGCTCGCGGCCAAGTTCGCGCCGTGGCAGATGGACGGCCTCAAGCGCGCGTATCGCGTCACGTACGACGTGAAGGCCAACTGGAAGCTCGTGATCCAGAACTACTCCGAGTGCCTCCACTGCCCCATCATCCACCCCGCGCTGCAGCGGCTGTCGCACTACATGACGGGCGACAACGATCCGTCGACGCCGACCTGGCTCGGCGGACGCATGGAACTGCGGCCCGAAGTGGGAACGATGAGCCGGGACGGACGGCTGCGGCGCCAGATGCTGCCCGGGCTCGGCGTCGAGGAACAGCGGCACGTCTACTACTACGCGCTGCTGCCGAACCTGCTCCTCAGCCTGCATCCCGATTACGTGATGTCGCACACGCTCTGGCCGCGCGAGCCTGGCCGCACCGAGATCTGGTGCGAGTGGCACTTCCATCCGAGCGAGTTCGAGCACCCGGCGTTCGATCCGGCCGACGCGATTGATTTCTGGGACGACACGAACCGCGAAGACTGGCGCGTGTCGGAGCTGTCGCAGCTGGGCATCTCGTCGCGTGGCTACGCGCCGGGCCCGTACTCGCCGCGCGAAGGGCTGCTCTGGGATTTCGATCGAATCGTGGTGGAGCGCCTTGGAGAGACCGACCGTACGTAGGGCCGGGCTTCAGCCCGGCCATCGTCGCCGCGACTGAAGTCGGCGCCCTACGTACCGTCAGACCGGCGCAATCTCGCCACGAGCGGCGGCAGGTCGGCCGGCGTCGCGATGGTGAAGTCCGGCTTCACCGCGGCCAGCACCTCCGGCTCGAACGGCCCCCACAGCACCGCAACCGTTTGCATCCCTGCCGCGCGGCCCGCCACGACGTCGTGCGTGGAGTCGCCGACGTAAATCACGTCCTCGGGCCGCTCGCCGGCGCGGGAGGCCGCGAACAGGAGCGGCTCCGGATCCGGCTTGTGCCGCTCGGTGTCGTCGTGAAACACCATCACCTCGAGAAACGACTCGAGGCCGACGAGCCGAAGGCCGCGTCGCGCGAAGCCTTCCATCTTGCTCGTGACCAGGCCCAGCCGATGGCCGTCCGCCTTGAGCGCGGTCAGCATCTCGGGAATCCCCGGAAACGGCTGCACGAGCGTGTCGTGATGCTGGTGCTGGAACTCGCGATACGTCGTCAGCAGCTCGGCGCCCATCTGCTCCGGCGCCTCGTGCCCTCCCGCCGCGGCCATCTCGGTGAGCACGCCAGGCAGCGACGTGCCAAAGGTCGCGACGATGTCTTCGCGCGGCGGGAGCTTCCCGGGCAGATGACGATCGAATGCGTGACGGAACGACCGCAGGATCAGATCGGTCGTGTCGACGAGCGTGCCGTCCAGGTCGAAGAGAATCATCGGCCGCGTCGAACGCGCAGAGTGACGGCGCCGGCGAGAATCGCAAGCGAGGCCGCCATCGGCACAAGCATAGCGCCGCGGAACCCCACGGCGATCGCGGTGCGCCCGGTGATCCACGGCAGCGTCACGCCGCCGATCTGCCCGAGCGAAATCACCGCGCCAATCGCAAGACCGGTGCGGTTCGGGTAGCGATCGCCGGCCATGGAGATCAGCGTCGGCGCGAGCGGCCCGAGGGCGATGCCCGCAATCGCCACGCCTGCGAGCAGCGCAGCGGCCGAACCGGCACTGGCCGACGATCGCGATGCCGCTCATGCGCGAGCAAGCCCGCCGATCGCGACTGTGGTCGGCTTCGATCGGACGAGCCAGAACGAGCGGGGCCGAGCAGTCGTCCGACTGCCCAGCCCGGCCCAGTACATCGTCACGACCAGCGCCGCCGGCGACGCCAGGCAGCACCGCCAGCGCATACGCGGCGCTCCAGCCCGCGATGACCGCCTCCACGCCGAATTCGATCGCGGTCAGCACGATGACCGCCACGAGCGCGCGGTCGCGCGCCAGCGAGAGCATCGCGCCGAGCGAGAACCCGGCAGGCGTCCACGGCGAGTCCTTGAAGGCGAGCGGCGCCACCGCGATGACGGCGCATCACAGCCGGCCAGGACGTGCAGCCGCTGGACGATGGAGGCGTCCCAGGCCTGCAGACGCAACGGGCGTCAACAGCGCGCCGACGGCGCCAGAACAGGCCCACCAGGTAGAGCATCGTGCCCCGTCGCTCGCCGAAGGTCACCGAGACCAGCGTGTTGGTGCCCACGTTGATGGCCGAGCCACCGCCCGCCAGCAGCGCGAAGCCGAGGGCGGCGCCGCCCTGTCCCAGCGGCCTGGGCAAGCGCGAGGAATCCAATCGCGAGCACGACGGTCCCGCCCACAATCAGCGCGATCGGGACCGAACCGATCGACGAGATTGCCGGCAAGGGCCGTGCAGAACAGCTGACCGAGGAAGAACACCGCGAGCAGGTTCGACTGTGCGGCCACGTCACAGTGGACGGCGCTCGTCCACGACGGCATGCCGAACAGCGTGCCCGGAAGCGCGAGCACGAGACCGAAGATGAACAGGCCGGCGACCGCGTGGAGGAACAGCAGCGCCGGAGACGCGGCGAGGCGCACGATGTCAGCGCTCGTACGACTCGCGACGAGACGACTCGGTCAGCCGGATCAGATATCGTGCTGGATCGGCCATGAAGCGCGACTTCAGGTCGGCGAGGCTCTCGGCGCCGCCGTAGCTGATCGACGAGCAGAGATGTTTGATCATCTCCTGGAACACCGGCCGCGCCGATCCGCGCAGCGGCACGCTGACCTCCATGCCCTCGGCGCCGATCGCCTGCAGATCCACCGCGCTGGCATCCTCCACGTCGAGGCGGTCCTTGATGGCCTCGATCGACGCCATCCCGCGCAGCACCTTGAACGGCACCTTCACCGCGCGCTGTGACTCTGGCAGCAGCACCGACTTCTGGACCACTTCGCCGGGCGCCTCTGTCGTGCCCGCAAAGGCGCTGCCGAGCATCACCGTGTCGCCGCCGCAGGCGAGGGCCAGCGCGAACGCGCCGTGGCGCTTGATTCCGCCATCGGCAATCAGGGGAATGGCATCCGGCAGCGCGCGCCGGCATTCGACGATCGCCTGCAGCTGCGGGACGCCGAAGTTCGTGGTCATGCGGGTCGTGCAGCCGCCGCCGGGCCCGATGCCGACCTTCACCGCGCTCGCGCCGCGTTCGGCCAGGAACCGCGCGCCGTCGGCCGTCGCGACGTTGCCGGCAATCACTTCCGCTTCGGGGAACCGCTTTCGCACTTCCGAGAGCGCGCGCTCCATGACGCCAGAGTGGCCGTGCGCGATGTCGATGACGAGCACATCCACGCCGGCCTTCAACAACTCCGACGCGCGCTCCACGAAATCGCCGCGGGCGCCGATGGCCGCGCCCACGCGAAGCCGCCCCTGCGCATCGCGCGTCGCAAACGGCTGCCGCTGCTGCCGGACGATGTCGCGCGACGTCATCAACCCCACCAACCGGTCATCGTCGTCGACGATCGGCAGCTTCTTGATTTTGTGTTCGGCCATCAGCCCGGCCGCCGCCTCGAGCGTGGCGGCGCCGCGGCGCGTGACGAGCCGGTCGCGGGGCGTCATCCGGCTCGCGACGGTCTGATCCGGCCGGTTGACGAAGCGCAGGTCGCGCTCGGTCAACAGGCCCTTCAGCCGCCCGTTGGCGTCCACGACCACGAGCGTGCCGACGCGGGAGCGCTGCATGGCAAGCGCGGCTTCCTCGAGCAGCGCCTCTGGCGCGATGGTCAGCGGATCGGGGATGACGCCGTGCTGCCGGCGCTTGACCTTCAGCGCTTCGCGGACCTGCGGTTCGATGTCGCCAGGCCGGAAGCCGCGATCGATGATGCCGATCCCTCCTTCTTCGGCCATGACGATCGCCATCTCGGCGCGCGTGACCGTGTCCATGTTGGCCGAGACGATCGGCCGCCGGAGTGTCAGCGTCGGCGTGAGCCGGCAGGTGAGGTCGATCGTCTGCGGATCGCGTCGGTCGATGAGGCTCAGCTGCGGAGCCAGCAGGAAGTCGTCGAACGTGCATCCCTGCACGGCGGCCAGGAGATCCATGCCGGCAGTGTACTCGCGCGGAGCACGAAAGCGTGTCGCGCCCGTCAGGTCGCCGTGACGTCCTGCTCGGCCGCAGGCAGCAGGACGGTGAACGACGTCCCCTGCTCCGACGAGTCCACCACGATATCGCCGCCGCTCTGCTTGACGATGCCGTACACCGTCGAGAGGCCGAGGCCGCTGCCCTGCCCGAAGGCCTTCGTGGTGAAGAACGGCTCGAAGATGTGTTCCAGCGTCTCCGAGTCGATGCCGTGCCCCGTGTCGGTCACGGTGATGGCCGCGTAGCAGCCCGGGCCGAGCTCCACCGTGGGCGGCAGGCTCTTCGGGTCGTCCACCTGGCGGCGCGACGTGCTGATCGTCAGCTGGCCATCGGCCGGCATGGCCTCGCAGGCGTTGACGACGAGGTTGATGAGCACCTGCTGGATCTGCGAGACGTCCGCTCGCACGGGCGGCACGTCGGCCGCGAGCGACGCCGTGAAACGCACCCGATCGCCGGCCATCCGCCGCAGCACCTTTTGAAGGTCGCTGACGGCGCGGTTCAGGTCGAGCACGACCGGATGGAGGATTTGCCGGCGGCCGAACGCGAGCAGCTGACGGGTGATGAGCGCGGCGTGCTCCGCCGATCGACGGATCTGCGCGAGCCACTGCTTCGACGGGCTTCCAGGCGCCGCATCCTCTTCGGCCAGCGTCGCGAAGCCGATGATCGACGTCAGCAGGTTGTTGAAGTCGTGCGCGACGCCGGCTGCGAGCTTGCCGACGGCCTCCATCTTCTGCGCCTCGCGAAGCTCGGCCTCCAGGCGTCGGCGCTCGGTGACGTCCGTGAGCAGCACGACGAAGCCCGTCAGGCGATCGCGATAGCTGCGGACGGGCGAGACGCGCACGTCATAGAGAAGCGCGCCGCGCGAGCTTTCCAGCGTGACATCGAGCCGCGCCTCCCGGTTCTCGAGAGGCGGCAGCCCCGGGAGCACGTCGGCCAGCGGCACGCCTGCGACGGCCGCGCGGGACCGGCGAATCTGTGACTCGGCGGCGCGATTGAGATCGGCAATCCGTCCGGCAGCGTCCGCGATCAGCAGGCCGTCGCCGATCACCTCGATTCGCGCGTCGCCGAGCGTGGGAATCGGATCGAGCACACGATAGCGGAACACGGCAATGGCCGCGAGCACGCCCGTGCACGCGAAGAGGAACGGCGTCGAGTCGATGTTCGACGGCCCCTCGAGGCGCGACATGAACGCGACGTTGCCGAACCACGGCAGCACCGTCGCGGCGATCAGAATCGCGGCGCGCTTGCGATAGAGGTACGGCGATCGAATGGCCTGCTGGATCAGGATGGCGATCCCGCTCCACAGCACCGCGTAGGTATAGGTGACGTTGATCCAGAAGAGCGGCCCGCGCCCGATCATCAGCGACAGCTCGCCGAGCGGCTGCACCGTGATGTGGCCCCAGAACAGCTCGTGCCACGGGTTCGTCCACGCGGCGATGAGCACGGCGAGCGCCACCAACGCCATCCGCGCCGTCACGGCCTTGATGAAGTCGCGATCGCGGGCGACGAAGTCGAGGATGAAGCCGACCCACGCAACGGGCAGCGCCGCGATGCCGATGTATTTGAGATCGAGGTAGACCGTCTTGAGCGTCAGGTTCGCCGACCAGAGCTCGGCGGCGTAGCAGCCGCTCCAGACGGCGATCGCCGCGAGCAGCGCCGCGTACCACGCCGCCCCGCGAACCTGGCGGCGGCGGTACGCGAACGCTGCCAGCGGCAGCAGAATCGCCGGCCCGATGACGAGAGGCAGCAGGCGAAGGACCATGCCTGAGCTCGATTATCGGGAGGAACTCCGGAGCGCCTGCACGGAAAGCGCGGTCGATGGGCCGGAGTGGGCGGCGAAACGGTCCGGCAAGCTCGGCCGTAGCGCGATTTCCGTGCAACTCCCTTAGCGCTTCACCTTCACGACGAAGTACCGCACGCGGCCGTCCACCGCCTTGAACCAGTGCGGCACGCCCGCGTCGATCGTCACGACGTCGCCCGCCGAGAGCGTCTGCTCGACGCCGCCCTCGAGGCCCGTCCCGCGCGTCTCGTCCGGGGCCGTCTCGTGCGCGCCGACGATCGTGCCGCCGGTGACGAACGTCGCCGAGCCTTCGACGACGTAGAAGATGTCGGTCTCGCGCGCGTGCTGCTCGGCCTCGCCGCCTCCGGTGCGCGTGGACACCATGACCTTGTAGTGCGGGTCGTCGGTCACCGTGCCACCGCCGGGCTTCGCGAAGAGCGCGTTCACGTCCGATGCGGAGGTGTGCGTGACCCCCGGTGTCTGCGCGTGCCCCGTCGTCGCCATCACCATGACCCCTGTCAGCGCCAGCGTGCTGGCGAGTACCGGAAGGTTCATCAATCAACTCCCCGGAATCGAGTGGGGGATAGAATAGCCGGACTCGATGGCCACGCGCCTTTTCCTCGTCCGACACGGCGCCACGACGCTCAGCGCCGAGGATCGCTTCGCCGGATCGACCGACGTGCCGCTGTCCGACGAAGGCCGGCGCCAGGCCGCGGCGCTCGCGGAGCGCCTGCGCACACGATCCCATCGCCGCCGTCTACTGCTCGCCGATGCGGCGCACGATCGAGACCGCGTCGATCCTGGCCGAGCCGCATCGCGTGGATCCCGTCACGCGCCCGGGATTGCGCGAGATCGATCACGGACGATGGGAAGGATTGACGCGGCAGGACGTCGAGACGCGGTACCACGACGAGTACCTCCGGTGGGAGGAGGACCCCTTCATCGTGGCGCCGGCCGGCGGCGAGTGCGGCGTGGACGTCATGGCGCGCGCGCTGCCGGTGATCCGCGCGATCGTCGAGGCGCACGAAGGCCAGCAGATTCTCGTCGTCTCGCACAAGGCGACGATCCGCCTGGTGATTTCGAGCCTGCTCGGATTCGACGCGCGCGGCTATCGCGATCGGCTCGATCAGGCGCCGGCCTGCCTCAACGTGATCGACTTCAAGGATCCCGTGCGCGCCCGCCTGATGCTCTTCAACGACGTGTCCCACTACTCGAACCAGCCGCAGTCGCCGCGTGCCGGATTGTCGAAGTGGTGGGATCAGGCGGCCGCGGAGCCAGGCACCCGCTAGCGCCGTGCGAATGTCCGGGCGACTGAGAGTCCTTCCCCTCGCCGCGGCGCTCGTCGTCCTGGGTGCCTGCGCGGCGTATGCCGCTCCCAAGACGGACATCGTCGTCCTCAACAACGGCGACCGGCTCACCGTCGAGATCAAGACCATGTCTCGCGGCCGGCTCACGGTGAAGACCGACGCGCTCGGCACGCCCAACGTGGACTGGGGCGACGTGGTCGGGCTGCAGAGCAGCCGGTCCTATGAAATCGAAGTGACCGACGGGCGGCGGTACTACGGGTCGCTGGTCGAGGGCGTGCGAAATCACGTGCTGGTGCGCGGGCTGATCGGCACTCCGACGGATCTCGTGCTGCTGGACATCATCCGGTTGACGCCGCTCGGCGCCAGCTTCTGGTCGCGTCTCGACGGCAATCTCGACGCCGGCTTCAACTTCACGTCCGCGAGCGAGCAGACGCAGTGGACATTGAACACGTCGGTCGAGTACCGGAAGAAGGCGTTCCTGAACCGGGCGTCGCTGTCGTCGCAGCTCACCAAACTCGAAGCCAGCAGCCAGACGCGCAACAACCTGAACCTCAGCTCGCAGCGGTTCCTGAAGAATCGCTGGTTCACGGGAGGCGTCGCTCAGTTCCTGCAGGACGAATCGCTCGACCTCGATCTCCGTTCCGTCCTCGGCGCGGTCGTCGGGCGGTACCTCACGCAGAGCAACCACACCACGTTCTCGCTGTTCACGGGCGGCGGCTACACGCTCGAGCATTACACCGGCTCGACGGCGGAGAGCTCGTTCGAAGTGTTGTTCGGCGGCGACTGGGAGTGGTTCTCGCCGGCCAGCTCGTCGATCGATTTCACGAGCACGGCGATTTCGTACTTCAACGTCGGAACCCGTGCCCGGGCTCGCATCGAGTTCAGCACGAGCCTGAAGCGGGAGCTGTTCAAGGACTTCTACTGGAACGTCAGCGGCTTCGACAGCTACGACGGTTCGCCGCCCGCAGGAGACGCAGAAGAAGAACGACTTCGGGATCACGCTTTCCGTGGGCTACTCGTTCTGAGGTCCTGACCCGACAGCGCCGCCGCCAGGCGTGCCCGGCCGCGATTGATGCGCGACTTCACCGTGCCGATCGGCACGCGCAGCCGCTCGGCGACATCTTCATAGGCCAGTCCCTGAAGGTCGCGCAGGACGACCGCCTCGCGCCACACCGGCGGCAGCGCCCGGATCGCCGCGCGGAGGCGGACGGAGGCCTGCGACGCCTCGAGCGCCTCGTCGGCCGGCACCGACTCCGGTCGCCACATCACTGACTCCGGCTCGCCGTGTGGCGGCCAGCCGGCCTCCATCCGCCGGCGCCGAAAATGATCGACACAACGGTTCCGGCTCAGCCGATAGACCCACACGTCGAACGTCTCGGTCGCGCCGAGGCGTGGCAGCGCCTGCACGAGGCGCAGCAGGATGTCGTGCGCGAGGTCCTCGGCGTCTTCCACGCGCCCGGTGAAGAACCGCGCCAGCGCGACGATGCGGCCGCGCTGCTCTTCGACCAGACGGGCGAGCGCCTGGGCCTCGCCGCGCGCGGCTCGCGCGACGAGATCGGGCGCCGAGCTCCGGTATCGCGACGCCGGCGAGGGCGCCAGCGTCGGCAGTGGAACGGCCGGGCCCGGGGTGGCGGGGCTATACTCGTTCAGCATCTTGATATCTCATCTGCTAAGATATCAAGAGACTAAGGGGATAGCCGTCCGCATGTCAAGATCCGGTTCCGCCGCCCGCGGGAAGGCCACTCGCGAGGCGTTGATGACCGCCCTGTTCCTGGAGTTCCGCCAGATGAGCACGGGGGCCATCATGTTCCATCAGGCCATCGCCGATCGGCTCGGCCTGCACGCGACCGATCACAAGTGCGCGGACCTGATCATTCGCAATGGCGCCATGACCTCGGGCCGGCTCGCCGAGCTGACAGGCCTCACGACGGGCGCGATTACGGGCGTGGTCGATCGGCTCGAGGCGCGCGGGATTGCCAGGCGGGCGACCGACCCGGGCGATCGCCGCCGCGTGATCGTCGAGCTCGTCAAGAACGAGAAGATCGAGTGCCAGATGCGTGACCTCTTCAGCGGGATTGCCGAAGGCACGCGCGCGTTGCTCGAGGGCTATTCAGATGGGGAGCTGGCGCTGATTCTGGATTTCGTGCGGCGCTCGAACGCGATGTCGCACGCCGAGACGCTGAAGCTGCGGGCGTCGGAGGGAACGGCTCCGCCCGCGGTGAGAAAGGCGCGCCGCCCCGCCTCGAAGCGGCGCGCCTGAGTTCGATCCCGCCTACTGGCCCGTCGCGCCGACGGCCTTTTCCTTCTCTTTCATCTCCTGCACCGTCAGCGTGTACGCGACGTAGTACTTGTAGATGTTGCTGACGTAGGTCGTCGTCTCGCGGCCGATCTTCTCGGCGACGACGCGCTCGACGTTGTTGAACCAGACGTTCGGGTTGAGCCCGCGCTGGGCCGCCAGCTTGCGCAGCCCGCGGATGCGCGCCGGGCCGGCGTTGTAGGACGCGAACGCGAAGAGGCCCTTGTTCAGCTCGTCCATGGGCTCGTCTTTGAAGTACTGGTCGATCATGAACCGGATGTACTTGACGCCGGCATTGATGTTCGGATCGAGCTGGCGGATGTCGCCGACCTTCATGTCCTTGCCGGTCGCCGGCATCACCTGCATGACGCCAACCGCGCCGACCTGGCTCTTCGCGTTCTGGTCGAGCCGCGACTCCTGGAAGCCCTGGGCCATCATCAGCAGGAAGTCCACGTTGTACTGGTTGCCGTACTTCTGGAAAAGTCTTGATCAGCTCGTTGAACCGCTTGAGTCTCGGCCTCCGAGGTCGCGTCCTTCACGAACTTCGTGTTCTGCAGGTATTTCTTGAACAGGACGTTGCCGAACGCGGTGCCCTGGCCGTTGGCCTTGATGACCGGGTTCAGCTGCGCGATCAGCTTCGGGCTGCCCTTGCGCACCGCCCAGGCGTAGTCGCCGTCCTCGCGCACCTTCACGTCGAGGTGCGGCTTGATGTTGGGCAGGATTTGCTGCCAGAACTTCGCGAGGAGATCGTCGACGACCACGATCTTCAGGAGGCCGGCGTTGCACATCTCGAGGATGTCTTCGTCCTCGAGCGCCGTCGGCACCGTGCGGATCGTCATCGGCGCCTTGCCCTGCTGCTTGAGCGTCTCGTTGACCTTCTGCAGGCTCTCGAACTGGATGCTCTTGTCGCGCACCGCCACGGTCTTCCCCGACAGATCCGCCACGCTGCCGATGGCCGGCGCGCCCGGGCCGGTCACCACGATCTCGTCGACGCCCTTCAGCGTCGGAATCGTGAAGTCGACCAGTTTCGCGCGCTCGGGCGTCACGGTGATCCCGGCGACGACGACGTCGCCGCGCCCCTTGACGAGCGCGTCGTAGAGGTCGTCGCGCGAGGTCGGGACGACCACCACATGGATCTTCGTGGCGATCGTGGTCCTGAGCTTCCGGTTGATCACTTCTTCGAGCTTCACCGCGGCCTCGTAGGCGGTGCCGCGCTGGACGCCCTTGTCGATGAAGTAGTTCGTCTTGCTGTACGGCGCGAGCACGCGGATGAGCCGGCGCTTGACCATGCCGTCGAAGTCGCCGGTGTAGGGCTTGGCGACGAGCTCGGGGCTCAGCGTGGCTGGTGAGCTGGGTGCCGGCTTGGGCTTCGCGGCGGGCGCTGGCTTGGCGGCCTTGGTCTGCGCCTCGAGTGACACTGCGGTATATGCGGCTGCAACGGCGACGCAGACGACAAATGCGCCGACCCGGAAACATGCTCTCATCAGTCAGGTGCTCCTTGCCGGCCGGCTTCGGAAGGCCGACCAGCTCGGCTTAGCAGCATACTGCGAACGGTGGACACGCGTCGTCGGCTCCTCGTGGGATTGACCTTCGTCCTGGCCCTCGCATGACGGGGCTGGCTGGCGCGTCGGTCTGGGAATTCTGGCCGCTTATCCATCAGGCGCCGCTGTCGCCGCCGCCTCCCGGCTGGACGCCAATGGTGACCGTGATCGCCGGGACAGGCGTGGACGGCCGGCTCGACGGCCTGGGCATTTCAGGCCGCTTCTCGGAGCCGTTCGCGCTGGCGGTCCACGGCGCCGATCTCGTCGTCGCCGACGCCGGCACGTCGAATGCGATTCGGCGCCTGACGTCGTCCGGACAATTGTCGACCATCGCCGGCGGAACGCGCGGGTTTCGCGACGGGCCGCGAGGCGTCGCCGAGTTCGACATGCCGTCCGGCGTCGCGATCGATGCGGCCGGCACCATCTACGTCGCCGACACCGGCAACCACGCGATTCGCCGCGTCGCGCCCGACGGCACGGTGACGACGATCGCCGGCGACGGATCGGCGGGCTTTCAGGACGGCCGAGGCCAGTCCGCCCGATTCAACGCTCCGATTGGCATCGCAGCTCGACCGGACCGGCGCCTTGCTCGTCGCCGACAGCTGCAACGATCGGATTCGCCGCGTCGACTCCGGCTGGAGCCGTGCGCACGCTGGCAGGCGATGGGACGCCAGGGCTGCTGGACGGCCCGGCGGCATCCGCCCGCTTCGACACGCCAACCGGAATCCTCGTCAGCCCCGACGGTCGCGTCACCGTGGCCGACACCGGGTAACGACGCCATTCGTCGCATTTCGTCGGACGGTCAGGTGACGACGGTCCGCGCGGTGGACTCCGCCGGCGCGCCGTTCTTCCTCGCGCGGCCCATCGGCCTCGTCGAATTTCCAGATGGCCGCCTGTATGTCGCTGAGCGCCGCGGCATCGTGGAGATCCAGCCGGACGGCGTCGCGCGATTCCTCGCGGGCGCCGGCAGCGGATACCTCGACGGCCCGGGCACCCAGGCGCGCTTTCGGTCGCCGACCGGGCTGGTCACGATCGACGACGGCGCGCTGATCGTGTCGGACGCCGGAAACCGCATGCTGCGGCGGCTGGAACCGCCGGGTCGCGACGACGCGCGTGCCTCCCTCGATGCCCGGATTGCGCCCGGGGTTCGACGTCGCGCGGTTCGGCGAAACGCCGATCCTCTGGCCGCTCGATCCTCAGGGCGGCCCGCACGAAGTTGCGGGCACCGTCGGCGAGGCGCGCGGCAATCCCGGCGGCGACGGCCGCGAGCGATTCCACGCCGGGATCGACGTTCGCGGCGAAGAAGGCGATCCGGTGCTCGCCGTGCGCGACGGCTGGGTCGATCAGGTCAATCGCCGCCGGCAACGTCGGCACGCTGAACGAATACGTGACGATCGGCCCGGTCACCTACGTCCACGTGCGCGTCGGACGCGATCGCCACGATGTCCCGCTCGACAACGGCATCGCCATCCTGCGCGACGAGCGCGGCAAGCCAGACCGCGTGCGCGTCGCGCGTGGCTGGCACGTCCGGACCGGCGAGATCATCGGCACCGTGAACCGGTTCCGTCACGTGCACCTGAGCATCGGCCCCGCTGGTGAAGAGGCCAACGCGCTCGATGTCGGGCTGCCGAACTTCGTCGACACCATTCCGCCCGTGATCGCCCCGCGCGGCGTCGAGATCGACGGCCTCGACGATCGGCCGCTCACAGAGCGCCTCCACGGCCGGCTCGCAGTCCGGGGACCGGTTCGGATCGTCGTCGAGGCGTGGGATCGCGTCGACGGCGACGCGCCGTCCCGGCGGCTTGGCGTGTACCGCCTCGGCTACCAGATCCTGACGGAGCGCGGCGAGCCGGTTCCCGGCTTCGAGCAGCCGCTCGTGACGATCAGCTTCGATCGCCTGCCTGGCGATCCCGACGCGCCGCACGCGCTGTACGCCAAAGGGAGCGGCATCCCGTTCTACCGCCGCGGCCGCACGCGCTTCCGCTACAACGTCACCACGCGGCTCGAGGACGGCCGTGTCGTGGATGCCCCGTGGAATCCAGCGGGCCTGATTCCCGGGAACTACATCCTGCGCGTGCTCGTCGCCGACGAAGCAGGCAACGTCGCCGTTGCCGGGCGCGACATTCCGCTGACGCTACCCTAGCTGGCGCTGGCCACGAGGCGCGGAGGCGCACGGAGACGGAGACCCGGAGTTTCGCCACAGAGGCACAGAGGACACAGAGATCGATCGGCCGCGAAGCCGCGTGAAGGCCCGGACCGCCGGTCGCGCATGCAGACCCGTACGACCGGCTGGTCCGGGCCTTCACGCGGCTTCGCGGCCGCTCGATCCTCTGTGATCTCTGTGTCTCTGTGGCGAATACCTCCGTGTCCTCGGCCTCTCCGTCACGACCTCTGCGCGCTCTGCGTACGCCGGGTCGGCGTATCATGGCGCGGTGCACGTGAAGCGCCCCGGCTCACACTCCCGCGGCGGGTCCGATCAAGTGGTGGCGTACGTCCGAGGCCTGATCGAAAGCGGCGCACTGCACGCCGGCGATCGACTGCCGACCGAGCGCGAGTTGTCGGCGCATCTCGGCGTGAGCCGGCCGACCGTGCGTGCGGGACTTCGCGCGCTGGCGACGCTTGGCGTCGTCCGGTCGCGCCGCGGCTCGGGAACGTTCATCACCGACGGTCCTCCCGTCCTCGGCAGCGAGCCTCTCAGCTTCCTGGCGGCGCTGCATGGCTTCACGCGCGGCGAGATGTATGAAGTTCGGCGGATTCTGGAGGTCGGCGCCGCCGGCCTGGCGGCCGACCGCGCGTCGGCGGATCACATCTCGACGCTGGCCGACGAGGTCGCGGGGATGTTCGCGACGCTGGACGATCCGAACACGTTTCTCTCGCACGACATCCGGTTCCACCGCACCGTCGGGCTGTCGTCAGGGAATCCGATCGTCGCGTCGCTTGCCGAGATGGTGTCGGGGATGTACTACGAGCACCGCCGCGCCACGGCTGTGAACGCGTCGGACCGGGACCTCCGCGAGGCCGCGGAGGCGCATCGCCGGATTTACCAGGCCATCCGTGCGCGGGACGCCCAGCAGGCGCGCGACGCGATGAACGAGCACCTGCGCACCGCGCAGGCGTTCCAGGAAGCCGAGCCCGACCCGCCAATCGCCGTCACGCGCGTGACGGTGCCGATTCCGAATCCGCGGACATAACGCGGTGACACCGACGTACGTCAGGGCCCGGCTTCAGCCGGGCCGAGGCAGCCGCAATGGCGCGGCTGAAGCCGCGCCCTACGTACGTCTACTTGGGAAATCGTCCGAGGGCGGTCAGCAGAGTCCAGCCGCGACTGGCGGACCTGATCTTCCGCGATCGCAACCGCTGTATCGGCGTCGCGCGCGCGGCGCTGCGAGTCGATGACGTCGAGGTTCGTCGCCGCGCCAGCCCGGTAGCTGACCTGCGTGATGTCGAGCACCTGCGCCGCTTCCTGAGCCGCGGCACGGCTGCTGCCGAGCACCTGCTCACTGCGCCGCACGCTCTCGTACGATCGACGGATCTCGGCCCTCGCCTGCCGCAGCTGCCCGGTCAGTTGCGCCTCGGACTGCTGCAGCGTCACCTCGCGCTGCTGCTTGATGCTTCGGCGGTTCCCCGCATCGAAGACCGGGACGCCGAACTGAATCAGCGCCGTCCAGCTGGTCGACGGCGTGATGACAGATCCCGGGTGCTGGTACGCCGGCTGGAAGATGCCGTTGACCGACGGCAGCCAGTCTTTCCAGCTGTCGGCGACGATGCGCTGGTTGGCGGCCACGGTCAGGTTGCCCAGGCGGATGTCCGTGCGCTGCTGGACGGCCTGATCGGTCACTCCGACGACGGTGCTCTCCTCGGGAATCTCGAATGCCGGCTCGTCCAGCGCGTCCACCGGCGTGTCGGCGGCGATGAGCACCCCGAGCGCTTCCTGCGCGCGGTAGAGCGCGAGCTGTGCCTGCTCGACGAGCGCGATGTCGCTCGACAGCGTCTGTTGCGCCTGAAGGGCGGTCAGCTTGCTGCCGGCGCCGGCCTGCAGCCGGCTGGCGGCGTAGTCGTAGAACGCCTGCGCCGTATCGCGCGCGCGAATCTGCGACTCGACGACGCGGTGCGTCCCGATCACCGTCAGGTACGCTTCCGCGGCGGCGACAGCGACCTGGCGCTTCACGTCCTCGGAGCTCGCCTCGGCGACATGCTGCGCGTCGAGCGCCTGCACGCGCCTGGCCCAGAGCGCCGGCGCGAACAGCGGCATCGAGACGCCAATGGCCGCGTTGAACGTGTTCTGCGGCGTGAACACCTGATCGCCGATGCCGCGCGCGCCGTCGAGCGTCGTGTTCGTGCCGGAGACGCTCACGTTCGGCAGGATGACCGACCGGGCCTCGGCGACGAGCGCCTGCGCCCTGAGGATCTCCGCGGCGGCCACCACGGCCGACGGGTTCCTGGAGATCGCGCGGTGGATCGCCTCGTCGAAGGCGAGCTTCTCCGGCACACCGGCTGCGGGCGAAGCCGACGCCCCCTGCGACACGGCCACCGGCGGCAGGGTCTGCGGCGGTGTCTGTGCCGGGGGCGTCTGCGCGGCCGCGGGCGCCGCGCACAGCAGCAACACGATCAGAGCGGACCTACTCATGGGCCGAATCCGTGGCGACGGGCGCCTCAATCGGCGCGCCGGCCGCCAGGGGCGAGCGTGCGCACGACGACATAGAGCACGGGGATGAAGACGATGTTGAGCATGGTCGAGACGAGCATGCCGCCGAATACGGCCGTGCCGACCGAGTGCCGTCCGGCTTCGCCGGCGCCCTGCGCGAACACCAGCGGCAGCACGCCGAGAATGAACGCGAACGACGTCATGAGAATCGGGCGGAGCCGGATGCGCGCCGCCTCGATCGCGGCGTCAGGAATCGACAGCCCGCGCTCGCGCAGCTGCTCGGCGAATTCCACGATCAGGATCGCGTTCTTCGCCGCGAGGCCGATCAGCATGACCAGTCCGACCTGGCAGTAGATGTCGTTGGACAACCCGCGGAGGCCTTGCGCGCCGACCGCGCCGAGCACGGCCACCGGCACGGCCAGCAGGATGATGAACGGCAGCAGGAAGCTCTCGTACAGCCCCGCGAGTGTCAGGTAGACGAGCAGCAGGCCCAGGAGGAAGATCAGGCCGGCCTGCGTGCCGGCCTTGATCTCTTCGAGCGACTGACCGGCCCACTCATACGTCATGCCGGTCGGGAGGTTCTGCTCCGCGAGCTTCTGCATCGCCTGCAGCGCCTGACCCGAGCTGAACCCCGGCGCCGCCGCGCCGTTGATCTCGGCGGACCGGAACAGGTTGAAGTGGCTGATGACCTGCGGCGCGGTCTTCTCCGAGACATGCACCAGGTTCGACAGCGGCACCATCTGCCCGTCGCCTGCCCGCGCGTACAGCTGCGCCAGCATCGTCGGGTCGTTGCGGAACTTCTGCTCCGCCTGCACGTACACGCGATACGCGCGGTTGTTGAAGTCGAAGTCGTTGACGTACTGCGACCCCAGGAACACCTGCAGCGCGTCGGTGACCTGGCTGAGCGGCATGTTCAGCGACTTGACCCGCTCCCGATCGATGGCCACGTAGAGCTGCGGGTCACCGGTGGTGAACGAGGTGAACAGGCCGCGCAGCTCGGTCGACTGGTTGCCGCCGCGCACCAGCGACTGCGTGGCCGCCGAGAGGTTCTCGATGGCGCCGCCCGTCTGGTCGAGCACCTCGAACTGGAACCCGCCGAAGGCGCCGAGGCCGCGGATTGGCGGCGGCAGGAACGGCACGACGATCGCGCCGCTGATGCCGCCCATCAGCTTGCCGCGCAGCCGCGCGACGATGGCCTGCGCCGACTGCGATGCGGCGCGCCGCTCGTCGTACGACTTGAGGCGGACGAAGAGAATGGAGCGGTTCGGCGCCGGCCCCGAGAAGCTGAACCCGCCGACGGTGAACACCGCGACGATGTCAGGCTCGGTCGCCAGCACTTTCTCCGCCTGGATACCGACGTTGCCCACGTATTCGAGCGACGCGCCTTCCGGCCCCTGAATCTGGATGATGAAGTAGCCCTGGTCCTCGTCCGGCAGGAACGCCGTCGGCACCGACCGGTAGACCCACACCGTCGCGCCGATCGTGAGCAGGAAGACCAGCACCATGATCCAGCGGTGCCGCACGAGCCGCTTCTCCAGGGCGACATAGAACGTCGTCCCGCCGTGGATAATCCGTTCGACGAACCGGAAGAACGCGCCCTTCTCGCCTTCCTTCCTCAGGAGCAGCGCCGAGAGCGCCGGGGTCAGCGTCACCGCGTTGAACGCCGAGAGCGCGACCGAGAACGCGATCGTCAGCGAAAACTGCTGGTACAGCCGGCCCGTGGTGCCGGGGAAGAACGCCACCGGCACGAAGACGGCAATCAGCACGAGCGCGGTCGCGACGACGGCGCCGAGCACCTCGCCCATCGCTTCCGACGCCGCCTGTCTCGCTGTCCGTCCGTACTCCGTGATATGGCGCTGGATGTTCTCGATGACGACAATCGCGTCGTCGACGACGATGCCTGTGGCGAGGACGATGCCGAAGAGCGTCAGCGTGTTGATCGAGAACCCGAGCAGCTTCACGAAAGCGAAGACGCCGACGAGCGAGACCGGGATCGTCGCGGCTGGGATGATCGTGCTGCGCCAGTCCTGCAGGAACAGGAACATGACGATGATGACGAGCAACACCGCTTCGAACAGCGTCTTCACGACCTCGTGGATCGAGTCCTTGACGACCGTCGCCGTGTCGAACGAGATCTGATACTTCAGCCCCGGCGGGAACGACCGCTGAAGTATGGCGAGCTGCTCGAGGCAGTGGTCGTACGTCTCGAGCGCGTTCGCCGTCGGCAGCTGGATGACGCCGAACCCGACGGCATCGTAGCCGTTGAAGCGCAGGTTGCTCGAGTACGTCTCGGCGCCGAGCTCGGCGCGGCCGACGTCCTTCAGCCGGACGAGCGCGCCGTCCTTGCCGACCTTGACGATGATGTTGTCGAACTCCGAGGGCTCGCTGAGCCGGCCGGCGGCGCGCAGGCTGATCTGATAGAGCTGGCCGCTCGCGACAGGCGGCTGGCCGACGGCGCCGGCGGCGACCTGCACGTTCTGCTCGGCCAGGGCGCGCGTCACGTCGGACGCGGTGATGCCGCGCGACGCGAGCCGCGTCGGATCGAGCCACAGCCGCATCGCGTACTTGCGCTCGCCGAAGATGATCACGTCGGCGACGCCTGGCACGCGCTTCAGCGCGTCCTTGATGAAGACGTCGACGTAGTTGCTGAGAAACAGCGAGTCGTACTCGCTGTGCTCCGCGTAGACGCCGACGGCCATGATGAAGCCCGTCGAGGCCTTCGTCACGGTGACGCCGATGTTCTTGACGTCGTTCGGCAGCCGTCCGAGCGTCGTCGAGACGCGGTTCTGCACGTCGACGGCGGCCAGGTCCTGGTCGCGGTCCACGTTGAAGGTGGCCGTGATCGTGCTGACGCCGCTGCTCGTGCTCGTCGACGTCATGTAGAGCATCCCCTCGGCGCCGTTGATGGCCTGCTCGATGGGGATCGTGACCGCCGATTCGACGGTCTGCGCGTTCGCCCCGGTGTACACCGCGGTGACGTTCACCTGCGGCGGGGCCAGCTCCGGGTACTGCGCGATCGGGAGCGTGGGAATCGACGCCGCGCCGGCCAGGATGATGACCAGCGACAGGACGGTCGAGAGAATGGGACGCCTGATGAATAAGTCGACGAACATGTCCGATACCGTCCGATGCCGTCAGCTCTGGGGCTGGACTGGAGCGCCGTCGCCGACTTTCTGGACGCCGGACACGATGAGCCAATCGCCGGCCTTGAGGCCGCTCTCGACGACGTAGTCGTTGCCGAGGAGCGGCCCGAGCTTGAGCGAGCGCTGACGGGCCACGAACCCATTGCCCTGGGGCTCGGCCACGAAGCCGAAGTACTGTCCGTTGATCCGGGTGACGGCAACCGCCGGGATCGTGATCCCCGGCTCACTCCGCCAGATGACCTGCGCGCGAACGAACTGCTCGGTCCTGAAGCCGCCGTTCGACGGCACGGCCGCCTTCGCCAGAATCGACTGCGTGGCGTCGTCGACTTGCGCCGAGACGAAGTCGATTGCAGTTTCCGCGAGGACCTTGCCCTGCGGGTCGACGAGGTGCACAGGGAGCCCTACCCTGATGTCCGGCCCCTTCTCGATCGGCACCTGGATGTAGACCTCGAGTCCGGCACTCTGGTCAATCGTCGTCAGGACGGTGTCGGTCTTGACGCGGTCGCCGACGCGCACCGGGACGTCGCCGACGACGCCGGTCGTCGGCGCCGCCACGCGGTAGTACTGCAGCTGCACGCGGCTTTCCTGCAGACGCGCCTTCAGCGCGGCCTGCGAGGCGGTGGACGTCCGGAGCGTCGCTTCCGCCTGGTCGTATTCCTGCTGGCTGATCGCGCCGACCCTGAGGAGTTCCTTCGCCCGCTCGAACTGCTGCTGCGCATAGCCGACGGACGCCTCCTGCGCGGCGCGGCTGGCTTCGTCGCTGTCCACCGTCGCGCGCTGGCGCGAGGCGTCGATCTGCAGCAGCGGCGTGCCGGCGCCCACCTTGTCGCCCGACTTCACCATGATGTCGGTGATGACGCCCTCGACCTGCGGGCGGACCTCGGACGACCGTCGCGATCGGATGACCGCGATGAATTCCGAGCTGAGGACGACCGGCTTGTTGGCGAGGACTTGAACGCCGACGCCGGCTGGGGGGCATCTGCGGCGGGCCGGCCGGGCCACCCCGTGAACAGCCTGCGGCAAGTGCGACGAGCGCAACGAGCCCAGCCACACGCCGGGCGCGACTGGAGTCACGTGAGGGGAACGTAGGCAGCATAAGGGCTTGAACCGAAGGACCAGAAACGCGGACCACGAGCGGCGGAAACCGGAATCATACCTGTCCGGGCCCGCGAGGTGAAGCGATGTCGAATGTGACGCCAGACCGCTGGACGAGGTTTCAGAGGGACGGACGGTGGGACCGGTTGGTTCCGGTGCGGAGGCGTTAAGAAACGTTACGTCGTCAGTAGCGCAGAGCTTTAGCTCTGCCATACGAGCCAGCAGGCCTGAAGGCCTGCGCTCACAGTCGGGCGGATCGGCAGGGTCGGCGACTTCAGTCCGGCCGATCGTCAGGGGTTCAGCTTCCCGACACCGAGGGCGTCGGCAATGCGATTGCCGTAGTTGAACCACCCCGCGATGATCGCGATCTGCAGGATGGCCTGATCCGTGAACCCCGCCGCGCGGAGCTTCTGCAGGTCGTCCGGCCCGAGCCTGGTCGAGTCGCGGGTGAACTGCTCCACCCACTCGAGCATGACGTGCTCGGCGTCGGAGATCGGCGCGGTTCGATGGTCGCGGCTGAGCGCGTCGACCATCGTGGGATCCAGAGAGACGCGACGCAGAAACTCTGCGTGGGACTCCAGTCAATAGAAGCAGTGGTTCACCGCCGAGACGACGGTGGCGATCATCTCGTGCTGCGCGCGCGTGAGCGGCAGGTTCGGGGAGAGCGCTTCGCCGAGCAGTCCGAACGCATGGTAGAGCGCGCGCGGGATGAGCGAGTGGCTCTGCGTGATGCCGCCGCCCTGGCTCTCGTCGAGGCCGTCGGCCTTCACGTCGATCGCGTACTCCGGCGGGTAGAGCGCGCGCGTCGCGTCCCAGAGCGACTTCAGCGGCTCGTCGGCGTCGTCGTGGTCGATCGTCTTGATCCAGGTCATGCGATGCTCCCGGGCGCCGTCTGCGGATCGCGACGGTGCCGCCGGCGCTCCATCAGCTCGAACACCGGCAGGCCGAGGGCGACGACGGCCGCGCCTGCCAACGCCTGCCACGGGTTGTTCATGCCGATCAGCACGAGGAGCACCACGACGAGGGACAGGAAGATCGCGGGCGTGATCGGATAGCCCGGCGTCAGGTACGGCGGCGCGGCGCTCTGGCGCCTGCGCTGCACGTAGACGGCCGCGACGGTGAGCGCGATGAAAGTCACGGTAATGAAGACGAAGTACGCCACGATCTGCTCGAAGCTCCCCGCGATCACCAGCGCCGACGCCAGGATCGCCTCTGTCGCGATGGCTCTCGACGGGGTGCCGAACCGCGGACTGAGCTCGCCGATCGCCGCGGGGAACACGCCGTCACGCCCCATCGCATAGTACACACGCGGCAGCAGCATCACGACCGCGAACAGACTCCCCGCGACCGAGACGACGACGATCGCCGCGAAGACCGCGCCGCCGACCGGTCCAAACAGCGCCTCGCCGGCCTGCGCCGCGAACGCCTCTCCGCTCGTCACGCGCTCGAGCGGCACGAGATAGAGGAACGCGGCCGATGTCGCGATATAGGCCGCCGTGACGATCGACACGCCCCACGCCAGCGCCCGGGGCATCGTCCGCGCCGGATCGACGACTTCGCCGGCGAGCTTGCTCGCCTCCCACCATCCGCCGAACGCGAAGAAGGCGGAGATGAGTCCGCCCGCGAGCGCCGCGGCGACCGGAGGGGCGCCAGGATGCCGGGCCACGAACGGCACGAAGTGCGACCACTCGCCCCGGCCGAGGCCGAACGCCAGCAGCACGATGGCGGCCAGCGCGCCCAGCTTCAAGACCGTGAGCGCTTCGAGCACGCGACCGCTCAGCACGCTGCCGCGAATGTTGATGGCGGCCGCCGCCGCGATCGCGCCGAGGGCGACGAGCTTCAATCCAATCGGACCGAGCGGCACGAGATAGGCGACGTACGCCGCGAGCCCGGACGCGAGGGCGGCCGTGATCCCGGGGTCCATCACGAGCAGGCACTTCCAGCCGTAGAGAAACGCCAGCCGGCGTCCGTACGTCTCGCGAAGGTAGACGTAGCCGCCGCCCGCCTCCGGGTAGCGCGCGGCCAGCTCGCCGTAGGAGAGCGCCCCCGCGAGCGCCATGCCGCCCATGAGGAGCCACGCCCCGAAGAGCCAGGCGGGCGACGCCAGCGTCCGTGCCATCGACGCCGGCGTCAGGAAGATGCCGACCGCAATGACCTGCCCGGCGACCGCGGAGGTCGCGGCCGCCAGGCCCAGGCGTCGGTCCATCAGAACGTCACGCGTGCCGCCAACTGGAAGGCGCGCGGGCCGCCGCTGCCGAACACGCCGCCGGCCGTGGTCACGGCCTTGCCGAACGAGCTGGACTTCAGGTATCCCGGCGACGATCTGATCGCGAGCTGTCGCGGATGAGGACGTTCGAGTAGCCGGAGTAGTTCAAGTTCGACGTCCCGAGGATGTTCGTCACGTTGAACAGGTTGAAGACCTCGACCATGGGCTCGATCTTCACGCCGTGGCCGACGGTGAAGGGCCGCGAGACGCGGAGGTCCACCGAGTTGAAGGTGTCGTTGAACTTCGCGTCGTTCGACACGAGCGGCAGCAGGACGTCTCCGTCGGCGAGTCGAGATGCCGCCCTTCGCAGTTCAGGTCCTGGATGAAGGCGTTCAGCTCGCCTGGCGTCTTGAACTGCCGGCCGCCGGCGTTGCGCTGAATCACCGGGATGCGCGTCGTGCCGTCGGGCATCAGGATGTCCATCGGCACGCCGGAGGCCATCGCCCAGATGGCCGATACGTTGAGCCCCTTCGGCGCGCTCCACACGCCCGCGAACGTGAAGCGATGGCGCTGGTCGTTCGGCGTCGGACCGTAATCGCGCTGCAGGTTGTTCGGGTCGATCGGCCCGGCCGAGAACGGAATCTGGTCGTCGTTCGCGTAGTTGAACGCCTTGGCCAGGGTGTACGACGCGCGGAGCCCGAAGCCTCTGCCCGAACTGCCGCTCGACCGACGTGAGCAGCGCATCGTACTTCGTGCCGACGCTCGACTCGAGGTTCAGGATGGTGTCGGGACCGCCGACCACCGGGTTGAACACCTGTCCGATGGGCCGGCCGATGAGGAACTGGGTGCCGTGCGTGTGAAGCCCGTCAATCCGGGCCAGCCAGCCGTTGAAGTTCTTCTCGATCCCGAGGTTGAACTGCTGGACCGTCGGGTTCTGCATCGAGTTGTCGATGATGTTGATGCCCCCGGCGCCCGCGCCCGGCAGGATGAAGCCGGTGAACGGGTTGCTGATCGACGGGGCGAAGGGCGGCAGGATCGGAGGCCCGTTCTCCGGGAGGAAGAACACGTTGCCGGCGCGCACTTCAATCGGCAGCGTGCGGCCGTCGAGCCCGCGTTCGAGCGACATGATCTCGAGGGTGATGCGGTCGTAGTAGATGCCGTACCCGCCGTGCACGCTCATCTTGCCGCTGTCGGTGGCCCAGTTGAAGCCGATGCGCGGGCCGAAGTTGTTCTTGTCGGCGGAGCGGTCGCCCTTGAGGAACGGCTGCGCGATCGGGTTGATGTCGCCGTAGCCGCTGATGTTCTTGACGTTGCTGTCCATCTCCCAGCGCAGCCCGGCGTTGAACGTCAGGTTCGAGGAGAACTTCCAGTCGTCCTGCACGAAGAGCGCCGTGTGGTTGTTGTCGCAGTTCGGCAGCTGAATGCCCGACTCGGGGTGGCCGCTGCGGATGGTCACCGCGAACAGCAGGTCGTTGTCGTCGACCTTGCCGTCGCCGTTGAAGTCGAACACGGGGAAGTCCTGCACCATCTCGACGCGGCCGGCGCGGAAGACGTCGAGGCCGAAGCCGGCGTCCACGCGCTGGAACTCGCCGCCCGCCTTGATCGTGTGCGAGCCGCGGATGGTGGTGTAGGTGTCGGCGAACTGCCAGCGGCGCTGATCGGTCGACTGCGGCACGCGGAACGACGAGCCGTCCACGATGCTCGGAAACGTCAGCTGCGGCAGGCCCGGCGCGGTCGGGTCGATCGTGTTGTGGAACGTGCTGACGCTGATGCTCAGGCTGTTCACGCTGCGCGTGGACAGCACGGACGACCACGTGCCCATGACGCCGTTGTAGTGGTTCTGGCTGCGCTGCCGCTGCGAGGCCGTGCCGATCGCCCGGTCGAGTTTCGTCGCGCCAGTGTCGTCGACGCTCTCGCCGGAATAGCGCAGCGTCACGCGGTTGTTGGGGCTCGCGAGCCAATCGGCGCGGAACTGTCCGAGGAGATCGTCGGCAGGCGCCGTGGCGAACGACTTCGTGATCGTCTGCGTCGCGTCGTTGCGCGTGCCGACGAGCACGGCGCCGTCCTGGTTGCGATATTCGATGGCGCCGAAGCCGAAGAGCTTGCTCTTCACGATCGGCCCGCCGACGGATCCCGCGAGCTGCTCGCGGTCGAACGGGAAGTCGCTGCCGGCGCTGCGATCGTAGGTGGCGGGCAGCGACTGCAGCGACGAGTCGCGCCAGTAGATCGCGCCGGACCCATGCGTGCTCTCGCCGCCGGAGCGCGTGACGACGTTGATGACGGATCCGGCCGACCGTCCGAGCTCGGCGGAGAACCGGCTGGTCGCGATCTGGAATTCCTGGACGCTGTCCTGCGCGATGTTCATCAGCGGGCCGCCGACGACATCGTCGTTGTTGTCCATGCCGTCGATGGTGATGTTGCCGCCGCGGCCGAACTGGCCGGCGGACGAGATGAGGACGGAGCTCGTCTTCGTCGGGTCGAAGTTCGGCGCAGGCGCGTTGCCTGGGACGAGCAACGAGAGCTCGAGGAAGTTGCGGCCGTTGAGCGGCAGCTTCTCGATGGCGGGAGCGGTGATGACCGCATCAACGACCGAGCTGGTGGTGTTGACGATGTCGAGCGAGGTGGCGGCCACGCTGACCGACTCCTTGACGCCGGCGACCGCCAGTTGGACCGGCAGGTCGAAGGTCTGGCCAACGCGCAGCGGCACGTCCGTGTAGCGCTGCTCGGCGAAGCCGTCGGCGGCGACCAGGACGCTGACCGTCCCCGGCGGCAGGTCCGCGAGGACGAAGGCCCCGGCGTTGTCGACGGCAGTCTGGCGAGAGAGGCCGGCCTGCGACGAGGTCACGGTGACGTGCGCCTTCGTGACGGCGTTGCCCTGCGCGTCCTTCACCTCGCCACGGAGCGTCGCCGTGGCGCCCGTCTGCGCGTTCGAGCCGCCCGCCGGCCGTCACAGAAGACACGAACACCGCCAATCCGATATCCAGACCTTCTCACGCCCAGCCTCCTCGGCCCCGGCTTTCCAGGGGAATCTCGAGGAGTGTGCGATACGCGGCTCGTCCGCGGCAGTACGTGAAGGCACTAGAGCGGGCGGGAAAACCGGGTAGCCACCAGCGCGCCACGGCGTTCGTCGCGCAATCCCGTCGCTCGTCACTGAGTGCTCGGAGGGGCCGAGGGAGTGGGCTAAGATGCCGGTTCGCCGGCCTGACCGCGCCGGATGGAGGACTCATGAGAAATCTCGCCCTTTCGGCCTGTTGTGCCCTGCTCGCCGCGACCGTGCCCGCCGTGGCGCAGTCCGGCAACCCGATGACCGACGCGATGAAGGCGCAGTTCGCGATCGTCAAGGGAGACCTGACCAAGACCGCCGAGCAGGTCACCGAAGAGAACTACGCGTTCAAGCCCACGCCGGACGTGCGGAACCTCGGCGCGCTGATCGGTCACGTCGCCGACGCGAGCTACTACTTCTGCTCGACCGCCAGCGGCGCCGCCAACCCGATGAAGGGGACGAGCGTCGAGAAGACGAAGACCTCGAAGGCCGACCTGCAGAAGGCGCTGACCGACGCGCTGGCCTTCTGCGACGCGCAGCTCAACGCCATGACGGACGCGAAGGGCGCCGAGATGGTGGACTTCTTCGGCGGCAAGCAGCCGCGCCTGGCGGTGTTCGCGTTCAACACCGCGCACGACTTCGAGCACTACGGCAACCTCGTCACCTACATGCGCCTCAAGGGGATGGTGCCGCCGTCGAGCCAGAAGGGAATGTAAGCGTCCGGCGTGCATTCAGCGAATGGTGAGAGTCTCCGAATCTCGGTCAATCGCCGGCAACGACGACCTTCCGTTGCCGGCGTATCAATCCGCGCACGCCGCGGCAATGGATCTCCATGCCGCCGTGACGTCGCCGGTGACGCTGGCGCCCCGCGACATCGTGCTCGTGGGCTGCGGGTTCGCGATGGCGCTGCCGGACGGGTTCGAAGGGCAAGTGCGTCCGCGATCGGGTCTGGCGTCGAAGTCCGGCGTCACGGTCGTGAACGCGCCTGGCACGATCGACGCCGACTACCGCGGTGAAGTGAAGGTCGCGCTCATCAACCTCGGGTCCGCGCCGTTCGTCATCGAACGCGGCGCGCGGATCGCGCAGCTCGTCATCGCGCCCGTGACGCGAGTGACCTGGGAGCAGGTCGACGCGCTGGACGGGACGGCCAGAGGCGCCGGCGGATTCGGACACACGGGGAGCTGACGGAATCGGACGTACGGACTTTGGACTACGGACTTCAGACCACGGGCGTTCTCGCGGCGATGCTGTCGGTCCTCGCCGCGGCGCCGGCGGCCGCACAGCAACAGGTGCCGCGCGAGCGTCCGGGGTGGCCCTGCGTTGGCCGGCCGGATCCCGACCTACGTCCGCACGGCGGAAGCCACCGGCGGTCAGGTCTTCCTCTTCGACAAGTCGGAAATCGGCGAGTCGGCCGCGCTGATGATCGCCAGCTCGACGCACACGGAGACGATCTTCCGCGTCTCGGGCTCGGTGACTGAGGGCGTGCACGACTTCGTGGTTCCGATCGACTCGACCGTCGAGAGCGTGATGATCTCCGTGTCGCTGCAGTGCCTGCAGGTGGCCGACATCACGACGCCATCGGGCGCGGGTCTCCGCGCGAACGATCCCGGCGTGGACTACCACCAGTTCGAGGCGGGCCGGATCGTGACCGTCGCGTCGCCGGCACCCGGGGCGTGGAAGGTCACGGTCTCCGGGCGTGGCTTGTTCTTCCTGGTCGTGCAGGCAAAAACGGCGCTCACGCTCGGCACGGCGCGATTCGTCGCGCCGGGCGGGCGGCCGGGGCACGAGGGGCTGTTCCCGGTAAAGGGCGCCCTGCCCGCGGGCTCCGCGCGTCTGCTCGAAGTCGATCTGCACGGGACGGCGCGCGAGGTGAGGTTCCGGTTCGTGTCGTCGCAGGGCGACGTGTTGCAGGAGGTCGCGCTTGCGCCGCAGGAAGGCGGATCCGGGGACGATCAGACCTACGTCGGCGAGGTCACGCCGAAGGCGGCGGAGTACCGGCTCCAGGTCAGCGGCGTCGACGGGAAAGGGTTCCCTTTCACACGAATGCACGCGCCGCTCTTCATTGAAGCTCATCCTTAGGTAGAATGGCCCCTCGATGCCGTACAGGCTCGAGACGCGCGTCGCCGTTCCCGCTCCCCTCGATACGGTCTTCGCGTTCTTCTCCGACGCGCGCAACCTGCAGCAGATCACGCCGCCCTTTCTGAACTTCCGGCTGCTGACGCCGGCCGTTGAGATGCGGAAGGGCGCGCGAATCGACTACCGCCTGCGCCTGCGCGGCGTCCCGTTCAAGTGGCAGAGCGAGATCACGTCGTGGGAGCCCGGCGTGCGCTTCCGGGACGAGCAGCGCCGCGGGCCGTACAGGTACCTGGAAGCACGTGCACCTCTTCACGGCGGATGCCGGCGGCACGGTGGTCGAGGACGGGGTGGACTACGACGTCCCGGGCGGGCGCTACGTGCACGACTGGCTCGTCGCGCCGGAGTTGATGCGGATCTTCACGTTCCGACAGCACAAGCTGCAGGAGATCTTCGGCGCCAGCAGGGCGAACGGCGTGAAGGTCGCGATTCAGATCAAGCTGTAGGTCAGGGGACCGGCGTGACCGCGGCCTCGTCTTCCTCGCCGGTGCGGATCCGGTAGACCTTCTCGACGGGCACCACGAAGATCTTGCCGTCGCCGACGCCGCCGGTCCGCGCGGCGCGGACGATCGCCTGCACCGTCCGCTCGACGAAGTCGTTCGAGACGCCGATTTCGAGACGCATCTTCTCGGACAGCTCCATCTTCGTCGTCGTGCCGCGGTAGGTTTCGACGTGACCGCGCTCGCCGCCATGCCCCTGCACGCGGCTGATCGTCAGGCCCTGCACGTCGGCCCGGAACAGTTCCTCGAGCACGGCATCCAGCCGCTCGGGCCGAATGATGGCAACGACGAGTTTCATGGGCGGCCTCCCGGGATTTGCTTCATTGTCGCACGGCACTTCATACTTTCCCCGTGTCCGTTCTCGCGGGGAAAGTCGCCGTCGTCCTCGGCGGCACGGGTGAGGTCGGCGAAGGCATCACGCGCGCGCTGCTGGCAGCCGGCGCGATCGTCGCCGTCGTCTCTCGCGACAACGACAAGCTGAGCGCGCTGCACGACCGTCTGCCGGCCGAGTGGGACGGCCAGTACGCGCCCATCGTCGGGGATCTGTCGACGCCGGAGGGCGCCGCGGCCGCGCGCGAGCGCGTGGAGTTCGTCTGCCGGCGCCTCGACATCGTGGTCGCCTCGCTCGGCGGCTGGTGGCAGAAGGGGCCGATCATCTTCTCGAACCTCGACGACTGGAACCGGGTCCTCGCCACGAACCTGACGCCGCACTACCTGGCGGCGACGACGTTCGTGCCGGCCATCAACAAGCGTGAGGGGAGCAGCTACGTCATGATCGCGGGTGCCGTGGCGGACGTGCCGGTGCCGAACTCGGGGCTCGTCTCGGTGTCGGCGCACGCGCAGCTGATGCTTGCGCGGGTGCTGGCGTCCGAGCACCGGCACGAGCCAATCCGCATCAACACGCTGATTCTCGGCACGCCGATCGTCAGCCGCAACAAGCCTGAGGGTGAAACCGACTGGCTGACCGCCGACGAGGTCGGGCAGTACGTGGCGTGGCTCGTGTCGAGCCGATCGCGGGCGCGAGGACAGATCCTGCGGTTCAACTCGCGCGCGCAGCTCGTGGACCTGAAATGGCAATGATCTGGCCGCTCTTTTTCGTGGTGTTCGTGGCCGGGGGCCTGGTGGCGACGCAGGCTGGCGTCAACGCGCAGCTGGCGCGCGGGCTCGGCAGCCCCGTGCTGGCGGCCACGGTCTCGTTCCTCGTCGGGACGCTCGCTCTTGGCGTCTGGGCGCTCGGCATGTACCGGCAGTGGCCCGACCGCGCGACGGCGGCCGGCGTGCCGTGGTGGGCGTGGACAGGCGGCCTGCTCGGCGCGTTCTTCGTCGTCGTCACGGCGGCGCTGGCCAGACGGATGGGTGCCGGGACGCTCATCAGCACCGCCATCGCCGGGCAGATGGTGTTCGCGCTGGCGCTGGATCACTACGGCCTCGCCGGCTTCACGCAGCGGCCCGCCGGGTTCTGGCGTTTCGTCGGCGCGGCGCTGCTGATTGCGGGGACCATCCTCGTGCGGAAATGCTGATGGCCAAGGACAAAGTGCGCTGCTGGTGGGCGGGATCGGATCCGCTGTACGTCGCGTATCACGATCGCGAGTGGGGCGTGCCGTCGCGCGACGCGCGGCATCTGTTCGAGATGATCACGCTCGAGGGCGCGCAGGCGGGCCTCAGCTGGATCACGATCCTCCGCAAGCGCGAGAACTACCTCGCGGCGTTCGACGGCTTCGACGTCGAGCGGATCGCGCGTTACACGCCGGCGCGCGTCGAGAAGCTGATGGCAAATCCCGGCATCATCCGAAACCGGCTGAAGATCGAGGGCACGGTCCGCAACGCCCGCGCGTTCCTGGATCTGCAGGAGGAGACAGGCGACGCCGTTGGGTGGCTCTGGCAGTTCGTGGGCGGGCGGCCGAAGAAGAATCAGTGGAAGACGCAGCGCGACGTGCCGGCAACCACCGCGGAATCAGACGCGATGAGCCGCGCGCTGAAGAAGCGGGGCTTCACGTTCGTCGGGTCCACGATCTGCTACTCGTTCATGCAGGCGACGGGCATGGTGAACGATCACATACAGACCTGCTTCAGGTACCGCGGTAGCGTCGGTGACGTCCGTGGCGCAGGCCTTCAGGTGCCCGCACCTGGCGGGGCTGAAGCCCTGCCCCACTGCCGTCTACAGCTTTCTCAGCCGCACCCCCGCCATGTCGTGATCCTCGCTCTTCTCGAGGATGAAATGCGCGCGCTCGCGCGTCGGCTCGACGTTCTCCTTCAGGTTCACGTAGTTGATCTCGCGCCAGATCCGGTGCGCGGTCTCGCGGGCCTCGGCGTCCGTGAGGCTGGCATAGCGATGGAAGTACGACTTCGTGTCGGTGAACACCGTCTCGCGCAGCGTCATGAACCGATCGATGTACCACCGCTCGATCAGCGCCTCCGGCGCGTCGATGTAGATCGAGAAGTCGAAGAAGTCCGACACGAAGAGCGACCGCCCTTGCCGCGGCGGCCCCGTCTGCAGGACGTTCAGCCCCTCGATGATCATGATGTCGGGGCGGTTCACTTCCTGCCAGGCGCCAGGGAGGATGTCGTAGTTGAGATGGGAGTAGACGGGCGCCTTGACGCTGGGCTCGCCGGATTTCACCGCGATGACGAATTCCAGCAGTCGCCGCACGTCGTAGCTCTCGGGAAATCCCTTTCGCTGCATCAGCCCGCGCGACTCGAGGACCGCGTTGGGCAGCAGAAACCCGTCGGTCGTGACGAGGTCGACACGGGGATGCGCAGGCCACTGTGACAGCAGCGCCTGGAGGATGCGCGCGGCGGTGCTCTTCCCCACCGCGACGCTTCCGGCGACGCCAATCACGTACGGCACCCGCGCGCTCGTGCCGAGGAACGTGTCTCGAGCCGCATGCAATCGCTGCGTCGCCGCCACGTAGAGGTTGAGCAGCCGCGAGAGCGGGAGATACACCTGCTCCACCTGCGACAGCGTCACCTGATCGTTCAGGCCACGCAGCGCGAAGAGCTCGGCCTCGGTGAGCGGCATCGGCGTGTGGTCGCGCAGGCGCGCCCACTCGTCGCGCGTGAACGCGACGAACTGCGAGGCGCCGAGGCCGTCGGTCGTGGTGTCGCTCGCCATGTGCGGTCAGGGACGCCGGCGGAGCGGCACCGTCACGCGGACGTCGGCGCCCGCGCGCGAGACGACGAAGAGCGGCGTGTCGCCCCAGCGGTACCCGGCGAGCACGCGGTTGAGCGTCTCGCGGTTGTCGATCGTCGTGCCGTCAATCGAGGCGATGACGTCGCCGACCTGCAGCCCGGCGGCGGCCGCCGGCGTGTCCTTCTCGACGTCGATGATCGCGCGCCGGCCGTTCTCGGCCGCGCGCGTCGACGCGCCAAGCGACGGCCAGTAGCTGTCGGCCTCGCGCGCGACGCCCCAGATGAAGTTGGCGTACGACGCGCGCACCGACGGGATCGGCGCGCCTTTGTCGTCGGCGATCGGCATGGCAATCACCGACGCAATCGGACCGGCGAAGTACGTGCGGGCCTGGCGCTCGATGCCGAGCCCGTAGGCCACGTGTCCGGAGCCGACGAGCACGACCACCGCGGCCTTCGGGTCGTCGCCGAGCCGCTCCAGCGCCTTCACCGCGTTCCACGCCATCGTCCCGTCCCAGGTCGCCTGCGCGGAGAGCATGGATGTCCACGCGGCGTCGGTCATGCCGCCGTGCATGGCATCGCCTTCGTCGAACGACGCCTTGAAGAACGTCATGTGATCGGCGCTCGACACGTCGATCTTCGGCGGGAAGTGCGCCGACTGGTCGGCCGGCAGGCTCGCGAGCCCCTTCTGTCGCACGGCCGTGACGACGTCGCGGGGCGCGTTGACGGCGACGAACGGGAAGCGGTGATCGCGCGCGAAGAGGAAGATGTCGCGGTAGTAGCCCCAGTGATAGCCCCACGCGTCGTACCAGTGGCTCGACGCGAGGAAGTCCGCCTCGGATTCCGCGCCCTGGTTCCACGCGTCCAGCGCCGGCTGACTCGGATACGGGAACATCTCGAGCGCGACGGTCACGTGGCGGCCCGCGTCGGCGAGCGCCTTGATCACCTGCAGCTCGACGCGGTGCGACTCGACGCTCGTGTGCGTCTCGCCGACGAGGACGAGTCGTGCTTTCGCCAGCCGCGCGCCGAGCTCGGCCGGCGCGATCGTCTCGCCCGTGGCTGTGTCGGTGATGGCATCGAGCGTGACGGCGGCATCCTTGTCCTTCCGCGCCGGATCGCCAATCGAGAGACGGTAGACGGGATCCTTGGCCCAGCCGGTGTCGGCACACGTGAGCAGGAGGGCGGCGGCAAGCGCCAGTCGCATTGGGGAATCGTACAACAGCTGGCAGCGGGCAGCTGGCGGCTGGCAGCAACAGCAATCGGCGGGCTGAATCGCGATCGCTGCCAGCTGACCGCTGAAAGCTGCCAGCTGTCCTAGATGGTGCTTTCCGCCGACGGCTCCGACGCCAGCAGATCGCGCAGCGTCTCGAGCGCCGACGTGAGCCGCTCGCGCGAGCGGGGCGGCACGAGGCAGACACGAATCGCGCGCGGCGTGGCGCCGGCCTGCGCGACGAACGCTTCGGACGTGCCGATCAGAATGCCGCGCGCGCGCGCTGCGGCCGCCAGCGTCGCGGCACGCCACGGTCGCGGCAGCGGCAGCCAGAGATGCGGGCTCGCGGGCGAAATCGCGTCCGGCACGCCGCGGAGAATCTGACGCGCCAGCGCGCCGCGCGCGCGCACCTCTGCGCGCTTCCATTCCACGATCCGATCCGCCGTGCCGTCGGCGACGATCGCCGCGGCGACGGCGACCGAAATCGGCGACGCCGCGACGGCCGTGGCCCAGAGCGTCGAGCTCGCGCGGTCCACGAGCGACGGCGACGTCGCGAGAAACCCGGTGCGGTATCCCGCCGCGACGCTCTTCGAAAGCCCGGTGACGTACGTCCACGTCCCGCCTTCGAGGGCCGGCGTAATCGGCTGCGCCTCGGGGACGAGAAACCCGTACGTGTCGTCCTCGACGACCGCGAGGCCGAGCCGCGAGATCGTGTCGATGACGGCACGGCGCCGCTCGTCGGACATCGTGACGCCCGTCGGATTGTGCAGCGCTGGCTGCACGACGAGCGCGCGCGCGCCGCTTGCGCGGGCCGCCGCCTCGAGCGAATCGGGGCGAAGGCCTTCGCTGTCGATCGCAACCGCGACCGGCCTCAGACCCAGCATCCGCGCCGCCGACAACACCCCGCTGAAGGTGAGCTCCTCGACCAGAATCGCATCGCCTGCCGACGCCACCGAGGCGATGGCGGCAAACAGCGCGTGCTGCGCGCCGACCGTGACCAGCACCTGCGAGGCCGCGACGTCGACGCCGCGGCGAGCGATCCACGCCGCGCCGGTCTCGCGATGATCGAGCCGTCCGCCGCGAGGCGGATAGTCGAGCAGCGACGCACGCGACGGCATCGGGGGATCGAGGCGCGCCGCGAGCTCCGCGACGTGCGCATGCGGCGGCAGCGCGTTCAGCGAGAGGTCGAGCAGATCGTGCGCCGACTCGCCCGGCAAGGGCTGAACGAACGTGCCGCGGCCCACCTCGCCGGCTATCAAGCCGCGCCTGGTGGCGATCTGATACGCGCGAGTGACGGTGCCGACGGTGAGGCCGAGCGCGTCCGCCAGGTCCCGCTGTGGCGGCAGCCGGTCACCTGGTCCCAGGGTTCCGGTCTCGATGTCCCGGTGAATGGCGTCCGCAACCTGTTGATAGACCGGGCCATTCAGCCCGGAGAGCCGTGGACGCCACATTGTCATGGATACAATATAGATATTGACTCGGTTTCAATCAAGGCTATTCTGTCGAACATGCCCGTGCCACTGCTCCAAATCGACGCCTTCTCCAAGCAACCATTCGGCGGCAACCCCGCCGCAGTCTGCCTGCTCGACCGGCCAGCCGACGCCACGTGGATGCAGCGCGTCGCCGCCGAGATGAACCTCGCCGAGACGGCCTTCGTGGTGCCCGGCGACGGCGCGTTCGGCCTTCGCTGGTTCACGCCGACCGTGGAGGTTGGCCTCTGCGGACACGCGACGCTCGCCTCCGCGCACGCGCTGTGGGAGTCGGGCCGCGTGGCGCTGACGAAAACGATCGCGTTTCAGACCGCCAGCGGCATCCTGACGGCCGAACGTGACGGCGATCGCATCGCGATCTCCCTGCCGGTGCGCCCGGTTGTCGAGATCGAGACGCCAGCGGGCCTGATCGAGGCCCTTGGCGCGACACCAAAGGTCGTGACGAGCACCGTCGACGGCGAGGGCGGCACGGCGCATGGCAACGTGCTGCTGGAGTTCGCGGACGAGGCGACCGTGCGGGGCCTCACGCCGCGCTTCTGGCTGCTGAAGGACTTGCCGTTCGGCGTCATCGCGACCGCCCGCGCCGCGCGCGCGCCGTACGACTTCGTGTCGCGATACTTCGCGACGCCGTACGGCATCGACGAGGATCCGGTCACAGGAGGAGCGCATTGCTCGCTGGCGCCGTACTGGTCGGGCGTCCTGCGCAAGACGCGATTCCTCGCCTGGCAGGCGTCCGCGCGCGGCGGCGAGCTGCAGGTGGCGCTGCAGGGCGATCGCGTGCGGCTGGCTGGCTACGCGGTGACGGTGCTGAAGGGGGAACTGACGGCGTAGGGTTGTCGATTGCGGATTACGGATCGAATGCGGTCGCCATACGCAACCGACAACCCGCAATCCGACAACCCGCACGCAACCCGCAATCATCAACTGAGAGGCGCAGCCGTCTTCTGCGGCGGGTTGTAGAAGGGCGTCGGCACGACCTTCGCCCGCGCCCGCTGGCGCACGGCTTCGACGGTCGTCTCGATCTCGAGCGCGGTGCCGTTGGCGAAATGCGGCGCGTCGATCGTCGCCAGCGCGATCATCCGCTTCAGCATCGGCGACCACGTCGTCGAGGTGGCCTTGCCGACCTGACGGCCGCCGCGATACACCGGCACCGCGACACGTGAGGCGGTCGTCGGCACCTGCGGCGGCAGTCCGAGCGCCGAGAACTGCCCTTCGATGTCGTCCCAGTCGATCTCGAGGCCGACGATCTGCCGCTTCGGGCCGCGCGCGCGCAGGGCGGCCAGCGCCTCGCGCCCGATGAACGGGCCCTTCTTTTCCGCGACGAGCCGCCCGAGCCCCAATTCGAATGGCGAGTAGCGCTGCAGGTCGATCTGCACCTTCTTCGCGCCGTGGAAGTCGACGTCGATGAGCAGCAGCCCCGCTTCGATGCGGGCGACGTCGAGCGCGAGCATGCCAGCCGGGCGCGCGTCGAAGGCGTGGCCGATCTCGACGAGGCGATCCCAGACGTCCACCGCGCGGTCCCAGGGCATCCAGATCTCGTAGCCGAGATCGCCGGTGTAGCCGGTCCGCGAGATGTCGACGGGAATTCCGGCGATGGTGCCGCTGGTCACGCGGAAGTACTTCAGCCCCGAGAGATCGACGCCTGACGCCGCCGAGATCAGCCGTGCGGACGTGGGCCCCTGCACCGACAGTGCGGCCACCTCCTCGGTGGTTTCCTCGACGTTCACGCGCAGGCCCGCGGCGTTCTGCCGGAACCAGCGCAGGTTCGGATCGGCCGCCGTCCAGCGCCAGACCTGCTCCTCCAACCGCGTCACCGTCCCGTCGTCGATCACGAGGCCGCGCTCGTCGCACCACGGCGTGTAGATCACCTGGCCGACCGCCACCTTCGAGGCGTCGCGCGTGACGATTCGGTCCACGAGGCGCGTCGCGTCAGGGCCCGTCACGCGGTACTTGAAGAGGGGCGACACGTCGATGAGCGCCGCGCCATTGCGGATCGCCGCGTACTCGTGCTCGTGATGCGGTTCGTACGCGGACACCGCGTAGTAGCCCGCCCACTCGCGATAGTTCAGGCTCTCGCAGAGCGGCAGCGTGCGCGGATGGAAGGCGGTTCCGAGGGGCACGGGCACACTATAGCACATCGCCCGTGCCTGGTGCCTGGTGCTCTGGTGCGGTGCCAGGTGCTTCGTGCCTGGTGCGGTGGCCCTGTGTTCGTGCCTTGAACCGGCACTTGCACACGGCACTGGGCACGAGGCACCGCACCAGGCACCCGGCACCAAGCACCAGGACTGGTACCGCTATAGAATCGCGTCCGCCCATGCGCTACGACGCCATCGTCATCGGCGGCGGCCACAACGGCCTCGTGCACGCCGCCTACCTCGCCCGCGCAGGACGCAAGGTCCTCGTGCTCGAGCGGCGCCACGTGCTCGGCGGCGCGGCCGTCACCGAGGAAGTCTTCCCCGGCTTCAGGTTCTCGGTCTGCTCCTACGTCGTCTCGCTGCTCAGGCCCGAGATCATCCGCGAGCTGGACCTGCCGAGGCACGGCCTCGAAATCCTGCCGCTCGACGGCACGTTCACGCCGATGCCGAACGGCGACTACCTGTGGCGCATGAACGATCACGCCCGGACGCGCCGCGAGATTGCGCGTCACTCGCGCGTCGACGCCGAGGCGTACGACGAGTACTCGCTGGCGATGGTCGAGATGGCGCGGTTCGTGAAGCCGATTCTCGACATGACGCCGCCGGATCCGTGGTCGCTGAACCCGCGCGAGCTCGGCCGTCTGGCGTTTCTCGGGCGGCGGTTCCGCGGGCTCGCGCCCGAAGACCGCTACAACCAGGTCCAGCTCATGACCATGAGCGCCGTGGATTTCCTGGACCAGTGGTTCGAGACGGACGTGCTGAAGGCGACGATGTCGGCGAGCGGGATCATCGGGACCTTCCTCGGCGTGCGATCGCCGGGCACGGCCTACGTGCTGCTGCACCACTACATGGGCGAGATCGACGGCGCGTTCCGCTCGTGGGGCCTCGCGCGCGGCGGCACCGGCGCGATCTCCGAGGCGATTGCGGGCGCGGCACGCGAAGCCGGCGTCGAAATCCGCACCAACGTGGCGGTCGCGAAGATCAAGGTCAGCGAGAACCGCGCGCGCGGCGTCGTGCTCGACAACGGGGACGAGTTCGACGCCGATCTCGTGGCGTCGAGCCTCGACCCTCGCCTGACGTTCACGCGCCTGATCGACGAACAGCAGTTGCCGGACGAGTTCGTCGAGGGCGTGAAGCGCTACAAGTTCCGCGGTTCGTCCGGCAAGGTCAACTTCGCGCTCGACGGGCTCCCGAACTTCAGCTGCCTGCCCGGCGAGGGCCACCACCTTCGCGGGGCCATCTCGATCTCCCCCGGCATCGACTACATGGAGCGCGCGTACGACGACGCGAAGTACGGACGGTTCTCGAGGAAGCCGTACATCGACATCGTCATTCCGTCGTTGACGGATCCGTCGATCGCGCCGCCAGGCAAGCACGTGATGTCGTGCTTCGTCCAGTACGCGCCGTACCATCTCGCCGAGAGCAACTGGGATGACCAGCGCGAGGCGTTCGGCGACACGGTCGTGAACACGATCGCGGAGTACGCGCCGAACTTCAAGTCGATCGTCCGGCATCGTCAGGTCGTGACGCCGCTCGACCTCGAGCGTGAGTGGGGCCTGAGCGAAGGCAACATCTTCCAGGGCGAGCTGTCGCTCGAGCAGCTGTTCTTCCTCCGTCCGGTGGCGGGCTGGGCGAACTACAAGACGCCGATCGACGGCCTCGTGATGTGCGGGTCGGCGACGCATCCCGGGGGCGGCATCATGGGCGCCCCTGGCCGCAACGCGGCGCTGGCGGTGCTGAAGGGCGGGAAGGCCTGATGGCGGCGCGCTACGACGTCGCCGTCATCGGCGGAGGCCACAACGGCCTGGTCGCCGCGGCCTATCTCGCGCGGTCGGGTCGCAAGGTCGTCGTGCTCGAATCGCGCGACGAGATCGGCGGCTGCGCCATCACGCGCGAGATCGCGCCCGGCTTCCGCGTCCCGTCGCTGACGCACTCGCTGTCGATCGATCCGCAGGTCGCCTCGGATCTGGGGCTGGCGGCTCAGGGGCTGCATCTCCTGCAGCCGCCGGTGAGCGTGTTCGCGCCGACCGACGACGGCCGCGCGTTCGTGGCGTGGCGCGACGAAGCGGCAACGGCGCACGAGCTGGCGTCCTGGTCGCCGGCGGACGCGGCGAACTGGCCCGAGTTCGCGGCGGCCACCAGAATGGCGGCCAGCGCGATCGGCGGCCTGCATGCGGCAGATGCCCCCGTCGCTCGACTCGCCGAGCGCCGGCGAGCTCGTCGAGCTGCTCAAGACCGGCCGGACGCTGCGCAAGATGGGCCGGCAGGGGCTGTATCGCTTCCTTCGCTGGGGCCCGATGCCCATCGGCGATCTCGTCAGCGAGTGGATCGAGACGCCCGTCGCTCGCGCGGTCGTCTGCGCGCGCGGTGTGTTCGGCACGACGGCCGGGCCGCGATCCGCGGGCACCTCGGCGACGTGGCTCCTGCAGGCGGCGCTCGAAGGCAGTCCCGTCGGCGCGCCGACGTTCGCCGTGGGCGGCCCGGGATCGCTGGCGGCCGCGCTCGCCGTGAAGGCGCGGAGCGCGGGCGCCGACATCCGCTTGAATGCGCGCGTCGCAGGCATCGCCACCTCAGACGAGGGCGTCACCGGCGTGGTGCTCGACAGCGGCGAGACGATCGACGCGCGGGCAGTCGTCTCGAGCGCAGATCCAAAGCACACGCTGCTCGGGCTCGTCGATCCAATCCGGCTGCTGCCGTCCTTCCGCGAGAAGATTCACCGGATCCGCGCCCGCGGGATGCTCGCGAAGGTCAACCTCGCCCTGTCGGCGCTGCCGGCGTTTCACGGCACGACCGGACGGTCGGTGCCGGCGGACACGCTGCTGAGCGGGCGCATCCACATCGGCCCGACGCCCGAGTACCTCGAGCGCGCGTTCGATCACTCGAAGTACGGCGAGTGGTCGTCGGCGCCGTGGCTCGAAGCGGTGATCCCGTCGTTGACGGATTCGGCGCTGGCGCCTGCCGGCCAGCACGTGATGTCCGTCTACGCGCAGTGGATGCCGTACACGCTTCGCGGACGCGACTGGGATCGCGAGCGCGACGCGGTCGGCGACCTCGTCGTGCGGACGCTCGACCAGTACGCGCCAGGCCTGTCGAAGACGATCCTCGCGCGCGAGGTGCTGACGCCGCTCGATCTGGAACGGACGTACGGTCTGACCGGCGGCCACATCTTCCACGGCGAGCACGCGCTCGATCAGCTGTATGCGATGCGGCCGGTGCTGGGCTGGGCGCAGCACGCGACGCCCATTCGCGGACTGTATCTGTGCGGCGCGGGGACACATCCCGGCGGAGGCGTCACGGGACGGCCCGGCGCGAACGCCTCGCGTGTCGTCCTGCGCGATCTGAGCAAGCGCGCCTGACGCGGCGCTCTACGAATTTTCCCCCGACGCGGCGAACAATCCCCCGGCCTCTCGCGGGCCATGTTCTCCGATCGCACGGGCCGGGTGAATCCTCCGTGGCACGCGGCTTGCCCCTTGAATCACAACGGAGGGCCACCCATGCCAAGGCTCCGTACTTCAACGCTGACGGGTCTCGTGGCGCGGCGGCGCTCTGCACGCTGGCCCTCCCTGGAACCGCACAGAAGCTGCCACCGTTCCCCAACGTCGGCGAAGACTCCGAGCGTCACCCCGGTAGCCGGGCCCAGCTGGCTGACGCACCTCGGAGTGCCCATCAACCGAACCTTTCTTGGCCAGGGATCGGGCCGTTACGGCCCGCCGCCTGATCAGCCGAAGGAGTCACGCGCCGAATCGCTGGGCGTGCGGCGCACGATCGACCTTACCGGCGCTGACTTGTATCGCTTGAACTGCCAGGCCTGTCACGGAGAGTCCGGCAGGGGCACACCGCCCGAGATCAAGTCTCGTCCTCGGCCCCGTGCAGGGATCGTCTCGCGCGCTCGTGCAGCAGCGCCTCCAGGCCGAGCACGATGCCACGGCGTCCGCCGACAGCGTGGACGCGTCGGCACGCGCGCGGATGGCCATCGTCACGCGTCTGCACAAGGGCGGCACACGCATGCCGCCGCGTGACTACCTGCAGAAGGACGACATCCGCGTCCTCTTCACGTACCTGATGGCGTTGGCGAAGACGCCGGACCCGCAGCATCCCGTGGTGCGCACGGTGAGCTGGGCGCGTCTCGGCGAGCTGACGGTGAAGGGCACATGTCACATCTGCCACGACGCCGTGGGGCGCCGGCCGTCTGGCACCGCGATGCTGCAGGGCGCGATTCCGCCGCTTGAATCGCTGCTGCAGACCAAGTCGGTGGCCGACTTCGTCCACAAGGCGCGCGCCGGCGACAGCGTGCAGATGGGCGACCCCGGGCTCTTCCACAGGGGACGCATGCCGGTCTTCTACTACCTGAAGGACGAAGAGATCGCCGCGGCGGTACCTCTATCTGGCGACGTATCCGCCCAGGGAATAGGAAATAGGGAATAGGGAATAGGGAATAGGAAGAACGAATCAGAGTCCTTCGAACTCGGGCTCTGTCTTGTCTTCCTATTTGCTATTTCCTATTTCCTATTTCATCGGCATCGCGCACGCAGTTGGGCAAGCGCCGCGAGCGCGCCTGACGCATCCGCTTTCGCCGCGCGCAGGGCCGTGTCCAGCGCCTTCGCCTTTGGCGTCAGGTCGCCGCAGTCGCTCACCGGATTGAACAGCTCAGTGGCCGTTCGGCGCCGACAGCAGGCGTTCGAGCTCGGTGCTCGAATCGCCGATTCGCTTGAGCACCTCGACGACGTGCGCGCCGTCTGGATGGCGGCGCAGATATTCGCCGTCGAGGGCGTCGAGCGTCGCCAGCTCGCACGGCGGGTAGCCCTTCGCACTCGCCCGGCATCCCGTTGTCGACGGCTTCCCACGCGATCGCCTCAGCGGACGCCGACGCGCGATTGGCCTCGTGCAGCGTCCAGATGGCGTCGGGCGTCAACATCCACTGGCCGGCAGGCTCGCTGTAGGCCGACTCGCCCTGATGCCGCTGCAGAAACGCCTGGTAGGGTTCACGCGCTCGCGCGTCCATCGGAATGGCGCCAAGCGCGGCGCGCATCGTGCGGACGTACAGCAGCGTCAGCCGGCCGCGAGATTCCCGATCGGAGCCGTCGGACAGTGCCGCGCCGATCTCGTCCGCGAGTGCGGCACGTTCGGCGAAAGGATGCTCGCCCTGCAGGACCGCGGTCGCCCGCTGCTCGAGAGTCGCGGAAGGGTCCTGGCCGCGAGCAACGCGACGAGAACTACCCATGCACCCATGGACCTACGACCTACAGACCCACAGACCCATCGACCTTCTTCAGGGTTTCCCGGGCGCCGGACGCAAGCGGCTCTTTGCGGCTGAGGCGAACCGGCCGAGCCACGACTTCGCGGCGTTGCTGACCAGTGCCTGCTCCAGCGCGTCGAACTTCACGTACGCGACGGGCACCAGCAGCAGCGTGAGAAAGAGACACAGCGACTGGCCGCCGATGATCGTGACGGCAATCGCCGCCCGGCCCGTGCCGCCCACCCCGATGCCGAGCGACGTCGGGATCAGCCCCGCGACGATCGCGGTGGTCGTCATCAGGATCGGCCGCAACCGCGTGCGGCACGACTCGACGATCGCGTCGCGCAGCGGCAGGCCGCGCGTCCGGAGCACGTTCGCGTAGTCCACCTGCAGGATCGAATTCTTCTTCACGATGCCGAGCAGGAGCAGCATGCCGAGCGCGCTCCACAGGTTCAGCGTGCGGCCCGTCGCCCAGAGCGTGAAGAGCGCGAACGGCACGGAGATCGGCATCACCAGCATGATGACGACCGGCTGCAGGAAGCTCTCGAACTGCGCCGCCAGCACCATGTAGACGAAGATCATCGCGAGCCCGATCGCCATCACCAGGTTCGTCGTCGTCTCGTCCAGGATCTTCGACTGCCCCTGCAGCTTGTACAACATCGTCGGCGGCATCTTGAGCCCGCCGAGGATGTTGCGCACGTCGTTGGACGCCTCGTCCAGCGCGTGCCCGGGCGCGACGTCGGCAATCAGGCTCACCGCGAACTGCCGATCCGACCGCTGCAGCGTCGTCGGGCCCAGCCCGCGCTCGATGGTCGCGATGTTGTCGATGCGCACGGTGCCGGTCGCCGATGGCACCGTCAGCCGGCCAATCTCCGCGATGTCGCCGCGCTGGCTTTCGAGCACGCGCATCTTCACGGGATACTGCTCGGAGCCTTCCTTGAAGAACGAAATCTCGTCGTCGCCCGCGACGGCGAGCCGGAGCGTGTTGCCGATGGTCGCCATCCGCACGCCGAGGTCGGCCGCGCGCTTGCGATCCACGGCGACGTGCACTTCGGGATTCGAGACGTTCAGCGTGATCTTCACGTCCGCGAGGCTCTTCAGCTTCTGCGCCTCGGCGAGCGCCCGCTTCGAGTAGTCGGCGATCTGCCCGAGGTCCGGCCCGAGGATGTTCGCCGCGATCGCGAATCCGCCGGTCCCTTCGCCGCTGCCCAGCGCGTTCCTCGCGGTGATCGACGGCCGGTAGCTGGGATACGACGACAGCCGTCGCCGCATCTCCGCGATGATGTCGCGCCTGCGTGTTCTTGCGCTCGCCAAGCGGCAGCGCCTGACACAGGAAGTGGATGTGTGTCTGCGAGCCCGGGCCCGAGACGCCAATCGACGGCTCGATCTGCGCGACGCCCTCGATGCCGCTGATGTCCTTCAGCAGCTTGAACGCGACCTCTGTCGTCCCCTGGAGCGACGTCCCTTCGGGCGCATCCAGGTGGATCGTCCACTCGCCCATGTCTTCCGTCGGCACGAACTCGCGGCCCACCATGTAGTTCAGCGGCACCACCGCCAGCGCCACCGCGATCGAGATGGCGATGATGACGTTCGAGTGGTCCAGCGCCCAGTTCACCTGGCGCGTGTACCAGATGTCGAGCCAGTGGAAGAACCCGCCTTCCTTCGTCTTCAGATCCGCCGCGCCGTCGGAGAGCTTCAGGAAGCGCGAGCTGAGCATCGGCGTCAGCGTGAAGCTGACGAGCATCGACACCATGATGGCGAACGCCATCGTCCAGCCGAACGGGTTGATGTAGCGCTTCGCGTACCCGTTCATGAACGCGATCGGCAGGAAGATCACGACGAGCGACAAGCGTCGTCGCCATGACCGCCAGCGCGACTTCCCGCGTGCCCTCGATGGCCGCCTCGACCGGAGAGCAGTTCTTCTCCTCGATGTACCTGAAGATGTTCTCGAGCACGACGATCGCGTCGTCGATGACGATGCCGACCGAGAGCGTGATGGCGAGCAGCGTCATGTTGTTGAGCGTGAAGCCCATGACGCGCATCAGCGTGAACGACGAGATGATCGACGCCGGGATCGCCAGCGACGAGATGATCACCGCGCGCAGGTTGCGGATGAACAGCATCACGACGATCGTCGCGAACAGCGACCCGTAGAGCAGGTGCTCCTCGAGCGACTCGATGGAGGCGTAGATGAACCGCGAGTCGTCCTTGATGGTCGTGATGGTGACGGCGGTCGGGAGCGACTGCTTGATCTTCTCGAGCCTGGCGCGGACGCCTTCGATGACCGCGACGGTGTTCTCGCCCATCGCGCGGCGGACGTCGATCATCACGGCCGGCGTGTTGCCGAGCCACACGGCGCTCGTCGGCCGTTCCGACGTGTCTTCCGCGTAGCCGATGTCGGAGATCCGTATCGGCGTGCCGCCCCTGGTCGCCACGACCAGCGCGTTGAAGTCCTGGACCGCGTCCACCCGGCCGAGGGTCCTGAGCAGCAGCTGTCCCTTCCCCTGCTCCACCGTGCCGCCAGGAATCTCGACGTTCTCCGCGACGATGGCGTCGCGGACCTGGGCGAGCGAGAGGCCGTACGACCCGAGTTTCTCGATGTCGACGACGACGTGGATCTCGCGGGCGCGGCCGCCGCCGAGGCTGACCTCGCCGACGCCGTTGACCGTCTGGATGACGCGCGCGATCTGCTTGTCGGTGAGCTCGGTCAGCGTGCGAAGGCTCATCGAGTCGGACGAGACGATGAGCGACATCACCGGGTCCGCGTCGGGGTCGACCTTGGTGATGACCGGCGGCAGCAGTTCCGGCGGGGCGCTCTCAATCGCGCTGGCCACCTTCTCGCGGACGTCATTGGCCGCGTCGTTGAGGTCGCGCTCGAGGACGAACCGGACGGTGATCCAGGCCGTGCCTTCGGAGATGCGCGCCTGAATCTCGTCGATGCCGGAGACGCCGCTGATGGACTCTTCCATCGGCTCGACGACGGCGGTGGAGATTTCGTCGGGGCTGGCGCCGGGCAGGCGCAGCTGCACGCTGACGGTCGCCGGGTCCGCTTTCGGAAAGAGGTCGACGCCGAGGTCGCGGAACGAGAACAGGCCCAGCACGACCAGCGACATCACGAGCATCGTCGCGGAGACGGGCCGGCGGACGCAGAATTCCGAGAGCACTGGGAGCTTCCCTATTTCGCGACGGCGACGTGCGTGCCGTCGGAGAGCGTGTCGACGTCGGTGATCGCGACCGGCTCGCCTTCCTTCACGCCGCTGGCAATCTCGATCCGGTCGCCGAGCCGCTCGCCCACCTGCAGCTCACGCGCCGCCAGGCGATCGCCCTGCACGACGAACACGCGGTTCACGCCGTAGCGATACTGGAGCGCCGCGTACGGCAGCGTCAGGATGTCGTCCACTTTGCCGCTCTCGACGTGCACCCGCGCGAACGTACCCGGCTTCAGCGCCGCGTCGGCGTTCGGGACGACGGCCTCGAACGGAAACGCACGCGTCGCGGTGTTCACCACAGGACTGATGCGCGTGACGGAGCCCGTGAACGTGCGGTCGCGGTAGGCGTCCACGTGCAGCACCACCGGTCGGCCGCTGGTGATCCACGGCGCCATGCGCTCGGGCAGTTCCGCGGTGACCTTGAGCGGATCGAGCCGCACGATGGCCATGACCGGCATCTGCGTCTTCACGAGCTCGCCGAGGTTGACCAGGCGCTTCTCGACGAAGCCGTCGAACGGCGCGCGGATGCTGGTGTCGCGCACCTGCCGCCCGGCCAGCTTCGCGGTGGCCTGCGACGCCTGGATACTGGCGCCAAGGTTCCGGGCATTCTGCAGCGCCGAATCGTAGCTGGCCTGCTTCGACTGCACGGCCGTCTTCGCGTCGTCGTACTGCTGCTGCGAGATCAGCGTGTGCGAGAACAGCTCGGTGGCGCGTGTCATCTGCTGCTGCGCCTGCACGAGGTCGGCCTTCGCCTTCTGGACGTCGGGCGTCTGTTCGATCGGCGGCAGATGATCCGCGTCGGCCGCGCCGTACTGCGCGAGCGCGCGGGCCAGCGCGGCCTGCTGCTGTTCGTAGGTGTATTGCTGCTTCTCGCGATCGAGCTCGATCAGCACCTGGCCGGCCTTCACTCGATCGCCGAGGTCCGCGAGGATCTGGCGCACCGTGCCGTCCGCTTCGGAGGAAATGGTGACCTGGTCCACCGCGGTCAGCGTGCCGACGACGTCCACGGCGCGGCGGACGCTGTCTTTCACGACGACGGCCGTGGCGACGCGCTTGGGCGCGCCTTCGCGAGACTGGGCGTCGGCGGTGTCGCCTCGCCCGCAGCCGGCGGCGCCGCGCCACGGAAACGATGAGGAGGACTGGGAATAAACGAGTCACGGTCAATCGGGAATCTTACCTTGCTTCGCCGGGCGCCGACGATGCGCCGAAGCTGGAAGTTCGGCCCGCTACTGCCTACTGCCTCTGCCTTCTGCCTACTGCCTACTGCCTACTGCCTACTGTTGATATACATTCCACGCCATGACGAAGCGGTGGGTGACGGCCATTGTGATCGCGACAGGGACGGCGCTTGGCGCGCAGGCGCCGGCGGGCATCTTCGGTTTCAGGCCGGCGTCGGCCGACGCCGAGCGCACGCTCGAGACGCGCTTCCTCGCGCTGCCTTCGGCCGATCGCGCGCGCGAGTACCACCGGTTCCTCACCGAGCAGCCCCACCTGGCTGGGTCCGATCGCAACCGTCAGCTCGCCGAGTGGATGCGCGATCGCTGGAAGGAATACGGGCTGGACGAGGTCGAGATCGTCGAGCACGACGTCCTGCTGCCGTGGCCCGTCGAGATGACGCTCGAGATGACGCGAGCCTCGACCGTGGAAGGCGCGCTTCACCGAGGACCCGATTCCCGGCGACCCCGACACGGCAACGCCCGTCATTCACTACAACGCGTACTCGACATCCGGGGAGATCACGGCGCCGGTCGTCTACGCCGCGAGCGGCAATCCCGAGAACTACGACTGGCTCGAGGCGCACGGGATCGACGTGCGCGGAAAGATCGTCCTCGTCCGCTACTCGTATCCCTACAGCTATCGCGGCTTCAAGGCGCTCACCGCGCAGAAGCGCGGCGTCGCGGGTCTTCTGATCTACTCCGACCCGGCCGAGGACGGCGCGAAGAAGGGCCCGGTCTATCCGGACGGCCCGTGGGGCAACGACAGCCACATCCAGTCGGGCGGCATTCCGTACGACTTCATGGTGCCGGGCGATCCGCTGACGCCCGGCTGGGCGTCGGTGCCAGGCGCGAAGCGGATCCCGCGCGACGAGGCGGTCTCGCTGCCGAAAATCATGAGCGCGCCGCTCTCGGCGCGCGACGCGCGCACGATCCTCGAGACGATGAGCGGACCCGAGGCGCCGAAGGAATGGCAGGGCGGATTGCCGCTGGCGTATCACGTCGGGCCCGGGGCCACACTGCGGATGAAGGTCGTGCTCGACGACAAGGTCCGGCCGATCCAGACCGTGATCGGGCGCCTCCGCGGCACGAGCGCCCCGGACGACGAAGTGATTCTCGGCAATCATCGGGACGCGTGGATTTATGGCGGCGTCGACCCGTCGAGCGGCACGGCGTCCATGATGGACCTCGCGCGATCGCTCGGCGCCCTGGCCCGGGCCGGCGTGCGTCCGAAGCGGACGATCGTCTTCGCGAGCTGGGACGCCGAGGAGTTCACCCTGACCTCGTCCACCGAGTGGGGCGAGCAGAACGAGGCGGAGCTTCGCGACCACGCAATCGCCTATCTCAACGTCGACAGCTCGACGTCGGGCCCGACGTTCACGGCGTCGGCGGTGCCGTCGCTCAATCAGCTGATCGCGGAAGTCGCGGCGTCGATCCCGGATCCGAAGACGGGCCTCAGCGTCGCCCAGGCGAAGCAGAAGGACGACAACCGCCAGACCAGCGGCTTGCCGAACGCGGCGGGCAGCGCGCTGGTGAGCAATCGTCTCGGCAGCGGATCCGACTACACCGTCTTTCTCAACTTCATCGGCGTGCCGATCGTGGACATGGCGTTCGACGGCGCCTACGGGGTCTATCACTCGCAGTACGACGACCACCTGTGGGTGTCGCGGATTGGCGATCCCGGCTTCAAGTACCACGAGGCGATGACGAAGCTGTGGGGCGTGATGGCATTGCGGCTGGCGAACGCGGACGCGCTGCCGCTCGACTACCGTCCCTACGCGAGCGCCGTCGCCGACTTCGAGAAGGAACTTGAAGCCGCGTGGACGAAGAAGGCCGCGACGCCGGACGCAGGCGCCGTGTTCGAGCCATTGCGTGCGGCCATGAGCCGCTTCGCGCAGGCCTCCAACGCCGCCGCGGCCGCGCAATCGGCGGCGCTGGCCAGCGGCGAGCCATCGCAGCTCGCAGGCGATCAACCAGCGACTGATGCGCGCCGAGCGCGGGCTGCTCGATCCGGACGGGATTCCCGGCCGCCCGTGGTATCGACACCAGATCTACGCGCCGAAGTTCACCTACGCGCCGGATCTGCTGCCGGCGCTTGGCGAGGCGATCGAGGCCGGGCGACAGCGCCGGCGTCGCCGCGGCGGTGACGAAGATCTCGGCGGCGCTGGATCGCGCGTCGAAGGCGCTCACAGAATGATTGCGGGTTGCGGGCAGGGCTTCAGCCCTGCATTCGGTGCGGAGTTCGCTGATCTGAGGACGGCGGACGGCCGGAGCAACACACACGGCGTCCTATTGCAGGGTTGAAGTTGCAGGGCTGAAGCCCTGCCCCACAGTCTCATCGGGTTGCAGGGCTGAAGCCCTGCCCCACACGTCTCACCGGGCAACGAGGACGTTCATGAAAGCTCGCCGAACATCGCTGTGCATCGCGCTGACGTTTGCGACCGCCGTCGTGGCGCTCGCACAGGGCGCCCGGCCGCCGGGCGGCGGCGCCGCTGGCGGGTTCCGCGGCCAGGGCGGACAGCCCGGCGGACAGGGCGGCCAGTTCCCGCGCGGCGGACGCACCGGCCCGCGCGACTCGATGCCGCAGCCCACCGGCACCGGCGTCCTTCGCGGGCGCGTCGTCGGCGGCGACACCGGCGGCCCGCTGCGCCATGCGGTCGTCCGGCTCTCGGGCATCGACATGCGCGAGGGCAAGATGGCGGTGACCGACGAGCAGGGCAAGTGGGAGATCCGCGATCTGCCCGCCGGCCGTTTCAACCTGAACGCGTCGAAGGGCGGCTACGTCGCGCTCGACTACGGACAGCGCCGGCCGTTCGAGCAGGGGCGGCCCCTCGAGCTCGCCGACAACCAGGTACTGGAGAACGTCAACTTCAACCTGCCGAAGGGCAGCGTCATCGCAGGCCGCATCAACGACGAGTTCGGCGATCCCGTCGCCGAGGCGACGGTCGCCGCGATGCGCTATCGCTACTTCAACGGGCAGCGCCGGCTGGTGCCGGCTGGCCGCTTCTCGCAGACCGACGACGGCGGGAATTTCAGGATCTATGGGTTGCCTCCAGGCGACTACTACCTGAGCTCCACGCTGCGAACGGGCATGTTCGGCGACACCGACCCGTCCAACCGCAGTGGATACGCGCCGACGTACTACCCCGGCACGGGAAGCTCGCAGCAGGCCGAGCGCGTCACCGTGGGGCTTGGCGCCGAGGTGAGCGGCGTGACGTTTGCGCTCCTGCCGGTGCGGACCGCGTCGATCAGCGGCACCGCGGTCGACTCACAGGGCCGGCCGATGACGGGCGCCTTCGTGATGCTGATGGAGGTGTCCGAGAACGGCGAAGGCTCGTTCATGATGTCGTTCGGCGGCGGGGGCGGACGCGTCGGCGAGAACGGACACTTCACGATCCACAACGTCTCGCCGGGCGAGTACTCGATCTCCGCGCGCGAGATGGGGCCCGACGCCGACGCCGAAACCGCCGAGGCGAAGATCGTCGTCAGCGGTGAAGACCTGAGCGGCGTCTCGCTGATCGGGACGAAGGGGTCGCTCATCAAGGGCTCCGTCTCATTCGACACGCCGCCGGCGTCCGGATCGGTGACACCGGGCTCCATGAGCGTGATGGTGATGGCGAAGAACCCCGACGCGTCGCCGATGTTCCGCTTCGGCGGTCAGGCGCGAGACGCGCTCAACGACGACTGGACATTCGAGGTGCGCGCGATGGCTGGTCCCGCGCTGCTCAGGCCGGGCCGCATGCCTCCGGGGTACGTCCTCAAGAGCGTTTTCCTGAACGGGCAGGACGTCACCGACGCCGGCATCTCGTTCAAGCCTGGAGAGACGGTCACTGGCGTGCAGATGGTGCTCACGGCCAGGACGCAGAGCGTGTCCGGCGCCGTCGTGGACGCCAAGGGCCAGCCCGTCACGGACTACACGGCAGTGGTGTTCGCGGACGACCCGGCGAAGTGGGGCTACATGACGCGCTACATCGCGATGGGGCGACCCGATCAGCAGGGCGCGTTCCAGGTGAAGAACCTGCCGCCGGGACACTATCTCGCCATCGCGGTGCCGTATCTCGAGGACGGCGAGCAGTCGAACCCCGAGACGCTCGAGCGGTTCCGCGGATCCGCGACGAGCTTCGAGCTGGCCGAAGGCGATCAGAGGACGCTGGCGCTCACGGTCGTGCCGAACTTCTAGTCGCCGTGGCGTTTTACGTTCGTGGTGAGCCCGTCGCACCACGAACGGTTACGGCCGGGGGACCCACGCGAGCGCCACCAGCTGCACGTTGATGCCGGTGCGCTTCGGCTTCACCGCCACGGTGTCGAGCTTTTCCGTCTGCGGATCGTAGTTCGTGTCGATGGCGTCGACTTTCGACTGCAGTTCCGCGTTCGTCGCGTCGATCTGCTGCTGCACGCCTTCGACGGTGTCCTTCGCGCGGCCGACGTCCTCGTATTGCTGCATGCCGCGTCCCATCCCGCGCGCCGCGGTCGTGACGCGGCCGAGGTTCGTGACGCTGACGGTCTTCCGCGACGTCAGCATGCCGAGGACCGAGCCGGCGATCGAGATGCCCGCCTGAATCCACTGCCCGGTCGCCTGCGACTTCTCCTTCTCGACCGCCTGCTGCGCGCGGCGCAGCCGATCCTCCAGCGACGCCACCTTCGGCGCGTACTGCTGGCGCAGATCCGCGATCTTCTGATCGCGCTTCTCGCGTGACGCGTGCTGCAGCCGCGCGCGGAAGTCGCCCTCGCTCTCCTGGCCGTTCGACGCCAGCCCCGACGCGGCGCTCTTGTAGATCGTCACCTGCTGCGAGGTCGAGACCCACGTGACGAACGTCTTCGACCAGTCGTCGTAGTTCTTCGCCTTGCTGGCGGCCGCCGGCAGATCGGCGAACGTGGCCTGCGGCGGTTGATCCTTCGAGAGCTGGCCGACGTCGAAGCCGGCGTCGACCGCGTTGTCCCAATCGACCGGGATCGGATCGCTCGTGATCGCGGTGACCGCTGTCGCCTTGCGCGTCACGTCCACGCCGCTCTTCGGGTCCGTGAACCGGACGTCCGCGACGCCGAGCACCATCGGCGAGTACGACGCGCCCGCCTTCCCTGGCGCGAAGTACTGATCGACGCCCGGCGGCACGACCCACGCCGCGCTGCGCGCCGCGCCGCGACCTGCTTGACCCGCTCGACCTGCTTGACCTGCCGACCCGCTTGACCCGCCTGACCGCTGACCTGCTGACCCGCTTGACCCGCTTGACCCGTCGCACGCTCCCGCCATGACCTGCTTTATCTGCACCCTCGTCAGCGGCCCGCGCAGATACGACATCGCCCAGCGGCTCTCGAAGACCTCCGGGTGATCCTCGTGGACGTTGTGCAACAGGAACTGGCGCTTGCCGAGCCCGCCGATGAGCGCGCTCATCGCATTGCGGTCGAACGTTCCGCCGCTGGCGGTCGCCGCGCCTTCGAGGCCGTCGAGGACGCGCGCCTGATCGCGATCCGTCTGCAGGCGTCCGATGATCCACGTCCCGGCGTTCGACAGCGCCTTGTAGTCGAGGTCCATGGGGTTCTGCGTCGCCAGCACCATGCCGACGCCGAACGCGCGCGCCTGCTTCAGCAGCGTGAGCATCGGCGCTTTCGACGCCGGGTTCGCCACCGGCGGCAGGTAGCCGGCGATCTCGTCCATGTAGACGATCGCGCGCAGGCTCGTCGTGCCTGCCTGCTGGCGCATCCAGCCGAGGATCTGGTTCAGCAGCAGCGCGACGAAGAACATCCGCTCGGCGTCGCCGAGGTGCGCGATGGACATCACCGCGACGCGCGGCTTTCCGGCCGCGGTGTAGAGCAGGCGCTGGATGTCGAGCGGCTCGCCCTCCATCCACGCGCCGAACCCCGGCGCGGCCAGCAGGTTGTTGAGCGACATCGCGAGCTCGAACCGCTTGGCCGACGGGAAGAACGTCTCGAGATCCATGACGCCGACCTTCTGCACGGGCGGTGTCTGAATCAGCTGAATCAGCGCGGCGATGTCGAGGTCACGTCCCTGCCGCCACGTGGAGTCCATGATTGTCGAGAGCAGGATGTGCTCGCGGCTCTTGATCGGGTCGGCGTCGATGCCCAGCAGTCCCAGCAGGCTCGTCGCGGTCGTCGCGACCCGTTCGCGCATCAGGTCGGCGTCGCCGAGGAGGTCGGCCGGCGGCGCGGCGAACGACTTCACGATCGACAGCTGCAGGCCCGCGTCGGATCCCGGCGTGTAGATGGCGAACTCGGCCGCGTCCTTCAGGCGCGCGATGCGGCCTCCGTCCTGGTCCCACTTCGCCAGGCCGGTCTTCCAGAGGTCCGCCTGCGCGGCGGCCCAGTCGTCCGGCGACTTGCCGTTCCGCCGCGCCTCGTCTTCGTCTATCCACGGGCGGAAGTCGGACGCGGCGAGGTTCGGGAACGTCAGGAGCAGGTCGCCGAGGTCGCCCTTCGGATCGATCACGATCGACGGAATGCGATCGATCGCGGCCTCCTCGAGCAAGTCGATGCAGACGCCCGTCTTGCCGCTGCCGGTCATGCCGACGCAGACGGCGTGCGTGACGAGATCCGTCGAGTCGTACAGCAGGTATCCCGGCTTGGTGGTCTTCGACGCCGTGTCGATAGCGCGGTTGGAAGAGCCGGGGGTCTCGTGGACGTTGTGCAGCAGGAACACGCGTTGCGAGCCGCCGATGAGCGCGCTCATCGCGCGCGGTCGAACGTTCCGCCGGTGGCGTCGCCGCGCCTTCGAGGCCGTCGAGCACGCGCGCCTTGTCGCGCTCGGTCTGCAGCCGGCCGATGAACCAGGTGCCGGCGTTCGCCAGCCCCTTGTAATCGAGATCGACCGGGTTCTGCGTCGCCAGCACGACGCCGACGCCGAACGCGCGCGCCTGCTTGAGCAGCGTGAGCATCGGCGCTTTCGACGGCGGATTCGCCACCGGCGGGAAGTAGCCGAAGATTTCGTCCATGTAGAGGATCGCCCGCAGGCTCGTCGTGCCCGACTGCTGCGCGCATCCAGCCGAGCATCTGGTTCAGCAGCAGCGAGACGAAGAACATCCGCTCGGCGTCGCTGAGGTGCGCGATCGAGAAGATCGCGACGCGCGGCTTGCCTGCCGGCGGTGTAGAGCAGGCGCTGGATGTCGAGCGGCTCGCCTTCCATCCAGGCGCCGAACCCGGGCGAGGCGAGCAGATTGTTGAGCGCCATCGCGAGCTCGAAGCGCTCCTTCGCCGGGGAAGAACGCTCTCGAGATCGATCACGCCGACGCGTCTGCACCGGCGGCGTCTGGATCTGCTGGATCAGCGCGCCGAGATCGAGGTCTTGTCCCTGCCGCCACGCGGCGTCGAGGATCGTCGAGAGCAGGATGTGCTCGCGGCTCTTGATCGGATCGGCGTCGATGCCCAGCAGCCCGAGCAGGCTCGTCGCGGTCGTCGCGACGCGCTCGCGCATCAGCTTCGCCGTCGTCGAGGAGCTCGGCCGGCGGCGCGGCGAACGACTTGCAGCATCGACAGCGGAAGGCCCGCGTCTGCTGCCCGGCGTGTAGATCGCGAAGTCGGCCGCGTCCTGCAGCCGCGCGATGCGCTCGCCGTCCTGACCCCACTCCGCGAGGCCCTTCTTCCACAGCGTCGGCCTGCTCGGCGGCGCAGTCGTCCGGCGACTTGCCGTTCCGCGCGCGCTTCGTCCTCGTTGATCCACGGGCGGAAATCGGTCGCGGCGCAGATTCGGGAAACGTGAGCAGCAGATTGGCGAGATCGCCCTTGGGATCGATGACGATCGACGGGAATGCCGTCGATCGCGGCCTCTTCGAGCAAGTCGAGGCAGAGGCCCGTCTTGCCGCTGCCGGTCATGCCGACGCAGACGGCGTGCGTGACGAGATCCTTCGAGTCGTACAGCAGGTATCCCGGCTTGGTGGTCTTCGACGCCGTGTCGATCGCGCGCCCAAGGTAGAAGAGCCCGAGCTTTTCGTAGTCTGGCATTCGGAGCCTCGCGATATGAGGCTGGATCATATCGCTTCGCTCACTACCCGTGAGCCCTAGGTCAGTCGGAGCACTGCACGACCCCGGGAGCACTGCGCAGCACGGCAGCACTGCAGCACCGCAGCACCCAGCACTGACTATTTGTCGACGTTGTCGAGCATCCAGATGCTGCCCGTGGACGACATCATCGGCAGCACGGCGCGATGGGCCGAGATGGCGATTTCGGCCCGAGCCATGACCGGATTGACTGTCAGACTCGGAGAGGTGAAGTGCGTCACGTCAAACGGCTGGCCCACGGCAATGCCCCGATCGGGATCGAACCGGATGCCCGCGAGATTGTAGAAGCCGCCGCGGCTTGTCAGAAAGTACAGGGTCCGGCCGTCGGGTCCCCACCGCGGTTTGTCGGTGTTCGACAAGGTGGGTATCAGCAGTGGCGTCCACTGCGCGATCGGGTACGCTGTCCATTCGCGCGACGGCCACTTGTGGGAGCAGGCAGATCGCCGACTGTCATGGGAACGAAGGCCAGCCACCTCCCGTCAGGAGACAGTTGCGGTTGCCAGATATGGGTCCGTGGGCGATCGATGACGACTCTCTCGGGTTTCTCGCTCAACCCTTCGAGCCTCCACAGCCAGAGCGGTGTGGCGTCGGTGGCGTCGATGGCGTATGCACTGACGAGCATCGTGTGCCCGTCCCCGAAACCGCCCGTAGCAGGCGTGAGCTCGCCAAACCCCTTCCACCATGGACTCAGCTGGCGTTCCGTGCCGTTGGGCTCGCGGAGCATCAACGCGGATTGGAACTCGTTGCGCGACTTGTTGTCGCGCCATTTGTTGTACAGGATGCTGCTTCCGCCTGGCACCCACTTTGGGACCATTCCGTCCGGGACCACCAGCTGCTGCTGATTGGTGTCGAAATGGTGCACCCAGATTTCGGCGCGCGCACTGCCGGGACGAAACACGCTGTACACGGCAGCATTGCCGTCGCGCGAAAGATCGACGTGGGCGGTCCACGCTCCCTCTTCAGAGAAGGCAGTTCCCTCACCCGTGAGTCGCCCGTCGGCGGCATCGAACGGAAATGACCACAAGCGAAACGACGACGCCTGTTGCACGTAAGCGATCCGGGTCTCGTCTTGCGACAACACAGTGTTGACGTCGTTGCCGCCGCCGGTCGTGAGCCGTTCGGCCGAACCCCACGCCAGCGTGGTTGGATCCACCTCCACGCGCCACAGGTTGATGACGCCCCCGGCGGTGGCCTCCACATACAGCCGAGTACCGGTGCGGTTCCAGAGGAAGCGGAAGCGGTCGAGATTGTTCGGGTACAAAAACGTTGGCGCACCCGAGACGTCCGACGCGACCAGGTGCTCACCGGACCGAGAGAAGGTGTAGAAGCCCATGCCGCGAGTGTCATGGGTTCCTGCAGCCGAAAGCCGCCCGTCAGGATGTTCTGCAATCCATTTCCACGTGCCGTGCGCCAGTACCGGAGCGGCCAGTTCCTCGGGCGTATCCTCCTCCCGCGGGCACGGCGTAGAAGTGAGTCGCCCCCTCGACGAGGTTGACGACTGAGTCCCACCTGAAAAAGCACTTCGGTTCCGTTGCGCGACCACGTCGGGCGCTCACCGAAGGAGGTGAGCTGTCGGCGCGGGCCTCCGAGCGCCGGCACGAGAAAGAGCCCTCCGCCAGCATGCCTCTGAGCGAAAGACAATCGTGCTGCCGTCCGGTGACCAGGCCGGTTGCGTATCGGGCTTCTGGATCCTTCGTGACCTGCACGGGATCGCCGTTGGTCACGGGTTGCACCCAGATGTCGAAGTTCCCGGAGCGATCGGAGGCGTAGGCGAGGAACCGTCCATCCGGAGACAGCGTGGGATCGGTTTGCAGGCCGCGGCCGAACGTGAGGCGCGTCAGGTTCCTGTGCAACGCGGGCCGGTGGCGAGGGCGCACCGTCGACGGAGTGCCACGGCGCGTCCGCCACACAGCACCCCAGCGACCAGTGCCGCGATCACGACCAGCAGAGCCGTCGCAGCGGCGCGCTTGTGTCGTGCCAGTCCCAGTCAGGATGTACTCCGCGCTCGATTCGCGCGGGGCTGGCTGCGGACTCGATGACGGGACGGGCGCCGTGGCCGGCGCGAGATCCTGCGACGAGGCTTGCAGCTCGCTTCGGAGCGCTTCGAGATCCAGCCGCAGGTCGGCGATCGTCTGATACCGCTGCGCGCGATCCTTGCGCAGCGCCTTCGCGACGATGCGCTGGAGTTCGTGGGGGATGGATGGATTCAGCTTGTCGAGCGGCGCCGGTTCGCGATCCAGAATCGCGACCATCACATCGCTTGGCGTGTGACCCGTGAAGGGCACGCGTCCGCTCACCAGCTCATAGAGCATCACGCCGAGCGCCCACGTGTCGGCGCGCGCATCGACGTCCTGGCCCCGCGCCTGCTCCGGGGCCATGTAGGTGTACGTGCCCATCACCACACCGGCGTCCGTCTGCACCAGCGTCCGCGTGGCCTGGTCGTTCGGCAATCCGCCCGGCGCCAGCTTGGCGAGACCGAAGTCGAGCACTTTCACCAGGCCGTCCTGCCGGACGATCACGTTCTCGGGTTTGAGATCGCGATGGACGATCCCGATCGCGTGCGCGGCGCCGGCGCCGGTGGCGATCTGAACCGCGATCTCGAGCGCGTCCTTCAGGGTTGGCGGCTGCGTCTGCAGCAAGTGGCGGAGCGTCTGCCCCTCGATGTACTCCATCGCGATGAACGGATGGCCGTCGGCGGTCTCGCCGAGCGCGTACACCACACAGACGTTGGGATGACTGAGGGCGGAGGCGGCCCGCGCTTCCTGCTCGAACCGGCGAATCCGGGCAGGGTCCGACGCCATCTCGCCGGACAACACCTTGATGGCAACGCTGCGGCCGAGCTTCGTGTCCTGGGCGAGGTAGACCTCGCCCATCCCGCCCGCGCCGAGCGGCCGGCGGATGGCATAGTCACCGAGCTTCGAGCCGGGAGGCAGCGGCATCGCTCAGGCCAGCGGGATTATATGGTGTGCATGCCCGTGCCTGGTGCCGGACGAGGCACGAGGCACCAGGCACCGCACGAGGCACTCAGCACCAAGCACCAGGCACGGTCAGACAACCCGGTCACAGAAATCGTCAGACAACCGGCAAAATCACCCGTGACGGCCGGGAGGCGTCGTGAAACACCGTCTGCCGCGCCGGGACCAGGCGCGACTCGATCGCCGACGGACGGCCGGTGTTCGGGTTGCGATCGAGGTGCGGGAAGAAGCTGCTCGTCACCTGGACGCCGATCCGATGGCCCCGGAGAAACCGGTTCGCGGTGAGCCCGAGCCGGAACGTCAGCTCGACCGGCTGGCCTGGCGTGAGGAACGCCGGCTCCGACTCGCCGTTCCGGTACTTCGCCCGCAGCACCTCGAGCGTGGGGCTCATCAGATTCCACGCGGTGCCGTCCGGCTCGACGTCGAGGAGCCGGCAGAGAAAGTCCGTGTCCGGCGCGCTGGACGCGATCCACAGGCGGAACTCGATCGGCCCGATCACCTCGAGGTCGTCGTCCAGCGGCGCCGACGTGAACATCAGCACGTCGGCACGCGCTCGCGATCTGTCGCTGATCGTGCGGGCCGAGCGCCGGCGTCGTAGTGCGGGTCCTCGACGGGCGAATTCGGATCGAACGTGTAGGCGTCCGGCGCTTCGCCGTCGCCCGGCGGGTCCACCGTGAGGCGGCCGCCGGCGCGCAGGTGATACGCGCGTGGCGTCGACGGCACCGGCCAGGTGCGCTGGTCGCGCCAGCGGTTCTCGCCCATCACGAAGAGACGCACCGGCGAGGACTGCCCGATGCCGCGATCGATCCCGCGTGCGTGCCAGTCGCACCAGTCGAGCACGAGCGCGTCGTAGTCGATCGCCGCCGCCGCGCCGAAGTCGCGGTCGCCGACTTTCCCGGTACCCGGCTCGCCGTGAATCCACGGACCGATGACGAGCCTTGTCGCGCGCGCCTCCGGCGTCGCGGCCCGCGCGGCCAGACCGGCAAAGTTGTGCGTCGCGCCGATCGGCCCGTAGCCTTCGTCGTGCCAGCCGCTGAAGTTGAAGATCGGCGCGCGAACGCGCTCGTACCGGGATTCCATGTCCGCGAAGCCCAGTACGGGCCGTCGTCTGGATGGTCCAGCCAGTCGAAGTAGAACGGCGTGACGCCCTGCAGCGCCGGCTGATCCCGGAGCGGCACGCGCGTCAGCGCGTCGCGTCCGTGGAGCTTCCACCACTGACGCGCCTCGCGTGGCGTCTGCGGCCCGCCGGCGACGCCCCGGCGGCGACGATCGTCCGGCGCGATGTTCTCGAACGTCCACGGCAGCCACGACATGTCGAACGCGCCGCCGAAATAGAAGAACTGTCGTCCGGACGAGAAGCACATCGCCGGGAACGCGCACGCCAGGTGCGGCGGCGACTCGACCGCCGCCAGCCATTGCACCGCGCCCGGATACGAGAGGCCGGCCGTGGCGATCCGTCCTGTTGACCACGGCTGCGTCGCAAGCCACTCGATCGCGTCGTAGCCGTCGAGGCCTTCGTGGCGGTACGCGTCGAACTCGCCTTGCGACGTGTATCGTCCGCGCACGTCCGCGACGACGACGACGTAGCCGCGCTCGAGTGCGCGCGCGACCAGCGACTCGTCGCGATAGCCCTGCTTGCCATAGGGCGTGCGAATGAGCAGCACCGGCGCCCGCGCGTCACGGGATCCGTAGACGTCCGCGCCGAGCGTGAGCCCGTCGCGCAGCGGAATTCTCAGCTCCGTGCCCGTCATCCGCCTACGCCCTTCGGGCTACGGCGCGACTGGCTTCGCCAGCCCGCAATCCGGCAATCCGCAACGCATCGATCGGCATCCGGAACCTGCAGACTGGAACCTGCCCGAATCCGGAACCCGCAACCGGCAACCCGGAACCCAACCCGTCAGAACGCGTCGCCATGGAAGTAGTGAGACATCTGGCGCGGTGAGCGGACCGAGCGTGACGCGCGAGGTCAGAGGCTTCAGCATCATCACCTCGCCCGCATGAGGGCGGACGGTGAATGTCAGCTGCGGTGGACGCAGCGGGGCCGGCCACCAGCCGCGGATGATCGACGGCGGCGCAGCGGGGTTGCGCGCGATCAGCACCTGCAGCATCGCGCCGACGCGCGCGCCGGTCGGATCGCGGTCTCCGCAGGCCTCGACACTCCAGATCTCCTGAGCGCCGGGCGACTCGGTCGAGACATACAGCAGCAGGTAGGCGACCGCCTGGTGGCCTTCCTCCGCGACGAAGTACTCGATGCGGCGGCGCCGGCTCGGATGAAGGCCGACGAACAGCCGCTTCTTGGCCACCGAGTAGATGATTTGCGCCGCGTCTGGCAGCAGCGCCACCGTGTAGTCCGTGGCGCGCGCGGCGTGCAGCGCCGCGACGTGCTCGGCGTCGCGATCCTCGCCGCTCCGCACGAGCATCGCCGGCGCGCCCTTGCCTCGCGCGACGTCGATGTCGACGGTCTGCACCGGGACGGTCGTGAACCCGAGCTTCTCGTAGAAGGCGGAGCCGATCTCCGAGAAGAGCAGCGCGGCCTCGACGCCGTCGGCGCGCGCGGCGTCCTCCATCGCGTGGACGATGGCGGTCGCGTGCCCGCGGCCGCGCAGCTTCTTCGGAGTGAACACCGCGCCGATGCCCAGCGTGCGCGTCGCGCGGCCGTTCACGGTCATCGTCAGGTCATACCGCTTCGCCGTCGCGACGACGGTGTCGCCGTCGACGAGCGCCAGGCGCGTGAGGTGGCGCTGGCCCCAGAGCGTCTGCTGCTGCGCGTGGTTCCACTGCTCGTAGCCGCGCCGGCTGAGGCCCTCGCCCCAGAGCGGAAACGTCTCGTCGAGGATGTGCTGCAGCTGATCGCCGGTGGCGGGAACGAGACGCATCCGCGTGGCCGATCGAAAGGCCCGGTCAGTTCGCCAGGCCGCCGCGCTTCAGCGCGCGACCGGGACGCGCCGGCGTCTCGACGCCGTGGTCGAGCACGACCTCGCCGTTCACGACGACGACGTCGATGCCGACGGGAGACTGCGCCGGCTCCGCAGGTGTCCCGCGGTCGGCGATCGTCTCGGGATCGAAGACGACGAGATCGGCCTTGCGGCCGACCGCGACGACACCGCGATCGGTGAGGCCGAGACGTTTCGCGGAGCGTCCGGTCATCTTCGCGATGGCTTCCTCGAGAGGCACCACTTTCTTCTCGCGCACGTAGCGCGCGAGGACGCGCGGAAACGCGCCATACCCGCGGGGATGGCGGCCCGACAATCCCCCGTCTGAACAGATCAGCGTCGTCGGGCTCGCGAAGATGGCCGCCATGTCCTCTTCGGTCATCGCGGTGCCGATGATGCCGATGTCGGGCCCGGCCGTTTTCACCATCTGCACGATGAGCGCCGCCGGGTCGAGATGCTGCCCGCGCCGCGAGCTCGGCGACGGTGTGGCCGTCCCACGACGGATCGGGACGGTAGTTCGTGATCAGAACGTTCTGCGCGCCGCCGATCTCGTCGAGGCCCTTCTGCCACTCGGCGGTGTTCTCGAAATTGCGATCCGGAATCAGGACGTACATCGACGACTGCCAGTACTGGTAGGGATACCAGTCGCCGGTCACGTCCTGCCCCGCCTTGCGCGCGGCGTCGACGAGCGCGAGCGCCTTGCCTGCCTGGCCCCACACCGGCTTGGACGCGAGCTTCATGTGGGAGATCTCGACGGGCACGCCCGCGCGGCGGCCGATCTCGATCGCCTCGGACCATGCGGCGAGCACGTCGTTCTCCTCGTCGCGGACGTGGCTCGAGTAGAAGCCGCCGTAGGGCTTGATCACCGCGGCGAGCGCCGCCAGCTCGTCGACCGTGCTGTAGAAGCCGGGGTCGTATTCGAGTCCGCTCGAGAGCCCGACCGCGCCGTCCTTCATCGCGCGGTCGACGAGCGCCTTCATCGTCTCGATCTCGGCCGGCGTCGCGGCACGCTTGAAGTCGCCGCCCAGGACAACGCCGCGGACCGCGCCGTGGCCGACGCTGGTCATGACGTTGATGGCCGGGTGAACGCGCGAGTAGCGCTCGAAGAAGTCGGAGATCGGCAAGTCGCCGCCGCCATCCTGGCCGACGAGCGACAGCGTGATGCCCTGCTGGATCTGGCTCGCGGCGTCCGGGTGATCTTCGAGACCGCGATCCGCGTGGCTGTGCATGTCGATGAAGCCGGGCGTGACCACGCGGCCGGCCGCGTCGATGACCGCGTCGCCTGGCTTCGCCGTCAGGTTGGCGCCGACCTCGACGATCGTGTCGCCGGATATCCGCACGTCGGCGGATCGGCGCGGGGCGCCGGTGCCATCGATGACGCGTGCCGCCCTTGATCAGGATGCCTGTCGGCGGCGTCTGCGGTCCGTGTGGATGCGGTTGAGGTGGCAGCGAGCGCGAGAGCAAGGATGAGGGCTGGTCGCATGGGCTGAGGCCGGGCCATTGTATAGGGACTCAACGAAATGGAGGACGGGACGGTCTAAGAAGTGCAGTAGTAGGGCGCGACTTCAGTCGCGCCTCATGGCCGCTGAAGTTGGCCTACGAATGGCTCAGAGGCCAAGGTGCGAAGTGAAATTGCGCAGAGTTGCTCTTGAACGTCTCGGCGCCGCCGCCCTCGGCCTGCTCGCGCTCACGGCTCCCTCCGGCCTGCGCGCGGAGCGGTCGTCGGCCGTGCCGGCGCATCCCGACGACAAGACCATCGTCCACGTCCTGAACCGCGCGGCGTTCGGGCCGCGGCCCGGTGACGTCGCGCGCGTCAGGCAGATGGGGCTGAGCGCGTGGATCGAGTCGCAACTGCGGCCTGATCGGATTCCGGACGGCGCCGTCCAGGCGCGGCTTGCCGGCTACACCACGCTGACGCTCACCTCCCGCGAGATCGCGCAGGACTACTTCCTGCCGATGGTCGAAGCGCGGCGAGAGGCGAAGAAGTCCGCCGGCGAAGCGTCGAGCGAGACGGCCCCTGCCGGGCGAAGCCCGGCCCCGCCCGAGCGAAGCGAGGGCCCCGCCGGCGAGCGCAGCGAGCCGGCCCCTGCCGCCGAGCCCGGCGAGGCGGCCCAGCGCCCGAGCGAAGCGAGGGCCCGGAATGCAAGGGATGCGCTCGGTCATCGCCGAGCTCACCGCGCAGAAGATCGTCCGGGCCGTCTACAGCGACCGGCAGCTCGAAGAAGTCCTGACCGATTTCTGGTTCAACCACTTCAACGTCTTCGCCGGCAAGGGACAGACGCGGATCTATCTCACCGAGTACGAGCGCGAGGCGATCCGCCCGCACGTGCTGAGTCATTTCCGCGAGCTGCTCGAGGCGACCGCGAAGAGCCCCGCGATGCTCTTCTATCTCGACAACGCGCGCAGCGCGGACCCGTCGTTCGCGAAGTTCGCCGAGAGCCGGCTCGAATATGTAGAAGCTCGAGGTATGCGCGGGGCCGGCGGCCACAAGGGCACGAAGGCGACGCCCGACCAGATCGACAAGGTCCGCAAGAACATCCCGACCGGCATCAACGAGAACTACGCCCGCGAGCTGATGGAGCTGCACACGCTCGGCGTCGACGGCGGCTACACGCAGCAGGATGTCGTCAACGTCGCGCGCGCGCTGACGGGCTGGACGATCGCCGGCCCGAGGCGTCCCGACGCCGGCCAGTTCGTGTTCAACCCGCGCATGCACGACCGCGGCGAGAAGGTCGTGCTCGGCCATCGCATCAAGGCCGGAGGCGGCATCGAAGACGGCGAGCAGGTGCTCGACATCCTGGCGTCGCATCCCTCGACGGCGAAGTTCATCGCGACGGCGCTCGTGCGCCGGTTCGTCGCCGACCAGCCGCCGGCGTGCGCTCGTCGAGCGCGCGGCCGAGACGTTCCGCCGCACCGACGGCGACCTCCGCGAGGTGATGCGCACCATCCTCACGTCGCCGGAGTTCTTCGCGCCCGAGGCGTACCGCGCGAAGGTGAAGACGCCGTTCGAGTTCGTCGTCAGCGCGCTGCGCGCGACCGAGGCCGACGTGCAGCAGCCCTTCCCGCTCGAGCGCACGCTGCAGCAGCTCGGCATGCCGCTCTACTTCTGCCAGCCGCCGACGGGGTATAAGGACACCGCGGAGGCGTGGGTCAACAGCGGCGCGCTCATCGGCCGCATGAACTTCGCCCTCGCGCTGGCGGCCAACACGTATCGCGGCGTCGTCCTGGGCGATCCGCTGCCGGATCGCAACCAGACGGACGCCGACACCGCAGTCGCCGTGTTCTTGAGCGACGATGTGTCGGACGGGACGCGGGCGACGATTCACAAGGCGACGAGCGCGGCCCAGGTCGTCGCGTTGGCTCTGGGCTCGCCCGAGTTTCAGCGGCGGTAGAGGCGTGCCTGTAGCGCAGGCCTTCAGGCCTGCTTGAATCGAGGCACTCGATGATTTCCCGACGCGTCTTCCTTCGCAACGGCGGTCTCGCCCTCGTCAGCCTCGGCTTCGCGCCGACGTTCCTGGCGCGCACCGCGGCGGCGAGCCCCACGCGCAAGAAGCTCCTCATCGCGATCTTCCAGCGCGGCGCGGTGGACGGCCTGAACGTCGTCGTGCCCTACGGCGAGCGCGACTACTACCGCCGGCGGCCGACGATCGCGATTCCGCGTCCCGGCGACGGCGTCGAGGGCGCGCTCGATCTCGACGGCTTCTTCGCATTCCACCCGCGGCTGGCGCCGCTCGTGCCGCTCTACAAGAACGGCACTCTCGCCGTCGATCCACGCGTGCGGCTCGCCCGACAGCACGCGCTCGCACTTCGACGCGCAGGACTACATGGAATCGGGCACGCCCGGCGTGAAGAGCACAGACGATGGGTGGCTGAACCGGACGTTGAAGGCGGAGCGCGCCGGAGACGCGTCGCCGTTTCGCGCGGTGGCGCTCGCTCCGGCGCTGCCGCGATCGCTGCAGGGCTCCGCTCCTGCGCTGGCGATCGGGCAGATCGGACAGTTCGGCATCCACGACGGCGCGGGCGGCCAGATGCTCGGCGCGTCATTCGAAGAGCAGTACTCCGCGGCGGCCGATACCGTGCTGAAGGGCACGGCGCATGAAGCCTTCGACGCGGTGAAGCTGATGAAGCAGGCCGACCCGACGCGCTACCAGCCCGCCAACGGCGCCGAGCTATCCCGCCGAGCGCGTTCGGCCAGGCGCTGAAGCAGATCGCGCAGCTCGCGAAATCGGACGTCGGCCTCGAAATCGCGTTCGCCGAGACCGGCAACTGGGATCATCACGTCAACGAGGGCAGCACGCAGGGACTGCTGGCGACGCGGCTCGACGACTTCGGCCGATCGCTCGCGGCGCTCGTGACGGATCTCGGCGAGCGCATGAGCGACACCGTCATCGTCACGATGTCGGAGTTCGGCCGCGCCGTCGTCCGAGAACGGCAACCGCGGCACGGACCACGGCCACGGCAACGCGATGCTCGTGATGGGCGCGGGCGTGAAGGGCGGCCACGTCTACGGCAAGTGGCCGGGGCTCGGCCAGGATCAGCTCTACGACGGACGCGACCTCGCGGTGACGACGGACTTCCGCGACGTCTTCGCGGAGATCGTGACGAGCGCATCTCGGTGTGATCGATGCGGGACCGATCTTCCCGGGTTACACGCTGGACCGGAAGAACGCGCGGGGGTTCATGGCGTAAGGACCGGGTCGATCGGGTCGATCAGGTCGCGGGTCGACGGGTCTCGCGGGTCGATCAGGTCGACAGGTCTGCCTGAAGGCCTGCGCTACACTCGCGGCGTGTCCTTGCCCGAGCTCTTCGCGCCGACGTTCCGCGATCGCGCGCACGCCGTCGCGCTCGAGTGGGCCTGCCAGGAATATACGTTCGCCGATCTCGACGCGCGCGCGAACCGCATGGCCGCCGCGCTCGCGGCGCGCGGCCTCGCGAAGGGCGATCGGCTCGCGCTTCAGATTCCGAACCGCCTCGAGTACATCGACCTCTTCCTCGCCGCGACGCGCCTCGGCGTCGTCCTCGTGCCCATCAACGTGCTCTACCGCGAGCGCGAGGCCGGTCACATTCTCCGCGATGCCTCGCCGAAGGCGCTCGTCGTCGGGCGAGTCGGCGCTGAGTCGTACGTAGGGCCCGACTTCAGTCGGGCCATCGTCTGGCAAGTGGATGACCTCGCCGTCCGACGCCGCGTCGCGTCCGGCCACGCTCGCGCTCGGCATGACGCTCGATGCCGCCACGCCGGCAGCCATCATCTACACCTCCGGGACGACCGGCGCCGCGAAGGGCGCCGTCATCACGCACGGCGCGCTGGCCGCCAACGCCCGCAATCTCGTCGACGCCTGGCGCATCACGGCGGCCGATCGGCTTCCTGCTCGCCTTGCCGCTCTTCCACGTCCACGGCCTCGGCAACGGCGTCCACTCGTGGCTGCTCTCGGGCTGCCGCACGCGCCTGCTCGAACGGTTCGATCATCGCTCCGCCGCGGCGACGTTCCTCGACTTCAGGCCGACGCTCTTCTTCGGCGTCCCGACGATGTACGTGCGGATGCTGGAGATCGACGAGTCCGACGGCGCGAGCGATCGGCGGCGCGCTGCGCCTCTGCGTGTCCGGGTCCGCGCCGCTGGCGGCGCAGGTCCTCGAAGAGTTCGACGCGCGCTTCGGCCAGCGGATTCTCGAACGCTACGGCATGACCGAGACGCTGATGACGCTCGGCAACCCGTACGACGGCGAGCGTCGCGCGGGCACGGTCGGCAAGCCGTTTGCCGGCGTCACCGCGCGCATCGCGACCGAGACGGACGACGCCGCGCCGGATGGCGTGGCGGGAGAGCTGCTGGTGAAATCACCGACGCTCTTCGCCGGCTACTGGAATCGGCCTGACGCCACCGCCGCCGCGTTTCGCGACGGGTGGTTCGCGACGGGCGACATCGCCGAACGATCCGCGGACGGCTACTACACGCTCTGCGGCCGGAAGAGCGACCTGATCATCTCGGGCGGCTTCAACATCTACCCGCGCGAGATCGAGGAGGTGCTCGCCGACCATCCCGCCGTCGCCGAGGTCGCAGTCGCCGGCATGGCCGACCGCCTGAAGGGCGAGGTGCCGGTCGCGTTCGTCGTCGACGAGAACGGAGCCGCCGGTCGACGCGGCGGGACTCGTCGACTACTGCGCCGCGCGGCTGGCCTCGTTCAAAGTGCCTCGGGACGTGCGGTTTCTGGAGGCGCTCCCGCGAAACGCAATGGGCAAGGTCGAGAAGAAACGGTTGGTATAGAATCAGCCCGGTCCGGACATGTCCAAAAACGACGCGGTGAAGGCCGAAACGGCGAAGCTGGAAGTCGGCGAAGCGCTCGGGATGATCGAGACGCGCGGGCTCGTCTCCATGATCGAGGCCGCCGACGCCATGGTCAAGGCCGCCAACGTCGTCATCGTCGCCTGGGACAAGGTGGACGCCGGCCTCGTCACCGTGCTGGTGCGCGGCGATGTCGGCTCGGTGAAGGCCGCGACCGATGCCGGCGCCTCCGCCGCGCGTCGCGTCGGCGAGCTCGTCGGCGTGCACGTCATCCCGCGTCCGGCCGACGATCTGGAGCGCATCTTCCCGATCGCGCCGAAGTAGATCGTCAGCAGGCCTGACAGGCCTGCGCTCAACGTCCGCAATCCGCAACCGTCAACCCGCAACTTTCCGTTCGGCCATCTTCGCGCCGTCGAAATCCTTCAACGTCAGGCCGCCTTCGTCGTGCGTGCTGTACGACAGCGTGACCCGCCGGTAGTTGATCGTGATGTCCGGGTGATGATCCGCCGCCTCTGCGTCCGGCACGAGGCGCGTCACAAACGCCACCGCCTGCGGGAACCCCGCGAACGTGAACTGCTTGCGGATCAGGTCGCCCTCGTGCGTCCAGCCTTGCAGCGACTTCATCTCCCGCTCGATTTCCTGCGACGTCAGCAGTGCCATGTCAGGTACTCCCCGAAGCGCGATGGCGCGTACGGCGCCAGTGCCGAGTCGAGCGCGCGGCCTTCGACGAGGTCGGCGACGAGCTCGGCGGTGATGGGCGCAAGCAGCGCGCCGTTGCGGTAGTGCCCGGTTGCATAGACCAGGCCGTCGATTTGGGACGACCTGCCAATGATGGGTCGGTTGTCTGGCGTGCCTGGCCTGAGGCCAACGCGCACGCCGGCGAACGTCGCCAGCGCGGCTGCGGGCAGCAGGCGCGGCGCCGCGTGGAGCAGCGACGCCACGCCGCCGAGAGTGGCCTGCTCCTCGAAGCCAGCCTCCTCCACCGTCGCGCCGACGAGCAGCGTGCCGTCGTCCCAGGGCACGAGATAACAGCCAGGCCCCCACAGCGCCTGCGCGACCGGCACGGCTGCGAGACCGAGCGACACGAGCTGTCCCCGGACGGGACGCACGGGAAGCGGCGGCACACCAGCCAGATCGATCTGCCCCGCCCAGCATCCCGCGGCGAGAACGACGTGCGGCGCGTCGAGGGGCCCGTCTGTCGTCTCGACGCGGACAGTGCCGTGACCCGGCGCAATCGCGCGCGCGCGACGCAGTGTCAGTCGCGCGCCTTTGCGCTCGGCCGACAGCCACATCGCCTCGACGAGCTCGGGCACGTTCACCGCGCCGTGCGCGGGAATTTCCAGCGTCGCGATCGCCGGCGCGAGCCCGGGCGTCCGCTCACGCGACTGCTCGCCGTCGCTCAGCGTGTGCGCGATGCCGTCGCGCGTGAGCGCCGCGGACTCCTGCGCCAGCGCGTCGGCCGCGTTCTCGTCGAGCGCGAGCTCGATCGACCCGTTGCGTGAATAGCGGACGCTGTAGCCGTCGGCGCGAAGCCGCGCGACAAGGGCGTCATATCGCGCCAGGCTCCGCGCGCCGAGCTCCTGCAGCACCGGATCATGGCGGCCCTCGGTGTACGGCGAGAGCATGCCGGCCGACGCCTGGCTGGCGCCAAGGCCAACCCCGCGCGGATCCACGACCTCGACCTTCGCGCCCCGCCGCGTCAGCTCCTCGGCCACCGCGCATCCGATGACGCCGGCACCCAGCACGAGGACGTCAGCCACGAACGACACCAGCCCGCATATCTCTTTGATTCTGGGCGCACGCTGCAACATTTGGCAACGCGCCGGGTCACCACGGAATGTGCCACCCTGCAGGTACAGCGCCCTGAGGACAGGACAACGGCAGGGCTGATTTCGGCGCGGCCGGCTGTCCCGGGTGCGCCGTTCCGCCGAGAAAGTCATGCGAAGGGGCAGGCACGGCCCTTGCTGTTTCCCTCGTCTGCAAGGAGTCTGAAGGAATGCTCAGCAACAAGGTGGCCGTCGGGTTGATTGCGCTGGTCGCCCTGGGCGGGGCCGCGGGCGCGGGGACGTATCTGGCCTCCCGCCAGCCAGTCCCAGCCGGCGAAACCCAGCCGCCGTCACTCCGCCCTCCACCACTCCGTCGGCGAACGGAGCGGTCGAGGCCACCGAAGCGGTGATGGACGACAAGGACGCGGGGACGAAACCGGCCTCGGCGCCGGCCCCGTCGGCGCCTGCTCCCGCCGTGCCTGCGCAAGCGCCTGCGGTTGCCCCGCACGCGGCTCCCGCGCCGAAGACCCGGCACCCGGAGTCCGTTCCCGTCGTGCAGGCGAAGCCTGCGACGCCGGTGAAGGCGCCGGCCACGGCGTCGGTCCCGCCTGTGGCTGAGACACGGACCGCACAGGCGCAGCAGCCGTCCACGGCGCCGACCGCGCCGCCTTCAATCGCAGGCGCATCCGGAACCGGAGTCGACGTCCGCCCGCGCGGATCGGCCGCAGGTCGAAGACCAGCCGCCTGCGCCGCAGTTCTTCGAGGTCACCGTCCCGTCCGACTCGGTGGTCGGCCTGCAGTTCGACACGTCGCTCTCGAGCGAGTCGGCTCGCATCGAAGATCGCGTCGTCGCGCACGTCACGCGCGACGTGCGCGCGGATGGCCGGATCGCGATTCCCGCCGGCTCGAAAGTGATCGGGGCCGTGAGTCTCGTCGATCGCGGCGGACGCGTGAAGGAGCAGGCCCGGCTTGGCGTCCGCTTCCACACGATCATCCTCGCGGACGGGACGGAGCTGCCGCTGCAGACCGAGACGATCTATCGCGAAGGCGAGTCGCCGACCAACGCAAGCGCCGCGAAAGTCGGTGGCGGCGCGATCGGCGGCGCGATTCTCGGCGCGATCCTCGGCGGCGGCAAGGGCGCGGCGATCGGCGGCGCCATCGGCGCGGCCGGCGGCAGCGCCGCTGTGATGGCCGGTGGCCGCAAGGCCGCGCAGATCGCGGCAGGCTCTCCGGTGACCGTGAAAGTGCTTTCGCCGGTGACGGTCACGGTCGAGCGCGAATAGATCAGGTCAGGGGCCAGGGGTCAGGGGCCAGGGCGAGCGCGCTAAGATCGCGCCGATGAGCCAACGGCCCCTCGGCGACATGGACCCCGAGGCCTTCCGCCAGGAAGGCCACCGCATCGTCGACTGGCTCGCCGACTACCTCGCGGCTCCCGAACAGCATCCCGTCCTCTCGCGATCGAAGCCCGGCGATCTCGTGCGCGCGCTGCCGGCGGCGGCGCCGGAAGACGGCGAGCCGTTCGAGGCCATCTTCGCGGACTTCGAGCAGCACGTCGTCCCCGGCCTCACACACTGGAACCATCCCGGTTTCTTCGCGTACTTCGCGATCAGCGCGAGCGGCCCCGGCATCCTCGCGGAGATGCTCAGCGCCGGCCTCAACGTGCAGGCGATGCTGTGGCGGACGTCGCCGGCCGCCACCGAGCTCGAGCAGGTCACGCTGCGATGGCTGGCGCGGCTGATGGAGCTGCCGTCGACGTTCGAGGGCGTCATCTACGACACCGCCTCGATCTCGACGCTGCACGCGCTGGCAGCGGCACGCGAAGTGGTCGTGCCCGACGTGCGCGCTCGAGGGATGCTCGCGCGGCCGGACCTCCCCGGCGTCCGCGTCTACTGCACGGAGCATGCGCACTCGTCCATCGACAAGGCCGTGCTGCTGCTCGGATTGGGGCAGCAGGCCATCCATCGAATTCCCGCGGACCACTATCACGCGATGCGCGCCGACCACCTCGCCGAGGCGATCGCCGCCGATCGTCGCGCTGGGTTCCGTCCGCTCGCCGTCATCGCGACGGTCGGCACCACGTCATCCACCGCCGTCGATCCTGTCAACGCCATCGCCGAGATCTGCGAGGCCGAAGGCGTCTGGCTGCACGTGGACGCTGCCTACGCCGGCGTGATGGCGATGGTGCCTGCCTGGCGCGAGTCGTTCGCGGGCATGGAGCGTGCGGACTCGATCGTCGTGAATCCGCACAAGTGGCTCTTCACGCCGTTCGATCTGAGCGTGCTCTTCTGCCGCCGGATGGACGTGCTGCGGCAGGCGTTCTCGCTTGTCGCGGAGTATCTGCGCACGACGGATCCGTCGGCGGTGAAGAACCTGATGGACACCGGCATCCAGCTCGGACGCCGCTTCCGCGCTCTGAAACTGTGGATGGTCCTCCGCTACTTCGGCGCTGGAGGCATCCGCGCCCGGCTCGAGGCGCACGTCCATCTCGCTCGGACGTTCGCCTCGTGGATCGACGACGCCCCTGGCTGGGAGCGCCTCGCGCCGGTGCCGTTCAGCGTCGTCTGCTTCCGCCATCACCCTGCCGGTGTCGACGACGAGGAGACGCTGGAGCGCGTCAACGCGGCGATTCTGGAGCGCGTGAACCAGTCGGGCGAGGTGTTCCTCTCGCACACGAAGCTTGACGGCCGCTACACGCTGCGGCTTGCGATCGGCAACATCAAGACCGAGGAACGCCATGTCCGGCGCGCCTGGGAGCTGCTGAGCTCGGCGGCAAGAACCGCGTAAGATTTTCTTCGTGCGTACCGCTGAGGCCGGCCCTTCGGCCTCAGTTTGCGCCGATTTCGACGGCGTCACCAGTGGCCGGGCCGCGCGGGCGGGCCGCGCGGAATCTGGCACGCGGGTTGAACTGACCCGGGCTGGTTCAGTCCTCTCAGGAGACCCCAGATGAGACGACTTGCAGCAGGCGTGATGGTTCTCGGTGCCCTGGTCGCGACGCCTTCGATAGCGCGCGCCGACGGCTTCATCGCGCCATTCGTCGGCATCAACTTCGGCGGCGACACCACGAAGAACAGCACGCCGTTCGGCGGCAGCCTCGGGTTCATCGGCCATACGGCCGGCGTCGAGGTGGACTTCGGCTACACGCCCAGCTTCTTCGGCGACACCGCCACAGTTCACGTGGACGACGGCAAGGTCGCGACGGTCATGGGAAACATCCTGATCGGCGGACGTCACCACGGCGCGTCGCCGTACATCGCGCTCGGCGCCGGGCTGATTCGCACCAACATCGACGCTGTGCAGGATGCCATCGACATCCACGAGACGAAGAACAACTGGGGCGGGAACATCGGCGGCGGGGTGTTCATCGGCAGCGGGCCCGTGACGTTCCGCGGCGACATCCGCTACTTCAAGTCGTTCGACACGTCGGGAGACTTCCCCGAGATCACCGGCGAGAAGCTGGGGTTCTGGCGCGCGACGGTGGGCGTCGGCTTCATGTGGTAGCTTCGCGCCAGCGCTCGACCCACTTTCCATCCACTCGCTCGAGAGCCACGGCGCCGTGCTGCGGAAACGCGGCATCGGCGCCAGTCAGCTCCGTCAGCAATCCCGGCAGCAACGGATAGTGGCTGACGACCATCAGGTCGTCGGTCTCCGCCCCGAGCACGTCCGCCAGGTTTTCCGGATCGTCATCCGGCTGCAGCCCGCGTTGCGCGGCAAACGTCGCCGCGGGATTCACGGCGTGCCAGTAGATCTCCGCCGTCTCGCGCGCGCGCAGCTTGCCGCTGTGCCACACCGCGACCGGCCTGACGCCGTGCGTCGCGACACGCGACGACACCGACGCGGCCTGCTGGCGTCCGAGCTCCGACAGCGGACGCGTGGCATCGACGATGCCGGTGACGGCATCGGCGTGGTGGACAAGGATGAGTAACATCGCGCTTATGACTGCGGCTTGCGGCCGTCGAGCTCCTCGTCGAACAGCCCGCGAATCTCCGGCGCCTGCACCTCGCGCGTGGCCTTCTCGACGACCTGCACTTCGGGGATGTCGTCCCCGTGCGCAGCGCCGAGCTCACGGAAACGTCGCGCCGTGACGAGGACGCGCGTTTCGAGCGAGGCGACAGATCGATTGTAGGCCTCTACGGCCTTGTCGAGCCCGCGCTTCACGTCGTCATAGTGGGTCGCCAGCACGAGCAGACGATCGTAGAGCTGCCTGCCGAGCTCGCTGATTTCCTGCGCGTTGGCCTGGATCCGCTCCTGGCGCCAGCCGTAGGAGACCGCTTTCAGCAGCGCGATGAGCGTGGTCGGGCTGGCCAGGATGACGCGGTTCGACATCCCGTGCTCGAGCAGCAGCGGGATCCTGCGTGAGGGCGGCGCTGAACAGCGCCTCGCCCGGCAGGAACATGATCACGAACTCGGGCGTGTCGTCGAACTGGCTCCAGTACGCCTTGCTGCCGAGCCGGGTCAGGTGATCGCGCACCTGCCGCGCGTGGTCGGCGAGCGAGCGCAGCGCGCTCGGCCTCGTCCTCCGATTCGATCGCGTCGAAGTACGCCGCCAGCGGCGTCTTGGCGTCCACGATGACGCGCTTGTTGCCGGGGAGGCGGACCATGAGATCGGGCCGCATGCGGACGTCGTCCACCGTGAAGGTTTCCTGCTCGACGAAGTCGGTGTGCTCGACCATCCCGGCCAGCTCGACGACCTGGCGGAGCTGCACCTCGCCCCAGTGCCCGCGGACGTGCGGCTGGCGCAGCGCCTTCACCAGGCGGCCGGTTTCGCCTTGCAGCGTGGAGAGCCCGGTGCCGAGCGCGCGCAGCTGCTCGGCCAGCGTCGCGGAGGTCGACACGCGATCCTTCTCGACGTCGATCATCCGGGCGTCGACGGCCTTCAGCGTCTCCGCGATCGGGCGGACCATCTCCGAGATCGACTGCTCGCGCTGCTTGAGGTCCCCCGTCGCGCGCTCGTGGAACTTCTCGAGCGTTGAGGTCGCGAGGGTGACCACGGATTCCGTGTTCGCCTGCAGCGCTTCGGCCGCCGTGGACCTGAAGACGTCGCGGAGCTGCTGCTCGGCGCGATCGAGCAGCGTCTGCCTGTCGTTGGCCGCTTCGAGGCGCGCTTCGGCCGCGGCCGCGCGTGCCGCCGCGGCCGCCGTCGCCTCAGCGACCTTGCGACCTTCCTGCTGCCGGACGACGAGCCAGGTTAGAAACCCGCCGGCCGCAAACGCGAGCAGCAGCTCGAGAAGTTGCACGAGAGCGATCTGTACAGGCGCTGCGAGACAGGATGGGACGCAGAACTGTCAGTGCTGCGGTGCTGCGGTGCTGAGTGCTGCGTGCTGAAGTGCGGAGCGGAGGCGGGTTGGACAGGTTGGATCCGCCGAAGCGGCGTGAGCCGCGAAAGCGGGCCCAACCTGACCTGAGCGGCGGCTACGAGCCGGCTTTCAGCGACGTGACGTTGATCGTCTTCACGCCGTCCTTCTCGGTGACTTCGCCGGTAGCCTCGACGTTCTTCGCGACGAAGTCGAGGAGCTTGGCGTTCTTGTCGTTCGTGTAGTCACCGGTGATCGTGTACACGCCGTCCGAGGTCATGATGCCCATTGCCGCGCCGCGCTTGGCACAGCTCAGCGCGCAGTCAGCGTGACTGGCGCCGACGTTTTCGGCCTTCTTCGTGTGACACATCACGTCGATGACTTCGCCCTTGACCGTCTTGGGCTCGGCACGGAGGGACACTCCGAGCGCGGCGACCATGGCGACGGCGGAAAGGGTTGCGAGCACCTTGCGCATGATTAGGTCCTCCAAACGTTGGGGGAGAGCGGGTCGTGATTATACACTTTGGCCCGTTGGCCCGCCCCACCGGTCAACCCCATAAACGTCCGGCGCGCTGGCCTCGGATTCCGGGGCGTCCCGTGCCGGTCCAGGAGCCGCCGATTCATGTTCCGTCGCCTGTCGAGGCCCCTCGAGGCCGCTTTCCTGCTCATCCTGGCCCTGGCGTCGCCGGCGGGGCTGGCCGCCCGGACTGCCTCCGGCCGGCGAGCCCGTCATCGCCATCACCCACGCCACGATCCTGACGGTCACCAACGGGGTCATCGCCGACGGCACCGTCCTCATCCGTGGCGGACGAATCGCCGAGGTGGGCCGGAACGTGACCGTCCCGTCCGGCGCCGAGGTCATCGACGCCACCGGCCGTTTCGTCTCGCCGGGCATCATCGACTGCCACTCGCACATCGCCGCCGACTCGATCAACGAGGGCGGCACGACCGTCAGCTCGATGACCGGGATCGAGGACGTCTTCAACCCGACCGACATCGACATCTACCGCGACCTCGCCGGCGGCCTGACGACCGCCAACGTGCTGCACGGCAGCGCGAACCCGATCGGCGGGAAGAACTACGTGATCAAGCTGCGCTGGGGCAAGCCGCACGCCGAGGACTTCAAGTTCGAGGGCGCGATGCCGGGCATCAAGTTCGCCCTCGGCGAGAACCCGAAGGACATGCGGCAGTTCGGCCAGCAGGGGCCGCGGCGGTACCCGAGCAGCCGGCTCGGCGTCGAGTACGTCATCCGCGACGCGTTCACGCGCGCGAAGGCGTACCAGGCGGCGTGGAAGGCGTACGACGCGAAGAAGAAGACCGCCGAGGGCGTGCTGCCGCCGCGCCGCGACCTGCAGCTCGAGCCGCTGGTCGAAGTGCTCGAGGGCAAGCGGCTCGTGCACGCGCACTGCTATCGCTCGGACGAAATCCTGATGCTGCTCCGGCTCGCCGACGAGATGGGCTTCAAGGTGGCGACGCTGCAGCACGCGCTCGAGGCGTATCGCGTCGCGCCGGAGATCAAGGCGCATGGCGCGGGCGTCTCGACGTTCGCGGACTGGTGGGGCTACAAGGTCGAGGCGAGCGGCGCGACGCCCTGGAATGCGGCCATGTGCCTGCGCCGCGGCATCGTCGTGTCGATCAACTCCGACAGCGCGGAGCACGCGCGGCGGCTGAACACCGAGGCCGCGAAGATGATCAAGTACGGCGGCCTCACCGAAGACGAGGCGCTGGCGCTGGTGACGATCAACCCGGCGAAGCAGCTGCGCATCGACAACCGCGTCGGGATCGATCGAGGTCGGCAAGGACGCCGACGTCGTCATCTGGAATCACCATCCGCTCAGCAGCTACGCGCTGGCGGATCGCGTCTACATCGACGGCACGCTCTACTACGACCGGTCGAAAGAAGACCAGCGCGTCACGGATCTGAAGACGAAGAAGGACGCGCTGCTGAAGGCGGAGAAGGAGGCGGCGGAGAAGGCGAAGGCTGAGAAGGCGGACAAGGGCGACAAGCAAGGGCCCGAAGGCCCCGCCGGCGAGCGCCAGCGAGCCGGCCCCTGCCGCGGAGCGCAGCGACGCGGCCCCCGCCCGAGCGGAGCGAGGGCCCATGCCGGCGAGCGCCAGCGAGCCGGCCCCGTTCACATCACCAACGACTGCGCCAGCCATCGCCATCACCAACGCGCGGATCGTGCCCGTGACGTCCCCCGTGATCGAGAAAGGCACCATCGTCATCAAGGGCGGCCGCATCGTCGCGCTCGGGCCCGATGTGGCGGTGCCCGCAGGCGCCGAGGTCATCGACGCCGCGGGCAGCGAGGTCTATCCGGGCTGGATCGAGCCGGCCACGTCGCTCGGGCTCGACGAGCCGGGCCCGCGTGGATTCCAGGACACGTCCGAGCAGACGCCGCTCAACCCGGAGCTGCGCACGCGCGTCGCGTTCCACGTCGAAAGCGACGGCATCCCCGTCGCGCGATCGAACGGCGTCACGACCGTCGGCGTCGCGCCCGACGGCGGCATCCTCGGCGGCGAGGTCGCGGTCATGAATCTCGACGGCTGGACCTGGGAGCAGGCCACGCTGCGCAAGTCCGCCGGCATCTCGATGCAGTTCCCGCCGGTGCGCCCGCCGCGGCGCTTCGGGGCGCCGCCCGCGCGCGACGAGTCCTACGACGACCTGAAGAAGGCGCGCGACAAGAAGCTCGACGACGTCGTCGCGTTGCTGGAGCGCGCGCGTGCGTACTCGGCAATGCCCCCGGCGTCGCGGCCCACGGATTGGGTGCTGGAATCGCTCGTGCCCGTGATCGACGGCGCCGCGCCGGTCTTCGTCGGCGCTGATTCCGAGGCCGACATCAAGGACGCGGTCGCGTTCGCGGATCGCGCGAAGATCCGCATCGTCATCGTCGGCGGCGCCGAGTCGCCGCTGGTCGCGTCGCTGCTGAAACAGAAGAACATCCCGGTCGTCTTCGGCCCGGTGCAGGACCTGCCGACGCGGCCGGATTTCCATCAGGCGGACCGCTACCGCGCCGCGGCCGCGCTGGCCGACGCGGGCGTGAAGTTCGCGTTCACGATGGGCGGCGACGAGACGTTCGAGCGTGACCTGCCCTATCAGGCGGCCGAATCGATCGCGTGGGGGCTGAGCCGGGACGCGGCGCTGCGCGCGCTGACCATCGACGCGGCCGCGATTCTGGGCGTCGACAAGGAGGTCGGCAGCCTCGAGCCGGGCAAGCTCGCGAATCTGTTCATCGCCAGGGGCGATCCCCTCGAGGTCCGCACCGAAGTGACCGAGGTGATCATCGCGGGCCGCCGCGTGGGCGTGGACAACATCCACCGGCAGTTCTACGAGAAGTGGTCGAAGAGGCCGTGAAGGTTTATGGGTCATGGGGCCGTGGGTTCATGGGTCGTAGGGCGGGACTCAGTCCCGCCATGTGTGCGGGCCTTCAGGCCTGCCAGCGTCATGAGGTTTCATATGCGTGTGCTCCGTGCGGCGGCCGTGGCCGTCGGCCTTCTGTCGATAGCCATCGCACCGCGTGTTCTTGCGGTCAGCGTGCCTGGTTACGCGATTCTCGGCGCGAAGATCGTCACCGTGCACGGCGCGACCATCGATCAGGGCACGGTCGTCATCCGCAACGGCGTCGTCGAGTCCGTGACCGATGGCGTGAAGAGCCCGGGCGGCGTCGAAGAGATCGACGGCAAGGGTCTGGTGGTCTATCCGGGTCTCGTCGATCTCAACAGCACCGTCGGCCTGGACCAGCCACAGGCCGGAGGCGCCGAAGGACCCCGAGACGCGCGAGGTGAGCGAGCGCTGGCGCCGGCAGCAGCTCGTGCACGCGGACCTTTCCGCCGCCGATTTCCTTCGGCCCGAATCTCCAGATCTCGGCAAGCTCGCCGGCATCGGCGTGACGAACGCGCTCGTCGTCCCGAAGGGCGACGGCATCAGCGGCGAGAGCGCATTCATCGACGTCGCGGGGCCGGAGATCGATCCCCAGTACGGGCGCGTTGCGCTCGATCCGCGCGGCCCGATGATTCTCAGGACGCCGGTGGCGCTGCACGTGTCGTTCCCGGGCCGCGGTCTCTTCGGCGCGTATCCCGCATCGCTGATGGGCGGCATCGCGTTTACGCGACAGGCGTTTCTCGACGCCCAGCGCTACAAGCTCGCGGCGTCGAAGGCTGACGCCACCGGCGATCGCCCGGCGTACGATCCGGCGCTTGCCGCGATGGCGAGCGCCCTGGGCGCGAAGCTTCCGGTGGCGTTCGAGGCGAATTCCGCGCGCGAGATCCGGCGGGTCCTGGCATTCGCGAAGGACTTCTCGCTCGATCCGATCGTCGTCGGCGGCGTGAGCGCGGGCGAAGTGGCTGCCGATCTGAAGGCCGCAGGCGCGCGGGTGATCATCAGCCTGAACTACCCGGAGCGTCCGAAGACGCTGGCGCCCGACGCAGACGAGCCGCTCGAAGACGTGCAGGACCGCGCGGACGCCCGCAGGGCGGCCGGGCAGCTCGCGGCGGCCGGCGTGCCGTTCGGCTTCGGGTCGCACGGCCTCAAGGACGTGAAGGACTTCCTGCCGAACGTGCGAAGCGCCGTCTCAAACGGCCTCAGCGCGGACGCCGCGGTGAAGGCGCTGACGCTCGACGCGGCGACGATCGCCGGCATGGGATCAAAGCTGGGCGCGATCGAAAAGGGCCGGATGGCAAATCTTGTCGTGACGGACGGCGATCTCCTCGGGGCGAAGACGAAGGTGAAGTACGTCTTCGTCGAAGGCCGCCGCATCGCGCTGCCATAGGATCGTCGTGGGGCAGGGCTTCAGCCCTGCAAGATCATATGCAACGACAAAACATCTCGTCCGGCGTGAAATGGGAACCGATCGTCGGCTATTCCCGCGCGGTGCGCGTCGGCAACTACGTGCACGTCGCGGGGACGACGGCGACCGGCGGACGACGGATCGATCGTCGGCGGCACGGACGCGGGCGCGCAAACGCGGCAGGTGCTGAAGAACATCGCCGCCGCGCTCGAGAAAGCTGGCGCCCGCCTCGAGGACGTCGTGCGCACGCGGATGTTCGTCACCGACATCAGCCAGTGGGAAGCCATCGGGCGCGCGCACGGCGAGGTGTTCGGCGCGATCCGCCCTGCGACGTCGATGGTGCAGGTGGCCGCGCTCATCTCTCCGGAAATGCTCGTCGAGATCGAGGCCGACGCGATTGTCCCCGAACGCTGACCCGCCCGGCGCCGACCCGATCACGCAGTTCTCCGCGGTCTCGAAGGACTACGCGAAGTTCCGGCCGCGCTATCCTCGCGCGCTGTTCGAGTGGATCCGATCGATCGTCGACCGCCACGCGCTCGCGTGGGACTGCGCCACAGGCAGCGGACAGGCTGCCGTAGGGCTCGCCGACGATTTCGCGCACGTCGAAGCGACCGACGCCAATCCCGAGCAGCTCCGTCACGCGACGCCGCACCCGCGGATCACGTATCGCCAGGCGCTCGCGGATCGCAGCGGGCTGGCGGACGGCACGGTGGATGTCGTCACGCGTCGCGCAGGCGCTGCACTGGCTGCCGTTCGACGAGTTCTACGACGAGGCGCGGCGCGTGCTGCGTCCGGAGGGCGCGCTCGTCGCGTGGGGCTATCACCTGCCAGGTGTCGGCATCGCCTCGATCGATCACGCGATGACGCACTTTCACGACGTCGTCGTCGGGCCGTACTGGCGTCCCGAGCGGCAGCTCGTCGTCAACAAGCTGCGTACGGTGCCGTTTCCATTCCGCGAGATCGAGGCGCCGCCGTTCGAGATCCGCTATCCGATGGCGCTCGCGACGTTCGGCGACTTTCTCCGGACGCAGTCGGCGACGGAGCGATACCGCCACGTCGTCGGATCCGACCCCGTGCCCGAGTTCGAGTCGTCCGTCGTCGAGGCCTGGGGCGGACGCGACACGGTCCGCGAGGTCGTCTTCCCGATGTTCGTCCGCGCAGGCAGACCGTAAGCACCTAGTCCACAGCCACTTACAGGCCTACTGACCCTGCTCGTCCCACCGTTCGTCACCGCAAATCGGACGTCCGAAGGAACAAAACTACGAAGATCTTCGTTGACTACTACGAAGCTCCTCGTAGAGAGTAGGTGCCATGACATCGCCGAGACCCACCGACGCCGAGCTCGCCATCCTGGGCGTGCTCTGGTCGCGCGGCCCCAGCACGGTGCGCCAGGTGCAGGACGTGCTGAACGAGCAGCGCCCCACCGGCTACACGACCGCGCTCAAGCTGCTGCAGATCATGACGGAGAAGCACCTCGTGGCGCGCGACGAGTCGGACCGCACGCACGTCTATCGCGCGCGCTGGACCCAGACCGAAACGCAGCGGCAGCTGCTCGACGACCTGCTCGAGCGCGCGTTCGGCGGGTCGGCGATGACGCTGGTGATGCAGGCCCTCGCGGGCGACAAGGCGACGCCTGAAGAGCTCGCCGAGATTCGACGGCTGCTCGAAGAGAAACAGACGCAGGGAGGCGCGCGATGACAGGCTTGTCCCCGACGTGGACCTCGGTGCTCGGCTGGACGCTCGTGCACTTCCTCTGGCAGGGCACGGCGCTCGCCATCGCCCTCGCCATGGCACTGACGGTCGTGCCTCGACGCTTCGCCCGCGTGCGCTACGCGCTCGGCTGCTCGACCCTGGCGCTGATGCTGGCCGTGCCGACGGCGACGGCATGGCGACTCTCAGATCCGCAGCAGCCGGCCTCGCCGTTGTTCGAGGCCGCACGCGCGACGAGCTGTCGTGTCCGATACCGGCGCCGGCCGCGACATCGCCGGAACACCTGCGCGCGACCTCGACCGCGTCGCTCGGTCCGAGCGGTCGGCTGATCCAGCGGCGACCGTGCCGGTGGAACGCATCGATCCGTCCGCGGCCATGCCGTGGGTCGTCGCCGTGTGGATGATGGGCGTGCTGCTCTGCTCGCTGCGGCTCGCCGGGGGCTGGTGGCACGCCCGCAGGCTCGCGTTCGTCGGCGCGCACGCCGCCGCGCGAGAGTGGCAGGAGGTCGTGGCGCGCCTGAAGTCTCGGCTGGGCGTCATGCGATCGGTGCGCCTGCTGGAATCGGCGCGCGTCTCGGTGCCGATCGTCGTCGGGTGGATCAAGCCGACGCTGATCGTGCCGGCCGCCGTCCTGGGCGGACTTGCCCCGAGCGAGCTCGAAGCGGTGCTCGCACACGAGCTCGCGCACATCCGGCGGCACGACTATCTCGTCAACCTGCTGCAGTCGGCCGTCGAGACGCTGCTCTTCTACCACCCCGGCGTCTGGTGGGCGTCGCACGTCGTCCGCGTCGAGCGCGAGCATTGCTGCGACGATCTCGCGGTGAAGGCCTGCGGCGACGCGGTGCTCTACGCGCGGGCGCTGACGGCCATCGAGCTGATGCGCCACGATCCCGCCGGCAGCATGGCGATGGCCGTCACCGGCTCGCCGCTGCTCGCGCGCGTCCGCCGCCTGCTCGGCGTCCGCGAGCCGGCACGGCTCTCGTCCTCGGGATGGGTGGTCGCGATCCTCACGGTGCTGATGGTGTCTGGCGCCGGCGTCACCAGCTGGGTCCGCGGGTTCCCGCTGGCCTCGTTCGCCGGCGAGGAGATCGCCGCCTCCGGCTCAGTCGTCCGCGCCGCAGCCGGCGCCGGCGACGCAATCGACGCCTCCGGTCGATGCCACGAAGGCCGGCCTCGCCCGTCGCCGTCGTCGGTCCTACCGGCCACGGCGTCGCGGCATCGACGCCGACATCTGACACCTACGACGCGACGATCGCGGCGGTCGACCGCGCGCGGATCGAAGCGGCACGTGCCGCGGATCAGCGTTCGGCGGGAATGACACCTCAGGCTGCCGTCGAGCAGACGCTGGCCAACCGCCAGTTCGCGCTAGAGGCGGCGGCGCAAGCGAGAGACGCCGCTGACGCCGCGCGTCTCGTCGCAGAGATCCAGCGCCAAAGCGGAGCTCAGTCGCGCGTCGTCGCGCAGGAAGCCATGCGTCAGGCGCGCGAGATGCTGCGGAGCACGCACCAGGCGGTGATGTCAGCGGAGCGCGCGCTGCAGCAGGCCATGCGCGAAGCGCAGCGCGGCGCTCGCAGCCGCTCGTGGTGGGGCGACGAACCTCCGGTTCCTCCGGCGCCCCCTGCCCCGCCCGCGCAGCCCGCTCCGCCGGCACCTCCGGCACCGCCGGCGCCCCAGGCAGGCACGGTGCCCGCGGTCACCGGCAACGCCAGCGCCGCCGGCGCCGCCGGCGCCACCCGCCCCGCCAGCGCCTCCCGCGCCGCCGGCCGGCGTCTCGTGGAACTCCCAGGAGGGCGGCACCTGGAACATGGTCGAACAGCCACGACGGCGAGACGCTCAAGATCAACGCGCACGGCAGCGTCGAGTTCACCGACGACGAGACCGACGTGCAGAAGGTGTCGCCGGGCGGCTACATCACGATCGAGAAGTCGAACGGCCGGTGGCTCGCCACTGACAGCCAGAAGTTCGACGCGCGCGACAAGAACGGCACCATCGTGCGGACCTACTACGCGAACGGCAAGGAGATGAGCGCCGAGGAGGGCCGCGCGTGGCTGAAGACCTTCCTCCCGGAGTTGCTGCGTGAGATGGCGGTCAACGCGGACCGTCGCGTCGCGACGTCAGCTCGCGAAGGGCGGCCCTGGTCTCGTGCTGGAGGAGATCGGCCGCACGAAGAGCAGCTACGCGAAGGGCGTGTACTTCCGCGAGCTCTTCACTCAGGCGAAACTCGACCCGCAGATGCTCTCGCGCAGCCTGCAGCAGGCGCGCCGCGAGGTGCACTCCGACTACGACCTGGCCGAGACCCTGATCGCGGCGGCGAAGCACCAGGCGATCGACGGCGCGCTCATGGATTTCGTGAACGCCTCGCGCTCGGTGAAGTCGGACTACGACGAAGGCCGTGTCCTGCAGCAGGCGATCACGCGGCCAGGCGTGACTCCGGCCGTGGCCGCCGCGGTGTTCAGCGCCGCAACGCCCGCCGCCGACAACAGCGGCATCCAGTCCGACTACGATTTGGCGGAGTTGCTCAGCAGGACGCCGCCCGCGCTGATCGAGCAGTCGGCGTCGGGATGGGCCGCGGCCATCGCGACGCATCGGCTCGTCCTACGACCGCAGCCGCGCCATCGAGGCCGCGCTGAAGCCCGGCGCAGCGCCTGCGACGGTGCAGGCTGCGCTCGAGGCGGCCTCGGGCATCTCATCGGACTACGACCTGGCCACGCTGCTCACGAACGCGGCGTCGGCCGGCGTGCTGAGCGACCGCACGGCGAGCGCGTACCTCGGCGCGACGAGCCACGTGAAGAGCTCGTACGATCGCGGCCGCGTGATGCACGAGATCGCGAAATCGTCGCTCGGCGATCAGTCGCTCGCGCAGGCCGTCGGCCTGGCGGCGACGATGTCATCGGACTACGACCGCGCCGAGGCGCTCATCGCGTTGAGCCGCGCGCGAGGCATCGGGCCGGCAACGAAGAAGGCGCTCAGCGATTCGGCCTCCGCGATGCATGGCGAGTACGATCGCGGCCGGGTGCTCGAGGCGCTGTCGTCGGCGGGAATTCGATAGCTCGGAAAGCAGGCCTGAAGGCCTGCCCCATCAAGTCAGCCTTCAGGCCTGCCCCACCAACCGTCCGTCGCTCATGACGACAATCTGATCGGCCGCCACGCGAAGATCCGCTTCGTCGTGCGACACGTGGATCGCGGGGATGCCAGCCTCCGCGATCCATGCGCCAAGCGACTCCAGAATCCGCCGCCGCAGCGGCACGTCCACCGCCGAGAGCGGCTCGTCCAGCAGCAGCAGCGACGGCGACGATGCGAGCGCGCGTGCGAGCGCGACGCGCTGGCGCTCGCCGCCGGAGAGGCCGTGGATCGGCCGGTCGATGAGCGGCTCGATCTCCAGCATCCGCAACAGCCCGTCGAGCGGCGCGCTGCCGCCCCGGTCCGCGCCGTACATGATGTTGCCGCGGACGTCGAGATGCGGGAAGAGCGCGGCGTCCTGCGGCGCGTAGCCGATGCCCCTGTCGCGGACGTGCGTGTGCGTGCCCGTGGCCGTGTCGGCCAGCACGCGATCGCCGACCACAATCCGCGCGTGACGTGGCCGCCGCAGCCCCGCAATCACCTCGAGCAGCGTCGTCTTGCCGGACCCTGACGGGCCGAAGAGGCCGAGCAGCCGGCAGTCGCCCTGCCACGAGACGTCGAGCGCGAAGCTCCCCTGGGTGAGCTGCGCCATGACGGTCAGCGGCACGCGCGGCTGATCGAGCATCGCTAGGCTCCCTCGCGCACGAGCCGGTTCGAGATCCAGACGGCCACGAAGGCGATCACCAGGGAGGCAACCGCCAGCGTCGCGGCGTCCTGATCGCGTCCCGTCTCGAGGAAGCCGTACATCGCAAGCGACACCGTGCGTGTCTCGCCGGGAATGCTGCCGGCGATCACCATGGACGCGCCGAACTCGCCGAGCGCGCGGGAGAAGCCGAGCAGCGCGCCCGCGAGCACGCTGCGTCGTGCGAGCGGCAGGCTGATCGTCAGGAACACGCGGAGCGGGCCGGCGCCGAGCGTCTCGGCCATCTGCTCGAAGCGTCGCGTGCCCTGCTCGAAACCTGCGCGGGCGCTGCGGACGACGAGCGGCAGGCCCATCACGACCATCGCGATGACGAGCGCCTTCCACGTGAAGATGATGTCGACGCCGGCGCGATCCAGGAGCGCGCCGAACCAGCCGCGGCGGCCGAGCAGCCGCAGCAGCAGGAATCCGGTCGCGACCGGCGGCAGCACGAGCGGCAGCGTGACGAGCGTCTCGACCGGCGCCTTGAGCCACGACTGGCTGCGCGCCAGCCACCACGCCAGCGCCACGCCCGGCGGCAACATGACCAGCGTCGCCGCGAGCGCGACGACCACCGTGAGCTGAAGGATGGAGAGGAGCTCGCCCGAGATCATCGAGCGGCGGCCGTGTCGGGCGCGAGGAAGCCGCTCGCCGCAAATGTCTCGCGTGACGCGGCGCTCTGCAGGAAGGCGACGAACTTCCGTGCCGCCTCCGGATGCGCGGCGTGCTTCAACACCGCGCCCGGATAAAGAATCGGCGGCGCGTCAGCGATCGGCACCTCATATGCGACCGTCACCTTCGCGTCGGCTGTCGCGTCGGTGCGATACACGATGCCGGCGTCGGCGTTGGCGGCCTCGACGGCGACCAGCGCCGCGCGGACGCTCGCCGAGGGCACGATCTTGGGCTCGATGCGGCGCCAGAGACCGACGCGTTCGAGCCACGTCTTCGCGTACACGCCGGCCGGCACGCCCTGGGGGTCGCCGATCGCCACGCGCTTCACGGCGTTGTCTGCGAGCGAGTCGGGTGGAGGCCCAGGGAGCGCGCGGCCCGTCGGCACGACGACGACGAGCTGGTTGGTGAACAGGGTGACGCGATCGGCAGTGTCGGCGCTTCCACCAGAGATCGACGCGATCCATCTGCGCCTCGTCCGCGCTGATGAAGACGTCGACGGGGGCGCCCTCGAGAATCTGACGGGCGAGCACGTTCGAGGCGGCGAAATTGAACTCGACGTGTGGGTTGCCCGCGGCGTCCCACCGCTGACCCACTTCGCTCAGGACATCCGTAAGGCTGACCGCGGCTGCGACCCGGAGCGGCCCGCGGGCGGCACCTCGTGGCGTGACGCCGGTTGCATGCGCCGGCCACGACGCAGACGCCGACAAGTGACGCCGCGTGACAGCGCGCGAAGCCCCGAAGCCCTCAGGAAACGCATCGAGAACACTCCGCGAGTCTCGCATGAAACGCCAGGCGAGAGCGCCGCTTGACCCTGGAACGATTCCAGCCTGTAGGGTATAACGCGGGAGTTCTTGATGTCACAACTACTCGCGATTCTTGCGGTTGCGTCCATCGGCCTCGCGCCACAGAACGCCGACCCCACGCAGACGCGCGCCGCCATGGCCATGGGCTTCGATCAGCAGGCGACGACGCACCACTTTCGTCTTTACGAAGACGGCGGCGCCATTGAAGTCACCGTGAACGATCCGGGCGACGTCAAGGATCGGGCTGCCATTCGTTCGCACCTGCCGCACATCGCTATGATGTTCGGGAACGGCAACTTCGATGCGCCGATGCTCGTGCACGACTCGTCTCACGTTCCAGGAACCGCGGTGATGGCGGAACGGCGCGATTCGATCCGGTACACGTACGTCGAGACGACGAACGGCGGACGAGTGGAGATCGTCACAAAGGATCCCCAGGCGCTGGCCGCGGTGCATGCGTTCCTGACCTATCAGATCGCGGAACACAAGACCGGCGACACCGCCACGGTGTCCAAACGATAAGAGACCTATGCGACCCTCCGCCGCGGCCCAGGCTACCGGCGTCAGCACGGACACACTCCGGCACTACGAGAAGTTGGGACTCCTCGGGGCGGTGACGCGGTCCGCGAACGGGTATCGCCGGTACTCCGAAGACACCATGCGGCGGGTTCTTCTGATTCAGCGCGCCCTGGTGGTGGGATTTTCGCTCGAGGATCTCAAGCGGATTCTGGCGATCCGGGATCGCGGAGGCGCGCCATGCCAGGGCGTCCGGAGCCTGGTCGCCGAGAGACTGGTCGCGCTCGACGCGCAACTCGTCGAGTTGCAGGACTTGCGCGACGATCTGCGTCGCCTGCTGAAAACGTGGGATCGCGCCCTGGCCGGGACTCAACCAGGCCAGCCGGCGCACCTGCTGGAATCACTCGGTTCAAGACGTCCGATTGAACGCGCCCGAAACGCCGCACCGAGCGATCCGCGAAGGGTCCGGAGCGGCGTGGCATTTGACACGTCCCGCGGCCCTACGCTAGCCTGACGGCAGTCATGGTGCAGTTCGTCCACCACGCGCACGTCCATCGCCATCTGGCCTCGGGGCCGGACCGGTCGAGCTGCGCGTAGGGCGAACGACATCAACACGACGCCCGATTTCGAGCAACGCACGCAGCCCCGCCGGTCCGGCGGGGTTTTTTTTTGGCTGGCGCCGGGCCGCGGAGGACGCGGAGGGTTTCACAGAGACGCGGAGACTACACAGAGACACAGAGAAACGCGGGGTTGCCGGGGACCGCCCTGGCCACGGTGGACCGGGCGGCCCCCGGCAACCCCGCGTCCCTCTGTGTCTCCGTGTAGCCTCCGTGACTCTGTGAAGCTCTCTGCGGTCTCCGGGGCGTTCCTGGGCCGTAGCGAAGCGAGATGAACGCGATGGACTTCAGCAAGTTTCAGGGCCTCGTGCCGGCGGTGGTGCAGGACGCCGACTCGAGCGAGGTCCTGATGGTCGGCTTCATGAACGAGGACGCGCTGGCGCGCACGCGCGAGTCCGGTTACGTCACGTTCTTCAGCCGCACGCGCAACACGCTCTGGACGAAGGGCGAGACGTCGGGCAACCGCCTGCAGGTCGTGGACCTGCTGGTGGACTGCGACGAGGACACGCTGCTCGTCAAGGCGAAGCGGCTCGGCGACGGCAACGTGTGCCACACCGGCCAGCGCACCTGCTTCAACACGAGGCTCGAGTAGTCATGGCCACGCTGCGACTGGGAATTCCGAAGGGCTCACTGCAGGACGCGACGGTACAGCTGTTCGCGCGCGCCGGCTTCACGCTGAACGTCAACAGCCGGTCGTACTTCCCCACCGTGGACGATCCCGAGCTCGAGTGCATGCTGATCCGCGCGCAGGAGATGGCCCGCTACGTCGCCGACGGCGTGCTCGACGCGGGCCTCACCGGCCAGGACTGGATTCGCGAGCACGAGGTCGGCCATCCGGAAGAAGCGCCGCTCGTCTCCATCTGCGACCTCATTTACGCGAAGCAGAGTTTCGGCAAGGTGCGTTGGGTGCTCGCCGTGCCCGAGGACTCGCCCTTTCAGCGCGCCGAGGATCTGGCCGGCAAGACGATCGCCACCGAGCTGGTCCGGGTGACGAAGGCGTACTTCGACGCCCGCAAGGTCGACGTCGACGTCGAGTTCTCGTGGGGCGCAACGGAAGTGAAGCCGCCGGTGCTCGCCGACGCGATCGTCGAGGCGACGGAAACCGGCTCGACGCTGCGCGCGAACCGGCTCCGCATCATCGACACGCTGATGGAGTCGAACACGCAGCTCATCGCCAACGAGAAGACCCTGGCCGACCCGTGGAAGAGGACAAAGCTCGACAACATCGCGCTGCTGCTCAAGGCGGCGATCGAGGCCCACGGCCGCGTCGGCCTGATGCTGAACGTCCGGCGCGCCGATCTGAGCGCGGTGCTGTCGCTCCTGCCCGCGCTGCAGCGGCCCACGATCTCTCCGCTGAGCGACGACGGAATGGGTCGCGGTCAACACGATCATCGAGGAAAAGACGGTGCGCGATCTGATCCCGCGCCTGAAGCTCGCGGGCGGGCAGGGGATCGTGGAGTATCCGTTGAACAAGATCGTGGTCTGAGCGGTTCAGGGGTTCAGATCGGTTCAAGGTCGGTTCAGCCGGTTCTGAACCGAGTCAGACGTCGTAGCCGAACCTGCAGTATCGGCCGAACCGAGAACGCAGCTATGGGACATGTCCATTCGAATCGTTGATGCTTCGGACACGCGCGAGGTCGACGCGCTGCTGTCGCCGCGCCGCGCGGACGACCGCGCCGTGATGCGCCGCGTCAGCCGCATCGTCGACGCCGTGCGCGCGGAGGGCGACGCCGCGGTTCGACGGTTCGCGGCGCAGTTCGATGGCTTCGACGGGCCGTTCGAGATTCCCAGAGCCGCCTGGAAGGCCGACGCGCGCAAGGCGCCTCGCGACGTGCGGGCCGCGCTGAAAGTCGCCGCCGCCAACATCGCGCGCGTTGCAGAGGCACAGCGGCCGCTGTCGCGTCGCGTGCGTGTCGCGCCGGGCGTCACGGTCGAACAGCGGGTTCGTCCGCTCGATCGCGTCGGCTGTTACGTGCCCGGCGGACGCTATCCGCTGCCGTCGACGCTGCTGATGACGGCAATTCCGGCGCGTGTCGCCGGAGTGCCGGAAATCGTCGCGGTCTGTCCGCGGCCCGAGCCGATCGTGCTCGCGGCGGCCGAAGCCGCGGGCGTCACGCGGCTGTTCCGCCTCGGCGGCGCCCACGCCATTGCCGCTCTCGCTTTTGGCACGACGTCGATCCCGCGCGTGGATCGCATCGTCGGCCCGGGCAACAAGTACGTCGCCGCCGCGAAGAACTACGTCTCGAGCGAGGTCGGCATCGACATGCAGGCCGGTCCCAGCGAGATCCTGATCCTGTCCGACAGCGGTGACCCGGCGTGGCTCGCGGCCGACCTGATCGCGCAGGCGGAGCACGACCCGGACGCCCGCGCGCTGCTCATCACGACGAAGCGGCGTCTGGCCGCGGCAGTCGCGCGCGAAGTCGATCGACGCGTCCCTGACGAAGGGCCCGCGCGGGCATCGCTCGCGGCCAACGGCGGCATCATCGTCGCCAGGACCCGCGCGGAGATGATCGCGCTGGCGAATCGCATGGCGCCCGAGCATCTCGTGGTGGACGACGAGGCGACGGCGGCGGCCGTGAGCCGGGCGGGCGCCATCTTCGTCGGCGCGCACACCGCGCAAGTCGCCGGCGACTACGCGATCGGGTCGAATCACGTGCTTCCCACCGGTGGGGCGGCCCGGTTTCGCGGCGGCCTCAGCACGGCTGATTTCGTGCGGGTCGTGTCGGTCCAGCGAGTGACGCGGGCGGGCCTGAGGCGCCTGGCGCCCACCGTCCGGACGCTCGCGCGCGCCGAAGGTCTCGTCTCGCACGAGGCATCCATCCGAGTGAGGGTTCCGTGAGCGAAGGCTATAGCCGCCCCGCGCCGACGGGTGACGGGCTGCGACTGCACCTCAACGAAAACACCGCGGGCTGCTCGCCGAAGGTGCTCGAGGCGCTGGCCGCGCTCAGCGCCTCCGATGTCGCGTGCTATCCCGACTACGACGTCGTCTACCGCGAGACCGCGGCGTACCTGGGTGTGCCCGAGGAACGCCTGCTGCTCGTCAACGGGCTCGACGAAGGCATCCTGATGGCCACGCTGGTCGCGCTGCGCGGCCAGACGATGGACGGGAGGTCGGCGGAGTTCGTGGTGGTGACGCCGGCCTTCGACATGTATGCGATCACGGCGCGCGCGTGCGGCGGCGCCGTCGTGAACGCGGCGCCACGCGACGATTTCGAGTTCCCGCTCGAGAACGTCCTGAAGGCGATCACGCCCGCGCACCCGCCTCGTATTCGTGACGAGCCCGAACAACCCGACCGGCGTGCGGGTCACGAACCGCGACATCGAGGCCGTCGCTCAGCGCTGTTCCTGCCGGCGCGCTCGTGTTCGTGGACGAGTGCTACCACGACTTCTGCGGCGACACCGCGCTGCCGCTCATCGACGCGCATCCGAACATCATCGTCGGCCGGACGTTCGCGAAGTCGCAGGGGCTCGCGGCGCTTCGTGCCGGCGCGCTGATCGCCACGCCAGAGGCGCTCGGGCCGTTCAAGGCAGTGACCCCGCCCTACAGCCTGAACGTCGCCGCTGCCGTCGCGCTCCGCGCGGCGATCGCCGACGGCGCCCGGTTGCGCTGGTACGTCGATCAGGTCGTGCGCTCTCGAGAGCTGATGTACGAATTCTGCGCGCGCCACGGCTTCGAGACCTGGCAGAGCGGCGCGAACTTCGTGCTCGCGCGCGTCGGCCCGCAGTCGGCCGCGATCACGGCGGCACTGAAAGCGCGCGGCATCTTCATCCGCGACAAGACGGGCGACCCGGGATGCGACGGCTGCATCCGGGTCACCACCGGCGTCGTCGCGGACACGGAACGCTGTCTCAACGCGATGGAGGACTTCCTGTGCGGCGCGCGGTAATCGATCGGCGGACGACCGAGACGCAGATTCTGCTGAAGCTGACGATCGAGGGGAAGGGCCGGTACGCGATCTCGACCGGCATCCGATTCCTCGATCACATGCTCGAGCTGTTCACGCGGCATGGCGCATTCGACTTGACGGTGAAGGCGACCGGCGATCTCGACGTCGATCAGCACCACACCGTCGAGGACCTCGGCATCGCGCTCGGCGAGGCCGTGAGCGCGGCGCTCGGCAATCGCCGCGGCATCAACCGCGCCGGCTATTTCGTCATGCCGATGGACGAGACGCTCGCGGTGGTCGCGCTCGATCTTGGCGGCCGACCGCACGCGTCAGTGGACCTGAAGCTGAAGGTCGCGCGCGTCGGCGACCTGCAGGCGGAGCTGATTCACGATTTCTTCGAGGGCTTCGCCATCGGCGCGCGCGCCAACGTCCACGCGAAGGTGCTCTACGGGCGCTCGAGCCATCATCACGTGGAGGCGGTCTTCAAGGCCTTCGCGCGAGCGTTGCGCGTCGCGTGCTCGAAGGACAGGCAGCTGGCGAAGGCGCTGCCCAGTACCAAAGGACTCTGTAGCGCAGACCTTCAGGTCTGCCCTTGGCACAGCGAAGCAGGCCTGAAGGCCTGCGCTACACACGATATGACCATTGCTCTTGTGGACTACGGCGCCGGGAATCTGACTTCAGTGAAGAAGGCATTCCTGCATCTCGGCGCCACGCTCGATGTGCCGGCGACGCCGGCCGATCTCGAGCGCGCTGCCGCGGTCGTCGTCCCTGGCGTCGGCCACTTCTCGGCGACGCGGACGCTCACGCCGGAATGGCACGCGGCCATCCGCCGCAGCCTGGACGCCGGCCGTCCGCTGCTTGGCATCTGCGTCGGCATGCAGTGGCTTTATCAGGGAAGCACCGAAGCGCCCGACTGCCCGGGCCTCGGAGTGATCCCCGGAACCTGCGCGAGGCTGACCGGCGGCGTCGATCGCCTGAAAGTGCCGCACGTCGGCTGGAACACGCTGCGATTCCCCAGGGCGACGTCCCTGCTCGACGGCCTCGAACAGGACTCGAGCGTCTATTTCACGCACTCGTTTGCCGGCCCGGTGAACGGCGCGACCGCCGCCGTAGCCGAGTACGGCGAGCCGTTCGCGGCCGCGGTCGAGGACGGCCTCGTGATGGGCGTGCAGTTCCACCCGGAGAAGTCCGGCGACACGGGCCTCCAGATCCTGTCCAACTTCCTGCGGCGCGTCGCCGACGGCGTCGCCATGGCGCGAGGCTGACATGCTGGCGCGGCGCATCATCGCCTGCCTCGACGTGCGCGACGGACAGGTCGTGAAGGGCGTGAAGTTCGAGGGCCTGCGCTCGGCCGGAGAGCCGGCGGCGCTGGCTCGCCGGTACAACGAAGAAGGCATCGACGAGCTCGTGATTCTCGACGTCACCGCGACAATCGAGAAGCGTCGCGCGCTGGCCGCGACGGTTGGCGCTGTCGCGCGCGAGCTGTTCATCCCGCTGTCGGTCGGCGGCGGGATCAAGGACGAGGGCGACGCGGCCGCCGCGATCGAGGCCGGCGCCGACAAAGTCAGCCTCAACACCGCGCCGCTGGCCGATCCGGACCTGATCACGCGGCTCGCGAACAGGTACGGCAGCCAGGCGGTGATTGTGGCCATCGACGCGAAGCGCGCGGGCAGCGGCTACGCGGTCTACTCGCGCAGCGGGACGACCGCCGCCGCGCGCGACGCGGTCGAGTGGGCGCGCGAGGCCGAATCGCGCGGCGCCGGCGAAATCCTGCTCACGTCGATCGATCGCGACGGCACGAAGGCCGGGTTCGACTGCGAGATGACTGCCGCGGTCTCGGCCGCAGTGAACATCCCGGTGATCGCCTCAGGGGGCGCCGGCACCTTCGATCACTTCGTAGACGTCTTCACCGCCGGCCGCGCGGACGCCGCGCTGGCGGCGTCGATCTTTCACTACTCGGAACACGCCGTCGCGGACTTGAAGTCGCATCTCCAGGCGCGCGGCATCCCGATGCGTCTGACGGGAAAGCCCGGTTAGTCGGTTCGCCGGTTTGACCGGTTCTTCCGGTTCGACCGACAACCGACAAACCGATCAACCGTCGAACCGTCCAACCGATTCCCATGCTCATCCCCTCCATCGACCTCCGCGGCGGCAAAGTGGTTCAGCTCGTCCAGGGCGAGCGTCTCGCCCTCGAAGACGCCGACCTCGACGCGTGGATCCGCCGCTTCGCGTCGTTCCCGAAGCTGCAGCTGATCGACCTCGACGCCGCGATTGGCACCGGAAGCAACGACGCGCTCGTTCGGCACGTCTGCGCGGCAAGACCGTGTCGGGTCGGCGGCGGCATCCGCACGCTCGGGCGCGCACTGGACGTCCTGGCGGCCGGAGCGACGCATGTCATCGTCGGCTCGTCGCTGTTTCGCGACGGGCAGCCGGATCTCGAGTTCGCCGACATGCTCGCGCGTGAGCTGGGCGCCGAACGCGTGATCGCCGCCATCGACGCCAAGGGCGGCCGAGTCGCCGTGAAGGGCTGGCGCGAGACGGTCCCGCTGTCAGCGGCCGACGCCGCCCGCGCGCTCGAGCCGTACTGCTCGGAGTTCCTCTACACGCACGTGGACAAGGAAGGCCTCATGCAGGGCACCGACATGGGGGCCATTCGAACCGTCCGCGACGCCACCAGCCGGCGCGTCGTCGCCGCCGGCGGGATCACGACGCAGGAAGAGATCGACGAGCTCGAGGGGATGGGCGTCGACGCCGTCGTGGGGATGGCGATTTATACAGGTCGGTTGAAGATCTGAAGTTCAGGGTGCAGCGGGTGCAGGGCGTGCAGCAGCACGTAGGCGCGCGACTGCAGTCGCGCACTGCGGCGAACTGCAGTTCAGCCCTAGCGCACCGTCTAGTCCGCGCGCAGCGCCTCGACCGGATTCGTCTTCGTCGCGCTGAGCGCTGGGCCGAGCGCCGCGAGGACGGTCAGCACGAGCATCGCCCCGCCTGCGACAGCAAACGTCCACCCATCGCGCGGTGACACGCCGAAGAGCAGCGTCTCCAGCACGCGCGACGAGGCGAGCGCGACGAGCAGGCCGCCGACAAGGCCCACTCCGGCGAACCACAAGCCTTGTCGCACGACGAGTCCCAGCACCTGCCCGCGCGCGGCGCCGAGCGCGACGCGGATCCCGAGCTCGCGCGATCGCTGGCGGACGCTCCACGTGAGCACGCCGTAGGCGCCGACGAGCGCGAGCACGGTCGCGGCGCCGGCAAAGAGCAGGATCATCGCCAGGATGAATCGCCGCTGGCCATTCGCCGCTGACGCGATCTCGTCGAGCGTGCGCACTTCGGCAAGCGGCAGTTCCGCATCGAGCGACCGCAGCAGCCGCCGCACGTCAGCCGTCATCGCGGACGGATCGCCCGCTGTTCGCACGACGAGCGCCATCTCCGAGAACGGAATCTGCGAGTGCGGGAACCAGAATGCGGGCACGGCGGACGCGTCGGCCGGCGAGTCCTTGATGTCGTTGACGACGCCGACGATCGTCCGCTTCTCGCCCCAGAGATCGGCCTGATGGCCAAGAGGATCGACCTTTCCGAAGAACTTCGTCGCGAGCGCGTGATTGACGACGAGCACTTTCGGCGCATCGCTGCGGTCGCGCTCGTCGAACACGCGACCTTCGATGGCCGAGACGCCCAGCGCTGTGAAGTACCCGGGCGTCGCGACGTGATACCTGGCCGAATTGTCGTTCGGGGTCCTTCAGATCGACGAGCGTGAAGTCGCTGTTCTCGTCGTAGCCGGTCCACGGCAGGTCGCTGCCCGCGCCGGCCGCGGTGACCCCGGGCAGTGTCGCCATCGTCCTGACGAGCGACGAGTAGAACTCGGCACGGCGATCGTTGTCCTTGTATCGCGGCGAGATCGTGGCGAGCCTCGCGGTGAGGGCGCCCTGCGGCCTGAAGCCCGCCGGCGCGTGCTGCAGCGCCATGAAACTGCGCGCGAGCAGCCCCGCGGTGATGAGCAGCGCCGAGGCCAGGGCAATCTCGCCGACGACCAGTGCATTCCTCAGCCGCGCCGTTCGTCGGCCGCCGCTCGTCCGGGTGCCTCCGTCATGCAGCGCCGGCCGCACGTCATCCGTGGCTTCATGCCACGCGGGCAGCAGACCGAAGAGCGCCGCCGACGCGCAGGCGACGAGCGCCGAGAACGCCAGGACGGTCCAATCCACGTGCACGTTGTGCAGTCGCGGAAAGTCCGCCGGCAGCACCGCGCGCAGGAAGCGGACGCCGCCAATCGTCAGCGCGAAGCCGCACGCCGTCCCCGGAAGCGCGAGCAGGAGGGACTCGGCCAGCGATTGCCTGACGAGACGTCCCCGTCCAGCGCCGAGCGCGAAGCGGACGGCCCGCTCGCCACGACGGCCGGCGCCCTTCGCCAGCAGCAGGCTCGACACGTTGGCGCACGTGATCAGCATCACGAGCGCGCTGGCGAACATCAGCAGGCGGATGCCGTCGGACGAGGCCCCGACGACGTCGGTGAGGAGCGGCACGGCGCGAATGCCCCAGATGTTCTCGTTGGCCGCGGCCGCGCGCTTCGAGAGCCCCGCCAGGTCGGCTCTCGGCCTGTGCCGCGGTGACGCCGGGCTTCAGCCGCGCGATGGCGTTCGTGTAGTGCGCGTTGCGCTCGTTGGGCGAGCTGGCGTCCTCGAGAGGCAGGGGCCACCAGACGTCGACGCTTTCGTCCCTGCGGGAAGCTGCGGTAGCTGCCGCCGACGTGCTCGAATCGCTCAGGCACGACCCCGACGACGGTGAATGGCCGCCCGCTCAGGCGGACTTGCCGGCCAAGCACCGTGGGGTCGGCATCGAAGCGGCGCCGCCACAGCGCGTCGCTGATGACGACGACGCCGGCGTCGCTGCGCTCTTCGGCCCAGGTGAACCCGCGGCCGAGCGCCGGGCCCATGCCCAGCACGGTGAAGTAGTTCGCCGAGACCTGCAGGCCGCGCAGCGCTTCAGGGCGATCCTCGAGCGAGAGCTGCAAATCCGCGCGCGTGAAGCCGGCGATGCCGTCCAGGGTGCGGTTGTCGTGGCGATACGAGAGCAGCGTGTGCTTGCGCACCGGGAACGTGGGGACTTCCGGCAGCGACTCGTAGATTCGGACGAGGCGATCCGGCGCCGGGTACGGCAAGGGCGACAGCAGAACACCGTCGAGGAGGCTGAAGATCGTGGCTGTGGCGCTGATACCGATCGCCAGCGTCAGCAGCGCCACGGCCGTGAAGCCTGGATCGCGGCGAAGCATGCGCGCGGCATACACCGGTGTCCTGCCGCAACTGGTCGACCCACGGCAGTCCCCGCTGGTCGCGCACCGACTCGGTGACCTGATCGGCGCCGCCCAGTCTCATCGCTGCCCGGCGGCGCGCGTCTTCCGGGGCCGCGCCGCGCCGGCGTTCGAGCTGCTCCTGCATGTCGAGGTGAAACGCCAGCTCGTCGCGCATCTCGTCGTCGCGACGGCCGCCGCCAATCGATCCGATGAGTCGCGAGAACCACGCGATCAGTCGGCGCATGGCTACTCCTCCGATCCCAGCAGGCGGTTGATGACGCCGGCGACGAGCGTCCACTGCTGGCGCTCCTCGGCGAGCTGCCGGCGGCCGGCCGGCGTGATGCTGTAGAACCGCGCGCGCCGGTTGTTCTCGGAGGTGCCGAGCTTCGACTTGATGAGCCGGCGCTGCTCGAGCCGGAGGAGCGCCGGGTAGAGCGTCCCCTGGTTGATGCGCAGGACGTCTTCGGAGACCTGCTCGAGCCGCTGGGCGATGCCCCAGCCGTGCATGGGCCCGAGCGTATCGAGCGTGCGGAGCACCATCAGGTCGAGCGTGCCCTGGATCACATCGGCGCGTGGGGACATGGATCGACTCCTGTTGAGCGTCTAGAGGACTATACGAGAGTCTCCTCTGGATGTTCAACAGGAGGGCGGTGCTGCAGGGCCGGCTCAGCTGCCGTTGTTCGCGGCGAGGCCCGGTCTTCGACTGGCGGGGGCCACGGCGCTTCGCTCGTGGCGGGGCCGCGGCTTCGCGCGGCACGGCGGCACTGCAGCACTGCGGCACTGCAGCACTGTTAGCGTCTCCTGCTCAGCCTCCTCACCATGGCCCTGACGGTCCCGCCGGGGTCCCGTGCGGCGCCTCGACCCACCTGGCCGAGCAGGCGCGCGGCCGCGGCGGCGTTGCCGCCGGCCGCCTTCAGGGCCTCGTCCAGCGCCGTCCGCTCGAGCGACTCGATTTCCTCGCGCAGGTTCAGCGTGCCCTGGCGGACGCGACGGGCGATCTCGGAGTCGGCGGCGGCGCCACGGCCGGCCGATCGTTTCAGCACGCGCGCCGGAAGATCGGCGAGCAGGATCTCCGTGCCGGCACGCTTGTACACGAGGGTTTCGTAGATCACGTTCCTCAGCTCGCGGATGTTGCCGGGCCACGCGTACGCCTGGAGCGCGCGAACGACCTGCGGACCCAGCGTCATCGGCCCGCTCCGCTGCTGCTCGCGGACGAACCGCGCGGCGAACTGCAGCGCGAGCTCCTCGACGTCCTCGGGACGCTCGCGGAGCGGCGGCAGCCGGATCGTCACGATCGCCAGGCGGGCGTAGAGGTCTTCGCCGAAGAGACCCTGCGCGGCGAGCGCCGCGAGATCGCGATTCGTGGCCGCCAGCAGGCGGAAGTCCACTTCGTGCCACTCGTTCTGTCCGAGACGGCTGACCACGCGGTCTTCGAGGACCCGGAGGAGCTTGACCTGCGTCTCGAGCGGCGTGTCGTCGATCTCGTCGAGAAAGACCGTGCCGCCCTGCGCGGCCATCAGCTGGCCGTCGTACTGCTGCACGGCGCCGGAGAACGCCCCGCGCGCGTAGCCGAACAGCTCGGCCTCCATCAAGTCGTTCGGGATGGCGCCGCAGTTGATCGGAATGAACGGCTTCGGCCGACGCGCGGACCACGCGTGAATCGTGCGCGCCATGATCTCCTTGCCCGTGCCTGTCTCTCCGAGGAGCAGCACCGGCATCGACGTGGCGGCGACGCGCGCCACCTGCGCCACCAGCGTCCGCGAGACGGCGCTGCGCGTGACGAGCACGTCGTTCTCCGGTGGCGCCGGCAGCGGCGACTGAAGCTCCGTCAGCCGTCGGAGCAGGCGTGCAACGGCGCCTGGCTCGCGGAGCGCGATGGCGTCGTAGGCGCCGCGCGAGGCGGCCTCGATGGCCGCCGCGTCGCCGATGCGGCCCGATGTCACCCAGAGCCACGGGAGACCGCCGGCCGGCGCCCGCGGCACGCGTCGCGCCTCCGCGCTCGCCACGACGATCGCGTCGGCGTCCGGGAGGGATCGCGCGAGACGGATGTCTGCCGCTTCCAGGACGCGGCGCAGCGCGCGGTCAGGCCGCGGGCCATGCCAGGCGATCTTCATAACGTCATTTTATTCGTGTTATTACATCATTTTGATCGCTATTTGCTGCGAGCGCGGCCTAAATCGCTCGGAAAACGGCGCGGCTTTCGCCTGGCCCACGCGATGCACCTGGTCTGTGCTGCTCGCCGGCCGCGGAATCGGTCCCGGCCGTCACTCGGAAAGGCAGATGTCAGATGACTGTTTTTGCGCTGTCCCTCGGCTGGCTCTGGGCGCTCCCGGCGCTGGTCCTCCTCCTGGCCATCGCGCTGTTTGTCACGGTGGTCGGCGGCTGGATCATCCGGGCCGACCAGTCAGGGCTGGTGATCAAGAAGTTCGGAGCCCCCCTCCCGACGGGCCGCATCATCGCCCTCGACGGCGAGGCGGGCTATCAGGCGCGGCTCCTGTCGCCGGGCTGGTACTTCGGCTACTGGCGCTGGCGCTATCGCATCATCCGCGTGCCGGTGACGATCGTCGAGCCGGGCCAGATCGCGCTCGTCGTCGCCGCCGACGGCGCGGCGATTCCGTCCGAGCGGGTGCTCGGACGCGCGGTGGCGTGCGACAACTTCCAGGACGCGGAGGCGTTCCTGCGCGGCGGCGGCGAACGCGGGCGGCAGCTCGGGTTCCTGACCGCCGGCACGTATCGCATCAACCCGGCGCTCTTCGACGTCGTCAAGGGAGAGAGCGCCGAGCAGTACTCGATGGTCCCTGAGGACCTGCGCGTCTACCAGATGGCGACCGATCGCATCGGCATCGTGACCGTCCTGGACGGCCAGCCCGATTCCGGCGGGCGATCTCGCGGGCCCGATCGTCGCGGGCCACGACAGCTTCCAGCGCGGCCAGGCGTTCATCGAGGCCGGCGGCTGCCGCGGCCTGCAGGAGGAGGTGCTGCTCTCGGGCTCGTGGAACCTGAACCCGTGGTTCGTGCGCGTGGAGATGGTGCCGCTGACGGAGATCCCGATCGGCTATGTCGGCGTGGTCGTGAGCTACGTCGGCAACGAGCACCTGGATGTCTCGGGCGACACGTTCACGCACGGCGACCTGGTCGAAAAGGGCCGCAAGGGCGTGTGGGTGGAGCCGCTGCTTCCGGGCAAGCACCCGGTCAACACGCGCGTGATGAAGGTCGAGCTCGTGCCGACGACCAACATCGTGCTGAACTGGGCGCAGCGAACCGAAGCGCACCAGTACGACCAGCGGCTGTCGTCGATCCTCGTGCGGTCGAAGGACGGCTTCTCGTTCAGCCTCGACGTGGCGCAGATCATCCACATCGGGATGAAGAACGCGCCGCGCGTGATTTCGCGCGTCGGGTCGATGCAGAACCTGGTGGATCACGTCCTGCAGCCGACCGTCGGCAACTACTTCAGGAACTCCGCGCAGGAGGTGACGGTGCTCGAGTTCCTGTCGGCGCGGACGCTGCGCCAGAAGGAGGCGTTCGACAACATCAAGAAGGCGGTCGAAGCCTACGACGTCGAGTGCATCGACACGCTGATCGGCGACATCGTGCCGCCGGCCGAGCTGATGAAGACGCAGACCGACCGGAAGATCGCCGAGGAGCTGGAGCGCACCTACGAGGTACAGCGCGAGGCGCAGGTCCAGCGCCAGGCGCTCGAGCGGGAGACGGCCGTCGCCAACATGCAGAACGAGGTCGTTCGCTCGGAGCAGACCGTGCGGATCTCGCAGCAGACGGCGCTCTCGGCGGCCGAATCAGCGCGCGGTGAAGGCAACGCGGCGCGGCTGCGCGCGGAAGGCCACGCGGCGGCCGTGCGGTTGAACGGCGAGGCCGAAGCGGCGGCGGTTCGCGCGGTGGGTGCGGCCAAGGCCGACGCCTACAAGCAGGGCATGGACGCCGTCGGCGGCGCCGGCTACACCGCCATCCAGCTGGCGACGATCCTGGGCGAGCACAACGTGAAGCTCGTCCCGGAGATCGCAGTCAGCGGCGACGGCAGCGGCGGCCTCATCAACGCGATGGTCGCGAAGATGCTGGCCGGGAACGGAGGACTGAGGCAGAAGGGCCGGCGCTTCGCTGCAGGGCGGGGGCCCTTCGGGCACGGGTCCGGAGGGCCTTCGCCGGCGAGCGAAAGCTGCGCCGGCCCTGCCGCGGAGCGAAGCGACGCGGCCCTCGCCGGGCGAAGCCCGGCCCCGTCCCAGGCAACTCCCCCGCCACGACCTCCGTCTATGTTCTCCGGAGGCCCTTGTCCATGCGTCCTGCCCTGACCCGCCTGTCCCGTTCGGCTGCCGTCGCCCTGCTCCTCCTCGGCGTCCCCGCGCTGTCCTCGGCCGCGTCCAAGGAAACCGAGCGTGTCGAGAAGACCGTGACGTTTTCGCCAGGCGGCACGCTGAAACTCAAGAACTTCTCGGGCAACGTCGAGATCACCGGCGAAGATCGGGCCGACATCTCGCTCGTCGCGGTCCGTACCGCCACCCGCGATCGCCTCGATCACGTCAAGCTCGACATCCAGACCTCCGGAGATACGGTCACCATCGACGCCAACAAGCGCGACGGCGACTGGGAGCACCACGACGACAACGTGGTCGACACGGCGTTCACGATCAGGGTGCCGAAGAACGCGAACCTCGACGTCGACGTGTTCAGCAGCGCCGTGAGCGTGGCTGGCGTGTCGGGACGCCATCACGTGCACGGCTTCTCGTCCGAGCTGAGCGTGACCGGCAGCACCGGGCCGGTTGACGCCGAGACCTTCAGCGGCGCCATCCATGTGGCGCCGGCGTCGTGGCAGAAGGATCAGACGCTGCGGGCGAAGACGTTCAGCGGCGACATCGAGGTGACGCTGCCGGCCGCCGCGACCGGCTCAGTGGAGTTCGATTCGTTCAGCGGCGACATGAGCTCGTCGGTGCCGATGCTGTTCCAGAGCAAGAGCAAGCGCTCGCTGCACGCGCAGCTCGCGTCGGGGCCGAACGGGTCGTTGTCGTTCCACACCTTCAGCGGAGATGTGCGGCTGAAGTAGGGGCCGGCCTTCGGCCGGCGAAGGCCGCTGCGCGGCGGGCCCTCGCTTCGCTCGGGCTGGGGCCACGTCGCTTCGCTCCGTGGCGGGGCAAAGGCGCTTTCCCTGCCGCGGGCGAAGCCGAGCGGCCCTCGCCGCGAGCGAAGCGAGCGGCCTACTTCCTGAACCCCCGCACCGCCTCGAGCTTCTTCGCGAGCGCGTCCGGGTCGGCCGTCCCTGCCGGATAGAACGTTCTCTCCCAGGATCCGTAGACCGGATTGGGAAGGACGAACCACCGTTCTTCCCAGTACCCGCTGAAACGATCGACGAGCGCCTCGCGCGCGGCGCGATCCAGGCGCTTGCCACCGTCCGCGATCGCCACGAAGTCTCCGAGATCGTCGCCGGCCAGCAGCAGCACGCGGTGGTTCGACGCCACGAACTGCCGGCGGCCCGACTTGTCGCCCGGATCTTCCGGCTTCCCGTGCTCGCCGTAGCAGAGCACATGGTCTTCGGCGATCGGAATGCCGTCCTTTCGGAGGGTCTCGATCGTCTCGTCGCGCCAGTCGGGGTCTCGATTCGTCACGAGGAAGATCTCCACATCGCGGGCGGCGGCGTATTTCAGAAACTCCGCGGCGCCGGGCACCGTGCCGGCTTCCGTCTTCGCGGCCCACAGGCGAAACAGGTCGGGCGCATAGGCCACGCGGTCGCGCACCCGCTGACCCTCTTCGGGCGAGTTGTCGAGGACGGTCTCGTCCACATCGAGGATGACGGCCGGCTTCAGGAGCGCCAGGTCGGCCCGGCCGGCCTGCTCGGGAATGGCGGTCCAGCGCGGCTCCTGCAGCGCGCGGTCGAGCTGGACCGCGGCCAGACGGTAGAGGCCGCGCGTGATGGCCTGGTATTCCGCGGCCGTCTGCATCCACAGCACGCCGTGGAGGTTCTCGTGGGTGTCACGCAGCGCCGGCGCCGCCGCCGTCTGCCCGCGGACCACCGGCGCCTGCCAGGGCGGCCACGATCGCCAGCCCCGCCCAGTCCCTCCACCGCATGTGCCCTCCCCGCGCCCGGCTGGATCCGCCGGAGCCGCCGTTACGTTAAACTACGTAGCCATTACGCCGAATCGCGTAACGGAGCCGCTGCCATGGAGAACCCGTTCGTCTACGGCGAGGTCGTGCCCGCCGGCGCCTTCGTCGACCGCCACGACGAGTTGAAGCGCCTGGCGGCCGACCTGGTGGCCGGCCAGAAGGTGTTTCTCATCTCGCCGCGCCGCTACGGCAAGTCGTCGCTCATCTCGCGCGCGCTCGCCAGCGCCGCGCGCCGCGGGCTGCTCACGGTCGAGGTCACCGTCAGCAGCTACAGCTCGTACCTCTCGTTCCTCGAAGGCTACGCCCGTGCCGTGCTCGCCGCCGAGACGCGCTGGTCGAAGGCCGTGGCCTGGCTGCGCGACGCCATCGGCGCCACGCGACCCGAGATTCGTCTCGAGACCGACCCGCACGGATCGGCCGGCGTCGCCGTCTCCTTCCCCGCCGTCCGCTACCGCGCGCGACGTCGCGCGCCTCGCGCCCGAAGTCTTCGCGCTCCCCGCCCGTCTCGCCGACGCGCGGCACCGGCGCGTCGTCGTGGCCCTCGACGAGTTCCAGGCGATCGGCAGCTTCAACGGCGGCAGCGTCGAGGAAGCGTTGCGCGCGGCGGTGCAGCACCAGCGCCAGGTCGGCTACGTCTTCGCCGGATCGGAACCGTCGCTGATGGAGGCGATGCTCGGGCCGCGGCGGCCATTCTACAAGGCCGGGCCGGTGATGCGGCTGCAGAAGATCCCGGCCGAGCCGTTCGCCGTCGTTCATCGAGCAGCGTTTCGCGAAGACAGGGATCCGTCCCGAGGACGGCTTCGGGATGGCCGTCCTCGATCTCGCCGGTCACCTGCCGTACGACGTCCAGCGCCTCGCGCACGAAACGTGGGACGATGCCCGGGCGGTGGGCGCGAAGCGGGTTGGCCTCGAGCACCTCCACATCACGCTGCGACGGCTGCTCGCCGAGCAGGCCGTGTTCTTCGAGGCGACCTGGCAGCGGCTCACGCTCCCGCAGCGCGCGGCCCTCCGCGCGCTCGTGCTCGAAGACGGCGTCGGCCTCCTCGGCGCCGACGTGCGCGCGCGGTATCGCCTCGGCGGCGCGTCGTCCGTGCAGGCGGCGCTGGCAGCGCTGCAGCGCCAGGACGTCGTGACGCGCGAGGACGATCGCTGGGTGGTGGTGGACTCGCTGATGCGCGAGTGGATCGCGCGGAGGACGTACTGATGGCGGGCGGCTGGCTGGCGCGCCTCGGGCTGCGCACTCGGGAGCAGCGCGCGTGGGCCATGTACGACTGGGCCAACTCCGCGTTCCAGTGCACGATCATCACCGCCGTTTTCCCGATCTACTTCGCGAAGGTCGCCGCCGAAGGGATGCCCGACGCGCTGGCCACGGCGCGCTTTGCGCATGGCGACGACGGTGGCCCTCACGGTGACCGCGATTCTGGCGCCGGTGCTTGGCGCCTACGCGGACTACGCCGGCGTGAAGAAGCGCCTGCTCGGCGTCTTCCTCGGCCTCGGCGTCATCGCGACCGCCGCGATGTATCTCATCGGGCCCGGGGACTGGAAGCTCGCCGCGTGGCTGTTCATCGCGTCGAACATCTGCATCTCGGCGAGCTTCGTCTTCTACGACTCGCTGCTGCCCCACATCGCCGACGGCGAGGAGATGGATCGCGTCTCGAGCGCGGGGTACGCGCTCGGCTATCTGGGCGGCGGCCTGCTGCTGGCGATCAACCTGGCGTGGATCCTCAAGCCGCAGATGTTCGGCCTCCGCGATTCCGGCGTGGCGTCGCGCGTGTCGTTCGTCAGCGTCGCGGTCTGGTGGCTGCTCTTCTCGATTCCGCTGTTCCGCCGCGTGCCCGAGCCGTCGGTGCGGCCCTCGGATCTGCCTCCGGGCATCGGCCCGGTGCGCGCGTCGTTCCAGCAACTCGGCGCGACGATCCGGGAGCTGCGGCGGTTCCGCGAAGCATTCCTGATGCTCGTGGCCTTCCTGATCTACAACGACGGCATCGGCACGATCATCCGCATGGCAGGCCCGTACGGCCAGGAGATCGGGCTGCCGGAGAACGCCCTCATCAGCGCGTTCGTGATGGTCCAGTTCGTCGGCATCCCGTTCGCCTTCGCGTTCGGCGCACTGGCCGATCGCATCGGCGCCAAGCGAGCGATCTTTCTCGCCCTCATCGTCTACGTCGGCATCAGCGTCGTCGGCTACTTCATGACGTCCGCGTGGCAGTTCTGGCTGCTGTCGTTCATGGTCGCGATGGTGCAGGGCGGAAGCCAGGCGCTCTCGCGGTCGCTCTTCGCGAGCATGATCCCCAAGGAGAAGTCGTCGGAGTTCTTCGGCTTCTTCGGCGTCTTCGAGAAGTTCGCGGGGATCTTCGGGCCTGCGCTTTTCGCGATCACGGTGCAGCTCACCGGATCGAGCCGCCACGCGATCCTCTCGGTGATCGGGTTCTTCGTCGTGGGAGCCGTGCTCCTCGCGCGGGTGGACGTCGCGAAGGGGCAAGCCGCGGCGCGGGAATGGACCGCGCGGCATGCGGAACTCGCCGCGCGGCCGAACTAGGGCAACCGCAGGCCCTCGCTGCGCTCGGGCGGGCCGGCTTCGCCGGCAAGGCCGCGCCTTGCGCGGCGGCTAGCGCCGGATCCGTTCGCGCGCCTCGGGCCTCGCGAACGCGTTCTGCAGCGAGTGCCCGTTGAACGTCAACACGGTGCGCCAGAACTCCTGCGCCTTCGTGTGATCGCCGGTCTTCTCCGCGGCCCTCGCCTCGAGCATCACGACGAACGGATCCTGCTGATCGGCGCCGGAGAGCGCCGCGAGCGCGGCGTGCGCGTCGCCGGCGTAGAGCTCCACATAGCCGGTGAGATACGCGAGGGCCGTGGCCTGATCCTGCAGCGCCGGTGATTTCGCGACGAGCGCCTGCGCCTCGGCCAGCTTCGTGCGCGCGTCGCGACGATGGCCGTCACGCGCCGCAATGCGGGCCTGCGCGTGCAGCCAGCGGAACTGCCAGAGAGCGAGCTGCGATGCCGGCTCGTCGCGTTGCCGGCGCGCGGTCTCGTAGCCGGTCTCGTACCAACGCCGCGCCTGCTTCGTGTTGCCGGACTCCAGGTAGAGGCGCCCGAGGGCGTTGGCTGCTTCAGCCGCCGACGCCGGGCGCTCGGCCGACTCGAGGTCGTACGCCTGCCGGTAGAACTCGGCGCCCTGGTCTGCCTTCCGCTCGAACGCGTACGACACGGCCATCGCGTTCAGCGCCGTGACCTTGCTCTCAGGAGGCGCGAGGGCAATGGCGCGCGTGAGATGCCCGCGCGCGTCGGCATAGCGCCCCTCGAGATCGAGCGCGATCCCCATCGCGAGATGGCCCTCGAAGAGATTCGGATCGATCGCCAGCGCCTGCTCGTAGAGCTTGATGGCTTCAGGCTGCTTCCCGGCAGCGTTGAGGCGACTGGCCCTGAGTCACGAGCTTCAGCGGATCCGCGGCTTCCTGCGCGGCTGCGAGATTCGCGACGAGAAGCAGAACGAGCGTGAAGGCGGATGTGGTACGCAAGCCCTTAGCGTAGCCCGTGCGCGCGTGGCCGAACTGACGCTCCGCCAACTGCGACAGCCGCAGGCGCCCGCGACGCCGGAAGCGAAGCCACGGCCCCCGCCCGAGGCGAAGCGAGGGCCCTGTCGAGGCGAAGCCGGCCCGTCTACTTCGCCACGTAGAGCGTGAGCCGCGGGAACGCAAACGTCCCCGCCACGTCGTCGATGACATTGACCTGGCACAGGTAGCGGCCCGGCTTCAGCGTCGAGGCCGGCAGATCGAACCTGAACACCGCGGCCTTCCGCGACGGCTCGGTGACGGACGTGGCTTCCGTGACCGGCGTCTCGTAGACGCGGACGCCGTTCCGGAAGAACACCAGACTCGTCAGCAGCCGAATCGCTCCGGGCGCCACCGCCTGCGCCGGCTCGTACACCTCGTAGTCGACGTAGAGGTGCTGCGCCTGCGAGACGACGCCCAGTGGCATTCGGCACGAGCGCGCTCCCGTCCTGCACGAGCGGGTTGTCGCCCTTCACGCCCGGCTGCATCTGCGTGCCGACGACCACGGTGCTCATCTTCAGCGCGGCCTTGCGAACGTCAGGCACGGTGAACGCCGACTCGAAGGCGCCCATCGGCCGTCTTCGTTCTCGCGCACCGCCACTTTGACGCGGTAGCTGCCCGGCGGAAGCTCGAACGACGTCTGGTACTGAATCGTCTTCCGGCGGACTTCCGTCGTGCCTTCGACCTTCAGCTTCACGGTATCGCGGATGCGGCCGACCGGCCGGCGCGCTTCGTCCAGCACGAGGCCGAGGATGTCGAGCGTCGCGCGATCTTCGGTGGTGGCATGCGTGAACGGCACGTCCGATCCGGGCACGACCACCGACAGCGGCACGTAGAACCGCGTGTCAGCCAGCCGGAAGTAGGCCGGCGACACGAACACGTGCAGGTCGGTGGGTGGCAGGTCCGTCTGCAGCGCGTCCATCAACTGCTGCTCGCGGTCGTCGTGCGTCGAGTGCTTGAAGTCGCGCGGCGCGTAGTAGCCGGATCTGTACTCGAGCGTCACACCAGGCCGCGTCGTCTTCACGGTGATGCGCCGGTACTTGCCGTCGCGCGCCGCGTTCGTGCTGCTGTAGCCGAGGATGTAGTACGACGACGTGTCTTCGATGACGCGATCGAAGACCTTGCCGAGATCGTTGCTGTCGAGGAAGGCGCGTCCGCCCGTGTCCTCTGACAACGTGACCAGCGTGTCCTGGGAACCGGCGAGGCTGCTGAACTGATTCTGCATCGACGCGCCGGTGAACGCGGCGTTGCCGCGCACGCTGGCGGTCTGAGCCTCGCCGCCAGGAACGACGGCCTGCAGCCCGCGCGCGTCGGCGGCGTAGATCGCGACGTTCGCGCGGACGGCATGGTCGATGACCGCGCGGATCTGGACGCGGTTCTCGAGGCCGGTCTGGCTCATGCCGCCGCTGAAGTACACGATCGACTTTTTCTGGTCGGTGCCGCCCAGCGCGTCGGCAAGCGTGCGCAGCGCCTCGAGCCGGCGGTCGGTGTTCATGACGTTGATCTCGGTCTCATCCGCCGTGAACGCCCCGGTGTCGCGCCGGGCGCCACGGCTGCAGTCGTCGTTGCCGGCGCTGACGCGCGCGCCACGCGCGACGCGAGCGTGAGCGTCAGGTCCAGATGCTGCTGGCAACTGGCCGGATCCAACGTGACGGCCTCTGTCACAGGTGCGAACGCGGCCAGCTCGGCCTGCAGCTGGTACGCGCCGGCAGCCGCCACGCGGATCCGATATGTGCCGTCGATGTCGGTGGACGTCGCGGCGACGACGGCGTCGCCACTTCTGAGTGTCAGCGCGACCCCTGGCAGCGGGGTGGCGCCCGAGCGCACGGTTCCGGCGATCGCACAGGCCGGGGTCGCGGGCGTCTGGCCCGTGGCCGACTGCGATGCCAGCAGCACGCTCAGGAGGAGCACGGCCTCGGACACGGCGTCCACACCTCGATCTGACTTGCTGCCTGTGACAAATCCACGGCAGCCTCATGAAAAATCAGATCGATCGTACCCAGCCGCCCCGCGGGAGCTTGTAAAGTTGTGTGTCGATGCCCACCCCCGACGAGCTGGACCGGCCCACGGCGCTTCCGCGGTGGGTCACGGCAGTCGACGTCCTCACCGTCACGATCGCGCTGGCCTCCTTTGCGGCGGCGGTCGGAGGCGGCTTCAAGCTCGGCGGCGGCGTCCTGCAGCTGTCCGTCAAGACGCCGTGGCCGCCATTCTTCATCGCCGTCGTGCTCGCGACGCTGCGTCACGTCCGTTGTCCGAGACCACATGTCCTGGCACGAATGCTGGCGCCGCTCCGGCGATTCGTCGCGCGGGACGGGTTCAAGGCCGCGTGGCGGCCGTTTGTCGCGACCAGGATCGCCGTGCTCGCGATCGGGCTCCTCGCCGTCTACACGTTCGGCATGCCGACCGAAGCGAAGAGGCTGGGCATCTCCGACAGCCAGCTCGTGAACCTGCCGCTGCGATTCGACGCCGGGTGGTACCTGAGCGTCGCGCGCGTCGGCTACCTGTGGGCCCCGGGTGATCGCGAGCGGGGCCGCCAGCAGAACATCGTCTTCTTCCCGGCGCTGCCGATGGGCATGCGCGTGCTCGGCTACCTGTTCGGTCGGAGCGGCGTCGGGTTCCTGTACGCCGGCGTGCTCATCTCGCACGTCGCCTTTCTCGCCGCGCTGGTGCTGCTCTTCGAGCTCGCGCGTGACGATCTCGGCGACGACGCCGCCGCGGGAGCGGCGGTGGTGCTGTTGTGCACGTACCCGTTCTCGCTGTTTCACGGCGCCGTCTATACCGAATCGCTGTACCTGCTCGGCGTCGTCGGGGCAGTCCTCGCGTGCAGGCGCGAACGATGGACGCAGGCGATGGCGTGGGGCGCGCTCGTCGGATTGACGCGGCCCAACGGATTCGTCCTCTCGGCGACGCTTGGGGTCCTGCTGTTCGAGACGATGCTGCGGAAGAGATCCGCATCGGGTCGCATGAGCATGCCATCGCTGCCCGCCGCGATCGCGATCGTCGCGCCAATCGCGGGCGCCGCCATCTACTGGCTGTTCATCTGGCACCTCACCGGCAATCCGTTTCAGTGGTCGGAGCAGCAGGTGGCCTGGGGCCGCAGCTTCAGCGGGTTTTCGCCCTTGCGCGGTGCGGCCGAGTTCGCGGCGGAGAACGGTCTGGAGTCGTACGTCGAGGGGCTTCCCTACGATTTCATCAACGCCGTGCCGGCGATCGCGGCCCTCGCCCTGGCGATCCCGATCGGACGTCGTCTGAGCTGGGCCTACGCGGTGTTCATCGTGACGAACCTGGTGCCTCCGCTGCTGCTCGGCGGAGTCATGTCCACGGGACGGTTCACGGCGACGCTCTTTCCGCTCTTCATCTGGCTCGGCCTGAAGACGCGCTCCGCGACGCCGTCGATCGCGCTCGGGTTTGCGATGCTGCAGAGCCTGGCCGCGGCGCTTTTCTACACCTGGCGTCCGCTGTTCTAGGGCCTCGGTACCTATCGTTCGACGAATCCCTCGTGCTACCGTCGCACCAATGAGGCGGCGTGCGCTGGTGGTGACGTTCTTCGTCGCCATGGCGCTGATCAACACGTATCCGCTGATCCTGCACCCCGCCAGCACGATTGGTGAACACGGCGACGCGTATTTTTCGGTGTGGCGGCTCGCGTGGGTCGCGCACCAGTTGCGCGCCGATCCGTGGCATCTGTTCGACGCGAACATCTACTACCCGCATCACGACACGCTGGCGTACTCGGATGCGATGATCCTGCCCGGCGTTGCGCTGGCGCCTCTTCACTGGGTAGGGCTCGACGCCCTGCTGATCTACAACCTGACGTTGATTGCCGCGTTTGCCGCCAGCGGGGTTTGTGCGTACGTGCTGGTGCGCGAGCTGACGGGATCGACGGCGGCAGGCATGCTCGGCGGGGTGCTGTTTGCGTTTTCGGCGCACCGGCTCGAGCACTTCAATCACCTGGAGCTCGAGTTCGCGTTCTGGATTCCGCTCGCAGTCCTCACCTGGCAGCGCGCCGTGACGAATGGGCGCGGCTACGTGAAGGTTGGCCTGTTGGTGGCCGCGCAGATCCTGTGCTGCATCTACCACGGGGTGTTTCTGCTGACGTGGCTCGCCGTGGTCACCGCAGTGTGGTTCTTCCGGGCGCCCGTGCGCGGATTGCGCGCCGGAGCGGCGATGCTGCTGCCGCCGATGCTGGTGCTGGCGATCTACTCGGTCCCCTACATGCGCAGCCGTAGCGAGGTCGGCGACCGGCCGGTAGACGAGCTGTCGACCTACAGCGCGAAGCCCGGCGACTTCGTCGCCGCACCGGCCAGCAGCCTGCTCTATGGATGGACGGAACCGTTCGCCTCGAACGAGCGCCATCTCTTTCCCGGCTTCGTGGCGATCGTTCTGTTGATTGTCGGGCTCTGGCCGCCGTTCGACCGCGTGCGGATCGTCCACGCCGTCGGCCTGGCGCTCGCCGTCGACCTGACGCTCGGATTCAACGGCGGCCTCTATCGCCTGCTGTACGACTGGGTGCTGCCGTTCCGCGGCCTCCGGGTTCCCGCGCGTGCCGACATCCTCGTCCTGCTGGGGACCGCCGTGTTCGCCGGCTACGGGTTGACCCGGTTGATGACGGAGCTGACCCGTCCGGCCGTCCGGGCCGCGCTCGCCGCGGGCGCCATCGGCCTGGCGTCGGTCGAATGTCTCGCCCGTCCGGTGCTGGTGCCGGTCGAAACGGATTCGGCCGTGCTCTACTCCTGGCTCAAGGCATCGCCCGACGCGGTGCTCTTCGAATGGCCCGTCACGGTTCCCTGGCGACTCTGGGACATGGTCGACGTGCGCTACATGTACCGCTCGACACTGCACTGGCGTCCGCTGCTGAACGGGTACAGCGGCTTCTATCCCTCGTCGTACTTGTCGCTGCTGAACCACATGCGCGGGTTCCCGGATACGGCGACGATCGCGGAGCTCCAGCGCCGCGGCGCCACGGTCCTCGTCGTGCACGAAGTGCAGCATTCGCGGCCTTCGTACGTGGACGCGGTCGCGCGCCTGATGCGGGACCCAAGCGTGCGCGTGATTGCCGAGGAGAAGGAAGGCGACAGCCGCGTGGCCTTCTTCAAGCTGCTCCCGCCGCGCGCCGCGACCGTCAATTGAGCGTCTTTCGCGACCGGGCGACCGCCAGGCCGACGATCACCAGCCCCCACGTCAGCAGCGCCGCAATCTGCGGCCACAGCACGCTCCAGCCGATCCCCTTCAGGAAGATCCCGCGCACGATGACGATGAAGTAGCGCAGCGGGATGAGATACGTGAACGGCTGAATCACCGCCGGCATGTTCTCGATCGGGAAGATGAATCCCGACAGGTACAGCATCGGCGTGAGGAAGAAGAACGTCCCGGTCATCATCGCCTGCTGCTGCGTGTCCGAGATCGTCGAGATGAAGAGCCCCAATCCCAGCGTCGTCAACAGATAGATGCCGCTCGTGACGAAGAGCAGCACGGGACTGCCGAGCAGCGGAATCCGGAACCACAGGAGCGCGACGGCAATGACGAGGACGACGTCGACGATGCCAATGACCGCGTAAGGCAGCAGCTTGCCGACGATGAGCTGCCAGCGGGTGATCGGCGTGACGTTCAGCTGCTCGAGCGTGCCGAGCTCCTTCTCGCGAACCACCGCCATCGACGACAGGTTCGTCGTGATCACGAGCAGCAGCAGCGCGACGATGCCCGGGATCATGAAGTAGCGGCTCTCCAGCTCCGGGTTGAACCACACGCGGATGCGCGCGTCGATAGCGGTCGGCGGCGCGTCCTGCCCGGCCGCGAGCAGACGCTGCCTGGCCAGCTCCTGGTTGTAGGCGTTCACGAGCGACGCCGCGTAACCCATGGCGATCCCGGTGGAGCTCGAGTCGGTCCCATCCGCGATGATCTGCAGCGTCGCCGGTCGGCCGCCGTCAATGGCCTCGTGGTAGTCGGCGGGAATCGTCAGCGCCAGCCACGCCTTGCCGCGCTCGAGCCACGGCTCGACGTCGTTCACGTTGCCGACGGTTCCCGCGATGCTGAAGTACGGCGACGCGTCGAAGCGCGAAATCAGCTGGCGGCTCGCCGGTGAGCGATCCTGGTCCACGACGACCAGCGGAACATCTTTGACGTCGGTCGTCGCGGCATAGCCGAGCAGCGTCAGCTGGATGACCGGCGCGAGGAAGATGATGCTGAAGAGGCGCGGATCCTGCCGCAGCTCGAGCAGCTCCTTCCACATCACGTACCAGAGCCGGCGCATGTCAGGCCCACTCCTGCTTCAGCTTCCGCGCGGCCAGCAGCATGACCAGGGTGGCGAAGATGGCCAGCGCGCCGAGCTGCGGGGCAATCACGGCGAACCCGACGCCTTTCAGGAGCACGCCGCGAAGCGCAACGAGGAAGTACCGCGCCGGGACGATGTACGTGATCACCTGAAGCGCGATCGGCATGCTGGAGATCGGATAGATGAAGCCCGAGAGCATGATCGTCGGCAGGAACGACGACAGCAGCGCCATCTGGAAGGCGACCTGCTGGCTCTCGGCAATCGCCGAGATGAGCAGGCCCATCCCGAGCGCGCCGGAAAGGAACAACCCGAGCGATAGCAGCAGCAGCCCGACCGATCCGCGAACGGGGAGATCGAACAGCACCATCGACGCGACGATCACGGCGATGGCCGCGACGAACGAGATCACGAAATACGGCAGGCTCTTGCCGACGATGAAGGGCAGCGTGCCGATCGGCGCCATGCGCACCTGCTCGACGGTGCCGCGCTCCTTCTCGCGCACAACCGCCAGGGCCGTCGAGACGACCGCGGTGATCATCGCGATGTAGGCGAGAAGACCTGGCACCAGGAACAGCGTGCTCTTGAGGTCCGGGTTGTACCAGACCCGCGGCTCGAGCTGGACCACCGTCATGCCGCCCGGCATCCGCACCCGCCAGCGCATCTCGTACCGCGCCGATTCGCTGGCGATGATCGTCTGCGCGTAGCCGAGAACTGTCGCAGCCGTCGTCGAGTTCTCCCCGTTGATGAGCACCTCGACGGACGTCGGAACGCCGCGGGCGAGGTCGCGGCCGAGGCCCTGCGGGATGATCAGGGCGGCGCGGATCGCGTCCCGATCCATGAGGTCGTTCACCTCGGCGTCGGCAGTCACGGAAGCGACCTGGTCGAAGTACGTCGAATTCACGAACGCCGACACGAGGCGCCGGCTCTCCGGCGTGTAGTCGCGGTCTTCGACGGCCAGCCGTACGTGCTTGATGTCGAAGTTCAGCGCGTAGCCGTAAAGCAGCAGGAAGAACACCGGGATGAACAGCAGAATCATCAGCGTCCGCCTGTCGCGGCGAATCTGACGGAACTCCTTGATCCCGACGGCCAGCGCCTTCCTCATGACGCCGTCCTTTCCACGACGTCCAGGAAGACGTCCTCGAGCGACGGCTCGACCTGCTCGGCGTGCGTGACGTTGACGCCCCTGGCCTCGAGCTCTGCCTTCAGCGCCTCCGGCGTCAGCCCTCGTCGCCGCGCGACGGCGTGCACGGCGGTTCCGAAGAGGCTCGTCTTCTCGATGTCGGGCATCCCATCCAGCACTCGCATCGCGTCCACGGCGTTCGGGGCCTGGATCTCGACGATGGGCCGCTCGGCGAAGACGCCTTTCAGCTCCGTCGTCGTGCCAATCGCGGCGAGCTTGCCCACGTTCATCACGGCAATCCGGTGGCAGTGCTCGGCCTCGTCCAGGTAGTGCGTGGTCACCAGCACCGTCGTGCCCGATTGCGAGAGCTGGTCGATCAGACGCCAGAACTGGCGGCGTGACACCGGATCGACGCCGCCGGTCGGCTCGTCGAGGAACACGATCGGCGGCTGGTGAAGAATCGCGCAGCCCAGCGCGAGGCGCTGGCGCCAGCCGCCGGCCAGGTCGCGGGTGAGCGTCGACTCGCGGCCGACGAGCCCGGCCATGTCGAGCGCGAAGCGGCGGCGTTCCTCGAAGCGCGCGCCCTCGAGGCCGTAGATGCCGCCGAAGAAGCGGATGTTCTGATCGACCGTCAGCGCCTCGTAGAGCGAGAACTTCTGCGACATGTAGCCGATGCGCAGCTTCACGGCCTCGGGATCCTTGGAGACGTCGATCCCGCCGACGATCGCGGTGCCGCTCGTCGGGCGCAGCAGGCCGCAGAGCATGCGGATCGTCGTCGACTTGCCGGCGCCGTTGGCGCCGAGGAAGCCGAAGATCTCGCCCTGCCGCACGTCGAAGCTCACGTCGTCGACGGCGACGAAGTCGCCGAAGCGGCGGGAGAGGTGTTCGACGATGATTGCGGCGTTCGCCATGGTTCTCGTGCTTCCGAATGCCGGGGCTGAAGCCCCGGCCTACTGTTCTCGCGATGCCTACGATGTGTAGCGCAGGCCTTCAGGCCTGCCTGGATCTCGCGCCCTACTGTCCCAGACGCGCGGGCCAGGCGCGCTTCGGCGAGTTTCACGTTGGCCAATGCGCGCGTGCGCACGAGCTCGGCTTCGAGCTGATCCTGCTGAGCGTCGAGCAGGTCCGAGCTCGTCGCCACACCGGCTCCGAATCGCTCCTGCACGACACGACGCGCCTCGGTCGCGCTGGTGACGGCATCCGCGGCCGGCTTCACCGCGGCGATGGCCGACGCGAGATCGAGCTGACGCTGCCGCACTTCGAGCGCGATCTGCGTGTCGAGCTCGGCGAGCCGCTCGCGGACCGCGGTCGAGAGGCTGCGCGCCTCGGCCACTTCGGCCGAGGTGCGTCCGCCGTTGAACAGCGTCCAGCCGACGTTGAAGCCAAGCTGCAACGACGGCTTCCACGCGTCCTGCCGCGGGAAGATGTTGGGGTTCGGGCGTGCGTAGTCGTAGCCGGCAGCCACGGCGACCTGCGGCCTGGATCCGGCCCGCGCAGCGTCAATCCGCTCGTCGGCGGCCTGCGTCCTGAAGAGCAGCGCCTGCCGATCGGCGCGTCCTGATTTCGCCTGTTCCGCCAGCGCCCGGGTCGTCGTCGACGCGGGTTCGCCGGCCGGCACGTCCAGCGTCGCATCGGGATCGAACGTCGCGTCGATGGGGGCGCCGATGAGCCGCGCCAGCGTCGCCCTCGCGCCGTCGCGCTGGTTCTCGGCGTCGATGAGCAGGCTGTGCTCTCGGGCGACACGAGTCTCGACCGTGAGCACGTCGTTTGGCGGGAGAAACCCGGCGTCAAAGCGCGCCTTCACGTCGTGCAGCTGCCCTTCGACCCGCGTGACCGATTCGCTGACGACACGCACGGATTCGGTGGCCGTCACGAGCGCCCAGAAGGCGCGCGTGGTTTCGAGCGTGAGATCCGAGCGCGCCGCAGTCAGATCCTTGCCGCTCGCCTGACGCTCCGCGTCGGCGGCCTTCTCGAGCGCCTGGGCGCGTCCGCCGGTGTAGATGGGCCACTGCATGTCGAGCCGCGTGCGCCAGTTGTCGGGGACGTCCGGGTAGATGACCCGAAAGAGCCCATCCGTCGCCGGTGAACCCGAACACCGACACGTGATTGGTCCGGGTGTACCCGCCCTCGGCAGTGAGCACCGGCATGTCGGCCGCCTGGCTCTGCGCATGGACGGCTTCGCTCGCCTGCTCGCGCGCTTTCAGCTCTCCGAGCACGTGACTGGTCTCGGTGGCGCGCGCCAGCGCTTCGGCAAGCGTGAGCCGTTGAGGCGCCGGGCGATCGAGCACCGCCTGCGGCGCCTGCGCCGCGAGCGGCGAGACGCCGACGAGCGCGGCGAGGAGTGTCGTGGTGATGGCAACGCGCATGGGCCTTACCGTCCTTGATCCGCGGCCTCGAGCCGCGCGATGAACACGTCCTCGAGCGACGCCGGCACAACCCGCCCGCCGTGCACCGACAGCCCACGCTCGGCAACGGGACGCGTGACGAGCTCCACGGGATCACCGGACGCTCCGGGCCCGAGCCGCACGTGCACGCGCTCGCCGAAGACGTGGACGTCGACGACGTTGGGCAGCGTCGACAGGATCGGGACGACGCGAGCCTGATCGCCCGTGATGATTTCGACCATCGTCCCGGGCAGCTGCCGGCGCAGATTGTCCGGCGTGTCGAGGGCGATGACTTCGCCTTCGTGCAGCAGCGCGATCCGGTGGCAACGCTCGGCTTCGTCCAGGTACGGCGTGCTGACGAGAATCGTGATGCCCTGCTGCAGGAACTCCGCGAGGAGCTTCCAGAACTCGCGGCGCGACACCGGATCGACGCCCGTCGTCGGCTCGTCGAGCAGGATGACGCGCGGCTCGTGGATCAGCGTGCACGCGAGCGCCAGCTTCTGCTTCATGCCCCCCGACAGCCGGTCCGCAAGCCGGGACCGGAACTTCACGAGCTGCGTCAGCTCGAGCAGCCGCGTGCGGCGGTCGTCGTACTTCGAGAGGCCGTGGATCTCGGCAAAGAACGCGATGTTCTCGTCGATGCTCAGATCGCCGTAGAGGCTGAACCGCTGCGAGAGGTAGCCGACCGACTCGGTCACCTGCCGGTGCTGGGCGACTGGATCCAGGCCGAGCACCTTCACGCTGCCGCCATCGGGATGCAGCAGCCCGCAGAGCAGCCGGATCGTCGTCGTCTTGCCGGCGCCGTCGGGGCCGATGAGGCCGAACATCTCGCCCGGCTGGACGTCGAACGACACGCCGCGAAGCGCGTTGACCGCGCCGTAGCGCTTCACGACGTTGACGAGTGAGAGTGCTGGTTCAGCCATCTGTCTTTCCTGCCCGAGCGAAGCGAGGGCCCCGCCGGCCGAAGGCCGGCCCCGCCGCGAGCGAAGCGAGCGGCCCTACTTGAGTGGCAACTCCGCTTCCACCGGCATCCCCGGCTTCAGCACGCCGTTCCTGTTGTCCGCGCTCACCTTGATCCGGTACACGAGCTTCGATCGCTCCTCCGCCGTCTGCACGTTCCTCGGCGTGAACTCCGCGCGCGGTGAGATGTAGGTGACCTTGCCCTGAATGCCGGCGCCACCCGCATCGGTGTAGAGCGTGGCCGACTGTCCCAGGGTCAGCCGCGGCACCGTCGGCTCATCCACGAACACTTCGCCCCACGCGTCGTCCAGGTCGGTGACGACGACGAGCGGCGAGCGCGGCGCGACGAGCTCGCCTTCGTTCACCAGCTTTTCGGTGACGATCCCGCCGACCGGCGACGTGACGGTGGCATCGTGCTGCGCCTTCTGCAGCGTCGCGATCTGCGCGTCCACGGCGGCGAGCCGCGCTTTCGCGGCGTCGATCTCTTCGCGGCGCGCGCCGGCGCGAACGCGAGCGGCCGTTTCCCTGGCGCTGCGCGCGCGCTCTTTCGCGGCGTTCACATGCTGCTCGGCGACGTCGCGGCGCGCCTTGGCGTCGTCACGGGCTTTCTGGGAGCCCGCATTGGCGCGCAGCAGCGACTCGTAGCGTTCGAGATCGGTCTGCGCGTTGGCAGAGATCCGCGGTCGCGGCGGCGACATCGGCGTCCGAGGCCTGAGCCTGGGCGTCGGCCTGACGGATGTCCTCCGGACGCGACCCGGCGAGGAGAAGCCGCACCTGGGCGTCGGCCTGGGCGCGATCGGCCTGGGCGCGCTGCAGTGAGAGCTCGGTGTCGCGCGTGTCGAGCTGCGCGACGAGATCGCCCTTGTTGACGCGGTCCCCCTCCTTCACCTTCAGCTCGAGGATGCGTCCGCCCACTTCCGGGGCGACCTGCACGTCGTCTGCCTCGACGTGACCTGAGACGCGCGTGCGGTCCGTCGGTCCAGCCTTGCGGCAGCTCGTCAACGCGAGCGACGACGCGACCGCGAGCGGCAGCACGAGGGCGAGGACCGCGCGGGCCGGGCGGTCAGCGGTGCGAATGAGCATGTTCGGGGTCCTTGCGCAGGGAGCGAAGCGCGAATTCGCGCAGGTGACGCACGAAGGGCGCGATCTCGAGCGGCGGCTGTGCGAAGCCGAGTTGACGGATGCGCCTGCGGATCGGCGCGTTGGTCGTGAAGATCATCGTCGAGCCGAGCAGCACGAAGTGCAGCGCGATCGGATCGACCTCGACGAACGTGCCCTCGCTGGTGCCCTGGCGCACGATGCGCAGCACGAGCGGGAGGATGCTCGTGAGATCGCGGAGGGTCTCGTTGTCGAGATGGATGCCGCCGTCGGCGAGCTCGCGCAGCATGATGCGCGGCAGCATCGGCTGTTCGGAGAAGTGGGCCGCGAGCCCGTCGATCCAGGCGCCGAGCTTCTCCTCGGCGGAACCGGGGCCTTCGACCACGGCGTGCATGCGGGCGGCGAACTCGGCGACGCCCTGGCGCACGACCTCGCGGTACAGCCCGAGCTTGCTGCCGAAGTAGTAGTAGATGAGGGCTTTGTTGACGCGCGCCCGGCGAGCCAGGGTCTCGACGCGGGCGGCGGCGAAGCCGCGCGTGGCGAACTCCTCGCGGGCTATTCGCAGGATGGTCTCGCGGGGGTCCGCGCCGGCGCGCCGGGGGCGTCTGGCCACTTAATTAACCAACCGTTTAGTTAAAATACAGGACGCGGCTCCGGACATGTCAAGACAGGTTCCGGGGTTCCTGGGTTCCCGGTTCCTGGGTTCCCGGCTCCGGGTTCTGCACCCTGCACCCTGCACCCTGCCCCTTGCACCCTGCACCCTGCACAGAGCACCCTGACGCATGCGCATCGTCCTTGCCGGCGCCACGGGGTTCCTCGGCGGCTTGCTCCGGCAGCGGCTCGGCACGACGCACGAGCTCGTGCTGCTGACGCGGCGGCCGCGCGGCACGAGCGGCGTGACGGAGGTGGCGTGGCACCCCGACGGCACCGCGGGGCCCTGGGCGCACGCGATCGACGGCGCCGACGCCGTCGTCAACCTCGCCGGCGAGCCGCTCGTCGGCCAGCGCTGGTCGCCGTCGCGCAAGGCGGCGCTCGTCGCGAGCCGAATCGAGCCAACGCGAAGCCTCGTCGCCGCCATCGATCAGGCCTCAGCGCGTCCACGCGTGCTGATTTCAGCGTCCGCGGTGGGCTACTACGGGCCGCATGGCGACGAGGTGCTGACCGAGGACACGCCTGCCGGCCATGATTTCCTCGCGTCGCTCTGCGTGGAGTGGGAGAACGCCGCGCTTGCCGCCGAAGCGCTCGGCACGCGCGTGGTCACGATCAGGACGGGGCTCGTGCTGTCGGAGAAGGGAGGCGCGCTGAAGCCGATGCTGCTGCCGTTCAGGCTCGGGCTTGGCGGGCCGATCGGATCCGGCAGCGCAGGTACTGGCCGTGGATTCACGCCGACGACTGGTCCGCCATCGTCGAGTTCCTGCTCGATCAGCCGACAGTGTCCGGCGCGGTGAATCTGACAGCGCCAACCCCCGTGACGAACGCGGCGTTCGCGAAGACCCTCGGCGCGCGTGCTGCGCCGGCCGGCGATCCTCCCGGCGCCGCGGTTCGCGCTTCGGGCGCTGCTGGGCGAAGTTGCCGACGCGCTGCTCCTGAGCGGACAGCGCGCGGAGCCCAGGCGCGCGATCGCGCTCGGCTACCGGTTCGCGTACGAGGATCTCGAGACCGCGCTCCGTCAGATCCTGCGCGGTTGAGGGGTCAGACGAGACCGACGAGGACTTTCGGGCCGGTGGGCGCGGGCACACCGCCTGCGGGCTCGAGCGTGACGGCCACGGCAATCGGCTGCGCGATCGTCGCCGGCGTCGCGAACACGGCGTTGACGCGGCCCTGCGCGTCGGGCTCGACCAGTCCGGCGCTCAGCGGCGCCGGATCCTTCGTCACGACCCACACCTGATAGGTGCGGCCGGGCGGCGGGGCCGGCAACGACGTCGCCGAGAACACCATGCCTCGCGCGCGGCTCCAGAACGCGCGAGCCGCTCGCCGAGGGCGCCTGTCCCGGCTGTCCTGCGAGATCGATGCGCGCGACGTCCGGCGCGACGAGCACGGCGAACGCCGACTCGCTGCGATCCGACGCCTGCTGAAGCGACGCCAGACGAACGCCGGTCGCGGCCGCTTCGGCGCGCGCCGCCTGCAGCTCGGCGCGCACGGTGTCGAGCTCGCCGCCGAACGCGCAGGCTGTCCATTCCGAAGTACGCGGCCAGCAGCAGCGACGCCGCCGCGACGAGCCACGGCGTCCACGAGACGCTACGCATCGTCGCGCGGGCGGTCGGCTTCGACGGCAGTGCCGCGACAACCGCTCGACCTGCCGTTCGCGCGATGATCTGCGAGCGCACCGCGTCCGACGGCGCGTCCAGCGGTCCGGAGGCGGCCAGCGAGAGCGCGACGTCGGCCAGGCCGGCCGCCTCGGCGCGGCACATGGCGCAGCTCGCGAGGTGACTCTCCACCTCGCGGCTCTCGTTGGCGCGCAACGCGCCAATCGCCCACGCCGGCAGGCTCTCCTGCAGATCTTCGTGTGTCACGGCTGAATCAACGCCCTGCTCATACTACGCGAGGCCGCCCCCGCCAGATTCCGGGCGTGCCGGACCGTGAAATCCTGGGACGAATGACGGGGCTACTGGGCCGTCGCGGTCTTCTCGGTCGCGCCGAGCGCCAGCAGGTTCGCGAGCAGCTCGTACGCCCCTTCGGTCCCGGCCAGGCAGCTGCCGCCACAGGTTCAGGCCCGACGTAAATCCATCGGCCGCTGCCCGCGTGCGCTTCGACGAGCGCGCCGCGCTTCGCTCCGGCGTTGTACGGGAACGGGTCGGCGGTCTCGACGAGATCGACGTATTTCGGATCGCGCTCGCCGAGGAAGTACAGCCCGCGCTCCTGCACCCAGTGCTCCCACGTCCGCTGGTCGATGCGATTGGGCCGCGTGAAGACCGGATGGTCCGGGACGAGGACTGTCACCGGCGCCGACTCGTCGGTGACGCGGTTGTTGCTGACCTTGGCCGGATACGGACCGTACTGCGCCTGGTTGAACTCGAACTTGTTGTACTGAACGATCAGCGTGCCGCCGCCTTCGACGTACTCGATCAGCCGGTGGTTGTACGCACGCAGATCCTTCCGTCGCTCGTAGGCGCGGACGCCGGTGACGATCACGTCGTACCGCGCGAGATCGCCTGACGCGAGATCCTGCTCGGTCAGCTGACGGACGCTCGCGCCAAGCTGCTCGATCGCATCAGGCACCTTGTCGCCGACGCCCATCACGTATCCGACCTTGAGCCCGGCCGGCACGCGCACGTCGAGCGCCTTGATGGTCACATTCGCGTCCGCGTAGATGTGCTGCCGTCGCGTGTGCGGGTACTCGATCACCTGGTAGCCGCGCGTCCAGTCCTTGCCGTCGAACGCCACGCGCGCGGGCACGGCGAACGTCCCCGGCTTCAATCCCGCTGGCGGCTCGACGGTGAACCTGACGCTTGCCGCTTCACCGGATCGCCCGAGCGACACCTTTGACTGCGCGGGATCGATGCGCCATCCCGCGGGCACGTCGAGCGAGACGACGGCGTCAGCCGCCGCGCTGGTGTTGTTCGTGACGGTGACCGTCACCTGCCGCGCACGCTCGCTCGGGCCCTTCGCTGCCGTGTGCACCGGCCCCGGCGCGGCCGTCGGGACGATCGCGATGTCGGGCGTCACGCTGACGGTCAGCGCGGGAACCACGAGCAGCTCCATGCGCTTCTCGCCGCTGAAGATGTTGCCCTCGTAGCGGTTCACGACCGGCAGATCGACCGACACGGGCGCGCCCGCAATCGTGAACGCGAAGTGCGCGCGGAACGGCGTCGGACGATACGGCAGACCGAACGGCGCGTCCGGTGCAAAGACATAGCGGCCAGCCTCGCCCGGTCGCGTCCAGTAGGGCTCGGTCACGCGCGAATCCGCCGGAATCGTCGTCTGGGCCTCGCACTGCGAGATGCCGCCGCCGGCGACGGGCTCCGCCTTGCACGGCGTCGAGCTCGACGTGAACCCTTCGAGCGTGGGACTCGACGCCTCGACGGCCTCACGTCCGCGATTCGCGGCAATCAGCGTCACCTTCACGGGCTGGCCCCCGGTGACGACGCCGGTGCTGGCAAGCGCTTCGAGCCGGAGGCCCTGCGCGAGGACGAGCGCCGACTCGAACTTCGCGATGGTCTGCGCAAGCCGGAAGTCGATCTCGTAGACAGCGTCAGGCGCGATGCGGAGCGACGCGAGGCTCTCGCGCAGCTTTCGGGCGGCCACCAGACCGGCCGCCAGCGGCGCCTCGGCGCTCTCGGGGCCCGCGTTGCGCACGCGTTCGTCCGCGCTCTTCACGGCCGCCGCAATCGACGCGAGACCATTGGTGAGCGCTCCCGGAGGCGTCGCGCCGGCGAAGCGCGCGAGCCCGGGGACGCTCGTGTCGATCCCTTCGAACAGCGACGCTTCGTCCTTGCCCTTCTGCGCGTCGAGCGTGGTGTCCACCAGCCGGTATTTCACGACCCACGGGCCTGGCAGCGCGAGCAGCTGGCCGAAGCCCTGGCACTTGTGCATGGCGCGCGCCTCGCTGCCGATCTCGGCGTAGGTCTTGCCGAGCAGCGGGTCGTACACGTTCGCATCTGCCGTCGCGAACGGCCCGGGCGGCGGCTGATCGTTCTGGAACATGCCGTAGTACGCGGCCTGGTAGACCTTCGCGGGCTGCCATGGACGGAGGCCATCCTTCGATTGCTCGGGATACAGCGCCGGATCGCCCGCGGCGCGGAACGCCTCGGTGCCGAGCCGCGCGGACGCCTGATGGTGCTGTCCGCCGCCGGCGCCATCCGGCCGCATCGTCACGAGCACGTCGGGCCGCGTGAGCCGAATCAGCCGGACGTAGTCGCCGAGGATCTCGCTCTTGCCCCACTTGTCGAACGTCTCGTCGACGCTGAACGAGAAGCCGAAATCGACCGCTCGCGCGAAGAACTGCTCCGCCCCATCGTAGTGATGCGCCGCCAGCAGCTCTTCGGTGCGCAGCACGCCGAGCGCCTCGAAGATCTCCGGGCCAATCTCGTTCTGTCCGCCGTTGCCGCGCGTGGCCGTCGCGAGCACCACGCGCATGCCCTCGCCGTGACTCTCCATCGCCATCAGCGCGCTGTTCTCGTCGTCCGGATGCGCGGTGATGTGCATCACCGTGGCCACGGTCGCGAGCTTGCGCAGCATCAGGCGAAGCGCGACATCGCCGCGCAGGTCGGTGATGCCCGTGGCGGCGCTCGGACGCGACGGCGCGACGAGGATCAGGGCGAGGACGACGGACAGGAGGACAGGGACCATCCGCCCGCGGAGACGGGGACGCTGGACGCGGACCATGAGGATCACTTTATCAGGCGCAACGGCTCCCGTCGCGCCGGCGCCTGTGCACGGCTACCGCCGCGCGGCGAGGCGGCCGAAGCCGAAATACGCATCCGACCGCTCAGGTTGATCGAGACAGGCGCGGACGAGGATCCGGCTCGCAAGGAAGGCGGCCGACAGGTTCGCGCCGAGGCCGAGCGCGAACAGGTGATTCGGGTAATTCCGGTGCGGCCCGATGAACGGCAGGTCGTCCACCGCGCGGCTCCACGGCGCGTGCCAGCCGTAGTCGGGCAGGACGCCGGAGATCGCCGGCAGCGCGAGCGACAGCTCGTACATCAACTGTCCGGTCCGCTGCACCAGCGTCGTCTTGCGAAGTCTGTCGGGCACGCTCGGTTGATCGGCGCCGGTCCAGAGGATGCGGTCGTCGGCCGTCCAGCAGAGCCGATGTGGAGGCATCGACCGGTCGATCACGATCGCCTCTCGCGAGCCGGCGCTGCGGCGCACGTCGGCGCCGAGCGACGGCGTCAGCACCGAATAGGACTCCGACTCCACGAAATGCCGCGACAGCGCGCTGAACAGGGGCGCCGCAGTCCCGGTGGCGAGGATCACCTGATTCGCCGCGATCTCATGTCGTCCGGATATCAGCTGGACGCCGGTGCGCGTGTGGCGGACCTTGTCGATCGTCGCGTGCTCGTAGACGGCGGCGCCGCGCACGGCCGCCGCGCGCGCGAAGCCGATCGCCGCGCGATACGGATCGAGCGAGGCATGCCCGGACGTCTTCACGCCGCCGGCGCCGTCGATGCCGGTCGCGGCCAGCAGCGCCTTCTGCGTGATCCACGCGCCCTCGAGCCCCGCGTCCTTCAACGCCGCGAGCTCGCGCTTCAGCAGCTTCGCCTCGGCGTCGGTGCGCGCCGCGACGATGGCGTCGGCCGGCTGGAGGCTGCACTTGATGTCGAGCCGGCGGAGGGTCGCCTGGGCGTCGAGCGCGGAGCGCCGGGTGTCCTGCCACAGCGCGCGGGCGACCTTGCGGCCATGGGCTTTCTCCAGGGTCAGGTAGTCGGCGCCGGGCATGGCCAGCAGCAGGCCGGCGGCCTGCGACGTCGCGCCGCCGCCGATCTGGCCGGCTTCAAAGATCGCGACCCGCAGCCCGGCTGCCGCCAGACCGTAGGCCGTCGCGCATCCCGCCAGTCCGCCGCCGACGACGGCGATTGGGATTTCGACCGAACTGCTGAGCTTCGGATAGGCCGGGCGCCTGGTTTTCGGGAACGATTCCAGCCATGGGGACTGGCCGTACTTGATCGCGGGCATCGCGCGCCATCTTTTACGAGGGGGAGGCGCGGGTCAAGCGGATTGCGGGTGAGGCGGGCGGCGGAAGCCGGAAGGTCGGATCAGGTCGGGCGGGTCTGGCAGGTCGATTTCGGTGCCTGCGCGAGCCGGCGTCCAGCTGAACGCCGGCCCGTGCCAGCTTACCGCGATAACTGCCCTCGCGTTCGAGCAACCGGGCCTTCCGCTCGGCGCCCCAGCGGTAGCCGCCGACGCCGCCGGCGGCCGGCACAACGCGGTGGCACGGGACGACCAGCGCAATCGGGTTGGTCGCGCAGGCGCGCGCCACGGCGCGGGTGGCCGTCGGTCGCCCGATCGCGCGAGCGACGTCGGCGTAGGTCCGTGTGCCGCCGCGCGGGATCTGACGAAGCGCCTTCCACACGAGCTGCTGGAACACGGTGCCGCGGACGTCCGTGGGTAACTCGCGCGCGGCACGGCCGTCGGCCATATCGACCACGGCCTTCGTCGTCTGCTGCAGTCCCTTGTCGTCACGCACGACGTGCGCGGCAGGGAACTCGTCGCCGAGGATCGCCGTGAGCTCGTCGTCGGTCTCCGCGATGGCGACACGGCACAGGCCCCGCGGCGTCGACGCCACGAGAACGCGGCCGAGACTGGACGACCCGATGGCGTAGCGGATCTCGGCGCTCTTGCCGCCGCTTCGATACGTGCGCGGCGTCATGCCGAGTGCGCCTGCAGCAGCCTCATAGGCGCGGCTCGGCAATCCGTAGCCCGCCTCGTACACGGCGTCGGCGGACTTCGCGCCCGACTTGAGCGACGTCTTCAGGCGCTCGACTCGTCGCGCCGCCGCGTACTCGCGCGGGCTGACGCCGTAGAGCTTCGCGAAGCTGCGCTGCAAGTGCCACGGAGTGATGCCCGCGACCTTCGAGAGCGTCGCCAGCGTGGGAACCTCGTCGGCGTGCGCGTCGATCCACCGGCGCGCGCGCTCGACACGCGCGACGGCCGGCGACACGGGCTCGTCCGGACGGCATCGCCGGCACGCGCGATAGCCCGCGCGCGCGGCCTCGCTGCCGGCGTCGAAGAACAACACGTGCTGGCGGAGCGGCCGCCGGCTCGGGCACGTCGGCCGGCAGTAGACACCGGTCGTCGTCACGGCGTACACGAACCGGCCGTCGGCGGAGAGATCGCGCGAGAGGACCGCCTGCCAGCGCGCGTTCGAGTGGGTGGGAACGGACGAAGAAGCCACGGAGAGCGTCTCGGTGATCATGCGCTCATTTCACCGCGGAGGCCACGGCGCGGTCGATCCGGGGCTTGCGGTCAAACTCAGGGCCGGCTTCGCCGGGCAGGGCCGGCCTTCGGCCGGCAGGGGCCCTCGCTGCGCTCGGGCGGGGCCGCTTCGCGGCGGGGCAGCTCAGCGCTTCTCACAGCGAGCCTTCAGCCCGTTGGCTTCCATCGCGAGATAGCGCTCGTTGATGTCCTTCGTCATCCAGGCGACGAGCTTCGCGAGGAGCCCCTCGTAGCGAATCGACAGCGTCACGCGCGAGCCGCCGGCGCGAGGGTCGATCGAGTGGTGCGCGGTGACGAGGATGCCCGGGCCTTTCGAGATCCAGGTGAAGCTGCGTCCCGGTTCGATCGCGCTGACGGTCCAGAGCGCGGGCGGGAGTTTCGGCTGGCGGATGCGGGCGCGGCTGCCGATCGCGAACGGGCCGGAATCGAGGCGCGTGATGCTGGTCACCGAGGGCGTCCACTCGGGCCACCGTTCGACATCCGACATGACGGCCAGCACCGCGTCGGGCGCGGCGTTGATGTCGACCGACTTCGAGAAGCTGAGCGGAGTCACCGTGCCGGCCCTCCTGACAGGCGATCAGCTGCGGACGAGCGCCTCGCGCGCGGCGACGGCGAGCCTGCGCGCGGATCTGGTGTCGGCCGCCAGCGCCGTGAGATGCCCCATCTTCCGCCCGGCGCGGGGCTCCGCCTTGCCGTAGAGATGCAGGTGGACGCCCGGCATCGCGCAGGCCGCCGCCCAGTCCGGCTCGCCCTGCGCCCACAGGTCGCCGAGAAGGTTCGCCATGGCCGACGGGCGAAGCGGCTCGATCGATCCCGGCGGCAGCCCGCAGATCGCGCGCACGTGCTGCTCGAACTGGCTCGTCATGCACGCGTCGATCGTCAGGTGCCCGGAGTTGTGCGGCCGCGGCGCCAGCTCGTTGATGAGCAGCTCGCCGTCGGGCGTCAGGAAGAACTCGATGCAGAGCAGCCCCGTCAGATCGAGCGCCTCGACGACGCCACGCGCGATCTCGGCGGCGCGGGCCTCGACGGCCGGCGGCACGCTGGCGGGGTGCACCGAGACGTCGAGGATGTGGTTCGCGTGCGAGTTCTCGATCAGGCCGTAGCTCGCGATCCACCCGGTCACGCCGCGCGCCACGATCGTCGAGACCTCGCGCTCGAACGGGATGAACTTCTCGAGGATGGCCTCGCGCTTGCCCAATGCCGTCCACGCCGCGCGAGCGGCGTCAGCGCTCGAGACTTTGGACTGGCCCTTGCCGTCGTAGCCGAAGCTCGCGGTCTTCAGCACGGCAGGCGTCCCGATCGTCGAGAGCGCGGCGTCGAGATCCGCGTCCGTTCGGATGTGCGCGAACGGCGTCACCGGGAAGCCGCGCTCGGCGAGGTAGCTCTTCTCGCGGACCCGTTGCTGCGCGACGTGCAGCGCCACCCCGCTCGGCCGGACGGGCGCGAAGGCGGCCGCCGCTTCGGCCGTGGCCGCCGGAATGTTCTCGAACTCGAACGTCACGACGTCCACGCCGCCGCCGAACATGGCGACGGCCTCCAGGTCGTCGTACGAGGCCACGACCTCGAGGTCCGCAACCTGACCGGCAGGCGTGTCGCGCTCGGGCGAGAAGATGTGGATGCGATAGCCGAGCCGGCGCGCGGCCAGCGCGAACATGCGGCCCAGCTGACCGCTGCCGAGCACTCCGATTGTCGCGCCCGGCAGGATGGGCGCGGCGCTCATTCGAGCGTGTCCTGCTTGACGCGCGCGGTCTGGTCGGCGCGGAACGTCGCGAGCTTGGTCCGGAGGCCGGGGTCCGACGTCGCGAGGATGGCGATCGCGAGCAGCGCCGCGTTGGTCGCGCCGGCCTTGCCGATCGCCAGCGTCCCCACGGGCACTCCTGCGGGCATCTGCACGATCGAGAGCAGCGAGTCGAGGCCCTTGAGCGCGTGGCTTTCCACCGGCACGCCGAGCACCGGCAGCGTCGTCTGGGACGCAATCATGCCTGGAAGATGGGCGGCGCCGCCCGCGCCCGCGATGATGACCTTCAGCCCGCGGCCTTCGGCCTCACGGGCGTAGTCGGCCATCTCGTTCGGCGTGCGATGCGCGGAGACGATCCGGCACTCGTGCGGGACACCGAACTCGGTCAGGACCTGGTCGGCGTGCTTCAGCGTCTCCCAGTCCGACTTGCTGCCCATGACGACGCCCACCACCGGTGGTTGCTCGCTCACGCTAGGCATCATAGCCACAGAGCCGCGGAGAACGCTACCGAGGTCCCGGAGGGATCAGCCACAGAGGCACAGAGAGCACAGAGGACGTTCTGGAGCGCGCGCCACAGAGGCACAGAGAACTCAGTGGTGCGTTCGCGGCCAATCTCCGTACTCGTCCGCGCCTCTGTGGCCGCGCCCAAATTGAATTCCTCTGTGCTCTCTGTGCCTCTGTGGCGGCCCGTTCTCGGCGTCGCTCAGTGGCCACTCTGATGACTCTGTGGCGGGCGAAGCAGCGACCAGGCAATAGCGACAGCGAGAATCGCCGCGATGACGAGAAGCGAGATGCCAGGCGGCACGTGGTAGAACTCGATCGCGAGCATCTTGAATCCCACGTAGGCGAGGATGACGGCCAGCCCGGTCTTCAGGTACGCGAACTTGTCCATGACGCCGGCCAGCAGAAAGAACATCGCCCGCAGGCCCAGAATGGCGAAGACGTTCGACGTGTAGACGAGAAACGGATCTCGCGTGACCGCGAAAATCGCGGGAATCGAGTCCACGGCGAACATCAGGTCGCTCGATTCGATCACGACCAGCACCGCCATCAGCGGCGTCGCCAGCGTCCGCCCGCCCTGGCGGACGAAGAAGGCGTCTCCCTGCATAGGAATCGGTCATCGGCACGAACCGTCGAAACAGTCGATACGCCGCGAGCTTCTCCGGCGGCGCGTCGTCGTGACCCGAGCGCAGCATCCGGTAGCCCGTGTAGACGAGCAGCGCGCCGAAGACGTACATGATCCACTCGAAGCGCGCGATCATCGCCGCGCCGAGGAAGATGAACGCCGCGCGCATGACGAGCGCGCCGAAAATCCCCCAGAAGAGCACGCGGTGCTGCAGCCGTGGCGGCACCTTGAAGAACGAGAACACGACGAGGAACACGAAGACGTTGTCCACCGACAGCGCCTTCTCGATCAGGTAGCCGGTGACGAACTGCACCGCGTACTCGTGCCCGGCCCAGTAATACAGTCCGGTCGCAAAGGCCAGCGACAGCGCCACCCAGACGAGACTCCAGGCGGCGGCTTCCTTGACGCTGACCTCGTGCGCGTCCCTGTGCAGCACGCCCAGGTCGAGCGCCAGCATCGCGACGATGAACGCCGTGAAGCCGGCCCAGAGCATGGGCGATCCGATCGTTTCAGGCATGAGGCTCCAACTTCCGCGCGGGGCCGTCGAAGGCGCTCACGGCCATCCCGACCAGCACGACGGCCGTCGCCCCGATGACGTTGTACCAGAGGAACGAGATCGACGGCATCCGCACGGCGACCCAGGCGACCGTGGACATCCCCGCAATGAGGCCGACGAAGGCGCCCGTGCCGGTCGCGCGCTTCGTGCCAATCGCGAGCATGAAGACTCCCAGCAGCGAGCCGTAGAAGAACGACCCGAAGCGGTTGACGACTTCGATGAGCGACCCGAGTCGCGCGGCGTAGAGCGCGACCGTGCAGGCCACCAGCGCCCAGCATCCCGTCGCGGTCCGCGACACGAGCAGGTAGTGCCGGTCGGTGGCGTCCTGGATTCAACCAGCGCTTGTAGACGTCGATCAGGCTCGCGGTCGCCAGCGCGTTGAGCTCGGCGCCAATCGCGGACATCGCCGCGGCGAAGATGGCGGCGATCATCAGGCCGACGAGCCCCATCGGCATGGTCGTCGTGATGAACGTCGGAAAGACGTAGTTGACGTCGGTGTAGCTCGCGTCGCCGGACGCGCGCTTCACCAGGTCGACAGCGTCCTTGCGGAGAGAGAGCATGCGGCCGTCCGCCGCGAGGAACCGCGCGCGGGCCGCCTCGAATGGCCGAGGCGTCGCCGGCGCCATGCGCGGATGCGAGCGCCGTTGCGGCGTCGCGCCGCTGCTGGAACGCCTGACCGAATTCCGTGTCGAGCGAGGCGAGGTGCGCAGCCTCCGTGGTCCCCTGCACGGCGCGGTCGTGCATCGGGTTGAAGAGCATCGGCGGACGCACGAACAGGTAGTGCGTGAACACCAGCACGCCGGTCAGCAGAATCAACGCCTGGAGCGGGATCTTCACGTAGGCGCTCACGAAGAGCGACTGGCGTCCCGCCTCCACCGACTTCGCCGTCAGGTAGCGCTGCACCTGGCTCTGATCGCAGCCGAAGTACGACAGCATCAGGAACAGCCCGCCGATGAGCCCGGACCAGAACGTGTAGGTGTTGTTCGGATCGAAGCTGAAGTCGATCGCCGTGAGGCGCCCGGTTGCGCCGGCGACGTGCAGCGCCTCGCCCAGCGACACGTTCGATGGAAGCCCGATGACGAGCGTGGCGACCGCCGCACAGACGGCGGCGACGATCACGACCATCTGCTTCACGTCGGTCCATGTGACCGCCTGCACGCCGCCGAGCATCGTGTAGACCGCCGTCGGCAGGCCGATCGCCAGGACGGTCAGCGGCAGGCTCCAGCCCATCACGACCGAGAGAATCACCGACGGCGCCGCGATGATCACGCCGCACTGCAGGCCGCGCGACAGCAGGAACAGCGCGCTCGTCAGCGCGCGCGTTTTCGCGTCGAATCGCCGCTCGAGATATTCGTACGCGGTGTAGACGCCCGCGCGATAGAAGAACGGCACCGCGGTGACCGAGAGGATGATCATCGCGAGCGGCAGGCCGAAGTAGAACTGCACGAACCTGAGGCCGTCGCGGTAGCCCTGCCCCGTCGTGCCGACGAGCGTGATCGCGCTGAGCTGCGTGGCCATCACCGACAGGCCTACGGCCCACCACGGATTGCTCCGATTCCCCAGGATGAAGCCGTCGACCTTGTCGCTGTTCTTCGTCCGGCGCAGGCCGTCCCAGACGATGAAGGTGAGATAGCCGCCGACGATGAGCCAATCGAGCCAGCGCATGCCGTCAGGCCGAGAACCAGCGCCCGGCGAGCCAGAGCGCGATCAGCACCAGCGTCTCGACGAGAAGGATGCGGAGGGCCGTGCGGCGAAAGGCGCGATCCGAGCCTGTCATCGGCTCACAGGGCCGCCGCGCGTTCACGGCGCCGGGTCTCGGCCGACGCCAGGGCGTCGCGGCGTGCTGTCAGCCACGCGTGATCGCGATCCATCAGCCCTTGAGACGCCGCGAGCGCGCGGGCGGTCTCCTCGGGCGCAGGCCCGCCCAGCGTGCGGCGCACTTCCACGAAATACCGCGGGCTGAGGATCCGCCGCAGGTCCTCCTTCGTGTACGGCAACGGACGCCCGAGCGTCTGGAAGCACACGGCCGCGAGCACCGATGCCAGTTCGGCCTGCGGGTTCTCCGCCTGCGACTTGAGCGCCTTCACGGCGATGGTGTGCGCCGTCTTGAACGGCACGTCGTGCTCGCGCGCCAGCGTGTCGGCAAGCTCGGTGGACGTCGTGCCGCCTTCACCCGCGCGCGCCTCGAGCCGCTCGGCATCGAACTCTGCCGTCTGGATCGCGGCCGCGACCAGCCGGAACGCGCGCACCGCGTCGCGGAACATCGACGACACGAGCGGCTGCAGGTCGTCCTCCGTGTCGACGATGTCGCCGAAGGGCGTGTTGTGGACGGCCGTGACAATCGCCTGCGCCTGGCCAAGCGCCTTGCTGCCGATCGCGCGCGCGTGCTCGATCGCGACGGGGTTGCGCTTCTGCGGCATGATGCTGCTCGCCTGCACGAAGCCGTCGCCGAAGCGCACATAGCCGAACTCCTGCATGCCCCAGAGCAGCAGGTCCTGCACGAAGCGTCCGAGGCCCGTGAGCGCGACGATCGTCGCCGACACGCTCTCGAGCAGGTAATCCACCGTCGCGATGCTGCCGTAGGTGTTGCCGCTCGGGCCGTCGAACCCGAGCAGGTCGCTCGTCAGCTGCCGGTCGATCGGAAAGCCGGTGCCGGTGATCGCGCACGCGCCCAGCGGATTCCGGTTCGTCGTCTCGTAGGCCGCCGCCAGGCGCCCCGCGTCGCGCTCGAGCTGCTCGATCACCGCGAGCAGGTAGTGCGCGACCGTCGTCGGCTGCGCCGGCTGCGTGTGCGTGTGCACCGCCATCACCGTCTCGCGATGCTTCTCCGCGAGATCGAGCAGGCCGTCGCGAAGCGCCAGCGTGCCCTCGTACATCGCCAGGATGAACTCCCGCTGTCGCATCCGGTACATCGTCATGTCGATGTCGTTGCGGCTGCGCGCGGTGTGGAGCCTGCCGGCGACCTCTTCGCCGCACGCCTGCTCGAGCAGCCGCTCGACGTAGAAGAAGAGGTCCTCGTACGTGCCGTCGTAGGACGTCTGCCGGATCTCGTCGGTGGAGATCCCGTCGAGCGCCTCACGGAGCCGCCGCGCGTCGAACGGGCCGATGATCCGCGTGTCGGCGAGCATCACCAGGTGCGCGTAGTGAATCGCCATCAGCGGCAACAGGAACAGCCGCTTGGCGTCCTCGAAGTTCTCGTTGAGGACGTAGGTGATGTACTCGGGGGCGAAGCGCACGGTCAGAGTATAGCGATCGTGCCGGTGCCCGGTGCCACGTGCTGGTGCGGTGCCAGTGCCGTGCCAGGTGCGGCTGGCCTGGCACCAGGCACGAGGCACGGCACCGCACGAAGCACCGGGCACACGGCACCAGGCACTACCGCGTGTTAGTCTGGTTCTTTTGCCATGATTTCGTTTTCGCGCGTCAGCAAGCAGTACGGCCGCCAGATCCTCTTCGTCGATGCCTCGTTCCAGCTGAACCCGAGCGACAAGGTCGGCCTCGTCGGCCCGAACGGGTCGGGCAAGACCACGCTCTTCCGGATGATCACCGGAGAAGAGGCGCCAGACGAGGGCGACGTCTCCGTCCCGAAGCGCCTCACGGTCGGCTATTTCCGGCAGGACGTCGAGGAGATGCGCGGCCGGTCGGTCATCGACGAGGTGATTGCCGGCAGCGGCAGGCTCGGCGACCTGCATCACGAGCTCGAGGACCTTCAGTCCGCGATGGCTGACCCGGCGAAGGCCGACGACATGGACCGGATCCTCGAGCGGTTCGGCCATGTCCAGGAGGAATACGAGCACCTCGGCGGCTACGCGATCGAGAGCCAGGCGCGCGAGATCCTCCATGGCCTCGGCTTCGAGGACGAGCGCATCGACGGCGACGTCGGCGCGCTTTCGGGCGGCTGGAAGATGCGCGTCGCGATGGCGCGCGCGATCCTCGGCCAGCCCGACGTCCTGCTGATGGACGAGCCGACGAACCACCTCGACATCGAGTCGATCCTCTGGCTCGAGTCGTACCTCCAGAGCCGCACCGGCGCGCTGCTCATGACCTCGCACGACCGCGAGTTCATGAACCGCGTCGTCTCGAAGATCGCGGAGATCGACGGCGGCGAGATCACGACCTACTCGGGCAACTACGACTTCTACGAGCGCGAGCGCGCGATCCGCGAGACCAATCGCGAGGCCGCCTACGCGCGGCAGCAGGCGATGCTCGCGAAGGAACAGCGCTTCATCGACCGCTTCGCCGCGCACGCCGCGAAGGCCGCGCAGGTGCAGAGCCGCGTGAAGGCGCTCGAGAAGATCGAGAAGATCGAGCTGCCGAAGAAGCGCAAGGTCGTCGCATTCGACTTCCGGGCGCCGTCGCGGTCGGGCGACAAGGTCGCGGTGCTCGAGGGCGTCTCGAAGGCCTACGGCTCGCGCACGCTCTACGACGGCTTCAATCTGACGATCCAGCGCGGCGAGCGCTGGGCGGTCATGGGAAGAAACGGCGCAGGCAAGACGACGCTGCTGAAGATGATTGCGGGAGCGCTGACGCCGGACGGCGGCGCGCGTGGAGATCGGCGCCAGCGTGAAGATGGGCTACTTCGCGCAGCAGGCGCTCGACCTGCTGAACCCGGACCTCACCGTCTTCGAGCAGATCGAGCGCGACTTCCCGCACGAATCCATGGGCCTGCTCAAGAACCTGCTCGGCGCGTTCCAGTTCTCGGGCGACGAGACCGACAAGAAGATTCGCGTGCTCTCAGGCGGCGAGAAGTCGCGCCTCGTGATGGCGCGCATGCTGCTCAACCCGCCGAACTTCCTCGTGCTCGACGAGCCGACGAACCACCTCGACCTCGCGACGAAGGAGATGCTGATGGCCGCCCTCGGGCAATTCGACGGGACGATGATCTTCGTCTCGCACGACCGCATGTTCCTGCGCGGTCTCAGCAATCGCGTGCTGGAGCTCGGCGGCGAGTCGGGCCTCGACGCGCAGCCGCACGCCTACCCGGGGTCGTACGTCGAGTACGTCGCGCGCAGCGGCCACGAGGCGCCGGGAGTGCGGAGGTAGGTCGGTGAGGTCGATGGGTCTGTGGGTCCATGGGTCCATGGGAAAGGCTGCGAGCCGTCGCCCATGCGACCCATGCGACCTACCTGCAGACCCATCGACCTACAGCCCTACAGACCTATTTCTTCGCCGCCGCCGTCCCCGGCTTGTTCAGCGTCGACGTCACCGCGTCGCTGACGCCGTCGAGCGCCTTCGACATCGTCTGGCGGAACTGCTGATCGCTCTGCGCCTGCGCCATGTCCGTGCCGCCGGCCCCGCCCGCGCCGCCCATCATGCTCTGCATCGCCATCTGCGAGGCGCCCGACATCACCATGTTCATCGCGCCCATCGTCGGGTTGAACATGCCGGTCATGCCGCCGCCCATGAGCGCGGAGGCGCCGAGCGCGCCGCCCATCTGGCTCATCATCAGGCGGTTCATCCCGAAGCCCCATGTACATCTGCCCCGCGAACATCGCGAGGTGCAGCGCCGACTTGAAGCCGAATCCGCCGCCGCTTGACGTCTTGACGTTGTTCGCGGCCGCCTCGGGCTTGTCGGGGGCGCTCACGTCGAACAGCTTGTAATCGAGCTTGACCTCGTGGGTGTCCTTCGCCGTGCTCGCCCGACACCATCTTCAGCATCCCGCCCGCCTTGCTCGGGTGAGACGTCTTCGCCTCGTTGATCGTCGTCACGAGGACGTGGTCGCACTCCTTTGACTGCGCGTCCTTCTGCAGTTCGTCAGGCGTCGACCCGTAAATCGGCACGGCTTCGTACGGCGCCTTCGAGAAGTTGCCGACGAGCTCGTCCTGCAGCTGACCGGACGAGAGATCGCGCGAAGACTTGTTCACGGGCTCGGGCACGCCGATGCGCACGGTGCCGGCCTCCTTCGGCCTGACGGATCGCGTGCCGCTCTTCACCGACCCGAGCAGCGCGTCGGCGAGCGACCCGCCCTGCGCCATCGACGGAATCAGCTCCGAGTACGACGAGACTTCCGTGTAGCCCGCGGGCACGTCGAAGAGCGACGTGTCCAGCCGCGTGATCTCCATCTTGTCCACTTCGACTTTCACGGTCGTCGAGTTCGCTTCGACGCCCTCGCCGGACGTCGTCGTGGTGGTCGAGAGGACCGGGAAGCCGAGCTTCGCGTCGCCAATCGTCTTCGTCTCGAGACGGTCGGTGCAGGCGTCGGCGGACGCGGCTGGCTGTGGCTTCACTTCCGCCTTCGGCGTGCAGCCCGCCATCGACGGCGGCACGTCGAGATACCACGCGTCGACGTCGATGCGCGTCTTCACCTTCTGGCAGGCGGTTTCGCTCGACTCGCCGACGGCCACGGTCTTCACGTGCCTGCGCCTGCCGGCCGAAGAACTCCTTCGTCTCGCCGGTGTCCGTCAGCGTCGTCGTGTAGGTGACGACGCCGCCCTTGGGCGGCTGGGGCTTCTTGCCCTGCATCGCCTGGCGCTGCATCTCCATCTGCTGCTGCGTCAACGCCTGCTGCTGATCGGCGGGCGACGGCGTCGCCGGTTCGGCGGTCTGATGCTTCTGGACGATGTAGTGCTTCGACTGATCGTTGATCTGCAGCGTCTGCCCGAGATCGCACTGGCTGAGGACGGTCATCCCCGGAAACTCCACCCGCTGGCGTGGTCCCTGGATGAGCGTCGTGTTCTCCGACACCTGCGCGCCGGTCGTGATCGCGGTGTGCAGCCGCACGTCGGTCGGCGGCGGTGGTGGTGGCGGCGGCTCTGGCGCCTTCGGCGCCGGAGCGGTGGCGGTCTTCGGGGCCGCCTTCTTCTTCGGGCCAGGCTTCGCCGGCGTCTGCGCGAGCAGGCCGGCGTTCAGCGTGAGCACCGTCAGGAGAATGAAGGCGCGATTGCCATTGAAGAGCTGCATGACGACGTCCTTCCGCCCGGTTAGAGCCCGGAGTCGATCGAGATACGGAGAGGCCCAGGCTACCGGAAGACGGATCCTGCTGAGTTAGACGGATCCGTGTTCCCTGTATGCGTCAAACGCCGGGAACCGGGCTCAAGAACGGCTTGGCGGTCGGTCCTGGCTGGCGTGTCGCAGGATTCTGGCGCGGACGGTGGCAGAAGGCTGCTCGAGGACGGATCCCGCGGGCAGCATCGCCGACGCCTCGTAGAGGTCCGCGACGGTTGCGAGAGCCGATGGCGTCGCTGCGGCCATCAGCGCCTGCAGCTCCTGCTGTTCGCCGGGCGCCAGCGCCCCGGCCGCGTCGAGCGCGGCCAGCTCGAAGAGGCGATCCGTCACGACCGGCCTCCCCCGCCAGACGCCTCGAGCGCGCGCTTCAGCGTCTGCATGCCGGTGCGAATACGTGTCTTCACGGTCCCGAGCGGCAGGTCGAAGCGCTCGGCGAGCTCCGACTGGGTATAGCCCTCGAAAAAGGCGCTCTCGATGAGCGCGCGCTGATTGTCGGGCAGCGTCGCGAGCGCGGCCGCAATCGCGCGCCGCTGCTCGCTCGTGACGGCAAGTCCCTCGGGATCGCTCGAGGGCGCCAGGTCAGGCGGCGGAAGCGCGGGATCCGATGTCGCGACGGAGAGGTCGGCGCGAACGGCCCGAGCCCGCAGCCGATCGATGGCGCGATTCCGGCTGATGCGGGCAAGCCACGCCGCGGGCGCGCCCAGCGACGGGTCGTAGCCGTCGGCGCGGTCCCACACGCGGACGAAGACCTCCTGCAGGACGTCCTCGGCCTCGCCGCGGTCCTTCAGGATGCGCAGGATCAGCGTGAACAGCAGACGGCAGTGCCGGTCGTACAGCGCGGCCAGGGCCGCCTGATCGCGAGCGACGATGCGCTCGAGCAGGCGGATGTCGGCCGAGGCGCCCGGCAGCGAGGTCACGGCTTGAGCCAGGCCTCGCGACGTGCAGTCGGCCGCCGTGTCGGCGCCGGGATCGACTTCCACCTTCACGCCGCGCGCGGGCTCGGCGGCAAAGGTCACCTGCAGGGTCACGAGCGCCTCGCGTCGCGCGACGAGCAGCGGCACCGTGTCGCCGGGATGCCAGGCGTCGAGGCGGGTCACCCACTGTTCGGGGCGCACCCGATATCCGCCGATCGCCAGGATCTCGTCCTCCACGCTCACGCCGGCCGCTTCAGCGGGCGTGTCGCGGCGGACCTGCGCGACGACGAGGCGGCCGTTGTCGGTTGCGCAGCGTCGCGTTGGCGGTCGACAGCCCGATCCACGGGCGCGCGGGATCGGGGACATCCGCCTTGGAGACGAGGCCGACGGTCGCGAGCGGCGCGTAGTCGAGCTCCTCGGTGGTGTCGAGCGCCCGATGCAGCCACGCGGACAGATCGTGACCGGCGACCGCGGAGACGAGCGCGCGGAACTCCTCGGCCGTGTAGCCGTGCGCGCCCGAGTATTTCGCCCACGCCGCCCGCATCACGTCGTCCAGCGACTTCGCGTTGTTCGTGAGCCGGCGAATCTCGAGATCGAGGAGCAGGCCGACGATCGCGCCCTTGGTGTAGTAGCTGATCGAGACGTTCGGCGAGTTCTCGTCGGGACGGTAGTAGCGAATCCACGCGTCCTGCGATGCCTGCTCGACCGGCATCGACAGGCGTCCCGGCGTCGTCTGAAGTTCGCTGATGGCCTCGCTGAGGTTCGCGAGGTACTCCTGCGGCGTGATCGCGCCGGAGCGGACGGCAATCAGCGAACCGTAGTAGTCGGTCAGGCCTTCGGCCGCCCACAGCATCCGCGTGCGGTTCTCGCGCTCGTAGTCGAACGGCCCGAGCTCCACCGGCCTGAGGCGCTTCACGTTCCAGGCGTGGAAGAACTCGTGGCTCACGAGGTCGAGCCACGCGGCGTAACCGCGCCTCGTGCGAACGTCCCAGCGGTTCGCCATGAGCGTGCAGGCGTTCTTGTGCTCGAGCCCTCCTGAGGCCTGCACGATCAGGTTGAAGAAGACGTACTTGTCGTAGGGCACGGCGCCCCAGAACGCCGCGGCCGTCTCGACGATCTTCTGCACGTCGGCCACCGTCTTCGCGCCGTCCCAGATGCCGCCTTCGCCGATGTCGACAAGGTAGTGCGTGACGCCGCGCACGGTGAACGGATAGATCGCCGGGTTGCCGGCGACCATCGGCGAGTCGACGAGCGTGTCGAAGTCAGGCGCGCGGAATTGGCGCGACGATCCGCCGGGCACGTCCTGCAGCGGAGACACGACGGTCTTCCACGCCGCCGGCAGCTCGACGCTGACGTCATGCGGGCGCGGGCCCGTGTCGCCGGCGAGCGTCAGATACGTCGCCGCGCCGTTGATCAGCGCGAAGTCCGGGTCGATGTAGTTCGTCCGGACGCTCATCTCGCGCCCGTAGACGCGATAGCGCACTCGAACGCGATCGACGCCGCCGGTCTCGATGCGCCAGCGGTTCTTCGCCGACTTCGTCACCGCCAGCGACGTGCCGCCCGCTCCCGTGGCCGTGACGCCCTCGACGTTGCGCGAGTACTCCCGGACGAGATACGAGCCCGGCGTCCACACGGCCATCATCAGCTCGATCGCGGGTCGGCGGCCTGTCGGCACGTCGGCCTCGACCTCCACGACGTGCGTCGCGGGAGCCGGAAATTTCAGCGTGTAGTGAATCGGTTCGGCAGGCGGCGACGCAGGCCGGGGCTGGACCGCCCCGGCCTCCAATGGAATGGTCATGGCGAAGGCGATGGACAGGACGATGAAGCCGCGGCGACGCATCGGGCTTCATCATACGAGCAGGGGTCAGGGTTCCAGGGATCCAGGTGGTTCCAAGGTTCCGAACTGAACTTCCGGCAATCTGGACCCCTGGAACCCTGAACCTCGGAACCTTGAACCCTCACTACGGAATCGAGCGTCACCGTCGTCGACCGCTCCACTTTCCCGCCGCCGGCGGACGACGACCACCTTGAAGTCATATGTCCCCGGCGGAATTGCGGCGGATGGCAGCCGCGCGGTCTGCAGCAGCCGCCCGTCGGCGCCCGGCTTGTCGAGCGGCAGCGGGATCTCGGCGAGCTTCTGTCCGCCCTGCAGGATCTGCAGACGCCGTTGGCGTGTCGCCCGGGCGCCACAATCGGCAGCGCGAAGGTCAGCTCCGGCGTTTTCGCCTTGCTGATCGGCTCGCCGAAGGACGGATACAGCAGCACGCCGGCTGTTGCGAGGGGGTGATTGGCCGCGACCGGATCGTTCGGGGGGAGCTTTTCCGCACGTGCCACGACGAACAGGTCACCTACGACGGACTTCTCCGCGGCCGGCACCGTCACCGACGACGACGCCACGCTTGCCTTCGTGCCCTTCGCGTCGTACACGACGGCGTGCACGGTGTACTTGCCGCTCGAGAGTTCTGGCGTCCTGAAGAAGAGCAGACTGCCGGCCTTGGCCTGCGGCAGCAGTTCCAGCTTGCCGGAGAGCTTGTATTGCTGGCTCTGCTTGCGTGACGTCGTCGGGCGTCCCGCTGTCGAGCTGCGCGAGGACGATCGTGTCGGCCGAGTAGGTGCCGAGCTTCGCGTCCTCGACAAACGTCAGCACGTTGGTCGCGACGTCGACCATCACGGCCGTGAGCCCCGGATGTCCCGGCATCGGGATCGACAGCGCGCGCGCCTGCACCGGGAACGCCGTGGGCAACGGCGAAGCCGAGAGCGCCGCAATCGCGGGCGCCTCGTACGACAGCACGGGCGATCCCGTGTTGGCCGGTAATGCGACGTAGCCCTGGCGCGAATGTACCTCGACGCCGCCGCGCTTCACTTTCACTTCGATGTGGCGGTAGCTGCCGTCCATCGACGGATTCGTCGACGTGTAGCCGAGCAGGTAATGGAACCGGCGATCCTCGTTGATGCGCTGGATGCCCTTCACGAGGTCGTTGGTGTTCTGGATCAGCAACCCGCCGGTCTGCGTCGTCAGGATGCCGAGCGCCGCGGCCGGATCCGACTTGAGCAGCGTCTCGTTGCGCTCGAGATCTTCGCTCCACTTGCCGTTGTTCGGACGGTCGACGCCGGCAACAGTGGACTTGGTGATGTCGTCGAGCTGATTCGTGGTCGTCGTCCTGCTGGCTGTGGACGCGAAGGCCGGCGGCGTCCATCGCGTAGAGGCTGACGTTGCGGCGGTTCGCCGTGTCGATCACCGAGCGGAAGCGCGGCTCGACCGAGGGTGGGATCGTGAGGCCCTCGCAGAGATAGACGACAGTCTTTCTGCCGGGCAGCGCGCCGAGCGAATCGACGAGCGCGAGCAGGGCGTCCATCGAGGCGTGGCCCTCGGTCTCGGTCTGGAGGTCGCGGTAGTTGCGGTCCATGCGATCGAGCGCTGCCTGGAACGCCGCGGCCTCGCCGGCAGCTCCCTGGGCGGCGGAATCGGTGCTGGCGCCCGTCCGCGGGGGTCGGCGCAGCCGTCGCCGTGCCCGGCGGGTTCCCGGCGGACTCGGCGCCCGCGACGACCGGGCCGGTCGGACCAACGCCCGCGCGTTGCGCCATCGGCGACTGCGACTGCGAGGGAATCGACGTCGCGGTGCCTGCGGCCCTGTCGACGCCCGCCTGGAGCTTCGCGCCGTCGGTCGTGTACGACTGCATCGTGCGAAGCGCCTGGTCGATGACGAACACGCCAACCATCTCGTCGGCGCGCCGATCCTTCAGCAGCTCGTTTGCTGCCTTCGTGGCCAGCGCGCGGCCGTCCGGGCTCAGGCGATCGAAGGCCAGCGCGACGACCGACGGGCCCGGCCCAGCGCCATTCGGCTTCGCGACGCCCGCAGCGATCGACGCGACATTGGGCGTCGCCTGGTCACCCTGCACGGTGCGCTTGTCGAAGGTGACGATCTGCTGCGGCTTGCCGTCCTCGAGCACCGTGAACTCGTCCTGCGTCAGGTCCATCACCGGACCCTTCTTGTCGCGAACGACGACGTCCACGAGGACGCCGGACGTCGCGGTGCCGAACTTCGGCGAGGCCGCGGGCGCCTGCGACTGACGGGCGCCGACGCCGGACGTGGTGGCGATGATCCCCAGTGCGGCGAGCACGAGGGCAACGCGTTGACTGCGTGTCATAGGGGTTCTCCGAGCCTCGTATGGGGATCAGGGCTCCACTGTGAGGGCGGTCTCGCGCACCTGCGCGGCCGCGCCGGTTCCAATCGTGACCTGCAACGTGTAGACACCACCAGGTACCGTGCCCAGGGGCAGCCGGCCGACAGCGACGAGGCGGCCGTCCTTCTGCGGCGTGCCGAGCTCGAACGGCAATTCGGCGAGCGCCTTGTCGGCCACGAGCAGGCGCACCGTCGCGGCCGGGGCGGGATCCTTCGGATCGACGACCAGCGGCAGCGCGAACGAGATCTCGGGCGTCTTCGACCTGCTGACGGGCTCGCCGAATGCGGGATAGAGAAGCAGGCCTTCCCACGCAAGCGGATTGCGCTCGATCGCCTTGTCCTTCGGCGCGCGCTCGGTGCGCGCGACCAGGAACAGATCGCCGACCATCAACGTGCCCGGCTCGGGCACGTCCAGGATCGAGCGCGCCACGCTCGCTTGTCCGCCCACGTCGTCGCGCACGACCCAGTCGATTTGCGTGCGGCCCGCGGGCACTTCCGGCGAGGCGAAGAACAGGATGCGTCCCTCCCGCGTCTGCGCGAGATGCGCGGCGTCGCCGTTGAGTTCGTAGTGCTGGCTCTGATGGCCCACCACCTCGCCGTGCGACGTCAGCTGCGCCAGGATCGTGGCCTGTCCCTTGAAACGAGACGTCGTCGAGTCCTCGGTGAACGACAACACACCCGACGGCACCGACGCCACCAGCGAGACCAGGCCGGGCCGGCCCGGCATCGGCGTCGAGAGCGCCTGAAGCTGGAACGGGAACGCCCGCGGCGTCGGACGTTCCGAGAGCACCGCGGTCGCGGTCGTCTCGTACTCGCGGGTGTCGGCGTGCTCGATCGTCGGCGACGCGAGGTACCCGCGGCGCGCGCGCACGAGCCAATCCCTGGCGCAGCACCTTGACCGTGATCGAGCGGAACTTGCCGTCGAGCGTCGGGTTCGTCGACGAGTACGACAGCATGTAGGTACGAGCGCCGGTCCTCGTTGACGCGCGCGAAGGCGCCCGTCAGGTTGTTGGTGTTGCTGATGTACTGGCCGCCGGTGCTCGACGCCAGCTCCGCGAGCCCGTGCGTCGTCCCGCCGAGCAGCGCCTCGTTGCGCTGCTCCATGTTGTCGCCGTAGAGCGCCGCGCGAGAAGCCGGTCCCGAAACTCGGACCCAGCATGCGCCCCATCGCCGCCTGATCGCTCTGCACGCGCAGGCCCTGCGCGTCGAACGTGTAGAACGAGACGTTCTGCCGGTTGGCCTCGTCAGTCAGGTGTCCCCACCGCTCGACGGTGGAGTTGGTGACCTGCAGCCCCTCGGAAAAGAGGACGACGGTCTTTCGTCCGGGAAGCGGCGCCAGCAGCTGCACGAGGCCGCGCAGTGAATCCGAGACCGCCGTCGCCTGGATCTCCTTGCTCGCGTAGCGGTCGAAGTCGTCGATCGACTGCAGCTCGGCCGCGAACAGCTGGTCGGCCGCGGCGGTGGCCGAGGCCGGAGGCTGCGTGGAGTCCACGGGATTGGCCGGGTTGGCCGCAGCCGGCGCGTTGGGGTCTTCAGCGCCTGCCGTCGGTGAGGTCTCGGGCCGGCTGAGGAGCGCGCTCGCCTGCGCGCCCTGCACGCGGGCGGTGGAGGGCCGCGGGCGCGTGAGCGCCAGCTCGAACCCGGCGCTCAGGGCCGTCGTGTCGCGCGTGAACGGCACGAGCCGGTGCAGCGAGTGATCGACCGAGAAGACGCCGGCATAGTCGCCGGGCTTCATGTCGTCCACGAGCGTGCGCGCGGCCTTGTACGCCTCGGCGCGCGACTGCTCGGTCAGCCAGTCGAACACCAGCGCCACGACCGTCTGGCCTTCGCCGGGTTCAACGGGTCGAGGGAGCTCACCGGGTTGACCAGGCTGACCGGCTTCGGCGTGTCGGGCCGGTGGCACGGGCTCCGCCATCGGCGCGAGCAGCCCCGAGGCGTCGCAGCTGATGATCTTCTGCGGCACGCCGTCCTCGAAGACCTGAAAGTCCTCGGCGGTCAGGCCGCTCACGGGCTTGCCCTTCTTGTCGCGCACGACGACGTCGACGAGCACCGCGGCGGTGGACGTGCCGAACTTCGGACGCTGCGACGGTGCCTGGCGCGACAACGCGGGACGCTCGGCGACGAGCGCCAGGAGCGCGACGACAACGAAAGTGATGACGGGGCGTTTCAACATGTTGCGAAAATTGATGGTTCCGAGGTTCCTGGTTCCGAGGTTCCGGGGGTTCCGGGTTCGGGGTTCATTCGACCACTGTGAGCGCCGCGCGCCGGACCTGCGCGTCGACTCCGGAGCCGACCGTCACTTGCAGCTCGTAGCTGCCTGGCGGGACCTTGTCGAGCGGCACGTGTCCGATCGCCAGCACTCGCCCCTCGCCGTCCGCCATGCCGAGCGACAGCGCGACGGCGGCCAGCGCCTCGCCGGACTTCGAGAGCAGCGCGAGCTTTGCCGGCGGCGCCGACTCGTTGGGTGACAGGGACAGCGGCAGCGCGAAGGCGATGTCTGGACGTTCGCGCTTCACAATCTTCGGCGTCAGCGTCGGCTTGATGAGCAGCCCGTCGGAGATGAGCGGGTTCGGCGAGCTCGCGATCTCATCGGGCGTCATCCGCTCGGCGTGATCGATCACCAGCAGGTCGCCCACCATCGTCTTTGTGGCAGGAGGAATCGTCAGCGGCTGCGAGACGACGCTCGCCTTCTGCCCTCCGCTGTCGTAGACGGCGGCATCGACGCGGTACGTCCCCGGATCGAGGTCCACCATGCGCAGGAACGACAGCGTCTTGGCGCCAAGCGACTTCGCCTCCGCGAGGTCGCCGCTCAGCCGATACTGCTGGCTCACCTTCTTGACGACCTTCCCACTGGCGTCAACCACGCGCGCGACGATCACGGCTCCGCCGCCGTACCGCTGCTGCTTCTCGTCGCCGACGAGCAGCAGGCTCGTGCCCGGCACGGTCACCGAGAGCATCGCCATACCCGGCCGGCCCGGCAGCGGCACGCTCGAGGGAATCGACTCGAAGGGAAACGCCGTCGGCATCGGCGACTGCCCGAACGCCTCGATCGCCGGCAGCTCGTAGTCGAACACCGGCGCGACGCTGGCCATCGGCACCGCGACGTAGCCGCTGCGTGCGCGAACGGTCAGCGCCGGGTTCTTCACGCGGACGCTGATTCGATGAAATCGCCCGTCGAGCGCGGGATTGGTGGACTGATAGCTGAGGAGATAGTAGTTGCGGCGATCCTGGTTGACGCGGCTCGACGCCGTCCTCGAGGTCGTTCGTGTTGTTGATCAGGAGGCCGCCGGTCTGATCCGCGAGGATCCCGAGCGACACGGCGGGATCCTGCTTGAGCACGCGCTCGTTGTCCTCGAGCGCGTCGAGGAACTTCCCGCGGCGCTCGACGTCGCCGACGCCCATCGCCCCGTACTCCTGCACCGAGCGCAGCGTCGCCTGCTGGTCGCTCTGCACGCGCAGGCCCATCGCGTCGACCGTGTAGACCGTGACGTTCGAGCGGTTGGCGGTGTGGATGATCGCGCGGAAGCGCGCTTCCTGCGAGCTGGGGACCGTGAGGCCTTCGGAGAAGTAGATCACCGACTTGCGACCGGGAATCGCCGCGAGCGAGTCGACCAGCGCCAGCAGCGCGTTGAACGTGGCGGCGCCCCTGATCTCGCTCTGGATTTCGCGATAGCTCTGATCCATGCGGAGTCATCGCCTCGATCTCGGCGACGAGCGCGTGATCCCCGGCACTCTGGGCGTTTGCGACGGATCGATGTATGGGTGCTGATCGGCGGAGCGCCCGACTTCCTCGGCGCCTGCAACGGCTGGCGTCTCTGAAGGCACGGCGATCTGCTCGAGAAACCCATTCCGCTCTCGGCCCAGACTGCTCGTGGCGCCTCTCGCCGACCGTCTGCACGGCCGCGGAGAGCTTCCCGCCGTCGGTGGTGTACGGCGCGACGACGCGAAGCGCCTGGTCGACGATGAAGACGCCGGCGAGCTCGTCGGCCTGACGCTCGCGCAGGAATCGCTGGGCCGCCTGATACGCCAGCGTCCGGCTGTCGGCCGACAGGTGATCGAACGCCAGCGCCGTGATCGACGGTCCCTGCTGGGTGCTCGTGCTGGTGCCCTTCCCGCCGCCCGTACCCGGCCCGAGTCCGGCGGCTGCGGCCGCGCGTCCGACCGGCGCCGACGGTTCCGGGACACGCCGATCGAATGTCAGGATGGCTTGCGGAGTGTTGTCCTCGAAGACCTGAAAGTCAGCTTGCGAAAGGTTCGTGACCGGACGGCCCTTGCGATCGGTGACGTTGACGTCGACGAGCACAGCCTCGGTGCGCGCGCCAAACGTCGGCGGCGCGGCCGGCGCCTGCGAGGGCGACTGACGCGCGTCGGCGCGAGCGACAAGGGCGGCCGCGATGACGAGGCTGAGCGTGGTGCGTGCTTGCATGAGCCCGGCAGGGAGCGGGCAGGCGATGGCACCTCGCACAGTAGTCCAGCCGCGAGGCCGATGCAAGCACGCCCTGCCCTGAGCGAGGAAGCGAGTCGAAGGGCGCTAATCGACGACGGTCAGCGGCGACTTGCGGATGATCGCGTCGGGGAACGTGCCGACCGCGATCTGCAGCGTGTATTTGTTCGGCGGAATCTTCGCGAGCGGCACCCGGCCGACGACGAAGAGCTTGCCGTCGGGATCCGGCGGCTTGATCGGCAGCGGCGTCGACGCCAGCGACTCCCCTGCCTCCGACAGCAACGTCAGCCTCATGGTCGGAGGAAACACTCCGGCCTTGAGGACGACGGGCAGGATGAAGTTCAAGTCGGGATGCAGCCCGCGGTTGATGCCGGGATCGAACGAGGGATGAAGGATGAACTCGCCCACGACGAACGGGTCGGCCGGATCGGGCGGCTGCGCGGGATCGATCTTCTCGGCGCGCTCGACCACCATCAGGTCGCCGACCATCACGGGCGTGTCTTCGGGCACCTCGTACGTCTTGAGCGATCACGCTCGCGCGCGACGTGGCCTCGTCGTAGACGACGACCTGGAGCTGATAGGTGCCCGGCGGGAGGTCGTGCTGGCGCGAGAAGACGATCGGCTTCGACAGCGTCGCCTTTGCCTCGGACAGGAGGCCCGAGAACGGAAAGTGCTGCGCTCTCCTTGGCGACGACCTGCCCGCCCTGATTGAGGAAGCGCACCAGCACCACCGCGCCGGCCGTGTACGTGCCGACCTTCTGATCGGCCGCGAACTCGAGGGAGCCGCCGGGAATCCGCACGTTCACGGCGATGAGGCCGTGACGGCCCGGGACCGGGATGCGGAAAGGGCTCAGATCGAACGGAAACGCCGTCGGCGGCTTCTCCTTCGCGAGGGCCGCAAGCGCCGGTTTCTCGTAGGCGAGATCCGGAGGCGCCTGACGAGCGACGAGCGATACGGCGAAGGCCAGCGCGAGGGCCAGCGAGGTCATGAGCCTGCGCGCCGTTCGAGAGCCGTTCAGTTCAGCCATGCTGCCCTGAAGGATTTCTGCGCATCCGTCGGCGCGCCGCCGGTCGCCTCTACCGGCACCACCTCCAGATCGCCGTCTTCCTGGAGCGTGGTCTCGACGGACTCAGGATGTCCGCGCCGCACGAACGCGATCGTGACCCGATCGCCGGGCTTGTGGCGTTTCAGGACGGCATCGAGATCGTCCACTTTCGACACCGACTCGTCTCCGATCTTCGTGATCTCGTCGTCCATGTCCAGGCCGGCCGAGTAGGCCGCCGAGCCGACGCGGGTCGGCGCGACGATGCGAAGCGAGGAGGCGCCACGGTCGAAGGCCAACGGTCCGAGCGAGGCGCCGCCCGGGCGCGCGCGCCGCATGACGAATCCGGCCAGTCCGAAGAGCCGCGTGTAGTCCATGACGTCGTGGCCTTCGACGTAGCGCGTGATCAGGTCGTCGGCAAAGGCGCGGTCGCCGGTGACTTCCGCAAGGCGGGCGCGGATGTCGGCCACCGCATACGGATGATCGACGTATCCGGGACGCGAGCCGCCCGGCAGTCCGTGCGCCTTCCACATCGCGCGCATGAAGTCGTCGAGCGAGGCGCGGCCGCCGGTGTGCTCGCGAATCGCCAGATCGAAGCCGAGACCCAGCGCGCCGCCGAACGTGTAGTACGAGATGAACGTGTTGCCCCAGTTCGTGCGATCGATCGCCGCGGCAGCGTCGACAAACGGCGCAAGGCGGCTCATGTCCTCGGCGGAGCGGAACTTCGTCGCCGGGCTCGTCATCACCGCCTCGGCGTAGCGGCCCGCGGACTGCGCGAACTCGGCCAGCGGGGTCACGCCGGCTCTCGCGAGGATCAGCGTGTTGTAGTAGCTCGTGACGCCTTCGGCGAGCCAGAGCTCGCCCGACATGTTGGCGTGATCGAACGCAAACGGCTCGAGCGTCGCGGGCCGGATGCGCTCGACGTTCCAGCAGTGGAAGAACTCGTGCGCGATCGTCTCGAGCTTGCCCGACGGGTTGGCGGCGATCGGGCCGCGGCTCGTGATCACCGTGCTGTTGCGGTGCTCCATGCCGTCGCCGTTGGCCCACGGCAGGTAGTCGATCAGGAAGGTGTACGTACCCGGCTCATACACCGGGAAGTCGCCGAAGACCTTGCGCTCGGCGACGAGCACCTTGCGGACGCCGTCGGTCAGCGTGTCGGCGTCGGCGTCGGACCCGGTGTGGTGGATTGCGAGGCGAAACACCCGCGTGTCATCGGGAGTGGCGCCTGGCAGATCGGCCGCGCGAATCGTGCGCCACGTGATCGTCCCGAACTCGCTCGGGCTGTCCATCAGGTACTGCAGATTTGGCGCGGTGAACACCAGCGGGTCGCCGGTCGGCATCAACTGCGAGGCCACCTGCCAGGTCAGCCCTGCCGGCCGGACGAAGGCGACCTCCGTCGGCTCCAGGTCGAAGCCGCGGGCCCACAGGATCACCGCCGGCATGTTGATGTGCGCGTGCGTGCGGTCGACGGCGAGGTAGGTGCCGTCGACGCGATCGCCGAAGACGCGATAGGTCGCCTTCACCGTGCCGTCGTGGCCGCCGACCGTCCATGCGCTCGGATCGAGCGGCGCTGCCGTCAGCGCGTGGCCGGCGCCGTCGACGACCGTGAGGCCGTAGACGTTCTTGGCGAACTCGTGAAGCGCGTAGCGGCCTGGAGAGCTGCGGCTGATGTGGAGCTCCACGGGACCGGCGGGCAGGCCCGTGAAGGTGGCTTCCACGAGCATCCAGTGGTGCTCAGGCTCCGGGAAGGAGAAGCGATACCGGATCGAGCCCGCCCAGCGGCGGGCGCTGCGGCCAGGAGAGCGGCGATCAGAACGACGAGATCGGAGAATCTTATGCGTGCGCATCCGGAAGTATTCAACCCGCAATCGACAACCCGCCGGCAACCGAATGAGCGGCAACCTTGTGTCCGGATGCTATCACGTGGGATAATCGGGAGATGGCCTTGCTCTCTCCGACCGACCAGCAGACGCTGCGTGGCATGTTCGACGACATGACGCGGACGGTCACGATCGTCTTCTTCACGCAGACGATTGGCTGTGAGACGTGCGACGAGACGCGTCGGATCCTGAGCGAGCTGACGCCGCTCACCGACAAGATCGTGGTCGAAGAGCTGAACCTGGTGCTCGACAAGGAGCGCGCCGCGGCGTACGGCGTCGACCGGGCGCCGGCGATCGCGCTGCTGGCCGACAGGGTCGACACGCGGATCCGGTTTCTCGGCATGCCGGCGGGCTACGACTTCATGGCGCTCGTGGATGCCATTCTTGCGATCTCGGGCGCGAGCGACTCGGAGCTCTCCGCCGAAAGCCTCGCCCTGGTCGCCGGCGTCACGACCCCGACGCGCATTCAAGTCTTCGTCACACCGACGTGCTCATACTGTCCGCGAGCCGTCGGCCTGGCGAACCGGATGGCGGCCGCGAACCCGAACATCAGCGCGACGACCGTGCAGGCGACGGAGTTCTACGACCTCGCGAGCCGCTTTCGCGTGACCGGCGTGCCGAAGACGGTCGTGAACGAGGAGATCGAAATCCTCGGCGCGCTGCCCGAACCGGAATTCGTTCGCGCCGCATTGTCCATCGAGGATTAGCCACAATCGTAGCGCAGCTTCGGGCCTGCCGGGAACTGTCTGTAGCGCAGGCCTTCAGGCCTGCCGGAACCGTCGTCTGTAGCGCAGGCCTTCAGGCCTGCCGGGAACACAGGAGCACCGCACACCCATGTCCGACCCTCGCAAGATCGTGCTCGCCTATTCGGGCGGGCTGGATACGTCCGTCATCCTTCCGTGGCTCAAGGAGCGTTATCCCGGCGTGAAGCTGGTGGCGTTCGCGGCCGAGCTCGGCCAGGCCAGCGAGCTGAAGGGCATCGAGCGCAAGGCGAAGATGAGCGGCGCCGACGAGGTCGTGGTGCTCGACCTCCGGAAAGAGTTCGCCGAGAAGTACTGCTTCCCGATGCTCCGGGCGCACGCCACCTATGAGTCGGATTACCTGCTGGGCACGTCCATCGCGCGTCCGCTGATCGCGAAAGCGCAGGTCGACGTCGCGCACAAGACCGGCGCGGACGCCGTCGCGCACGGCGCCACGGGCAAGGGCAACGACCAGGTGCGGTTCGAGCTGACGGTCATGGCGCTCGACCCGTCGCTGACGATCGTCTCCCCGTGGAAAGACCCGCGGTTCCTGGCCGACGGCCTGACGGATCGCGAGACCGCCATCGAGTACGCCGAGAAGCACGGGATTCCGATCACGCAGACGAAGAAGAAGATCTACTCGCAGGACCGCAATCTCTGGCACATCTCGCACGAGGGCGCCGAGATCGAGGACCCCGCGCGCGAGCCGCTGGAGCAGGTCTACACGATGACCATCCCGGTGGCGAAGGCGCCGAACAAGGCCGAGTACGTCGAGATCGAGTTCAAGAAGGGCGTGCCCGTGGCGGTCAACGGCACGCGGTTCAAGGCCGGCGACGAGCTGGTGGCGACGCTCAACCAGATCGGCGGCAAGCACGGCGTGGGGCAGATCACGCTCGTCGAGAACCGGCTGGTCGGGATGAAGAGCCGCGGCGTGTACGAGACGCCAGGCGGCACGATTCTCTACGAGGCGCACAAGGCGCTCGAGCAGCTGTGTCTCGAGCGCGACCTCTATCACTACAAGCAGCAGCTCGCGCTGAAGTACGGCGAGCTCGTCTACTACGGGCAGTGGTTCCACCCGCTGCGCGAGGCGATGCAGGCGTTCGTCGATCAGGCAAGCGAAGTGGTCACCGGGAAGGTCCGCGTGAAGCTGTACAAGGGCCGCGCCAGCGCCGTCAGCGCGACGTCGCCGCTCTCGCTCTACGACACGAAGCTGGCCAGCTTCGCGATGAAGGGCTACGACGTCACCGCCGCCCGCGGGTTCATCGACCTCTTCGGGCTTCCGATGAAGGTGCGCGGCCTCAAGCAGCAGCGCGGCAAGAAGCGGTAGGCAGCACGCGGGGCTGATGCCCCGTCCGCCACGGCAATTCGTCCCACATCAGGGCCGGGCGCAGCGTCAGTTGCGCCCGGCTCTTTCGTTTTCTGCCGCCGCGCAGCGGAGCGAGCGGCCCCGCCGGGCGAAGCCCGGCCCTGCCCGAGGCGAAGCCGAGGGCCTGAAACTCGCAGATAGTACGACACGTATTATTATGACGCGTATGAAAAAGCGGCGGCTCTCGCTGCTCGAGGGCGCGCTTCTCGGCCTGCTGCACGACGAGCCACGGTCGGGCTACGCGCTCCGGAAGCTGTTTGCCACGACGCCGATGGGGAATTTCAGCGACAGCCCGGGATCGATCTACCCGGCTCTTGGGCGCCTGGCGACGCAGGGGCGGATTGCGGGAAACGTCGAGAACGCGAGGTCACTGCGTCCGCGGCAGGTCTATCGGCTGACCGGGGCCGGGCTCGAGGCGTTGGAAGGCTGGTTGCGGGAGCCGATGGCCCCCGGCGGCATGAGCGAGGACTTCAGCGCCCTGCTGCTGCGGTTCGTGTTCATGCCGCAGACGATCGGCCGGCCCGAGACCGTGCGGTTCCTCGCGACGCTCGAGATCGAGCTCAAGCGGCAGGTGGCGGAGTTGCGGAAGTACTACCGGCACACAGTCCGGGTCCTGCCAACGTCGGGGCGCCTGGGCATGCGGGCCGGCATCGAGATCTGCGCGGCGCATGCCCGCTGGGCATCGCTTGCCCATCGGACGATGGCCGGGCGGGGCAAGCCGAAGGAAAGGTCTTGAAGGAGCGAGTCATGAAGATCCTGCGTGGAGCACTCATCGGGGTTCTCGTCCTCACCGCGTGCGAGATCGTCGTCGGGATGCTGTTCCCGCCGAAGGACTTGCCCGCCGCACCCGGCGACATGCTGGTCTGGGGCGTGGTCTCGAATCTCCTCTGGTCGACGGTCATCGCGTGGCTGGCCCTCGCCTCGCGGCGGCACGGGGCGCCGCTTGCGCTGACGCTGATCGTCGTGACGCTGCTGGCGAACCAGGTGACGTCGCTGCTCGAGGCGGTGTTCTTTCACGTGCTCACCGTCTCGGTCGTGCTTGGGATCGCCCCGAACGTGGTCCTGCCGCAGGTCGTCGCCGCCTTCGCCATCGTGTGGGCCGTGGGAGCGTGGAACGTCGCCGCGCGCCCGCGATCTGCCGAGCCGGTGCGGTGGGGAAATCTGATCGCCCGAGGCGTGCTCGTCGCCGCCATCTACGTCGTCTGCTATTTCGTCGCCGGCATGTTCGTCTTCCCGTTCGTGCGTGACTTCTACATGGCGCGGGCGCTGCCGTCGGGCGGGCTGGTCGCCGCCGTGCAGTTCTTCGTGCGCGGGCCGCTGTTCGCCGTGGCCATTGCGATGCTCGTCTGGCAGATGCCGACGTCGCGGGCACAGCATGCCGTGGCCGGGTCGCTCCTGATGTGCGTCATCGGGGGTCTGGCGCCGCTGCTCGTGCCGAACCCGCTCATGCCCGACGCGATTCGCTACGCGCACATGGTGGAGGTCGTCTGCTCGAATCTCGTGTTCGGCGGGCTCGCCGGGTGGCTGTTGAGTCCGCGACGTACGATACTCCCGGCGCCAGCCGCGTCGCTGGACGTGGCCGGCAAGGAGTTGCGCGCATGAGCAGTCAGCGCCAGCCCTGGAGCTGCTCGAGCGCGATCTCGCTCAAGGCAGAAATCCAGCGTGGCCGGTAGTTGAGTCCCTCCACGAGCTGCAGTGTCTCGCCACCGGCAGCCCGGAACTGCTCGAGTCCGACGTGTCCGATTTCGTCAATCGTCTCCAGGCAGTCGGCGACGAAGCCCGGACAGATCACCATGACATGGCGAACACCGGTTCGGGCCAGGTCGGCGAGGGTCTCATCCGTGTACGGACGCAGCCATGGCACGCGGCCGGCGCGCGACTGGTAGGAAAGCACGTAGCTGCCCTCTCCCAATCCGGCCCGTGCGGCGAGCGACCGCGCGGTCGCTTCGCAATGCGACGCGTAAGGGTCGCCGCTATCGACGAAGCTTTGCGGGATGCCGTGGAAGGAAATGATGACCTTCTCAGGAGGCCGCGGGCGGGACGCCATCGCCTCACGGACCGACTCGGCGAGCGCATCGATGTAGGCAGGATGGTCGTAGTAAGGTGCGACGACCCTCAGTGCAGGCACGAACCGCAGCATCGACAGCTGCTTGAACACTTCGTCGTAGGTCGATGCCGTCGTTGGGCCTGCGTACTGCGGGTACATCGGGAACAGCAGCAGCCGGTCCGCTCCCCACTCACGCAACTCCTGCACGGCCGACGCGATCGAAGGACTGCCGTAGCGCATGCCCAGCACGACCTTGAATCGTCCCGGCTCGTGGCGTTCGAGCTCGGCTTCGAGCGCCGCGTGCCTGCGATCGCGAGATGAGGAGCAGCGGCGAGCCGTCGCGCGTCCAGATCCGCTGATAGAGCGCAGCCGAGCGGCGAGGCCGGCGCGGCAAGACGAGCAGCCTCAGGATGAACCACCAGAGCAGCCGGTTGCGCTCGACGACGCGTGGGTCGCCCAGAAACTGGCGGAGATATCGACGAAGCGCCGCCGGCGTCGGCGCATCCGGCGTGCCGAGCTGCGCGAGCAGCACGCCGATCCGGCGATCGTTCCGTGCGGGGCTGTGGTGCGTCCAGACGCGAGGCTCCCGAAGCAGACAGTGACAATCCGACGACCCTTTTCCTATCATAGCCGGGCGTGTCACAGCCCCTCGTCGTCGTGACCGGTCCTGCCATCTCCGACGTCCCATGAAAGCCGTCACGGTGGTCGGCGGCGGTTTCTCCGGGCTTGCGACCGCGTACTACCTGTCTCACGCGGGGCTCCCTGTCGAGATCTACGAGAAGACCGATCGGCTCGGCGGCCTCATCTCGACGGTCCAGACGCCCCACGGTCCCGTCGAAACCGCGGCAATCGGGATGAAGAACTCGGCGCGCGTCGACGCCGTGTGCCGGGATCTCGGGCTGCGGATGCTGTGCTCCAACGGCTCGACCAGCCGCGCCGGATACGTCTACCGCCAGCGCCCGAGACGGTGGCCCCTGGGCCCGGGCGAGTCGCTCGCGCATGGTCGCGCGGTTCGCCACGGCGACCGCACGGGGCTCGCGGCGCCCCCGGCCGCTCGAAACCGTCGAGCAATGGGGTGCGCGCGTGCTGGGTCGCCGGGGCGACCCCGTGGCTCCTCGGCCCTTTCCTGCAGGGCAGATACGCCGCCGATCCCGCGTCCTTGAGCGCGTCGCTCCTGTTTGGCAACGGAGAGCCGGCCACTCGGCGGTCACCAGGGGGCGTTGTGGCTCCCGTCGGAGGCATGCAGCAGCTCATCGACGCCCTGGCGTGTCACCTGCGGGCGCGCGACGTCAACATCCGGCTGAACACGCCGGTCAGGCTGAATGGCTCGACGCCCGCCGTCATCTGCACCTCGGCGTGCGATGCCGCGGAGATCCTCGGTGATGCCGCTCCGCTTGCCAGCCAGGCGCTCTCGACGATTGGCATGCTCCCGCTGGTCCGCGTCACGGCCTTCTACGCTGACGAGGAGACGCCCCAGCGGGGGCGCGGGATCCTGTTTCCGCGGGGTGGGGACATCCGCGCGCTCGGCGTGCTCTTCAGCACGAACATCTTTCCCAATCGCGAAGGGCTGTACTCCGAGAGCTGGATCTACGGAGGCGCGGCGGATCGTGATGCCGTGCACCTGTCCGAGGACGATCTAGGCGTGCTGATGGATCGCGACCGGCAGCTGCTCTGCGGACGATCCGTCGCACCCGTCGCGCGATTGGTGCACCGTTGGCGCGCGGCGCTGCCGCACTATGACCTGCAGCTCGAGTCGGTGCGGGCGCGCGGCCTCGACCTGCCGAAGGGCGTCTTCATCGTGGGGAACTACGTGGGTGGCATCGGCGTGCCGATGCTGCTCGAGCAGGCCGCTGCCGTCGCCACCCGGGTACGCGAGATGGCGTAATCGCGGGAGAGGCTATTGTCCAAGGGCGCATGAGGAGGTACGTCGATGTTCCGTCATCCCGATCCTGAGGTGCTCGTCGTCGGCGCCGGTCCGGTCGGTCTCGTTGCGGCCTTGTTCCTGCAGCAGCACGGGGTCCGGGTGGAAGTCGTCGACATGCACCAGCGGACGACCCAGCACAGCTACGCGCTCGCGATCCATCCGCGGACGCTCCGGGTTCTCGAAGCGGCAGGGCTCTCCGAAGGGCTGATCGGCGCGGGGCGGACGCTGACGAAGGTCGCCTACTACGAAGGGCGGGAGAGGCGCGCCGAGATCGACTATTCGGCCCTCGCATCCAGGCATCCGTATCTCCTCGTCCTCCGACAAAGCGTGCTGGAGAGGGCCGCTGAGGAGGCGCTCCATCAGAGGAAGCTCAAGGTCCTCTGGGGGCACCGGCTCCAGGCCCTCACCACGGACGGTGCGACCGTTCAGGCGGAAGTCGCCAGGCTCGACCAGGTCGCGACCGGCTACCCCGTCGCCCGAACCGAGTGGCTCGTCGTCGGAAGCGAGACGATCCAACCAACCTATGTCATCGGCGCCGACGGGTACGACTCGGCCGTGCGGCGGATGGCTGGCATCGAGATGACCGAGCACGGCGGCGGCCAGGTCTTCTCCGTGTATGAGATCGAGGCGACGGGGGAGCTTCCCGCCGAAGTGCGCGTCATTCTCGATCCGGACCTGACGAGCGTCTACTGGCCTCTCGAGGAAGGGCGATGCCGCTGGGGATTTCAAATCCAGGACGCCTCGGAACACGCGGCATCGATGGAGCGGCTCGGGCAGCTGATCGCGGCGAGGGCTCCCTGGTGGACGGCGCGGCCAACCGAGATTTACTGGTCAACGCTCGGCCTCTTCGAGTCGCGCCTTGCCCGAAGCTTCGGCCAGGGAGGCGTCTGGCTCGCCGGGGACGCCGCGCACCAGGCGGCTCCGGTCGGCGTCCACAGCATGAATTCGGGGCTGGTGGAAGCGCGCGAGTTGGCGTCGCGCATGACGCGGATCCTGCGCGCGGGGGGAACGCCGTCCCTTCTCCAGGAGTTCGCGACCGAGACGCGCGAGGCGTGGCAAGGGCTTCTCGGCGCCGGCCGGGCGGTGCGCGCGCTTGCCGGGGGCAGACCCGTGGGTCCGGCAGACCGCGGCGCGGATCGCCGCCTGCATTCCTGCTTCGGGAGACGACCTCGAAACGCTGCTCCAGCAGATTGGCCTGACGGTCCGCGCACGTCGCTTGACTCGCGCGAGGCCGCGATAGTACAAACCCGCCACTTTCAAAAACTCAAAAGCGGGGAACAGGTTTGGCCCAAACCGAAGCAGAACTGCTCGACAACCCTGTTCTCGGGCGTCCCACGCTCATCCTGCGCTCGCCGGACTTCCATTCCATCACCGAGGTCGTCGCGGAACCGGTCGAGCGGCAGACACCGATCGGCTGGTGGCTCTTCTTCATCCCGTCCCTCGCGCTGCTCGGCCTTCTCGGCGTGGCGGTCTCGTGGCTGTTCTGGGAGGGGATCGGCGTCTGGGGCCTCAACGTCCCCGTCGGCTGGGCGTGGGACATCACGAACTTCGTGTTCTGGGTAGGCATCGGCCACGCCGGGACGCTCATCTCGGCGATCCTCTTCCTCTTCCGGCAGAAATGGCGCACCTCGATCAACCGGGCGGCGGAGGCGATGACCATCTTCGCGGTCATGTGCGCCTTGACGTTCCCGGGGATCCACGTGGGACGCGTCTGGGTCGCCTACTTCATGTTCCCGATCCCGAACCAGATGGGCGTGTGGCCCAACTTCAGGAGCCCTCTTCTCTGGGACGTCTTTGCGGTCAGCGTCTACGGAACGGTCTCGGCCCTCTTCTGGTACGTCGGCTTGATCCCGGACCTGGCGATGATTCGCGATCGGGCGAAAACCCGCACCCGGCAGTTCGCCTACGGTCTTCTCGCGCTCGGATGGCGGGGCTCCGTGCGGCAATGGCACCACTACGAAACCGCCTATCTCGTCCTCGCAGCCCTCGCGACGCCGCTGGTCCTCTCGGTGCATTCGGTCGTCTCGATGGATTTCGCGGTCTCCCTCCTCCCCGGATGGCATACGACGATCTTCCCGCCCTACTTCGTCGCGGGCGCGATCTTCTCCGGGTTCGCCATGGTGCTGACGCTCATGGTGATCTGCCGCAAGGTGTTCCGCCTCGAGCACATCATCACCCTCCGGCACTTCGACTACATGGCGAAGATCATGCTCGTGACCGGGACGATGGTCGGCTACGCCTATGCCAACGAGTTCTTCACCTCCTGGTACAGCGGGAACCCCTACGAGTTCTTCACGTTCCGGAACCGCGCGATGGGACCGTACGCCTGGGCCTACTGGACGATGATCACCTGCAACGTGATCAGCCCTCAGGTCTTCTGGTTCAAGAAGGCGCGCACGAGCATCCCGATCCTGTTCGTGCTGTCGATCGTCATCAACATCGGCATGTGGTTCGAGCGGTTCGTCATCATCGTGACGTCGCTGCACCGTGACTTCCTGCCGTCGTCCTGGGGCTACTTCACGTCCCACGATCTGGGACGTGTCGTGCCTGCTCGGAAGCTTCGGGCTCTTCTTCACGATGTTCTGCCTGTTCGTGCGCTTTCTTCCGATGGTGGCAACCTCCGAGGTCAAGACCGTCCTGCCGCAGGCCGATCCGCACGGCCAGCCCGGGCCCGAACGCGAGATCACGCACACGCCGAGCCCCGCTGCCAGCCCGTCGGCGCGCCCCGAGCCGCGCTCCGGAGGAGCTTCGCTGATGCCGCTCCTCTCCCGCAGCTCCCGAAGGGGCCCCACTACGGAATCCTCGCCAAATTCGCGACGCCGGCGGACCTCTATCACGCGTGCGAGCGGGTGCGTGACGCGGGCTTCACGCGGTGGGACGCCCACACCCCGTTTCCCGTGCACGGCCTCGATAGGCGCGATGGGGCTCCGGCGGTCCCGCTTCCCTGGATCGTCCTCGTCATGGCACTGACGGGGGCCGCGCTCGGGTTCGGCCTGCAGTGGTGGGTCCACGCCAGCGCCTACCCCCTGGTGATCAGCGGCAAGCCGTACTTCTCCTGGCCCGCCTTCATTCCGATCACGTTCGAGGTGGCCGTCCTCTTCGCCGCGCTCGGCGCCGTCTTCGGCATGCTCGGCCTGAACCGGCTCCCCATGCACTACCATCCGCTCTTCCAGTCCAAGGTCTTCGAGCAGGTGACCGACGACGCCTTCTTCATCTCGATCGAATCGTGGGATCCCCGGTTCGATCCGTCGGCCACCGGGAAGCTGCTGGAGTCGCTGGGCGCACGAAGCGTCGAGCTCCTGGAGTCCTGAATGACCTCCGAACGCGATCGCGTGGCGCTGCGGCCCGAGCAGGTCACGATCCCGCCGGGCCACCCGTGGAACCGCATTCCGGTCATTGGCGCCGCCGTGCGCCCTGCTGGGCGCGGTGGCCTGCGCGATTCTGGGGCCGGCGAATCCGAAGCAGTTCTTCTTCTCGTGGCTCGTCTCGTTCCTGTTCTTTCTGAGCCTGGCCCTCGGCGCGCTCTTCTTCGTGCTGATCCAGTACGCGACCCAGGGAGGATGGGGGATCGTGCTGCGACGGATCGGCGAGACGATCTTCGCAACGCTCCCCGTGATGGCGGCCCTCTTCCTCCCGTTGCTGCTCGGCCTGCACGATCTCTACTCGTGGGCCGTCCCGGGCGCAGCCGAGCACGATGCGCTGCTCCGCTGGAAGGCGCCATACCTCAACGTGCCGTTCTTCCTGATCCGGGCGGCGATCTACTTCGGAAGCTGGTCCTTCATCGCCGCTCCTGTACTACCGCGGCTCGCGCGGTCAGGACGCGACGGGGGATCCTGCGAGTGTCGGCCCGACTGCGCCGCCTCGCCGGGCCCGCCATCATCGTCCTCGCCCTGACCCAGACCTTCGCCTCGATCGACTGGATCATGTCGCTCACGCCGCACTGGTACTCGACCATTTTCGGCGTCTATTTCTTCGCGGGTTCCTTCGTGGGGTTCATCGCGCTGCTCTCGGTCGTCGCGGTGGCGATGCGCAGCGCGGGGCTGCTCGACACCGTCATCAGCGCCGAGCATCTGCAGGACATCGGAAAGCTCCTGTTCGGATTTACGGCGTTCTGGGCCTACATCGCCTTTTCCCAGTTCTTCCTCATGTGGTACGCGAACCTCCCGGAGGAGACGATCTGGTACAAGGCGCGGCTCGAGGGGTCCTGGGAGATGGTCTCGCTCCTTCTCATGGCGGGCCACTTCGGGGTTCCGTTCTTCTACCTGATGGGGCGCCCCGTCAAGCGGAGGGGATCGACGCTGGCGCATCGGGGGCGTGTGGCTCCTCGCGATGCACTTCGTGGATCTCTACTGGCAGGTCATGCCGACGCTCCATCCCGAAGGCGTTCGTCCGTCGGCTCTGGACGTGGCGGCGTTTCTCGCCATCGGCGGCGGCTTCGTGGCGGCGGCGGGCTGGCTGATGCGACGGCAGGCGCTCGTGCCGATACGCGACCCGAGACTTGCCGAATCGCTGGCGTTCGAGAACGCGTGAGTCGGAAGCGCGGGCTTGCCCGCCGTTGCACCTGAGTTCCGCCTGGCTTTCGAAGGCGCGTCAGGTGGTGTAGAGTTCGACCAGAATCAGGCGTCTGCGATGACGAAAGGGGCAGGGGGATGATGACGAAGGAGCCGATCGTGCGCGCGACAGGGAAGAGGTTGTGGCTGGCGGCCGGGCTGGTCGCGGCGATGTGGCCGGGCGTTGCCTTCGCCGCCTCGACGGTCACTGGAACCATCACCTTCGACGGGAAAGCCCCCGCGCTCAAGCCTATCGCCATGGACGCCGACCCCGTCTGCGCCGGGAAGCACTCGGGACCCGTGCCCAACGAGATGCTCGTCCTCGGATCCGGCAACACCATGGGGAACATCCTGGTGTGGGTCTCGAAGGGGCTCCCGGCCGGGAAGACGTGGCCCGTGCCCAAGACTCCAGTGGTCATCGATCAGAACGGCTGCATGTACAAGCCGCACGTGATGGGGATCATGGTCGGTCAGACCTACCAGATCCTCAACTCCGACGGCGTCCTTCACAACATCCACACGCTTCCCAAGATCAACCCGGCCTTCAACAAGGGGATGCCGCCGACGCTCAAGGAGGCGACCACGGTATTCGAGAAGCCCGAAGAGGTCTTCCACATCAAGTGCGACGTCCACCCCTGGATGAGCGCGTACCTCGCCGTCTTCATGCATCCGTTCTTCTCGGCGACGAGCACGGACGGGAAGTTCACGATCTCGGGTCTCGACCCCGGGACCTACGAGATCACCGCCTGGCACGAGCGGCTGGGGACGCAAACGGCCTCGGTCACGGTGGGCGCCAGCGATACGAAGACCCAGAACTTCAAGTTCACAATGCCTGCCGCGAAGTAGCCACGGGGAGATCGGCCGCATGAGCGAGCAAGAAGCCGTCGCCGGACACACACCTCACGTCGCGCACGAAGCTCATCACGAGGAGCTTGGCTTCTGGCGCAAGTACGTCTTCTCGACAGACCACAAGGTCATCGGCATCCAGTACGCCGTCACCGGCCTGCTGTTCCTGTTCTTCGGCTTTTCGCTGATGATGATGATGCGCTGGCAGCTCGCCTACCCGGGCGCCCCGCTGCCGCTCATCGGCGGGCTCTTCGGCGACGCGCGCATGCCAGGCGGGATCATGCTGCCCGAGTTCTACAACGAGCTCGGGGCGATGCACGGCACCATCATGGTCTTCCTGGGCGTGGTCCCGCTCGCGGTCGGAGGATTCGGGAACTTCGTCGTCCCGCTGCAGATTGGAGCCCCGGACATGGCGTTCCCGAGGCTCAACATGGCGAGCTACTGGTTCTTCTTCCTCGGCGGCGTGACGATGCTCGTCAGCTTCTTCGTCCCGGGAGGAGCCGCGCAGTCGGGGTGGACCTCCTACGCGCCCCTCTCGGTCATCGCGGGCACGGGCCAGACGATGTGGCTCATCGGGATGATCTTCCTGATCACATCGTCACTGCTCGGCGCCATCAACTTCATCACGACGATCATTCAGCTGCGCGCGAAGGGGCTCACGTTCATGCGGTTCCCCTTCTTCGTGTGGGCCCAGTTCGTCACGGCCTTCCTCCTGCTGATGGCGTTCCCGCCGCTCGAGGCCGCGGGGGTCATGCAGCTGATGGATCGCCTGGCCGGCACGAGCTTCTTCCTGCCGAGCGGCCTCGTGGTCAGCGGCCAGGTCCTCCACAACGCGGGCGGAGGCAACCCGCTCCTCTGGCAGCACCTGTTCTGGTTCCTGGCGCACCCGGAGGTCTACGTCCTGATCCTTCCGGCGATGGGCATCGTGGCCGAGATCATCGCGAACAACACCCGGAAGCCCCTGTGGGGCTACCGCACGATGGTCTACTCGCTCGTCTTCCTCGGCTTCATGTCGTTCATCGTCTGGGCGCACCACATGTTCATGACCGGCATGGGGACGACGATGGCGGCGTTCTTCCAGACGACCACGATGATCATCTCGATCCCCTCGGTCGCGATCCTCACGGCGCTCGTCATCTCGCTCTGGGGCGGATCGATACGCTACAACACGCCGATGCTCTTCGCGCTCGCCTTTCTCCCGATGTTCGGCATCGGCGGGCTCACGGGCCTTCCGCTCGGCTTGAACGTCTCGGACATCCCGCTGCACGACACCTACTACGTCATCGCCCACTTCCACTACGTCGTCGCTCCGGGGACGATCTTCGCCCTCTTCGCGGGGATCTACTACTGGTACCCGAAGGCGACCGGGCGGAAGATGAACGAAACGCTCGGGATGATCCACTTCCTGGGCTCGTTCGTCTGCATGAACGTCGTCTTCATGCCCATGTTCTGGGTGGGGCTGGCGGGCGTCTCGCGGCGACTGTATGACGGTGGGGCGGCCTACCAGTTTGCGCAGCCGGTGCTCCACCTGAACGCCGTGTCCTCGTGGGGCGCGTGGATCATGGCGCTGTTCCAGATTCCCTTCATCTTCAATTTCTTCTGGAGCATCCGGAAGGGCGAGAAGACCGACCAGAATCCCTGGCAGGCCACGACGATCGAGTGGGCGGCTCCATCGCCTCCGCCGCACGGCAATTTCCTCGAGCCCCCGCAGGCGTACCGCGGGCCTTACGAATACAGCGTTCCCGGCGCGGCCAAAGATTTCGTGCCGCAGTACGAGGCCTGATTCGAGATGGAGATTCCCTACACCGTCGAACTACGCCGCGACACCGGTCTGAACAACGGCAAGATCGGGATCTGGCTGTTCCTGGCCTCGGAAGTCATGCTGTTCGGGGCCCTGTTTGCGAGCTACATCCTGATCCGGACGGGGATGCCGAGCTGGCCGCGGGGAGACACGATGCTGAACGTCCCGCTCGCCACGTTCAACACGCTCGTCCTGATCTCGTCCTCCGTCACGATGGTCATGGCCTGGGCGTCGCTGATGCGCCGCCGCCTCGGGAACCTTTCGGATCTACATGGGAGCGACGATCCTGCTCGGGTTCGTCTTCCTCGTGGTCAAGTACTTCGAATACAGCCACAAGTTCGAGACCGGGCTCTTTCCCAGCACCAACAACTTCCTCGCCCTCTACTTCACCCTGACCGGCCTCCACATGCTCCACGTGTTCGGCGGGATGTGTGTGAACGCCTATCTCCTGGGGCCCGGCTCGAAGCTCTGGAAGACGAACCCGGAGTGGTTCACCAATCGCGTCGAGAACGCGGGCCTCTTCTGGCATTTCGTGGATCTGGTCTGGATCTTCCTGTTCCCGACCCTCTATCTCCTGTAGGCGAGCGTCCATGACGAGCGACCACGCAGTCGACATCGACAAACACGTCAGGATCTACATCACCGTCTTCGTCGCGCTCCTGGTGCTGACGATCGTCACGGTGGCGATCTCCCGCTTCCACCTGCCCGTCCATCAGGCCGTGACCATTGCCCTGATCGTCGCGACGCATCAAGGGATCGCTGGTGGCGTGCTACTTCATGCACCTGATCTCCGAGAAGAAGCTGATCCTGGCGGTCCTCGCGCTGACCGTTGTCTTCTTCATCGCGCTGCTGGCCCTTCCCGTCGTCACCGTCCACGACGGCTTCTGGATTCACTGATGAACCTCAGGATGGGTCCACGCGGTGGTGATCCTGCTCTCCGCGGCCCTCGCGGTGCTGTTCGGTGTCTGGTGCCTCGGCGTCGTATGGGCGGCGGGGACGGAGTCGGCAGCCTGATCGCGGCCGTCGCGGCTTTCGCCGTGTCGTTCGGCCTGGTCGTCTACGATTCGTGGTTCCTGCGCAAGACGAGGACGCTGCGATGATCGCCTCGCAGCTGCGCTGCTACGGCGAGACAGCCGCCTTGCGGCAGGCGGTTCGGCGACGCCTTGACGACGGCTGCGGCCGTGATGCTCGGCGGGAGCTCGACCGTCCTCGCCTGCCCGGTATGCTTCGGCGCGGCGGAGAGCCCGCTGATCGACGGGGCGAAGCTCGGCGTCGTCGCGCTGGTGGCTGTCACGCTTGCGGTTCAGCTCGGCTTCGTGAGTTTCTTCCTCTATCTTCGCAAGCGCGCGAAGCAGGTGGCGGAACTCGACCTTGAAGCCGAATGGTCGGATCTCCAACGAGGGCCGAGATCATCATGACTGAGTGGCTGGGACTCCCGGCGCTCGCCGCAGTGAATGGCGGGCAGATCGACAACCTGATTGGCTGGATTCACATTTTCATGTTCGTCCTGTTCGTCGGGTGGGGGGGCTTCATTGCCTACTGCCTGGTCCGATTCCGCCGTTCACGGAATCCGGTGGCCGACTACAAGGGGGTCACGACGCACGCGTCGAGCTACCTCGAAGGTGGTGTGGCGATCGTCGAGGCGGTTCTGCTGCTCGGGTTCTCGATCCCGATCTGGGCCGCGAGGGTCGACCACCGTCCCCCGGAGAGCGAAGCGCTGGTCGTCGAGGTCACTGGCGAGCAGTTCGCCTGGAACGTCCACTACGCCGGCCCCGACGGCCGATTCGGCCGTACCGACATCACGATGATCGATCTCCAGTCGAACCCGCTGGGACTCGATCGCTCCGATCCGGCCGCCAAAGACGACGTCACCACCGTCAATCAGCTCTTCCTGCCGGTCAACAAGCCGATCATCGTGAAGCTGAGAAGCAAGGATGTCATCCACAGCTTCGGCGTGCCGGAGTTCCGCGTGAAGCAGGACGCCGTGCCCGGCCTCACGATCCCGATCTGGTTCGTCCCCAACGTCACGACCGCCGAGATGCGGGCCCGAACCAGGAATCCGGAATTCCAGTACCAGATCGCCTGCGCGCAGCTCTGTGGTCTGGGTCACGCCCACATGCGGGGGTTTGTCACCGTCCTGGGCGCCGACGAGTTCCAGAAGTGGATGGACGACAAGGTCAAGGAGGCGGCGAGCGACGAAGACAATCCGTTCAAGTAGCAGTCGACGGTCGCGCGCTACCTGAACATCTTCGGCGTCGGCATCCGCGCGCGGATCCGCTCGAGCTCCTCGACGGTCACGCGGTCGATGCCGTTCTTGCGGCATGAGTCCTCGACAGCCCGCACGACCATTCCCCGGACGAACGCGGGGATCTTCTTCATCCGCTCGGCGGCCGCATCGTCCCACGCGATAGTCGCCGGCGATTCGGCCCCGTACTCGATGCGACCGGCGCCTCGCCGAAGCCCCGCGACGGCGCGCCGAGCGCCGCGGGCCGCGTCGGACGCGAGCAGGGGGAGTCCACGAACTTCCCGGCGTGTGCGTGCAGAGCGGATCCTCCGCCATCACGTCGCCAGTCATCCCGAAAGCCCTCGCGCGGCAGCCCCCGCAGTGCCCGTTCAACTCGCACGCCCCGCAGCGCCCGCCCAACGACGCGCCGCTGGCGAATGCCGGTGAACAGCTCCGAGGAGGTCCACAGATCCTCGAGGCTGGCGCTGCGCAGTGACCCGGCGAAGACCGGCAGATACGGGCAGGGTGTGACGTCACCGTTCGGCCGGATCCCCATGTAGTGCGTCCCGGCCGGGCACCCGCCGGCCCCCCCGGAGTAAACCCTGATCGGCGTGTCGCCTTCCGCAGGGAACAGGTCGGTCTCCTGCTTTTCCAGGACGGTCTTGACGTAGTGGGGCGCGCACTTCGCGTTCACGAGCATGCGGCCCTTGTACTTGCGCTGGATCACGGTAGAGAGCGGCGAGCACCTCGTCGTACTGCGCCGGGGTCATGTCCGACACGAACTGTCCGCGCCCCGTCGGCACCAGGAAGTAGAGGTTCCAGACCTTCGCGGCGAGGCGATCGTGCGCGAAGTCGGCGATCGCCTCGAGCTCGCCGAGATTGTGCGAGCCCGCGGTCGTCTGCACGATGAACGGGAGCCCGGTCCGATTGAGGATCTCCGCGCCCTCGACCGTGTTTCGCCAGGCGCCACGCACTTTCCGGAAGCCGTCGTGACGGTCGGGATCGAGCGCATCGAGCGAAAGCGACAGTCCCCGCGCGCCGGCCTCCGCCAGGCGCTGCGCCACGTTCTCGGTAATGCGCACGCCGTTGGTGCCGACGACCACCCACAGTCCACGCTCCGCCGCGCGCCGGACGATCTCGAGGATGTCGCGACGCAAAAGCGGTTCGCCGCCAGTCAGGATGGTCAGGCACTCAGGCGCGAACGCGGCAATTTCGTCGATGACCTTGAAGCACTCCTCGGTGCCGAGCTCGCTCCGATCGGCGAAGTTCTCCGTGCCGACCAGCGGCGTGCCTCCGGCGTCGAGATAGCAGTGCTCGCAGGCGAGGTTACAGCGGTAGGTGAGGTTCCAGGAGACGACGTAGGGCCGCGCGAACCCTTCGACTGGGCTCAGGGCAGGCTGGCTCGTATTCGTAGGCGGCACGTCCATCTCAACGACGCTCTCGGAGAGGGTGCCTCACATGCCGAAGAAGTCGCGGGCCTCGTCGAGGATCTTCTCGTCCACTTCGAGGGCCCCCTCTCTCCCGGGCGAATTTCTCGATGCCGGTCCGCGCCATCGGGCGGACGAACTCGGGAATGTTCGCGAGCCTGGCTTCCGCGGCGGAGGTCCAGCGGACGGCGATGGACTCGCCGGCCTGCGCCGCTCGGCACTCCGTCGCCGGAATCATCGCGCCGAACGGACACTTGGTGCCCGACTCGCCGCGCGCTTCGCCGCCGTCTCCGGCGGCCGATCCGCACGCCGAGCGACTGGACCACCTGCGTCTCGTACGCGTTGGTGAGCATCGCCATCTCATAGCCGCACTCGGGACACGAGTAGACGACCGAGAGCGAGCCGCGCTCGGGCGGAGCCACGGATTGCAGCTTCATCGGGGTATCGCAGGGGACGCAGAGGAACTTCATCGCGAAGGCTCCGTTGCCAATCGAGGCTGTCCAGAAGTTGCTGCGCGACGTGATCCAGCGCGCGGCCAACGGCGTGTGTCGGGCAGGTCCGCGAGAGGGATCCCGCTGATCGCAGTGCCGCGCCAGCTCGGGATCGAACGGCACGGTCCCGAGGCAGGGGATCGCCAGGCCGCGATGCGCCAGGTGAGTCGAAGAGCGGCTTGATGGCGTCGCAGTCGCGGCAGTAGTAGCCGCTCATGTTCTCGACGTAGCCGAGGACGCGATTGGGGCCCTTCGACAGCGCGGCCACTGAACGCGCGACCACGCCTCGTGCCACCTCGGACGGGATCGTCACGAGCAGGAACGAGGTTCGCGGTCCGAGAAAATCGGCGTACTGGACGGTCCGCTCGGCTCCCGGCGGCAGATCGAACATCAGCAGATCGAGCGCTCCCCACTCGAAGGACCCGAGGATTTCGCCGAGCAGCGCGAACTCCCTCGTGGCGCGCCACGTATGCGATTCTCCCTGCGCCGCGCTCTCGAACTCGAGCGACTCCGACTCCGGGATCAGCGAGCCCATCGAGAAGACGCCGATCCCGCTCCTGGTCCGCGGGAGCGCGACCTTGTGGCTGCCCGGAACGAACAGCGCCCCCTGGACACCTGCCATGCGCGCCTGTGAGGGACCGTTGAAGTCCGCGTCCAGGATCGCGATGCGAAGGCCCCGGGCGCGCAGCGCGCCCGCGAGATGCAGCGTCAACGTGCTCTTGCCGACGCCGCCTTTGCCGGAGCCCACGGCCACGAGATGGCGCACGCCGGCGAGCCCATCGGTGATGCGGGTGCGCTGCTCGGCAACCTGCTCGAGGACTCTGGATCCTCCGTCGCCGACGATGTCGTGGTAGCGCTTCATTCCCTGGCCCTAGCCTACACCTAGTCGGACCGCGGCTTCGCCGCGTAGAGTCGATGCGCGCCGGCTTGGCGAAAACCGAGCGTCTCCAGCAGCTCGTTTGAGATCTCCGACGGGTGGACCTTCGGGAACCGTAAGGCTTTCATGCCTTGCGCGCTGAGTCGGGAGAGCAATTGCTTCAAGCGGGCTCCGCCGTCCTCGATGAACGTACGCAGCGAAAGAATCTCCGCTGTCGGGCCCGCCTCTGCCGAAGCTCCGGGAGGTAGAGCACGTAAGCCTCGATTCGCTCGTCGGAGGCGACGGCGAGGCCGGCGATGTCGTCCTTCCTCGCCATGAAGGTCTCGATCGAACGCTCCCAGCATGCCTGCGGATGAGCCTCTCCCAGGAGGCCATTGGCGGCGAGATCGTCGACCGTGACAGGAATCACGAACCCATCGACTCCGTTCGTCCTGAACGTGTCGAACTCGTCGACATTCAACGTAATCCGTCAGGGTCGCTTCCTGCACATATCCGCTTCCGCTGAACAGCTCGCACGCAGGGGCAAGCGTCTCGTCAACTTCGGCGACGATTCTCGGGGGACCGAGAATCGCGAGCTTCGAACCGAGCGAGGCGAGCAGGTGACGCCCGTGACCCTGTCGCCGATGATCCGGATGAACGGCGATCTTGTGGACGAGCGTCGCGGAAGGCCGCTTGGCGCCGATCAGGACGCCGATCGGGTCGGGCCCGAGAAGGCGACCATGCAGCTGCTGCACCAGACCTGGAGGTCGCGGATCGACCGCTTGAACGCGACCGGCGTCATCGGCGGCTCGTCGGGAAAGTACGGCGACCAGCAGCGATTCAACGCGCCGACGAGAAGCTCGATGTCGTCGCTGCGGCAGAAGCGATACGCCGTCACGCCTCGCGCTGCGATCTCACCTCGTTGAGGTAGCCGCTCCCGTTTGAGTCTGGGGCCGCATCACTGGCGGCGCCCGGGGCTCTCCGCAGTCCGCGCGGGCGCCGGGGCCACCGGGCTCGCGCCGCGGCGCGGAATAGGATGCGATCATCTCGGCCATCATCTTCTTGCCGATCTCGATCCCGTCTTCAACCAGCGCAAGATCGATCGTCCCCGCCAACGCGCTCCCGCGCCAACTCCTCAATCCGCTCCTGTGTCTTGTTCCGCATGTACCCGGCCGGTACCCAAGGATCCGCTGCGCGGCCTCGCTCGTCCATTCGAAGATCGAAATCAGCGGGTTCTTCCGATCGTCGCGGGCAACCAGCTTCGCCTCGCTACTGCGAACCGGCCCCGCTCGCGCCATGCTCTTCGACGAGGCCAGCTCGGCCGCGCGGGCGGCGAAACCCCGATGTCCAGCGGCGTGCCGGTCTCCTCCTCGATCACCGTCGTGCGAAATCGAGGGTGATGGCGTCGAGCTTCACCATGCGCGCGCGCTTCTCGACACGCGCCTTCACGCGACGGCGCTGATAGGCGTTCTTCATCGTCCAGAGGCCCTTTCTTGCGTCCTCCGACCATCGGAGCTTGCGCCCGTCGTAAGTGGTCTCCTCCTCGAGCCCCCTCTACCGCGGCAATCTCTTCGATCATCTCCCGGGAGATACGTCGAAATCCGCGGGAGCGCAGACGGTGCACTTCACGGCGTCGCTCTGGGTGGCTGCGACGCCGCACGCCCGGCATATCGACACGGGGCCCGACTTCGCCCGCTCGAGCGCCACAGCCTCGGCCAGCGCCTTGGTCGCGGCCGAGGCGCTTTTCGGCATGAACCG
>CAWBBN010000016.1:0-503631 GCA_963787035.1 Vicinamibacteria bacterium
CCGCAGTGATGGGCACCGCCAGCAGCAGGCCCCAGATCCCCCAGAGCCAGCCCCAGAACATCAGGCTCACGAAGATCGCGACGGCATTCATCTCGCCGACGCGACTCATGAGCAGCGGCGTCAGCAGGTACGCTTCGAGCGTCGTGATCGCCAGCGCGACGCCGCCGGCCGCGGCGGCCATGCTGAAGGAATCGAACTGGACGAAGCCCGCCAGCGCCGCGCCGATGCAGACAATCGACGGTCCGACCAGCGGCACCGTGAAGAGCAGCGCCGACAGCACGCCCCACACGCCCGGCTCCTCGAGCTGCATCAGGCGGAACGACAGCCAGATCGCGACGCCGATGATCGCGCTGATCCAGGCCCGCGCCCACAGGAATCGCTCGATCTGCCGCTCGATCTCCGCGAGGATCTCCACCGTCAGCCGCTTGTTCGCCAGCGACGGCCCGACGATGCGGACGATCTTCCGCTTGTAGAGATCCCCGCCGACGAGCAGCGCGTACACGATGCAGACGATGGCGACGGCCTGGCTGGTGGTTTCGAGCGCGCTGAAGGAGCCTTGCCAGAGCCAGTTCTTCAGCTTGAACGTCGGCTCCTCGACGCGCACCTGCGTGATCCCGTCGGGTTTCGGCGGCACGGCAGTCGCCTTCTCGAGCTCGCTGGCGGCCTGCTGCACGCGCGCGACCGGCCGGAACGTGTCGGGCGTCCTGGAGCGAATCGCCTGCGCGATCGAGTGCGCCGCGCCGGGCAGCCGCTCGGTGAACGCGACGGCCTCGCCGCGCAGCGCGTAGATCCCCAGCGTCACGCTCGCGAGGAGCACGCCGAGCAGCAGCGGCACGCCGAACGCGCGACGCACGTGAATCGACTCGAGCCACTTCACCGCGGGCTCGAGCGCATAGCTCGCCAGGATCGCCAGCACGACGGGGATGAGGAGCGCCTGCGCCCACCAGAGGACGGCCACGCCGACCATCGCCGCCACGAACCGCATCGACGGCATGGTGTTGACCGACGCCCCGCTGCGGCTCGTCGACCGCGGGCGCGGGTGGTGTCTGGTCGTCGATCGGCCGGAGCCCGCGCATCATTTCGCTCGGTGACGGCGCAAGGACGAGGCCAACGGCCGAGCAGGGCCAGGCCCGTGTATTTGCAGTGACTTGGCAGGGGACTCGAGGCAGCCGGATCCCGCGCCTGCGTGTAGAAAAGACACGTCTGGCGCGGATCCCGGCCGGCGGGTTTTCAGCCGCCCAGGCGTTCGCGGATCGAGGCGTGCGTCAGGCGGCCCCACGCGATGAATGCGCAGGCGAGCGCGAGAGGGACGGTGCCGAGGAGCATGCCGAACTCGCCGCGTCCGAAATGGAAGATCGACGCGAGGCTCATCAGCGTCGTGAGCCCGACAGCGGCGAGCGGCGTGAGCCCCGGCTGGATGCCGGTCAGCGCCGGCAGCACGAGGCCAATCGCCCCCGCCGATCTCACAGGCGCCGATGAACGTCACCAGCATCGGCGGCACGTCGATGACCCAGGGCATCGGCCCGGCGAGCGCCGCAATCGGCCGGGTCAGTTTCTCGTAGCCGGCGAAGGCGAAGACGGCCGCCATCACCAGTTGCCCGAACCAGAGCACGGCATGGAGCGAACGGTCGCGGACGGGCGTCATCTGCACCTCCGACGCGGGGACCGACGGCGAATCAAAACCGACAGCAAAACGACCGGGCGGTAGCCAGAACGATACTGGAAAGGCCGGTGGTTCCCGGGGACGGAGGACTACTGGCGTATCACTAGCGATACGGTCCGTGTCTCGCCGTCCACGAGATTGACAGGCTCGACGCTGACCTACCCCACCAGACCCGGAGCATGTAGAATCCGGGCCGATTCCTCCCAAAGGAGACTCGATGCGCGTGCGGCTCGTCGCGGTGGCCCTGGTGCTCGTGGCACTCGGCACGGTCAGCGTTCGTGCGCAATCGGGCGCGGCCACGCCGCCGGCGGCGTCCGCCCCGGCGCCCGCGAGCGCGCAACCGAAGCCTGCCGACGCCGACACGGGCCCCGTCCCGGTGCCTGAACCCTCGCCGCTGGCGATGCAGCGCTACCGAAGCGGCATCGTGCTCTGGATCGCCGACACGATCTGGGGCTTCGTGCTGCCGGGGCTGGTGCTCATGACCGGGCTCTCGGCGCGGATGCGCGACTGGTCCACGCGCATCGGGCGCAAGTGGTTCTTCATCATCGCGATCTACTTCGCCGTCTTCTCGATCCTGACCTTCGTCATCGACCTGCCGCGCGCGTACTACGAGGAGTTCGTCCGCGATCACGCGTACGGCCTGTCGAACCAGACGTTCCAGAAGTGGTTCTCCGACTCGATGATCTCGCTCGTCGTCGGCATCATCGGCGGCACGCTCTTTCTCTGGATTCCCTACCTCCTGCTGCGCAAGAGCCCCCGCCGCTGGTGGCTCTATACCGGACTGGCGGCGGTGCCGTTCCTGCTGCTCATGATCGTCGTCAAGCCGGTCTGGATCGACCCGCTGTTCAACACGTTCGGCCCGATGAAGGACAAGGCGCTCGAGGCGCGCATCCTGCAGCTGGCCGATCGCGCGGGGATTGCGGGCAGCCGCGTCTACGAGGTGGACAAGAGCACCGACACCAACGCGCTGAACGCGTACGTCACCGGCTTCGGCGCCACGAAGCGGATCGTGCTGTGGGACACGATCATCAAGCGCCTGGACGAGCCGCAACTGCTCTTCGTCATGGGCCACGAGATGGGCCACTACGTGCTCGGCCACATGTGGAAGCTCGTCGCGATGTTCGCCATCGTGATTCTGCTGACGCTCTTTGGCATTCATCTCACGGCCGGCGCCGTCATCGCCCGGTACCGCGCGCGGATCGGGTTCGAGTCGCTGGGCGACATCGCGTCGCTGCCGCTCCTGCTGCTGTTGTTCAACCTCGGCTTCCTCATCGCCTCGCCGTTCGCCCTGGCGTACAACCGCCACGTGGAGCACGAGGCCGATCGCTTCGGGCTCGAGATCACGCGCACGAATCACGTGGCGGCCACGTCCTTCGTCCGGCTGCAGCAGGACAACCTCGCCAACCCGAATCCGGCCTGGCTGATCAAGGTGTTCGAGTACAGCCATCCCACGCTCGGAGAGCGAATCGAGTTCGCCAACACGTACCGTCCGTGGGAGCACGGCGAGCCGCTCGTCTACGAGTCGCATTTCAAATGAGCGGATGGCATCGACGGCCCGTCGCGGTCGCCCTGAGCCTGCTCGTCCTGGTCGGGCTCGCGGGAGGCGGCGTCATGTGGCGGCGGCGTCCGCCGCCGTTGCCGGATCGTCCGCTCCGCATCGGCTTTCTCCACGACCCGCCCTACATGCAGTGGGGCCCCGACGGACATCCCGTCGGGCTCTCGGTCGAAGTCATCTCGGAGGCGGCGCGACGGATCCATTTGCCGCTCGAGTGGGTCTACACGAACGGCCTCGTGGAAGGGCCGTTCCGTGACGGCACGGTCGACCTCTGGCCGGCCCTCACGATCCTGCCGGCCCGCCAGGGGAAGATCTACTTCTCCGATCCCTGGCTCATCGCCGACCTCTACATCGTCGTGCGCGGGGCCGGGCCCAAGCCCGGCACCGACTTCACCGGGGCCATCGGTCACGCCGACCTGCCGGTGATGGAGTGGGTGCGGCGAAGACAGTTCCCGCACGCGACGAGCAAGGTGTATCGCGACGGCCAGGCGCTCGCGCTGGGATTCTGCGCGGGGGAAGTGAGCGTCGCCTTCCTGCCGCTGACCGACGCCACGCGCGCGCAGCTCGATCCGAAGACCGGGTGCCTCGGCATCAGCTACAGCAACTACGTGCTGGACGATCAGATCAAGATGGCGATCGGGTCGCGGTTCGAGACGCGTGCCGCGGCGGACATGCTGCGGCAGGAGCTCGATCGCATGGCGAGGGACGGCACGCTCGGCGGGATCGTCCGGCCGTACTCGTACTACCAGGCCTCGGAGATCCTCGCGATCTTCGAGCTGCTCGAGGCCCGCGCGCGCACGCGCCTGCTCGTCGGCGGGATCGTCGCGCTCGGCACGGCGCTCGCGATGACGACGTGGCTGCTCGTCGCGCTCTACACGGCCAGCCGCACCACCGCACGGGAGCAGGCCGCGCGCTCGCAGCTCGAGGACGAGCTGCGCCAGTCACAGAAGCTCGAGGCGGTCGGGCGCCTCGCCGGCGGCATCGCCCACGACTTCAACAACCTGCTGACCGTCGTGACGGGCTACTCGCAGCTCGTGCTCGACGACCTGCCGGCCGACAGCGCGCTGCGCCCGCCCCTCGAAGAAGTGAAGCGCGCGGGCGACCGTGCCGCGAGCCTCGTCAAGCAGCTGCTCGCATTCAGCCGGCGTCAGCGGCTCGAGCCGCGCGTGCTCTCGCTGAATGGCGAGCTCACGTCGGCGGCCGGCATGCTGCAGCGCGTGCTCGGCGACGACATCCGGCTCGTCTCGGACCTCGCCGCCGGGTCCGATCACGTGACGATGGACCCCGGCCAGCTGCACCAGATCGTGCTGAACCTGGCGCTGAACGCGCGTGACGCCATGCCGCACGGCGGCTCGCTGACCATCGCGACCTCCGATGTGCCGCTCGCCGCGACACACATGCCGAATGGCGAGCCGCCGCCGGCCCGCGTCCGCTGGCGGACCACCGATACCGGCGTCGGCATGGACGCCGAGACGCAGGCGCACGCGTTCGAGCCGTTCTTCACCACGAAGCCGCAGGGCCTCGGCACCGGGCTTGGCCTCGCCACCGTCTACGGCATCGTCGCGCAGAGCGGCGGCACGATTGCCATCGAGAGCAAGCCGGGCGCCGGCGCCAGCTTCGTCATCGAGCTGCCGGTGACCGGCAACGCGGTCTCGGCCGACGTCTCCGCCGCCGCCAGGCCGCGTCCCGCGCGGCAACAGACGTCGAGCATCCTCGTCGCGGAGGACCAGCCCGACGTCCGCCGGCTGGTGACGCAGGTGCTGTCGGCGGCCGGATATCAAGTGCTGGAGGCCACGAGCGGGGAGGACGCGCTCGAGCGCTGCCGGGAGCGCGCCTGCGCGATCGACCTGCTGCTCACCGACATCGTCATGCCGGGCATGTCCGGCATGGAGCTCTACATGGCGGCTCGCGTGAATTGTCCCGAGCTCCGCGTCGTCTACATGTCGGGATATTCGGACGCCTCGCTCGAGGAGCGCGGAACCGTCGATCGCAACGGGCCGATGCTGGCCAAGCCGTTCACGCCGGATGCGCTCCTCGACGTCGTGGCGGGCGCGCTTCGAACGCCGCAGCTCGACGCGGACCGCGCCTGATCCACGTCGAGCCGGACGCGCCTTGCAGCTCCTTTGGAGCTATGGCGAGCAGGCCCGATCGCAGGTACCGCCGCAGCGTCTCCCGGTAGCGCGAGTAGAGGAACGACACGAGCATCAGCAGCGCGCCGAGCACGACGAGCGTGATCCAGCGCTCCTGAGCCGAGATCGCCCAGACGTCGATCCCAACCCTCGCGACGCACAGCAGGAGCAGGCCGAGGCCGGTCAGACGGTACCGCCGCTCGCCCGCCCAGAGCGCCACCAGGAACACGACGAGCCCTTCGAGACCCCACGAGAGCGTCACGAACCCGTGCGGCGGAATCACCGCGAGCATCGCCGTGACCAGGGTCACCGTCGCGAAGAAGCACGTGTCGTCGTGGCGAGCCCCGAGCAGGCGCTCGAGCCATCCCGATGGCAGCGCGCTCGCGCGTCGCGCGCGACGTGCGACCGCAAACGCCGCGGCCAGCGCCAGCGCCGTGAGCGCCGTCGTCCCCGTGCGACCGAGCCAGAACGTCCCGCCGGCCGGCATCGTGAGGAGGTTGATGGCAATCGGCGCGCCACGCCGCCGCGGCCGCGAGCAGGCCGGCCTGGTCGACGAACTCGGTTTGACCGGTGCGCCAGGCCACGACAGTCAGCGCCGCCGCGATGGCGGCCCACGCCGGAGCGATCTGGGCCGACGGGAGATCGTGCCAGCCGAGGATGATCGCCAGCGCGCCGGCCGTCCATACGAACAGGCCAGCCAGTCGCAGCCCGCGATACGTGCGTCGCCCGAACACGCCTGCCATCGCGTACTGCAGCAGCACGATCGGCGCGACGGTCATCGCGCGGACGGTGTAGAACGCCGACGGCTCGTCGAAGCCGCGAGTTGACGCCGACGGCCTGCAGGGTGCCGATGACACCGAGGCCGAGCGCCTGCATCGCGAAGTCGTCATCGGCCAGACGTTCTCGCGGCGATCGCGAGAGCGAGCGCGGCCGCGGTCCACAGCGTCGCCGTCCAGGTCGCGCTGGGAATCGCGAGAGCGACGAACGCCAGGAACGCCGCTGCGTAGCCGCCGCAGCGGAGGATGAATCCCTCGCCGGTGCCTCGAACGATGTCGGAGTGCCGGCGCCGGAGGCCTCCCGCGTTCAGCCAGAGGACAGCAGCCGTCGAGAGCATCGAGACCGCGAGCCGCCAGTCGTGCGTCAGCAGCCCGTTCGCGGACTCGAACACTGTTTGCCTGAAGACCAGGACGACGAGGAGCACCATGCCGATCTTCCGCAAGACGGCATCGCGTCCGCGCGCGCCGGCGATGATGCAGCGCTTCCGCCTGCACCAGCCACATCAGGTCGAGCGAGCCACCGGAGAAATGGAACGGGACGGCCGCGATGACGAGCGAGGCGCCGAGCGTGAAGAGCGTCCGGCGCGCCAGCGGGCGCGACTTCAGCCACGGCAGTTGCGCGAGCGACAACTCGACGAGGCCGGTGGCCAGCAGCCACCTGAACGTCCAGGCCGGATCGACCGCCTGCAGCCGCATCAATCCGAGAAACGCGCTCGTCGTGAGGACGGCCGTCACCGACGTCAGGCGCTCGTCGCTCTCGCTGAGCCCTCGGCGCTGCAGCAGGAATGAGCCGCGAAACGCCAGCCAGTAGAAGACGAGAAGCGCCGTGCTCACCGGGAGCTCGGGAAAGGCCGCCGCGTTCCAGCCCGTGAACGTCACCTTCGGCGCGAGCCACAGGAAGTGATTGAGGAAGGTCGCCAGCATGCCGAGCAGTTCCAGGACGAACCAGCCGCGCACGCGGACGACGCCGATGAGCGCGCAGCGCGAGGACGGCACCGGCCGCGAGGCTGTAGACCGAGTCGTGGTGCAGCGTCACCGTCGCGAAGGCGAGCAGGAAGGCGATGGTCGTGATGGCCTGGGCTTCATAACGCAGCGTGTGCACGACCATCGCCGCCGCCACGGCGAGCATGAGCGTCAAGGCGACCGGCTGCGAGTCGATCAGGTGCGCAGCCGGGCACGAAGTACGTGGCGTAGGCGACGAAATACAGCAGGCCCCATCCACCTCCGATGAGGCCGCGAGCCGCCAGGCGATAGCGCTCGGATCGCTCCAGCGCCGCGCCTCCGGCGACCATCGCGATCGCCGCGAGGCTGCCTGCGAGCACCTTCCCGAGCGCGCCGAGCGACGTGAAGTGGTAACCGAGGAACGAGGCGATCCCCAGCACGAGGATCGAGACGCCGAGCTTGTTCAACCAGCTCACGCCGATGCGTTCTTCGAAGCTGACGGGATCGCCGTGGTCGTCGAGGACGGCCATGCGTGCGCCTCCTGCACGAAGGGCGGATGCCCCTCATCGAGGCACTACAGGAAGGCGGAGGATGGTGTTACACGGGTGCTGCTGAGCTGGCGGCGTCCGGCGTTACAATCGCGCCCACATGGCGGTCCCGGGCCAGAAGGACGCCGCGCCTGCAGCCTCGCACCGCTGGCTGGTCGCGGCACTTCTGCCGTTTCTGGCCTATTTCCTCGTCCTGCTGGTCTGCGACCTCCGCCGGCCGCAGGACTGGGGCGCCGCCCTGACGGTCACTCCCGGCGGCCTGCTCGTCAGCGCCGTCGAACCGGGATCGATCGCCGAACGCGCCGGTCTTCGCGCTGGCGATCGCCTGGCGACCGTCGATGGCCAGACGGTGTCATCGCGACTGGACTGGATCGCCTTCGAGCTCACGCTCCCGCTCGATCGCGCCATCGACATCGACGTCGTCCGCGATGGCGACGGCCCGCTCGATTCCGCTCGCGCTCCCGCCAGACGATGGTCGGTTCTGGACGACCAGGGAAGGCATCGCGCTCGGCGCCTCGCGGCTGGTCCAAGCGGTCACGCTGATCGCTGCGTGTCTCGTCTTGTGGTATCGCCCGGATACGGCGGCTGGCCGCCTGGCGGCGTGGCTGCTCGCGGCGGTCGCGGTCTTCACGGTGGCGCCGCCGTATCGTCTTGCCGCGGTCTGGAGCAGCCTGCCATTGCCGGTCGCGTGGCTGCTGTGGATCCCGTATCTCAGCGCGGTCGGCGTGAGCGCGATTCTCTGCTCGTTCTTCGCCGTCTTCCCCGTGCGTCAACTGCGCGGCCCGCTGGCGTGGGTCGTCGCTGTGGACGCCGATGGGCGTCGCTCTTCTGGCATACGAAGTTCGTGGCGGCGCTGGTCGCCTCGCCCGGCGCGAGCCACATCCGGCGACCGAAAGGCCTCGAGGCGATCCTTCCGCTCACGGCGCTGTACGTCATCGCGTCGCTCGCGCTGCTCGTGCGCGGCTATCGCCAGCTGGGTCTCGCCGCTCGATCGCCTGCGCACGCGGGTCGTCGTGCTCGGCACGCTGTGCGCGTTCATGCTCGGCCTGCCGGTCGTCATCGCCGTACTGGAGCGATGCGCGCCTGCAGCTCACGTCGTCGCTGTTCACGTCGCCGCTCGTGATGGCGGGCACGCTCTGGTTGCTGGTCTTCCCGCTGACGTTCACGTATGCACTGCTGCGGCACCGGATCCTCGGCGTGCCCATGCTCGTGCGGCAGGGCGTCCAGCACGCGCTCGCGCGGCGGGCGCTGCTCTCCGTCGTCCCGGCCGTCGGCGCGCTGCTCGCGCTCGACGTGCTGGTGCACCGCGACCGGCCGGTGTCCGCGATCCTGGCGAGCCGCGGCTGGATCTACCTGCTGGCGCTGGCGATCGTGCTCGTGGCGCGCCTTCGGCGGCGCGCCTGGCTCGACGCGATCGACCGCCAGTTCTTCCGGCAGCGCTATGACGGGCGTGTGCTGATGCAGGCCGTCGCGGCCGACGTCCGTCGCGCCGGCTCGTTCGAGGCCGCGGCTCGCATCGTCTGCGCGCGCGTGGAGGAAGCGCTCCAGCCGGCGATGGCAGGCGTGCTGCTGCGTCGTGACGGCGACGATCGCTGTCGTCCGATCGCCGTGGTTCCCGCAGCGGCCTGAGGTCGCCGACCTGGATCAGCACAGCCGGCTCCTGAGCCTCGTGCGTGCCGTGGCCGGCCCCATCGACCTGGCGCCGCTGGATCCGCGCGGCCTGGCCGAGCGATTGGCGGCCAGCGATCGCGCCTGGCTGCGTGCGAGCGGCGTGGAGCTGCTCGTGCCGATCGCCTGCAATCCCGACGGCGCGGACGCGCTGCTGGCACTCGGGCCTCGCCGTTCCGAAGAGCCATACGGACGCGACGAGCTCGACTTGCTCTCCGCGATTGCCGACAGCCTCGCGCTGGTGCTCGGCGCCACCGGCGACTACGAACGAGCGGGCGCAATGACCGAATGCCCGCAATGCGGACGCTGCTACAGCGCGGCGGAAAGAGCGTGCACCGTCGATCGCGCGGCGCTCGTCGGCGGCAGCGTCCCGCGCCGCCTCGGTGACCGCTATCTGATCGAGCAGCGGCTCGCCCGAGGAGGGATGGGCACGGTCTACGAAGCTGTCGACACGCACCTCGGACGCCAGGTCGCGGTCAAGGTGCTGCGAGACGAGCTCGCCGGCCGTCCCGATGCCGTCGAGCGTTTCGAGCGCGAGGCGCGGCTGCTCGCGTCGCTGAGCCACCCGAACATCGTCACCGTTCACGACGCCGGCGTGCTGCTGGGAACGCCGTATCTCGTGATGGAGCGCCTCGAAGGACGCACCGTGCGCGAGCTGCTGCAGGCGCACGGCGTCATCGGACCGGGCGAGAGCGTCCTGATTCTCCGCGGGGTGGCGTCGGCGCTCGACGCGGCGCACGCCCGGGGCATCGTCCATCGCGACCTGAAGCCGGAGAACGTCTTTCTCACGCAGGTGGGCAGCGTGCGCGTGCCGAAGGTGCTCGACTTCGGCCTCGCCCGCCTCGTGAGCGGCGGCGAGGGCCAGCAATTCGTGACGCGAGCCGCGGAGCTGTGGGGGACGCCGGCGTACATGGCGCCCGAGCAATCGCCAGGGGCCTCACCGGTCGCCTCGTGGGATCTCTACGCGCTTGCCGTGATGGCCTTCGAGCTGCTGACGGGCCGCCTGCCCGACGGGGATCCGCCGCCGACGCTCTCGGCCCCGCTCCGCGATTTCTTCGCGATGGCATTGTCGCCGGAACCCTCGCAGCGGCCCCAGGCCGCGCGCGGTCTCGTCGACAGCCTCGAGACGTCGCTCACCGTGGCCGAGGCCGGGGCGGCCTGACCGGGTCGCATGGCCTCGCGATTTCAGGAGACGCGCTGGACGCTGGTGATCGCGGCCGCCGGCGACTCGAGCCGCGGACGCCAGGCGCTGGGCGAGCTGTGCGAGCAGTACTGGTCGCCGCTCTTCGCGTTCGCACGGGCGCGGGGCCTGACGCCCGAGGACGCGCAGGACGCGACGCAGGGCTTCTTCGAGCAGCTCATCGCGCGCGGCGACCTCGCGCTGGCCGATCCCGCGCGCGGCCGGTTTCGCGCGTTCCTGCTCGTGGCCTTCAAGCACTTCATGGCCAACGAGCGTGACCGCGCGCGCACGCTGAAACGGGGAGGCGGGCAGACGTTCGTCCCGCTGGACGCTGTCGACCGTCCAATCGAGCCGGCCCACCACGAGACGCCCGAGTCGCTGTACGAGCGCGAATGGGCGCGGACGCTGGTGGCTCGCGCCGTCGGGCGTCTGTCCGAAGAGGCGGGACCAGAGGGCGCACCGCTGGTCGCGCACCTGGCCGCGGCCATGACGGGCGACGGCGCGGATGTCCCGATGAAGACGCTGGCCGCCACGCTGCAGACGTCTGAAGGCGCGGCGAGGGTCGCGCTGCACCGCATGCGCCAGAAGCTGCGCCGGCGGATCGTCGACGAGATCGCGCAGACCGTCGGCCCTGGCGAGGACGTCGAGGACGAGTTGCGGCACGTGCTGGCGTCGCTGGCTTGACGCAGGCTGTGTAACGTCCGGGACCAGAGGCGGTATTCCACTGCGAGGGCGTTCGCAGGAGGCGGGGACATGGCCAGCGTGACGTACGGCGAACTGTTGAGGAACAAGGGGATCCGGGCGTTTCTGTGGACCCAGTTCCTCGGGGCGTTCAACGACAACGTCTTCAAGTTCATCGTGTCGATGGCCGCGATGGCGGCGGCGACCGGCTCGGCCGCCTCCGACGAGCTGTCGTGGGTGGGCGCGGTGTTCACGGCGCCCTTCCTGCTGTTCTCGGGCTATGCCGGCCAGCTGTCGGACCGCTACGACAAGCGCACCGTGCTCGTCGCGACCAAGGCGCTCGAGATCGTGTCGATGGCGCTGGCGTTGGCCGCGCTGACGATTGGCGGCGGACGTCTCAATCTGCTTCTCGTCGTGCTCTTCCTGATGGCCGCGCAGGCGACCTTCTTCAGCCCCGCGAAATACGGCATCGTCCCCGAAGTGCTGCCCGACGCGGCGCTGTCGCGCGCCAACGGCCTGCTCGAGATGAGCACGTTCGCGGCGATCGTGATCGGCAGCACGGTCGGCGGCCTGATGTACGCGAGCTGGCATCACAAGCCGCTGCTGATGGGCGGCACGCTGCTCGCGATCGCGGTGGCCGGCACCTGGACCAGCTTCGGCATCCCGCGCGGCACGGGCGGGCGCCCGGAACTGCGCGTGCAGCTCAACCCGTTTGCGGGCCTCGGCAACGGCATGCACGAGCTGCGCAAGAACCGCGCGCTCCTGCTCGCGGCGCTCGGCATCGGCTACTTCTGGTTCATCGGCGCGCTGCTGCAGCTCGTGATCCTGCTCGCCGGCAAGGAGTCGATGCACCTGGACGACGTGCGGATCGCGCTGATGGGAGCGTGGCTCGCGATCGGCATCGGCGTCGGAAGCATGGTCGCGGGCCGGCTGTCGGGACAGAAGGTCGAGCTCGGCCTCGCGCCGATTGGCGCGTTCGGCATGGGCTTCGGCGCGCTGGCGCTTTCGCTGGGCGATCCCGTCGTATCCCGTGGTGTGCGGCACGTTGACGGCGCTCGGCTTCGCGGGCGGCCTGTTCGCGGTGCCGCTCAACGCGCTGGTCCAGCAGCGTCCGGACGAGAAGGAGAAGGGGCAGGTCATCGCGACGGCGAACCTGATGACGACCATCGGCGTGATGGTCGCGTCCGGCGTGTTGTGGGCGCTCGGCAGCGTGATGCACCTGTCACCGGAGCGCATCATCTTCCTCGCGGGAATTCTGACGCTGGTCTCGAGCGTCTACGTCCTCGCGCTGGTGCCGGAGTACTTCGTCCGCTTCAGCCTCTGGCTGCTGACGCACACCATCTACCGCATCCGCATCGTCGGGCAGGACCACGTCCCGTTCCGCGGCCCGGCGCTGCTCGTGTCGAACCACCTGTCGCACGTGGATGGCTTCCTGATCGGCGCGTCGGTGCAGCGCTTCGTCCGGTTCATGGTCTGGCGGCCGTTCTTCGAGATGCCGCTCTTCAACCCGATGCTGCGCTTCATGCACGCGATCCCGGTGTCCGCCAGCCGGCACGACGTCGTGGCGTCGCTCGACAAGGCGAGAGCCGAGCTCGAAGCCGGCCACGTCGTCTGCATCTTCGCGGAAGGCGCGATCAGCCGCACCGGCAACCTGCTGCCGTTCAAGCGGGGGTTCGAGCGCATCGTGCAGGGCCTCGACGTGCCGGTCATCCCGGTCAACCTGGATCGCGTCTGGGGCAGCGTGTTCAGCTTCAAGCGCGGGAGGTTCTTCTGGAAGCGGCCCGAGCACCTGCCGTATCCCGTGACCGTCACGTTCGGCCCGCCGCTGCCGTCGAGCAGCAAGGCCGCCGACGTCCGGCAGGCCGTGATGGCGCTGGCCAGCGAGGCGATGACGACGAGGATCGAGCGCGGGGACCTGCTGCACCTGCGCTTCCTGCACACCGCGAAGCACCGCTGGTCGACGCTCGCGATGGCCGACGCGACGGGAACCGAGCTGACGTTCGGACGTGTGCTGGTCGGATCGCTGATGCTCTCGCGCTGGATCCGGAAGCACGCCGGATCCGAGCGGATGATCGGGCTGATGCTGCCGTCGTCGATTGGCGGCGCGCTCGCCAATATCGGTGCGCTCATCGCGGGACGGGTTCCGGTCAACCTGAATTTCACCGCCGGTCCCGAGTCGATAGCCGCGGCGATCGACCAGTGCGGCATCAAGACCATCCTGACGTCGAAGGTGTTCCTCGCGAAGGCCAACCTGCCGCAGCTGCCGGGCATGGTCTATCTCGAGGACGTGATGCGGACGTTCTCCACGCCGCAGAAGGCCCTGACGCTGATTGCCGCCCGCCTGCTTCCGTCGGGTGTCCTGCGCCGACTCTACGCGCGCGAGCGCGGCAGTTCCGACGACCTGGCCACCGTGATTTTCTCGAGCGGCAGCACGGGCAAGCCGAAGGGCGTGATGCTGTCGCACCGCAACGTGCTGTCGAACCTGGAGGGCATGATCCAGATGTTCCCGGTCGACAGCCACGACCGCATGATCGGCGTGCTGCCGTTCTTCCACTCGTTCGGCTTCACCGGCACGCTCTGGTTCCCGATGGTCGCCGGCTTCGGCGCGCTCTACGTCCCCAACCCGATGGACGCGAAGGCCGTGGGGCAACTCGCGGGGAAATACGGCGGCACGATGCTGATCGGCACGCCGACGTTCTACACGGCGTACATCCGCAAGTGCTCGCCGGAGGAGTTCAAGACGCTGCGCTACGCGATCGTGGGGGCGGAGAAGCTGCGCGAGCCGATCGCGCGCGGCGTTCAAGGAGAAGTTCGGACTCGACATCATCGAAGGCTATGGCTGCACCGAGCTGTCGCCGGTCGTGTCCGCGAACTACCCGGACGGCCCCGAGGGCCAGGTCGGGCGCAAGCCCGGCACGGTGGGCCATCCGCTGCCAGGCATCGTCGTGCGCATCGTGGATCCGGACACCGGCGCCCCGCGAGGGGTGAACGAGCAGGGCCTGCTCCTCGTCAAGGGGCCGAACCTGATGCTGGGATACCTGAACAACCCGTCGCTGACCGCCGAAGTGTTGCGCGACGGCTGGTATGTGACGGGGGACATCGGCGCCGTGGACGAGGACGGCTTCATCACGCTGACCGACCGGCTGTCGCGATTCTCGAAGATTGCCGGCGAGATGGTGCCGCATCAGAAGATCGAAGAAGTCGCCTCGGCGCTGCTCGACGATCCCAATGCCGTCGTCACCGCCGTCGCCGACGAGAGCCGCGGCGAGCGCCTCGTGCTGCTCTACACGAAAGCCGACGTGCGGCCGGAGCAGCTGTGGGCGATGCTCAACGACTCGGAGCTGCCGAAGCTGTGGATCCCGAAGCGCGACAACGTCTATCTGATCGACGCGATCCCGGTGCTCGGCACCGGCAAGATCGACCTGCGCGCCGTGAAGACGCTGGCCGCGGCAAAGACCGAAGCGGCCGGCGCGCCAACGGCCTGAGCCGCCGCGCGCCTGAACAGACCGGCGTGGGCCGCAGCCTCCCGACGGCTGCGGCCGCACGCCGCCCCGCTCGTCAGTGCGTGATCTCCCACACCTGATTCTTGCCGTGCTGTTCGGTCACGAACCACCGCGCCTTCTGCGGATTCAGGTGCTTGCCGAGCACGTCGGTCTTCCCGCACGCTGCCTTCCGACACGAAAAGCCCGGTCGGCTCGTTGTCTTCGCCCGAGGTCTCGGAGACCGCATCGCGCCCGAGCGCGATCAGCCGTCGTGGATTCGTGCGTCTTGCCACGGACGTCGAAGGCCCAGACCGAATCGAGCGTGTTCAGCTGCGTGTGCAGCATGTCGCCGCGATCCTCGGTGGCGAGGATCGTGTTCGTGTCCGCGAACGTCAGGTTGTCGAACGATGAGTGCGCCGCGTCGCCCAGCACGGCGATCGAAACCGTTCCGCCGTGGCCGTTGAACGACACGCGGAAGATCGATCCCCACGCGCCGCGAGCCGCCAGCGCCGGCTGGACGCCAGAGCGTGCATCGGTGTCGCCGGTCGGAGAGAAGAAGAACGTGTCGAAGCCGGAGCCCGGCAGGAAGGCCGCGTTCTCGGGGCGCTTGAACGGGCTCGCGCCGGCAAGCTTGGCGAGAGCGTTGGCGTTGAACTCGCCGAAGCCGTCCGTCGTGGTGTCGTGGATGAGCACCCACGCCGCCGGCCAGGACGTGCCTGGCGTGTGCAGCTTCAGCTGCTCGTCCGAGAACGTGTCGCCAACCGGGTCGCTGGGGTGGAACGTAATCGGCGTGCCGTCGACGGTGACCTGCAACGCAAAGAGCTGCCCGCCCGACTGCAGGTCCGCGGGGTCGTACGGCACGAACCAGTAGACGAACGAGTTCGGCTGCTTCGCGACATTGGCGCTGGTCGGGTCGCTCGGGATGACGTGCGAGTTCACGCCGCCGGCGTCCTCGACGAGCAGCAGATTTCCGCGGTCGTCGGGATGGATGCCTTCGTAAGCCGCGTGCCCGAGAATCCCGTAGAGCGTCCGCACATCAGGCGGCCAGCCCGGCGTGATCTCGATCGCGCCGCCGGTCCCGGACACTTCCTGCGTGAAGAGCAGCGTGCGGGTGAACGGGTCCCAGGTGCCGCCGTCAAGCGAGTTGAAATGCGTCAGGTTGTCGTCGCCGACCGGCGTCAGCAGCGTGACGTGGTGCTCAGGATCCGTGACGTCCATGTTGATGCGTGTCACGTAGGCCAGGTCGCCCGCGTTCTCGTGACCCTGATAGAGGAAGTGGCGGCCGTAGTCGTATCCGTCGGTCGGCCCGCCGGGGTTCTCGGGAAACTCGAGATAGACGTTCTGGTCCGGCTCGGTCCGCGTTCCGTCGCTCAACAATCCGAAGCTGGTGATGATCCCCGACGGATTCTCGAGCGGCTCCGACCCCTGGGCCACCAGCTGAAGACCGAAGCCGTTCATGATGACGTTGTCTGGATGTCCGACTCTCGGGTTGGCGGACGGGACGTTCCCGTTCAGCTTCGCAGGGCCGCCGGCACGCACAGACGCGAGCGTGCCGACGATCGCGAGGCTGATGCAGAGCGCAAGCGTTCGCCGGCGGATGGACGAGTGCATATGAGTTCCTCCTCAAGACGGACGGGGAGCTGTCCGTCGCCGGCGACTCTATGAGCCTGGTGTAGCAACCGTGTCCCGGTCGACGTAAAGTCCGGTCAACTCGGCGTAGCGCGGATGTCACCGCGCGATGTCGTCGGTGTAGACGCTGTGATAACGTCGTGTGGCTCAGGAGTAGATCGGTGACACGAGTGTGGAGAGCAGTGACCGCCGCGTGGCTCGTCGCGCTGCCGGTGGCGGTGATCGCCCGTCAGGCGGCCGTGCCGCCGGCCGCGGGCCCGGATCGCGCGAAAGAAGTGCACCTGGCGAACGTGAAGCAGCTGACCTTCGGCGGCGAGAACGCCGAGGCCTACTTCTCGTTCGATGGCCAGGACCTGATCTTCCAGTCGACGCGCGAAGGCCGCGAGTGCGACCAGATCTACGCGATGCGCATCGACGGCTCGAACGTGCGCCGCCTCAGCAACGGCGAGGGCCGCACGACCTGCTCGTTCTTCTATCCCGACAAGAAGCACGTGCTCTACGCCTCCACGTTTCTCGGCGGCAAGAGCTGCCCGGCGAAGCCTGACTTCAGCCGCGGCTACGTCTGGCCGGTCTACGACAGCTACGACATCTTCCGCGCGAACGCCGACGGCACCGGCATCGAACGCCTCACCACCACGCCGGGGTACGACGCCGAGGCCACGATCTCCCGTGACGGGCGCATCGTCTTCACCAGCGTCCGCGACGGCGACATGGAGATCTACTCGATGAACGGCGACGGAACCAACGTCAGGCGCCTGACCAACCGGCCGGGGCCCGACGGCGGTCCGTTCTTCTCGCCGGATGGCACGAAGATCGTGTTCCGCGGACGTCCGCTGGCGCCCGGGCCAGAGCTCGACGACTACAAGGCGCTGCTCCGTGAAGGCCTCTGGCGTCCGACGTCGCTCGAGATCTTCGTCATGGACGCCGACGGCGGGAACCTGAAGCAGGTGACCTCGCTCGCGCGGCGCCAGCTTCGCGCCGTACTTCACGCCGGACGGCAAGCGCATCATCTTCGCGTCGAACTACGAGGACCCGAAGAAGCGCGACTTCGAGCTGTACCTCGTCAATGTCGATGGCTCCGGCCTCGAACGCGTCACGTTCAACCCGACCTTCGACGGCTTCCCGATGTTCTCGCCGGACGGCACGCACCTGGTCTTTGCGTCCAACCGCAACGACGCGAAGCCCGGCGAAACCAACGTCTTCGTCGCCGACTGGCGGCCGTAGAATCGGCCCGCCATGGATCCGGTCGTCGATCTGCTGCGCGAGCTCGTTGCGATCGACTCGGTGAACCCGTCGCTCGTCGAGGGCGGCGCGGGCGAAGCCGCGATCGCGCAGTTCATCGGGCAATGGATGCGCCGCGCAGGGTTCGACGTCCGCGTGGACGAGATCGCGCCAGGCCGCGTCAACGTCGTCGCGATCGCCGAGGGCGCCGGCGACGGCCCGACGCGGATGCTCTGCGGCCACACGGATACCGTCGGCGTGGACGGCATGGCCGCGCCCTTTGCTCCGGAAATTCGCGACGGACGACTCTACGGACGCGGCGCCCAGGACATGAAGGGCGGCGTCGCGGCGATGATGGCCGGCGCCGCCGCGTGGCTGAAGTCAGGCCGCCACGGCAGCGGTCGGGTCATCGTGGCCGCCGTCGCCGACGAAGAGTACGCGAGCATCGGCGCCGAGGCCGTCGCGCGCGAATGGCGCGCGGACGAGGCCGTCATCCCCGAGCCGACGGATCTCGAGCTCGGCGTCGCCCACAAGGGTTTCTCGTGCGCAGAGGTCGTCGTGCACGGACGCGCCGCGCACGGCAGCCGTCCCGCCGACGGCCGCGATGCGATCCTGCGCATGGGGCGGCTGCTGAATCGAATCGAGGCGAAGGATCAGAGTCTGCGGAAGACGCACGCGCACGTGCTGCTCGGCGCGCCGTCGATGCACACCGGCACGATTCGGGGCGGCAGCTCGCTCAGCACGTATCCCGCCGAGTGCGTGCTCCAGGTCGAGCGGCGGACCATCGCCGGCGAGCGCACCAGCGTCTGCGTTGAAGAGCTCGAGCACATGGCCGCGGCGCTCCGCGCCGAGGATCCCGAATTCGAGTGCGAGATTCGACTGCTGCTCGCGCGGCCGCCGTACCTCGTCTCGCCGGACGCGGACGTCCTCCACAGCCTTGGCGCGGCAGTCACTCAGCGCTTTGGCAGTCGACCCGTGACGGGATTGAGCTACTGGACCGACGCCGCGATTCTCGGCGAGGCAGGAACGCCGACGATCATCTTCGGCCCGCGAGGCCGAGGGCTCCACGGCGTCGAAGAGTACGTCGAGCTCGACGACGTGATCGGATGTCGCGACGTGTTCGCGACGTGGCTCGCGATGCCCCGTACATACAAAGGCCGGGCGTAGGGCGCGTATACCGCGCCTGGCCCGGCCTCGTCCCCGAACGGCGGCCGGTGACGGCCGCCGCCCGAAGAAAACTCAAATCAGTCGATGGCGCTCGCGGTCGCCGGCGAAGCGCAGGCGCGGTCCGCGGCTCTCCGTGGTCCATCCGGGCGTCTCGTAGCCGCATGTCGTGCATCGCAGGAACATGCGTCCGGCTTCCACCTGCAGCAGCGGGTCGTGGCCCTGAAGGCCGCAGACCGCGCTGTGGATCGATCGTGTCGCCCGGCTGAAGAGATTCCACACCGCGCCGCCTGTTTCCTGGGCGGTGACGACCGGCGCCGCTACCTGCTCGATATTCGTCGTCATGATGGCCTCACGCGCTCCCCTGACTGATCAGTAAGACGCCGCGGGGGATACCCGGTTTCGAAAACCCCGCTCTTGGCCCCTCTATCTACAAACGTCCTGCCAGCCAGAAACCGATCAGATCAACGGATTGGAATTGAAGGACTTAAGCCTTACGGCAGAGCTGGAAGAAGCCTGCAGAGATGCAGAAAACTGAACAGAATCCGAAGCGTTGGTTGTCTGGAAATATTGCACAGCTCCGCGACGGCCGCGTTACGACCCTCGCCGACAAGCTCAGCAATTGGCTCGGAACGAAGAAAACACTACCTGGATTTTGGGATTCCAGAGATTCGGCGCTTAGCCGGCCAGATGATGAATCCCCGAAATCCCGAAATCCAGGTGTCTTTCCGGTGGGGGTTCCGAAATCCGTTTCAGCTTTCCCGGAACATGCTCCGCATCACGAAGCCGACGTTGGCCGGCCGTTCGCCCAGTCGCCGCATGAAATACGGGAACCACTGGCGGCCGAACGGGATGTAGAGCCGCACGCCGTAGCCTTCCGCGACGAGTGACGTCTGGAGATCGCGCCGGATCCCATAGAGCATCTGGAACTCGAAGCGATCCTTCGCGATCTGCTCGCGCGCCACGAAGGCCCGCGCGTGCGCGATGATCGCTTCGTCGTGCGTCGCGATCGCGGGAAACGCGCCGCGCTTCAGCAGCGTCTCCATCAGCGTGACATAGGCGCTGTCGACATCGGCCTTGCGCTGGTGCGCGACCGATGCCGGTTCCTTGTAGGCGCCCTTCACCAGCCGCACGCGCCCGCCGATCGTCAGCACGCGCTCCAGGTCGTCAGGTGTCCTGTGCAGCGCCGATTGCAGCACGACACCGAGATTGCGGTACCCGAGGCCCCACAGCGTCTCGAAGATCTCGATCGTCACCTCGGTGTACGGCGAGTTCTCCATGTCGATCCGCACGAAGAACCCGTGCGTCGTCGCCGGCTCGAGAATCCGTCGCAGGTTGTCGATGGCCGTCACGCGATCGAGGTCGAGCCCGAGCTGCGTGAGCTTCAGCGAGATGTTCCGCCCGACCCCCGCCTTGACGACGTCGTCGATGACTTCGAGGTATTCGCGCGTCGCCTGATCGGCGGCCGCGGCGCTGCGAGACGCTCTCGCCGAGGTAGTCGAGCGTCTGCGTGAGGCCGCGTGCCTCCACCGCGCGTGCCGCGGCAATCGCTTCGTCGGTCGATTCACCGGCGATGAAGCGTCGCGCGAAGCTGGCGGGCGTCGCGAGGCCGTACCGCGAGGCCAGCCGCTGCAGGCCGCGGCTGCGCGCCAGCAGGTGAAAGAAGGCCTTCGAGGCCGCGTCGATCATCAGTGCGCCTTGTCGGGCGGGACGGGCAGGAGGTGCTCGATCGTCCGGGCGTAGTACCGGAGCACGTTCCGATCGCGGAAGCGGAAGGTGCTGCCTTCGACGACGATGATGCCGCGCGCGGCGAAGAGATCGGCCGCGGTGTCGAGCACCTCGTCCGGATCCGTGCTGGCCATGTTCGCGCCGGCGGCGACGAGCGTCTCGATCAATCCGGAGACTCGCGCCTTGAGATCGGCGCGCGCGATCGACGGCCGCAGGCACGAGGCCACGATCGACGTGGGGACGACCTTCATGAGGCGTCCAATCGTGTCGCGCACGTGATGGGCGAGCTCGAGCACGTCGCGGCGGGCCTGGGGATCGAAGCCCCTGGCCTCGATCGGCTGGCCGAACGTCACGAACGCGCGCGACTTGTAGCCGACCGCGGCGCGGACCATCTCGGCGAACTCGCGCGTGAACGGCTTTTGCGTGCGCTTCACCTTCTGCAGCGCCAGGATGTGATCCTCGAGCACGAGGTCGTAGGCGATCGCGCACGGCATCAGGAGCAGATCGGAACGTCCCGAATGCAGCGCCGCGTTCACGAGGCCCGGTCTTTGGCGTCTTCAGCTCGCCGCTGTAGCTCCTGCCGCCCTCGATGTAGAACATCAGGTCGTGCCGCTGAAGAATCTCGGCGACGTATGCCTTGAGCGTGATCAGATAGCCCGGGTCCTTGACGTTCCGCCTGATCGGGATCGCTCCGGTGACGTGCCGGTGGATGAGCCCGAGCGGACCGCCGAACAGGTTGATTCCCGCCGCGATGACCGGCGGCCGGATCTGATGGTCCTCGAGCACCAGCGGCTCGATCAGATAGTCGATGTGGCTGCGGTGGTTCGAGATGTAGACGACGCGCCCGCGCGCGGTGACGTCCGTCAGGCTGTCGATGTTCTCGGCGATGCGCGTGATCTTCCGGAAGATCGGATAGAGCGGGTGCTTCAGCACGCGGTAGATCGCGTGCCGCTGCGTCGTCCGCAGCTCGTCGAGATACTCGTGCACGCGGGCCTCGGCGCGCGCGCCCGATTCCCCGTGGCTGCCGTTCAGATAGGCGACGACCTCCTCGCGGGCCATCACCGCCCGGGTGATGTCGTCGAGTCCTGAATCTCTCCGCACAGCTAGTCCTGCGCCCCTTGCTCGATGGCCTTGCAGATCGCGTTCGTGAACTCCGTCGTGCTCGCCGTGCCGCCGAGATCGTGCGTCCGGACCTTGCCTTCGCCCAGCACGCGCTCGAGACCGCGGCGCACCCGACTCGCCGCGTCGTCGTTCCTTGATGTGGTCGAGCATCAGCACGGCGGACAGCAGCAGCGCCGTCGGATTCGCGAGGTTCTTGCCGGCGATGTCTGGCGCGCTGCCGTGGACCGCCTCGAACACCGCCGTATCGGTGCCGAGATTGGCGCCAGGCACGACACCCAGGCCGCCGACGAGCCCGGCGCACAGGTCGGAGACGATGTCGCCGTACAGGTTCGGCAGCACGAGCATGTCGAACCGTCTCGGGATGCATCACCAGGTGCATGCACGCCGCGTCGACGATGCGCTCGTCGTACTCGATGTCGGTGTACTGCCGCGCGACGTCGCGCACGGTCCGCACGAACAGGCCATCACCGAGCTTCATGATGTTGGCCTTGTGCACCGACGTCACCTTCTTGCGCCCGCGCTCCCGCGCGTAGCGGAACGCGAACTCGGCGATGCGCCGCGAGGCGCGCTCCGTGATGATCTTCAGGCTCTCGACGACGCCAGGCACGACTTCGTGCTCGAGGCCGGAGTACAGGTCCTCGGTGTTCTCGCGGACGATGACGAGATCGATGCCGCTGAACTTCGTCGGCACGCCGGGCATCGTCCAGACCGGCCGCAGGTTCGCGTAGAGATCGAGCGCCTTGCGAAGTCCCACGTTGACGCTGGTGAACCCTTCGCCGATCGGCGTGGTCACCGGGCCCTTCAGGGCGATCTTCGTGCGCTTGACCGAGTCGATGAGCTCGACCGGCAGGGCCGTGCGATGGCGCTCGAAGGCGAGGATGCCGGCGTCATGGCGATCCCACTCGATGCGGACGCCCGCGACCTGCAGGATCCGGAGGACCGCCTCGGTCACTTCGGGACCGATGCCGTCGCCGGGAATGAGCGTGATGGTGTGGGTCATTCGCGCGTTTCCCAGAGGCAGAGCAGCAGCCCGCCCGCGATCGCCAGCGCCATGAGCGACGTCGACGTCGCATGCAGCCTGCCGAAGGCCACGCGTCGCGCGTCGCCGTCGGGCAGCGAGGCGATCGGCACGCCCGAGCTGGCCCTGATGCGGGCAATCTGCGGATCGACGAGCAGTCCCGTCGCGACGGTCGCCCCGAGCATCAGCGCGATCAGCGTGACGCGCAGCCCGAACCCGCGCGGCCGCGGTCCGACGACGCGCATCGTCACGAGCGCCGTCAGCATCACCGCGCCCGCGACGTAGCTCACCGTGTGGAACTGGCGAAGCACGTCGCCGACGAGCGTGGCCGCGCGCGTCCGGCCGTCGACCGGATCGCGCTGTTCGAGCGATCGGAACGCGACGGGCGCGACGATGGCGCCGATTGTCACCATCCCGCCCAGCCACGCGACGAGGGCCAGGACGTAGATGTACCGCACGGCCGCCATACCGGTATTATAGTGAGGTTCCGTACGGCTCCCGGCCCGCCTGTTTCGCGTCGGATCCGGCGCGCGCATGTCCTCGACAGACGTCCCTGAACGTACCGTGCCACCCATCGCGTGGGAAGACTGGACGCCGGGCGCGTTCGCGCGCGCGAAAGACGAGGGCCGTCCGGTCCTGCTCTCGATTTCGGCGAACTGGTGTCACGGCTGCGCCGTGATGGACAACGTCGCCTACGGCGATTCGCGCGTGGCGGACCTCGTCGCACGCGAGTTCGTCGCCGTGCGGATCGACGCCGATCGCCGTCCCGACATCAACGATCGCTACAACCTCGATGGCTGGCCGACGACGGCGCTGCTGACGCCGTCAGGCGAGATTCTCACCGGCTCCACCTACTTGCCGGCCGACGCGCTGCTCTCGATGCTGACCGAGGTCGCGACCGCGTACCGCACCGGGCGCGCGTCGCTCGACGAGCGCGCGGAGGCGCACGCGCGCGCACGGCAACAGCAGCCCCGGACGCGTGCCGCCGGCGTCGAGCCGGATCTCGCCGCGCCGGCGTGGGTCGCGCGTCAGGTCATCGATCAGTGCGATCCCGATCACGGCGGCTTCGGCGCCGACGGCAAGTTCCTGCACGTGCCCGCGCTGCACGTCGCGATCGCGGAATACGAGCGCACGAAAGAGGAGCCGCTCGCGCGCGCCATCACGCGGACGCTCGACGGGATGGCCGACGGCGACGTCCACGACCAGGTCGACGGCGGATTCTTCCGGTACGCCGCGGGCCGCGACTGGTCGCGCCCGCACACCGAGAAGCTGCTCGACGATCAGGCCGGCATCGCCGGCGTGTATCTCGAGGCGGCGCGGGTCTTCGGCCACGACCGCTGGCGGGACGTCGCCATCGACACCATCCGCTTCGTGCGCGCGACACTCGCGTCCGAGGCGGACGCGGTCTTCTTCGCCAGCCTCGCGGCCGACGATGCCTACTACGAGGTGCGGACGCGGTCCCTGCGCCGGACCCTGAGTCCGCCGCGCGTCGACCGCACGAGCCTCACCGACGCGACGGCGCGCGCCGCATCGGTGTGGATCCGCGCCGGCGCGCTGCTGCCCGATCCGCTCGTCGCCGAAATCGGCGCCCGTGCCCTGGACCGTATCGTCACGCGGACGTACGCGCCGGGCCAGGGCCTGGCCCACTGGATCGACGGCGAGGTCGGCTACCGCGGCCTGCTGACGGACCAGGTGTTCCCGGCGTTCGCCCTGCTGGATCTCCACGAAGCCACCGGCAACCCGACGTTCTCCATGCTCGCCGAGGAACTGATGCGCACGGCGCTCAGGACCCACTGGGACGAAGCCTCAGGCGCCCTGGCCGATCGCGTGATCGAGCCTGCCGACGTCGGCCAGTTGCGCGATCCGGCCATTCCGGCCGCCGCCAACGCGATGGCGGCTCGCGTGCTGGCCCGGCTGTCGCGCCTGACGGGCGATCCCGTGCTGCAGGATCGCGCGCTCGACGTCCTGCGCGCCCTGACTCCGGGCTCTCGCCAGCAGGGCTTGTTCGGCGCCGGTTACGCCCTCGCCATCCTGGACGTGCTTCGCTGACCGATCGCCGGTTACGGCGCCGGTTTACGGGTTTGATAGACTCGCTCTTTTTTGGAGGTCCCCGTGTCGCAGGATCGTGCCCGGCTCGTCCCGGTGCTCCACAACATCGCCACCCAGCTCCGGATCGACTCGATCCGCGCCACGACGGCGGCCGGCAGCGGCCACCCCACGACCTGCGCGTCGGCGGCTGACGTGGTGGCCGCGCTCTTCTTCTCGGAGATGCGCTTCGACCCGGCGAACCCGCACCATCCGTTGAACGATCGCTTCATCCTGTCGAAAGGACACGCGGCGCCGCTCCTCTACGCCGCCTGGTCGGCCGTCGGCTACGTCAAGCACGACGAGCTGATGAAGCTGCGCGAGATCGACACGGACCTGGAAGGCCACCCGACGCCGCGCCTCGCGTTCGTCGACGTCGCGACCGGATCGCTCGGCCAGGGGCTCGCGGCCGGCCTCGGCTCGGCGCTCAACGCGCGGCGCATCGGGTCCGACTACCGGACGTACGTGCTGATGGGCGACGGCGAGACCGCGGAAGGGTCCGTCTGGGAAGCGGCCGACAGCGCGTCGTTCCTGAAGGCCGACAACCTCGTGGGCATCGTCGACGTCAACCGGCTGGGGCAGAGCCGCCCGACCATGTGGCAGCACGACATGGAGGCGATCGCACGCCGGTGGCGCGCGTTCGGCTGGCACGCGATCGTGATCGACGGGCACAACATGGACGCGATCCTCGACGCGCTCGCCGAGGCCCGCCACACGAAAGGCCAGCCGACGGCGATCCTCGCGCGCACGTTCAAGGGCTACGGCGTCTCGTTCCTGCAGGACAAGGAAGGCTGGCATGGCAAGGCGCTGAAGGCCGGCGACGAGGAGAACAAGGCGATCAAGGAGCTCGAGGCGACGCTCCGGCCGGTGGCCGACGGCGCGGTCGGACGCGCTGCTCAAGGCGATTCCGAAGCCGCCGGCGCCGCCCGCGGCGACGCACCGGTCAGCCGTCGCTGCCCGCGCCGAGCCTACAAGGCCGGCGATCTCGTCGCCACGCGCGAGGCCTACGGCACCGCGCTCGCGCATCTCGGCCAGGCGGACCGGCGCATCGTCGCGCTCGACGCGGACGTGGGCAACTCCACGTTCAGCGACCGGTTCGAGAAGGTCGCCGGCGATCGCTTCTACCAGTTCTACATCGCCGAGCAGGCGATGGTGGGCGCCGCGATGGGCCTCGCGGCGCGCGGCGCGATTCCGTTTCCGTCGACGTTCGCGTGCTTCCTGTCGCGCGCGTACGACTTCATCCGCATGGCGGCCATCAGCAACTCGAACGTGAAGCTGGCCGGCTCGCACGCCGGCGTGTCGATCGGCGAGGACGGCCCGTCGCAGATGGCGCTCGAAGATCTGGCGATGACGCGCGCGGAGCCGAACTTCACGGTGCTGTATCCGAGCGACGCGGTCTGCGGAGAGCGCTGCGTCGAGCTGGCGGCCTATCATCCCGGGCCCGTCTACATCCGGACCAGCCGCCCGAAGACGCCGATCCTCTACGGCGCGGACGAAGTCTTCACCGTCGGCGGATCGAAGGTGCTGCGGCAATCCGACGCCGACAAGGCCACCGTCGTCGGCGCGGGCGTCACGCTCTTCGAGGCGCTGAAGGCGTATGACCTGCTGAAGAAGGACGGGATCGCGATTCGCGTGATCGACGCGTATTCGATTCAGCCGATCGACGCGGCCACGCTGAAGGCGGCGGCGCGCGCCACCGGCGGAAAGGTCATCACCGTCGAGGATCACTACGCCGCGGGCGGGCTCGGCGATGCCGTCGCCGAAGCGCTGGCGCCTCAGGGCCAGACGGTCGTGCGGCTGGCGGTCAGGGAGATCCCGCGCAGCGGCAAGCCCGACGAGCTGCTGGAACGCTTCGGGATCTCCGCGGCGAAGATCGTCGCCGCGGTGAAGGCGATCGGCTGACGAGGCGCGGCGGGATCAGTTCGTGAGCACGGCCGCCTCGCCGTACTGCGCGATCTTCTCGTCGAACACCTTGAGAATCTGGTCGCGGCGCTGCAGCAGCGGCTTCGGGCCGTCATAGAGCAGCTTGCCGAGGCGCGCCTTGAGCGTCGGCTCGTCGAGCGCCTTCAGCTTCCCATACAGGTCGCGATCGATCCGCGTCATCGGGAACGGCATCGTCGGCACGGCGGTGAAGGCGCGGGAGTGATCGATCAGGATCAGGTTCCAGATCGGATCGAGCAGCAGGTTGCCCTGGTTGCGGTCGATGTTCGCGATCAGGTTGTCGAAGATCCGCTGGCGGAATACTTCGCGATTCCAGGCGGCGAGGTCGGGCGCCGAGGTGGCGTCCTTGGTTTTCAGCAGCACGACGTCGTCCACCCACATCTGGGCCGAGCCGGTCTCGCCGTTCACCTTTCGCTCGACCGTCGGCGGCACCATGTGCAGGCCCAGCAGCTTGTCGAGCTCGTACGCCGCGATCTCCGAGCGATAGCTCTCGAAGAAGCCGTGCACCTTGCCGGGCTGGAGCGGCTTGAAGACGATCCCGCTGACGAGGCTTCCCGGCGCGAAGAGGCAGTGCTTCGGGTGCGTGACGCCGACTTGCGTGTCCTCGATCTTGACGACCTTCGCCGTGCGGATGAAGTCCTCGTATTCCGCTTCGTGACCGATCCACCGCTTCGATCCGTCGCGCCGGAATGGCGGCCTGGGCGGGCGCCGGCGCGGGCTGCTGCGCGTGCGGCGCGACAGCGAGCGTCGCCGCGGCCAGCGCGGTGGCCATCAACAGGCGGGACATCGTGGGGAGCCTCCTGCCGGGAAACTATACGGCAGGATCGTGCGGCCGCGAAGCCTCCGCGGTCAGGCGCGCACGGGCGCGAGGGCCGCGCGCAGCGCACTGAACAGGCCCTGCGTCAGGTCGATCTGATCGCTCAACAGCTCGAACAACGCCTCGCGCTCGATGCGCAGCGCGACGCCCTGCGCGCTGACGCGTCCGCGCCAGCCGGCGTGCTCCAGGCTGCCGAGCATCTCGTAGACGCCGACGGCATCGCCGGCGACCGCCTGCATCGGCGCGCCCTCGGCCATCGGCTCGAGCGTCAGCTCGCCCTCGAGGATGATGTGCAGGGCGGGGGAGTCGCTTTCGCGGAACAGGAACTCGCCCGGCGTCATCTTCACTTCGCGCGCGATTGACGCGAGCGCGGCCAGCTGGTCGGAGCTGGCGCGCGAGAAGACCGGCATCTCTTCGAGCACGAGCACCTTCTCGATCGGCTGCAGGCCGTCGAGCAGCCGCGCCGCCGACGGCGGGCGCACCACGTCCTTCACCACGCGCTGCCACTCGTGCCCTTCGGTGTCCACGAGCTGCCGGAAGATGCCCTCCACCAGCTCGGTGCTCTCCGACAGCAGCCCGAGGAACGGCTCGAGTCCAATCGAGAGACAGATCGCGATGCCCTGCGCGCGCGTCGTCGCCTGCTGCGGCGCGCCCTCGAACACCTCGTCGAACCCGATGGCGGCCGGCGCGGTGATGTCCTGCGTGCCCGATCCGGACGTCGCGCGCACGGTGCCGTCGAGCAGGAACTCCAGATCCGTGGCGCGGCGGCCCGACTCGTAGAGCGTGCGGCCGTTCTCGTGGCGCACCTGCCGGCCCGTCCCCGCGACGAGGAACATCTCGTCTGTCGACGTGAACCGGAAGAGCGGCAGGCGGCGCAGCCGATCCACGAGCTCGACGGCCGGCAGCGGCTCGAGCCATCGCGAGGCGCGCGCGTCGGCCGACAGGCGGCGGCCCGCGAGGGCCCACGACGCGGCCTCGAAGACATAGAAGTCGCGTACGTCGCGGTGCTCGAGGATGTACTCGAGATCGTCGGCCAGGTTCCACAGGCCGCGCGCGTCGACGAACTGGATGGCGGCCGCCGCGACGATCTGATCCTCGTCGTGCACGAGCTGCGCGACGCTGTCCTCGGCGTCACGGATGCGCGTCTTGAGGATCGTGTTCGCGCGCTTGACCTTCTCCTCGATCGGCAACTCCTCGAGCACCGGCATGATGCGCTTGCGCAGGTTCGAGTCCAGCGTGTTGTCGAGGTACTCGGCCGCGCTCGCCTTGATGCGCGGGTCGCCGTTCTCGAGCGACCAGCGCGCCGCGAGGATGTCCTTCAACGGATAGATCAGGCCCGAGCAGCCGGTAGATCCGATCGACCGTGCGCTCCACCTTCTCGTGCAGCGCCCGCGCCAGCAGCGTGTTCTCGGCCGCCTTGTCGGCGCGCACGAGGTTGTAGCGGAAGCTCAGATACGTGAAGTACCGCTTGGACTCCTGGCCGAGCAGCTCGTGGACCTTCTCGGCGGGCACCTTCAGCGACGGATCGTCCAGCCGCATCCGGCCGATGGCGCTGATCACCTTGTAGCGGAGGAAGCCGTCCTTCTCGTTCAGCGCATCCACCAGCACGTCCATCGTCTGCTGGCCGGGAATGCGGGCCAGCGTCGACGGAATGTGCCGGCGCACCCACACGTCTTCGTCCTGGTCGCGCAGGAAATAGGCGAGCGTCGGGACGACGCCCGTGCCGTAGCCGACCAGGACGTTCCGGGCGGCCGCCTTGAGCAGCCGGTTGCGCAGCAGCGACACCAGCTGCGGCACGAACAGGTAGTCCTCGCCCGGCAGGCGCCCGGCGCTGCGAATCGCCTCGAGCGCGACGTCGCGGTTCTGGTCGTACATCAGCGGGACGAGCAGCCGGCGGAACTCGGGCTGCGTCAACGCGCCGAGGGCCTGCGCGACTTCCCGTCGCGCGGGCGCCATCGGCGTCCCGCTGGTCGTTGACGATGCGTTCCATCGCGCCGATGGCGCTCTCGACGTCGGACGCCTGCGAGCTGGACGCGAGCGCCATCGCCGCCGTGACGACCATGCCGGGATCGCGATCGGTGAGGTGCGGCCGCATCATCGGCACGACCTGCTCGCCGCGCGTGGCCGCCAGCGCGCGCACGGCGCCGGCACGGACGACCGGCGAGGCGTCGCGCATCAGGCGCTCGACGCCGGGCAGCCAGCGCTCCTGGATCTCCGGCGTCGCCCGCTCGGCAGTGCGCGAGCGCGCGTGCCCGCACGTCGGGCGAGTCGTGGCTGAGCAGCAGCGGCGTGATCAGCTGCGGCTTGCCCAGCGACTCGAGCATGTCGATCGCGTAGATCACGTGCCGCGGGTTCTGGTGCCCCTGCTCCTCGACGAGCGTCTCGATCGTCGTCAGGTCGGCCTCGTTGAGGCGCAGCGACTCGGGCTGCACCTGCTGGTGGTCCAGCGACTTCCGGAACACGGCGCGGTACTCGCGGCGCGCGCGCATCGCCGCGAAGATCCAGAGGCCGGTGACGCACAAGCTCGCCCAGCTCAGTTGCTGCCAGGTGAAGTGGAAGCCCCAGGTCTTGTTGATCAGCACCAGCACGATCAGCGCGCCGATGCCCTTCGAGAAGCGATCCACCGTCACGTCGATGAACGGCTTCGCCCGCTGCTTCACCGAGTCCGGCAGCGGCAGGAACAGGATCTCGCGCGTGGTCTTGTCGACCGTGTAGCGCAGCGACGTGTCCATGACGCGCGCGAGCGCCGGCGCCCAGAGCACGCCGTTCAGCAGCATCAGCGTGCCGGTGCCGCCGAGGCTGAAGGGCAGAATCATCAGCGCGAAGCCGATGCCGAGATAGCGCTGGATCTTGCTCGTGAGCCAGACCTGGATCACGAAGCCGATCACCGACGTGTACAGCTGGACCGTGCCGAGGAAGCTCGTGATGCTGTCGGTGTTCCCGGCGCCCTTCGAGGCCGCCGTCGCCATGTTCAGCTGCTGCTCGATGATCGCCGCGCCGACGGCCGCAAACCCGATGATCATCGCGATCGTCTGCAGGTGGCGGCTGTTCTTCAGCAGCCTCATCGCTTCTGCGCCGCCCACGCCCTCGTCTTCGGCCCCGGCGAGCGACACCCGGAGGTCCGGCTTCTCGATGCGCAGGATCGCGGCGACCAGGACCGCGCAGAGCGCCATGATGGCCGCGCTGACGAGCAGCAGGTTGGAGGTGCCGACCTTGGTGGCGGCAATCGTCAGCGACGAACCGGCAATGCCGCCGAGGCTCGAGCCGCCGCCGATGAACCCGAAGATCCGCTTCGCCTGCCGCGGGTCGTAGATGATGTTGGCCAGCGTCCAGAACTGGCTGATGACGAGGATGCCGAGGATCAGGCCGAAGAAGTAGAACCCCGTCGAGGCCCAGTCGGATCCGGTCAGGAACCAGAACCAGAACGCCACCTGAACGCCGCCCAGCGCGACCAGCGTGATCGGCAAGCGCCCACCGCTTGGGCAGCTTGTTGAAGCCCGTCGAGTAGGCCTGCATGATGAAGCCGACGACGAGCCCGAAGGCGAACTGCACCAGCGGGAGGTTGTCGGCGCCCAGATCCGCGATGAACTTCGAGCGCGTCACCGGCTTGAGCGTGGTGTACGCGGTCATCACGAGGAACGAGTAGGCGAACATCATCACCGAGGTGGAGACCTCGTTCTCGCGGAGTTCGACTACTGGGGAAAGCACCTTGCGCAGCAGTGCGGTCATCGGCTCCCTGGCGGGTTGCGCAAATCTTACTGGCCTTCGACGGCCCCCAGCAAGCGCGGCCGGCCGCCGGATCGGCTACACTCGGCCTGCGCCGCGTCCGATTGCGGCCCCAGCCCCCCGATGCTCCGTCGCTTCGAACGCCTCCTCGACCTCCGTGCCGGAGAACTGGAGCGAGGCCTCCTCCTCTTCGCGTACCTGTTCCTGGTCATCGGCAGCTTCGTGACGGGCAAGGCCGTCAGGGACGCCCTGTTCCTCGACGAGTTCGGCGCGCTGCTGCTGCCGTACGCCGACATCGCGGTCGCGCTCCTCGTCTTCGTCTGGGTGGCGGCGTACCTCCGCATCTCCGGGCGCGTCACGCTGCGAAACCTGATCGTCGGCAGCCTGCTGTTCTTCGCGGTGAGCTGCCTGCTGTTCCGCGTGCTGTCGGCCACGCGTCCACGGCTCCTGGCTGACGCCGGTCATCTACATCTGGGTCGGCATGTTCGGCGTCGTCGCGCCCGCGCAGGTGTGGACGCTCGCCAACTACGTGCTGACGACGCGAGAGGCGAAGCGGCTGTACGGGTTCATCGGCAGCGGCGCGACGGCGGGGTGGATCGTCGGCGGCTACGTGACGCAGGCGGCGGTCAGGGCGTTCGGCGCCGAGTCAACCCTGATCGGGATGGCCGTCGCGCTCCTGCTCTCGGCGGGCATCGTCGTCCGGCTGTGGCAGCAGCGGCCGATCGGCGAGGAACCGCGTGTCGAGGCCGACGAGGCCGAGTCCCAGCATCTCGACCAGCGTCAAGATGATCTGGGCGTCGCCCTACCTCACGGCAATCGCCGCGCTGATCCTGCTGTCGACCTATTACGACGGCGATCGCGGCGTGGCAGTTCAAGGCGGTGGCGAGTCGCACGCCTACGTGGGCAAAGACGAACTGGCGGCGTTCTTCGGCCAGTTCAATTTCTACGCCGGCCTGATTGCGTTCGGCGCTGCAGTGGCTGCTCACCGGGCGGCTGCTGCGGAAGCTCGGACTGGCGTTCGCGCTGTTCGTCGTTCCCGTCGGCCTCGTGCTCGGGTCGATCGGGCTGTTGACGTTCAAGTCGCTGGCGGCCGTCATCGCGCTGCGCGGCATCGACCAGATCCTGCGCTACTCGATCGACAAGCCGACGGTCGAACTGCTGTATCTGCCGGTGCCGCGCCGAGCAGACGCTGGCGCGTGAAGTCGTTCATCGACACCGTCGTCTGGCGGCTTGGCGATGGCCTGCTTGCAGGTGCGACGATCCTGCTGGCCGCCAAGTGGGGCCGCATGGGCCCCGTGCAGGTCTCGTGGGTCAACCTGGTGCTGCTTGGCTGCTGGATGGTGGCGGCATGGGTCGCGCAGCGGCAGTACGTCCAGAACCTGCAGGACAGCATCCAGAACTACCGGCTCGACACCCAGCGCGCCACGACGACCGGCCTGGAGCGGAGCGCGACGGAGCTGCTGTCGCAGCAGCTGAACGGCGACGCCGAGGAGGTGCTCTACGCGCTGCGCGTGCTCGGCGCCGGGCGCTACCACGCGATGCACCCGGCCGTCCGCGGGCTGCTGTCGCATCCGTCAGCCGAAGTGCGCGCCGAGGCGATCCGCGTGCTGGACGAGGCCGCCGACACGCCGGCGCAGGCCGCCGTCGAGAAGCTGCTCTACGATCCCGACATCTACGTCCGCACCCAGGCGCTGCTCTACGTCGCGCATCACACGCAGATCGATCCCCTCGATCGCATCGAGGAGCTCGGCAATTTCCAGGACTTCTCGATCCGCGCCGCGATGATCACGTTCCTCGCGCAGCCTGGCAGGCACGAGAACATCGAGGCGGCGCGCCTGCTCCTGGAGCGGATGCTGGAGGATGAGGTCCCGGCGACGCGGCTCGAGGCCGCACGCCTGCTCGAGATCCTGCCCGATCGGTTCGAGGATCAGCTCGGCGTGGTGCTCGACTCCAAGGATCCCGAGCAGGTACGTCTCGCGATTCGCGCCGTGGGCCACCTGCGCAAGCGGAAATTCGTCGCCAAGGTCATCAGCCGCCTCGGCGATCAGGAGCTGACACGGGACGCGACGGAGGCCGTGGCGGCCTTCGGCGACCGCGTCGTCGGGGCGTTGCGGGACGACCTGACGGACCCCGACACGCCGGTCGACGTGCGCCGCGAGATTCCCAACGTGCTGCTCAAGATCGGCACGCAGGCGGCCCTCGCCGCGCTCGCCGAGAGCATGCTGGACGCCGATCCGCAGGTGCGCTTCCGCGTGATCAGCGCGCTCAACAAGCTGCAGGACCTCCATCCGTCGTGGCCCGTGGACACCCGGCTGATCGAGACGATTCTCGGCGCCGAGATCATGGGGCACCTGCGGTCGTACCAGATCATCGGCACGCTCGATCAGGCGCTCGGAGACTCCACGCCGATTGCCGGCACGCTTCAGGAAGGCATGGACAAGGAGCTCGAGCGGATCTTCCGGCTGCTCAAGCTGATGCACCCGACCCAGGACCTCCACAGCGCGTACGTCGGCGTCCAGACGAAGACAACCGCGTCGTCCACGACAACGCGCTGGAGTTCCTCGAGAACATCCTCGGGCCGCAGCTCCGGGCGCTGCTGGTGCCGCTGCTCGACGGCGACGTCTCGATCGGGCAGCGCGTGGGGCTGGCCAACAGGGTGCTCGGCACCAGGGTCAACAGCCAGGCCGAGGCCGTCGAGTCGCTGCTCGCGTCCGAAGACCCCTGGCTTCGTTCGTGCGCCGCGTACGCGATCGGGACCCTCCGCCTGCAGGGCTACTCGGCCCAGCTCAGCCAGATGGCTGCCGATCCCGGACCCGCTGCTGCGGGAAACCGCGCTTCAGGCCCAAGCCCGCCTCCGCGAAGCCTGAGCGTCGCCGCGCGGTACCGGGCCCGCCTTGCGCCGCGTCAACGCGCCGGCTCGGAATTCCCGCCAAACTCGAATGATTTGAACAGCGCGTCGGTCCGCTCGGGCACGGTCCGTGGCTTGCCTTTCACGGGCTGGTCCGACGCTCGAGCTGTGCCGATAAGCTGAACAGATCGCAATCCTGTCCGTCGCCGGAGCTCCAGTTGCCGATTCCTTCTTCGCGCCGCCGTGCCGCACTCGTCCTGACGGGCGGGTTGGCTGTCCTTTCCCTGATCCTCTTCTTCGGCCTCCGCGCCGAGCGCCCCCCGACGCGAGAGGTCGCCTTCAGCGACGTCCTTCGCCTGGCGGGCGCCGACGACATCCGGTCGCTCGACGTGGACGGCGAAGCGCTGACCGCGACGCTGAAGAGCGGCGAGCGCATTCAATCCACCGCGCCGCTTGGCTACGTCGCCACGAACCCGACGCTCGTGCCCGACCTCGTCAAGCGCGGCGTCCAGGTGACCGTCCGCTCGTCCTCCGGATCCGCGGTCAACGTCGGCGCCATCGTCCTGACGGTCGGCCTGCTGGCGGTGATGGCCTTTGCGATTTATCGCCTCGGCGGCGGACGCCTGCCGTCGATGGAAGGCGAGAGCCGGATGGCCGATGCGTCGCGCAACGTGATCACGTTCTCGGACGTGGCCGGCGTGGACGAGGCGAAGGCCGAGGTCCGCGAGATCGTCGACTTCCTGCGCGAGCCGTCGCGCTACGCGGCCATCGGCGGCCGGATCCCGAAGGGCGTGCTGCTCGTCGGGCCTCCGGGGACCGGCAAGACGCTGCTGGCGCGCTCGATTGCCGGCGAAGCCGGCGTGCCGTTCATCTACGCCAGCGGTTCGGACTTCGTCGAGATGTATGCCGGCGTCGGCGCCGCCCGCATCCGCCGGATGTTCAAGGACGCCCGGAAGCACGGCGCGTGCATCATCTTCATCGACGAGCTCGACGCCGTCGGCAGAAGCCGCGGCGGACAGTCGCTCAGCCACGAAGAGCGCGAGCAGACCCTCAACCAGCTGCTCGTCGAGATGGACGGCTTTGCCGCCAACCAGGGCATTGTCGTCGTCGCGGCCACGAACCGCGCGGACATCCTCGACAAGGCGCTGCTCCGGCCCGGACGATTCGATCGGCAGGTGACCGTCAGCAACCCCGACCTGCGGGGCCGCGAAGCGATCCTCAAGGTGCACGTCGCGAAGGTCGCGATGGAGCCGAACGTGGACCTGGGATCCGTCGCGCGCGGGACCCCCGGATTCTCCGGCGCGGACCTCGCAAACCTCGTCAACGAAGCGGCGCTGCTCGCGGCGCGCTCCGGCCGCACGGCCATCGGCCTCGCCGATCTCGATGTCGCCCGCGACAAGGTCCTGATGGGCGCCGAGCGACGTTCGCTCGTGATGAGCGCCGACGAGCGTCGGACGACCGCGTATCACGAAGCCGGGCATGCGCTCGTCGCCGCGCTGCTTCCCGGCACCGACCCCGTGCACAAGGTCACCATCATCCCGCGCGGCCGCGCGCTGGGCGTGACGATGCAGCTGCCCGAGGCGGACCGTCACACGTACTCGAAGGACTACCTCGACGCGCAGCTCGCGATCCTGATGGGCGGCCGCGTCGCGGAGGAGATCTTCATCGGCCGCATCACCAGCGGCGCCGGCAACGACATCGAGCGCGTGACCGAGATCGCGCGCCGGATGGTCTGCGAGTTCGGCATGTCGCCGCTCGGGCCGATTGCCTTCCGGGCGCCTGGCGCGCCCTGGCACGAGGATCGCGCTGCCGGAATGAGCGAGGCCACCGCCCGCCGGGTGGACGACGAAATCCATCGCCTCGTCATGGGCGGCTACGAAACGGCGACGCGCCTGATCTCCGAGCACCGGGACGCGCTCATCCGCCTCGCGGAAGAGCTGCTCCAGGTCGAGTCGCTCGACGCCGATGACGTGCAGGCGCTGCTGAAGGGGGAGTTGGGCGCCGACCTGCACCTCGCGGCCCGCTCCAGCCTCTACGATCGCGACATCGGCTCCAGACTCGGCAGCACTGCAGCACTTGCAGCGGCCGCAACGTGGCTGGACCAGTTCGCTCCGCCTTCCGGCGGCGTTTGTCCAAGTACGCGCCGCCATGACCCGCCAGGCTCGCATTGAATCCGAGTGTCTCTCGCTGCTCGGGCGCCTTTTCGGCGCGCTGGGCGACGACGCCGCCTTTGCCCGTTGCCGCGCCGCCTGCGAGCGGTGGCAGTTCCGCCGACGGAAGACCGACGGCGAGATGGCCGCGTTTCTCTGCCAGCAGTTGCGGCGCGCCGTCGAGGCCAGGCAGGTGAGTCAGGAGATCTCCGGCGGGCGGCCTGACGGCTGCGCCGTCGTGATGCTGGGTGATGGCGGCGCGGCGGTGGCGGCCAGCGCCGGCGCATGGATGCTGCTTCACGCGGGCACGCCCGGCGAGATGCCGCTGGCGCTGCCGTCAGCGCTCGTGGCGCACCTGGCGCCGATGCTCTCCAGCGGCGTGCCGTTTCCGCGCGCGCTCCGCGTGGCGCTCGACGACCGAAGCGGCGATGTCGCGGGCGTGCTGCTTGGAGTGGACGAGATTCCCGGGCCGGCACCCAGGCGGAGACACGTGGCGACGCTGCTGCTGTGGAACCCGGCCCTGGACGCCGTGACGGTGCCGCGCTCGGCCTACCTGAAGCTGGCCGCGTCCGGCGACTGAACGACCTGGGAACGCTCGCGGCTGTCGATGGCCTCGATGGCGGGCCGCAGCGCGGCGAAATCCGGATCCCGCAACGCACGCTCCTGGTTCCACCGCTGCCGCCGCACGGACGACTCCAGGATTCGCAGCGCATTCTCCGCGTCGTCCAGCAGCGCATACGCGGCGGCCACGTAATACTGGGTCGCGGCTTCCACCTCGCCGACTGCCGCGCGCTCCTCGTACTTCCGGATGGTCAGCTGCAGGTGGCGCCGCGCCTCGGCGTCACGGCCCAGACGGACCAGCGCCGCGCCGAGCTTCTGGTGCAGCTCGATGAGGCTGCGGTCCTTCAGCACGTGGTCGCTCGACGAGAGGAAGAGCAGCTCCGTCTGATATTCGGCGAGCGCGTCCTCGTACTCGCCCCTGCCGGTAGAACACGTACCCCAGGCGCGTGTGCGCGCCGACGACGAGGAAGCCCTCTTCGCCGGAGATGTACTGCTCCTGCAGGTCGACGGCCTTGCGCGCCTCGCGTTCGGCCGCGGCGTAGTCGCCGAGCTCCGTGTAGAGATACGCCAGCTGGTGATGCGCGTATCCGAACTGCGGGTTGATCTCGACGGCGCGCTCGAGCTCCGCGATCCCGGCCCGAAGGTCGCCTCGGCCGACCCAGTGCACGCGCGCGAGCTGCGCGTGCGCGCGGGCGCTCTTCGGGTCGAGCGCGATCGCTTCGGCGTACGAGCGCAGCGCTTCGTCCAGGCGGCCGAGCGCGAACTGCGCGCTGCCGCGGACGACGTACCCTTCGGCAAGCTTCGGATCGCGCAGCCAGCGCCTCGTCGGCCGACACGAGCGCCTTCTCCAGCAGCTCCGGCAGGCCGACGAACACGCCCTTGATCTGGTACGCGGCCCCGAGCCCCGCCCAGGCCTCCGCGTAGTCGCGGTCGGTCGCGAGCGCCTTCTCGAAGAAGTGAATCGCGCGGTCGGGCGCGTCGCGCGAGGCCATGCGCAGCGTGAGCATGCCGCGCGAGTACAGCTCGTAGGCCTCGACCGAGCGCGTTTCGGGCTGCTGAATCTGATTGATCGCCGACGGCTCGAGCGTCAGCTTCAGGTCCTGCGTCAGCTCGAAGACGATGCGATCCTGCAGGCCGAAGATGTCGCTGAGACGGCCGTCGATCTTGACGTTGCGCAGCACGGCTCCGGTGGCCATCTCGACGAACCTGGCGGTGATGCGGATCGACTCCCCGATCCGCTGGTAGGCGCCCGAGATGATCCAGCGCGCGCCAAGACCGCGGCCGAGCTCGATCGCCAGCCGGTCGTCCTGACCGGTGGACGACGGCGCCTCGAGGTTTCGGAGGGCGTCGAACACGCGCTCGCGGCCGATGACGGTGAGCCCCTGCACGTTCTTCAGGTCGGCGCTCACGGTCTCGGCAATGCCCGACCCGATCCACTCGTCGGCCGGCTCGCGCGTGATGTTGGTGAACGTGACGACGGCAATCGAGTTGTCGGGGGCCTGAACCGCCGCCTGCCCGTGGTTCGCCGAGCTGCGCAGCTGGCCGCCGTGGCGCTCGATCTCGTCGAGCTCGGTCTTCACGCGCTGCAGATCGTTGAACATGTCCCGCGCGGTCTGGTAGCGCAGGTCCGCGTTCTTCTCGAGCGCCTTGCGAACGAGCGACTCCAGGCTCGCCGGCACGGCGGCGTTCAGCCGCACGACGGGCGTCGGGATGTGATGGAGAATCGCGTCGACGACCTCGCCGAAGGTTCGGCCCTCGAACGGCAGCCGGCCCGTCAGCATCTCGTAGATCACGACGCCGGCGGAGAACAGGTCGGAGCGCTGATCGACGTTTCGTCCCAGCGCCTGCTCGGGCGCCATGTACGACACCGTTCCCAGCACCGCGCCGGCCAGCGTGTCTTCGCCAACCGTGAGCGCGACGTCGAGCGAGGCCTGTCCCGACGGCGGCTCGAGGAACTTCGCGAGCCCGAAGTCCAGCACCTTCACCTGGCCGCGGCCGGTCACGATGATGTTCGCGCTCTTGATGTCGCGGTGGACGATGCCGCGGGCGTGCGCCTCGACCAGCGCGTCGTCGATCTGCACCGCGATGTCGACCGCCTCACGTACGGGGATCGGCCCGCGATGGATCCGGTGCGACAGCAGTTCGCCCTCGACGTACTCCATCACGATGTAGTCGGCGCCCTCGTGCTGGCCGATGTCGTAGATGGCGGCGATGTTCGACGAGCGCAGCGCAGACGCGGCGCGCGCCTCGGTCAGAAATCGCGCGCGGCGCTCCTGGTCGTTCTGCGCCTCGGCCGGCAGGAACTTGAGCGCCACCTCACGACCGAGCCGGGTGTCTTCGGCGAGGTAGACCTCGCCCATGCCGCCTGCCCCGAGGCGGTCCCGGATCCGGTAGTGCTGGATCGTGCTGCCGACCATCCAGCGATTTTAACAGCGGATGTCGGTTTGATCTCAGGGTCCTTTGAGTGCACTGAGCGCTGACGAGTCCTTTGGGACGAGCGCGGTCGGGTCCTTGAACTGACGCTGTCGGGTCCTGGCAGGCCTGAAGGCCTGCGCTACAGACGCGGATGAACGCCGAACCGCGCGGCGTTCTCGATGGCTTCGGCCGCTGGCGAGTCGGGCCAGACGGGCGGGGGCGCCGCGGCGTATTCGGCGTGCGCAAGCGATCGCTGCACGAGCGCGGCCGACGTCGAGAGGAACGCGAGGCGCGTGACGATGCGCATCAGGATCCAGGCCTGGCCGATCGCGAGCACCGCCAGCAGCCGCCAGTCTCCGCCGTGCGAGCCTGGCGCGACGAGCAGGTACACCGCGAACGCGACCGCAAGGACGAGCGCATTGGCGAGGTAGAGCGTCGACACGGCGATCCGATGGCGGTGCACGAAGCGGGCCCCGGCAGCGAGCGCGCCAAGCATGCTGCGACGGTCCTCGATCACCGCACGCGCCTTCGCGTAATCGGCGATGACGTTCACCACCACGAGGGGAGCGAGCCAGATCGCGTAGCAGATCACGCGCCAGACAAACGCGACCCGCTCGCTCGACAGGTCCCGAATCAGCCAGCGATAGACGCCGTCGAACAGCAGCCGGTGGAACGGCGACGCGATCAGCCAGTAGGCAGCGCCGACGACGATCGTCGAGGCGGAGGAAGCGGAAGAAGAAGACGCCGCACGCGCCGAAGAAGGCGCGGGTCCCGATGGGGCGTCCGCGGGCGAGCCGATCGATCAGGCCGCCGCTCAGGAAGACCCAGACGCCGAGTCCGAAGGCGACGGCGACGCAAAGGGCCGGCGGCACGCCTGGCGCGTCCACGAACTGCGACCAGTTCGCGACGGGCGCCGCGGCGCCGATCACCGTGGACGACAGCGTGGCGGCTTCCGCCTGCGCCCGTGCCTGGAACTCCTGCCACCACCCCGTGTCGACCCCCGCGGCCACGCGCGACGCGACAAGGCTCGCGCCGAGATCGGTGGCGATCGCGGATTTCACGGCGAGCGCCGCCGGCAGCGCGGCCAGCACCGTGGCGAGCCAGACGCCGGCGACGAGCCGAGGCGCCGAGAGGACGCGGCGCCAGCCGGTGACGAAGGCGCCGGTCGCTTCAGACGTAGAACGCATACGTCATCACGAGGTCCTGGAACCAGACGAGCCATCGGCCCGCCCACTGGCGCGCGGCTTTCGTGGCCTGCGGCGCGAGTGTCCGGCTGTTGTTCGTCCGGTTGATGTCGAGCAGCAGCACCTGGTCGGGATCCACTTCCGCGCTCACCGCGGCGGCCGGCCGATCCCACGCGAAGAGCTTCCACCGATCGCGTCCGTCCCAGTGCTCGCGCGCCTTCGAGCCGTCGGCAAACGTGACCTCGACGTCGACGGGGAAGACCGCTTCGCCCAGCCGCTGCACGGTGACTTCGGTGTGCGCGGTCTGGCCGTCCATTCGCGACGTGAGGCTGCCCACCGCGTAGTCGAACACGTTCGACGAGCGATAGACCTGATCGAAATACCAGGTCATGTCGCGACCGGCCCCCTCGTTGATCGCGGCAAAGAAGTCCTCGGGCTGCGGATGCTTGAAGACCGACCGCGCGAAGAAGAGCGACATGCCGCGCTGCAGGCGTCGCCACCCGAGGTAGCGCTCGAGCGTGTGCAGCCAGAGCGCGGTCTTGTTGTAGGTCATCGCGCGGCCGGTGGCGGGGTTGTAGCGCCAGGACGGCGTCGAGGGCACGTCGCTGCGGGCCGCCGCGCGATAGCCCGCCAGGCGGTCGCCGTCGATCTCGCGCACCGCGGGCACGTCGTGAAAGACCCACGGGATGAAGCCGCCGAAGAACTCCGTGGACTGGAAGTTCGGGCTGAACGACTCCTGCGATCACGCGGCCGGTCGAATAGGTGTTGAGGCCTTCGTCCATCCACGCGTGCTCGAACTCGTTGTTGCCCACCAGGCCGAACCAGAACTGGTGGCCGCACTCGTGCACGGTCACGCCTTCGGGCGTCACCGTTGTCGCCGGCGCGAGCCATCGGCTGCCGCCAGTGAAGAGCGTCGGGTATTCCATGCCTCCGGCCGCGCTCTGCCAGGCCGGATCGACGATCGTCAGGTGGCCGTAGGGGTACGGGCCGAACCACTCGCCGTAGCTGCGCAGCGTCGCCTTCGTGGCGAGGAAATAGCGCTCGGCCTGGTCCGCGTGTTCGGGCTGGAGGATCAGCCGGAGATCCACGGCGGGCAGCCGCGGATGTTCGAACCGCGCGGTCTTGACGAGCAGATCGGGTCCGGTCGTCCAGGCGAAGTCGTGCACGTCCTCCTGGACGAACTGGTGCACGGTCTTTCCGGCCGGCGTGTCCGTCGTCGATCGCTCGACGCCGGTGGCGCCGACGACCCAGCCTTTGGGGACCGTCAGCCGCACGTCGTAGACGCCGTAGTCCGAGAAGAACTCCGTCGTCATGTGGAACTGGTGCGTGTTCCAGCCGGCCTCCTCGAGGACGCCGAGCTTCGGGAACCACTGCGAGAGGAAGTAGTAGTTGCCGATGACGCCGGTGCGGCGGAACGTGCGCGGCACGTGCGCCGTCCAGGCGACTTCCACCGCGACCGTGGCGCCCGGCGCGACCGCCTGAGGCAGGTTCACCGCCAGCACCGTCCGGTCTTCCACATTGCCGTCGTCGGGCGCGACATAGCGCGCGGCCGGCATGAGGTCGGTCATCGCCGTCGCGCCGCCCGAGAGCAGGCGAATGGCGGTGACGTCGAGCGAGCTCCAGTCCGACGGCGGCCGGCTCAGGACCTCGGCGGCCTCGGGCGTGCCGCCGCTGACGCGCAGCCACTCGCGCATGAACGTCGACCGCGTGTTGCGCCACGCGTTCCAGTACGTGTGGAACTGCAGCTCGGAGGTCGGCTTCGACGTGATGTTGCGCCACGTGACGACCTCCCGGCCGGTCATCGTCTTCGTGGACGGGTCGAGCTCGACGTCGATCGAGTAGTTCGCGTTGCGCGGGGAATGTTCGGGAAACGACGCCGGATACGTCGACATCTGCCGCGTGACGTTCGGCGCGATCTGCGCCGTGCGCTGTTGGGCCGCCCCTCCGATCGGCGCCGCGACGGCGAGGGCGGCGGCGACGAGGGCAAGGCCGAGGTAGCGCACGGCGGAATGCTACACCGCGACTCCGTAGATGCAAAAGCTCACGCCCTCTATAATCGTTCGCTTATGCCTATTCGCGTGGTCTCGTTCGGGTTGGGTCCGATTGGCGCCGCGGTCGTCCGTCAGCTGGCGACGCGTCCCGGGTTCAAGGTGGTGGGCGGGGTCGACATCGATCCCGCGAAGGTGGGTCGCGATCTCGGCCAGGTCGTCGGGCCTCGATCACACGCTGCGCGTGAAGGTGTCCCCCGACGCGCGCGCCGCGATCAAGGCGACCGAAGCCCGACGTCGTCGTCCTGTGCACGAGCTCGTCGCTGAAGAAGGTCTGGCCGCAGATCGAGGGCGTGCTCAAGCTGCGTGTGCCGATCGTCTCGACGACCGAGGAGCTGGCATACCCGGCGTACTCGCAGAAGCGCCTGGCGAAGATCATCGACGCGGCGGCGAAGAAGGCGAAGGTCGCGGTGCTCGGCACCGGCGTGAACCCCGGCTTCACGATGGACGCGCTGCCGATTACGCTGACCGGCGTCTGCGAGGACGTCCAGGCCATCACGGTCAACCGCATCCAGGACGCGCGGTCGCGGCGCCTGCCGTTCCAGCAGAAGATCGGCTGCGGCCTGACGGCCGCCCAGTTCCAGGCCAAGGTGGACGACGGCAGCGTGCGGCACGTGGGGCTGACCGAATCGATTGCGATGATTGCCGACGCGATGGGCTGGAAGCTCGACAAGGTCACCGACGCGATCGTCCCGAAGATCGCCGCGGCCGAGATCTCGAGTCCCTTCCTCACCGTTCCGAAGGGGCTCGTGTGCGGTCTCATCCAGGACGGCACCGGCTACGTGGGCGGGAAGCCGCTCATCAAGCTGCACATGGAGGCGTATCTGGGCGCGCCCGAGTCGTACGACTCCGTGGACGTGAAGGGCACGCCGAATCTCGCGATGAAGATCGCCGGCGGCGTGCACGGCGACGTCGCGACGGCGTCGATCACGGTCAACTCGATCCCGAAGGTGATTGCCGCGCCGCCCGGGCTCCACACGATGCGCAGCCTGCCCATCCCGTCCTGGTTCGGCGGCCGCAAGCTCGTAGCGCAGGCCTTCAGGCCTGCCCATGGACCCACAGACCCACAGACCTACAGACCCACCGACCCATGACCTTCCTACCGGTAGTTCCCGAACTGCAGCTCCACGCCGAAGTCGTGGCCTCGCAGCAGGCGCATCGCGTCCTGAAGCTCATCCTTGGACGCCGACGACACGCGCACCTGATCCGCCTGGATCGCGACGGTGACCTTCTTCAGCTTCTGATCCTTCAGGAACTTCACGATCTCGCGCGAGGCGTCGCTCGGGATCCCCTGCTGCAGCGACACGACCATCCGCACGCTGCCTGCGCCGGCCGGCTCGATGTCGCCGGCCTTGAAGTTCTTCACCGGGACATTGCGGCGCACGAGACGCGTCTGGACGACCTCCCAGATCGCGTTCATCTTGAAGTTGTCGTCGGCCGACGATCGTGATGGTATGCTCACCGCGGTCGAAGTCGATGTCGGCGCGCGCGCCCTTGAAGTCGTAGCGCTGGCCGATTTCCTTCCGCGCCTGGTTCAGCGCGTTGTCGACCTCCTGCAGGTCGACCGACGAGGTGATGTCGAACGAGTTGAGTTGGGCCATGTCTCGCTGAGTGCGACCGCGCGGGCAGCCGGATTTTCAATGGTAGCAGAACGATCGCGTCTGCCCCTGATCCTGGTCGTCGACGATTACCAGGACGCGCGCGAGATGTACGCCACCTGCCTCAACGCCTGCGGCTTCGGCGTCGTCGAGGCCGAAACAGGAGATGAGGCCGTCGCCAAGGCCATCGAGCTCCTGCCCGACGCGATCGTGATGGACCTGTCGCTGCCCGGCATGGACGGCTGGACTGCGACGCGCACCCTCAAGCAGAACGCGCGCACCCGCGCCATTCCCGTTGTCGCGCTGACCGGCAACGCACGCACGGACGCTCCCGCGGCCGCGCGCGACGCCGGATGCGACGCGTTCCTGATCAAGCCGTGCCTGCCGGACGACATGGTCGCGGCCGTGCGCCGCGTCCTGAACGGCCATCACTGACCGCGCCGACCTGCCAGACCGGTCGACCGGACCTGCGCGACCTGCGAGACCCGCTCGACCTGCTAGACCGGGTTTGACCCGACGACCTGGCACTTCGGACAGTAGTACGTGAGCCTCGCGTCCTGCCCGTCTTTCACCAGCACGATCGGCGTCCCGCAGCGGTAGCACGGGTCGCCGGCCCGCCCATAGACGAACAAGCTTTCATCCGGGTTCAGCCGTCCGGTCGTCCGACGGGCTGTCGAAGACGGCCGGTCGTGGTCCACGTTCAGCCGAAGCTGACGCTCGCGCCACCTCCAGGATTCTCGTCAACGTCTCGTCGTCCAGGCTGGCGATCGACGCTGACGGCGCGACCCTGGACTCGAACAGCACTTCGGACTTGAACACGTTGCCGATGCCGGCGAGGACGCGCTGGTCGAGGAGGGCGTCGGCAATGCGCGCATGAGGCGCGGCGCGAAGTCGGGCGCGCGCCTCGTCGATCGAGAAGTTGTCGGCCAGCAGGTCCGGCCCGAGCGACTGCACCGTCACGTCGCGCGCCAGCGAGGCGCCGGTGTAGAACTCGGCCACCGGCACCGTGAACGCCACGGCCTCGTATGCCGCCGTGGCGACGACAATCCGCATGTCCGCGCGCGGGCGCTGCCATCGCTCGCCCGGGCGATAGATGTGCCACGAGCCGCTCATCCGCATGTGCGTTCGGAGGATCAGATCCCCCGAGAACCGCATGAGCAGGTGCTTGCCGCGCGACTCGACGCCGTCCACCGTGCGTCCCGCGAGCGGCGTGTCGGAGTCCACGCGCGTGAGCGCAGGATAGACGCTGACGAATCGCGTGACGACCTGTCCCTGGAGCGCGCGGTTGAGCGTCGCCGCCGCTCGAAAGATCGTGTCGCCTTCGGGCACGTGTCAATGACGCGTGCGGACTCGGGCCATGCCCATCGCGCCGCGCGAGAAGCCGGCGTCCGCGAGAAACGGCGCCAGCGGGTGTGCCGAGACCGGCTGACCGTTGACGTCGCCAATCAGCAGGCCCTGACGGCCCGCCGTCTCGTCGGCGAGGCGCGCGAGCTCCGACGCCAGCGACGTCAGCGCCCGCGTTCGTCGCGGTTCATCCTCGGGCAGCCAGACGAGCAGTTGGCGATCGCCTCGGCTGAGCCAGGCGACGAGCTCGCCGTCCACGAGCACGACGCGCGTGCCGACCGAGCGCGTGGGTCCACGCCCGGCCTCAGACGGCGCCGCCGGCCAGCGCAGGATGCCGCCGTATGGATTCGCCGGGTCGGTCGAGGCCAGCGTGACCACCAGCGGAGCCTCCGCCGGATCTCGAACCGAACGCAACAGGTCGATCGCCGCCGGCAGCGCGAACTGCGCGGCCCCGAGGCCGCCCACGAAGAGGCCACGCCGGACGCGTCCGCCGTCTTCCATCGCGCGCAGCACGTCGTAGACGGCCGAGTAGCCGCCCGGGATGGCCTCGACCGCCATCGCTTCGCGCGTCAGGACGCCGTGACGCGCGAGCAGCTGACGCGCGACGGCCGTCGCCCACTCGGTGCTGGACGGACGTCCCTGCACACGATCCGCGACGAGCGACCATCGCCCGAGCGCGGTCCGTGGCATCTCGCGCCGCGACCGGAAGGCCGCGCGTCCGGTGCGCGTCGCCCGGTCGTCCGGCCCGACGAACGCGCGCAGCGCATGCAGCGTGTCGTTCGTGACGACGCCACGCCAGACGAGATCCCAGAGCGCGCCGATGGCTTCCTGCGGGAAGCCGCCGCCGATGCCCGCGAGAAGCGCCGGGAAGAACGATGCCCCCGAGGAGCCGAGATGCGTGACGATCCGCTGCTCGAGATCGCTCATCGACTCCGGCGCCGCCATCCGGAGGACGCAGCAGGCGCAGGTGATCGGTCAGGTAGAGGGCGAGGCGTCCATCCCGCTCGCCGAGTGGCTCGACGCCGAGCCACACGACCTCGCCGGCCGCGAGGAGCCGATCGAGGTCGGAGGGCTCGTAGCCCGTCGACGCGCGCCGGCAGAATCTCGCGTTCGAGCTCGGAGGCCGGCAGGGGAGTTCCCTGGAGCTGCTCGACGGCGTCGAGCAGCGCGTCGAGTCCGGCGCGACGCCGCACGATGCCCTGCCATGACGCCGCGAATCGCCCGAGCGCGGCCGCGTCCACGGGCTCGACCTGTCGCCGAAGCCGCGCCAGGGATCGCTGCCGCAGCGTGGCCAGCACGTCGCGACCGCACCACTCGCGCTCCGTTCCGCCGGGACGGAACTCGCCCTGAACGACGCGGCCGGCGACGCGGAGCCGCTCCAGCACGGCGTCGACGGCACCGACGGCCAGACCGAATCGCGCCGCGCATGTCGCGGTCGTGAATGGTCCGTGCGTGCGGGCGTATCGCTGCACCAGATCGGTCAGCGGATCGGCGACCGGTTCGAGCAGCGCCTGCGGAAGCCCGAGTGGAAGGGGACATCCGAGGGCGTCGCGATAACGAGCGGCGTCCTCGACCGCGATGACACGCGGCTCTCCGGTCACCGGCACCTCGATGGCTCGCCGCGCCGAGAGGAGCTCGGCGATGCCCAGCGACTCGATCAGCGGATCGGTGCGGACGGCGAGCTCGCTGCGGCTCAGATCGCCGACGCGCAGCAGCAGGTCGTGCAACCCGTCGACGCTTCGTGCGCGGCGATCGTCGTCAAGCCCCTGCAGCTGGCGTTCGAGTGCCTCGAGCACGTCGGCGTCGATGAGCTCGCGCAGCTCGGCGTCGCCCATCAGCTCGCGCAGCTGCGCGTAATCGACCGACAGCGCCTGCGCGCGCCGCTCGGCCAGCGGCGCGTCGCCGTCGTACAGGAAGCTCGCGACGTAGTTGAAGAGCAGCGACGCCGCAAACGGCGACGGGTGCGGCGTGTCGACGGTCACGACGCGCATGGCGCGCCGCGAGATCCGCGTGAGCGTGTCCACCAGCGCCGGCATGTCGAACACGTCGCGCAGACACTCGCGGTACGTCTCGAGCACCGCGGGGAAGGAGCCGTAGCGCGACGCGACGGCCAACAGGTCGGCCGCGCGCTTGCGCTGCTGCCACAACGCGGTGCGCTGGCCGACGCGCCGCCGCGGCAGCAGCAGCGCACGGCCGGCCACTTCACGAAAATGCGCCGCGAAGAGCGCGCTCGCGCCGAGCTGCCGCACGACGAGATCCTCGACCTCCTCGGGCGACGGCACGAACAGCCGCGCGTCGGGCGGCTCATCCGATTCCGGCATCCGCACCACGAACCCGTCGTCGCTCCACATCGTCTCGACGTCGAGCCCCATCTCGGCGCGCAGTCGCGCCACCACCGCCAGGCACCAGGGGATCAGGACCTTGCCGCCGAGCGGCGACAGACAGCAGACGCGCCAGTCGCCCAGCTCGTCGCGCGAGCGCTCGATGACGATCGTGTGGTCGTCAGGGACGACGCCGCCGGCGGCGGATTGATCGGCGAGGTATTGCAGCAGGTTCTCGCCCGCGGTGCGATCGAGGTCGTGTTGCCGCTCGAGGCGATCGAGCGCGGCCGGCGGCGGCATCTCGCGGAGCTCGCGCGCGAGCTTCCCGATTGCGAGCCCGAGCTCGCGGGGCCGGCCGGCGCTGTCGCCCTTCCAGAACGGCATCTTGCCCGGCTCGCCAGGCGCGGGCGACACGACGACGCGATCGTGCGTGATCTCCTCGATGCGCCAGGTAGAGGCGCCGAGCAGGAAGGTCTCGCCGACCCGCGACTCGAAGACCATCTCCTCGTCGAGCTCGCCGACCCGCCCGGAGCCCGGTCCTGCGCCGGCAAGGAACACGCCGTAGAGGCCGCGATCGGGGATCGTGCCGGCGTTGGCAATCGCGACGCGAAGCGCGCCTTCGCGGCCGGTCAGCCTGCCCGCGAGGCGATCCCACGTCAGCCGAGGCCGCAGCTCGGCGAACTCGTCGGATGGATAGCGCCCCGACAGCATGTCGAGCACGCTCTCGAAACCGCGGCGTGCCGAGCCCCGAAAATGGCGCCGCGCGCCGCACGAGCGCGATGAGGTCGTCGACCGCCCAGTCGTCGAGCGCCACCATCGCCACGATCTGCTGCGCCAGCACGTCGAGCGGGTTGCGCGGATAGCGGGACGCCTCGACGTGCCCCGCGTGCATCGCGGCGGTCACGGCGGCGCACGCGACCAGATCGCCGCGGAATTTCGGGAAGATGACCCCGGTGCTTGCCGCGTCGACCTGGTGGCTCGCGCGGCCGATGCGCTGCAGGCCGCTGGCGACCGAAGGCGGCGCCTCGATCTGGATGACGAGGTCCACGGCGCCCATGTCGATCCCGAGCTCGAGCGTCGAGGTCGCGACGAGCGCGCGGACGCGGCCCGCCTTCAGCAGGTCTTCAACCTCGATTCGCTGCTCGCGCGCCATCGAGCCGTGATGGGTCCGCACGAGCGTCTCGCCCGCGAGCTCGTTCAGCGCGGCCGCCAGGCGCTCGGCCAGCCGGCGGCTGTTCACGAAGAGCAGCGTCGACCGATGGGCCCGAATCAGCTCGAGCAGCCGCGGGTGGATCGCCGTCCAGATCGACGCGCGCGATGGCACCTGCGACGCCGGCCCGCTCGGGATGTCGGCCGTGGATTGCGCGACCCGCGCCATGTCTTCAACCGGCACTTCCACCGACAGCTCGAGCGCCTTGGCGTGGCGCGCATCGACGACCGTGACGGGACGCCACGTCGGATTCGTCACCCCGTCGGCGAACTCATCGTGCAGGGATGAAGCGGGATCGGGTGCGTGGGGTGCGGGGGGTGCGTAGGGTGCGTGAGCGGCGCGGTGCGCCGCGCCGCCGAGATATTGCGTGACCTCTTCGATCGGACGCACCGTGGCCGACAGCCCGATGCGCTGCAACGGACGCCGCGTGAGGTGCTCGAGCCGCTCCAGCGAGATCGCCAGATGCGCGCCGCGCTTGGTGGGCATCAGCGAGTGGATCTCGTCGACGATGACCGTGTCGATGGATGCGAGCGCCTCGCGGGCCCGGGAGGCCAGCATCAGGTACAACGACTCGGGCGTGGTGATCAGGATGTCGGCCGGCGCGCGGATGAATCGCGCCCGATCGCGCTGCGGCGTGTCTCCGGTGCGAATCGCGACTTCTGGGACGACGAACGTGTCGCCGCGCGCGGCGGCCACACGGCTGATGCCGGCGATTGGCGCACGCAGGTTGCGCTCGACGTCCACCGCCAGCGCCTTCAGCGGCGAGACGTACAGCACCCGGCATCGCAGCGGCGGCTCCGGCAAGGGCGCGAACATCAGGCGATCCAGGCAGGCCAGGAACGCCGCCAGGGTCTTGCCGCTGCCGGTCGGCGCCAGGACGAGCGTCGATTCGCCGCGTGCGATGGCAGGCCATCCGCGCGCCTGCGCCGGCGTCGGGTCGCCGAATGCTTCGCGGAACCACGTGATGACGGCGGGATGGAAATTCATCGCGGGACGGCGCAACCGCAGTCGCGCCCTACGACCACATCTGCCCAGTGCTGACTGCCTACTGCCTACTGCTTACTGCCTACTGCCTACTACACGTTATAATGATCCGAACATCATCTTCCCACTTCAAGACGAGGACTAACGAATGGGTGACGCCGGCGAAGGTTTGATCGACGCAGACGCGAGAATTCAGGAGCGAATGGACGAACTGGCGCTCACCCGCGCCAGGGCTACGCGGGCCGGCGGTCAGGAACCCCGAACAGGCCCGACAACTCGAATCGCTGAAACTGGCCCGCGCCGAGGCGGCCCGCCAGCTCGAGGCGACGACGCACGAAGCCCGCAAGTCCCAGCTCACGCAGGCCATCGCCGAGCTCGACAAGCGCATCAAGGCCGCACAGGCCGCCCTCGTATAAGTCTCAGCACGGCACCTGCCGCAACGTGCTCGCCAGCGCGCCCGCCGATGCGGGACGCTCGCGCGGGTCCGGCGACAGGGACGCCGTGATCGCCTGCTTGAGCGTCTCCGGCACGTCGTTGCGCACCAGCTCCGGTGCGCGTTCGACCTGCCGGAGCGCGACGTCCACGAACAACGTCCGAACGGCAGTTCCCCCGTCAGCAGTTCGTAGCCGATCACGCCAATCGTGTACGCGTAGATCCCGGATTCAATCACTGCCAGCCGTCTGGAAGCGTCACGCCGACGCTCGTCGCGAGATCGCGGGCGTGCTCGAATCCGTCGGAGCGCAGGTGCGCCGGCAGCGTCACCACCGGCGCCGGCACGGCGGACGTACGGGCGATGGCTCGCTCGTAGTCCTCGATCATGTGCGCGACCGTGTGATGCGCGCGCCAGTATTCCAGCGCGTTGGCGCCGAGCCGCTGTCGCAGGGACGCATCCGACGCCAGCGCCTTCAGGGCGAGGACCAGCGAGTGGACCTCGTCCAGGATGTCGATGCTCACGGCCACGGGCGCCTGCGGCGCAAGCGTCGGCCGCGCGTGGACGACCGTTCGCGACCGCGGATCGATCGTGGGCACGTCGGCCAACTGCGCGAGATCGGTGACCAGGGTCGGCCGGCCGGCGGCCAGCGCGCGCAGCCACGACGCCGACGTCTCGCCCGCGCTTGGGAAGCGGAGCGACGAGACGACATCCACTGCGCCGAGATACGCGGGCAACTCACGCTCGTCCACGTAGCCGGTGACGGTGAGCAGGTCCACGACGCCGGCAGCCCTGGCCTCGGCCGTCACGTCGAAATGCGAGTGCTCGGGTCCTGACCAGCAGGATCCGGAGCGCCGGATGATATCGGCGGACCACGCCCGCGGCCTTGAGCAGCGGGCCGATTCGCTTCTCGGGCGTGACGCCGCCGAAGGCGCCGATCACGAAGGCATCGGCCGGCAGTCCGTGTCGCGCCCGAATCGCAGCCGCATCGGCCGCGCTCGACTCCGCCGCGGGGATTCCCATCGCCAGGTGATTCATGGAGACGCCGGGGAACTCCGCCGACAGCTGGTCTGCCAGCCGGGCGTTGTGGACGGCGACGCCCCTGGCAGAGATGACGACCGCGCGCAGCATCGTCCAGTCGTAGTAGACGGGGCCGTCGAACCCGGTGATCGCCAGCTCGGCGGCCTGGCGCGGCAGCCCGGGGTGGTTGAACGCCAGCTCCGCGCGGTAGTCGTCGGCGCGCTGGCGTCCCAGGAGCGACGCCGCCCGCGCATGGTGGAGCGCGCCATCGTGCAGCACGACCAGGCCCGGATACCTGAAGAGGTACGGCCACATGTAGTCGTGCCACCCCGAGTTGCCGAGCTGGTAGATGACCAGGTCGTACGGCGAGCGCGCGTGCCGCCAGGGAAAGTCGTGCGCGTCAAGGCGTTGCACGCGCCGGCAGCGCGTCATCGGCCCGCTCCTCGGGCGACCTGACATAGACGTCGACTTCGTGCCGGTTCACGAGGCCGGCTGCCAGATCGCGCGCGTAGTCTGCGATTCCGCTGCGAACCGGCGGCCACGGGGAAAAGAGGGCGAGCCGCACAGACACGGATTCTAAAGGCTGCGTGCACGTGCGCGGCGCCGTGCGCCTCGCGGCCGCCGCACTGCGGCGCCACGTGACGCCCGCTGGCACGGATTCCCGCGTTGACTTGCCGTCTAACCGTCCAGTAGCATGAGGGTTGGACGGCTTGCGAAAGTCTTCACAAGCTGGCCGAGGCCGCCCGACCCCATGCAGAGTTGGCTCTCCATCCTGATCCTGTTCGCGCTCGGCGCCGGGTTCGGGGCGTTCAACGTCGTCACTTTCGCAGCTGCTCGGTCCGAAGGTCGTCACCCCCGAGAAACAGGCGCCCTACGAATGCGGCGTCCCGCCAGTCGGGGACGCCCGGGAACGCCAGTCCGTCAAGTTCTACCTGGTGGCGATGGTGTTCCTCCTGTTCGACATCGAGGTCGCCTTCCTCTATCCCTGGGCGATGGCGCTCCGGGACCTGGGTTGGACCGGGTTCGTGCAGGTCGTCACGTTCATGGCGATCCTGGCGACCGGCTACATCTACATCTGGCGCAAGGGCGTGCTCGATTGGGGGCCAGACGAGGTCCGCGCACGCATGGCCGCCAGGGCGCGCAAGGTATCCGATGGGACTCGAACAGCAGCTTGAAATTCCCGTTCTGACCACCACGGTCGAAAAGGTGGTCCACTGGGCCCGGAAGTCGGCCATCTGGCCGGTGACCTTCGGGCTGGCCTGCTGCGCCATCGAGATGATGGCGATGAGCTGCTCGCGGTACGACATCGCGCGCTTCGGCGCCGAGGTGTTCCGCGCGTCGCCCCGCCAGGCCGACCTCATGATCATCGCGGGCCGGCTGTCGCGGAAGATGGCGCCCGTGCTGCGGCGCATCTACGACCAGATGCCCGAGCCGAAGTGGGTCATCTCGATGGGCGCCTGCGCCTCGGTCGGCGGCGTGTTCGACAACTACGCCATCGTCCAGGGCGTCGACCAGGTGGTGCCGGTCGACGTGTTCGTGCCGGGCTGCCCGCCCAGGCCCGAGTCGCTGATCTACGCGATCGTCCAGCTGCAGAAGAAGATCGCGGAGTCGAAGCTCTAGGCCGCCGGCCGCGGCTTCGTCCTGCTGCTCTCGCCGACCACGAGTCATGTCCACAAAATTCGCGACGCCGCCGCTTGCCGAAGCCCTGCCCGCCGGGGCGTTCGAGGTGGTGCCGTCGCGCGACGAGATCCCGACGATCGTCGTGCCCGCCGGCGAGCTGGTGAACGTCTGCCGGATCCTGCGGGATCATCCGTCGCTGCGCTTCAACGTCTGCCTCGACGTGACGTGCGCGGACGTCTTCCCGCGCCAGCCCCGCTTCCCCGTCGTCTATCACCTGGTGTCGACCGACATCCCGTTGACGATGCGCGTGAGGGTGATTCTGGGCGAGGGCCAGGAGGTCCCGACGATATCGACCGTGTGGTCGTCGGCGAACTGGCAGGAACGCGAAGTGTGGGACCTGTTCGGCGTGGTCTTCACCGGCCATCCGCAGCTCGAACGGCTGCTGACGCCTGACGACTGGGAGGGCCATCCGCTGCGGAAGGACTACCCGGTGCAGGTGAAGATACCGGTGCGGACGTACGAGGCGCTGCAGTTGACCGAGGAGGAGTTCCGCGCCAACGTCGAGGCCGATCGGCGGGAGCGCCGGCGCTGAGCGGCAGGGGAGCGGCGTGAGCGATCCCCGGCTGGCCGCGATCGATCGGATCTACGCCGAGACGATCCGCCTGCACGACGCCGCGCGGCGAGGCAGTCAGGCCGACGTGCTGCGCGTGGTGGATTTGCTGGCCGCGGCGTTTCGCCACGGACGCCGGGTGCTGGTGTTCGGCAACGGAGGGAGCGCGTCGGACGCGCAGCACGTCGCGGCCGAGTTCGTCGGGCGGTTTCAGAAGGAGCGGCGGGCCGTCGCCGCGATTGCGCTGACGACGGACACGAGCATCCTGACGGCGATCGGGAACGACTACGCGTTCGACCGGGTGTTCGCGCGGCAGATCGAAGCGCTGGGCGAGTCCGGCGACGTCGCGATCGGCATCACGACGAGCGGCGGATCGAAGAACGTCGTCGAGGCGTTCACGGTGGCGAAGGATCGCGGGCTGACGACCGTGGCGGTCACGGGACGCGACGGCGGAGAGGCGGGGCGGATCGCGGATGTGCATCTGAACGTGCCCGATCGATCCACGGCGCGCGTCCAGGAAGTGCACCGCACGCTGCTGCACGTGATTTGCGAGCTGGTGGAAGAGACACTCTGATGCCTGGACTTCGTTCGGAAACGATGACCATCAACATGGGCCCGCAGCACCCCAGCACGCACGGGGTGTTCCGGCTCGTGCTCGAGATCGACGGCGAGGTCATCGTCTCGGCGAAGTCGACGATCGGGTATCTGCACACCGGCATCGAGAAGACCGCCGAGAACAAGAAGTGGCAGCAGGTCGTGCCGCTCATCGAGCGCACGGACTACCTCGGCGCGCAGTCGAACTCGCTGTCCTACGCGCTCTCGGTCGAGAAGCTCCTCGGCCTCGAGATGCCGGATCGCGTGAAGTGGATCCGCGTGCTCATCGCGGAGCTGCAGCGCCTCAACAGCCATCTTGTCTGGCTCGGCACGCACGCCATGGACCTCGGCGCCGTGTCGGTGATGCTCTATTGCTTCCGCGAGCGGGAGCTGCTGCTGAACATCAACGAGCTGGTGGCCGGCTTCCGGATGTTCCCGAGCTACATCCGCATCGGCGGCCTGCGCGAGGATCTGCCGCGCGGCTTCCACCGGGCCGTCCGCGAGCTGCTGGATCGGATGCCGAAGAAGCTGGCCGAGTACGAGGACCTGCTGACGGCCAACCCCATTTTCACCCAGCGCACGCAGGGCGTCGGCGTGTTCTCGCTCGAGCAGTGCTACCAGTACGGGCTGGTCGGGCCCGATGGCGCGGGCGGCAGGGTCCACCTACGACGTACGCAAGGCCTATCCGTATTGCGGCTACGAGACGTTCGACTTCGACGTGCCGACCTTCCAGGGCGCCGACGTGTTCGACCGCTACCGCACGCGGCTGCGCGAGATGCACCAGAGCATCCGGATTGCGAACCAGGCGCTCGAGCGCATCACGCCGAGCCGGCGTCTTCCAGGTGGACGACCCGAAGGTCGTGCCGCCGCCGAAGGACAAGGTCTACTCGGAGATGGAAGCGCTCATCCAGCACTTCCTCATCTACTCGCAGGGCTTCACGGTGCCGGAAGGCGAGTCGTTCGTGCCCGTCGAGGGCCCGCGCGGCGAGCACGGCGTCTACATCGTGTCCGACGGCACCAACCGTCCCGTGCGCGTGCACCTCAGGCCGCCCTCGCTGCTGGCCTGTCAGGCGATGGAGCCGATGGTCGTCGGCGCGCTCCTCGCCGACGTCGTCGCCATCATCGGCTCGACCGACATCGTCCTGGGAGACGTGGACCGATGAGTTTCCACCCAGACCTTCCGTACGCCACCGCGTTCCAGAAGTCGGACCGGAAGCTGTCGCCCGAGGGCGAGGCGTTCGCGTTCACGCCGGAACAGCGGCAGAAGTTCGAAGAGCTCGCGTCGCACTATCCGCCCGAGCAGCGGAAGTCGGCCATCATCTACGCGCTCTTCATGGTCCAGGATCGGATCGGCTACCTTTCGGCGGCCGGCATGCGGCACGTGGCCGAGGTGATCGGCTGCACCGCGGCCGACGTCGAGGACGTCGCGACGTACTACGCGATGTTCTACAAGCAGCCCGTCGGCAAGTACGTCGTGCAGGTCTGCCGGACGCTCTCGTGCGCGCTGAAGGGCGCCGAGCGCGTGACGGAGGAAATCGCGCACCACCTGCACATCGCGCCCGGCGGCACCGACGCGTCGAAGACGTTCACGCTGCTCGAGGTCGAGTGCCTCGGCGCGTGCGACCGCGCGCCGGTCGTCATGGTGAACGACGGCTGGCACGAGTGCCTGAAGCCGGAAGACGCCGTGAAGCTGCTCGAGACGATCAAGGCCAGCGGCGAGGCAGGCCTGTCAGGCTGTGTCCACGCCGTCGAGGGGAAATAAGTGGAACCGGTTCTCATTCCGCACGTCCGCGAGCCGAACAGCTTCACCCTGGACTCGTACCTGAAGCACCAGGGCTACGAAGGGCTGAAGAAGGCGCTGACGATGACGCCGGAGGCGATCATCGACGTGGTGAAGGCATCCGGGCTGCGCGGGCGCGGCGGCGCCGGCTTCCCGACGGGCATGAAGTGGCAGTTCGTGGACAAGAAGGTGAACAAGCCGCGCTACATCTGCTGCAACGCAGACGAGAGCGAGCCGGGCACCTTCAAGGACCACCTGCTGATGGAGCGCAACCCGCACCTCCTCATCGAGGGGTGCGCGATCGGCTGCTACGCCATCGGATCGACGGTCGCCTACATCTACATCCGCGGCGAGTTCCTGCACGTCCAGCACATCCTCGAGCGCGCCATCGCCGACGCCTACAAGGCCGGTCATCTCGGCAAGAACATCTACGGCAGCGGCTTCGACTGCGACGTGTTCATGCACCGCGGCGCCGGCGCGTACGAGGCCGGCGAAGAGACCGCGCTCATCGAGTCGCTCGAGGGCAAGCGCGCGCAGCCGCGGATCAAGCCGCCGTTTCCCGCCAGCGCGGGCCTCTACAACTGCCCGACCGCGGTGAACAACGTCGAGACGCTCTGCAACGTGCCGCCGATCATCACGCGCGGCGTCGAGTGGTACACGTCGCTCGGCCCCGAGAAGAACGGCGGGCCGAAGCTGTTCTGCGTGAGCGGCCACGTGAACACGCCCGGCGTGTTCGAAGCCGACATGCACGTGACCGTCCGCCAGCTGATTTACGACTACGCCGGCGGCATCGCGAACGGACGCCAGCTGAAAGCGGTCATTCCCGGCGGATCCTCCGTGCCGATCCTGCTGCCGAACCAGATCGACGTGCCCGCGAGCTTCGACGCGCTGCAGAAGGCCGGCACGCTCCTCGGCTCGGCCGGCATGATCGTCATGGACGACACGACCTGCATGGTCTGGGTCGCCAAGAACCTGCTGCACTTCTACCGTCACGAGTCGTGCGGCAAGTGCACGCCGTGCCGCGAAGGCGGCGACTGGCTGTTCAAGATCCTCGACAAGATCGAGCGCGGCGAAGGCACGATGAAGGACATCGATCTGCTGCTCAGCGTGTCGGACAACATCGCGGGCAAGACGCTCTGCGCCTTCGGCGACGCGGCCGCCACGCCCGTGCTGACGACCGTGAAGCAGTTCCGCGCGGAATACGAGGCGCACGTGAAGGAAGGCCGCTGCACGTGCCCCGCGGACTGGCGGGCCCGGACACCGGTGGGCGCGCACTGATGCCAGCCATCGATCCCGTCGTCGTCGTCCAGGTCCTGCTGGTCGTCGTGGTGTTCCAGTGCCCTGCTGCTGTCGGCGGCGGCCATGGTCTGGGCGGAGCGAAAGGTCGCGGCGCGCCTCCAGCAGCGCTTCGGCCCGACGATGGCCGGTCCGGCGGGATTGCTGCAGCCGTTTGCGGACGTCCTCAAGCTGCTCTTCAAGGAAGAGCTGCGACCGAAGGCGTCCGATGCGGTGCTGTTCTACATCGCGCCGGTCATCTCGGTCGGCACCGCGTTTCTCGCGTTCTGCGTCGTGCCCTTCGGTCCGCCGACGACGTTCTTCGGCCTGCTGAAGGAGCCGATTCCGCTCTACGTCGCCGACGTGAACGTCGCGATGCTGGTCGTCTTCGCCATCGCGTCGATGGGCGTCTACGGCATCGTGCTCGCGGGCTGGAGCTCGAACAGCAAGTACTCGCTGCTCGGCGGGCTGCGCTCGTCGGCGCAGATGATCAGCTACGAGCTGTGCTACGGGATGGCGCTGGCCTCGGTGCTGCTCGTCGCCAACTCGCTGTCGCTCAAGGACGTCGTCGAGGCGCAGGCGGGCGCCTGGCATCTGTTCGGCATTCCGATCCTGCCGCGCTGGTTCGTGTTCGTGCAGCCGGTGGGCTTCTTCATCTTCATGACGGCCGGCATCGCCGAGACCAACCGCGCGCCGTTCGACTTTCCCGAAGCGGAGCAGGAGCTCGTCGCGGGGTACCACACCGAGTACTCGAGCATGACGTTCGCGATGTTCTTCCTCGCGGAATACGTCAACATGGTCACCGTATCGGCTGTCGCGACGAACCTGTTCCTCGGCGGCTGGTTCCTGCCGCCCCTGCCGGTGTGGCTCGGCTTCGTGTGGTGGTTTGCGAAGCTCTCGGTGCTGCTCTTCTTCTACCTGTGGATTCGGTGGACGCTGCCGCGCTACCGGTACGACCAGCTGATGCAGTTCGGCTGGAAGTTCCTGCTGCCGCTGTCCGTCGTCAACCTGCTCGTCACGGCAGCCGGAGTGCTCTACTTTGGCGCTTAACACCGTCTTCTTCTATCTGTTCGGCGGCCTCGCCGTGGTCGCGTCGCTGCTCGTCATCGGGCAGCGCAACCCGATCTACAGCGTGCTGCTGCTGATTGCGTCCTTCGCGGCGCTGTCGGGGCTCTACATCCTGCTCGACTCGCCGTTTGCCGCCGTGACGCAGATGATCGTCTACGCCGGCGCGATCATGGTCCTCTTCCTCTTCGTCGTCATGCTGCTGAACGTGCCGCGTGAGGACGCCGCCGAGTGGGACCGGAGCCATCCGCTGAACAAGCCGGGCGCGCGGCGCCTCGGGACCGCGCTGTCGGTGCTCGTCCTCGTGGAATTCATCTGGGCCGTGTGGCACATGTCAGGCCGCTTCGGCATGCCCTTGAAGGACACGTCGGCGGGCCCGGTGAGCTCGGTCGCGGCCATCGGCCGGTCGATCTTCACGGAGTACGCGTTCCCGTTCGAAGCGACGTCGATCCTGATTCTGGCGGCGATGGTCGGCGCAGTCGTGCTCGCGCGAAGGGAGCAGGAGTAATGGGCGGCGTGACGCTCACGCACTATCTGGCGCTCTCGGCGCTGCTGTTCGCCATCGGCACGGCGGGCGTGTTCCTGCGCCGCAACGTGATCACGATCCTGCTGTCGATCGAGATCATGCTGAACGCCGTGAACCTGACGTTCGTGGCCGCCGGCCGGCAGTTCGCGTCGGTGGACGGCCAGGTGATCGTGTTCTTCGTGATGACCGTCGCGGCGGCCGAAGCGGCCGTCGGCCTGGCGCTCGTCATCGCGCTCTTCCGCCACCGGGAATCGCTGAACCCCGAGGCGTTCACCAGCCTCAAGTGGTGAGGCCGGAAGGATCGCTGTCGCCGTGCTCGCGCTGATTCCGCTGCTCCCGTTCGCCGGCTTCCTGGTCAACGCCTTCCTCGGGAAGCGGCTGCCGAAGTCCATCTCGGGCGGCGTCGCCTGCCTGGTGATGCTCGCCGCCTTCGGGGTGTCGCTGTCGTCCGTCGTCTCGATGCTCTCGTCGCCGGATCGGGCGATCGAGCAGACCGTCTACACGTGGATTACGTCGGGCACGCTGAACATCGGCGCGACCTTCCGGGTGGATCCGCTGACGTCGGTGATGATCCTGGTCATCACCGGCATCGGCTCGCTGATCCACATCTACTCGACCGCGTACATGCACGAGGAGACCGACAGCGAGTACGCGCGGTACTTCTCGTACCTGAACCTGTTCGCGGCGTTCATGCTCGTGCTCGTCCTCGGCGCCAACTTCCCGATGATGTTCGTCGGCTGGGAAGGCGTCGGCCTGTGCTCGTATCTGCTGATTGGCTTCTGGTACAAGAAGCAGTCGGCCACCGACGCCGGCAAGAAGGCGTTCATCGTCAACCGCATCGGCGACTTCGCGTTCATTCTCGGCACGCTGCTCCTGTTCTGGCAGTTCGGCACGCTGGACTTCCAGGGCGTCGCGTCGAAGGTCGCGGCGCTGCCGGTCGAGACGCACTGGGGCGTGCTCTCGGTGGCGTCGCTCCTGCTGTTCATCGGCGCGACCGGCAAGTCCGCGCAGATTCCGCTCTACGTCTGGCTGCCCGACGCGATGGAGGGCCCGACGCCGGTGTCCGCGCTGATTCACGCCGCGACGATGGTCACGGCCGGCGTCTACATGATCGGGCGCAACGCCGTGCTGTTCTCGCACGCGCCGGAGGCCATGCAGGTGGTCGCGGTGATTGGCGCGGCGACGGCGCTCTTCGCCGGGACGATCGGCCTCGTGCAGAACGACATCAAGCGCGTGCTCGCGTACTCGACCGTCTCGCAGCTCGGCTACATGTTCCTGGCGATGGGCGTCGGGGCGTTCTCGGCCGGCATTTTCCACCTCTACACGCACGCGTTCTTCAAGGCCCTCCTCTTCCTCGGCAGCGGCGCGGTGATTCACGCGCTGCACGGCGAGCAGGACCTCCGGAAGATGGGCGGCCTGAAGAAGGACCTGCCGATCACCTACTGGACGTTCCTGATTGGCGCCATCGCGATTGCGGGCGTGCCGGGCCTGGCGGGCTTCTTCAGCAAGGACCAGATTCTTGGCGAGGCGTACCTGACCGGCCACACGACGCTGTGGGTCGTGGGCGTGCTGACCGCGCTTCTGACCGCCACCTACATGTTCCGGCTCGTCTTCATGGCGTTCCATGGCGAGCGGCATGAGCCCGACGCGCATGGGGCGCACGATGCGCACGGGCATGCCGACGCGCACGGCCACGGCGGGCACCTGCACGACGCGCCGCCCGCGATGGCGCTCGCGCTGATCGTCCTCGCGATCGGCTCGGTCGTGGCGGGCTACGTCGGTGTCCCGGCGGCGCTCGGCGGCCACAACGAGATCGAGCACTACCTGGCGCCAAGCTTTGCCGCGCACGGCGCTGTCGAGTCTCCTGCGCGGGCGCAGCCGGCCCCCGCCGGCCGAAGGCCGGCCCCCGCCGCCGAAGCCGCGAGCCGCGAAGCGGCCCCCGCCGGCGAAGCCGGCCATCCCGAAGGCGCCCTGAGCGAAGCCGCCCTGATGGGCATCTCCATCGCCGTCGCCCTCGGCGGCATCGGCATCGCCTGGTACTTCTTCATGGCGAACCCGAAGGCCGCCGACTCGGTGGCCGAATCGGCCGGCCCCGTGCACGACCTGCTGCTGAACAAGTACTACGTGGACGAGATCTACGACGCCGCGATCGTCGAGCCGATCGTCAACGTCTCGCGCGGCGGCCTCTGGAAGATCGTCGACGCGGAAATCATCGACGGCGCCGTGAACGGCGCGGGCTCGTTCGTCTCGCTCGGCGCGGGACTCCTGCGGCGCCTGCAGACCGGTTCGGTCCGCGTCTACGCCGCCTCGTTCATGCTGGGCGTCGTGACGGTGCTTGGCTACTACGTCTGGCGGTTCGTCCAGACGACGAACTTCTGAGGACATGACCGCGCACCTGCTCACGCTCGTCATCGCCCTGCCGCTCATCGGCGCGCTCGTCGTGCTGCTCGTCCCGAACCGCGACGAGCAGGGCGCCAGGCTGATTCGTCAGCTGGGGCTCGTCGTGTCGCTGGCGGTCTTCGCGCTGACGCTCCTCGTCTGGGCGCGCTTCGACGCCGGCTCCGCGGAGTTCCAGCTCGTGGAATCGGCGCCCTGGATTCCGGCCTTCGGCATCACGTACCACGTCGGCGTGGACGGCATCAGCCTGCTGCTCGTCGTCCTGACGGGGTTCCTGACGCCGATCTCGCTGCTGTCGTCGTGGGAGTCGGTGGAGAAGAAGACGAAGGAGTTCACCTTCTTCGTGCTGGCGCTCGAGGCCGCCATGATCGGCGTCTTCCTGTCGCTGGATCTCTTCCTCTTCTACGTCTTCTGGGACGCGATGCTCATCCCGATGTATTTCCTCATCGGGATCTGGGGCTACGACCGGCGCATCTACGCGGCCCTCAAGTTCATGCTCTACACGATGGCCGGCAGCGTCCTGATGCTCGTCGCCATCCTCGGCCTCGGCTGGCTGCACAGCGAGGCGACAGGCAGCTACTCGTTCGACTACGCGGAGCTGCTCGCGCTGAAGATCGCGCCGGCGACGCAGTACTGGTTCTTCCTCGCGTTCGCCGTGGCGTTCGCGATCAAGGTGCCGCTCTTCCCGTTCCACACGTGGCTGCCCGACGCGCACGTCGAGGCCCCGACCGCGGGCTCGGTCATCCTGGCGGGCGTGCTGCTGAAGATGGGCACCTACGGGCTCATCCGGTTCGCGTTCCCGCTCTTCCCGGAGGCGGCGACCTACTTCGCGCCGTATCTGGCCGGACTGGCCGTCATCGGCATCATCTACGGCGCGCTCGTCGCGATGGTGCAGCCGGACATGAAGAAGCTGGTGGCCTACAGCTCGGTGAGCCACCTTGGGTTCGTGGTGCTCGGCATCTGCGCGATGAACCCGAACGGCCTGCAGGGCGCCGTCTACCAGATGATCGCGCACGGCGTCAGCACCGGCGGCCTCTTCCTCGTCGTCGGCATGCTCTCGGATCGCCGGCACACGCGGCTCATCTCGGAATACGGCGGGCTCAAGGCCGTCGTGCCGCGCCTGTCGGCCGCGTTCCTGGTGATCACGCTGTCGTCGATCGGCCTGCCGAGCCTGAACGGGTTCATCGGCGAGTTCCTCGTCCTCCTCGGGACGTTCCTGTGGCAGCCCCGCTTCGCGGTGTTCGCGGCCACGGGCGTGATCCTCTCGGCCGTCTACATGCTCTGGATGGTGCAGCGCGTGTATTACGGCGAGGTGACCAACCCGAAGAACGAGAAGATGGCGGACCTGAGCCCGCGTGAATGGGCGGTCATCGCGCCCGTCCTCGCGATGGCGATCTTCATGGGCCTGGCGCCCAATGTCTTCCTGCACCCGACCGCGGCCTCGATCGACAAGGTCGTCGAACGGATGCAGGCGAGGACCCAGTCTGTCGAGCGCGTGGATCGTCCGGCCGCGCCGGCGCGTACCGCGCTCGAGGCCGCACGCTGATGCTGAACTCTTCGCTCGCCGCCGTCGTCCCGATGATCTGCGTCACGCTGGCGGCCCTGGCCGCCATGGTGGCGGAAGCCTTCCGCGGCAAGGACGAGCAGATGCCGATTGGCGGCCTCGGCGTGATCGGGCTCGTCTTCGCCCTGGTCGCGTCGTTCCTGCTGTGGGGCCACGACGCGCAGAGCTTCGGTCTCGTCCGCGCCGACAACTTCGGCCTCTTCATCACCATCACGCTCTGCATCGTCGGACTCCTGACGATCGCCTTCTCGGGACAGACCATCCGCCGCGACGGGCTGCCGCAGGGCGAGTACTACGCCCTGATGCTCTTCGCGCTCGCGGGCATGATGCTGATGGCGACGGCCACGGATCTGCTCACGATTTTCCTGGCGCTCGAGATCCTGTCGATTTCGGTCTACGTGATGACCGGGCTGCGCCGTGATTCGCCGCTGGCCATCGAGGCGGCGTTCAAGTACTTCCTGCTCGGCGCGTTCGCGAGCGCCTTCTTCCTCTACGGCACGGCGCTGACCTACACGCTCACCGGATCGACACGGCTCGAGCGCGTCGGCACGTGGATGGCGGCCGAGGGCATGCAGATCTCGCCGATGATGCTGGCGGCCACGGGCCTGCTCCTCGTCGGCTTCGCGTTCAAGATCTCGGCGGTGCCGTTCCACATGTGGACGCCCGACGCCTACGAGGGCGCGCCTACCGTCGTGACCGGCTTCATGTCCACGGGCGTCAAGGCGGCGGCGTTCGCGGCGTTCGTCCGCGTGTTCCTGTCGGCGTTCGAGCCGATGCGGGCCGACTGGATCCCGGTGCTCTGGGGCGTGGCGATCCTGACGATGATCGTCGGCACGTTCGTCGGGGTGGCGCAGACGAACCTGAAACGGATGCTCGCCTATTCGAGCATCGCGCATGCCGGCTACCTGCTCGTCGGCCTCATCGCAGCCAACGAGGTGGGGAAGGCCGCGATCCTGTTCTACCTGCTGGTCTACGCGGTGACGAACCTCGGCGCCTTCGGGATCATCGCGCTCCTCAGCACGGCGGATCGCCCGCACGAGGAGCTGCGCGATTTCACGGGCTTGTGGTATTCGCGGCCGGCGCTGGCGGGCCTGATGACCGTGTTCCTGCTGTCGCTCGGCGGCCTGCCGCCGACGGCCGGCTTCGTCAGCAAGTGGTACATCTTCAGCGCCGCGCGTTCGTGCGGGGCACTACGATCTCGCGATCGTCGGCATGCTCTCGAGCGTCGTGTCGGTCTTCTTCTACCTGCGCGTCGTCGTGATGATGTACATGGCCGAGCCGACCGAGGCGCAGCCCAGGCCCGTCGTCGGGATGGTGCCGTTCCTGGCGCTGGTCGCCTCGACGATCGCGATCTTCTACCTGGGCATCCTGCCGACGCGCGTCATCGATCTCGCCGCCGCGTCCGTCAGCACGATCTTCTGATTCAGGGCGTTCCGGGGTTCCCTTCGTTTCTGATCGCGATCCGCGACAGGACGTCCTCGACCAGAACCGGGATTCGTTCCAGGAGCCGCCGCTCCGTGGCGAGGATGAACCCCGCCATTTCACGCACTGCGCTCGACATCTCTTCGCGGAGCTCGCCTCCGGTCCAGTTGCGCGAGGTCGTCCTTGGTGGCCATCCGCGCGAAGGCTCGTCACCATCTCGTGGCCATCCGGCCTTCGATGGCAGAAAATCCATCGCGCATCTCGGTCCGGAGTTGCAGAACCTGCGACGCCAGCGAGTCGACACGGACCTCGAGCGCCCCGACGCGATCGGGCAGGCGCTTCAGCGACTCGACGGTTTCTTCGAGCATTTCAACGCGTCTGGCGAGTTCCGCGACGTTCATGTGGACGGCCCCCGCCGATCAACGTCGTGACCGGCGAGAGGTAGTTGCTGCGAATTCGGTTCCAGCTCAGAGGCCGACGACGGTAGCATCGTCGGCCGGCCTCAGGCAACCGACCGTACCGTCAGGGCGACGTACGAACGCATCGGACCGCGGTGAACGCACCTGGCCTGCGCTACGGATTGGGGACGACTTCGGCCAGCGTGCGTCCGAGCGCTTCGTCTTCGGACGGCGCGATCGTCCGCAGATCGAGGACGACGCGGTCGTCCTGAATCCGCGCGACGACGGGCGGATCGAGCGCGCGCAGGCGCGACTCGAGCGCGTCGGCGGACAGTCCCTCCATTGAGAGCGCGACGAGACGAGTGGGCAGCGCGCTTCCCGACGCGCTGCCGCCGCCGATCGTGGACACTCCGTCGATGACTTCCGCGCGCAGGCCCTGACGCCGCAGCGTCGCGGCCAGCGTCTCCGCCCGCACGGCAATCGCCTCGACCGGCATGGTCGCCATGCGAATCGCCGGGATCGTTTCTGTCGCGCGCCCCGCCAGATGCTCGACGAGCGTCGCCTCGAGCGCGGCGTACGTCAGCTTGTCGACGCGCAGCGCGCGCATCAGCGGATGCGCTCGCACGCGCGCCAGGAGATCCGCGCGTCCGACGATGATGCCGGCCTGCGGGCCGCCGAGCAGCTTGTCGCCGCTGAAGCAGACGACGTCCACGCCGGCGGCGACGGTGGCCTGCACGGACGGCTCGGCGCGCAGGGCATCAGGGAGCGGCTCGAGCTCCAGTGCCGAGCGTGACGAGTCCGCTCCCCAGGTCTTCAATCACCGGAATCTGGAACTTGCGTCCCAGCGCGACGAGCTCCTCGAGCGATGCGCGCTCGGTGAATCCCTCCATGGTGAAATTGGACGGATGCACGCGCAGGATCGCGGCGGTTCGATCGCCGATCGCCAGCGCGTAGTCCGACGCGCGCGCTCGATTCGTCGTCCCGACCTCGCGCAGCGTCGCGCCCGACTGCGCCATCACGTCTGGCACGCGGAACCCGCCGCCGATCTCCACGAGCTCGCCGCGCGAGACGACGACCTCGCGCCCGCGGGCGAGCGCGGCCAGCACGAGCAGCATCGCGCCGGCGCAGTTGTTGACGACGACCGCCGATTCGGCGCCGGTGAGGCGGACCAGCAGCGCTTCGGCGTGGACGTCGCGGCGTCCCCGCGCGCCCGCGCGCAGGTCGTATTCGAGGTTCGTATAGCCGCCGCCGAGCGCGCGCACGCGGTCGAGCGCGGCGTCGGCGAGCGGCGCGCGTCCGAGATTCGTGTGCACGATGACGCCGGTGGCGTTGAAGACGCGCCGCAGCGACGGCTGATACGCCGCGGCGAGCCATCGCACCGCGTCGCGCTCGATTCGCGCGGCCGCGGCATCGGCAGAAACGCCGCCCGCCGGGCCGTCGGACAGGGCGGTGCGCAGCACGCCAGTCGCCTCGCGCAGGGCCGCAATGACGGCCTCGTGGCCGTACACGGGGACGAGCGCGGCGATCGCCGGCCGCTGACGAAGCTCCTCGATCGAGGGAATGACGCGGTAGTCGGGCATGCTTGCGAGGCGGCGAGGCGTCAGGATACCATCGCGTGTCTGGCGTCGCGCGTTCGCGCGCGCCACTGGTCACCGTGTCTCAGCCAACGGATCCGACTTCACGCCCCGGCGCGCCGATCGCCGAGACGCCGGCGACGCGTCCGCTCGAGCGCTTCTGGCCGTACGCCGAGCTCGCCGAGGAGCCGTCCGCCCAGGAGCTCGCGGCGCTCGATCCGGACTTGCACGCCGCGCTCTTCGGGGCGCCGCCGGGGCCGTTTTCGATCTCGCTGCAGTTTCCGCCGTTCGACGCGCCCGACTACGCCGACGCCGTCGCGCTCGCGAAGGCCTCGCGTGACTACCGCGAGATCGGCCAGGGCGACGATCGTCGCCACCGCGCCACGTTTCATTCCGCCGACGCGGCCCAGCTGCGCTCCCTCTTCCACATCGTCGGACGCTTCGACGCGTGCGAGGTGCTCGTCGACGGACGGCCCGTGCCTTACGCCCGCGAGCTGTGGCTGCCGCTCGTGTGGTTCCTGCTGCGCTAGTGCCCGAAGCGACCGAGACCGAGCGTGAGCTGAAGGGGCTCGAGGCCGACCTGCGTCAGCTCGAAGCCGAATACAACATGTACTTCGCCGGCCGGCTGCCGCGTCCCCCCGTGGAGACGCGTGCGCGCGTCACGGCCTCGATGCGTCGAATCGATCGGCTGCACATGCGGAACACGGCCGATCGGTTCCGCTTCGTGACGCTGCAGTCGAGGTTCCAGACCTTCCTCGATTTGTGGGAGCGCGGCCTGCGCGCCCGTGAGGAAGGCCGCCCGGGGCCGTTCGCGCAGCGTCCGGCCGCGGTCGAGAGCGCTGCGAAGGAGAAAGGCCCGCAGGATCGAATCCTCCACGTCGCCGCGTTTCACGACCCGACGCGCGAGATGGACAAGCTGCACGAGCTGTACGAACGACTGGCTGACGCGAGACGCGAGGCTGGAGAGGATGCCGTGCCGTTCCACAAGTTTGCCGACCTCGTGAAGGAGCAGGTCAAGCGGCTCAAGCAGAGCGGCAGCCCGGAAGTCGCCTTCCGTGTGGCCGTCAAGGACGGCAAGGTAAACTTTACTGCGCGGGGATTGAAGGGGGCGACGGAGTAGCGGGAGGGAACTGCGCTGGCGCCCGGCGAGCCCGGGCGCCAGCTCGGAAGCGTTTCAGGCCTTGGTGACGTTGCCGGCCTGCGGGCCCTTGGGACCGTCAACAATCTCGAACTCCACCGCCTGACCTTCCTCGAGCGACCGGAAACCGGCGCCGGAGATGGCCGAGTAGTGGACGAAGACGTCGCTGCCGCCTTCGCGCTCGATGAAGCCGTAACCCTTGGCGTTGTTGAACCACTTGACCTTGCCTGTGATGCGCATCGTTCTCTTCCTACTTGCAGTTCTGCGACCGGCCAAATTGGCGGCCGGACGCCTACGTCCTACCAACCCCAGAACCGTGTTCCGGCTGAGGCAAAAAAAAGGACCGCCAGTCGCGGCCCCCTGGAATGCCAAAGCCCGCTCGGGCATCCCGCCAAGCATGATGTCAGCCACAGATGATTTTGTCAACCTATCTTTATGTATATCTGACAGTTATACGCGGATGGCTGGGCTAGAATTGAAGCGGTGTGCAATGGCGCGCTCAACTTGCTTAGAGCGTGATAGTTACATAGAAGTCACGGTGCGGTAGTACGTCCTTTCCAGAACCCCCATGCGACGAGCCCTCTTAAGCGTTTCCGACAAAACCGGCCTGACGGCCCTGGCCGCCGGGCTGCAGAGCCGAGGCTTCGAACTGGTCTCCACGGGAGGCACCGCCAAGGCCATCGCCGACGCCGGGCTGCCCGTGACGAACGTCTCGGACATCACGCGCTTCCCCGAAATGATGGATGGCCGCGTCAAGACGCTGCATCCGCTCGTGCACGGCGGCATCCTCGCCAGGCGCAGCCATCAGGACGACCTCGACGCCGCGACGGCCCATGGCATCGGCCTCATCGATCTCGTCGTCGTCAACCTCTACCCGTTCGTGAAGACCGCGGCGCGGGCCGACGTCGCGTTCGACGACCTCATCGAGCAGATCGACATCGGCGGGCCGAGCATGGTGCGCGCGGCCGCGAAGAATTTTCGCGACGTGCTCGTCGTCGTCGACCCGGCGGACTACGACGGCGTGCTCGCGGCGCTCGACGCCACCGGCGGGCCAGACGCCGCGTTCCGGTTCGAGCTCGCCCGGAAGGCCTTCGCGCATACCGCGTCGTACGACACCGCCATCGCGACGACGCTCGGCGTGGTTGAGTCCTCCGGCGGCCAGTTCACCCGGCCGGCGCCCGGAGAGTCGTCGCTGCCGCCGAGGCTCGTGCTCGATCTGCCGAAGGTGCGCGACCTCCGCTACGGCGAGAACCCGCACCAGAAGGCGGCCTGGTACGCGCGTGGACGCGAAGGCTTCGGCGCCGTGCAGGTGCTGCAGGGCAAGGAGCTCTCGTTCACGAACCTGCTCGATCTCGACTCGGCGGCCCGCATCGTGCTCGAGTTCACCGAGCCGGCGGCCGCGGTGATCAAGCACACCAATCCCTGCGGCGCGGCGACGGGGACATCTGCGGCCGACGCCTACGTGCGCGCCCGCGAAGCCGACGCGCTCGCCGCGTTCGGCGGCATCGTCGGGCTGAATCGTCCGATCGACGTGGACACCGCCACGGCGATCACGTCCACGTTCATCGAGGCCGTCATCGCGCCCGGCCTGGAAGACGCGGCGCGCGCGGTGCTCGCGAAGAAACAGAACATGCGGGTGGTCGTCGTCGACTTCGCGGCGCTCGAGGCGGCGACCGCGCCCGAGCTGCGTTCGATCCTCGGCGCGGTGCTCGTGCAGCAGCGCGATACCGTTCCGGAAGGACGTCATCCGTGGCCGGGCGACGCGCCGGACGAGCTGAAGGTCGTGACCAAGCGCCAGCCCACCGAATCCGAATGGCGCGCGCTGCGATTCGCCTGGCGCGTCTGCGCGCACGTGAAGTCGAATACGGTGATTTTCACGAGCGATCACCAGACGCTGGCGGTGGGCGCCGGGCAGATGAGCCGCGTCGACGCCGTGAAGACCGCCGTCATGAAGGCGCACACGTCCATGCCCGATCGCAACATCCTCGCCGGATCCGTCGTCGCGTCGGACGCGTTCTTCCCGTTCCGCGACGGCCTCGATGCCGTCGTCGCCGCTGGCGCGACGGCCGTCGTGCAGCCCGGCGGATCGATGCGCGACGCGGAAGTCATCGCCGCGGCCGACGAGCACGGCATCGCGATGGTGTTCACGGGACGCAGGCATTTCAGGCACTGACACGCCAGGTGCGTAGGGTGCGCAGGTCTAACGTGCTGATGAGCAGAGCCTTCAGAGCCGTCCTCTGGGACATGGACGGCACGTTGATCGATTCGGCGGAGTACCACTGGATTACGTGGCACGAGACGCTCGGGGAGCTTGCCGTCGAGCTGACGCGTGACGACTTCGCGGGCTGGTTCGGATCGCGCAACGATCGCATCCTCAAGCGCTACTTCGACGGCGATGTCGCCCGACGAGATGCGCCGTGTCGGCGAGCTGAAAGAGGAGCGCTACCGCGCGCTCGTGCGACGAGACGGCATCGCGCTGCTGCCTGGTGTCGGCGATTGGCTCACGCGGCTGGCGGATGCGGGCTGGCAGCAGGCGGTGGCCTCGTCGGCGCCTCCCGCGAACATCCACGTGCTCCTCGAAGTGCTCGACCTCGAAGGACTCCTGCAGGCGACGGTGTCGGCCGAGGAAGTCCCACACGGCAAGCCGGCGCCTGACGTCTTCCTGCGCGCCGCGGAGAAACTCGGCGTCCCACCCGCTCGCTCCGTCGTCGTCGAGGACGCGGCCGTGGGTGTCGAGGCGGGCCGTCGTGGCGGCATGCGGACGATCGGCATCACCGGTCCTCACGGGACGCTCGACGCCGATGTCGTCACCCCCACCATGGCCGACCTGCCGGCGGACACGTTCGATCGGCTGGTTCCGGCCTAGCGGCGCCGTTTCTCTCATTCTTCATTCTTCATTCTTCATTTTTCATCTCGTTCTAGACTGAGCGGGCGTGTCTTCGTCCGCCCGCTCGTTTTCCGCTCTCGTGCTGGCGTGGTGCGCGGCGCTTGCCGTCGCCACCGCGCTTCTCGTCGCGACCCACTTCCGTACTCGCGACCCTGACTCGGCGCTCTACGTCATCATCGCGTCGCGCCTGGCCGAACAGCCCGCCAGCACCTGGATTGCCCCGCAGTGGTGGGGCGGCTGGAACAATCAGGGCCCGTTTCGCGAGCATCCGGCGGGCGCGTTCGTCGGGCCCGCCGCGCTGACGAGGCTCGGCATTCCCGGCGAAGAGGCATCCTTCGTCGTCAATCTCGTCACGCAGGTCGTGACGCTGCTGGTCGTCGTCGCGCTCGCGGCGCGACTGCTGCCGCCGGCCACGGCGCGCCTGCCCCTCTGGACGCTGCAGCTTCTGCCGATTGCGTTCGTCTTCCGCATCCGCGCGAACCACGAGTACCCGTTGATGGCCGGAATCTTCGTCGCCGTCTACGGCATCGAGCGGATGCGGTATCGCTGGCCGTGGTTCTTCGTCGCGCTCGGCGGCTTCCTCTACGCGCTGTTCGTGAAGGGGGTCTTCGCCGGTCTCGGTCCGGCGCTGGCCGCCGTCTGGCTGCTCGTCGTCCCGCCGCGCGAGGGCGGCAGGAACATTCGCGGCTGGATCGGGATCGCGCTGCTGGGCCTCGTCACGCTCGGCCAGCGCGCTCGCGTACGAGCATGCCTACGTCGCCGCGACAGGCCTGTCGTTTTTCGACTACTACGTCGGCGTGCAGCTTCGGCGAAGCCGCCTGCAAGGCAGCCACCTGCCGTTCCCGATCAACAAGGCGTGGAACGCGATTTGGTACGTCGGCCGCGTGATCTGGTACGCCGCTCCATGGAGCGTGTTCCTCGCGATGGGGAAGTTTCGTCGAAGGACTCCGATCCAGCGCAGCGCGCGTGGCTGCGCTTCTGTCTCGGCGGCGTGCTCGTTACCGTGCTGCTGCTCGCGCTGAACGACAGCAAGGCCGATCGCTACATGTTCCCGGCGTTCTACCTGGCCGGCGCGGGTGGGACCGTCGTCGCCGTGGAACGGTGGGAGGGCGTCAAGCGCCTGTCGGAACGGCTCGATGGTGTTCTGGCCCTGGGGCCCGGTGGCGTGGTGGCTGGCGCTGTTTCTCTCGCGGCTCGCGCTCGGCTAGCCAGAGACGCGATGGACGCCACAGAGGCACAGGAGCACAGAGATTTTTGGGCCACAGAGGCACAGAGGACGCTCTGTGGCCGCGCCCCAGAATCTCTGTGCTCTCTGTGTCTCTGTGGCTGAATTTCTCGAGGCTCAGTGGCCCGCGAGAGCGAGAGCTGGCGAGGAGTTCGGTGGCGCTTGCGGTCGCCGGCCCGAACTTGCCGACGACGATGCCAGCGGCGACGTTGGCGAGGTAGGCGGCTTCCGCCGTCGACGCGCCGGCGGCCAGCGCGAGCGCGAGCGTGGCGATCACCGTGTCGCCGGCGCCGGTGACGTCCGCGACTTCGCGCGCGGTGGCGCCGAGCGCGCCTTCGACCCCGTCGGCGAGCAACCACATCCCCTGCTCACCTCGCGTGATCAGCACCCCTTTGCATCCGGCTCGCTCGCGGAACGCGGCGGCCGCCCGGCTCACGTCTGCGTTCGTTCGAATCCGCAGATGTGTCGCCGCCTCCGCCTCGTGGTTGTTCGGGGTGACGAGAGTGGCGTGGCCGTAGTAGTCGAGGTGGGGGATCTTCGGATCGACCAGCACGGGAATCCCGCGCTGGTCCGCGACGGCGACGAGCGACGCGACCAGCCGTCGCGTCACCGCCCCTTTCAGATAGTCCGACACGACGATCGCGCCTGCGCCGGACGCGAGCGATTTCGCGCGCTCGACGAGCGCCGCTTCGACCTCTTCGCTCGCTTCCTCGTCGCGCTCGTAGTCCACGCGCGCCACCTGCTGATGCCGATCCGTGACGACGCGCACCTTCATCGTGGTGGGACGCGAGGGATCGTCGACGAGTCCCGCGGTCGGGATCTCCTGCGCTGCGAGCTCGCGCGCGAGGATCGCCGCCGCCGTGTCGCGCCCGACGAGGCCGACCAGATCCACCGCTCCGCCGAGCGCGGCGATGTTGTGCGCGACGTTGGCGGCGCCCCCGATGCGGTTCTCCTCGCGCTCGAACTGGACGATGGGCACCGGCGCTTCCGGCGAGATCCGGCTGACCCGGCCAATCAGGAACTGATCGAGCATCACGTCCCCGACGACGAGGACGCGCGCAGAGGAAAACCGGCGGGCGATGTCACCGGCGCGCGCGCGATCGGGCGCGGCGAGCGTCGGCACGGTCACGGCAGATCGGTCCGGTCGGCAGCGAAGGGGAGCGTGATCATCACGAGGAAGAGCATCAGGAACTCGGAGTCGCCGAAGTTGTACTCGAAGAGCCCCGCGGCGAGCATCCCGGCGATGGCCGCGAGCCCGCCGGCCGCCAGGAACCGGTGGCGGCTCGTCTTCAGCTTCTTCCAGAGGTCCGTGCCCGCGATGGCGAGGAACACGGTCCAGATGGCGAGCGCCGGCAGGCCGCGCTCGGCGGCGATCTGCATCGGCACGTTGTGGAGATGCGGGTTCACCTTCTCGACGGCTTCCGGATCGCGATACTGCGCGTAGAGGCGCTGGACCATGTTCGGGCCGACGCCGGTCAGCGGATGATCCTCGATCATCGCGCGTCCCTCGCGCAGCATCGCCACGCGATCGCGGCTCGTGGGGTCGTGCAGGTCGAAAATGGAATAGAAGCGGCTGGCGATTCGCTCCGGCGCCATCACGAAGAAGAGCGCCGCGACGACGGGCAGGATCGCCGAGCAGCTTCAGGTTCTTCAGGACCAGCAGCAGCGTCACGGCCACCGTGACGCCGACCCACGCGCTGCGCGTGAACGTCAGCGCGATGGCGACCGCCAGCGCCGGCATCACGATCGCCGCCCAGGTGCTGTGGCGCACGTCGAAGAGCAGCCGCGCGACGGCGGCGCAGATCACGAGCACCAGCAGGCCCGAGTACGTCATGTAGTGGCCGAGCGTGCCCTGCGGGCGCTGGCCCAGATGGTCGTAATTCAGCAGGCCGTACTGCACGATGCCGAGAATCGCGCTGGCGGCGCCGACGGTGATGATGACGTTGAAGACCGTCAGCGCGCGATTGCCGCGCGCGAGCTGATACGCGGCCGGCACCAGCAGGAAGAGCACCAGCTGCTTCGAGTCGGTGAAGCTCGTTCGCGGGTCGGGCGAGAAGGCCGCCGAGACCAGCGTCCACGCCGCGTAGGCCAGCAGCGGCCAGAAGAAGCGCGGCGCATCCCAGCGCTCGTGTCCGAGCACCAGCGTGCCGACCCAGCAGGCGAGCGTGACAGCCAGGCAGATCCCGGCGGCCGCAATCGAGAGCTGCAACGCGGCCACGAAGCCGAGCAGTCCGGCGACCGCCGTCCACTCGAGCCGATCGCGTGGCGGTGCGCCCGCCACCAGGGTCAACGTCGTCATGCCGTCGTTTTGAAGTGTGCCACGCGCGGGCCCCCGCGGTCACGCCCGGATGTCGATCCGCCCCTGCCGGTCGCGAGCGCCCGCTCGGCGGCCGCCACCACGCTGTCCGCCGGCAGGGTCGTCAGGCAGCGGTAATCGCCGTGCACACAATTGCGCTGGTCGCATGGACGGCAGGAAAGCGTCGTGAGCTCGACGGCCTCGGACGGAATGGCCGGGTCGCGCCACGGCTCCGAGCGGACCGGCAGCGTCGGACCGTAAAGTCCGACAACCGGCGTCCGCGTCGTGCCGGCGATGTGCATCGGGCCGCTGTCTCCGCCGATGAAGAGCACGGCGCGATCGACGAGCGCGCGCAGCTCGGCGAGATCGAACTCGCCGCAGCGCGCGATGCGCGATGCCAGCGCCGGCGGAAGCGCGCCGCGCGCGGCCACCCCGACGGCGTCGGCGGCTCCCGATTCCGATGGACCCGACGTGAGCACGACCACGCGGCCTGGATCCGCGACGACGAGTCGCGCGGCGAGATCGGCGAAGCGATCGATCGGCCATCGGCGGAACGGGTTGCCGGCGCTCACGTGGATGACCACGATGGCGGGTTCGGTCGCGAGACCTGCCGCCGCAAGGCGCGCATCCACCGACTGTGTCGCCGCAGGATCGACCGCCATCTCGACGGCGTCCTGCGCGCGGTCCGGTGCCGGTATGCCGAGCGCGGCGAGCAGGTCCCACTGGTTCTCCACCGAGTGCCGCGGACGCAATTGCCGCGGCCGCTCGATCGCCCGCGTGTACATCCAGCTGCGGCCGATCACCGTGTAGCCCAGACGCTCGGGCGCGCGCGTCAGCCACGACAGCCACGAGCCGCGCGGCCCGCCGTGGAAATCGATCACGAGATCGAAGCGCCGGCGTCGCAGGTCGCGGCCGATGCGCCAGTCGTCGCGCACGCGGGCGACGCCGCTCGTCAGCGGCACGGCGATGACCTCGTCGATATGCGGGTTGCCGGCGACGACGGGCGCCGCGGCGTGCTCGACCAGATAGGTGAGGCGGGCTTCGGGAAACCGGCGGCGGAGCGCGCGGATGGCCGGCGTCGTGAACACCACGTCGCCGATCATCCGCAGCCGGATGAGCAGGATGTTCATCGCGCCCGGACTACGGCTCGATGGTGGCCTCGTCCAGCAGCATCACCGGGATGTCGTCCTTGACGGGGTAAACGCGCTTGCAGCGCTCACACTTGAGGGCCGCTCCATCCTTCACGGGCGTCACCGGTGTCTTGCACTCCGGACACGCCAGGATGGCCAGCAGCTCCGGGTCAACGGGCATGGCACCTCCTCCGTTCGCCACTATAGCGCAGCTCTGTTGTGGGGCAGGGCTTCAGCCCTGCTCTGTGGGGCAGGGCTTCAGCCCTGCGGTCGCGCGCGCGACGAGCGCCTGGGCCTCGGGCTGACACATCCGGCGGTCTCGTGAAACAATCGATCCCGAAGTGTCTGTTCTCCTTATTTCCAGTCGTCGCGCCGTACTCATTCTTTCCCTCGCCGCGTGCGGCCCCGCAGCGTTTGGTCAGACGCCTGCCGACAACGCCCGCGGCGTCAACGTCACCCGCTGGCTCGGCGGCCGAGGCGTACTACCAGTTCCTGCTCGGCCGCCATCTCGAGGGCGACGGCCAGATCGACAAGGCGGTCGCGGCGTATCAGCGCGCCGCCACGCTCGACCCGACGTCGTCGGCGATTCCTGCCGAGCTGGCCGGTCTCTACGCGAGGCAGGGGCGTATCAAGGACGCCACCGGCGCCGCTGATGCCGCGTTGAAGCTCAACCCGGCCGATGTCGACGCGCATCGCGTGCTCGGCAGCATCTACGCGTCGCTGGCCGAGCCAGACGAGGCGGGCAAGACACCCGCGGACTCCGCTGAAAACGTCCGCAAGGCCGTCGAGCATCTCGAGAAGGCCCATCGCGCCGACGGCACCGATCGCGATGCCGGGCTCGACCTCGCGCTCGCGCGCCTTTACATCCAGAGCGATCAGGACCAGAAGGCCGCCGATCTGCTCCGGCGCGTGATCGAATATGAGCCCGACGCCGGCGAGGCGTACGTGCTGCTCGCGCACGTCGAGACCTCGCTCGGGCACGCCGAGCGTGCGACGGACGCGCTCGAAGCTGGCGCCGCAGGCAATCCACGGCTGCTCCAGACGCTCGCGGGGCTGTACGAGACGCAGCAGAACTGGGACAAGGCGGCCGCGACATACGAGCGGCTCTCCGGCTTCAATCCCGGCAGCGTCGAGGTCAAGACGAAGTGGGCCGCGGCGTTGCTGCAGGCGGGCGACGACACGCAGGCGACCAAGGCGAGGGACCTGCTCGTGGAGGCCAATCGCGCGGCTCCGACCGAGGCGCGTCCGCTGTACCTCCTCTCGGTCGCCGAGCGGAAGCGGCACGATTACTCCGCGGCCGAAACCGCCGCGAAGCGCCTGGTCGCCCTCGACCCCGACGGATCGAGCGGGGCCTTCGCGCTTGCGCAGGTGTACGAGGATCAGCGCCGCTATGACAAGGCCGCCGATACCCTGGTCCGGCCGTCGCGCGGCTCGACACGGCCGGGCGGCAGGGCACCGGGCGCGATCTGCTGACGCTGCTCGCGCATCTCGGCTTCGCGCAGCTGCAGGCCGGCCGGGCCGACGCGGCCATCAAGACGTTCACTCGCGCTCGAGAGCTCGCGCCGGGCCACAGCTTCGACACGTCGCTGGCGCAGGCCTACATCGCGGCCAAGAAGTACGACGAGGCCGCCGATATCGCGCGAGGGGCGCGGCTGGCGCAGCCCGATGAGCCGCGCTACACGGAGCTCGAAGCACGCGCGCTGACGCTGGGCGGGAAGAAGGATCGCGCCGTCACGCTGATGCGCGACCTTGCGGCGGCGCGACCGACCGATCTTGGCGTGCAGCTGGCGTTCGTGCAGTCGCTCGAGGACGCCGGGCGCACCGCGGAAGCCGACGGCACGCTGAAGAAGGTGGCCGACAAGTTTCCGGGCGACGTTCGCGTGCCCTTCCAGCAGGGCGCGCTGCTCGAGAAGCGCAAGGACTACACGGGCGCCGAGGCCGCGTTCCGCTCGGCGCTTGCGAAGGATCCGGATCACGCGCCGACACTCAACTATCTCGGCTACATGCTCGCCGAGCACACGGGTCGCCTGGATGAAGCCGTGTCGCTCGTCCAGCAGGCGCTGAAGGTCGATCCGGACAACGGCTCGTACCTGGACAGCCTCGGCTGGGCGCTCGTGCAGCAGAAGAAGTACGACGAAGCCGAACCGCTGCTGAAGCGCGCCGCGGCGCAGCTGCCGTCGAACTCCGTCGTCCAGGATCACCTGGGCGATGTGCTCTGGGCCCAGGGCCGGCGCCCGGACGCCGTCGCAGCGTGGCAGCGCGCGCTCGACGGCGACCGCGAAGAAGTTGACGTCAAGGCGATCGAGAAAAAGATCGCGAAGGGGCGCTGAGCTCGGTGCGGACCCGCGCGCGACTCCTGGCGGCCATCGTGCTGGCCGCAAGCGCCGCCACGTGCGGGCCGCCGCCGGCGCTGAAGCTGCCGTCCGGTCCCTCCACACCGTTGGCTGACACGCAGGCCGTGCTCCGGGACGCCATCGGACATTGCGCCGGCGTGCACTCGATCACCGCGGAGCTCGGCCTGTCTGGGCGGGCGGGGTCCACGAAGTTGCGCGGACACCTGCAAGCGGGGTTCGCCCAGCCCGCGCACGTTCGCCTCGAAGCCGTCGCGCCGTTCGGCGCGCCGTACTTCGTGGTGGCCGGCACCGGCGACGACACGACCCTCTGGCTCCCGCGCGACGCGCGCGTCCTCCGCGACACCTCCGCCGCCGATATCATCGAGGCGCTGGCGGGGTTCTCGGCGACGCCCGACGATCTCGCCGCGTGGCTCGAAGGATGTCCCGCGGCCGCCTTTGACGGGGCCACGGGCCAGTCGTTCGGCGGCGACTGGGCGCAGATCGGCGGCGCAGAGCGCACCGCGTGGTTCCGCAAGACCGATCGCTGGCGGCTCGTGCAGACCGAGCACGACGGGCTGTCGGTGGAGTTCGCGGATCACGCCGGCGTGCAGCCAGGACGGATTCGCATTCGCCGCGCGGCGGCTGCCGATCGCGCCGCGCTCGACGTCGGCGTGTCGATCGGCCAGGTCGAGACCAACGTGACGCTGGGCGATCGGGCGTTCACCGTGGACGTGCCGGCGGACGCGACGCCGATCACCCTCGACGAGCTGCGGCGATCGGGACCGCTGCGCGACACGAGCGGAGGCGCGCAGTAGCTCATGAAAAATCCGACGCGGGTGACCGTTCGCGCGCGCGCCAAGATCAATCTCGACCTCCGGATTCTCGGCCGTCGCGCCGACGGCTATCACGAGCTCCGCACCATCTTTCAGGCGCTGACCTGGCACGACACGGTGGTCGTGTCGCGCGTGCAGGGCCCGATCGTCATCGCGGGCGACGCCTCGAAGATGCCGCTCGACCACTCGAACCTCGCGTGGCGCGCCGCTGACGCGTTGTGGCGTGCTGCCGGCTCGCGCCGCGAGCCGGCCGGCGCGCGCATCGCGATCGTGAAGCGGATTCCGGCCCAGGCGGGCCTCGGCGGCGGGAGCTCGGATGCCGCCGCCACGCTGGTGGCGCTGAATCGCCTCTGGGGTTTCCGTCTTCTGCGAGCAGAACTGGCGTCGGTGGCCAGGCCGCTTGGCGCCGACGTCGCGTTCTTCCTGACGGGAGGCACGGCGCTGGGGCTCGGGCGCGGCGACGAGATTTACCCGCTCGCCGATCTGTCCCCGCATCATGTCGTCGTGGCGTGGCCCGGCCATGGCGTGTCGACCGTGGACGCCTACCGCTGGTTCACGGAATTTCACGCCCGCCGCGCGGGCGGCGCTGAACAGGAACGGGCACGCCGGAGGATGGGATCCGGAGCGTCTCGAGGCGTCCGGAAACGACCTGGAAGGGCCCGTCGAGGCTCACCGGCCCGAGATCAGGAAGATCCGGCGCACCCTGGCCTCTTGCGGCGCGCGCATCGCCCAGATGTCCGGCAGCGGGTCGGCGGTGTTCGGACTGTTCGAATCGAAGGCGAAAGCGGAGCGCGCCTGTTCCGCCGTCAAGGCGGCCGGGTGGGCCGGCGTTTCGACCCGCACGCTTGCCCGGGGCCGGCTGGTCGTATAAAATCAACGTTTTGCACGGCCGCGGTTGGGCCGCTCCAGAGGGTCTGGTTTTACCCGGAGTCCGGAATCCGCAGTCCGGAGTCGGCTCTCGACTGGTTCAATGGGGCGTGGCCAAGCGGTAAGGCGCGGGACTTTGAATCCCGTATTCGAAGGTTCGAATCCTTCCGCCCCAACCACTTATGCAGCCGGAGGATGAGCAGTCCGAGGCTGACGCAACCGGCGGAGGCACGCGTGCGCCAGTCACGGGGACTCGATTGATGCCGACCGGGTTCGGCGATCTGAAGATCTTCCACGGAAGCGCGCATCCGCAACTGGCGCGCGAGATCGCCGATTACCTCGGCATCTCGGAAGGGCAGGCACGTCTCAGGCGTTTCGCTGACACGGAAGTCTCGTTCCAGATCGACGAGAACATCCGTGGCACCGACGTCTTCATCGTCCAGCCCACGTGCCAGACGCCAGGAGGGTCCGTCGATCAGGCCCTCATGGAGCTGATGATCATGATCGATGCGTTCCGCCGCTCGTCGGCGGCGCGCATCACGGCGGTGATTCCGTATTACGGCTACGCCCGGCAAGACCGCAAGGACAAGCCGCGCGTGCCGATTTCAGCCAAGCTGGTGGCGAACCTGCTCGGCGCGGCGGGCACCAACCGGGTGCTGACCATGGACCTGCACAAGGCGCAGATCCAGGGGTTCTTCGACATCCCGGTGGATCACCTGTTCGCGGCGCCGGTCATCATCGAGCACCTGGCGCGGCTGGATTATCCGGACCTGACGATCGTGGCGCCTGATGCGGGAGGCGCCGAGCGGGCGCGGGCCTACGCCAAGCGCCTCGGCGCGGAACTGGCGGTCGTCGACAAGCGGCGCTCGGACGACGGCGCGGCGGAAGTGATGAACGTGATCGGCGACGTGGCGGGCCGGACCTGCATCATCCAGGACGACATCATCGACACGGCCGGCACGATCGTGAAGGCGGCCTCGGCGCTGAAGAAGGCAGGCGCGGCCCGTGTGCTGGGATGCGCGGTCCACGGCGTGCTCTCGGGTCCGGCGCTCGAGCGGATCGAGAAATCGGATCTCGAGCAGCTGATCGTGACCAACACGATCCCGATGACGCCCGAGAAGGCACAGTGCGGAAAGATCCACGTGCTCTCGGTGGCGCGGCTGCTGGGGCAGGCGATTCGGAGCATTCACGAGGAGACGTCGGTTTCTTCGTTGTTCGTGTGAGAGCCGGGTCTAGCAGGTTGGCCGGTTCTTTCGGTTTAGTCGGGTCGGTTTGACCGGTTAAACCGATCGAACCGAGTGCACCGGTCAACCGGTTGTTCGGTGCCTTGGTAGCGGGGCGATGAGCCCGGCGAGAGGGGCGAGGTAGACATCATGGCTGTGAATCTGACGGCGACGAAGCGGGAAGACAAGGGCAAGAACCAGGCGCGGCGTCACCGCGCGGCGGGCCGCCTTCCGGCGGTCGTGTACGGACCGGTGACCGGCGGCGGCAAGGACGTCGCGGTGCCCGTGACCGTCGACCCGAAGTCGCTCTCGAAGATCCTGCACTCGGAATCGGGCGCAGAACACGATCATCGGCCTCGAGTTCGAGGGCAAGACGACGCCGGTGCTCGTGAAGGACTTCCTGCTGCACCCGGTCTCGCACGCGCTGCTGCACGCGGACTTCTACCGCGTCGCGATGGATCGCAAGCTGACCGTCACGGTGCCGATCCACGTCAAGGGCGAGGCCAGGGGCGTGAAGCAGCAGGGCGGCGTGCTCGACTTCGTCACGCGCGAGGTCGAGGTCGAGTGTCTGCCGGCGGACATCCCCGAGAACATCGAGATCGACGTCACCGAGCTCGTGATGAACCAGGGCATCCGCCTGCGCGACGTCGCGTCGGGCCAGAAGTGGACGCCGATCAGCGAGCCCGACACGATGCTCGTGCACGTGGTCGCCATCAAGGTCGAGGAAGCCCCGGCGGCCGATGCAACCGCGGCGGCGGCGACGCCGACGACGCCGGCCGAGCCCGAAGTCATCAAGAAGGGCAAGGTCGAGAAGGACGAGGCGAAGAGCTGAAGCTGGTCGTCGGACTCGGAAACCCCGGCACGAAGTACCGCGACACGCGGCACAACGTCGGTTTCCAGGTGATCGACGAGATCGCGCGGCGCGCCGGCGTCGAGTGCGATCGCGAGGCCTTCGGCGCGCTGGTGGGCCGGACGTACGGCACCACGCCGATCATCCTCGCCAAGCCGCTCACGTTCATGAACCTGAGCGGCCAGGCGGTGCAGGCCCTGGCGCACTTCCACAAGGTGGAGGTCGCCGACCTGCTGGTGGTCGCCGACGACGTGAACCTGCCGCTGGGACGGCTGCGCGCGCGGCGCGGCGGATCGGCCGGCGGGCACAACGGGTTCAGGTCGGTGACCGAGCAGCTGGGGACCGATCAGTTCCCGAGGCTGCGGGTCGGCGTCGGCGGGGGAGAACCGGGACGGGATCTGGCGGGCCACGTGCTCGGCCGGTTCAGTCCCGACGAGAGACAGGCGATTCTCGACGCGGTGAACCGCGCGGCCGATGCCGTGGAAGTGTTCGTCAGCGAGGGGATCGACGCAGTGATGAACCGGTTCAACGCTGAACCGGCGAAAGGATTGCCGGAGGACGACTCCGGCGATGTTGAGGACAGTCAGCACTGACCTTGACTCCTTGCCTCCGGCGTCGCGATAGCGGCGACCGGCGGCCGTTCAGCGGCGTCGCGGTGACGCCGCGTGGTAGTAACGTCCAGAAGGAGCCGCAATGAGCGCAGCTCGTACGTACGAACTCATCTACATCGTGACGCCCGACGCGACCGAGGAACAGATCGCGGCGATTCACGAGCAGGTCGAGCAGACCACCAAGAAGATGGGCGGTTCGCTCGTCAAGACCGACAACTGGGGCCGCCGCAAGCTGGCCTACGCAATCCAGCACCACAAGGAAGGCGTCTACATCCTCGAGACGATCGAGGGCGGCGGAGAGCTCATGCGCGAGCTCGATCGCCGTCTGAAGGTCGTCGACCAGGTCATCCGCCAGCTGATCGTCCGAGTGGACGAGGAGCAGCGCGTCGTCGAGCGCACGCGCACCCGGCGCCAGACGTTCCAGGAGCGCCGGCGCGTCGCGCGCGGGTTGCCGCCGCGTCCGGATCCGTCGGAACGGCCGCAGAGCAACGACGATGACGGGATGGACGGACTCGAAGGGCCGGAGGTTTAGTCATGCCATTTGGAGCGAAGAAGTCGGGCGGCCGCGGTCGCGGCAGCGCCGCGACGTAGCGCGGAGAAGGCGGGTCAGGGGCAGCGTCGGTCGCTCTTCCGCCGCAAGAAGGTCTGCAAGTTCTGCGCGGACAAGATCGACGACATCAACTACAAGGACGCCAAGCTGCTGGCCGGGTTCGTGCCGGAGCGCGCCAAGGTGCTGCCTCGCCGGATTTCCGGCACGTGCGCGAAGCACCAGCGGAAGCTGCGCGTGGCGATCATGCGCGCCCGCGTCCTGGCACTGTTGCCGTACCTGGCTGACTGACAACTTCAGACTTCAGACCGTCAGACTGTCGGACTCCGGACAGCGAGACACGCGTGATCAGTCACGTAGTCCGTAGTCCGTAGTCGCAGTCCGTAGTCTGATTCGAGGCACAACATGGAAGTCATTCTTCGTGAGCACGTGGACAACCTCGGCAAGCGTGGCGAGGTGGTGAAGGTGGCGCCCGGCTACGCGCGCAACTTTCTGCTGCCGCGCAAGCTGGCCCTGCCCGTCACCGACGGGAACAAGAAGCTGATCGAACGCGAGCGCAAGCTCGCCGACGCGCGCGAGGCCGAAGAGCAGGCAGACGGCCGAGGCGCTGGCGGCGCGGATCGCGCAGACCGAGCTGACGATCGCCCGCCGCGTCGGCGATACCGAACAGCTCTATGGTTCGGTGACCTCCGCCGACATCGCGGAGGCGCTGTCGGTGAAGGGGCTCGACGTCGATCGCCGCAAGATCCAGCTGGCCGATCCGCTGAAGGCGCTCGGCGAGACGACGATCCCGATCAAGCTGCACCGCGACGTGACCGCGCAGCTGAAGGTCGCCGTCGTCAAGCAGGACTGACACGCGGTTGCGGGTTGTTGGTTGCGGGTTGATGGTTGATGGTCGGTTGGTGATTGTTGGTTGAAAGACCTACCGGCAATCCGCAACCCGCAATCGACAACCAGCCCGCAATCGGCAATCCGCAATCATCAACCGTGTTAGTATCGCGGTCTTCCCCGCCATGCCAGAGACCGTTGCGCCTGCAGAGCGTGCGCTTCCGCACAACCTCGAAGCCGAGCGCTCGGTCCTTGGCGCAATTCTGATCCACAACGAAGCGTTCAACTTCGCCGTCGAGCTCGTCGGCCCGAACGATTTCTTCCGGGACGCGCACCGGCGCATCTTCGCGAAGATGATCGCCCTCGGCGAGCGCAGCGAAGCCATCGATCTCGTCACGCTCAAGGAAGCACTCGCGCAGGCAGGCGAGCTGGACGACGTCGGCGGCCCGGCCTACATCGCCTCTCTCGTCGACGGCGTCCCGCGATCCACCAACGTCGAGTACTACGCGCGCATCGTCAAGGAGAAGTCGACGCTTCGCGCGCTGATCCACGCCAGCAACCAGATCGCGCAGCGCGCCTGGGAAGCCGAGGACGACCCCAACGCCATCCTGGACGACGCGGAGTCCACGATCTTCTCGATCGCGGAGGACCGCGCGCGTGTCGGCTTCGTGTCGATGCGCCAGATCGTCGACGAGAGCCTGCCGAAGATCGAGCAGCTCTTCGAGCACAAGAAGCTCATCACCGGCGTCGAGACGCCGTTCGACGACGTGAACTCGATGACCCGCGGGCTCCAGCCGTCGGACCTCATCATCGTCGCGGCGCGGCCGTCGATGGGGAAGACCAGCCTCGTGCTCAACATGGCCGAGTTCGCGGGCCTCGAGCGCGGCCAGACCGTCGGGTTCTTCAGCCTGGAAATGTCGAAGGAGCAGCTGTTCATCCGCCTGCTGACGTCGGTGGCGAGGATCGACGCGCACCGGCTGCAGACGGGCACGATCGGACAGCGCGACTACGACCGGCTGTCACAGGCGATCGGCCGCTTGAGCGACGCCCCGATCTACATCGACGACACGCCGGGGACCGGCGTCCTCGAGATGCGCGCCAAGGCGCGCCGGCTGGCGGCGGAGCGCGGCGGGCTGAGCCTGCTGATTGTCGACTATCTCCAGTTGATGACCGGCCGTGGCCGCTTCGAGAACCGCACGCTGGAGCTGGCGGCGATCTCGCGCGGTTTGAAGGGCCTCGCCAAGGAACTGAACGTGCCGGTCGTCGCGCTGTCGCAGCTGAGCCGCGCGCCTGAAGCGCGAGCGGATCACCGGCCGCTGCTCTCCGACCTGCGCGAGTCGGGCGCCCTCGAGCAGGACGCCGACGTGGTGTTCATGATCTTCCGGCCGGAGATGTACCCGGACTGCAAGGAAGAGGAGAAGGGCATCGCCGAGCTGATCATCGCCAAGCAGCGCAACGGCCCCACCGGCACCGTCCAGCTCGCGTTCCTCCGCGAGCACACCCGCTTCGAGAACCTGTCGCGCCGTCCGGAGTAGTCGTGGTCCGCTCGACGACCGCCGACATCGACCTCGAGGCCATCGGCCACAACTTCCGCGCAATCGCCGACTTTCTCGCGCACGAGCCACTCCAGAGCGGCGCACGTGCCCCCGGCATCATCGCCGTCGTCAAGGCCAACGCGTACGGGCACGGCGCGGCGCCGGTCGGCATCGCCCTGGAGCGGGCAGGCGCGACGCTGCTCGCCTGCGCGGACATCGAAGAGGCCGTCACGCTGCGCCGGGCCGGCGTGCGCGCGGAGATTCTCGTCTTCGGCGCGCTCGGCGTGAGCGACGTTTCCGGCATCTTCGACTACAAGCTGACGCCGACGGTGTCGACGCCATCGGCCGGCAAGGCGCTGCAGGAGCAGGCCGAGCGCCGCAAGGTGCGGCTCAAGTACCACCTGAAGATCGACACCGGGATGAACCGGCTCGGGCTGCGCTACGACAACCTGTCGCGCACGTTGCCGGAGCTGCTCGCCAGCGAGCACCTCGAGCTCGTCGGCCTCTACACGCACTTTGCGACGGCCGACATGCCCGACCACCCGCTGATGGAGCAGCAGCGGACGCGGTTCGAGGCGGTCCGCGAGGACCTCCGCGCGCGCGGCATCCAGCCGAAGGTCGTGCACGCCGCCAACAGCGCCGCGCTGCTGCGCGACTCGCGCGTCTGGTACGACCTCGTGCGCCCCGGACTGCTGCTCTACGGGGTGGTCCCGCCACCGCTGGCGTCGACGCTGCCGCTGAGGCCGGTGCTCTCGCTGCGCAGCCGAATCGTCGCGGTGAAACACATTCGCGCCGGCGAGAGCGTCAGCTACGGCGCGCGGTTCATCGCCGAGCGCCCCACGCGCGTCGCCGTCGTCCCTGCCGGGTACGCGGACGGCATCGACCTGCGGCTCGCCGGACGCGGCGCCGTGCTGGTCCGCGGACGTCGTGCGCCGATCGTCGGCGCCGTCGCCATGGACATGCTGATGATCGACATGACCGACATCGAGGCGTATCCGGGAGACGAGGTCGTCCTGCTCGGCACGCAGGGCGACGAGCGCATCGACGTCCGAGAGATGGCGGCCGCGATCGGCACGATCCCGTGGGAGATCCTGTGCCGGCTCGGCAGCCGCATCGAGCGCATCTACACAGGGAGTTGACGCTGTCCGTGATGTGGGGCACGACTTCAGTCGTGCCATGAGGCCTATCGGCATCGGCACCACTCTGCACGACTGAAGTCGTGCCCGCACGTAACCGCCTACGCCGGCAGCGCGCCGAAACGACGATCGCGCGAGCGGAACGCATCGACGGCTTCCTGCAGCTGTTCCGCGCCGAAGTCGGGCCACGCGAGCGCGGTGAACCAGAACTCCGCATACGCGCACTCCCACAGCAGGAAATCGCTGAGACGCTGCTCTCCGCCCGTGCGGATCAGCAGGTCGACGTCCGGCGTGTCAGACGCGGCGCCGCATCCGCTCGCGATCCGGCACTCGAACGACGCCGCCGACCACTGGGGCAGCGACCATGCCGCCGCCGCCGCTTGTCTCAGCGCCTCTCGGCTCGAGTAATCGATCGCCAGGCGCAGCCAGAGGCGCGATCCGGCGGCCGTCCGGCGTTCCACGTCGGCGATCCGCGCCCGGAGCGCCACCGGAAGACGGTCCCGCCGGCCAATCACCGTCAACCGGACGCCCGCCTGCTGAAGCCGCGCAACTTCTCCGCACAGATAGCGCTCGAAGAGCGTCATCAGCGCCTCGACTTCTGCGGCCGGCCGCCGCCAGTTGTCCGCGGAGAACGCGTAGAGGGTGAGGACCCGGATGCCCAGCGCCGGCGCCGCCTCGACGATGAGGCGGATTCTGCGCGGCGCCGCGCTCGTGCCCCGCGACGCGTGGGCGACCCCGTCGGGTGGCCCAGCGTCCGTTGCCGTCCATGACGATGGCGACGTGCATCACGCCTGCTTCGGGCGCGCGAAGACCGCGCCCCAGTCGACACGGGCGGTTGCCTGCATGAGGACGAAGAGCGTGACGATCGCGCCGATGGTGACCGTGAGCCCCGTGTAGCCCTCGAAGAAGAACGCGTAGCTGAAGAGCACGAGGAACACGAACTGCGCCACGCCCGCCTGCGCGACGGCGAAGCGGGTGCCCGCGACCAGCCGCAGGTAGGTCACGACCAGGAACACGCTGACGATCGACGAGATGAAGAACGCCGCGTGAATCGAGATGTGATCGACGAGATAGGCAAGCAGCAGGTGGAAGGCGAAGAACGCGGCGGACAGAAACGCGTAGTTCACCGGATGGAGATTGCGTTCGCTGAGCACGCCGAGGATCACCATCACGATGAGGAAGAACAGGAGCGAGACCGGCGCGAAGGCTGTCAGCCGCGCGGCCATCGGGCCGGGGTTGAGCGGGTTCGGCAGATCGAGCGCGATGTGCTGGCCGGTCACCAGGTCCTTGAACTGCCAGGTGAGCTGCCAGCCGTTCGGCGCGGGCTGCTTCAGCGTGGGCGACATGCTGCCCGCCGGGTAGTCGACGCCCACGAAGTCGGTCCGGAGCGCCAGCTCGAAGTCGGAGATCTCCGCGACGCCGGTGTCGGCGAAGGCGTACTCCCAGTCGTCCATGCCGCGCGACACGTAGCCGACGTCGATCGAGACGACGCTGCCTGGCGGCACGCGGACGCGCGTCACGAGGCCCTTCGTCAGGTCGCTGGCCGGCGGCGCGGACTCGCCGTTCACGCGAAAGACGAACTGGTCGTAGATGGCGTCGCTCGACGGGAACTTGAGCTCGACGCCGATCACGCGCTCGACGGGGTCGGGGTTCCGCGCGGTGTAATGCGCGGAGAACCGCACGCCATAGGTGTCGTACCAGAGGAGCCCCTTCTGCCGGTTCGTCAACTGCAGATCGGCCTGGATGCGGCTCTGCGAGAGCCGCAGGGGCGCCACGTCGGTGACGGTCCTTGTGACCTCCTTCGTGACCGTGATCCGGGTGCCCTCGGCCTGCGTTGGCACCTGCTCGGTCACCTGCCGGGGCCGTTCGACCCAGACGCGTGGCGCCACCTGGCGGTGGCGTCCGCCCCAGAGCTTCGACACCTCTTCGGCCAGCTTCGAATCGAACTCGCCTGTCCGCACCACAATGGACGTCCCGAGCGTGGCCCACGCTCCAGCCGCCAGCACGTAGATCACCGCAATTGCCACCAGACGCCTCGCGCTCATTCGCACCTCCGCCCTTGTATGTCGCCGATCGCGGGGAGGAAGTCCTCAGCGATTTGTGAGGGCCGCGTGAGATGTCGCTCACTTCGCTCGGAAACGAGTGGCCTGCGGCTAAAATCGACGGCGTGGACGTGCCGAGCGATGACCTGCCAGCCCGCGTAGGCCCCTACCCGATCGAGCGCAAGCTCGGCGAAGGCGGCATGGGCATCGTCTACGCGGCGAGGGACGAACGGCTGCAGCGGATGGTCGCGGTCAAGACGATGTCGTCCCTGGCGCGCGACGAGTCGGCGCGGCGGCGGTTCTGGCGCGAGGCGCGCGCGGCGGCGAGCGTCAACCACCCCAACGTCTGCCAGATCTACGAGATCGGCGAAGACGAAGGGCAGCTCTTCATCGCGATGGAGCTGCTCGAGGGCGAGGGGCTGGCGGAGCGGCTTCGCGGTGGACCGCTGAGCCTGGCCGAAGCCGTGCCGATTGGACTCGGGATCCTGGCCGCGCTGGCGGCCCTGCATGCGCGCGGCATCATCCACCGCGACTTGAAGCCGTCGAACGTCTTCCTCACCGCGCATGGCGTGAAGCTGCTCGACTTCGGCCTGGCGAGAGGCGAGTCGGAGGAGCTGCTCAAGACCGCGACGGAGGTCACGCACGCCGGCATGCTCGTCGGCACGCCGCGCTACATGTCGCCCGAGCAGATCGACGGCACGCCGGTCGATGCGAGGGGAGACCTCTTCGCGGCCGGCGCCCTCCTCTTCGAGATGCTCGCGGGCCGTCCGGCGTTTGGGGGGGCGTCCGCCGATCGAGATTCTGCACGCCACGCGCTACGAGCAGCCGCCCGCGCTGACGGGATCGCCGGCGATCGCGGCGGCCGATCGCGTCATCCGCCGGGCGCTGGCGAAGCGCCCATCCGAGCGGCCCTCGTCGGCCGACTCGATGGCCGAGGAGCTGCGCGCGGTGGCCGGCCTCGCCGGGCACGACACCGCGATCGTGGCGCAGGCGCTCACGCGGCTGGTCGTCCTGCCGTTTCGCGTGCTGCGTCCGGATCCGGAAGTCGACTTCCTGGCCTTCAGCCTCGCGGACGCGATCGCGACGTCGCTGTCGTCCAACCGGTCGCTCGTGCTGCGCTCGAGCGCGGTGGCGGCGCGATTCGCCAGCGAGACGCCGGATCTGAAAGCGATCGCGGCCGAAGCCGACGTGGACCGCGTGGTCATGGGCACGCTGCTGCGTGCCGGCGACCAATTGCGCGTCGCGGCGCAGCTGGTGGACGCGTCGAACGGCACGCTGCTGGCGTCGCAGACGGTGCAGTCCTCGATGGGCGACCTGTTCCGCCTGCAGGACGAGATCGCCCAGAGCGTCACCGAGGCGCTGGCGCTGCCGCTTGGCGCCGGCACGCCGTCGATGTCGCCCGACAGTCCGCATGACGCGCTCGCGTACGAGCTGTATCTGCGCGGCAACGAGCTCGGACGCACCTACGACGGGCTGCCGGGCGCGCGGGATCTCTACACGCGGTGTCTCGAGCTCGACTCGCGGTTTGCTCCTGCGTGGGCGCGGCTCGGCCGCTGCCATCGCGTGATCGGCAAATACATCGACGGCGCGCCCGAGAGCAACGCGCGCGCCGAAGACGCGTTCCGCCGCGCGCTGTCGATCAACCCGCGGCTGACCATCGCGCACAAGTACTACGCGAACCTCGAAGCCGAGATCGGCAATGCCGAGGGCGCGATGGTCCGGCTGCTCGGCGAGGCCACGCGACACGGCAACGACCCCGAGCTCTTCGCGGGGCTCGTCCACGCCTGCCGCTACTGCGGGCTCTACGACGAGTCGATTGCCGCACACGCCGAGGCGCGGCGTCTCGATCCCAACGTCCCGACGGGTGTCGAGCAGACGCTGCTGCTCGCGGGCGAGATCGATCGGATGCTCGCCGAGAAGCCGCCGGCCATCATCGCCGGCGCCGACGATGGCATACGCGTCGTTGGGCTCGGGCTGGCAGGACGTCGCGACGAGGCCATGACGCTGCTCGAGACGATGCGCCACCGCTCGAGGATTCCCACGTTCGTGCTCTGGACGGACCGGCTCGCCTCGTGGCTTGTCGATCGACGCATCGAGATGCTGGGCGTCTCGATGATTCCCGGGCTGAAGATTCGCGACGATCCCGAGGCCATCTTCCAGGAAGGCTGGATGCTGTGCGACGTCGGCGACTACGAGCAGGGCATGTTCTGCCTCGAGCTCGCCGTCTCGAAGGGCTATCTCGCGGCGCCCACGCTGGCGCGAAGCCCGCAGTTCGACGCGCTGCGCGGCAAGCCGCGCTTCGGTGAGGTGCTCGCGGAGGCCAAGGCCGGCCGCGAGCGGGCGCTGACGGCGTTCCGGACGTCGGGCGGGGAGGCGCTGCTCGGCGCGGTCTCATGAGGACGCTCGCGCGGCCGCGCGACAGGGCGGAACTGCTCGAACGACTCGCGCGCGTCCGTCCCGACAGTCCTCGGCAATGGGGCCGCATGTCGGCGCCGGAGATGGTGTGTCATCTGACGGACGCGTTCAGGATGGCGATGGGCGAGAAGCCCGTCAGCGACGCGAGCAGCCTGTCTCAGCGCACGGTCGTGAAATGGATCGCGCTCTATCTGCCGGTTCAATGGCCGACAGGCGTTCTCGTCACGCGTCCTGAGATCGAGCAGGGAAGCGGCGGGACCTGTCCCGGCGACTTCGGACGGGATGTCGCGGATCTCGTGGCCGCGATGGAGCGCTTCACCGCCGCCAACGGCGCGGCGGATTGGCCAGCGCATCCGATCTTCGGCCCGCTGACCCGGCGGGCGTGGATGCGCTGGGGTTATCTGCACGTGGACCATCACCTGCGGCAGTTCAGGACGCGTAGGTTAGCATTCTCCTCGTGCGCTTCACGTTCGGCACGTTCGTCCTCTCGCCGGGGCACCGTGTGCTCCTCAAGGACGGACGTCCGGTGCGACTCATCCCGAAGTACTTCGATCTGCTCGTGCTGCTCGTCGCCGAGCGCCAGCGCGCGGTCACGCGCCAGGAGATCTTCGACCGCGTCTGGGCCGATGTCGTCGTCTCCGATGGCGCGCTCAGCCAGGCCATTCGCACGATCCGGCGCGCGTTGAGCGACGGGCCGCAGGCGGCGCAGTTCATCCGCACGGTCTCTCGCCACGGCTACCAGTTCGTCGGCGACGTCGTCGAGGTCCCGGACGCCGGTCCGTTGTCGGCGCCGAATCACGTCGACGCGGGCGCCCCGCCGACGGATGCGCCGGAGACCGATGTCGCCCGCGACGAGCTCGTGGCCGTCCTGCTCGGCGAGCACGGCAGCGCGCCCGCGACGGAGGAGGAGCGCTACGACGCGGCGCTCGCGCTGCACGAGCTGGGCACCGACGCCGCGCTGCGACGATTGGCGGACCGTCCGGGCCATGCGGAGGCGCGCGCGATACTTCGCGACGCCCGATGGGATGTGCCTGGCGCAGGGGACGTGCCGCTGTTGTCCGCGCACGGACGCGCGGCGGCGGTCGTCGATCTCGTGCGCCTGCGGCTCCGCCACGCTGGAGCCGCGGCGTCCGCCCGGTGGTTTTCGTCCACGGCGTCGAGCGCGGCGTGCGGCGTTGCGGCGGGCCTGGCTGGCGGCGTCGCCCTCGGTCTTGCGCGCGGCTCGTCTCCGGACGCCGGCGCGACGATCGCGCTCGCGATCGTCGGCGGCGTCACCGGCATGGCGGGCGGCGCCGGGATTGGCGGCGGTCTGGCGGTGGCAGAGGCGCTCGCGAGGTCCGCGCGCTCGACTGCGCTCGTCCTGGCCGGCGCGCTCGGCGGATGGATCGCCGGCTGGCTCGCGCATCATGCGGCGCGAGCGGTGCTGCTGAACGTCTTCGGCCGCAACGTGTGGGGGATGGCCGGCGCGCTGGAAGGCCTCGTGCTCGGCGCCGTGCTCGGCCTCGGCTACGCGACCGCGACGCGTACCCTCGTCGCCGGCGGCATGGCGTCGCCTCGCGGCGCGGCGCGCGTCCGCGTCGTGCTCGTCACTGCGGCCGCCGCTGCCATCGCGGGACTCCTGCTCGCTCTGGCCGGACGCCGGCTGGTGGCCACGAGTCTCGACCTGGTCGCCGGCGCATTCAGCGGATCGGCCGTGGGGCTCGCACCGCTCGCGCGGTTCCTCGGCGAGGACAGCCTGCGGCCGATCACGCAGGCGATCGTCAGCGGGTTCGAAGGGTTCATGCTCGGCGTCGGAATCGCGTTCGGCCTCACCCGGCGCCCGACCCGCTCGACGCGCGAGACCTGATCGACCCGCCCGACCTGATCGACCTGCCCGACCTGATCGACCCGCTCGACCTGATCGACCGCCGACCCGTGCGACCTGTCCTGACCTGGCTTACCTGAGATAATCATCCCGTGAAAGCCAAGAACGTCTTCGTCTGCCAGGAATGCGGCGCGCAGTCGCAGAAGTGGCTGGGTCGTTGCGCGGATTGCGGCGCGTGGAACTCGCTCGTCGAAGAGCGTGTCGCCGAGCCCGCGACGGCGCCGGTCGGCAACCGCTACGGCAGCCTCGCTCCAGGCGGCGGAAACGCGCAGCTTTACGCCGACGTGCAGGTCGGCACCGCGCAGCGAATCACGACCGGCATCGGCGAGCTCGATCGGGTGCTGGGCGGCGGCATCGTGCCCGGCTCGATGGTGTTGCTCGGCGGCGAGCCCGGCATCGGCAAGTCGACGCTGCTGCTCCAGGCGGCGGCCAACATCGCGCGCTCGATCGGTCCCGTGCTCTACAGCTCTGGCGAGGAGTCCGAGCACCAGATCAAATCCCGCGGCGAGCGTCTTGGCGTCGGCCGCGCGCCGCTCTATCTGCTCGCGGAGACGTGCCTCGAGCGCATCCTCGAGGAGCTGACGCGCCTGAAGCCTGCGCTCGTCGTCGTCGACTCGATCCAGACGATCTTCTCGATGAAGATGCAGTCGGCGCCCGGCAGCATCGGCCAGGTCCGCGAGGCCGCCACCCAGTTGCTCTTCGCCGCCAAGACGCTCAACGTCCCGACGTTCGTCGTCGGCCACGTCACCAAGGAAGGCAATCTGGCGGGCCCGAAGGCGCTCGAACACATCGTCGACACCGTGTTGTACTTCGAAGGGGAACGGCATCACTCGCATCGCGTGGTGCGCGCGGTGAAGAACCGGTTCGGCGCGATCAGCGAGCTTGGCGTCTTCGAGATGACGGGCGAGGGCCTGCGCGCCGTGGCGAACCCGTCCGCGCTCTTCCTGGCCGAGCGTCCCGTCAACACGCCAGGCTCCGCCGTGCACTGCTCGGTGGAGGGGTCCCGTCCGCTGCTCGTCGAGGTGCAGGCGCTCGTGAGCGCGAGCACGTTTGGCAACGCGCGCCGGATGGCCTCCGGCATCGAACCTGGCCGGCTCTCGCTGCTCCTCGCGGTGCTCGAGAAGCGCGCCGGGCTGAACCTGATGGGTGAGGACGTCTACGTCAACGTCGCCGGCGGCATGCGGCTCGACGAGCCCGCCGCTGACCTCAGCGTCGCCGCGGCGATCACGTCGAGCCTGCGGAACCGTCCCATCGCCCCGGCTACGGCCGTGTTTGGCGAGATCGGATTGGCGGGAGAAGTCCGGGGAATCACGCAGGCAGCCCTGCGCGTGCGCGAAGCGGCTCAGCTGGGTTTCAGCCGCTGCATCATGCCGCGGGCCAATCTGGACCCCTCCGATCGGTCCCTCGCCGACGGCGGCTGCGAGCTCATCGCGGTGGCGACGGTACCTGAGGCATTGGACGCACTCCTCGTATAATTCGGGAGTTTATTCCCGGCCTCCGGCGGCGGCGTCTGCCGGCGGCGATTCATAACCTGGAGCGTCCGGCCATGGCCTGGTTCATCCTCGCGCGGGTTCTGTTTGTCGCGGCGGTTACCTACACAGCGGTCATCCTCAGGCCATTTCACGCGGACTGGCTTCCCAACGCGGCCTTTGGCTTCGCGCTGGCGGCCCTGCTGGTCGGCTTCGAGATTCGACTCAAGAAGACCTCGGTCACGCACATGCTCGGCGCCATGATCGGCGGCGCCATCGGCCTGGCGACCGCGAAGACGATCGGCGCCGCACTCTTCTGGGCCAACACGCTCGACGAGCGCGTGGTCTTCCTGCACGCGTTCATCCTGCTCGCGCTGACGTACATCGGCCTGCTGATGGGCGGGCGCAACGGCGAGTGGCTCGAGCCGTCGCGCATCGTCGGGCTGTTCAGGTCGACCGGACCGCAGCGGCGCTACCGCATCCTCGACACCAGCGTCATCATCGACGGCCGCATCGCCGACATCTGCGAGACCGGCTTCCTCGATGGCACGCTCGTCGTCCCGCAGTTCGTGCTCAAGGAGCTCCAGCTCGTCGCCGACTCGGCCGACTCGCTCAAGCGCAACCGCGGGCGGCGCGGGCTCGACATCCTGCAGAAGATCCAGAAGATGGTCGGCCTCGACGTCATGATTTCCGACATCGACTTCCCCGAGGTGCGCGAAGTCGACCTGAAGCTGATCGAGCTGGCCAGAACGCTCCAGGGCAAGATCGTCACGAACGACTTCAACCTCAACAAGGTGGCGCAGCTGCGCGGCGTCGCCGTCCTGAACATCAACGAGCTCGCCAACTCGCTCAAGCCCGTCGTGCTGCCCGGCGAGATCATGAAGGTGTTCATCCTCAAGGAAGGCAAGGAATACAACCAGGGCGTCGCGTATCTCGACGACGGGACGATGGTGGTCGTCGACAACGCGAGGAAGCTGATCGGCCGGACGATTGATGTCGTCGTCACCAGCGTGCTGCAGACGACGGCGGGGAAGATGATCTTCGGGCGCTTCGTGGATCCGAGTCTGGGCGCGACGCAGGGCCCGCCTGAACGCGAGGAGCCGCGTGAGCGCCGCGCCCGCGTGGCGCCGCTGCCGCAGGCACAGGGGCCGACAGGGCTGCCGCTGCGTGACGCGGCGCGGGATCAGGCGCCGGGTGCGCCGTCCCAGCCGACGGCCTCGGCTGCCGCGCCTGACGCCGACGCCGCCCCGCGTGCCGCCAACGGCGGGCGCGCGCCCCAGGTGTGACGCGGACGGAGGTTCATGGGTCCATGGGCGCATGGGTCCATGAGGGCGGTGTGCCGCAGGGGGCCAGCGCCAGGTGAAGCCGCTCTCGTTTCACTGGTGGCGGACGGTGCTCTACCTGATCCCGTCAATCGCCGTGTACACGATCGTCCTCGGCACGGCGTCGCTCATGGGCAGCCTCTTCGAGCGTCGCGGCCGGTTCGCGCACGGCTGCGCGCGCACGTGGTCGTGGCTGATCCTCGCGACGACCGGCGTGAGCGTGGACGTGCGCGGCCTGGAGCGCCTGAACCCGGCGCGGACGTACATTTTCGTGTCGAACCACCAGAGTATTTATGACATCCCGGTGATCTTCGCGAACCTGCCGTACCAGCTGCGGATCATCGCGAAGGAATCGCTCGGGTCGTTTCCGTTCCTGGGGTGGCACCTGCGCCGATCGGGTCACCTGCTGGTCGATCGCAAACGTCCGGATCGGGCTGGCATTCTCGGTCGCTGGCGCGCGCTGGTGAAGGAAGGGCTGTCGCTCATCATCTTCCCGGAAGGGACGCGGAGCGCGGACGGGCGGCTCGGGCCGTTCAAGGCCGGCAGCTTCCTGCTGGCGATCGAGGCGAAGCTGCCGATTGTGCCCGTCTCGGTGGACGGCACGCGCTTCGTGATGCACAAGGGCGAACTGACCACGAGGCCTGGCGCGGTGAGGCTGACGCTCCATCCGCCGGTCGAGACCGAGGCGCTCGACGTCTCGGCGGCGCGCGACCTGGCCGAACAGGTGCGCGGCGTCGTCGCCGGGAGCGTCTCGGGGAATTGATTCGCCAGGCACGGCGAATGTGATAGAAACCGCCGAAGACCCCTACTGCCGGCACTCGCAGCGGCCGAAACAGCCAGCAATACGTGCACGATTCGGTCGTCTGTGCGGAGGAGCGCGCAATGAACATGGGACAGTCACTGGTCATCAAGGGAGATCTGAGCGGCGGCGAGGATCTCACGCTGGACGGGCGCGTCGAAGGCAAGGTCAACCTGCCGGATCACGTGCTCACCGTTGGTCCCAACGCGAAGATTGACGGAGAGGTCGCGGCCAAGGTCGTCATCATTCTCGGGAGCGTGAAGGGCAACGTCAGCGCGAAGGAGAAGTTCGAGTTGCGCGCCGGCGGCACCGTCGAGGGCGAGCTGTCGGCGCCGAAGGTCGTGATGGCCGAAGGCTCGACCTTCAACGGCAAGATCGAGATGCCGAAGAAGGGCGACAAGGCCTGAGCGTGCGCGTGGCCGTGGCGCCCGCGCTCGCGGGCGTCGTCCGGCTCGGCATCGTCGCGTGTGGTGGCGCCTCGAACGCGCGCCACGACACGCGGCTGGATGCGCCGCTCGCGCAGGCGGAAGAGGCCGCCAGGCGCGCGCCGCCCGACGAACGTCAGGCGGTCCGCACGATGTACCGTCGTCTCGGCATCGATCCCACCAAGACCCGCCCCTCGTCAGAAGCGCTGCTGCGGCGCGTGAAGAAGGGCGACCACCTGCCGCGGATCAACACGCTCGTGGACATCTGCAACTGGTGCTCCCTGGAGTTGCAGCTGCCGTACGGCCTCTACGATCTCTCCAGGATCGAGCCGCCGATCGAACTGCGCCTCGGCGCGGACGGCGAGCAATACGAGGGCATCCGGAAGGACGCGGTGCACATCGGCGGCCGCCCGACGCTGGCGGATCAGCGCGGGCCGTTCGGCAACCCGACCTCCGACTCGGCGCGGACGATGGTGACCGAGGCGACCAGCGAGGTGCTGTGCGTGGTCTTCGCGCCGGCCGACCTTGCGGCTCCCGAGCTGCAGCGGGTGCTCGACCTCACGGCAGGGCGGTTTCAGGCTTTTGCCGGCGCCGGTGAGCGCGGGCGCGACGTCATATAATTTCCCCGCGATCATGCGGGTGGCAGCCATTGTGGCCGCCGGTGGCCAGGGCACGCGCCTGGGCACCGCCGTGCCGAAGCAGTTCCTCGAGCTGGGCGGGCGCGCGATCCTCGATCGCAGCGTCGAGGCGCTGTTGCAGTGTCCTGCGATCGCCGAAGTCGTCGTCGCGCTGCCATCGGCGGACGCGGCGGCGCCGCCCGACTATCTGCAGCGCGCGGCTCCCCGCGTGCGGACCGTCGAAGGAGGACCCCGGCGGCAGGACTCCGTCGCGAATGCGTTCGCCGCCCTCTCCGCGGACATCGATGTCGTCGTCATCCACGACGCGGCGCGGCCGTTCGTCGACCGTTCGACAATCGAGCGCACGATTGAGGCCGCCGTGGAGGCGGGCGCCGCGATTGCCGCCCTTCAGGCAGGCGACACCGTGAAGCTGGCCGACATCACCGAGACCGGATGGGTCGGCGGAGAGTTCGGCCAGCCGGTGCCGGCGGTGCAGCCGAAGCGCGTGCCCGCGGTGAAGAGAACGCTCGACCGCGAGACGATTTTCCTCGCGCAGACGCCGCAGGCCTTCCGTCGCGACGTGCTCGCTCGCGCCATCGCGCATGGCCAGCAGGGCGCCGACGCAACCGACGAGGCGTCCCTCGTCGAGCAGCTTGGCCAGACGGTCCTGATCGTGCCAGGCGATCCGCGCAACCTGAAGATCACGACCGCAGCCGATCTCGCGTTCGCGCGCGGTCTGCTCATCGAGCGGGGCGAGGTGAGTTGAATGTTTCGCGTCGGGGTCGGCTACGACTCGCACCGCACGATTGACGGCCGTCCGCTCATCCTCGGCGGCGAGCGTATTCCGTCCAGCGTGGGGCTGAAGGGCCACTCGGACGGCGACGCGCTGTGCCATGCGATCACCGACGCGGTGCTCGGCGCGGCCTCGGCCGGCGACATCGGCCGGCACTTTCCCGGACACGGATCCGCAGTACGCCGGCGCCAACAGCCTGGAGCTGCTCAAGCGCGCCGTCGCGATCGTGCGCGAGAAGGGCTACGCCGTCGAGAACGTCGACGCGGTCATCGTCACGGAGGTCCCGAAGATCGCGCCGCACGTGGACCGGATCCGCGCGACACTCGCCGCCGCGCTCGGCGTCGGCGTCGACGCGGTGAGCGTCAAGGGCAAGACCAACGAAGGCATGGGCGAGGCGGGCCGCGGCGAAGGGATGTTCGTCCACGCCGTGGCTCTGCTGAAATCCGTGTAATCGCACTTCGTTCATTCTTCATTCTTCATTCTTCATTCTCCTTCATGCGCCTGCGCTTCGCTCCGAGCCCCACCGGCCTCCTGCACGTCGGCAACGCCCGCACGGCGTTGTTCAACTGGCTGCTCGCTCGGGGACAGGGCGGACGGTTCGTGCTGCGCATCGAGGACACCGACCGCGAGCGCTCGACGGCCGAATCCGAACGATCGATCCTGGACGACTTGCGCTGGCTGGGCCTCGACTGGGACGAGGGACCCGACCGCGAAGGCGGCCACGGCCCGTATCGCCAGTCGGAGCGCATGGCCATCTACCGGGCGCACGCCGATCGATTGCTCAGCGACGGCCGCGCCTACCACTGCTTCTGCAGCCAGGAACAGCTCGAGGCCGATCGACAGGCCGCGCTCGCGGCCGGTCAGCCGCCGCGCTACGTGGGGCGGTGCCGCGCGATCGATTCCGCGACGGCGCGCGCGCGCCTGAAGGCCGGCGAGAGCGCGGTCATCCGCTTCCGCGTCCCCGACCATCGCGATGTCAGCTTCGACGACGCCGTGCGGGGCACCGTGACGATCTCGACCGACGTCATCGGCGACCCGGTGCTGCTGCGCTCCGACGGCACGCCCGCGTACAACTTCGCGGTCGTCATCGACGACGCGCTGATGGGGATCACGGACGTGATCCGCGGCGAGGATCACATCTCGAACACGCCGCGCCAGGTGCTGCTGTACGAGGCGTTCGGCTGGACGCCGCCGCGCTTCGCGCATCTGTCGCTCGTGCTTGGCCCCGATCACGCGCCGCTCTCGAAGCGTCATGGCGCGACGTCCGTCGCCGAATTCCGCGCGCGCGGCTACCTGCCCGAGGCGCTCGTCAACTACCTCGCGCTCATCGGGTGGTCGCCGGGCGGCGGCGAGGAGCTGGTGCCGCTCGACGAGATGGCCCGGCGCTTCTCGCTGGCAGGGGTCAGTCACAGCGCGGGCGTCTTCGACGTCGAGAAGCTGGCGTGGGTCAACCGCCACTACCTGAAGCTCGCCTCAGCGGAGCGTCTCGCGGACCTCGTCGTCGGGTACCTCCGCCAGGACGGGATGGCGACGGCGCCGACGGCCGCGGCGCGCGCGTGGCTGGCCGGCGTGATGCCGATGGTGAGCGGCGCGGTCGATCGCCTCGACCAGGCGCCATCGCGTCTGCACCTGATCTTTGCGGCCGACGTCGCGGCCTCGCTCGATCGCGACGAGGTCCGCGCGGAGTTCGCGCCCGAGGCCGCACGCGCCGTCGTGCGCGCGCTCGCGGAGGATCTGGCGGCGTCGCCACGCCTGATCGATCGCGAGCAGTTCCGCGCGGCCGCTGGACGTGTGAAGGATCGGACCGGACAGAAGGGCCGTGCGCTGTTTCACCCGATCCGCGTCGCGCTGACCGGCGAGGCTGATGGTCCGGAGCTGGACTTGCTCGCGCCCGCGATCGATCGCGGTGCTGAGCTGCCGCCGGATTCCGGCTTGCGTCCGATCGTCGGTTGCCGCGAGCGCGCGGCAGCGTTCGCCGCGGCGCTGGGTCGACGTGATGGGCCCGGCTTCAGACCGGGCCTGAGTCGACCGTGATGGGCGCGGCTTCAGCCGCGCCGAGCACAAGGATGCTGATCTACGGAATCAACCCCGTCACCGAGGCGCTGCGCGCCGGCCGCGTCACGCGCCTTCGCGTGGCGGATCGCTCCGACGCGCGCCTGAGGACGCTGTTGTCCGACGCGGGCCGCCAGCACGTCGAGGTGTCGCACGTCGATGCCGCGACGCTCGATCGTCTCAGCCGGAACGGCGTGCACCAGGGTGTCGTCGCGGACGTCGAGGTCCCGCGCATCGAGACGCTCGACGAGCTCGTCGCGTCCGCGTCAGGGCCGGCGCTTCTCGTCGTGCTGGACGGCGTGGAGGATCCGCACAACGTCGGGGCGATCGTTCGCACCGTGGATGCCGCGGGGGCTCACGGCGTGGTGCGTCAGACGCGCCGGGCGGCGTCGCTCGACGGCGTGGCCGCCAAGGCGTCCGCCGGCGCCCTGTCGCACGTGCCGATCGTGGACGTCGTGAACATCTCGCGCGCGCTCACGGAGCTGAAGGAACTTGGCGTCTGGACGATTGGCCTGGCCGGGGATGCGACCGAGTCGTACGAGACCGTGGACTGGACGCAGCCGAGCGCGGTCGTCCTCGGCGCGGAGGGCGCTGGATTGCGGCGGCTCGTCCGGGAGACCTGCGATCTGGTCGTGTCGATCCCGCTGGCGGGACACGTCGAGAGCCTGAACGTCTCGGTGGCGGCTGGCGTGGTGTTGTTCGAGGCGGCGCGGCAGCGCCGTCTGACGCGCGCTTAGGGACGCCCCAGCATGTGCCCGATTACCCTCAATGGCGCCGTAAGACGCCAGCTCAGGGAGCGTCGAAAGGCCGCGATCTCTTCCAGGGCGTTCCGGAGAGCCTCTTCCTTCGCGCGCTCCTCTGGCAATTGCGCGTGGAAGGTCGATCGGAAGGCCGCATCGAGTGCCGGCGCAATCTTCGCCTGGCCTGCGACCGGGTGAACGCTATCCAGCTGATCGATGAACAGCAAGCACTCGACGGCCTTCTCGAACTCGCCTGACTTGAGACACTCGAGACCGAAGGTGACGGCGGAAGATCGGGTGTTGAGCACGAGTTGTTGTGAAAGCGTGGCGTAATCAGGAAGCCGATCGCGGCACTTCTCGATGGCCAGGGCTTTCGCCTTGTATCCATGACGGATTTCCTCGACCCCCATGAATTTCAATGTCTCGTTCGCATGGTGGCGGCGATAGGAGACGAGGGGCTCGATGAGATAACCCACGTCGAAGTACAGCGCTGCACGCAACCACATCTCCCAATCCGCCGTAAACGCCAGCGAGGTGTCGAATTTCCCGGCAGCCTCGAAGAGAGTCCGTCGTGCGACCACGCTGGGACACGACACGCTGTTGACTCCGCAGAACAACTCCTCGAAAAAGTGCCTGCCGGCTTGCACCCCCTCGTCCTCGGCGCTGCGCTCCCTGTCCCACCACCTCGAGAGGATCTGGCCGTTCCCATCGATCTGCAGAACGTTCGAGTGGACGAATCCAACGGTTGGATGCCGATCGAGAAACGCAACCTTCTGTTCCAGATTGGCTTTCGCCATGACGTCGTCCTGGTGGAAGACTGTCACGATGTCGCCCCGCGCGAGCGCCAGACAGCGATTCCAATTAGCGGCGAGACCCAGCCGCGTCGGGTTCCTGTGGTACCCAATTCGCGGGTCGTCGAACGACTGAGCAAGTCCCGCGCTGTTGTCCTCGGAGGCGTCGTCCACGAGCAACAGTTCGAACTCGGTGAAGGTCTGGTCAAGGACGCTCGTGATGGACTCGCGAAGAAATGCCTCGCCATTTCGGATGGGGATACAGACGCTGACGGCAATCCGAGGATGAGCGGCATCGATCGGGACGGCGCTCGAGCAAACACCGCGTGGAAAGGTTCACGACTGTCCGTGTGGCGTCGAGATACTGACGGCCCCAGGTCAGATCGGGCTCGAGGTGGGCGCCCTCTGCCCACTCGTTCCAGGCGTTGACGAAGACCAGCGGCGCTTCTCCGTCGCTCGAGGTCGTTGCGATCGCGTGCCGGAGCCAGCCGGCGTAATGCCTCCGGCGTCGAACCCTGCAATACGGCGCCGCCAATCCTCCGTCTCGGGGTGTTGTCCCAGGAAGTCAGAACGGTCCTGAAGTACCGATAGTCAGGCAGCGGCTTACGTCGCGCCAGGTCGCCAAGAGACTCGTACGAGAAGACTCTCGTCCCGTCGTCAGTGATCGATAACGGAGTTCCGAGGGCCATCCAGTCAGGCTGGAACTCGACCGCGGCGTCAAATCCCATCTCCGCAGGGACCAGCCTGTCCTGGGAAAACGTTTCGACGCTCGCCAGGAAGAGTTCTCCGACGCCCTGTTTCCTCGCTTCCTCTCGCCAAATTCTGGAGGTCCGTACGCGGATCCGGCAGGTCCGAGCTCCTGTAGATCAAGAACAGCGGCTTCCCGTCCACGCGGACGTAGCGCCGGTCCCGAAGCGCCGGCATCAGCGCCGTGATGTGATCGAGATCGTCCTCGGCGCTATATGTCTGCTTCAGCAACAAAGCATTTTCGCGACCGTCCCAGACGCGCGTCCAGTTCTCGTTGGCCCAGCACAAACAGAACGGAAAATCCGGCTCGCCGGAGCGGAGCACGTCAGCGAACGGATCGCCGAGGATCTGACGTCCCTCGAACCAATAGTGGTAGTAGCAGAAGGCAGTAATGCCGTGCGCAGAAGCGAGCTCTGTCTGGGGCCCGTCGGACTTGCGGCATTCGGAGATCGTAGAAGCCGAGGTCCGACGGTAACACCGGCTGGGCGTGGCCCTCGAAACGAGGTGTCGCCGCCGCGACATTTCGCCACTCAGTGAATCCCTTCCCCCACCAGACATCGTTCTCCGGGATCGGATGGAACTGAGGCAGGTAGAACGCGATGAGACGCGGAGCGTCCTTCTCACCGGTCCGCCTGTTTGACAGCGCCTGCGGCACGGATCAACTGCAGCAGCTGGCGGGAGCGACGACATGAAATATCGTGATGCCGGCGAAACGACTTCCGCGGCCGCTCCGCCCAGGCGCTCACCCAGGGCCGGATTCCCAATCAGCGACAGAAAGGCTTCGGGCCGGCCTGAGAAGGGTCCAGTACGGCACGACGAAGCCGGTCTCGGCCGACAGGCACAACTCTTCGGCGCTCCCGCTCCCGAAAAACACACAACCGGTTTCTGCAGCGCTGCTGCCTCTGAGCATGACAATGGGAAACGTGTCTTCACGGGAGACAAGTGCCAGTGCATCCATTTCGAAAAAATGACGTGCCGGGTCGTCGACGGCACCAACGAAATGGACGCACTCGCTCAGACCACAGGTGTCAGATCGCGCCAAAGGGCGGCATGCTCCGCGCCGGTGATTGTCACCGCCTACCCAGAGAAAGTGTACCGGGGGCACAGCGCAACGCTTGCGGATCAGGAGCGGCCAACTGGATGAACAGGTCCGGGCCCTTCCTCCAGTCCGTCGTCCCACAGGCTCCGATGACGAAGGCTTCTGGCGGGATGGCCAGACTTTCCCGCACTTTGTCGGCCCGGGCCGTTCGACAGATTCCTCGGTGTCCACGAATTCGCTGATCACTCTCTGACGCGATCCTGGCGACGCCCAGTGTCTCGGTCATGAACGCTCCGCATGCCCACGATACCGCCACGAAGCTGGTCGTGCGCTGCAAGGTGGACTGAAAGTGTCAGCTGGTCCATCCGCGCGGATTCAGAACTCCAATTCGTGCACGTGCGTGATGACTGGGAGCCGAAAGGCGGCAAGTCTCAAGCACCGCGCCGTTTGTGATGGTGTTCGAGGACACGACATCGAACTGCTCTCTGCTCTGGAGTGAGCTGAAATCGAAGTCTTCCTTCCAGAGCCAGACTGGCGCCAGCGCTCCGAACTCCTTTAGCAGCGAACCCTCTGGACTCCGAAGGAGCACACCGAACCTGAGCGAAGAGTGGTGCCTGATCGAACGCAGCAGCCGCAACAGCGCCAGCGGAGCGCCCGTTCTGCTTGCGTCATGCCAGATGAAGAGAACGGCGGGGTCCCGCGTGGGGCCCTGTTCTCCCTCGGGACTCCGGGACTGGAATTTCCGGAACACTTGAATTGAGTGTAGCCGAATCGGCTTGGCGGCGAAGGCAGGTGACACCGACACCGCAGTCGACGAAGCGTGCGTGCGTTCCATCGACTGCCGCGGCGTAGAATTACGCTACGGAATGGAACACCGACGTCCGTAGTGCTCCTCGAAGAAATGGCGGTTCGGCTCGAGCGACGACCGCAGCGGCTGCTACCGTCCGCTCGAATTAACATGTCAGACATGCCAGACGGCGCGGTGCGGATTGTGGCGTTCTATCTGCCGCAGTTCCATCCCATCCCTGAAAACGATGCCTGGTGGGGACGGGGGTTCACCGAGTGGACCAACGTCGCGGCGGCGAAACCGCTCTTTGCTCGGTCACTACCAGCCCCAACTCCCTGCTGATTTGGGTTTCTACTATTTTTTCGAGTGCCCGAGACGCGGGAGGCGCAGGCGGATTGGCTCGGGAGCACGGCATCGAAGCGTTCTGTTACTGGCATTACCGGTTCCATGGACGCCGCCTGCTTGATATGCTGCTCGATGAGGTCGTGCGCCTGGCCGGCCGCAGTTTGGCTACTGCCTTGCCTGGGCGAACGAGCCCTGCGTCACTGATCGCTGGGCTCGGCGAGGAGCGGATGTTCTCATGTCGCAGGAGCATTCGCCGGCAGACGACGAAGCGCACGCGCTCTGTGGCTTCTGCCGAAGTTCGCCGACCCCGGCACGTCCGGATTAACGGCCGGCCCTCTGTTTCTCATCTACCGGCCCTCGGCATCTGCCATTCGAGGCGGTCGACCGACGTGTTGAGAGCGACTTGCGTCAAGCGAGGCGCCCCTGAGCCGTACCTGCTCGGCATCGACAGCCATTGTCGGGGCACCCATCGTCGCGCATGGGTTCGACGGCACCCTGCGCTTCGAGCCGCAACTCGGGTGCCTTAGAGGGGCGTTCGTTGATGTACCGACGCTTGGAAGGCTGGGCCGGAACCTGAGACGTGGGTTCCCAGTGGGCTCTCAAGGTGGACGACTACGAGGAGGCGCGCCGGCTGATGGACCGCGACCAGCCGAATTTCCGATCTACCCGTCCATTTTCGTGGGCTGGGACAACACGCCAAGACGCGGAAGCCAAGGCATCATCGTTGTCAACAACACACCGGGGCGATTCGGTGCCGGCTTGCGCAGGCTCGCGGACTCGGTGCGGTGGAGTGCGCTTGACGAAAAGCTCATCTTCGTCAATGCCTGGAACGAGTGGGCCGAGGGGAACCACCTTGAACCCACCACCGGCACGGGATGGAATTTCTTCGCCAGGCCCGTCGTCTCAAGTCCTGAATCCGGTCGTCGGCGTTTCCAGATCTGTGAAGTTGCTTGCCCTCGGTGAGAACCGACTGGTCGGACGCCGGCTTTCACTCCGACGCCGTTGTATCATGGCCGACGCGTGCTCGACGGGGCACGCCGACAGCCTGAACCTGTCGCCTGGCACGGCCGCTGTGTTCTGTGAAGAGACGCGGCCGATCTGATTACGGCTTGCGCCGCTGGACGACTGCCCTACGCTAAAAGCGCGTCACGACCGAATGCCGAGTTGATGACGTGACGAGCCGCGAGTCCCGTGATGATTGCCCCGAAGCCGACTTCGGAATTCACCGTGATCGCAATCATCGCTGCTTACAACGAGGCAGACATGATCCACCATGTCATCGGGGATCCCGTCGATCAGGGCGTCGGCGTCTATTTTCTCGATGATCGGTCTACTGACGGCACGGCGGAGATCGTCGCTCGCCGGTCGGCCGGGGCGTCCTCGCGATTGAGCGTCTGTCGAACCTCCACGGATCTCGAGCCAACAGGCTTCCAGTGGGACCGGATTCTTCGCAGAAAAGCCGAGCTTGCTCATCAGCTTGACGCCGACTGGTTCATCCATCAGGACGCCGACGAATTTCGTGATAGAGCCCCGGCCGGATGTTCGCTCAAAGGAGGGATTCAGGCCGTCGATTCGCTAGGTCTTCAACGCGATCGAGTTCCTGCGTCGCAACTTCTGGCTGACGCACGACCACTTCCGCGGCGGAGACGACGTTCGCGAAGCATTCACCCGCGACCAATTGGCGGCTCCCGGACGATTCCGCGTCCGGATCAACGGCTGGAAGAAGACCGGACAGGCTGTCGACCTGGGCATCCACCCGGACCGGCCCACGAGGCGCGATTCGACGGGACGCTCCATCTTCCCCGTGCAGTTTCTCCTGCGGCACTATCCGATCCGCGGGCAGCGGCATGGCGAGCGCAAGGTGTTTCAGGAACGGCGACCGAGGTTTCTCGAAGACGAGCGTGCCCGCGGCTGGCACGTGCAATACGACGAGGTGGAAAACGGCGCCAACTTCGTTCGTGATCCGCAAACGCTCACGCCGTACGATCCGCGGGCCCTGCGCCTCGAGCTGCTCCTGAACCACCGAGGGATGGCGACGCTTCAGGCAGCATGCAGGACGCGCAAGCCGCGCTCGACCGTGCGCGAAGTGACTCTGAACATCTCCGTGGCGCGCTGGCGACGGAGACATGCTGGCGGAAAACCTCCGCGCGGCGCTGGAAGCCGAGAGACGCTGGCGGAAAACCTTCGCGCAACGCTGGAAACCGAGACGCGCACCATCGACGGAGGGTTCCGAGCAGCGTTGGCGGGTGAGACGCACTCGGTCGAAGGGCTGCGAGGCGCGCTCGCCGCCGCTGTTGAAGACTCCGCGCGCCTGACCTCCGCCATCGCGGATGCGAGTCGCAGGATCAACGAAATTCACAAGTCATTCAGCTGGCGGTGGACGGCGCCGGCGCGTGCAGCCTATCGCTTCCTGGGAGGGGAGTGACGGTGGACAGGCCGCAACGAAGTCCAACCCAGAACGAGCCGCCCGCGGTATCGGTGGTGATGCCCTGCTACAACCTGGGTGCCTACGTCCATGAGGCGGTCGACAGCGTGTTTGCTCAAACACGGCCGGACTTCGAAATCATCATAGTGAACGACGGTTCGACCGATGCCGAAACGAACCGGATCCTCGAAGAGCTGCAGCGTCCGCGAACGACGGTGCTCACGACGGAGAATCGCGGCCTGCAGGCGGCTCGGAATCTGGCGATTCAGCACTCCTGCGGGAAGTATGTCTGTGCGCTCGATGCGGATGACAAGCTGCACCCACAGTTCTTCGAAAAGACGCTGGCTATTCTCGATGCCGATCCCTCGGTGTCGTTTGTGTCCACGTGGGTGGAGTGCTTCGGCATCGAGAGCTGGACTTGGCGCCAGCACCGTTGTGATTTCCCGAAGCTGCTTGCCGAATGTGTGGTGCTGACCGCGTCGCCAGTCCGACGGGAAGCGCTGGCCGCTGTCGGCGAGTACGACGCCGACCCGAATCTCTACGGCGCGGAAGACTGGGATGTCTGGATTAGCTTGGTCGAACGAGGGCTTCGCGGCGTCATGGTCCCCGAGGTCCTCTTCTATTACCGTCAACGTCACGGATCCATGCGAAGGCTGGCTGGTGCCGGCCCCGTTCGCAGACGGGCGTGGCAGACGCTGCTCGAGAAGCACCGAGCCAGTTACGTAAGATTTATCCTGAAGTACTGCTCTTCAAAGAGGAGGAATGCGGCCAGCTGCTCCTGGACCGACCGAATCCTCGAGCGGGACTTGAAGACACGGCTTGAGCCCCTCCTACCGGAGCGAGGAAGCGCGGGCTCGACCGAATCGGCGCACCGCCGACTGGCGGTACCGATCTCAGTCTCTCCGTTCCGGTGTCGTCACAAGACAGCACCATCGTGGAGCTACGACATCTGGAGGCTGCTCGCGCCGAGATTGCGGCGCTGCAATCGTCGAAGAGTTGGCGGCTCGCCGGGGCCAGTACCGCCGCGGCTACGACGTCTGGCTGGCCGCACGACAGTGGTTCTCGCCGACGCAGGCGGGCGACTAGCTGACCATGGCCGAGCTCCCCGACATCGCCGTCGTCATTTCGTGCCACAACCTGGGACGCACGCTCGAGGAGGCGGTTGACAGCGCCCTCGCCCAGACGCGTCCTCCGTCTGAGGTCTTAATCGTCGACGATGGGTGGACCGATCCTATGACGCGCCAGATTCTCGAACGTCTGGGTCGCCCCAGGACCAGCGTTGTGACGATCCAACATTCGGGTGTCGCCGTGGCGAGAAACCACGGGGTCGGACTGACAGGAGCGCCGTATATCACCCTGCTCGACGCCGACGATGTGCTCGCAGAACGCTATCTCGAACTCCTCGGCGAGCGACTGGACAAAGACGACTCTCTAGGCTTCGTTTCGTGCGCAGTTCTGGCATTGAGGGAGCCAGCTATCTCTGGAAACCGCCCTCCACAACGCTCGTCGGGACGCTGACACGGGGCTCGGTCCACATCTCGTCGATGCCCGTCGGCGACTCTGGAACAGGTCGGCGGGTTCGACTCCGCCCTTGATGCCTACGAGGACCTCGATTTCTGGCTGCACGCGATCGGGAAAGGGTTTCGAGGCGACGTCCTGGACGAGGCATTGCTCTTCTATCGTGTCCGGCCAGACTCTCGCTACCGACGCGGCATCGAGCCACGTCGATACCACGACGTGATGACCCGAATCATGGAGCGGCACCGCGGCATCCTCGATACGTACGGAATCGACGTGCTGGCCGAGAAGGAGGCGTTTCTTGTCGAGCTGCCGCATACCACGAGCACCTGCTCCAGAGCCGGTTAGGAATCGAGCAACAAATCGCAGGACTCGATGATCAGATAGCCGCAGCCAGGCGAGCCTCCAGAAAACTGCCGCATCTCCGGAGCCGGAGGTTCGCGCGGCCGCAGTGGCGCGCGTCGCGTGGGTTTCTTCACCCATGAAGCGCTCGATCGAACGGTTTCTGGAGGATAGAAGGTGGCTGATTCGCGGTCGGGTTGCGGTTCTGGCCGATGTGCCATGGGCGCTCGATGGCCTGTCCATAGCCCGGTGGGACGAGGGGACGCCTGGCTCGGTTGAAACACGCGGGACACTGGGCGACGCAACTGCGCTGGGGGAAGTCGGCATCGACTGCGCAATCGTTGCAATCCTTTCGCCCACCGAGCCCATGGACGACGTGCTCGCACGTTTGGGATCGGCGCTGAGGCCCGGCGGTGCCTTGCTTGTCGTAGCCCCCGCACTTTCCAGTGAGCAGCTTGCGGAGGCCGAGCCGGCGGAGCCGCCCTCCGAGGCGTGGCTGCTTTCGGTGCTTGCGCGAGTGTTTCCACTGCGGGACATGGACGTAAAAAGTTACGGAGGCTGCATCGTCGCTGGCTGCGTGCGCGCCGTCGCAGAATCCGACTCTGCCTAGGCTGAGATTTCAGCAGCGGACCTCGCCTCGGACTCTGCCATCCGCTGGCGTCATCCTCGCTTTTCACCGCGTGGCTGACCTGTCACCAGACACCCATCGGCTGTGTACCACGCCGGATCACTTCCGCGAGCACCTGCGCTATCTACGTGAACACTGCACGGTGATGCCATCGGTGGAACTGTTCCTTGCATCTCGCAGCGGAACCGTGCCTCCGCGCGCCGTGGCGATCACTTTTGACGACGGTTACGCGGATGCCCTGACGACCGCTGCCCCGCTGTTGGCCCACGAAGGTTTGCCTGCCACGTTCTTCGTGAACACTGAGCGGCTGGATGAGCCGCATGAGGGGTGGCATGACGAAATCGAGCACGTCCTTGTCGGTGACGCGCCCTTGCCATCGTGGCTCGAGCTGGCAACCCCCGATGGATCGCTCCGACTCGATGTCGCGACGCCGGAGCTGCGCCGACATGCCCAGATGACCCTGCACGGGATCTTGTGGTCTGCGACGGTTGAGCAGCGGGAAGCGATGCTCGACGGTCTGGCCACGTGGAGTGGCGTGCCGCGCGCGGCCCGCACTGAGCGCCGCGTGATGTCGGCAGACGAGGTGCTGGCTCTGTCTCGGATGCCGAAGTGTGAGATCGGATCGCACTCGGTGCATCACTTAGTGCTTCCGAGGCACTCGCCCGACATCCAGCGTTCGGAGCTCCGCCACGCGAAGGACACACTCGAGACCCTGCTCAACCGATCTGTGGTCTCGTTCGCGTACCCGTTCGGCGAGCACGATGCCGTGGTACAGGAAGCCGTTCGGGCTACGCCCCATCTGCTGGCGGTGACCGTCGAGTCCGGCCTGGTAACGCCGTCCTCTGATCCGATGCGGCTCCCGCGCTTCGAGGTGCCGGGTGGTGGCGCGGCCAGCCTGGCGTCGGCCTTGGATCGTCTCTTCACCGGTCAAGTAGCAGCGCCCGCGGCTGCGATCGCTGTTGCTCCCGCCGCCTCTCAAGGCCAAGCACGGGAGGATCTCGACGCGTTGGACGAAGCGTGGGAGGTAAACGACACCCTCTCTCGGCAGGATTACGCGGCTCGGCGCGTCGTGGTGTCCGCGCGGCCGCAATTTGTCATCATCGACCCATCCTCTCGGTGCAACGCGCGATGCCTCATGTGCCCGGTCTCGTTCCGCGCGCCCGGCGACAATGGCGAGGATCTCACGCCAGCCATGTTCGACCGGCTGGCGCCACTCGTGCCCACGGCGTCGCATGTCAACCTGTTCTCAAGCGGCGAGCCCACGATATCCAGGCACATCGTGCGCATGATCCACGAGGTCAGACGACTGAGCGGGCGGCGTACCAAGGTATGCATGTCCACCAACGGGAAGCGACTCCCGGAGCCGGTTATCGAAGCCCTGATCGCCCCAAAGGCCGGGCTTCAGTTCTCGGTAGACGGCGGTACGAGGGAGGTGTTCGAGCACATCCGGCGGGGAATCAAGTTCGACGACTTGCTGAAGAGCCTCGAGCTCGCGCAACGCTTGAAGGGCGATCGCCCGTACCTCTCTTGTCGTTCTCGTCGACCATGTCGAAGCGGAACATCCACGACCTGGCGAACATCTTCAATCTCGCAAAAAAATACGGGGTCGAGCATGTCGTCTTCTATGACGAGGATCCGGAGGTGCTGGAGGAAGAGCCGTTTCTGCTCGACGAGACGGACCGGCCGACCTTCGAGGCGCAGCTTCCGCAGATTGACGCGACAGGCGTCGCCTATTCGAACGGGCTGCACTTCCGAGGACTAGAAGGGTTGCGCGCGCTCGAGCCGGCCCTACCGGCGGACCCGCCGGAACTGCGCTGTTCGGCGCCGTGGAAAGTCTTCCATCAGAAAGCCGATGGTAATGTCCGTACCTGTTGCACTCTGAGGAAGTCCATGGGCGATTTGCGGCGCCAGACATTCGAGGAAATCTGGAACGGCGAGGAGTACTTAAAGCTAAGGCGCGCGTTTGTGGAGCAGTCGGGCATTCCAGCCACGTGCTACCGCTGTACGGACCCTCTGCGAACGTGGGGGCTGTCAGACGTCGATGTCGCTGTGGACCAACCCAGGCAGCCTAATAGGGTATTACCCATCGTGCCGGCATCCCAGCCAGGATCATCCACAGAGGACGAGGCCGAATTTACCTTCGATTGGTTCTCCGACAACATTCCGTTGTGGAAAACAGTACCTGCGCGGTTCGTTGGCAAGCCAAATCTACGATTCTTGGAAGTCGGGTGTTTTGAAGGCCAATCCACAATCTGGCTTCTAGAGAACATCCTCACGGGCGATAACTGCACCGTGACTGTCGTCGACAGCTTCGAGGGCGGCGCCGATCATCACGACAAGGGCATCGACTTCGCGAGGACCGAGGAACTGTTTCACCATAACACCGCAAGGCACGCTCACCGGCTCGAAGTCCTCAAAGGTCTTTCGCAGTGGAAGTTGAGGGAGATCGAAAAGCATTTTGATTTTGTGTTCATTGATGGTTCCCACGCCGCGTCTGACGTTCTTGAGGACGCTGTCCTGTCATTCCGCCTTCTCAAACCAGGGGGCGTGATGGTGCTTGACGATCTGGAGTGGGATGCCTATACCAACGAAGCGAAGAACCCGAGGATTGCCATTGAGGCGTTCATGAGGTGCTTCGCCGGGCAATTTGACGTGTTGAGCAAGGGGTATCAGCTGATCTTGGAGAAGCGCTAAGGCCGGGCTATGAATCTGCCATGAGCAGGGTTCGATACCGGCCCACTGTCCCTTCACCAGAATCTTCCGCTATGATGCCGCCCCGTTCGAGCAGCAGTGCGCGATCGCAGAAACGCTGAATGGGACGCGGGTCGTGGCTGACGATGATGACCGCGTGTCCCGCCCGCCGCAACTCGACATACCGTCGCCTCACACTTCGCCCTGAACCCCGCGTCGCCCACCGCAAAGATCTCGTCCAGCACCAGCACCTCGCGCACCGCCTGGAACGCGACCGCGTACGCCAGTCGCGACGCCATGCCGCTCGAGTAGTGCTTCAGCTTCAGCCGGGCGAACCGCTCGACTTCGGCGAAGGCCAGGATGTCGTCGAGCTGCGCCTCGACTGCTCGCGAAGCGACAAGCCCATCACCGTGCCGATCAGGAACACGTTGTCGATGGCGTCCAGCTCCGGATTCCAGCCGACGCCGAGCTCGAGAATCGGCGTAATGCCGGTGTGCACCCTGACGGCGCCGGCGTCGGGCGTGTAGATGCCGCACAGGATCTTGAGCAGCGTGCTCTTGCCGCACCCGTTCCGGCCCATGATGCCGAGCGTCTCGCCGGCTCGCAACTCGAAGCTGACCCGATCGAGCACCTGCAGTCGCTCGAACTTGCGCGGCTCCAGCACGCCGAACAGGTGCTCGCGCACGGTCTCGCGCCGCACGCTCGGGATCTCGAAGCTCTTCGAGACCGCGTCGACTTCGATCAGCGGCGCGCCGACATCAGACGTACTCCGCCGCGCGCGGCGCGTAGCGGCGGAACACCAGGACGCCCACCGCGAGAATCCCGCTCGCCATCGAGCGCCAGATACGCGTGCGCCGTCGCTGTCGGCAGAACGCCGGCCACCATGCGCCGCCCGCGAGAACTCGATCGCCGGCGTCGGCGGCCACAGATACAGGTAGAAGTGATACCGCTCGGGGATGACGCCAAGCGGGTAGACGATCGGCGCCAGGAAGAACCCCGCCTGCGTCGTCATGTCCCAGATCTGGTTCAGGTCCCGGAACCTCAGGAAGAGCACGCTCGACGCGAGCGACAGGCCGACGGTGATCGTCGCCAGGCACACGATGTAGAACCCGAAGGCCACGAACGCCACCAGCGCTCGGGCCGCGGCCCGATCGCGATCAGGTACACAGTGACCACGGCGCCGAAGACGACTAGCGTGATCAAGCGCATTGGCAATCGACGTGACCACCACGATCCAGCGCGGGAAGCGCGCCTTCGTGACGCAGGAATCCCTTTGCCGCGAGCGACCCCATGCCGGTGGTCGTCGCGTCGGCGAAGAAGTTCCAGAGAAACAGCCCGATGATGAGATTCAGCTTGTAGTTCGGCTCGCCGCGGAAGATCAGCGAGAACACCGCCACGAGCACGACGAACATCGCCGTCGGCTTCAGCAGCGCCCACAGGAACCCGCTCGGCGTCCCGTGATACCGCGCCTTGAAGTCGGTGCGTACCAGCGTCCACACCAGACCCCACACCGACGCGTTCGCCGACGCGCGCGGCGACGGTCGCGGCGCTGGATCAGCGGGGCGGTCCGGCCCCGTTGAGGGCGTCCTGATTTCGGCGGATGCAGTCATCGTTGCCTGGCGTCTCGGGGGCGATCTGCTGCACCTCCTGGCACAACTTCAACGCCGCCGCCGGATCGTGGTCCACCGTCTCGGCCAGCAGCGCCAGCGACTGGCGCGCGGCGACGTCTGTACGGGTGCGCCGCGAGGGCCGACCGATAGAAGTCGCGCGCGTCCTCGTAGCGTCCGGCGATCATCGCCACCGCGCCGCGGCCGTTTCGCGCGACGGCGGATCCCGGCGCGATCTGTTCGAGCTTCTGGAACGTCCGCGTCGGCCTCGTCCAGCCGCCGCATCTCGGCCAGGCACAGGCCCAGCTTCATGTACGGCACCTGTTCGGTCGGCCGGAGCCGTATCGCCATACGATACTCGGCCAGCGCCTGATCGAGCGCCCCGGAATCGTGGAACGCTTCCCCGAGCATCAAGTGCGGCACCCAGACGTCCGGCGACTGCTCCACGGCGTCCAGCCACAGCCGGACCGGGGTGCTCCAGACGGCGTTGCGCAGCACCGTCAGCCCGCCCAGCACCGTCAGCCACGCCGCCAGCAGAAACCGCAGCATGAGCCGCGCGCGCATGCTGCGCGTGTCGATGAATGCCCACGCCCACCCCATGCCCGCGCCCGTCGCCAGAAAAAGTCCGGCCGACGACATGTAGACGCGATGCTCCGCCATCGGCTCGCCGAGATCGAGCAGGACGAGGATCGCCGAGGGCACCAGCAACAGCACGAACCAGAACATGCCGAGCGACACGAGCGCGTTCGTGCGCCGGGCCCGCCACGCGATGCCGAGCCACAGCACGAGCCACGTCAGCGCCAGCAGGAACCGGACGTCGAACAGCGTCTTGACCGCCGCGACCTCGTGGAAGATCGTCTGGCCCGTCGGCGCGACGATCAGCAGCAGGTACCGGAACGCGACGACGATCTCGACCGGGATGTACTGCCACATGACGTGCGCTTCGCCCGGGTTCTCGATGAGGACGAGAATGCCGATGCGCACCGCGCCGGCGGTCGCCGTCAGGAGCAGCAGCGGGAGATACAGCCGCCGGAACCGCTTCCGCCAGGCCTCCGCCGGACTGGCGAGCACGTAGTGGTCGTACAGGGACGCGACGATCGGCCAGAAGACCGCGACCTCTTTCGAGAGCAACGCGGCGACCCAGAGGACGACCGCGGTGACGGCCCAGCGGATCCCGTCGCCGATCATCCAGCGCCGCGCGGCCAGCAGCGCCAGCAGGAAGAACGTGCCGTACAGGACTTCCGAGCGTCCGCTGATGTAGCCGACGGCCTCCGTCATCATCGGGTGCAGGCCGAAGAGCGCCGCCGAGACGAAGGCCACGATCACCGGCGAGACGCGCTCGCTCGGCCCGGACGCGCCCCTGCGGCGCATGTCCTCGGTCGCCACCCACGCCAGCTGGAAGAGCAGCAGCACGTTGACGACGTGCAGGAGGATGCTGGTGAGGTGATGTCCGATGAGCTCCCACGGCCAGATCGCCCGGTCGAGGGCGTAGGTCATGTTGACCAGCGGCCGCATCGACTCCCGGAGGACGATCCGCTTGACCGCGTAGATGTTCTCGATGGACGGGTTGTTCTGCACCGTCCGCATGTCGTCGTAGGCGTAGGGGTTGGCCAGCGCGTTGGCGTAGACCAGGCCGGAATAGACGGCGGCGAGGCCGGCCAGCCACCAATACCGCCAGCGACTCGGAGGGCTCGGGTCTTGCTGGGAAGCCGCAGCGGCAGGCATCAGGGAGGGGTCTTCGTAGTCTAAGAATCGCGTCGCACTTACAATTCTTGTCGGTCCGGCGAACTGTATCGTTTTTGCAACAGAAATGTCGCTCTGTATACTCCACGTCACCCCGTACTTCACGGCCGCCTGGGCCTACGGTGGTATTCCTCGCATCGCCACCACGCTGGTGCGCGAGCAGGTTCGGCGGGGTCATCGGGTCACGGTGTGCACGACGGATGCCGCGACCGCCTCCGAGCGGGCGGGCGCCGTGCCTCTGGACGCCGCCGTGTCCGGCGCCACCGGACACGTCGAGGTCCGGACGTTCCGCAACCTCTCGAACAGCCTCGCGTATCACCGGCAGCTGTTTCTGCCGTGGGGGCTGGGAGCGTTTCTGAAAGAGCACGCCAGAGACTTCGACGTCGCTCACCTGCACGCGTGCCGGAACCTTCCGGTGACGCTCGCGGCCCGCCACCTCCGATCGGCGGGCGTTCCCTATGTCTGTGCGCCGAACGGCACCGGCCCGCTCATCGAACGGCGGCGTCTGCAGAAGTGGGCGTACGACCGGTTGATCGGATCGCGCGACCTGCCGGGCGCGCAGGCAGTGATTGCCGTCACCGACGCCGAACGTCGTCAGCTCGAAGCCTTCGGCGTGCCGGCCGATCGCATCCGCGTCGTGCCGAACCCCGTCGATCTGGACGAGCACGCGGCCCCCGTCGCGCGCGGGCGGTTTCGCGCGGCGCACCGGCTCGGCGCCAGTCGAGTGGTGCTCTTCCTCGGCAAGCTCACGCCGCGCAAGCGTGTCGATGTGCTGATCGACGCCTTCGCCTCAGGTGTCGGCGCGGACGCGCGTCTCGTGATCGCCGGCAACGACATGGGGGCCGGCCCGGCGCTGGTGAATCAGGCGCGCGCGCGCGGCGTGGCCGACCGCGTCACCTTCACCGGGCTGCTCTCGGCAGAGTTCCGCCTCGAGGCGCTCGCCGACGCTGACGTCGTCGTGTATCCGTCGGCCGACGAGATCTTCGGCCTCGTGCCGCTCGAAGCGCTGCTCGTCGGCACGCCGGTCGTCGTCGCAGACGACTCGGGCTGCGGCGAGATCATCCGGCAGACCGGCGGCGGCATCGTGGCGCCGCTCGGCAACGCGGCCGCGCTGGCCGACGCCATCCGTCACGTCCTCGATGCGCCGGATCGCTGGCGTCAGGCGGCGAGCGACGCGGCCCTGCAGGTGCGATCACGGTTCAGCGGCGCCGCCGTCGCCGAGCAACTCGATGCGGTTTATCGCGACGTCCTCGTACACTGACGGCGTCAGCGTCATCGTGCCGGTCAGAAACGGCGCGCCGTGGCTCGCGCGCGTCATCGAGGCGCTGCTGGCCGAGGATCCGGGCGGACGCTACGAGATCATCGCCATCGACGACGGAAGCACCGACGGATCGGCGGCAATCCTCGCGCGCTTCAATCGCGATCCGCGCGTGCGTGTGATCGATGGTCCGGGCCGCGGCGCGACAGCCGCGTTGAATCTCGGCGTCGCGCTGGCGCAGTGCGCGCTCGTCGCGCAGGTCGATCAGGACGTGATCGTCGAGCGCGGCTGGCTCGCGACGCTGCGGCGCGCGCTGCAGGACCCGAAAGTCGCGGCGGCGCAGGGCTACTACGTGACCGATCCGTCCGCGCCACTCAGCGCGCGCGTCATGGGGCTGGATCTGGAGCAGCGCTACGCGCGGCTCGAAGACGGGCGGACCGATCACGTCTGCACGGGCAACACGCTCTATCGCACCGAGGCGCTCGCGTCGATTGGCGGGTTCGACGAGTCGTTCGGCTACGGCTACGACAACGACGTGAGCTATCGGCTGCGCGAAGCCGGCTACGAGCTCCGTCTCTGCCGCGACGCGAAGAGCCAGCACCACTGGCGCGAAGGGTTCTGGCCGTACCTGGTGCAGCAGTACCGGCTTCGGCTACGGGCGGATCGACCTCGTCTGGCGCCATCGGCGCCGGCTGATGGGCGATGCCGTCTCGCCCGCGCCGATGATGCTGCACCCGATCCTGCTGGCCGGCGGTCTGGCCGCGGCAGGCGTCGGGTTCGCCGCTGGTCGCGGCCGGGCCGGGCTGGCCGGGCTGGGACTCATCGTGGCGGCCCTGGCGATCGAGCGCGGGATTGCGGGTCTCCGGGCCTCGCGCCGATACGGCGATCGAGCGGCATTGGCGTTTCCGGTGTTTCACCTGGCACGCGATGTCGCGTGGGTGGCCGCCATGATGAGCTGGACCGTCCGACGCCTGTTCCGGCTGCCGGCCCAACCCGGCGACAGCATGCGGCCCAGGCCGGCCGCGTCGAGCTGAGAGAGAAATGCGGGCGACTCACGATCGACTGCTCGTGCTCATTCCGGCGCACAACGAGGCGGCAAGCCTGCCCGTCGTGATCGTCGAGGTGCGTGCCGCGCTGCCCGCGTGCGAGGTGCTCGTCGTGGACGACGGCTCCGAGGACGGCAGCGGCCGGCTCGCCGAGGCGCTCGGCGCCCGGGTGCTTCGCATTCACGAGCGCATTGGCGTCGGCGGCGCCGTGCGCACGGGCCTGCGCTACGCGGCGCGCCTCGGTCACACGCTCGTCGTCCGCGTGGACGGCGACGGACAGCATCGGGCCGCCGACATCGCGGCGCTGCTCGAGCCGATTCTCACCGGTCAGGCCGACGTGAGCTTCGGATCCCGCTTCGCGCACGCGGGCTCGGGCGCGAGCTTCAGGCGCAAGACCCTGGCCCGCTGCGTGAGCGCGCTGACCGGTCGGCGCGTGACCGATCCGACGTCCGGTTTCTGCGCGTTCGGTCCCCGCGCGATTCGCCTGCTGTCCGATCACCATCCGACCGGCTACGGCGAAGCCGAGCTGATGCTCTTCGTGGGACGAAACGGCCTCGAGGTCGCCGAAGTGCCCGGTGGCTGACCGGGCGCGATTCGCGGGGCGCACGACACTGACGCCATGGCGGCGTTTCGGCGCCATCGCGCGGATTGCGCTGGCGCTCGTCATCGTGCCACTCCGCGGAGAAGTCCAAGGGCCGGCCGCGTGAGCGATCGCATTGGGCTGCTGGGCGCCGCCGTCAGCGTTCTGCTGCTCGTCGTCGTGCTGGAACTGGTCCGAAGGCGCCGCCTGACCGAGGAATACTCGTTCGTCTGGATTCTTGCGTCGCTGGCGCTGCTCGGGCTGTCGTTCTCGCGTCCGCTCATCGCGATGGCGGCCGGATGGCTTGGCGTCTACTACCCGCCCGCGGTCCTGCTGCTCGCCCTGCTGACGCTGGTCTTCGCCGCGCTGCTGTATTTCACGGTCGTCGCGTCGAGGCAGCGAATGCAGATCGAGCGCCTCGTCGAGGAGGTGAGCATCCTCGCCGCCGAGGTGCGTGACCTGCAGAAGAAACTCGAAGAGCCCACGGGCCCGCGCGCGTGATGCTCGCGCGCCCGCTCGATCGCCGGTGGCTCGCCGCGGCCGCCGCGCTGTTCGTCCTCGACATCGCGCTCCACCTGCCGATCGAGGACGTGTTCGACGACGTCGCCCGCCGCTACGGGTTTTTCTGGTACGACGCGCTTGCGCAGAGGGTGTTCATCGCGCTCGGCGTGGCACTGGTCGCGGCGTTGTGGTGGTGGGCGCGGCCGGCGCGCCGGTCGGTCGTCCGTCGAGCGACGATCGCCGTTGTCGTCGCGATGCTGCTCGCGAAGGGATTCCTGCTCGTCGCGGCGATCGAGAACATCCACTATCCGCAGTACGCGCTGATGGTCATCGCCCTGGCGCGCGCCGGACTGGCGCTCGAGCCGTCGTGGTTGATCGCGGTGGGGCTGGGCGTCGTGGACGAGTACTACCAGTTCGTCATGCTGCCGCGGGGGACGCCGAACTACCTCGACGCCGACGACATCGTCTTGAACGCGATTGGCGGGCTGCTTGGCGTGATTGCCGTCCTGGCCTGGTTCGAGCGCGAGCCGGAGTCGCCGCTGATTCCCTCGAGCACGGCGTCGCGGCTCGTGCTGCTGGCGGTGGTCGTCGGCGTCCATCTTCGTGCCGGTCTTCCGTTCGCCTTTCTACAACACGACACCGGGCGGCCGGCACTTCCACCTGCTCACGTGGTTCGAAACGGCGCTCGTGCTCGGGACGCTGTGGGCCGGCGTCCGGCGCCTCGCCGCGAGTCGGCCGGCTGCGATTGGGCAGGCCTGAAGGCCTGCGCTACAGACGATACGGCATTGCGCAGGCCTTCAGCATCGCACCGTGTAGCGCAGGCCTTCAGGCCTGCCCGTCGTCGTCGGATCCGTAGCGTCCGCGCAGGTGATCGCGCACACCGCGGGCCACCGCGGCGAGACGCGACGTCGGCGATCCGCCGGACGACATGAGCGCGTACGCCGTGTTGTAGCCGACGATCGCTGTCGCCCTGCCCGTTCGAACGAGCCAGTTGCCCGGACGCGTCGACGCCAGCAGCAAGTGGTTGCGCGAGGCGAAGTAAAGACGGCGCGTCGATGTCGCGCCCATCGAGCGGCTGCCCTCGTGGTACGCGACGGCGTTGCCGACGACGCCGACGTCGAAGCCGTGCTGCCGCGCGTCGAGACAGAACGCCAGATCTTCGAACGAGAAGAAGTACGACTCCGGCAGGAGGCCCACCGCGTCGAACACCTCGCGCGTGACGAGCATGGCGCATCCGCTCACGCCGGCGACGGACTGCCAGTCGGGAAACCGCTGTCGCATCGAAGCCCCGACCAGCCTGTGCCGCATGCGGCCACTGGCGTCCGAGAAGCGCATGCCGGCGGATGCGACGGCGTCGGGCGCTCGTCTCGCGGCAATCACCGGCGCGGCAATGCCGCGCGCGGGGTCCACGGCCAACGCGTCGAGCAAGGCCCGCAGCGTGCCGACCGGGAGCACCACATCGCTGTTCACGAGCATCACGTGTGTGGCGCCGTCTGCCAGCGCGCGGCGTATCCCGAGATTCACGCCGGCCGAAAATCCGGTGTTCCCGCCCGCGCTCAGAAATGTGACCTCGTCGAGCACTTCACGCCAGCGCCTCACGGCACTCGTCGTCCGCCGCGTTGTCGACGACGAGGACCTGCGTGAACGGCGTGCGCGAGGCCAGCACCGAGCGGACGGCAAGCAGCGTCTCATCCGGTGTCTTGTAGTTGAGGACGACGGCCGCGACCCGCTCGACCTGCCCGACCCGCTCGACCTGACCGACCTGATCGACCCGCCCGACCTGACCGACCCGATCGACCCGCGTCGATCAGCTCTTCGTAGATCGCCCTGGTCTCGTGCGTCGCGTCTTCGATCGATCGCGGCGGGGGAATGCCGTTGCGCAAGCGGTCGATCAGGTCGGGTTCGTCTGTCAGCCGGCGCAGCTGCCTCGTGAGATCTTCCACGTTGCCGGGCTCGAACAGCAGGCCATTGACCTCGTCGGCGACCACCTCGGGGATGCCGCCGATCTTCGATGCCACGACCGGCACCCCGGCCGCGAATGCCTCGCGAATCACGAGCGGGCTGTTCTCCTCCCAGATCGACGGCACGACGAGCGCGTCGAGTCCCGCGAGCCACCGAGGCACATCGGCGTTCGGCAGGTTGCCGGTGTGCTCGACGCCGGGCAGCGTCAACAGCGGCGCGAGCCTGCGCGCGTAGCTGTCGTCGCCGTGATAGGGCACGACGCCTCCAGCGATCGCGATCTGCGCGGCTCCTGCCGGCAGTTGCTTCCAGGACTCGACCAGCAGGTGCGGCGCCTTCGAGACCATCAGGCTGCCGAGAAAACCCAGGCGACGCGGGCCGTTCGGTCGCGACGCCCGCGGGAGAAATCGCGTGGCGTCGATCCCGTATTCGAGCAGATCGATCGGCCTGTCGACGCCGGCCCGCGCGAAGCGGTCGCGCATGTGACGCGACGGCGCCAGGATCCGATCGACATCGCGGAGGACGGCGCGCATGTGGTGCAGCCGCTCGTCGTGCGCCGATTGGTTGGGCGCGACCAGACGCCCGGCCGTCGCCCCTGCGGCGCGCGCCAGGAACGTCCCCGCGCTCGAGGTGGCGCTTCGCGTGAGCACGCGCAGGGCCCGTCCGCCGGCGCGGGCGATGGGGTTCTCGCTGGCGACCGGGCCGAGGCAGTCATGGCAGCTCGACGGATCCTCGCAGCGGCGAAGATGCAGGTCGAGCAGCTGGCCGCGATGGCACAGCATCCAGTAGTCGTGCAGTGTCAGCACGACTGGCACCTGGCGGGACTTCAGCTCGCGGACGATGGCCGTCGACAGGCACGTCAGATGGTGGATGTGCGCGACGTCGCACGGCTCGCGATCGAGCCATTGCGCCAGCCGGGCGGCGACTCCCGGGTTGTCGTACGACTCGGCGAAGCGCCGCGTGTCGCGGAAGGTGCGGTTGACCCAGCGAATCCACACGCCGTCGCGCCGCTCGTCCCTGACGGCGTACTCAGGCCGCGCCGGATTCGCCTCGCGCGTGAAGACGTGCACCTCGTCGCCGGCCGCGGCGAGGCAGCGGGCCTGGAGGTCGGCGTAGACCTCGGTGCCGCCGCTCGACAGCGGCGGAAAGCCGTGCACGACGATCAGGATGCGCACGGTTCAGACACCCCTCGGGCGCCAGTCGAAGTGCCCCGAGGCGGCAGTCCATCCCCCGACATACTGTCCGACGGGCCAGGCGACCGCCAGGGCGGCGCCGCGCAGATACGCCGTGAACGGCGCGTGCGCCTTCGAGAGCTCGCGCCGGTGCAGCATCAGCGAGCCGCCGACGGCGCGGGCAAGACGACCGACCGTCGGCACCGTGCGCAGGCCGAACAGCCGATGCAGTTGCTGATGCAGCACCCAGGTGCGTTTCAGCTCGTACCAGGCCGATCGGTCGTGCGAGTGCTCGACGACGGCGTCGGGGACGTACGCGAGGCCATGGCCGGCGAGGAGCGCCTCCCGTCCCCACTCGAGGTCTTCGGCGATCGGCGTCGACCGGAATGGAATCGCGGTCCACACGGATCGACGAATCGCGGCGCAGACGTTGTCGACGACCGATCGCTCGAAGCGCTCGATCGGCGACAGCGCCGCGAATTCAGTTTCGGAGTGCACGAAGACGGCGCGCGGGTCCGAGCCCGCGGCGATCCAGCGCGCGAGGTAATGGCGTGTGAGGGGCGACGCGTCTTCGGTGGGCACCTGCCGCGCGAAGGTGGCGGCGAGTCTCGGATCGCGGCGGAGCGGATCGACGAGCGCGGCCAGCCATCGATCGTTGACCGGCACGGCGTCCTGAACCATGAGCACCACGAACGTGCCGCGCGTCTTCGACACCGCGAGGTTTCGCGTGGCGCCGTGATCGAACGAGCGCGGGTCGATCCGGATCAACTGCGTCGCCCGAGCCGCCAGAAAATCGGTCGTCCCATCGGACGAGCCCGAGTCGACGACGACCACCTCGGTCTGAAAGTCGGTCCGCTGCGATGCGATGGCGCCGAACAGCTGCCGCAGCCGGGCGCCGCCGTTTCGCGTCGGGATCACGATCGACACCAGGGGGTCGGCGCTCAAGACGCCGCTCCGCGAGGCGTGCGGGAGCGAGCGAGCGATAAATCTCTTCCCATTCCCGCGCGTCCTCGTCGATGGACTTCACCGCGGGCAGCTGCCGCGTCATCGTCTCGAGGCGCGGACGATCGGCGGCGAGCATCTCGAGCGCCTGCGCGAGGGCCTCGGGCGAGCCGGGATCCACCAGGAGCCCGCTGATGCCGTCCTCGACGAGATCGGGGATCCCCCCGATGCGCGATCCGACCACCGGCACGCCCGCCATGAAGGCCTCGTGGATGACGAGCGGCGAGTTTTCGAGCCAGAGGGACGGCACCACCAGGACGTCGAACTGGTCGTACACCGCGGCGCTGGCGTCGCGGTCGAAGCGGCCCATGAATCGAATGGACGCCCCGGTCGCCAGGCGGCGCAGTTCCGCGGTGTAGTCCGGGAACGTCTCGGTGTCGCCGAAGATCAGCGTCTCGATTCGGCCGGCGGGCACGCGACCGACGGCCTCAATCAGCGTATGCACGCCCTTGTGCCACACGAGAGTGCCCACGTAGCCGACGCGCAGCGGACCAGTGCTCGGCGCTCGACGGCGGGGCCCCCGCATCGGGAACCCGTAGTCCGAGACCGCGAGCCGGGCCGTCTCGAAGCCCAGGCCGTCGAACTCGCGCGCCAGCGCCCTCGACGGCGCGGCGACGTAGTCGAACTCGGCGAAGGCGGCGCGCGCGGCGTCGAGGCGCGCCGAGATCTCCGCCGCGGACGGGCCAAGGTCACGCTCGACGTGCGCGGCTGCCGAGGCCAGCCGATTCATCAGCCCAGGCGCGTGCCGGCGTGCGCCCATCGCGAGCTTTGCCGCGAGGCCGCCGCCGGGACGCGTCAGCGCCCGGCCGAAGAGCATCTGCGCGTGGAACGGCGACTGGCGGAAGCAGCGCGCACAGCGATCGGGCTCGATTGTGTGGCAGACGTGCCGCTCGGCCTTGTGGATGCGCTGTCCCCCCGAGGGGCAGACCAGCGTGTAGTCGTGCAGCGTGCCGACGACCGCGGCGCCGCTCGCGCGGGCCATCGCCGGAAGGTTGAGCGAGAGGTTCAGGAGGTTGTGGCAGTGCAGGACGTCGGGGCCCGTGGCGTCGAGCACCGCCTCGAAGACGCGGTCCAGCTCCTCAGCCGACCAAGCCGAAGCGAACCCGTCGAACGTCCAATTGTTGACGACCTCGACGACCGGAAGGCCGTCGAAGACCCGCCAGATCGTCTCGCCGTGACGGCGGGCGGGGTCGTACGTCGCCGCGAGGACGGTGACGTGGTGGCCCCGTCGCTGCAGCGTTTTCGCGAGGATGGCCGCGTAGATTTCTGAGCCGGCCTGATGGCGGGGCAGGAAATCGTGAATCGCGTGAAGCACGCGCAGCCGCGTCGCCACAGGCAGGGAAACCAGAGGGCATCTTACCGGATACCGAGACCTCTGGCGGCGGTCCGGGCAGCGAGCAAGCCCTTGACCGCCCTTGCCTTGCATCGGTGGCATAGGACGTGCTACACTCCCGTTTTTGTCCGGCTGGCGTAGCTCAGCCCGGTAGAGCAGCTGATTTGTAATCAGCCGGTCGGGGGTTCGAATCCCTCCGCCAGCTCCAGCGCTTCGCTGCGCGAGAGCCGCGTGAGTGATCGCCATAAACTGCTGAAGACTAAACACTTACAATTTGATGTTTGAGCCCGGGCATGCCGGGGGCTGTCGGCCGGAGGCTGGCCGATCGCCTGAGTGGACGGACATGCGCGGCGAGGTTGCGGAGCGGTCAAACGCAGCAGACTGTAAATCTGTCGCCCTAGCGGCTTCGGAGGTTCGAATCCTCCCCTCGCCACCAGCCTTCGCTCGCGCCTGGCAAGAGCAGCGACGAGCTACGGCCGGCAAGCCATTCAGGCTGTCAGGTCGCCTGAATCGGTGGGAACTCGGGCTGTTTGGACACGAAGGTTGTCGAGGGAATCGAAAGCAGTGCGGGCTTGCCCGCCGAAGCGCCGAGACGGCGCAGCGGGCGGCGCGGAGGCGGGAGTAACTCAGTGGTAGAGTCACAGCCTTCCAAGCTGTTGGTCGCGGGTTCGATCCCCGTCTCCCGCTCCATCCTTCGCCGGGCGCTCGGCTGCGCTCGCGGCTTCGGATGGCAAGCCACTGAAGACCGTCTGGACGCTGCGAGTAGGGCGAACGTGATTGAAGAAAGGCCGACCGGTCGGCCGTAGCTGCGAGCGAAGCGAGCGCTAGCGGAGGCCGATGTAGCTCAGTTGGCAGAGCGCGTCCTTGGTAAGGACGAGGTCACCGGTTCAATCCCGGTCATCGGCTCCAGCCTTCGCTCACGCCGAAGTCTGGTCTCGAATGGCGAGCCAGAGCGCAGGCGAAGGCTTCGGCACGCGCAAGCGCGAAGCGAGAAGGTGAACGAAGGCAGCGAGAGAGTCACCTTTAACGAGCGAGCGCGAAAAACATGGCGAAGGAAAAGTTTGATCGGTCCAAGCCGCACGTGAACGTGGGGACGATCGGGCACATCGACCACGGGAAGACGACGCTGACGGCGGCGCTGACGAAGGTGGCGGCCGACAAGGGATGGGCGAAGTTCATCCCGTATGACGAGGTCGCCAAGGCGAGCGAGTCGCAGGGGCGTCGGGACGCGACCAAGATCCTGACGATTGCGACGTCGCACGTGGAATACGCGACGCCGAACCGGCATTACGCGCACGTGGACTGCCCGGGCCACGCCGACTACATCAAGAACATGATCACGGGGGCCGCGCAGATGGACGGCGGGATCCTCGTGGTGAGCGCGGTGGACGGGCCGATGCCGCAGACGCGGGAGCACGTGCTGCTGGCGTACCAGGTGGACGTGCCGTGCCTGGTGGTGGCGCTCAACAAGGTGGACGCGGTGGACGACCCGGAGCTGCTGGACCTGGTGGAGCTCGAGGTGCGGGAGCTGCTGACGACGTACAAGTTCCCGGGGGACGACGTGCCGGTGGTGCGGGTGAGCGCGCTGGGGGCGTTGAACGGGGACGCGGCGGGGGTGGAGTCCATTCTGAAGCTGATGGAAGCGCTGGACACGTATGTGCCGCTGCCGCAGCGCGAAGTGGACAAGCCGTTCCTGATGCCGATTGAAGACGTCTTCTCGATCTCGGGCCGGGGCACGGTGGTGACCGGGCGCGTGGACCGCGGGAAGGTGAAGGTCGGCGAGGAAATCGAGATTGTGGGGTTCAAGCCGACGACCAAGAAGGTCGTGACGGGCGTGGAGATGTTCCGCAAGCTGCTCGACGAGGGCGTGGCGGGGGACAACATCGGGGTGCTGCTGCGGGGCGTCGAGAAAGAGGACGTGGAGCGCGGGCAGGTGCTGGCCAAGCCGGGGTCGATCACGCCGCACACGAAGTTCAAGGCGGAGGTGTACATCCTGTCGAAGGAAGAAGGCGGGCGGCACACGCCGTTTTTCAACGGGTATCGGCCGCAGTTCTACATCCGGACGACGGATGTGACGGGGAACCTGCAGCTGCCGGAAGGCGTGGAGATGGTGATGCCGGGCGACAACACGTCGATCACGGCGGAGCTGATCACGCCGGTGGCGATCGAGAAGGGCGCGCGGTTCGCGATTCGCGAAGGCGGCCGGACGGTGGGCGCCGGGACGATCACGGAAATTATCGCGTAGGGATCAGGAGCCAGGGCTAGGGGCCAGCGGTCACGCTGATCCCTGCCTCCTGACCCTGGCCCTGACGAGGATTCAGCGAAATGCGCGACATCATCAGTCTCGCGTGCACCGACTGCAAGCGTCGGAACTACAGCACGACGAAGAACAAGAAGAAGACGACCGAGCGTCTCGAGCTGAGCAAGTACTGCCGGTTCTGCCGGAAGCACACCTCTCATCGAGAGAGCAAATAGTTGACGGTTGCGGATTGCGGATTGCGGGATGTTCTTCAACCGGCAACCCACAACCGGCAATCTGCAATCGACTAGAGGCCAATAGCTCAATTGGTAGAGCACCGGTCTCCAAAACCGGGGGTTGGGGGTTCGATTCCCTCTTGGCCTGCCAGTTTGAGTGAGAGTAGGACGTGTAGGGATCAGGGATCAGGGACCAGGAGCCAGGTCGTCACGTGAGTCACGGCTGACCCCTGATTCCTGGCCCCTGACTCCTACAAGAGGTTCACCAGTGAAGACAGGCACGCTCGACAGCGTGAAGGGCGCTCCGGCGCCGTCGCGTCCGGTCAGCCGCAGCGGCGGCGCCGACGACAGCGGCGTGCTGGGCCGTCCCGCGGCGTGGTGGGATCGCGCGCGCACGTTCCTTTCGGAAGTGCGCAACGAGATGAAGCGCGTCACGTGGCCGACGCGCCGCGAGGTGTACGCCACGACGGTCGTGGTGATCCTCGTCTCCGTCTTTTTCGGGCTGTATCTCTGGGTGGTCGACCTGACGCTCTCGAGCGGCATCCACTGGATCCTGACGCGGCTGGGTGCGGCATGACCGAAGTCGTCTCGAAGCACTGGTACATCGTCCACACCTATTCGGGGTTCGAGAACAAGGTGAAGGAGTCGCTCGAGCAGCGCGTGCAGGCGTACGGGCTGCAGGGCGAGATCGGCGAGGTCCTGATCCCGACCGAGGACATCATCGAGAAGCGCGGCGGGCGCGAAGTGAAGAGCGCGCGCCGGTTCTTCCCGGGGTACATCCTGGTCGAGATGAACATGACCGACAACGCGTGGCACGTCGTGAAGAACACGCCGAAGGTCACCGGGTTCGTCGGGGCGGGCTCGAAGCCGACGCCGCTCAGCAAGGACGAGGTCGAGCAGATCCTGACGCAGGTGCGCTCGGCGGCCGAGAAGCCGAAGCCGAAGTACACGTTCGAGCGCGGCGAGCAGGTGCGGATCAACGAGGGACCGTTCACGAGCTTCAACGGCACCGTGGACGAGGTGAACCTCGACAAGAACACGCTGAAGGTGATGGTCACGATCTTCGGGCGCGCGACGCCCGTCGAGCTCGACTTCCTTCAGGTCGAAAAAGTGTAGCGGGTAACCCGACGTAGCGCAGGCCTTCAGGCCTGCAAAGAGAAGCGCATGGCGAAAAAAGTTCAGGCGATTGTGAAGTTGCAGATTCCCGCGGGCAAGGCGACGCCCGCCCCGCCGGTCGGCACCGCGCTCGGTCCGCACGGCGTGAACATCATGGACTTCTGCAAGAACTTCAACGCCAAGACCGCGTCCCAGGACGGCCTCATCATCCCCGCGGTGGTGACCATCTACTCGGATCGGTCGTACACGTTCATCACGAAGACGCCGCCGGCCCCCGTGCTGCTGAAGCGCGCCGCGAACATCGCGAAGGGATCGGGCGAGCCGAACAAGACCAAGGTCGGGACGATCACGGCCAAGCAGGTCGAGGAGATCGCCAAGGTGAAGCTGCCCGATCTCAACACCGACTCGCTGGAGTCGGCGGTGAAGAGCATCGCCGGCACCGCGCGGTCGATGGGACTGGACGTTATTCAGTAGGCGAATAGGGAATCAGCGAATAGCAAGAGGGTACGAGCTCTTCTGCCAGTTCCTATTTGCCGTCGCCGATGTTCAGCGACACCGCCGCGTCGACGCTCAGCCCGTCGTCCGGCGTCGTACACGACCACCGCTGCGGTGGGAGGCTGAGAAAGCGAAGGAGTAATGGGGAAGAAGTTCGAGGCGGCCAAGGCGAAGGTGCAGGATCGTTCCTACACCCTCGAAGAAGCCTTGCCGCTGGTGAAAGAGCTGAAATACGTCAAGTTCGACGAGACGGTCGAAGTGGCCGTCCGGCTCGGTGTCGATCCCAAGCACGCCGATCAGATGGTGCGCGGCACGGTCGTGCTGCCGCACGGTCTGGGCAAGAGCAAGCGCGTGCTGGTGATCGCGGGCGCCGAGAAGCAGAAGGAAGCGCAGGACGCCGGCGCCGACATCACCGGTGGTGACGACGTCGTCGAGAAGATCCTGGGCGGCTGGATGGACTTCGACGCCGTGGTTGCGACGCCCGACATGATGCGCGGCGTCGGCCGTCTCGGCAAGGTGCTGGGCCCGCGCGGCCTGATGCCGAACCCGAAGACGGGCACGGTCACCACCGACATCGCCAAGGCGGTGCGCGAGATCAAGGCCGGCAAGGTCGAGTTCCGCGTCGACAAGACCGGCATCGTGCACGCGCCGCTCGGCAAGGTCTCGTTTGCCGCCGACGCGCTCGTGGCCAACGCGCACGCCCTGATGGACAGCATCCTCAAGGCGAAGCCTGCGGCGGCCAAGGGCAAGTACCTGAAGAGCATTACCGTGTCGTCCACGATGGGCCCCGGGGTGCGCATCGACACCACCGCCGTCGAAGTGGTGAAGCACTAGAGGAGCGTCATGGCTGTCACAAGAGCAGAAAAAGAGTCGCAGCTGCAGGCGCTCGAAGGCGCGTTGAAGGGCGTGGAGACCGCGATTCTCGTGGACTACCGCGGCCTCGAACGTGCCGCAGGTCACCGAGCTTCGCCGCCAGCTGCGCGCCGTGAAGGCGCAGTACAAGGTCGTCAAGAACACGCTCGCCAGGCGGGCCGTGAAGGGCACGCCGTTTGAGGCGCTCGACAAGCACTTCGAGGGCACGACGGCGGTGGCCTACACCGGTGGCGATCCGGTGGCGCTCGCCAAGACGCTCACCACGTTCGCGAAGACCGCGCCGGCGGTGGTCGTGAAGGCGGCGGTCATTCAAGGCCGGGCCATCAAGGCGGGCGAGGTCACCGAACTGGCCACGCTGCCGGGCAAGCCGGAGCTGTACGCCAAGCTGCTGTTCGTGCTGCAGGCCCCGATGGTGCAGCTGGTCAGCGTGCTGAATGCGGCGCCGCGCGATTTGCTGACGGTGCTGACCCAGGTCGAGAAGAAGAAGAGCGAGAGCGAGAGCGCGTAATCAGGATTCGTCGCGGCGGGACCTGGTTCCCGCATTCAAGAGTCGCATACAGGAGCAACGGTAATGTCAGCACTCACGCAGGATCAGGTCGTCGATTACATCAAGAACATCAGCGTCCTCGAGCTCTCGCAGCTCGTGAAGACTCTCGAGTCCGAGCTCGGCGTCTCGGCGGCGGCAGCGGCGCCCGTGATGGTCGCGGCGGCCGGCGGCGGCGCGGCGGCGGCGCCCGTCGAGGAGAAGACCGAGTTCACGGTCACGCTGACCGACGTCGGCGGCAACAAGATCAACGTCATCAAGGTCGTCCGCGAGGTCACCAGCCTCGGCCTGAAGGAAGCGAAGGACCTCGTCGAAGCCGCGCCCAAGGCCATCAAGGAAGGCGTGAACAAGGACGAGGCCGCGGCCATCAAGAAGAAGTTCGAAGACGCCGGCGCCAAGGTCGAGGTCAAGTAGACGGCGCCCATCCGCTCGTCTCGCCACAGCAAGGTTAACCCGGCTGTCTCGCGTGAGACAGTCGGGTCGCTCGTCGCTGGAAATTTTTCCTTCCCGGCCCGAACCTGGGGCCGGAGCGGGGATCGGAACTAATGTACAGCCTGCCGAAGAACGTCTACCGCGAGCGCATCGATTTCTCGAAGATCAAGACGACCGTCCCGATCCCGAACCTGATCGAAATCCAGAAGAAGTCCTACGAGCGGTTCCTGCAGATGAACCGCCTGCCCTCGGAGCGCGAGGACGCAGGCCTGCAGTCCGTCTTCAAGTCGGTCTTCCCGATCAGCGATTTCCGGGAGAACTCGTCGCTCGAGTTCATCGAGTACTCGATCGGCAACTGGGAGTGCAAGTGCGGCAAGCTCCAGGGGCTGCAGCACCTGCGCAAGCCGTGCAGCCACTGCGGCCACACGCTCGTCGCCGATCCGTACGGCGACCGCGAGGTGCTCTGCCCGCAGTGCGGCACGCCGAACGTGGCGCGTGGCGACGTCTGCGACATCTGCGGCCAGACGGTCGGGATGAAGCTGAAGTACGACGTCGACGAGTGCCAGGAGCGCGGCATGACCTACGCCGTGCCGCTGAAGGTGACGATCCGGCTCGTGGTCTGGAACAAGGACCCCGAGACCGGCGTGAAGACCATCCGCGACATCAAGGAGCAGGAGGTCTACTTCGGCGACATCCCGCTGATGACCGAGCACGGCACGTTCATCATCAACGGCACCGAGCGCGTCATCGTCAGCCAGCTGCACCGGTCGCCGGGCGCCTTCTTCCACTCGGAAGACAAGACGCTCTACATCGCGCAGATCATCCCGTATCGCGGGTCGTGGGTCGAGTTCGAGTACCGACGCGAAGAACCTGCTGTACGTCCGCATCGATCGCAAGCGCAAGTTCCTCGCGTCGGTCTTCCTGCGCGCCCTCGGGCTGCGCGGCGCCGACGAGATCCTGCGCCAGTTCCACAACGTCGATCGGCTGCACCTCGACGGCAGCAGCATCAAGTGGGCCGTCGCCGGCAGCCTCGTGGGGCTGCGCTCGAAGCGGGAAGTGAAGGCGGCCGAGGTCACGATCGGCGAGGGCAAGAAGATCACCACGTCGGGGGTTGCCGCCCTCAAGAAGGCCGGCATCGAGACGATCGAAGTGCAGGACGAGGCCATCGAAGGCGCGTTCGCGGTCGCCGACGTCGTGGATCCGTCGACGGGCGAGGTGATCCTCGAGGCCAACGAGGCGCTGACGCCGCGCGTCATCTCGATGGCGCAGGAGAAGAAGATCGACCGCATCGAGGTCTTCTTCCCCGAGCGCGACGACGTGGGGCCGATCATCTCGGCGACGCTGCGCAAGGACGCGATCAAGACGCACGAAGAGGCGCTCATCGAGATCTACCGGCGCCTGCGCCCGGGCGATCCGCCGACGCTCGACAGCAGCCGGTCGCTCTTCGAGAACATGTTCTTCAACCCGCAGAAGTACGACTTCTCGCGGGTCGGGCGGCTCAAGCTGAACACGAAGCTGCTCCTGAAGACACCGCTCGACGAGAAGATCCTGCATCCGCACGACTTCTACGAGGTCATCAAGTACCTCCTGAAGCTGCGGAAGAACCCGGCCAACGTGGACGACATCGATCACCTCGGCAACCGGCGCGTGCGCTCGGTCGGCGAGCTGCTCGAGAACCAGTTCCGGATCGGCCTGGTCCGCATGGAGCGGGCGATCAAGGAAAAGATGTCGGTCTACCAGGAAATGGCGACCGCCATGCCGCACGACCTGATCAACGCGAAGCCGGTCATGGCCGCGATTCGCGAGTTCTTCGGGTCGTCGCAGCTGTCGCAGTTCATGGACCAGACCAACCCGCTCTCCGAGATCACGCACAAGCGGCGTCTCTCGGCGCTCGGGCCAGGCGGACTGTCGCGCGAGCGCGCCGGGCTTCGAGGTGCGCGACGTGCACCCGACGCACTACGGCCGCATCTGCCCGATTGAGACGCCGGAAGGCCCGAACATCGGCCTGATCTCGTCGCTGTCGTGCTTCTCGCGGATCAACGAGTTCGGCTTCATCGAGTCGCCCTACCGCAAGGTCAAGGACGGCAAGGTGGTCGACTACGTGCAGGTCCTCAATGCCGGCGGCCACACGAAGTACAAGGCCGGCGACATCGTCGAGGCCGACGAGATCGTGGGCGTCGACGGACGGTCGAAGAAGAAGGGGCTCGAGTTCGAGCCGCACTCCTTCTACCTGTCGGCGTGGGAGGAAGACCAGTACATCGTCGCCCAGGCCAACGTCGAGCTGAACGAGAAGCTGCAGCTGCAGGGCGAGCGCGTGAACGCGCGCCAGGCCGGCAACTTCATCCTCGCGACGCCGAAGGACGTGCAGTTCATCGACGTCTCGCCGAAGCAGCTCGTCTCGGTCGCGGCCTCGCTCATCCCGTTCCTCGAGAACGACGACGCGAACCGCGCGCTGATGGGCAGCAACATGCAGCGCCAGGCCGTGCCGCTGCTGCGGGCGCGCGCGCCCTACGTGGGCACGGGCATGGAGTACATCACCGCGCGCGATTCCGGCGCGGTCGTGCTCGCGCGGCGCTCGGGCACCGTCGACTACGTCGACAGCCAGCGCATCGTCGTGCGCGTGGAGGGCGAGGAAGAAGGTGTCAGCCGGGAGATGGGCGCTGACATCTACAACATGACGAAGTTCAAGCGCAGCAACCAGAACACGTGCATCAGCCAGAAGCCGATCGTCCGCGTGGGCCAGAAGGTCCACAAGGGCCAGGTGATGGGCGACGGCCCGTGCACGGAGCTGGGTGAGCTGGCGCTCGGACGCAACGTGCTCGTCGCGTTCATGCCGTGGCGCGGCTACAACTTCGAGGACGCGATTCTGGTCTCCGAGAAGATGGTGAAGGACGACTACTACACGTCCATTCACATCGAGGAGTTCGAGATCGAGGCGCGCGACACGAAGCTCGGGCCCGAGGAAATCACGCGGGACATCCCGAACGTGTCGGAGACGTACCTCCGCGACCTCGACGACAGCGGCATCATCCGGATCGGCGCCTACGTCAAGCCGGGCGACATCCTCGTGGGCAAGGTCACGCCGAAGGGCGAGACGCAGCTCACGCCGGAAGAGAAGCTGCTGCGCGCGATCTTCGGCGAGAAGGCCGGCGACGTCCGCGACGCGTCCCTCATCTGCCCGCCGGGCATCGAGGGGATCATCGTCGGCGTCAAGATCTTCTCGCGGAAGGGCATCGAGAAGGACGATCGGGCCAAGGCCATCGAGGCCGACGAGCTCGAGATGATGGAGAAGAACCTGCAGGATGAAATCCGGATCCTGCACGACGAAGTCAAGAAGCGCGTCATGCGGATGCTGCAGGGCCACACCCTGCGCGCCGACCTGTTCGACGAGTTCGGGCGCGACCGGCTGCTCAAGAAGGGCACCGATCTCACGTCGGAACTGCTCGCCGACCTGCCCTACGACCGGATGATCCGGCTGAAGGTGCAGAGCGACGACCCGGGCCTCGAGGACGAGCTGCACCTGCTCGAGGAGCGGACGGAGCGGCAGGTCGAGGTGATCCGCCAGCTCTTCGAGGAGAAGAAGGAGAAGATCCGCCGCGGCGACGAGCTGCCGCCGGGCGTGATCAAGCTGGTCAAGGCGTACGTGGCGATGAAGCGCAAGCTGTCGGTCGGCGACAAGATGGCCGGCCGCCACGGCAACAAGGGCGTCATCGCGCGCATCCTCCCCGAGGAGGACATGCCGTACCTGCCGGACGGCACGCCGGTCGAGATCGTGCTCAACCCGCTCGGCGTTCCGTCGCGCATGAACGTCGGCCAGATCCTCGAAACGCACCTCGGGTGGGCCGCGCACGCGCTCGGCCTCTACTTCGCGACGCCGGTCTTCGACGGCGCGACGGAAGCCGAGATCAAGAAGCGGCTGGAGGACTCGGGCCTGCCGTCGAGCGGCAAGACGCGGCTCCACGACGGCATGTCGGGCGATCAGTTCGAGCAGGACGTGACGGTGGGCTACATCTACATGCTCAAGCTGTCGCACCTGGTCGACGACAAGATCCACGCGCGCTCGATCGGGCCGTACTCGCTCATCACGCAGCAGCCGCTCGGCGGCAAGGCGCAGTTCGGCGGCCAGCGCTTCGGCGAAATGGAAGTGTGGGCGCTCGAGGCCTACGGCTCGGCGCACATCCTCCAGGAGCTCCTGACGGCCAAGTCGGACGATGTGACGGGCCGCGCGAAGATCTACGAAGCGATCGTCAAGGGCGACGCCAGCTATACGCCGGGGCTGCCCGAGTCGTTCAACGTGCTCATCCGCGAGCTGCAGTCCCTGTGCCTCGATGTTGAGCTCGTCTCGACCAAGCGCAAGCCGGTGGAACCGGAAGCGCCGGCCGAGCCCGTTCTGGAACAGGTGTAGCAGTTGTAGGGCGGGACGTAGTCCCGCCCACCGAAGGTACAAATGAGACCAAGCCTTCACGACAGCAAGATTCCGCTGCGCACGGATTTCGACGCGATCCGCATCAGCCTCGCGTCGCCGGAGAAGATCCTCTCGTGGTCGCACGGCGAGGTGACCAAGCCGGAGACGATCAACTACCGGACGTTCAAGCCGGAACGCGACGGGCTGTTCTGCGCGAAGATTTTCGGGCCGATCACCGATTGGGAGTGCCTCTGCGGCAAGTACAAGCGCATGAAGCACCGCGGGGTGATCTGCGACAAGTGCGGCGTCGAAGTCACACAGGCCAAGGTGCGGCGCGAGCGCATGGGCCACATCACGCTGGCCACGCCGGTCAGCCACGTGTGGTTCTTCAAGGGGCTGCCGAGCCGCATCGGGCACCTGCTCGACATCTCGCTTCGCGACCTCGAGCGCGTGCTGTATTTCGAGGCCTACGTCGTCATCGATCCGGGCGACACCGAGCTGAAGCAGAACCAGCTGCTGAGCGAGGAGCAGTACCGGAAGGCGCGTGAGGACTACCAGCACAAGTTCAAGGCGCAGATGGGCGCCGAGGCGATCAAGGAGCTGCTCAAGCGCGTCCACATCGAGCGACTGGCCGAGGAGCTGCGCGCGAAGATGCGCGCGGAGACCTCCGCGGCGAAGAAGCTGAAGCACGCCAAGCGGCTGAAGGTCGTCGACTCGTTCAGGAAGTCGAGCAACCAGCCGAACTGGATGATCCTGGACGTCATCCCGGTCATCCCGCCGGAGCTGCGCCCGCTCGTGCCGCTCGACGGCGGCCGGTTCGCCACGTCGGATCTGAACGACCTCTATCGCCGCGTCATCAACCGGAACAACCGGTTGAAGAAGCTGATCGAGCTCAAGGCGCCCGACGTCATCATCCGCAACGAGAAGCGGATGCTGCAGGAAGCCGTGGACGCGCTGTTCGACAACGGCCGCCGCGGCCGCGTGCTGCGCGGCGCGAACAACCGCCCGCTGAAGTCGCTGTCCGACACGCTGAAGGGCAAGCAGGGCCGGTTCCGTCAGAACCTGCTCGGCAAGCGCGTCGACTACTCCGGCCGCTCGGTCATCGTCGTCGGGCCCGAGCTGAAGCTGCACCAGTGCGGCCTGCCGAAGAAGATGGCGCTCGAGCTGTTCAAGCCGTTCATCTACAACAAGCTCGAAGAGCGGGGCCTGGTCGCGACCATCAAGCAGGCCAAGGAGATGGTCGAGCAGCAGAAGCCCGAGGTGTGGGACATCCTCGAAGAGGTGATCAAGGAGCATCCGGTGCTCCTGAACCGCGCCCCGACGCTGCACCGGCTGGGCATCCAGGCGTTCGAGCCGACGCTGGTCGAAGGCAAGGCGATCCGGATCCATCCGCTCGTCTGCACGGCGTTCAACGCCGACTTCGACGGCGACCAGATGGCGGTGCACATCCCGCTGTCGCCCGAGGCGCAGATCGAGGCCTCGGTGCTGATGATGTCGAGCAACAACATCCTGTCTCCGGCCAACGGCGCTCCGATTGCCGTGCCGTCGCAGGACATCGTGCTCGGCTGCTACTACCTGACCAAGTCCAAGGTCGGCGCGAAGGGCGAAGGCCGCGCGTTCGCTCACCCGGACGACGTCCTGCTGGCGCTCGAATCCGGCGAGGTCGAAACGCTCACGCCGATCCGGCTCCGCTTCACCGGCGAGCTGATGGATCTGGCGGCGGCGCGCGACGACCAGGACGTGATTCGCGCCGAGATCCAGAACGTCTCGAGCAAGATCATCTCGACGACCGTCGGCCGCGTGATCTTCAACGACGCGCTGCCGAAGGGCCTGCCCTACGTCAACGGCCTGCTGAAGAAGAAGGGCCTGCAGATGCTGGTGCAGTTCTGCAACCTGCGCCACGGCGTGCCGCGGACCGTCGAGATGCTCGACGGGCTGAAGAACCTCGGGTTCACGTACGCGACCAAGTCGGGCCTGTCGATCGGCATCGACGACCTGGTCATCCCGAGCGAGAAGAAGGACCTCGTGGACAAGGCGCGGCACGAAGTCATCCGCGTCGAGCAGCAGTACCAGGAAGGCGCAATCACCTACGGCGAGCGCCGCAACAAGGTCATCGCGATCTGGTCGGAGACGACCGAGAAGATCTCGGACGAGATGTTCGACGAGATGAAGGACCAGGACAAGGCCGGTCGCTTCAACTCGGTCTACATCATGGCCGACTCGGGCGCGCGCGGCAGCAAGCAGCAGATCCGGCAGCTGGCCGGCATGCGCGGCCTGATGGCCAAGCCGTCGGGCGAGATCATCGAGACGCCCATCACGTCGAACTTCCGTGAAGGGCTGACGGTGCTCCAGTACTTCATCTCGACGCACGGCGCCAGAAAGGGCCTGGCCGACACCGCGCTGAAGACGGCCGACTCGGGCTACCTGACGCGGCGTCTCGTCGACGTCGCGCAGGACGTGATCATCTCGGAGATCGACTGCGGCGCGCTCGACGGCATCTCGGCGTCGGCGATCGTCGAAGGCGGCGAGACCATCGAGCCGCTGCGCGACCGGATCATCGGCCGCGTCACGCTCGAGAAGCTGGTCGATCCGTTCGCGACCGGGACGACCATCATCGAGGCCAACCAGGAGATCGACGAGGAGCTCTCGCAGCGCATCGAGGACTCGGGCATCGAGAGGGTGAAGATCCGCTCGGTGCTGACCTGCGCGAGCCGCCGCGGCGTGTGCACGAAGTGCTACGGCCGCGACCTCGCGACCGGCCGCATGGTCGAAATCGGCCAGGCCGTCGGCGTCATCGCGGCGCAGTCCATCGGCGAGCCCGGCACGCAGCTGACGATGCGGACGTTCCACATCGGCGGCACGGCGTCACGCGTCTCGGAGCAGTCGACGCAGGAAGCGCGGCACGACGGCATCGTCCGGTTCGAGGGCATCCAGTCGGTCGACGCGAGCAAGTCGGAGGCCAAGGTCGAGCTGGTGGTCATGAACCGCACGGGCACGCTGGTCGTGCACGACGACAAGGGCCGCGACCGCGAGCGCTACCAGGTGATTTACGGCGCGCGCCTGAAGGTGCACGACGGCCAGAAGGTGAAGTCGGGCGACCTGCTCCTCGAGTGGGATCCGTACACGTTCTCGATCCTGACCGAGGAAGCGGGCTCGATCCGCTACAAGGACATCATCGACGGCCTCACCGTCCACGAGGAGACCGACGAGATCACGGGCCTGTCGCGCCGGATCATCATCGACTCGCCGGACGAGAAGAAGCAGCCGCTGATCGAGATCCGCGACGCGGCCAACAAGGTCATCCGGCGGTACCACATGCCGTCCCGCGCCCACATGATGGTGGACGAGGGCGACACGGTGACGCCGGGCGCGGTGCTGGCGAAGATCCCGCGCGAGACGACGAAGACGAAGGACATCACGGGCGGTCTGCCGCGCGTGGTCGAGCTCTTCGAGGCCAGAAAGCCGCGCGAGACGGCGGTCATCAGCGAGATCGACGGCGTGGTCCGGCACGGCGGCATCGTGAAGGGCCAGCGCAAGATCATCGTCGTGCCGGAGGACGGGGGCGAGCAGCGCGAGTACTCGCTGCCGCGCGGCGTCCACGTGAACGTGCAGGAAGGCGAGAAGGTGCGCGCGGGCGAAGCGCTGATGGACGGCCCGAGCAACCCGCACGACATCCTGAACGTGCTCGGCGAGAAGGCGCTCCAGAGCTACCTGGTGAACGAGATCCAGGAGGTCTACCGGCTGCAGGGCGTCAACATCAACGACAAGCACATCGAGACGGTCGTCCGTCAGATGCTGCGGTGGGTGAAGATCGAGGACGTGGGCGACACCGAGTTCCTGATCGAGGAGCAGGTGGACAAGTTCCGGTTCCTCGAGGAGAACGAGCGCGTGATTGCCGACGGCGGACGTCCGGCGACGGGCAAGCCGCTGCTGCTCGGCATCACGAAGGCGTCGCTCTCGACCGAGTCGTTCATCTCGGCGGCGTCGTTCCAGGAAACGACGCGCGTGCTCACCGAGGCGTCGATTTCCGGCAAGGTCGATCACCTGCGCGGCCTGAAGGAGAACGTCACGATGGGCCGGCTCATCCCGGCGGGCACCGGGTTCGAGTGGTATCGGAACGTCCGGATTCCGCCGGACGAGCCGCCACCGCCGCCGCCCGTGCTGCAGCCGAGCGACGACGAGCTCGATCTGGAGCGCGAGATGGAGTACCTGGTCGAGCCCGAAGAGGCGCTCGGCCCGGCCGCCGACACCATCGAGTAACTACCAGGTCGATCGGGTCTCGCAGGTCGATCAGGTCTGCCAGGTCTGACGGGTCGTGGGGCAGGGCTTCAGCCCTGCCGGACAAGAACGGGGCGACAACCTCACGGTTGCCGCCCCGTTGTTTTTCTGGAAAGCCCGTCTACTTCGTCGGCGTCGCCCAGGCGTCCTCGTCCAGCTTCCAGTCGCCGCCTTCCTTCACCATCGTCGCCTTGCCGGAGCTCGCGCGGCCGTCGGCGAGCTTGCCGGTCAATTCCAGAATCGCCTTGTTGCCCTCGATCTTCTGGCTGGTGACCTTCAGGTCGCTCAGGCCCTGCTTGGCGATACTCATCTTGAGCATCTTGGCGACTTCCTCTTTCGGCGCCTGCTGCAGCATCGACTTGTATTCGCTGGTGATGAACGGGAACAGGGCGTCCGGCGCCGTCGCCTTACTGGCCGCGGCGAGATAGGCCTTGTAGGCGTCCAGCGGCTCGGCGGCGCGCGCCTGTCCGGCCGCCGCAGCAAGGGTCAGGACGACGGTCACGACGGCGACACTGATTGTCGTTGCGCGGATGGTTTTCATCGGGACCTCCAAGAGGCGGAGAGCTTATGCGATTCGCCCGGCGAACGGTGAATCGGGTACCTATCCGACTCATCAATAGCTGTGCTAGGGTGGCGCGTAAGCTCATCAATTCGCGGTCAGCAACAAGGGTCGGTCAGACGCTCCGAAGGGCAGCTCGACATGTCACCAGACCCGCCGAAATCCGACGAGGACAACCGCTCCAAGCCAAGGGAACTCATCAATTCCCCTGAAGAGCAGGCTCGCGCCCTCGTCACGGTCCTCGAAGGCCTTCCGTCCGCGCTCTTCGTCGTCGATACCACCCTGAGGCTGCTTCTCCACAACCGGGGGGCACGGCAACTCCTGGAGCACGGCTCTATCGCACTTCGGGCGGGTCATCTCGACGCGCCAACCGAGGACGGCACCAGGCGCCTCGCAGCCTTCGTCAAGGCAGTCGCGGCCGCGGATCCGCTGACCGAGGCTCTGGGCCCTCCCGAGTCCCTGACCCTCGACAAGCCGTGGGGCGCTGCGCTCCTCGTGCAGGCGCTCCTGATGCGGCCGTCTGCGGAAGAGGGCTCGTCCCAGACGGGAGTCGTCGCGCTCTTCATGCTGGACCCGGACGTCCGCGGTGGACTGGACGAAGACAGCCTGCGCCACGTCTACGGCCTCACAGAAACGGAAGCGCGAGTGGCCGCGCTCATCGGCAACGGCTCCTCGGTGGAGGCCGTGGCGAGCGGACTGAACCTGCCGCTGTCCGCGGTTCGCGCGCACCTGGAGCAGGTGCTCGACAAGACCTACTCCGAACGGCAATCCGATCTGATTCGGAGGCTGCTGAGCGGCCCGGCAGGGCCGCGCTGAACCCTCGAACGCTGCGCGTCGTATTGTGAGCGATCGCCTTCCCATGACAATCGCGTTCGCCACGCTCTTGAGCGCCCTGGCGTTCTACGCCTCGACAGGCCTCGGTGAATTCTGGCCGCTCGCGTGGGTCGCCCCGGTGCCAGTCCTATGGGTAGCCAATAGGAGCACGCCCGCGCGCGCCATCCTTCCGGCCGCGCCTCGCGTGGTTCTTCGGCAGCCTCAATCTGTTCTCGTATCTGTCGCGGGTCATCCCCGCGCCGATCGTGCTCGCGCTGCTCTTCGCGCCGGCCGTCGTCTTCGGCCTGGCGGTGGCCTTCGGCGGCGCCGCCGTGCGCCGCCTGGGGCCCGTGGCCGGCGCGCTGGCGTTCCCGGCGGCGTGGACCTCGTACGAGTTCCTGCTCTCGCTCGTCTCGCCGCATGGAACGGCGCTCAGCCTCGGCTACTCGCAGATCCAGTGGCTGACGCTGATGCAGATACTGTCGGTGACGGGACTCTGGGGCGTGGTCTTTCTCGTGACCTACGTGCCGTCCGCGATCGCCGCGGCCGTGTCGTCACCGGTCGCCGCGCGCCCTGGCGCCCGCGCCGGTGCTGCTGCTCGCGGCCGTTTCGTTCGGCGCCTATCGCCTGCAGCATGCCGAGCGCCGCTCGCCCGATTCGCGTTGGCCTCGCCGTCACCGACACCGACATCGGCCGGGTGTTCGAGACGACCGACGCCGCGACGACGCTGGCCATCGTCCGCGGCTACGGCGATCGGATCGATCGGCTCGCGCGCGACGGCGCCACGCTGATCGTGCTGCCAGAGAAGATGACCGGCGCGACGCCCGCGAGCGCGCCGGAGGCGGCGGCGATGCTCGCCGACGCCGCGCGTCGAAATCAGGTGACGGTCGTCGCAGGCATCAACCGCGTCGCGATCGATCCGCTGCGCAACGTCGCGTGGGTGTTCGGTCCCGACGGGCGGCAGCTCGTCGAATACGACAAGCACCACATGCTGCCCGGGCCCGAAACCGGGATACCTCGTGGGCGCCCAGCCGGCGCTCTTCAGCCGTGCCCGGTGCCCAGGCCGGCGTCGCCATCTGCAAGGACATGGACTTCCAGGGCTGGTCGCGCGAGTACGGCCGGCGTGACGTGCGGCTGCTCGCGGTGCCGGCGTGGGACTTCGTCGTCGACGGCCGGCTGCACTTCCGGATGGCGCTTGCGCGCGGCATCGAGAACGGCTTCGCGATGGTCCGCGCGGCGGAGCAGGGGCTCCTCACCGTGACGGACGGCTACGGGCGGACGATTGCGTCGAAGACGAGCGGATCCGAGGCGTTGCTGGTGGCGGATGTCGCGCCGGGGCCCGGGGCGACCTTCTACACCCGGACGGGAGACTGGTGTGGATGGCTCGCGGTGGGACTGGCGGCGATCCTGGCGCTGTTATCAGCCTCGAAGGTCGGCCGGCGCGCCGCCCGCGCCGCGGACGACCCTGATTGAGTGGCTCGCCAATCGAAGAATTCGCATGAATTTCCGCTGAAAATCGTCGCCTCCCGGTCGGCCCGGTAATTCCGGCCGTGCGGTGCAACGCGCACGTTTCAACAACGGTGCAAGCGACGGGCCGAGCGGGCCCTGTGATCGGTGGGACGAGGAGGATGGGCTTGCTATACTACGCCCACCCCGCGAGGACCAACCCAGCAGGGGCCCCCGGCATGATCCAGGCACACGCAGAATCCAATACAGGACCCGTCCGCACGGTCAACGAAGACAGCTGGCTCATTCAAGGCGAGCTTGGCCTCTTTGCGGTCGCCGACGGCATGGGCGGACACAACGCCGGCGAGGTGGCCAGCCGCCTCGCCCTCGACGCGCTCTCGGGCTTCATCGGGCGCTCGGCCAGCGACTCCGATTTGTCGTGGCCGTACGGCGTCGACCCGGAGCTCTCGTTCCAGGCCAACCGGCTCCGCACCGGTATTCACCTGGCGAACCGCCGCGTCTTCCGCGCCGCCGAAAGCCGCGACGATTACACGGGCATGGGGACGACGCTCGTGAGCGTCCTCGTCCACGAGAAGCGCGTGATCATCGGCCACGTCGGCGACAGTCGCGTCTACAGGTTGACTGACGGCGAACTGAGCCCCGTCACGCAGGACGACTCGTGGGCGGCGGCCCTCCGATCGCAGGGGCTCACCCCCGCCGAGCTCGCGCATCATCCGATGCGCCACGTGCTGACGAATGTCGTGGGCGCGCGCGATCAGGTCAACGTCCACATCTCCGAGTTTCCGCTCGTGGACGGCGACGCGTACCTGCTGTGCTCCGACGGCCTGTACGAGCCGCTCGGCGACGACGGCATCAGGCAAATCCTCTCGGACGGCGCGGATCCGGCGCGCGCCGCGGCCAGTCTCGTGCGCGAGGCGCTCGAGAAGGGCTCCCGCGACAACGTGACGGCACTCGTCGTCCGTGTCGGGGGCGCGCCGTGACGATGAGTGAGAGCTGGCCCGGCGCGCAGACGCCGAAGAACACGCTGCCCGAGCGCATCGCCCACTTCAAGGTCATCGATCGCATCGGACGCGGCGCGATGGGCGTGGTCTACAGCGCGCGCGACGAGCGCAACGGCCGGTCCGTGGCCCTCAAGGTCATGATGGCCGACCTCGAAGGCGACAAGGAAACGCGCATGCGGTTCGAGCGCGAGGCCAAGGTCGCCGGCGACCTCCTGCACCGCAACGTCATCAACGTCTACGAAATGGGCGAGGACGACGGGCGGCTCTACATGGTGATGGAGCTGCTCCAGGGCGAGCCGCTCAACGAATATCTGAAGCGCGTCGTCAAGCTTCCGCTCGAGCGCACGCTCGACATGATGATGCAGGTCTGCGAGGGCCTCGCCGTCGCCCACGCCCATGGCATCGTCCATCGCGACATCAAGCCGGGCAACCTGTTCGTGCTGAAGGACGGCGGGGTCAAGATCCTCGACTTCGGCGTCGCGCGGCTGGCGAATTCCAGCATGACCGCCAGCGGCTTCATCGTCGGGACGCCGGATTTCATGTCGCCGGAACAGGCGCGGGGCCGTCCCATCGATCAGCGGTCCGACGTCTTCTCCGCCGGGGCCGTCTTCTACTACATGCTCACCGGCCGGAAGCCGTTCGCGGCGCCGGACTTGCCCGCGGTGCTCCACAAGGTCAGCAACGAGGACCCGGTGCCGCCGACCGCCGAGGAGGCGCCGGCAGGCCTCTGGAAAATCCTCACCAAGGCCTTGGCTAAATCGACGACCGACCGATACAGGGACATGGGAGCGCTCTTGTCCGATCTGGTCATCTTCGAACGCGACTACGACCGCGAGTCCCGGGACCTGGCGATGTCGGCCCGGAACGAGGCGGAAGAGCTCACGAAACTGGTCGGCGAGCGGCTGGAACGGGCCGACCGGCTCGGGCTGGTCACCGACGCCAGCGACTCGCCGTTCAGCGACGCGTTGCTCGACCGCTACCCGGTGCTCGAAGAGCGGGGCGCGGGCGCCCTGGGCGTGGTGCCGTTCCGGCGCGGCACGCTCATCGAGGTTCGTGACGACCTCGCGAAGCGGCGTTCAGAAGTGATGCGCGATTTGAAGCGGCTGCGCGATCTCGGAGCCACCACGTGAGTCGAAAGCTCGTCCTGGACGACGGCCGCGCGGAGCGCGAGCTGGTCGTGCGCGACAAGCTCACGGTTGGCCGGGATCCGTCCTGCGATGTGTCGGACGCCGACCCGCGGCTCTCGCGGCGCCACGCCGAGTTCCAGCTCACGCCGAAGGGCATCGTCGTCCGCGATCTCGACAGCCGCAACGGCGTCCGCGTCAACGGGCGCACGGTTCGCGAGACGCTGCTCTCTCCCGGCGATCTCGTCGAGGTCGCGCACCTCTCGATCCGCTTCCTCGACGACGGCAAGTCCGATGCGGTGACCCAGTCGATGTCCGGCATCCAGCCGCGGCCGGTCGAGGGCGTGCAGGTGAAGGACGGCTTCGAAGACGATCGGACCCGCGTCCTCCCGGTGTCGGCCATCTCGACGACGCCATCGGGACCGGTGCCGGAACCGAAGACGCCGCCGCCGAACGCGGCCGACGCCACGATTCGGGTGGCACAGCCGGTATCGGCGCCACGCCCGCCGCTGCGGCTCGGCGTCAAGGATCTGTTCGCGACCTCGTGGGGTGTGCGGGTGCTGGGGCAGGGCGCGCTGCTCGCCGTGCGTCGTGTTCCTGATCACGGTCGTGCCGATGCTCAACTGGTTTTCGGGCGCGCTCGGCCACGGTGTCTCAACCGATTTGCTGGCCCGGATGCTGGCGTTTCCGCTGCTGGCCTCGCTGGTGGCCGGCCTGATGGTGGCCTCGCTCATCGCGCGCACGACGGCGCGGGGGCTGGACCGCGATGACCAGTCCCAGGCCTAAGGCCGCGGCCAGCGCGCGACTGATCGTGTTCCGTGACGACGCGGTGCACCGCGCGGTCGAACTTGGCAAAGCGGGCCTCGCCATCGGCCGCGGTCCGAGCAACGACCTGGTGCTCGACGATCCCGACAAGCAGATCTCGCGCTTTCACGCCGAGGTCCGTTGGGAGGACGGGCGATGGCTGCTGCAGGACCTGGGCAGCCAGAACGGCACCTGGATGGAATCGCGGCGCGTGGACCGCGTGGAATTGAAGCCGGGCATTCCGGTACAGATCGGCCCCTTCCGGCTGATCTTCGACGATACGCCGCTCGAGTAAGGAGCACGAGTTGGAACAGCCGCGCACGATTGGACGCTACGAAGTGCTCGAACGCGTGGGCCGCGGGGGCATGGGCGTGCTCTATCGCGGCCGCGATCCGGTGCTCGATCGCGAGGTCGCCATCAAGGTGATGGGCGGCGATTTCGCCGCCGACGACAGCGCACGGACCCGGTTCTATCGCGAGGCGCGTGCCTCCGCGCGGCTGCAGCATCGCAACATCGTCACGATCTACGAGTTCGCCGAGGACAACGGCAACCCGTACATCGCCATGGAGTTCCTGCGCGGCCAGAGCCTCCAGGCGCGGATGGCGGCCGCCGGCGCCTTCCCGCTCGTGCAGAAGCTCGACATCGTCACGCAGCTGTTGACGGGCCTGCACTACGCGCACGAGCAGGGCATCGTGCATCGCGACGTGAAGCCGGCCAATATCTGGCTGCTCGAAGACGGCACGGTGAAGCTGCTCGACTTCGGCATCGCCAAGATCGCGGCCTCGACGATGACGAGCGCGGGCAGCGTGCTGGGGAGCGCCTTCTACATGGCGCCCGAGCAGGTGACGGGGCGCGAAGTCGACGGCCGCGCCGACATCTTCGCGGCCGGCGTCGTCCTGTATGAGCTGCTGGCCAATCACCGGCCGTTCGAGGGCGAGTCGCCGACGGTCGTGATGATGAAGATCGTCAACGAAGACGCGACGCCCATCACGAAGTATCTGAGCGACCTGCCGCCGGCCCTCGCCGCCGCCGTGATGAAGGCGCTCAACAAGGAGCCCGCGCGCCGCTTCCCGCACGCCGGCGACTTCGGCGCCGAGCTCCGGCTGCTCCGCCTGACGGCCGAGCGCGGATCCGAGACCGTCCTGGCCGAGCGCGAGGACCTCGCGCAGACGATGTTCATCCCGAGCGCTGCCGACGCGGCCGTGAAGCCGCCGACGGCGCCGCCGGCGGCTCCGGATCCCGCCGCGCAGGCGATGCTGACGCCGGCCGGCCCGGTCACCGGGTCGCAGACCGTCGTCTTCAAGGCCAGCAAGGTGCCGACATGGCTGGCCATCGCGGGCCTTGGGCTCGCGGCGGTCGCCGTGGCCATCGCGCTCACGGGACGCTCGGGCTCGAACAACGGCGCGCCGGCGGCAAGCGCCTCGACGGGACCGACGACGGCCGCGCCCGCGAGCGGCGCCCAGGCGCGCCGGCGGCTCCCGGCGGCGCCTGGGACCGCGGCCGCGGACCGCGTCAAGGTCGTCTCCGATCCCGAGGGCGCGCGCGTCGTCATCGGGGGGAAAGAGGCTGGCGTGACCCCGGCTGACATCGCGCTGAACGACGTCCGCGACGGCAAGGTCCGCGTCAGCAAGCGCGGCTTCCGGTCGATGGAAGTGCGCGCCAGCCAGGTGCAGAATGGCGTGGCGTTCGTGAGGCTCGATGCCGAGCCGACGGGAATCGGCGTCGAGTTGAGCGGCACGTATCCCTTCGAGGTGTGGGACGGCGGCAAGAAGATCTCCGCCGCCTCGACGCATCACGAGATCTCGCTGGAATCGTCGCGGACGATCCGGCTGCGATCGTCCGAGGTGCTGCTCGATCTGCCCGTGAAGATTGACGGGCAGCCCGGCAGCAAGGCCTCCGCGCAGGCGCCGGCGCTCGGAAGGCTCACGCTCAGGACGCCGCTCGAGACGTGCAAGATCGTCATCGGCGGCCGCGACTTCGGGTATCCGCCGCTCAACGAGCAGCCGATGGCCGCCGGGTCGCACGACGTCGAGCTGAAGTGCCCGGACGGCACGTCGAAGCAGGCCACGGTCAGCATCACGCCAGGGCAGACTCACACGGAAGTGATTCGATGATCGGACGACGGACGGCAGGATTTCTGCTGGGCGCGACGCTGGTCGGCGCCGCGGCGGTCGGGCTGCGCGCGCAGGCCAACGTCGAAGATCAGGCGCGACGGCAGCTCGAAAGCGGGCGCGAGTTCTATCGCAACGGCCGCTACAGCGAGGCGCTGAAGGACTTCCAGACGGTCGCCGAGGGCTACCCGACGTCGAGCGTCGCCGACGACGCGCTGCTCGCGATCGCGCTCTACCAGCTCGAGATTCAGCTCGATCCGACGACCGCGCGCACGACCGCCGACCAGTTGATCAAGAAGTACGCGACGTCGGACTCGGCGCCGATGGGCTACGTGGTCCTGGGGCGCGCGACGCTCGAACTGGATCAGTCGCCGGCCGGTCTCGACTCGGCGCTCGCGAGCTTCGATCGCGTGCCGCGCCTCTTCCCGGCGAGCGAGGCCGTCGCGCCGGCGCTCTACTACGGCGCCGAGGTCGATCGACGCGCGGGCCGGCGCCCGCAGGCGCTGGATCGGCTGCGCGATCTCGCGCTGCAGTATCCGCGCTCGATCTGGGCGGCGCGCGCGGCGCTGCTCGAAGCGCGTTTGCTGGCGAGCACCGGCGAGCCAACCGAGGCGATGCGCGTGCTGCAGCGCGTCATTCGAGGCTTCGGGTCGAGCGACGAGGCCGCCACGGCGCGGGCGTTGAACACCACGCTGTACCGCCTGACGATTCGGCCGCCGGCCGAAAGCGCGTACGGCTACTCGGGTCGCAGTCTCGCCGGCGCGTCCGGCAAGTTCCGCGACGTCGAGTCGATTTCGCTCGGGCCCGATGGCCGCCTCGGCATCGCCACGACGCGGCGGCATCCTGCTGCTGGACGACAAGGGCGCGGTGACGCGTCAGGCGCCGGCGACCGAGCCGAAGCAATTCACGCTTCGATCGCCGCGGGCTCGTGACGATCTTCGAGCGCAGCGTCCTGATGCGCGAGACCGACAAGGGCATGCAGCGCATGGTGCTGACGGCGGCGACGCCGGGCGGCCCGAAGATCCTCGAGGAGATCACCGCCGGCGCGCCGCTGCACGACGACCGGCGAGTACGTCGTCGCCGATCGCAACCTGCGCGGTGTGTTCAAGTTCAACGCCGCCGGCCAGTTCGTCGCGGCGTTCGCCTCCGGCCGCGTGTCGCGCCTCGCCGTCAGCGTCACCGACAACGTCGCGATGCTCGACACCGACTCGAAGTCGATCATCGTCGCGGATCACGCAGGGAAGACGCTGGTGACGATCCCGCAGAAGGGCACCGGCTACGAGATCGGATCGCCGGCAGATGTCCGCTTCGACATGTTCGAGAACGTCTACGTCCTCGACAAGGAGCGAGTGCTCGTGTTCGGGGCCAACGGCAGACTGCTGACGATCGTCACGCCGGATGCGTCGGGGGCGTTCAAGAACGGGCAGTCGCTCACGCTCGACAGCGCGGCAAGGTTGTACGTCTATGACGAAGGGCTCGGACGTGTCCTCATCTACCAGTAGCGCCCGCGTGGCGCCGGGCCTTCGGGCCCGCACGCTCGTGCGGCTGACGGCGGGCCTTGCCGTGGTGTTGCTGCTCGCCGGCACGATGGCGCGCGCGCAGCAGGCGGCGGAGCCGGCCGAGCTCGCGCAGGCGCGCCAGCTGTTCGACGCGCTCGACTACGAGCAGGCGCTCCCGCTGCTCGATCGCGCCGTCGCGGTGCTCGAGCCGCAGGCCGCCCGCGATCCGAACTCGCGGCAGACGCTGACGGCGGCGTACGGCATGCGCGCCCGCGCGCGCTTCGGCACCGGCAACAAGGACGGCGCCGTGGCCGACTTCCGCTCGGCGCTCTCGATCGATCCCGGTTTCGCGCTCGGCCAGGGCGTCTCGCCGCGCATCGTCGCGCTGCTCGACGAAGTGAAGTCGTCGACGATTGGCTCGCTCGAAATCCTCACGGACCCCGGCGACGTGAACGTGCTGGTCGACGGCGCGCCCGCGAGGATCGACGCCGGCAAGGTGTCGCTGGCGGCCGGCGCTCACGCGATCAAGATCACGCGGCCCGGCTACAAGCCCGCCGATCAGTCCGTGGTCGTCTCGGCGGGCCAGAGCGTGCCGCTGCGTCTCACCCTCGAGCGCGTCTCGACGGTCCTGACGGTGATCTCGTCGCCGCCGGGCGTCGAGGTCGTCGTGAACGGCACCTCGCGCGGCAAGACGGTCGGCGGTCCGCTGTCGCCGTCGCTGGCGACGCTGCCGCAGCAGCTGGGCGTGCCACCCGACCAGGTCTCGCAGCCGCTCGCCATCGGCGATCTCGGCACCGGCACGCTCGACGTCGAGCTCCGGCGTCCCTGCTACGCGACCGAGCATCGCCAGCTGCCCGTGCAGGGCTTGAGCGACGTGATGCTCGACCCGGTGAAGATGAAGCCGGCCGTCGGGACGCCTGTCGATCGACAGCGACCCGGCGGGCGCGACGGTGCTGGTCGACGGCGAGGACAAGGGCATCGCGCCCGTCACGCTGTCGTCGGTCTGCGCCGGCTCGCACACCGTCGAATTCAGGAGCGTCGCGGGACGCGACGTCCAGCGCGTCTCGCTCGACACCGGCGGCCAGGTCACCGTCGCGGGCCGGATGCGCGCGGCGTTCGCGATCCTCGCGGCGCCGCAGGCCGCAAACGCCCCGGACGTGCGACTCGGCGTGGAGCGCGCGTTCGCGTCGGCACGCAGCCTGCTGCTGTACGCGCCCGCGGCGGATGCGTCACGCGCGGCCATCGAGAAGGAAACCGTCAACGACGAGTGGTTCGGCCTGCTGCCCGGGCAGATGGGCCTGCCGGCAGGCGATCGTCGCGGGAAACTCCAGCGCCTCGCCGACGCGTTCGACGCGCAGGGTATCGCGTGGGTCCGCCCGACGACGCCGGGGTCGAACGAGGTGACGGTGGCGCTCGAAGTCCCCGGCGGCGTGTCGCCCGACGATCTCGTCGTCGACCTCGATCGCCCGGACAGCGTTCGCCAGGCGGTCAGCCGTCTCGACCAGCCGCTGACGCTGTCGCACGCGACGCTGGGCATCGCGAGCGTGGACGTCCTCGACGTGAAGGGCGCGGTGATCGTCGACGTGGAAGCCGGCAAGCCCGGGGCGGCGGCCGGCCTCAAGGTGGGGCAGATCATCGAGTCGCTCGACGGACAGGCCGTCACGAGCGTCACGGATTTCGAGACCCGGTTGGGCACGCACCAGGCGACCGACCGGGTGACGCTGTCGGTGCGGGCGCCCGGGGGCGCCCCGCCAGACCGTCACCGCCGGCCTGCAGGTCGTGCCGGTGCTCGTGGCGGGCACCGATCGCTTCATGCCGGCCAACGCCGTCGTGGCCGTCCTCCGGTCCCGTCTGGCGTCGGTCACGGATCCGGCTGAGCTGGCGGCGACTCAACTGAACCTGGGCGCCGCCCTGCTCCGGGCGGGCGACGGCGCCGGGGCCAAGGAAATCCTTGATAAGACGACACTTCCGGCTGGAAGTGGCGTCTCGGCCGGCACGGTGGCGTTCCTTCGTGGGCAGGCGTCGGAGCTGGCCGGCGACCGCGCGGCAGCGATTACCGCGTATACAACGGCCAGCCAGGCAGACGGCCGATTGCCCGCCGACGGCCCGCTGGTGAAGTCGCTGGCCGCCAGGGCGCTCGAGCGGCTGAAGTGAATAGGGAATAGGAAATAGGGAATAGGAAGAAAAGACGGGAGCTCCGGAGCCGTCGCCCTCGGTGCCTTTCTCCCTATTTCCCATTCTCTATTCCCTATTTCGACCTTCTCCGCCCAGCCGCGTGCTTGACGAGACGGCTGGCGTCCGGATACACTCGTCAGGTTCTCTCGCCGTCAGGAAGCCCTATCTGACGGTGAACCGCTGAAAGTGACGACGGCACGCCGTCGATCCTGAAGAAGACGCGGGTGGCTCCAATAGCCGCGAGGCGTCTTCATGCGTCCGGCCGCGGTCTGGTCAGTCCGCGCGGTCGAACCGAGCGATTCAACATAGGGTTGTCAGTTCCAGGCGCCGAGCCGCAAGGCTCTTAGGCCTGAAACGCCGGATCGATGGCCAGGCATGCCGTCGGCTCGGTGAGATGTTCTCGAAGGCCGCTGCCGTTGAGGCCGCGTGCCGGCAATGCCATCGGACTACGGTCCGACTTGGCGGGAGCCACTGTGCCGACGATTAGCCAGCTCGTTCGCAAGGGTCGCAGCCGGGTGCAGTTCAAGACCAAGAGCCCGGCGCTCCAGGAGAGTCCGCAGAAGCGCGGTGTCTGCGTGCGCGTCTTCACCCAGACGCCGAAGAAGCCGAACTCCGCGCTGCGCAAGGTCGCGCGCGTGCGCCTGACCAACGGGATCGAGGTGACGACCTACATCCCCGGCGTCGGGCCACAACCTGCAGGAGCACTCGCTGGTGCTCATTCGCGGGGGCCGCGTGAAGGATCTCCCCGGCGTCCGCTACCACGTCGTCCGCGGCACGCTGGACGCGGTGGGGGTGCAGGGGCGCAAGCAGGGTCGTTCGAAGTACGGCGCGAAGCGGCCGAAGGCTTAAGGGTTCACAGACATGCCACGTAGACGAGAAATTCCGAAGCGCGAACCGCCGCCAGATCCGATCTACCAGAGCTCGCTGCTGACAAAGTTCATCAGCACCGTGATGCGCGACGGCAAGCGCAGCACGGCCGAGCGGATCCTGTATCGGAGCTTCGACATCATCAAAGAGCGCACGGGCGACGATCCGATCAAGGTCTTCAAGAAGGCCGTGGACAACGTCAAGCCGAGCCTCGAGGTGAAGTCGCGGCGCGTCGGCGGCAGCAACTACCAGGTGCCGATCGAGGTGAACCCGAACCGCCGGCTCTCGCTGAGCATCCGGTGGCTCGTGAGCAACGCCCGGTCGCGCGGCGACGGCAAGACGATGCAGGAGAAGCTGGCCAACGAGCTGCTCGACGCGTCGAACCTGCGCGGCGGCGCGGTGAAGAAGCGCGAAGACACGCACCGCATGGCGGAAGCGAACAAGGCGTTCGCTCACTATCGCTGGTAGGAGGCAGTACGGCAGCAGGTACAGACAGGCGAAGGCGTGATCGGTCCGTAGTCTGAAGGCGGGGCTTGCAGCCCCGCCAACCAGAGACTCGAAATGCCACGGCAAGTATCGCTGAACAAGACGCGGAACATCGGCATCATGGCCCACATCGATGCCGGCAAGACGACCACGACGGAACGGATCCTGTTCTACACGGGCATCACGTACAAGATCGGCGAAGTGCACGAAGGCACCGCCGTCATGGACTGGATGGAGCAGGAACAGGAGCGCGGCATCACCATCACGTCGGCCGCGACGACCTGCTTCTGGCGGGATCACCGCGTCAACATCATCGACACGCCCGGCCACGTGGATTTCACCGCGGAGGTCGAGCGCTCGCTGCGCGTGCTCGACGGCGCGGTCGCCGTGTTCGACTCGGTGGCCGGCGTCGAGCCTCAGTCGGAGACCGTCTGGCGTCAGGCCGACAAGTACCGCGTGCCGCGCATCTGCTTCGTGAACAAGATGGACCGCATCGGCGCGGACTTCAAGCGGACGTTCGACCAGATCATCACGAAGCTCGAAGCGAACCCGGTTGCGATTCAGATCCCCATCGGCGCCGAGGACAGGTTCATCGGCGTGATCGACCTCATCAAGATGAAGGCGATCACCTACAAGGACGAGACGATGGGCGCCGACTACGTCGTCGCCGAGATCCCGGCCGAGATGATGGCCGAGGCCAAGCACTACCGGGAACAGCTGATCGAGAAGGTCAGCGAAGCCGACGACCACATCCTCGAGAAGTACCTGAAGGGCGAGGAGCCCACCGAGGACGAGATCAAGGCCGCGCTCAGAAAGCGCGTGAACAGCTCCGTGCGCACGAAGGCCACCGGCAAAGCGGAGCCCGCCTTCGTGCCGGTGATTTGCGGGTCGGCGTTCAAGAACAAGGGCGTGCAGCCGCTGCTCGACGCGGTCGTGGACTTTCTGCCCTCGCCGCTCGACGTGCCGGCCATCGTGGGCATCGACCCGGACAAGAAGGCCGATCCGGAGCATCCCGAGGCGAACCTCATCGAGCGGCCGGCGTCCGACGACGCGCCGTTCAGCGCGCTGGCGTTCAAGATCATGACCGACCCGTTCGTCGGTCAGCTCACGTTCTTCCGCGTCTACTCGGGCGTGCTCACGGCCGGGTCGAGCGTGCTCAACGCGACCAAGGGCCGCACCGAGCGCATCGGCCGCCTCCTGAAGATGCACGCCAACAAGCGTGAGGAAATCAAGGAAGTCTACGCCGGGGACATCGCGGCGGCCGTGGGCCTGAAGAGCGTGATCACGGGCGACACGCTGTGCGATGAAAACAAGCCGATCGTGCTCGAGTCGATGGACTTCCCCGAGCCGGTCATCTCGCTGGCCATCGAGCCCAAGACCAAGGGCGATCAGGAAAAGCTCGGCGTCGGCCTCCAGAAGCTGATGCAGGAAGATCCGACGTTCCGCGTCAAGACCGACGAGCAGACGAGCCAGGTCGTCATCGCCGGCATGGGCGAGCTGCACCTCGAGATCATCGTCGACCGCCTGAGGCGCGAGTTCAGCGTCGAAGCCAGCACCGGCAAGCCGCAGGTCGCCTACAAGGAGACGCTCACGCGTCCGGCCGATGGCGAGATGCGCTACTCGAAGCAGACGGGCGGCCGCGGCCAGTTCGCCGAGGTGAAGATTCGCCTGTTCCCGGGCGAGCCGGGCACCGGCTACATCTTCGAGAACGAGATCAAGGGCGGCTCGATCCCGCGCGAGTTCATCAAGCCGGTGGACGAGGGGATCAAGGAAGCCCTCACGCGCGGCGTGCTCGCCGGCTACCCGATCGACGACGTGCGGATCGAGCTGTACGACGGCAAGCACCACGAAGTGGACTCGTCGGAAATGGCGTTCAAGATCGCCGGCTCGATGGCGTTCCAGGACGCGGCCAAGAAGGCCAGGCCCGTGCTGCTCGAGCCGGTGATGCGGGTCGAGGTCGTCGTGCCGAAGGAGTTCATCGGCGAGGTCATGGGCGACCTGGCGAGCCGGCGCGGCCGCATCCAGTCGCAGGACGATCGCGGCGGCACGCAGATTGTGAACGCGCGGGTCCCGCTGTCGGAGATGTTCGGCTATGCGACCGACCTCCGGTCGCGCACGCAGGGCCGCGCGACCTACAGCATGCACTTCGACGCCTACGAGCAGGCGCCGCCGAATGTCAGCGAGGAAGTGGTCGCCAAGGTTCAGGGCAAGGCGTAACCACTTGTGTAGCGCAGACCTTCAGGTCTGCCATGTGAAGCAGGGCTGAAGCCCTGCGCTACAGACGAACGAACGAGAGAACGGAGCGCAGCGCACATGGCGAAGGAAAAGTTTGATCGGTCCAAGCCGCACGTGAACGTGGGGACGATCGGGCACATCGACCACGGGAAGACGACGCTGACGGCGGCGCTGACGAAGGTGGCGGCGGACAAGGGGTGGGCGAAGTTCATCCCGTATGACGAGGTGGCCAAGGCGAGCGAGTCGCAGGGGCGTCGGGATGCGACCAAGATCCTGACGATTGCGACGTCGCACGTGGAGTATGCGACGCCGAACCGGCACTACGCGCACGTGGACTGCCCGGGCCACGCCGACTACATCAAGAACATGATCACGGGGGCCGCGCAGATGGACGGCGGGATTCTCGTGGTGAGCGCGGTGGACGGGCCGATGCCGCAGACGCGGGAGCACGTGCTGCTGGCGTACCAGGTGGACGTGCCGTGCCTGGTGGTGGCGCTCAACAAGGTGGACGCGGTGGACGACCCGGAGCTGCTGGACCTGGTGGAGCTCGAGGTGCGGGAGCTGCTGACGACCTACAAGTTCCCGGGCGACGACGTGCCGGTGGTGCGGGTGAGCGCGCTGGGGGCGTTGAACGGGGACGCGGCGGGGGTGGAGTCCATTCTGAAGCTGATGGAAGCGCTGGACACGTATGTGCCGCTGCCGCAGCGGGAAGTGGACAAGCCGTTCCTGATGCCGATTGAAGACGTCTTCTCGATCTCGGGCCGGGGCACGGTGGTGACCGGGCGCGTGGACCGCGGGAAGGTGAAGGTCGGCGAGGAAATCGAGATTGTGGGGTTCAAGCCGACGACCAAGAAGGTCGTGACGGGCGTGGAGATGTTCCGCAAGCTGCTCGACGAGGGCGTGGCGGGGGACAACATCGGGGTGCTGCTGCGGGGCGTCGAGAAAGAGGACGTGGAGCGCGGGCAGGTGCTGGCCAAGCCGGGGTCGATCACGCCGCACACGAAGTTCAAGGCGGAGGTGTACATCCTGTCGAAGGAAGAAGGCGGGCGGCACACGCCGTTTTTCAACGGGTATCGGCCGCAGTTCTACATCCGGACGACGGATGTGACGGGGAACCTGCAGCTGCCGGAGGGCGTGGAGATGGTGATGCCGGGCGACAACACGTCGATCACGGCGGAGCTGATCACGCCGGTGGCGATCGAGAAGGGCGCGCGGTTCGCGATTCGCGAAGGCGGCCGGACGGTGGGCGCCGGGACGATCACGGAAATCATCGCGTAGAAGCAGCCAGAAGTAGACAGAAGGCAGCAGGCGGTAGGCAGTGGATCACGCTGTCACGCTGCACTGACCGCCTACCGCCTAGCTGCCTACTGACGAAGGATTCAGAAATGTCAGCCATGTTCAGCGACAAGATTCGCATCCGCCTGAAGGCGTATGACTACCGGGTGCTCGACCAGTCGACCGGCGAGATCGTCGAGACGGCGCGGCGCACGGGCGCGCGCCTGGCCGGGCCGATTCCGCTGCCGACCGAGCGCAACCGCTGGACGGTGCTGCGCTCGCCGCACGTGGACAAGAAGTCGCGCGAGCAGTTCGAGATCCGGACGCACAAGCGGCTCATCGACATCTTCGAGCCGACGCCGCAGACCGTGGACGCGCTGATGAAGCTGGATCTGCCGGCCGGCGTGGACGTCGAAATCAAGGCGTTCGGGAAGGAACACGGGAAGTAGCCATGGTCACCGGAATCATCGGCAGAAAAGTCGGCATGACGCAGCTGTTCGCCGAGGACGGGACCGTCCAGCCGGCGACGGTGTTGAAGGCCGGTCCATGCGTGGTCGTGCAGGGCAAGACCGCACAGACCGACGGCTACGAGGCCGTGCAGCTCGGCCTGGTCGAGGCCAAGACGCCGAAGGTGACCAAGGCCATTGCCGGCCACCACAAGAAGGCCAACGTGCCGCCGACGCGCGTGCGTCGCGAGGTGACGCTGGCCAAGGGCACGACCGCTCCGGCCGCTGGCGAGCAGGTGCTGGTCGGCGCGGTGTTCGCGGCCGGCGAGCGCGTGGACGTCATCGCCACCAGCCGCGGGCTCGGGTTCCAGGGCGTCGTGAAGCGCCACCACTTCGCGGGCGGCGCGGCGACGCACGGCTCGATGTTCCACCGTGCGCCCGGATCGATTGGCGCCAGCTCGTACCCCTCGCGTGTCGTCAAGGGCATGCGCGCGGCGGGCCACATGGGCAACAAGCGCGTCACCACGCGGAACCTCAAGGTCGTGCGGGTGGACGCGGAGAACAACCTCCTGATCGTGCGCGGCGCAGTGCCGGGCGCGGCCGGCGGGTACGTGCTGATTCGCAAGGCCATCGCGGCCAAGCCCGAGCCGAAGCCGCAGGCCGAGCCGCCGACGAAGGGCAAGGCGAAGCCGAAGAAGTAGGGACGGGGCTTCAGGCTCCGGCCGAGCAGCTGCCAGCTGAATGCTGACAGCGGCCAGCTACCGACGAGACACGAACATGACCGTAGACGTAGTCAATTCGCAGAACCAGAAGGTCGGCTCCTTCGACGTGCGCGACGAGGTGTTCGGCGGGCGCGTGAAGACCGATCTCATCTGGGAGTCGGTGACGCGGCAGAACGCCAGCGAGCGCCGCGGCACGCACGCGACGAAGACCCGCGCGGAAGTGAGCGGCAGCGGCAAGAAGCCGTGGCGGCAGAAGGGCACCGGCCGCGCGCGCGTCGGCGAAATCCGCAACCCGCTCTGGCGCAAGGGCGGCACCACGTTCGGGCCGCAACCCAGGAGCTACGACTACCAGCTCCCGAAGAAGGTCGAGAAGGGCGCCCTGCGCGCCGCGCTCGCGCAGAAGCTGCGCGACGGCCACGTGCTCGTGGTCGACGCGCTGGCGGCCAGCGCCGTGAAGACCAAGGCGGCGGCGGAGCTGCTGAAGGGGCTCGGCGTCAACGGCAAGACGCTGATCGTCGACGTGACGCCAGACGAGAACTTCGCGTTGTCGGTGCGGAACATCGCCGGCGTGAAGCTCGTGCCCTCCAACCGCGTGACGGCGCGCGATGTCGCCGACACGGTGAGAGTCGTCGCCACGCGCGCGGCCCTCGAGCGCCTGCAGGAGGTGCTGTCGTGAAGCTGACCGACGTCATCCGCCGGCCCCTCGTCACCGAGAAGACGACCATCCTCCGCGAGGACGGCCGGACGCTCGTGCTGCAGGTGGCGCGCGACGCCAACAAGATCGAGATTCGCCACGCCGTCGAGCATCTGTTCGGCTCGAAGGTCGCCGACGTGCGCACGACGAGCATGCGCGGCAAGCTGAAGCGCCAGGGCCGCTTCGTGGGTCGCCGGCCGGACTGGAAGAAGGCATACGTCCGGCTCAAGGACGGCGAGAAGCTGCCCGAATTCCTCGAGGGGGCCTAGGCATCATGCCCATTCGCACTTACAAGCCGACATCGCCGGGCCGTCGTTTTCAGACGGTGCAGGTGTTCGACGAGATCACCGAGACCAAGCCCCATCGTCCGCTCACCGAACCGCTGAAGAAGTCGGGCGGCCGGAACAACCGCGGCGAGATCACGTCGTGGTGGCGCGGCGGCGGGCACAAGCGCCTCTATCGCGTGATCGACTTCAAGCGCGACAAGAAGGACATCCCGGCGACGGTGTCGACGATCGAGTACGACCCGAACCGGTCGGCGCGCATTGCGCTGGTCACCTACGCGGACGGCGAGAAGCGCTACATCCTGCAGCCGCTCGGCCTGAAGGTCGGCGACACGATCGTCGCCGGCGTCAACGCCGACATCCTGCCGGGCAACACGCTGCCGCTCAAGAACATCCCGCTTGGCACGCTGCTCCACAACGTGGAGCTGAAGCCGGGCAAGGGCGGGCAGATCGCGCGCTCGGCCGGATCGTCCGTGCAGCTGGTGGCCAAGGAAGGCGAGTACGCCTCGGTCAAGATGCCGTCGGGCGAAGTGCGCCACATCAACATGGAGTGCACCGCGACGATCGGCCAGGTGGGCAACGTCGATCACGAGAACGTCTCGATCGGCAAGGCCGGTCGCAGCCGCTGGCTGGGCAAGCGTCCGCACGTGCGCGGCGTCGCGATGAACCCGGTCGACCACCCGCTGGGCGGCGGCGAAGGCAAGACCTCGGGCGGCCGTCACCCGGTGACGCCGTGGGGCCAGCCGACCAAGGGCTACAAGACGCGCAACAACAAGAGCACGGACAAGTTCATCGTGCAGAGGCGCAAGAAGTAGGGCAGCAGGCAGCAGGCAGCGGGCAGCGGCAGTCGACTGCTACCGCCTGCTGCCTAGCCGCCTGCTGACAAGGAACAGCAATGAGCAGATCACTCAAGAAGGGCCCCTTCGTCGACACGCCGCTGCTCGAGAAGGTGGAGTCGATGAACCGGGCCAACGAGAAGAAGGTCATCAAGACCTGGTCGCGGCGCTCGACGGTCGTGCCCGAGATGGTGGGGCACACGCTGGCCGTGCACAACGGCCGCAAGTTCATCCCGGTGTACGTGACCGAGAACATGGTCGGGCACAAGCTGGGCGAGTTCGCGCCGACGCGGACGTTCAAGGGCCACGCGGCCAAGGCCGACAAGGCCGCCGCGCCGGCGGCTCCGGCCGCCGCGGGCAGCAAGTAGGCGGAGGACGACATGGTGCAAGCGGAAGCCACGGCGCGCTACATCCGTACGTCCGCGCAGAAGGCGGGGCTCGTCCTCGCGCTGATTCGCGGCCGCGCGGTGAATCACGCGCTCGCCACCCTGCAGTTCACGAAGAAGACCGTGGCGCGGGACATCGAGAAGGTGCTGCGGTCGGCGATCGCCAACGCGCAGCTGAAGGACGGCTTCGGCGGCGACGTCGAGCGCCTGTTCGTCTCGTCCTGCTACGCCAACCAGGGCCCGTCGCAGAAGCGCGTGCGTCCGGCCCCGATGGGCCGCGCGTTCCGCGTCGTCAAGCGGACCACGCACCTGACGGTCGCCGTGACCGAGAAGCCGATCAAGATCAAGGTAGCGCCGGTCGCCGCGGGCGCGCCCGCCAAGGCGAAGGCGCCGAAGAAGGCCACAACGAAGGCGCCGAAGGCGTCGGCGACCAAGGAGTAGCTCGTGGGTCAGAAAGTTCACCCGTACGGATTCCGCCTCGGGTTCAACAAGACCTGGCGGTCGCGCTGGTACTCGGATCGCGATTACGCGAAGCTCCTCCACGAGGACCTCGCGCTGCGCGACGATCTGAAGACGCGCTTCCAGCACGCCGGCGTCTCGAAGATCGAGACCGAGCGCGCGGCCAACAAGCTGAAGATCGACATCTACACGAGCCGCCCCGGCATCATCATCGGCCGCAAGGGCACCGAGGTCGACAAGCTGAAGCAGGAAGTGCAGAAGCGCACGAGCCGCGAGGTCTTCATCAACATCCAGGAGATCCAGAAGCCCGAGCTCGACAGCCAGCTGATCGCCGAGTCGGTCGCCATGCAGCTCGAGAAGCGCGTGGCGTTCCGCCGCGCGATGCGCAAGGCCGTCGAGTCGGCGCTGCGCTTCGGCGCGCGCGGCATCAAGGTGCGCGTGTCGGGCCGGTTGAACGGCGCGGAAATCGCGCGCTCGGAGTGGTACCTCCACGGTCAGCTGCCGCTGCAGACGCTGCGCGCGGACGTGGACTACGGCTTCGCGGAAGCCAGCACGACCTACGGCCAGATTGGCGTGAAGGTGTGGCTCTACAAGGGCGAGCGGCTGCGGCCGCGCGTCGGCCGCGAAGAGGAATACCGCGAGCGCGGGCCGCGTCGCGGCGCTCCGGCGCCGGCGGGACGACGATAGGGTTGATGGTTGTCGAATGCGGATTGTTGGTTGACACAACCCGCAACCCGCAATCCGCAACCGGCAACGGAGAATTTGCATCATGTTGATGCCGAAGAAGGTCAAGTTCAGAAAGCAGCAGCGCGGGCGCATGGCCGGCAAGGCCTGGCGCGGCTCGGACGTCTCGTTCGGAGACTACGGGCTGAAGGCGCTCGAGCCCTGCTGGTTGACGGCGCGCCAGATCGAGGCCGCGCGTGTCGCGATGACGCGCTTCATCAAGCGCGGCGGCAAGATCTGGGTGCGCGTGTTCCCGGACAAGCCGATCACCAAGAAGCCGCAGGAAACCCGAATGGGCAAGGGCAAGGGCGCGCCGGAAGAGTGGGTGTGCGTCGTCCGGCCGGGCCGGATCCTCTTCGAGATGGAAGGCGTCAACGAGCCCGACGCCCGCCAGGCGATGAAGCTGGCGGCGGCCAAGCTGCCGATCCTCACGAAGTTCGCCATGCGGTTCGCCGAGGAGCGGGTGTGATGGCCAAGATAGCGGAACTGCGGGACCTGTCGCTCGACGAGCTGCGGTCGAAGGAAAAGGATCTCGACGACCAGCTGTTCCGGCTGCGGATCCAGAAGTCGATGGGGCAGCTGGACCAGCCGCTCAAGGTGCGCGGCGTCCGCCGCGATCTCGCGCGGGTGAAGACGTTGCTGCGTGAGAAGAAGGCGTAGCGCAGGGATCGAACAATGAGCAAAGCAGAGAAGCTCGGAACCGTGGTGAGCGACAAGATGACCAAGACGGTCGTCGTTGCCGTCGAACGCGTGATCCGTCACGAGCTGTACGGCAAGGCCGAGCGCCGCACGACGAAGTTCGTCGCGCACGACGAGCAGGGCGCGAAGGAAGGCGACGAGGTCGTCATCATCGAGAGCCGTCCGCTCAGCCGCCGCAAGCGGTGGGTCGTAACGCAAGTCGTCCGCAAGGCGGCAAGGGTCTAAGGAGGGCGCCATGATTCAGATGCGTTCGATCCTCGACGTCGCCGACAATTCCGGCGCCCGGAAGATCGCCGTCATCAACCCGATCGGCGGTTCGGCCGGCCGCTACGCGCGGCTCGGCGACATCGTCACCGCCTCGGTGAAGGAAGCCACGCCCGACGGCACCGTGAAGAAGGGCCAGGTCGTGAAGGCCGTCATCGTGCGCACCCGGAAGGAGCAGCGCCGCCGCGACGGCAGCTACATCCGGTTCGACAGGAATGCCGCCGTGCTGATCAACGATCAGGGCGAGCCGGTCGGCACGCGCGTGTTCGGCCCGGTCGCCCGTGAGCTGCGCGAGCGGAAGTTCATGAAGATCGTCTCGCTCGCGCCCGAGGTGCTCTAGCAATGTCTCGTCTGCAGACCCCGATCCGGAAGAACGACACCGTCCTCGTCACGACGGGGAAGGACCGCGGCAAGAAGGGCCGCGTCATTCGCATCGTGGCGGAGAAGAACCGCCTGATCGTCGAGGGCGTGAACCTGATCAAGCGCCACACGCGGCCCAACCCGGCCAAGAACATCAAGGGCGGCGTGGTGCAGCGCGAAGCCGCGCTCCACGCGAGCAACGTGCAGCTGGTGTGCCCCGAGTGCGGCGCCCAGACGCGGATCGGGCACAAGGTGCTCGAAGACGGCCGCAAGGTCCGGATCTGCCGCAAGTGCGAGGGAGTGGTCGACAAATGAACCGCGTACGCGAGCGTTATCTGAAAGACGTCGTGCCGGCCCTGAAGAAGGAGTTCGGCTACGCCAACGTGATGGCGATCCCGAAGATCTCGAAGATCGTCATCAACATGGGACTCGGCGAGGCCACGAGCAACGCGAAGATCGTGGACGTGGCCTCCGACGAGCTGTCCCGGATCGCGGGCCAGAAGGCGACGGTCCGCCGGGCCAAGAAGTCCATCGCGGCCTTCAAGGTGCGCGAGGGCATGGCCGTCGGCGCGATGGTCACGCTGCGCGGCGAGCGGATGTACGAGTTCCTCGACCGCCTGGTCAGCGTCGCGCTGCCGCGCGTGCGCGACTTCAAGGGAATCTCGGGCAAGGGCTTCGACGGCCGCGGCAACTACACGCTCGGCCTCCGGGACCAGATTCTCTTCCCTGAGATCGACTACATGAAGGTGGACAAGGCCCGCGGCATGAACGTCTCGGTCGTCACCACGGCCAAGACCGACGAAGAAGCCCGCAAGCTGCTGCAGCTCATCGGGCTGCCGTTCAGGAGCAATTAGCAATGGCGACGACGGCGAAGATTGCCAAGGAAGCCAAGACCCCGAAGTACAAGATTCGTGCGCGCAACCGCTGCAAGCTCTGCGGCCGGCCGCGGGCATACATGCGGAAGTTCGCGCTCTGCCGTCTCTGCTTCCGCAAGGCGGCGCTCGAGGGCGATGTCACGGGCGTGACGAAGAGCAGCTGGTAGAACGAACATGACTGATCCCATTTCCGACATGCTCACCCGCGTACGAAACGCGGTGGCTTCCAAGCACGCGCGGGTCGATGTGCCGGCATCGAAGCTGAAGGCCGAGATCGCGCGCATCCTCGCCGACGAGGGCTACATTCACGGCTTCAAGATGGTCGCCGCGCCGGCCGCGCCGGCCGAGCGTCAGGTGATTCGCCTGTTCCTGAAGTACGGGCCGCACGGCGAGAAGGTCATCACGGGCATTCAGCGCGTGAGCCGTCCCGGGCGTCGCGTCTACTTCGGCCGCGACGACGTGCCGCACGTGCTCGGCGGACTCGGCACCAGCATCCTGACGACGTCGCGCGGCGTGATGAGCGGGCGCGAGGCGGCGAAGGCTGGCGTCGGCGGCGAAGTGCTCTGCAACGTGTGGTAGTGCCAGTAGGCAGAGGCCGTATGCAGAAGGCAGCTCGTCACGCGGTTCGCGCTGAACTGCATACTGCCTGCCGCTACTGCCGCGATTGAGGAATCAGGAGATGTCTCGCATCGGAAAGAAACCCATCGTGCTGCCGCAGGGCGTCACCGCCCAGATTTCGGACGGCGCCGTCGAGGTCAAGGGCCCGAAGGGGCAGCTGCGTCAGCCGCTGCCGCCCGGCATCGTGTTCGAGCTCGCCGACGGGCAGCTGCACGCGAAGACGGTTCGCGAGGACAAAGACCTCGGGAAGTTCCACGGCCTCGGGCGTTCGCTGGTCGCCAACGCGGTGCAGGGCGTGACGGAGGGCTTCAAGAAGGAGCTCGACATCGTCGGCGTCGGCTACCGTGCCGAGGCGAAGGGACGCCAGGTCGTGCTGGCGCTCGGCTACTCGCATCCGTGCGTGTTCGACCTGCCGGCGGGTATCGAGGTGGCCGTGACGAGCCAGACGCACCTGGTGGTGACCGGCGTCGATCGCCAGCTGGTCGGGCAGGTCGCGGCCGACATCCGCGCGCTGCGCAAGCCGGATCCCTACAAGCAGAAGGGCGTCCGCTACACCGGCGAAGTGCTGAAGAAGAAGGTCGGCAAGACTGGCGCGTAGTCGTACGTAGGGCCGGACTTCAGTCCGGCCAACTGGAACTGATCATGAAGATTCAGACCAAAGAAGATCGCCGCGATCGCATCAAGCTGCGGCTCCGCAAGCACATCGACGGCACGCCCGAGCGGCCGCGCCTCTCGGTGTTCCGCAGCCTGTCGCACATCTACGTGCAGGTCATCGACGACCGCACAGGGACGACGGTGGCGTCGGCCTCGACGACCGAGCCGGCGCTGAAAGGCGGCCTCACGAAGGACGCCAAGGGCGGCAATGTGAAGGGCGCCGCGGCCGTCGGGCAGGCGATCGCCGAGCGGCTCAAGGCGAAGGGGATCACCCGCGTGGTCTTCGATCGGAACGGCTTCCTGTATCACGGCCGGATCAAGGCAGTCGCCGACGCGGCGCGCCAGGCAGGGCTGGAGTTTTAGTGATGAGAACGCGCGAACGGATTGACGCGTCGCAGCTCGACCTGCGCGACACGGTGGTGGCCATCAACCGGGTCACCAAGGTCGTCAAGGGCGGCAAGAACCTGAGCTTCAGCGCACTCGTGGTGGTCGGCGACGGCCACGGCGTGGTGGGCTTCGGCGTCGGCAAGGCGAAGGAAGTGCCGTCGGCGATCAAGAAGGGCATCGAGGCCGCCAAGAAGGGGCTGATCCGGGTGCCGCTGCAGGGCACGACCGTCCCGCATACCATCACCGGCAAGTTCGGCGCGGGCAGCGTCCTGCTGAAGCCGGCGCCCGATGGCACCGGCATCATCGCCGGCGGCGCGGTGCGCGCCGTCGTCGAGGCGGCCGGGATCACGAACGTGCGGACCAAGTCGCTCGGCTCGGCCAACCCGCACAACGTCGTGCGTGCGACGTTCACCGGGCTGTCGGAGCTGAAGGATCCGGTCACCGTGGCGCGGCTGCGTGGCAAGGATCTGCAGGAGATGACGGCGAGTTCCTAAAGGATGTAGCCGGCGGCAGGCAGCAGGCAGCGAGTGGCTGCGGCGAGGAACATCGCGCTGCCATAGGGTGGCTGCCAGCTTCCTGCGGCCTGCCGCCAGCTACAGAGATCAGTCATGACCGATCAGAAGAAGCAACTGAAAATCACCCTCGTGAAGAGCACGATTGGCTTCAACGAGAACCAGGCCAAGATCGTCGAGAGCCTCGGGCCTCCGGAAGATCCGCCACTCGGTGACGCTGCAGGACACGCCCGAAGTGCGCGGCGCGATCCTGAAGGTGCGGCACCTCGTCACGGTCGAAGGATAGTCGCGCCATGGAGAAGAAGGACAAGGCATTCGGCCTGCACGATCTGAAGCCGGCGGAAGGCTCCAAGGACAAGCGCGCCTTCCGCGTGGGTCGCGGCCAGGGCTCGGGCAACGGCAAGACGGCCGGCCGCGGGCACAAGGGTGCGCAGTCGCGCTCGGGCTTCAAGTTCAAGCGCGGCTTCGAAGGCGGCCAGATGCCGCTGCATCGGCGCGTGCCGAAGCGCGGCTTCACGAACATCTTCCGCATCGAGTTCGCCGTCGTGAACGTCGATCGGATCGCGGAGGTCTTCGACGCCGGCACCGTCATCACGCCCGAGCTGCTGCAGGAAAAGGGCCTCGTGGCGCGCAACGCCGAGAAGGTGAAGGTGCTCGCGCGCGGCGACGTCGCGAAGGCGCTGACCATCAAGGCGCACAAGTTCAGCGGCAAGGCGGCCGAGAAGATCGCCGCCGCCGGGGGCTCGACGGAAGTTCTGTAGTCCGTAGACCGGAGCCAGAGGACGGAATGATCGACAGTCTGCGCAACATCTTCCAGGTCGGCGAGCTGCGCAACCGGGTGCTCTTCACGCTCGGGATGCTGGCGGTGTATCGCATCGGCAACCACGTCGTCGTGCCCGGGGTGAACACCGAGGCGCTGGCGCTGCTGGCCGACCAGGCCAGGAACACGATGTTCGGCCTCTACGACATGTTCTCGGGACAGAACCTGTCGAAGATGACGATCTTCGCGCTGGGCATCATGCCCTACATCAGCGCGTCGATCATCCTGCAGCTGCTGACGGTCGTCTGGCCGTACCTCGAGCGCCTGTCGCACGAGGGCGAGCTCGGCCGGCGCAAGATCACGCAGTACACGCGCTACGGGACGATCTTCCTGTCGATCGTCCAGGCCGCGGCCATCGCGCTCTTCCTCGAGCGCCAGACGAACATCGCCGGCGGCCTGCCGCTCGTGTATCACGGCGGCTGGGGCTTCCGGCTGATGACGATCCTCACGCTGACGACGGGCTCGGCCCTCGTCATGTGGATCGGCGAGCAGATCACCGAGCGCGGCATCGGCAACGGCATGTCGCTCATCATCTTCGCCGGCATCGTCGTCGGCCTCCCGCGCGCCGTGCTGACGACCTTCGATCAGCTGCGGACCGGGCAGATGGGCATCATCCGCCTGCTGCTGCTCGTGGTGATGATGGTGGTGGTCATCGCCGCGATCATCTTCATGGAGCGCGGACAACGGCGCGTCACGGTGCAGTACGCCAAGCGGCTCGTCGGCAGGCGGATGTACGGCGGCACGAGCACGCACATCCCGCTGAAGGTGAACACGGGCGGCGTCATCCCGGTGATCTTCGCCAGCTCGCTGCTGGCGTTCCCGGCGACGATCGCGGGTGTCTTCTCGAACGGCGGCTGGGTGCAGAAGCTCGTCACGCAGCTGGCCTACGGGATGCCGCTCTACAACCTGCTCTACGTCACCGGCATCATCTTCTTCGCGTACTTCTACACGGCCATCATCTTCAACCCGGATGACGTCGCGGAGAACATGCGGAAGTACGGCGGGTTCGTGCCGGGCATCCGGCCGGGCAAGCGCACGGCCGAGTACATCGACACGATCCTGACGAGGATCACGCTGGTCGGCGCGGTCTACCTCGCGCTGATCGCGATCCTGCCCGAGTTCCTGATCACGGGCTTCAAGGTCGCGCCGATTCCGTTCATCGGCGAGCGGCTCGACGCGGTGCTGCCCGAGTGGTTCACGCAGGGCATGAACGTCACGTTCTACTTCGGCGGCACGTCGCTGCTGATCATCGTCGGCGTGGCGATGGACACGGTGCAGCAGGTGGAATCGCAGCTCATCATGCGGCACTACGACGGGTTCATGAAGAAGACGCGCATCCGCGGCCGCCGCGGCTGACGTCGCGCTGATCCGGCAGGGCCTGGACCATCGCATGGCGCTGAACCTCGTGATGATCGGCCCGCCAGGCGCGGGCAAGGGCACCCAGGCGGCGCTGCTCTGCAGGCAGTACGGCATCCCGAAGATCTCGACGGGAGACATACTGCGGGAAGCGGTGGCGGCGGGTACGACGCTCGGCCGGCAGGTGCAGCACATCATCGGCGCCGGGCGGCTGGTGAGCGACGACATGATCATCAAGGTCGTCGCGGAGCGGCTGAAGGAGCCGGACGCGAAGAAGGGTTTCGTGCTCGACGGCTTTCCGCGCACGGTCGTCCAGTCGCACGCGCTCGACGGAGATGCTCGTCGGCCGCGGGCCGCTCGTGGTGGTGGTGCTCGACGTGCCGACGCCGGAGCTCGTGAAGCGGCTGGCATGGCGCCGGGTGTGCGCGGACTGCGGCACCAGCTACGGCGTCGGCGAAGTGCCGGAGCTGACGGGCGAGCGCGGCGGCGAGGGACCGGTCGAATCGGGCCGGTGCCGGAAGTGCGGCGGACCGCTGGTCCAGCGGCCCGACGACGACGACTCGGTGGTGCGGGATCGGCTGCAGGTCTACGAACAGCAGACGCGACCGCTGGTGGACTTTTACAAGGATCGGCCGACGTACGCCGTCGTCAACGGGCTGCAGTCGCAGGACAAGGTGACCGCGGACCTGAAGCGCGCGATCGAGCGCGCCATGGCGATCGGCGACGCGGAAGAGCGCGGGCGGGCGCGCGCATGATTATCTGCAAGTCGCCGTCGGAACTCGAGCGCATGAAGGCCGCCAACCAGGTGGTGGCCGAAGTGCTGCAGGCGCTGCGCGAGGCCGTGCGCCCCGGCGTGACGACGGGCGAGCTCGACGCGCTGGCCGAAGCGAGGATTCGCGCGGCGGGCGCCGAGCCGGCGTTCAAGGGGTATCACGGGTTCCCGGCGAGCCTGTGCGCCTCGGTGAACGAGGAAGTGATTCACGGGATCCCGTCGCAGCGGGAGCTGATGGAAGGCGATATCGTCTCGCTCGACATCGGCGCCGTGCTGGACGGGTTTTACGGCGACTCGGCGATCACCGTGCCGGTGGGCCGCGTCAGCGAGTTGGCGGCGCAACTGCTGGAAGTGACCGAGGAGTCGCTGCACCAGGCGATTGCGCAGGTGAAGGTCGGCGCGCGGATTTCGGACCTCGGGCACGCCGTGCAGACGCACGTCGAGCGCCACGGGTTCAGCGTCGTCCGGGAGTTCGTCGGCCACGGGATCGGGAGCAAGCTCCACGAGGAGCCGCAGATTCCGAACTACGGGCCGGCGGGACGCGGCCCGCGGCTGGCGGAGGGCATGGTCCTGGCCATCGAGCCGATGGTGAACATGGGCAAGCCGGCCGTGCGGGTGCTCTCGGACGGCTGGACGGCGGTGACGAAAGACGGCCTGTTGTCGGCCCATTTCGAGCACACCGTGGCGGTGACGGCGGTCGGGCCGCTGGTCCTGACGGCGGTCGGCGGGCCGGTGGTGGCCCGCGCGGACGGCTACTGGGTCTCGCCCCAGACGGTCCGTTCGTGAGACAATGAAAAGTTCGTCCCCCGGCATCCGGGAGGTCGAAGGGGTGGTGGTCGCGCAACTGCCAAGCGCGCTCTACCGGGTGGACGTGAGCGGACGCGAGGTGACGGCGCACCTCAGCGGGGATCCGCGGCGGAATTTCATCCGCGTGCTGGTCGGCGATCGGGTGCGAGTGTTGCTGGCGCCCGGCGACCTGACGCGGGGGCGGATAGTTCAGGTAGTAGGCGGTAAGCAGTAGGCAGAAGGCAGTTGGACGGCAGCGAGCGAGTTCGGTGGCAGCGTGAGTCAACTGTCTACCGCTGACCGCCTACTGCCTACTACCAGGGATTGAGCGATGAAAGTACGAGCATCGGTTCGACGGATTTGCGACAAGTGCAAGGTCGTCCGCCGCGCGGGCGTGGTGCGGGTGATCTGCCCGAACCAGAAGCACAAGCAGCGGCAGGGATAGCTATCGGGCAGTAGGCAGTTGCCAGTAGGCAGCGGCCAGCGCGACATGGCTGCCTGACCTGCCTCTGACCGCCTGACCGCCTACAAGGAACGAACAGCAATGGCGCGTATCGCAGGCGTGGACCTTCCCCGCACCAAGCGGGTGGAAATCGGGCTGACCTACATCTACGGCATCGGCCGGGTGCGGTCCAACGACATTCTCGAGGCGGCGGGCGTCAGCGGCGACATCCGCGTGAAGGATCTCTCCGAGGACGACGTCCGGAAGATCAGCCGCGTGATCGAGGAGCAGGGGCGGGTCGAGGGCGACCTCCGGAAGGAGATCTCGCTCAACATCAAGCGGCTGATGGAAATCGGCTGCTACCGCGGGCTGCGGCATCGCCGCGGCCTGCCGGTCCACGGCCAGCGGACGCGCACCAACGCGCGCACGCGGAAGGGCCCGCGCAAGGGCGCAGTGGCCAAGAAGAAGACGGTGTAACCAGCCATGGCAAAGACCGAAGCCGCAGCGGCCGGCGCAGAGAAAGCGCCCGGCAAGAAGAAGAAGACGTTCAAGAAGCGCGGCGAGAAGCGCGTCGTGCACTCCGGGCTGGCGCACATCCAGGCGTCGTTCAACAACACCATCGTGACGATCACCGACACCGAGGGCAACGTCGTCGCGTGGTCGAGCGCCGGCGCGATCGGCTTCAAGGGCTCGCGCAAGGGGACGCCGTTTGCGGCGACGCAGGCCGCCGTGAACGCCGGAAATGCCGCCAAGGCGATGGGGCTGCGCACGGTGGAAGTTCGCGTGACCGGGCCGGGCTCGGGTCGCGAGTCGGCGATCCGCGCGCTGCAGACGATCGGCATCGAGGTGAAGTCCATCCGCGACGTCACGCCGATTCCGCACAACGGCTGCCGGCCGCCCAAGCGTCGGCGCGTCTAATTGCGGGTTGTAGGTTGCGGATTTCGGGTTTGAAGAAATCGTACGTAGGGCGCCCCTTCAGGGGCGCCGATGAGGCATCGAACTGAATGGCTAGATATACCGGGCCCGCGTGCCGGCTTTGCCGCCGTGAAGGCATGAAGCTGTTCCTGAAGGGCGAGCGCTGCTACACGGACAAGTGCGCGATCGAGAAGCGCAACTTCCCGCCGGGACAGCACGGCAAGACCCGCAAGCAGAAGCTTGCCGGCTACGGCGTGCAGCTGCGCGAGAAGCAGAAGGTCAAGCGCATCTACGGCGTGCTCGAGGACCAGTTCCGCCGGTACTTCGAGGCCGCCGACCGCACGCGCGGGATCACCGGCGAGACGCTGCTCCAGCTCCTCGAGCGCCGCTTCGACAACGTCGTCTACCGGCTGGGCCTGGCGACCTCGCGGCCGCAGGCGCGGCAGCTCGTGCGCCACGGACACTTCCTGGTCAACGGCAAGAAGGTCGACATCCCGTCGTACTCGCTGCGCGCGGGCGACGTCGTGACGATCAAGTCGACCAGCACGAAGAACGCGACCATCGTCCACGCGATGGAAGAGGTCAAGGGCCGCGGCGTGCCGGGCTGGCTCACGTTCGATGGCGAGGCCGGCAAGATCATGTCGCTGCCGACGCGCGAGCAGATCAACCTGCCCGTGCAGGAACAGCTGATCGTCGAGCTCTACAGCAAGTAGGTTGACTGGTTGCGGATTGACGGATTGCGGGTTGCTCGAACCCGCAATCCGTCAATCCGGCAACCGGCAACCCGTTCGCATCCACCGGCCCAGCAGCCTTGCAGACCTGCGGCGGGCGGTCGGTGGTCAACCATGCAGGTCTGGAGGCCGGAACTGCCGGCCCGTTCGCGAAAGGACACGCACGATGCTCTGGAAAGGGTTTCAGCGCCCCAAGCGCCTGGAAGTCGAGCGCGAGACGCTCACGGATCGGTTCGGCCGGTTTCACGCGCAGCCGTTCGAGCGCGGCTTCGGCACCACCATCGGCAACGCGCTGCGCCGCGTGCTGCTCTCCTCGATTGAGGGCGCCGCGATCACCGCGGTGAAGATCGAGGGCGTGCTCCACGAGTTCTCGCCGATCCCCGGCGTGGTCGAGGACGCGACCGACATCATCCTCAACCTGAAGCAGATCCCGCTGAAGCTGCACGTCGACTACACGAAGACGCTGTACCTGAAGGTGAACAAGAGCGGCGAAGTTCGCGCGCGCGACATCGAGGGTGATGCCGACGTCGAAATCCTCGAGCCGGATGCCCACATCGCGACGGTCGCCGCGGGCGGCAAGCTCCAGATGGAGCTGCGCCTGAAGCGCGGCCGCGGCTACGTCTCGGCCGACAAGAACTTCGACGAGGATCTCGGGATCGGCTGGATCCCGGTCGACTCGATCCACTCGCCGGTGAAGAAGGTCAACTACCTCGTCGAGGCGGCGCGCCTGGGCCAGACGACGGACTACGACAAGCTCACGCTCGACGTGTGGACGAACGGATCGGTGAACCCGCGCGACGCGGTCTCGCTGGCCGCCAAGCTGGTGCGCGATCACCTGAACATCTTCGTCAACCTCGACGAGACGATGGAGCAGCCGCAGGACGCGCAGGCCGAGCCGACGCGCGTCGGCGCGCTCAACGAGCATCTCGACAAGAGCGTCGAGGAGCTCGAGCTCTCGGTGCGGTCGTACAACTGCCTCAAGAACGCGAACATCCGCACGATTCGCGAGCTGGTGCAGAAGACCGAAGCCGAGATGCTGAAGACGAAGAACTTCGGGCGGAAGTCGCTGAACGAGATCAAGGAGATCCTGCAGTCGATGGGTCTCTCGCTCGGGATGCGGCTGGATCAGCCGACGGCTGCGGAATAGATGTCGGTTGCGGGTTGAGGGTTGCGGGTTGCCGATGAACTCGTCAATCCGCAATCGGCAATCAACGAACGTGAGAGAGATATGCGTCACAGAGTTGCACATCGAAAACTGGGCCGGGTCACGGAGCATCGGATTGCGCTGCTCCGCAACCAGGCCACCGCGCTCATCCGCCACGAGCGGATCGAGACCACCGTGCCGAAGGCGAAGGAGCTGCGTCCCTTCGTCGAGCGCCTGATCACCATCGCCAAGCGCGGCCTGGCCGCCGGCGACGGCAACGTCAAGCTGCTCAACGCGCGCCGGATGGTCCTCGTCGACATCCAGGACCGCGCCGTCGTCGGCAAGCTGTTCGACGACATCGCGCCGCGCTTCGAGTCGCGGCCGGGCGGTTACACGCGGCTCCTGCGTCTCGGCTTCCGCCGCGGCGACGGCGCCGACGTCGCGCAGGTGGAGCTGGTCGGCAGCGAGTTCGATCCGAACGCCGAGGTCGAGAAGGCCGACGGCGCGGCCGCGAAGCCGAAGAAGTCCGTCGGCCAGCGGCTGAAGGCAGCGGCCGAACGCGTCCGCGGCAAGAAGGGTGATGGCGGCGAGAAGACGCCGACGCCGCGTCCGCCGCGGGGCAACCGCAAGGTCACGACGCCGCGCAAGGCCGGCGGATCGTAATTGTCGATTGCGATTGACGGTTGCGGGTTGAGCAGTAGGGCGCGGCTTCAGCCGCGCCAGTCGCGCAAATTCAGGGCGCGGTGGCTTCGGCCATCGCGCCCTTCTTGTTTTCCGGCGTCTCAGACCTGCAGCGTCTTCAGGAACGCCACGCTCTGCTTCGTCAGGTCCATCGTACTGCTCGACGAAGTAGTTCTTCACTCCGCCAACCTTCGCGGCCTGGAATGTCTTCGCCCAGTCGATGCTGCCCTTCCCGACGGGGACCTGCACTGGCCGCGACGCGTCGCCCTTGGCGGCCGTCGCCTTGAGATCGACGTCCTGCACGTGCATCGAGAAGAAGCGGCCAGGGTACTTCGTGAAGTAGTCCGCCGCGACGAAGCCCAGGCTGATGGTCGACATCTGGAACTGGAACTTCACGAGCGCGGGATCGAGCAGCTCGAAGAGGATGTCGTAGGTGCGGCGGCCGTCGACGCTCGAGCACTCGAAGTCCTCGTTGTGGAGGCCCTGCTGGATCCCCGCCTTCGCCGCCGCGGCGGCGATCTTGTTGTACTCGTCGGCGGCGCGCTTCACGTCGTCCATGCGTCGGGTGCTCGCCGGCGTCGAGCGTGGCGGTGATCATCTGCGTGATGCCGACGTCGTGCGCCCACGCGATCGACTCGGCCTGTCGCGTGCGCAGCTCCTTCATGCCGAAGTGGCCGCTGACGCAGGCGAGGCCGTGGTCGGCCAGGATCTTCTTCACCTGCTTGCCGTCGCGAAGCGGCGCGAAGTCCTCGTAGTCGATCGGCGAGCACATCTCGACGGCCTGCACGCCGATGCCGGCGAGCGTCGCCGCCAGCTCTGCAAAGCGGCCGTCCTTGATCAGCGCACGGTGCGGCCACGTCTGGCTGCCGATCGGCAGCCCCAGGGGATTGGCGTGAAGAGTCATCAGATCCGCGGACGCGAGGCCCGCCACGGCAGCGCCGATGCCGGCGCTCCTCAGAAACGATCGTCTCGACAGCGGCGTCATGGAACAGCTCCCGGTCGTGGCTATACTCTCACGAGTCCGCCGCGGTCCAACCGCCTTCATCTCGTGAGGACGCCATGCGCACCGTCAATCGCCGCACGTTTCTCGGAACCCTCGGCGCCGCCTCCGGCCTGACGATCGTGCCCAGGCGCGTGCTCGGCGGCCCCGGCTACGTCGCGCCGAGCGACATGATTCTGCTCGCCCAGGTCGGCTGCGGCACGCAAGCCCAGCGACAGGTCAACACCGGCCTCGTAGCCCGGCCCGACCTCCAGTTCGTCGCGGTCGTCGATCCCAACCGCGACTCGCAGGACTACGTCGACTGGGGGGAGTGGGGGAACCGCGATCGGATTCGCAAGTTCCTCGACGATCCGAACTGGGGCGCCGACGACACCGGCATTCGCGCGGGGCGCGACGTCGCGCGGCAGATCATGGAGACGTACTACCGCAAGCAGAGCCGCCCGGCTGCCGGCATCCGCTCGTACGAAGACTACCGGGAGATGCTGGAGAAGGAGACCGACATCCAGGGCGTCGTGAACATCACGCCGGATCACCAGCACGGCAGCATCAACATCTCGGCGCTCCGGAAAGGACGCGCCGCGATCTCGCACAAGCCCGTGGCCAGCGTGCTCCACGAAGTGCGGCGCACGGTGCAGGCCGCACGCGACAGTGCCGCGCCGTCGCACCTGCTCGCCTACAGCAACAAGCCCGACCGGTACACGCTGGCCGCGTGGATCAAGGCGGGCGTGATTGGAACGGTCCGCGAAGTGCACAACTGGACCGATCGCCCGTTCTGGCCACAGGGCATGCAGTCGTTTCACGAATCGGGCCCGCCCGTTCCGTCCGGCTTCAACTGGCCGCTCTGGCAGGGGCCCGAGCCGGATCGTCCGTACCATCCGAGCTACACGTTCGCGGTGTACCGCGGCTGGTATCCGTACGGCACCGGCTGCCTCGGCGACATGGGCCACTACAGCCTGTGGCAGCCGTACCGCATCCTCGATCTCGGCGTGCCGGTCTTCGTCGAGGGCCGGCCGAGCAACGAAGCCGTCGTCGATGCGCGCCACGTGAGCGAAGGCGGGCACGTGTCGCAGGTCGCGTTCCCGAAAGCCAGCACCGTTCGCTGGCGTCACCCCGCGACGGCCGACCGCCCGGCCGTGGACACCTTCTGGTACGACGGCGGGATGAAGCCGCAGACGCCGGAAGAGCTCTACGAAGACGGGGAGGACCTCGAGTCCGAGGGGATGCTCTGGATTGGGGACCGCGGCAAGATCCTCTGCGACTTCTACGGCAACGCCCCGAGGTTGATCCCGAAATCGCGCCAGCAGTCGTTCGCGGGATCGGTCACCGCCACGGACGTGGATGCCACCAAGCCCGAGGACGAGTGGATCGACGCGATTCGCAACGGCAGGAAGTCGCGCGGCAGCTTCGAGCAGGTGGCGCCGCTTGCCGAAGCCGTCACGCTCGCGGCCATCGCGTTGCGGGTGCCCTACAAACGCCTGCTGTGGGATGCAGGGGCGATGCAGTTCACCAACTCTCCCGAGGCGACGCGTCTCGTGCGGCGTGAGCAGTATCGCCAGGGATGGGAAGCGATCGTCGGCTGATGCATCGCGAGTGCGAGGTTGCGGATTGACGATCGCGGCGTTGATGCGACGTAGGGCCGAAGCTTCAGTCGGCCGTTCGGGCGACGCGTATGACCGCCGCGAGCTGCTGAAGACCCTGCTCGCGGCGTCTCTGGTTACCCGATCGCTCGTCCGGGCGGTCTCCGTTTCCACGCTCATCGGCACCGGCTCGCCTGGCTTCTCCGACTCACAAGTCGCCAACCCGTACGGCCTCGCCATCGGACCGGACGGCGCGCTCTACTTCTGCGATCTCGACAACCAGCGGATTCGACGGCTCGATCTGAAGACTCGCCGTACGACCACGATCGCCGGCAACGGTCAGCGCGGCTACGCGGGCAACGGCGGCGCGGCGGCCGACGCGTCGCTCAACATGCCGCACGAGATCCAGTTCGACGCGCGTGGAAACCTCTACATCGCCGAGCGCGACAACCACGTCGTGCGTGTGGTCGAAGCGGGCAGCGGCCGGATCTCGACCTTCGCGGGCACCGGCACGGCGGGCTTCTCGGGCGACGGCGGCCCGGCATCCGCGGCGCAACTTCGCGGGCCGCACAGCATCGCCGTCGAGCCTGGCGGGCGGTTCCTCCTGATCTGCGACGTCGGCAACCACCGCATCCGCCGCGTCGAATTCGCCACGGGACGTATCGAGACGTGGGGCGGCACCGGAGAGGCTGCCACGACGCCGGACGGCGCGCCGCTGGCCGGGACGCCGCTGAACGGCCCGCGCACGCTGGCGTTCGACGCCGCCGGAGATCTCTATCTGGCGCTCCGCGAGGGCAACGCCATCGTCCGCATCGACCGCCGGACGACGACGATCCATCACGTCGCTGGCACGGGCGAACAGGGCTACTCCGGCGACGGCGGTCCCGCTCGGGCGGCGCGATTGGCCGGACCCAAGGGATTGGCCTGGTCGCGCGGCGCGCTGTTTGTCGCCGACACCGAGAATCACGTCATTCGCCGAATCGACCTGAAAGCCGGCATCATCGACACCGTGCTCGGCACGGGGCAGCGCGGGGACGGGCCGGAGCCCGATCCCCGCCGCTGCGCGCTCAACCGGCCGCACGGCGTGCTCGTCGACGCGACGTGGGGTGCTCTACGTCGGCGACAGCGAAGCGCACCGCATCCGCGTGATGCCTTCCACAGCAGGAGTGCTCGAGTGAGAGCCTGCACCGGTCCGACTGCTGCATTGCCGTAGGCGTCTGGCTCTCGCTGACTGCCGCGGTCCAGACGCCCGTGCCGGCGGAGCACATCGACGCTGTCAAGGCGTCGCCTGCCAACTTCAGGCTGCTGCTGGAAAACGAACATGTCCGCGTGGTCGAATACGCCATTCGCCCTGGCGAACGCGACCAGTGGCACACTCATCCGGCCAGGGTCTCCTACGTCGTGTCCGGCGGCACGGTACGGGTCACGGCGTCGGATGGCCGTTCGTTGGTCTTCGAGGAGAAGGCCGGCGACACGACCTGGTCGGAGCCGGCGCCGCGCCACATCGTCGAGAATATCGGCCCGACGCCCGTCAAGACCATCCTCGTCGAAGTGAATGAGAGGCTAACGTTCCCATGTTGCGGCTGTCGGAGATTCGAGATGGTCTCGCCCGAGGCGAGTTCTTCCTCGAGTATCAGCCCATCGTCTCGCTGGCCGACGGCCGGTGCCTCGGGGCCGAAGCGCTGGTTCGTTGGCGTCGCGGCGATCACGTCATCCCGCCGTCCGAATTCATCCCGCTGGTCGAGAACACGCCAGTCTCCGGGTTCATCACCTACTGGGTCATGGAGACCGTGACGGCGGAGCTCGGCGCATGGCTGAAGGAGAACCCGGACGTCTACGTGTCGATTAACGCGCCGCCGGAAATCCTCGGCCGGGGCGGCATCGAGTACGCCGCGGTGAAGTCCGGCCTGATGTCGCTGTCCTCGCAGGTGATGCTGGAAATCACCGAGCGCGGGATTCCGGATCCCCTCGGTGTCGCGTCGATCAACGATCGCGGCGGCACCGGCGTCCGCGTCGCGCTCGACGACGTCACGCTCGCGGGAGGGGTGAGCATGGCCGTGCTGATGCGGTGCCCGTTTGACGCCATCAAGCTGGACAAGTCGCTCATCGACCAGATCAAGCCCGACGCGCCGCGGCCCGACTGGATGGGCGCGGTACGGATGCTCGAGGGGTCCCGGTCGAAGATGCTCGTGATTGCCGAGGGCGTCGACACGGAATACCAGGTGGCCATGCTCCGTGCCGCCAACGTCTACGCGGCGCAGGGCTTCTACTTCTCCCGGCCGCTCGATACGGCGTCGTTGTTCGCGTTCCATCGGGAGCGGAAGCCGCGCTGACTCCCCAAATCCGAGGCACTCGATTGGCTTACGCGAGAAACCTGACATCGCGGGCGGCGCTGCTGGTGGCGCTGCTCATGCCCGCCTTCGCTGCCGCCAGGCAGGTCTCGGCTCCATCGTCAGACCGCACGCTCGCCGAGTACGAGGGCACCTACGAATACCGCGACGCGGGCACGCTCTTCATCGTGGCTGGCCGCGACGGGCTTGTCGCGATCCTCGACGACGGCAAATATTCCTTGCGAAAGACCGGTCCAGACGCGTTCCTGAACCCGAGCGGCGAGTCGATCCCATTCATGCGCAACTCGCAGGGTCGCGTCGTGGCCTTCCAGGAGCGCGGCGACACGTTCAATCGACGTTCGACGGACGTGCCCTGCCGATGCGCGCCACCTGCTCGAGGCGAGGCCGCCTGGGTCTCCAGCCTATCGTTACCAGCCGCCGGTGTCGCGCGAGGACGGAATCACGGTCGGCAGGGCGGAGGCGGGAACGCTGTCGGCGGGGGTGGCCGAGCAGTTAGTGCAGGGCGTGATCGACGGCACCTATCCCGATGTTCGATCGATTCTGGTCTACCAGCACGGCGCGCTGCGTCTCGAAGAGTACTTCTACGGGTACGACGTCACCCGTCCACACCAGATGCGCTCGTTCACCAAGAGTGTCGTCTCGCTCGCCGCAGGCGTGGCGGTGGATCGCGGGCTCTTGCGTGCGGACGAGCCCGTCGTGCCGCGGCTCGGGTACGGCAACTTCGAGAACTCCGATCCGCGCAAGGCGAGAATCACGCTGATCGATCTCCTCAGTCACCGCTCCGGCCTCGCGTGCAACGACTACGATGCCGAGCTCGCCGGGCAACGAGAAGCGGCTGTACGAGACATCCGACTGGGTCAAAGCCTTCGTCGACTTGCCGGTCGTGTCCGATCCCGGCACCAGCGCGTACTACTGCTCCGGTGGCATCTTCGCCGCCGGCCGTGTCGTCGAGCGTGCCACCGGACGGCCACTGCCGGAGTTCGTCAACGAGGCGATCTTCGAACCGCTGGGAATCCGGCGCGCCGACTGGAAGTGGAATTTCGCGCTCGATCGCAGCCAGCGGAACGAGTTCGGCCAGATCTACCTCAGGCCGCGCGACATGCTGAAGCTCGGACTATTGATCCAGCAGCGCGGGCAGTGGGATGGGAAACACGTCGTGTCGACGTCGTGGATCGACCAGGCGGTGTCGAAACAGTCGCGCGTCGACGACAGCGACTACGGGCTCGGCATCTGGCATCGCTGGTATCGCGTCAAGACGGCGGCGGGCGACCGTCGCGTGGATACGATCATGCTGTCCGGCAACGGCGGGCAGAAGGTCTTCATCGTCCCGTCTCTGGATCTGATTGCGGTCTTTACCGGGACGGCCTTCAATCGCGAGTCGCCGACGAACGACATGATGGCGGGTGTGCTCTTGCCGGGCTTGCTCGAGAAATGAGCAGGCCGGACTTCGACTGTGGCCTCCTGAGCTGGATCGTCGTCAGGCGGGGGTGCTATCCTCCTCTCGTCCCTAGCGGGGCCTGCCGTTCTCAGTCAGGGCCCCTACCTGCGGTTCTCGCACCTCGCCGAGATCGTGGATGTAGGCATCCGCGAGCACACGGAGAAGGTGTGCGATGCCTCACAACATGATCGCTGGACTTGCGACCGTCATCTATCGCGTCACGGACCTCGACCGCGCCAAGGCGTGGTACTCGTCCGCCTTTCAGCAAGCCCCGTACTTCGACCAGCCGTTCTACGTCGGCTTCAGCATCGGCGGCTACGAGCTTGGCCTGGACCCCGACCCGTCAGGCGGCAAGACAGGCCCTGGCGGCAGCGTCGCGTACTGGCGCGTGGCGTCTATCGACGCCGCCGTAGCCCACTTTGTCGCCTCCGGCGCCGCGGTCGTGGCGGCCGCGCAGGAGGTCGGCGAGGGGATCAAGGTCGCGACGGTCAGCGATCCGTTCGGCAACCTGATCGGCCTCATCGAGAATCCGCACTTCTCGCTGCCCAACGCCTGATCTGGCCATGTCGATCGTCTGCGTCCGCAGTTTCGCCATCTCCCTCGACGGCTTCGCCGCCGGGCTCGATCAGGGCCTCGAGCAACCGCTCGGCGCACGCGGTCCGGAGCTGATGGAGTGGTTCTTCAACACGGAGGTCTGACGCGCTAGACATGCACGGCCGACGGCGGCGGCGACACCGGCGTGGAAACTCTGGGCCGTCCGATCGTCCGCGTGAGCGACCTGACGGCAAGCGTCGCGTTCTACTGCCAGAAACTGGGCTTCACTCAGGACTGGATCGACGCCGGCCGACGGATCCTGCCGTAGCGCAGGTGGCCGGCTCGGCGTGACGCTCGATCTCTCGACAAGCAGGCGTCACTGGCCGAAGGCCAGCCTGCCCAGTGTGATCAGCCTGACGCTGAACGACGTGCCGCCGCGGCCAGCTCTCGACACCTTGCATCGCGAAATCGTCGCGGCGGGCGCGAGCGTCACGAAGGCGCCGTTCAAGGTGCACTGGGATCCGCATGTCTACGAGATGGACGTCGAAGATCCCGACGGCAACGTCCTCATGTTCTGGGGGCATATCATGGCCGCCGAATGACGCCGGCCGTGCTTCTCGAGTTCATGCGCCGTTACCGCGTCGCGGTCCAGGCCTCCGTGTCTGCCGACGGCGCCGCGCAGGCCGCCGTGGTTGGGATTGCGGTCACCGACCGGTTCGAGATCGTCTTCGACACCCTCAGCTCGTCGCGCAAGGCACAGAACCTGCGACGCAATCCGAAGATCGCCCTGGTGATCGGAGGCGCAGGCGAGGGCGAGGAGCGCACGGTTCAGTACGAAGGCCTGGCGGACGAGCCCTCCGGGGACGAGCTCGAGCGCCTGAAGCAGGCGTATTACCACGTCTATCCCGATGGCCCGAGTCGTCTGAGTTGGCCCGGGTTGATTTATGTGCGCGTGCGGCCGACGTGGATACGTGTGAGCGATTTCAGCTCGAGCCCGCCGCTGATTCTCGAGTACGCACCCGCGCAGCTCCTCGCCTGACGATTGCCAAGAAGGGCGCGTGCGCTCGTGGCGTCCACCTGTTACCCTCTACGTGCCTCCGCGATGCAGGAGATGACACCGATCGAGCCGCACGCCAGATGGGTCAGGATCTCCCACGCCGTCATCGGCGTGAGCACGCTGGTGCTCGCCTTCAGCGGCTTCGTGATCCTGATGGCTCACCCGCGGCTGTATTGGGGCATTGCCGGAAACGACCTCACGCCGGCGCTCATCGAGTTGCCCATCAGCCGCAACTACAAGCACGCCGGCTACACAACGCCGACTCCGCTGACCGGGAACCCAGACGGCCCGATGAGCGCGAACCGGACCTATGACATCTTCAACGAGAACGGCTGGGGCCGAAGCCTGCACTTCCTGACGGCGTGGTTCCTTGCAATCCCCGGTCTCGTCTATCTGCTGATAGGCCTGGCGCGTAGACACTTCAGCTCGTGGATCTGGCCAACGCGCGACGAGCTGTCGGCTTCGAACATCCGGCGCGACCTGGCCGCTCACGTGCGGCTGCAGATCCCACCGGCGAGCGGAGGGCCGTCGTACCGCGTGCTGCAGAAGGTCTCGTACGCGCTCGTGATCTTCGTGGCCGCGCCACTCGTCACGCTCACGGGCCTCACGTTGTCGCCGGCCGTCACGGCCGCCTTTCCGGTTCTGCTGACGATGTTCGGTGGCTATCAGTCCGCGCGCACGATCCACTTCGTCGCGTTCGTCCTGCTGATGGCGTTCGTCCTCGTGCACCTGATGATGGTGGCCCTCTCCGGCTTCCGGCGTCAGCTCCTGGGCATCACATGGGAAGAGGCCGATGAAGTCGAATGGGCTGATCACGCGCCGGCGCGCCATCATCGCGGGGCTGGCCTCGCTTGGTGGCCTTGCGCTGTGGAAGACGCCGAGAGAGCTCCCTCCGACGTACGGCAACATCCTGCGGATGGGCGACACGTTCACGTACGCGGCCCAGCGCGCGCTGCTCGGCGATGCGCTCGTCAAGGAATACACCCTCGCGGATTTGACATCGTTTCCAGCCACCGGCACCGTCGATCCGGCCGTCATGGACCGCTCGGGCAGCGCGGACTACCGGCGCCTGAAGGATCAGGGCTTCGCTGGCTGGCAGCTTTCAGTGGAAGGCCGCGTCGCCCGGCCCCGCAAATTCTCGCTCAACGAGCTGAAGGCGCTCCCGTCGCGCACCCAGATCACGCGCCACACGTGCGAGGAAGGCTGGACGGCGATCGGCCAATGGACCGGTGTGCCCCTCTCGGTCGTTCTCGACGCGGTGGGGCTGCTTCCGAGCGCCCGGTTCGTGCTGTTTCGTTCCTTCGACGACTGGACCGACTCGATCGATCTGCTGGACGCGCTCCATCCGCAGACGCTGCTCGCATACGGCATGAACGGGCGTGATCTGCCGCTGGCTCATGGCGCGCCGCTCCGCCTCCGCGTCGAGCGGCAGATCGGCTACAAGAGCATGAAGTATCTCCGCCGGATCATCGTCACTGACGAATTCGACGATGGCGGGAAGGAGGGGAACATCCAGAACGGGTGGGCCTGGTACACGGGGATCTAGCCATGCCCACGAAGCGAAGCCCCATCGACAAATACCTCGCAGGTATCGCTGACGCCGACCGCCGCGCGCTCGAGCGGATTCGCCGGATCGTCATGAAGGCGTATCCCGAGGCCGTTGAAAGCACGTACTACGGGCTTCCGGCGTTCACGCTGGGCGGCAAGGCCTTTGTCGCGTTTCGCGCCGCGAAGTCGCATTGCGCGCTGCATCCGCTCAGCGGCACCGTCGTCGAAGCGCTCGCTGTCAGGCTCGCAAACTTCGAGACCAGCAAGGGAACCATCCGCTTCACCCTGGACAAGCCATTGCCTGAGCCGCTCGTGAAGGCGATTCTCAAGTGTCGCGCCGCGGAGCTCGCCTCATAGCCTGATGGCGGCCTCCGTTCTCCTCCTGTCGTCGCTCGTGATGATGCAGGGCGCTGCGGCCGCTCATCCCACGAGCGAGCTGATTGGCCGATGGCGCGGCACGTCGATTTGCACTAAAGCCGACTGGAACGCCGCCTGCCACGACGAGGAAGCGCTCACGACTTCAAGGAAGGCGTCGCGCCAGGGCACGTCCTGTCGAAGGGTACAAGATTGTGAACGGGACGCCCGAGTTCATGGGCGATCCACTTCGCCTGGGACCCGGGGCCGGTGCGTGGGTCGCGGAATTCGCGCACGCATTCGCTCGCGCTGGGTGTCTCGGTGCACGGCGACACGATCGACGCGCGGTGCTTCTGCCTGCAGGAGGGAGGCACGCGTGGTTCACATACGGCGCGAGACCCTGAAGACGCAGGCACGCTAGCCGGAGGTCTCCCCAGGACAAGGACCTCGTCGTTTCGTATCTCACGCTGCGGCAGATGATCGGGTGGGCCGGTCTGCTGCTGCCGTTCAGCGTCAGGCTGGGCGCCTACCTGTTCGAACACGTCGCATCGACCGAGTCGATCAGCGCGTATTACTACACCGGCATGCGCGATGTCTTCGTGTCGACACTGGTGCTGGTCGGGGCGCTCGTGGCCTGTTATCGAACGCCGGCGATTCTCGATACCTGGCTGGCGACCATCGCGGGCCTGGCCGCGATAGGAATTGCGCTCTTTCCGATGCATCCGACGTACGCCAGGGAGATCCTCGATCGCTTTCCCGGCATGGCGACCGAGCAGTGCTACGTCAACCGTGGCATCCTCGGCTATCACTTCGTCTTCGTCGGCACCTTCTTTCTGCTCTCGTTCGTCCTCGTATTCTTCCGGTTCAAGGCCTTTACGCCGGATCCTCCGACGCGGCAGAAGATCGTGCGGAACCGCATCTACCAGATGTGCGGCATCGCCATGGTGGCGGCGTACGCCGCCGTCGGCCTGCTCTTCTACGCCTATCCTGACGGCAAAGCGCCGATCTTCTGGCCAGAGACGGTGGCGGTCATCGCGTTCGCCACGGCGTGGCTGGTGAAGGGACGGATCGTCCTGAAGGATCAGTGAGCGCGTGGACCTCGTCACGCCCCGGCTGCGGCTGCGCGCCTGGAACGCCGGGGACCGGGACCATTCGCGGCGCTCAACGCGGACCCACGAGTGATGGAGTTCTTTCCGTCGGTCCTTCCGCCAGCCGAGAGCGACGCGCTCGCCGATCGCATCGCGCGACACATCGACGAGCACGGCTGGGGGCTCTGGGCGGTCGAGATTTCAGGAGTCGCCCCCTTCGCGGGCTACATCGGCCTTGCCACGCCGCGGTTTGAATCGCACTTCACGCCAAGCGTCGAGATCGGGTGGCGTCTTGCACGCGAGCACTGGGGCCACGGCTACGCGATCGAAGGCGCCCGTGCCGCTCTGGCGTTCGGCTTCGAGACGCTGAAGCTGAGCGAGATCGTGTCCTTCACCGTTCCGGCGAACGTCCGGTCGAGACGTGTCATGGAGCGGCTCGGCATGACGCGCGATCTGGCCGACGACTTCGACCACCCGGGCTTGCCGGTCGAGCATCCGCTGCGCCGCCACGTGCTATACAGGATTCATCCCCAGCGAGAGGGGAGCGTCCGATGATTCGCAAGCTTCCGGATGGCCGATATCGCCTGTACTCGCGCAAACAGGATCCGAAGACCGGCCGTCGCCGCAATCTCGGGACGTTCAAGAGCCGCGCGGCGGCCGAGAAGCACGAGCGCGCGGTGCAATACTTCAAGCACGGCTGAGCGCGCCACGCGCGCGGGAGAGACTGTTGACCTCACGGAGACGGCCGGCAGCCAGGCTGCCCCTGGCACTTGCAGGACTGCTCGCGCTCGCTTCGCTCGTCACCGCTCGCCTCGACGCCCAGACCACATACGACATCGTGCTGCACGGAGGCCGGGTCCTCGATCCCGAGTCCGGCCTCGACGCGGTGCGCGACGTCGGCATCTCCGGCCGACGCATCGCCGCCGTCTCTGCGACGCCGCTCCACGGCCGCGTCGACGTCGACGTCACGGGCCTGGTCGTCGCGCCAGGGTTCATCGACCTCCACTCGCACGGCCAGACGCCGGAGGCCTATGGCTTCAAGGCGATGGACGGCGTGACGACGGCGCTGGAGCTGGAGGTGGGAGTGTCGCCGGTGCCGGAGTGGTACGCGGCGCGGGCGGGGAAGTCGCTCATCAACTTCGGCGCCAGCTCCGGACACATCCCGGCGCGGATGGCGGTGATGCACGACACGGGCGGCCTCCTGCCGCGCGACAACGCGGTGACGAAGGTCGCGACGCCGACGAGCAGCGCGCCACCGAAGACGCCGTGCGCACGGGCCTGCAGCAGGGCGGACTCGGCGTCGGCATGGGCATCGCGTATTTTCCGACTGCCTCGCCTGCGGAGATCCTCAATGTGTTCTACCTCGCCGCGTCGTTCAAGCGGCCCGTCTTCGTCCACATGCGTGCCGGCGACATCGTCGCCGAGCTGCAGGAAGTGATTGCCGATTCGGCGGCGTCCGGCGCGCCGGTGCACGTCGTGCACCTGAACAGCATGGCGCTCGACCGCACGCCAGAGGCCTTGCGCATCGTCGACGGCGCGCGCGCGCGCGGCCTCGACGTCACGACCGAGGCCTATCCCTACACGGCGTCGATGACCGACATCGCGTCGGCGCATCTACGACGGCTGGGACAAGCGGCCCGACGCGGAGCTTCGCGACGCTGCTCTGGCCGCCGACCGGCGAGCGCCTGACGCGCGAGTCGTTCCTGCGCTACCGGAAGCAGGGCGGGATGGTCGTGCACTTCGGCAACACCGAGGAGATGGTGCGGCTCGCGATCGCGCACCCGGCGGTGATGATCGCGAGCGACGGGATCATCGACCACGGCCAGGGGCACCCGCGAGGCGCCGGGACCTACGCGCGCGTGCTTGGGCAAGTACGTCCGCGAGGAGCACGTGCTGTCGCTGATGGACGCGGTGCGGAAGTCGTCCTTGATGCCGGCGCAACGCCTCGAGACGATGTCGCCGCAGATGGCACGCAAAGGCCGCATCAAGGTCGGCGCGGACGCCGACATCGCGGTCTTCGATCCGTCGCGCGTCATCGACAAGGCGACGTTCGAGAAGCCGGCGCAGTACTCCGACGGGTTCCGCGACGTGCTCGTCGGCGGCGTGTTCGTCGTCCGCGACGGACAGCTGCAGGAGAGCGCGACGCCAGGCGAGGGCATTCTTGCCCGGTGAGACGGTCTTCACGCACCGGCTCGCAACTCCGGAGGATCTCTCGGCGCTCGAGATCCTGATGGCGTTCTCGATCCGCGAGCTGATCGGCCGGCATCTCGGCCCTGCCGGCGTGCAGGCCTCGTTCGAGATCATGGGCGTCGACACCACGCTCATCGCCGACGGCACGTATTTCGTCGTCGAGGGCGAGGGACGGATCGTCGGTTGCGGGGGATGGAGCCGGCGCGCGACGCTCTTCGGCGGCGACCACACGACGGGGCGCGACACACGGCTTCTCGACCCGCAGACAGAGCCCGCGCGCGTTCGCGCGATGTACACTCATCCGAGCTTCGCGCGGCGCGGCATCGGGCGGCTGGTGCTGTCGCTGTGCGAAGCCGCCGCGCGCGCCGAAGGGTTCCGCTCGCTGGAGCTCGTGGCGACCGTCGCGGGAGAGCCTCTTTACGCCGCGTGCGGGTTCACGGTGACCGAGCGCCTCGACGTGCCGACGTCGACCGGTGTCGCCGTGCCCTGCGCGCGCATGCGAAAGGAGCTCTCATGATTGACCCGCCGATGAAGCCGCTTCCCGACACGCCAGACGCGCTCGTGCTGCGGACGGACTTCTCCGACGACGCGACCTGGCGAGCGGTCTGTGAGGCGATTTCGGCGCCGTCGCCGGGCGACGGTTTCCTGGCGAACCTGACGTTCGTCGACGATCGAGCGTTCGAAGCGGCGGCTGTGCCGACCTGATCGCCGCCGCAGCGGCCGGCCAGTATCGCACGTTCATGTTCGTGGTGGACGGCGTCACGATCCGTGACGCGGATCACCCGGTGCTCGTCATCGATCTGGCGGACCAGCCCGGCCGGACCTTCCGGGTGATTCCGTCAGAGATGTGGAGCGTCGAGAACAATCTGTCGCTGGCGAACATGGACTTCGACGAATTCGCCGATGCCGTAGACGCGGCCGGATCTTTCGCGGATTCGAGTGACGGCGCGAGCCGGATTTCCGGCGCGATGTCAAGCGCTGCTGCCAACGCCACCACGGAGGACGACGGCGTCGCATGGGATGAATGGCGTCCGCGACACCTGCGCTCGAGTGCAGAATCGCCGCATGAGCGCGGAACCCGGCTCCGATGAACACTGGACTACCGTCAGGCAGACAATGGCGGCCAGCCGCTGATCGTGCGGATCGGACCGACCTCGCGAAGCGGACTGCAAGCCCGCTGGCCATCGGATGGTGGTCTGTGGCAGTTCCCGCGGGGCCTGAAGGCTCGCACGGCCTGCCCAGCACGGCTCAGCAGACGGCGATGGGCCAGTTCGAGGACGCCGTCGAAGCGGCCTCGCCCCGCCGGCGTCGCCGTCCGACGTCGGTGGCGACGCGCGGCGCGCGCGAGTGGTCTGGTCTGCGGCAGGCGCGGAGTTCAATCGGGCGTTCAACGCGGCCCTTCGTGGTCACCCCGTATCCCTCGCGCTCAGGTCGGCCCTGATCCGGCGTGGCGCCAGTGGCGCGGACTGCTGGCGGCACTCGGCCTGACCCGGTCCTGACGGCCGGCGCAGCCCTACCGAACCGGCGGCTCGTCGCCGTAGAATCACACGCGACCGCTGCGTCCTTTGCGGTCCAGGGTGAGTCACCGATGGATCCTGTGGCGATTGGCATCTTCGTGGTCAGCGGACTTCTGGTGGGCGGCGCCATCGCGCTCCGGCGGCCGAAAGTGAAGCCCACCGTGCCGAAGGACGAGGCCGGATGCGGGCGAGCCGACCGACATCGACCTGAAGCTGCCCGAGAGTCGACAACCCGGACGTCGACAAGGAACTGGAGTAGCGCGGCGTGACGCTCACCGACAAAGTGGCCGTGATCACCGGCGCCAGCGCGGGCATCGGCGAGGCCTGCGCCCACGCGCTCGCGGGGGCCGGCGCCAGCCTGGTGCTGACGGCGCGCCGGGCCGAACGGCTGGAAGCGCTGAAGTCGACGCTCGAAGCCGCGGTGCCAGGGTGGCGATCGTCGCAGGTGATGCCCGCGACGAACGAACCGCGGTCGAGACCGTCAAGGCCGCCACGGAGTCGTTCGGCCGCATCGACATCCTCGTCAACAACGCCGGCGCGGGCAACTACAAGAACCTCGTGGACACGTCGGCCGACGAGTACGACGAGCTGATGGACACCAACGTCCGGTCGACGTTCCTCTTCACGCGGCACGTCGTCCCGCTGATGCTCGCGCAGAAGTCCGGGACGATCCTGATGATCTCGTCGATGGCCGGCGTCTACGGCTTCGGCGGCGAGGCCGTCTACTGCATGACGAAGTTCGCGCAGGTCGGCTTCGCGCAGGCGCTCGACCGCGAGCTGCGCGCGAGCGGCATCAAGGTCGGCGCGATCTGTCCCGGCGGCGTGAAGACGGAGTTCGCGCTGGGGAAGGGCCGCACGGAATCCGGCGTCGCCGCGTCGGACATGCTCGAACCGGAAGACGTCGCCTCGGTCGTCCTCATGGCGTGCACGCAGTCGCCGGGCTCGCGCATCATCGAAGTGCAGATGCGCACGATGGGCGAATCGATCGCATGAGACGCGCTCACGTCCGTGGCGCGCTCACTGGCGCTGGCCGTCGCGACGGCTGGCGTTCTCGCGTCCGCGCAGTCGCCCGTCAAACCGTGTGACACATCGCCAACTCCCGCCTGGTGCAACGCCGTTGTCGGCGATCGCGCGGAAGGCTGGCTGGCGCAGCCGCGCTCCGAGGTCATGGCTCGCAACGGCATCGTCGCGACCAGTCAGCCGCTGGCCGCTCAGGCGGGCCTCGAGATCCTGAAGCGCGGCGGCAACGCCTTCGACGCGGCGGTGGCCACCGCGGCGGTCCTCAGCGTCACCGAGCCGATGATGGTGGGACCGGCCGGCGACATGTTCGCCGTCCTCTACGTGGCGAAGGAGCACAAGCTCTACGCCATCAACGCGAGCGGCAAGGCGCCGAGCGGCGCGACGGTCGCACGGATGAACGGCCTGGGCTACGCGTGGAACCCGGCGAACTGGGGTCCCGGATCCGGCATGCCGCCCGGCGGCATCCTCACGGTGACGGTGCCGGGCGCCGTGTGGGGCTGGGACGAGGTCCTGCACCGCTTCGGGACCATGACGCTCAAGGAGACGCTGCAGCCCGCGATCGACTACGCGGAGCAGGGTTTCCCGATCTCTGAGCGCATCGCGAACGACTGGCGATTGCCGAAGGGGCTGCCGCCGGTGCCCTCCAACCCGTCGAAGTGCTGCACGGATCTCGACCCCGACGCGATCGCCACCTGGTATCCGGGCGGGCGTCCTCCCGTCGAGGGACAGATCTTCAGGAACCCCGGCCTCGCGAGGACCTACCGCATCCTCCAGGCACAGGGCCGCGACGGCTTCTACAAGGGCGAGGTCGCGCAGGCAATCGTCGCGAAGTCCTCGGCAGCTCGGCGGGACGATGACGCTCGACGATCTCGCGTCGTACACCGGCGAGTGGACCACGCCGGTGACCACGGCATATCACGGGTATCAGACGTCGATGCTTCCGCCGCCGGCGCAGGCGTGGGCCGCCGACGAGATGCTCAACATCCTCGAGGCGTGCGTGCCGCAATGGGCGCCGGGGCAGACGCTGGCGACGCTCGGGCCGAGAAGCCCCGAGTACTGGCATTTTCTCGTCGAGGCGAAGAAGCTCGCCTACGCCGACCTCTTTACCTACAACGCCGACCCGAGCGTGTCGCCCGTGCCCGTCGATCGGCTGCTGTCGAAGGCGCACGCGCAGTCGTTGTGCGGGCGCGTCGATCCGAAGCGCGCCTCTGGAACCGCCGCCGGCCCGCTCGACGGCAGCGGCGACACCATCGTTCTCTCCACGGCCGATCGCGACGGCAACATGGTTGCCTGGGTGAACAGCCTGTTCTCGGCCTTCGGGTCGGGGCTCGCGGTGCCGGGCTACGGGATCACGCTGCACAACCGCGGCGCGCTGTTCACCCTGGATCCGAAGAGCCCGAACGCGATCGCGCCGCACAAGCGGCCGTTCAACACGCTCTCCGCCGGCTTCGTGATGAAGGACGACCAGCCGCTGATGACGATCACGGTCATGGGCGGTGACGTGCAGGCGCAGGGGATCGCGCAGGTGCTGGTGGACGTGCTGGATCTCGGCGCAAACGTGCAGGCGGCGTGCGACATGGCGCGCTTCCGTCACACGCAGGTGGCCAACACGCTGACGCTCGAGTCGCAGCTGTTCGGGCTCGTCGGCAGTCAGTTGACGGCGATGGGACATGTCGTGACGTCGATCAACGGCGAGAACGTCGGCGGATGTCAGGCCATCATGTTCACGCCGGACGAGAGCGGCGCGGCGGCCGGCGCGACGGGGCCCGTTCGCGGGTATCTACCGCGCCGGATCTGATCACCGGAAGGACGGACAGGCGGTGGGCTTCTAGGGATGGTCATTCTGTTTGGAGGCACCACGTGATTCGTCTTCCGGCGTTCCTCATCGCGGTTCTCGGCGCGGCTCTCCTGCAGCCGGTCTCGGCACAGGAGCGTCTGCCGCCGCTCGTGATGAAGGGCCTGCAGGCGCTGCAGGAGCAGCGATGCCGCGACGCGTTCGACATCTGGACGGCCGACTGGCAGTGGCCGCGCGACACCGAACGGCGGCAGCAGTTGATGTCCACCTGCGACTTCCTGCAGGAGGTGGGCGCGGCCCTGCACGGCTACGACATCTACCATGTCGCGAGCATCACGCCGCATCTCACGCGGATCTACATCGTGTTGCGATACGAGCGCCATCCGATGTTCCTGATGGTGTCGGCGTATTCGCCCGTCGACGACGACTGGCGCGTGACGGCCATCAACTGGGATCGCGATCCGGACAAGGTGTTCCCGGAGACGATCCTGGATCCGCAGATGCCTGGACGGTGACTGGCGCTGCGACGGTTCAGTTGATCGCCGCCGGCGTGTGGCCGGTCATGTCGGGGAGGAAATGACGATGACTCGAATCGGAGCGTTCGTTCTTGCGGCGAGCGTGGCCCTCGCCGGAACCGCGCGTGGGCCGCCGACCTCAAGGCCGAAGAGGCCGCGCTGATGAAGCGCGACGCCGAGTGGTCGGCCGTGGCGTACGAGGCCAAGGACCTCGAGAAGATCCTGTCCTTCTGGGCGGACGATGCCGTGGTGATTCCGTCGGGAGGTCCGGTGGCGGACGGCAAGGCGGCGATCCGCGCCTTCGTGCAGGGCGCCCTGGCGATCCCCGGCTTCAAGATTCGGTGGACGACGACGAAGGCCACGTTGTCGCCCGACGGCAAGCTCGCGTATCTCCGGTCAACGACCGAGACGACCGTGAACGGCCCGGACGGGAAACCGCAGACGATGGAAAGCCGCGCAACGACCGTTTGGCGGAAGGATGCCGACGGCCTGTGGCGTTGCGTGCTCGACACCTGGAACGAGGCCGCGCCGATGGGCGGCGCGCACTGAGTCACTGCGCGCGCTCTGATCGGCCTCAGCTGTGATTCCGATACGTCTACGCTGGCGGACCGTCGAAGAAGTCGACGACGCCGGTCTCGAGGGAATACTCCGCTCCGACGATCAGCAGGCCGTTGCGTTCAATCAGGCGCTCGAGCAGGGCGGAGCCGTGGCGCAGGTGATCGACTGACGCCCGCACGTTCGCGCGGACAGCCAGGCTGACAAGCGCGTTTGGATCCTCGCCGCGCGCCGCCGCGATGACCGTCGACACGGACGGACGGACGCGATCGACGATCGATCGCAGGTTGCCGGACGTACTGGCCGCGCCGCCCGTCAACTCCTCGAGGGTCGCGAGGATCGCGCCGCACTGCGTGTGGCCCATCACGACCACGAGGCTCGTCCCGTAGCGCTCCGCCGCGAACTCGACGCTGCCGACCTGCGACGGCGCGACGATGTTGCCGGCGACGCGAATCACGAACAGATCGCCAAAGCCCTGATCGAACACGAGCTCGGCCGGCACGCGCGAGTCCGAGCAGCCGAGGACGATCGCAAACGGCGCCTGGCCGGACACGAGCTCGGCACGCCGCGACTCGTGCGCGTGCTCGAGCGTGCGCATCTGGTTGGCGACGAACCGCGCGTTGCCCTCGCGCAGACGGCCGAGGCCTTCGAGCCCTGTGATCATGCGCGCGCGGACAGCCGCAGGCCCCACACGGCGAGACTGGCGGCGACGCCGCCGAGGATCAGGTTCTCGGCGTAGAACTCGACGCCGCCGCCACTGCCGTGGAAGTGAAGCACGGCGTTGCCAAGATGCATCGCTCCCAGCAGGCCGAACAGGCAGCCTGTGAGTATCAGATACGCTTTCATCGCGTCATCTCCGTCCGGATGAGTTTAGACGTTCCGTGCGCCACAGCATACGACGGAGCGCGGTGATAACATCGCTCGCACTGCCTGCCGAGGAGGCGTCCCCGTGTCGATTCGCCCCGTCAAATCCGTGTCGACGTCCACCCCCGCCGTCGAGGGCGCCGGCGTCAAGCTGCGGCGCGCCTTCGGCTTCGGCGATACCTCCGAGTTCGATCCGTTCCTGCTGCTGGACGACTTCAGGAACGAGCGGCCCGCCGACTATCTTGCGGGTTTCCCTGGCATCCGCATCGCGGCATCGAAACCATCACCTACGTCCTCGCCGGCACGGTGAATCACGGCGACAGCCTCGGCAATCGAGGCTCGCTCGGCGCCGGAGACGTGCAGTGGATGACCGCCGGCAGCGGCATCCTGCACCAGGAGATGCCGCAGGGCGACGCGCAGGGCCGCATGCACGGCTTCCAGCTCTGGGCCAACCTGCCGCGCGATCTGAAGATGACCGCGCCGCGCTACCAGGACGTCGCCGCACGCGACATTCCCGAGATCACCGACGATGACGGGACGAGCGTGCGCGTGGTGTGCGGGGAGTTCTGGGGGAAGAAAGGGCCGGTCGAGGGCGTGGCCGCGGATCCGCGATATCTCGATATCTGGGTCCCGCCGGGCCGCAAGCGGACGCTGCCCGTCGAGATGTCACGGCACGCCTTCGCGTACGTCTTCGACGGCGCGGGCCGCTTCCGCGACGCGTCGGATCCGGGCCCCGTCAAGACGGACTTCGTCGGCGAGGACGGATCCGAAGTGGACGCGCCGCCCGACGGGCTCGTGGGCAATCGCTCGCTCGTGCTGTTCGACAGCGGCGACGAGATTACCGTCCAGGCCGGCGACGAAGGCATCCGCTTTCTGCTCGTCTCGGGGCGCCCGCTCAAGGAGCCCGTCGCCTGGTACGGCCCCATCGTCATGAACACGGCGCAGGAGCTCCAGCAGGCGCAAGCCGAGCTGCGCGACGGCACCTTCATCAAGCGGCGCTGACCTCACGGACCGACGTGCCCCTCCCGGCCTCCAGGCTGCCGAAGACGATCGTGTCGGCCATCGACGAGGAGAAGATGCTCGCGATCCGCGCCGGCACCGAGCCGCATCGCTTCATCGGCATCTGGGCGGTGGTCGTCGAGGGCCGTGTCTTCGTCCGATCGTGGAGCCTCAAGCCGCGCAGCTGGTACCGCACGTTCCGCGAGGATCCGGTCGGGGCAATCCAGGTGCGCGGGCGCACCGTGCGCGTGCGCGCGCGATTCCCGACGGGCGAGCGGCTGCTCGACGCCGTGAGCGAGGCGTACCGCGCGAAGTACCACACGCCGGCTCGCTCAAGTACGTCCGTGACCTCGGACGGGCGAAGTCGCGCGCGACGACCACCGAGCTCGTGCCGCTCGGCGCCGGGCGGGCGCGCTGATGCTCCTCCAAATCATCATCGTCAGCACGCGCAAGGGACGCCTTGGCCCGGCCGTGGCGGACTGGTTCCATCGCCAGGCGCAGGCGTTCGACGGCTTCGACGTCGAGCTCGTCGATCTCGCCGAGGTCAATCTTCCGCTCCTGGACGAGCCGCATCACCCGAGGCTGGCGAACTACCAGCACGAGCACACGAAACGCTGGAGCGCGATCGTCTCGCGTGGGGACGCGTTCGTCTTCGTCACGCCCGAATACAACTTCAGCACGCCGCCGTCGCTCGTGAACGCGCTGGACTACCTGTCGAAGGAGTGGGCCTACAAGCCCGCGGCGTTCGTCAGCTACGGCGGCATCTCCGGCGGCATGCGATCGGTGATGATGACGAAGTCGATCCTGACGACGCTTCGCATGGTGCCGATCTTCGAGGCGGTGAACCTCCCGATGTTCGCGCAGCAGATCGATCGCGCGACGGGGGAGTTCAACGCCACCGAGTCGAACGAGAAGGCTGCCGACGCGATGCTCAAGGAACTGCACAGGTGGGCGGGGGCGCTGCGGGACAATGCGAGGAATAGAGAATAGGGAATAGGGAATAGGGAATAGGGAGAGCCCGTGAACGCGATCGTCCGGCTCGTGCTCGCAGTTGTCGCGTTCATCGCGACCTACGTCATCACGTACTGGTTGCCGTTCGCGTTCCTGCCCGACAGCGTGCCGTCGATTGTGCCGCTGGTGGTCGCGCTGGGGTGCGGCGTATGGGCCGGACGATTCGTGTGGCGCAAGACCGACGTCGAGGCGCCGGGACTCCTCGGTGCCGTCGTGCTGGGGGCGCTCATCACTGGCGCGATCGGGTTCTGCGGCGGCTTCTTCGGGCCGCTCATCTTCAGGCCAGACGCCAACCAGGGGCCGCTTCTCGGCATCCTCATCACAGGACCGCTCGGGTTCGTCCTCGGAGGCATCGGTGGCGGCATTTTCTGGGCCGCGCGTGGACGGCACCAGTAGGGCACGCTCTGGTCGCAGATCGTACGTAGGGCGCACCTTCAGGTGCGCCAGATCGGCCGGACTGAAGTCCGGCCCTACGATCCGCGTCGCACCTGGCGATCGTAGGACGGCGGCGAGGGTCATGAGTCTGTCACTGCTTGCGATGGCGTTCGGATTGGGGCTGCTGCTGAACGCGGCGCCGGGGCCGGTCTTTGCCGAGACCGTGCGTCGGGGCGTGCGCGGCGGCTTCAGGGCGGCGCTGGCGGTGCAGGTCGGATCGATTGCCGGAGACGCCGCGTGGGCGATCGTCGGCCTGGTCAGCATCGGCCTGCTGTTGCAGCTCGACGCGCTTCGGGTGCCGATCGGCGTCGCCGGCTCGATCTACCTGCTCTGGCTGGCAGTCGACGCGTGGCGCAGCGCGGAGCACGAGTTCAGTCTTGCCGAGCCGGCGGACAGCCGATCATCGCGAGGGCCTCGCCGCGGGCCTGCTGCTGTCGCTCATGAACCCGCAGCATCTGGCCTACTGGGCCGCGATTGGCAGTGCGCTCGGGTCGCTCGGCGTCACGCGTCCGACGTTCGCGCACTACGCGGTCTTCTTCGCCGGGTTCCTCGCCTCGTCCGTTGTCTGGGCGTTCGTGATGTCCGCGCTGGTGGATCGTCTGTTCAGGCGCCTCGGTGCGCGGTGGGCGCGCTTCACCTATCGCGCCTGCGCGGTCGCGCTGCTCGCCCTGGCGATCGCGATGGCGCGTGAGCTGTGGGTCGTGCGATCGGCACCTGCGCAGACCATTCCCGGAGCCGTGGGCCAGCGCTGAACGCCAGGAGTCACATGCCTGCCCGTGCCACCACGAAGACGGCCACGCCGCGCCAGCAAAACAGGTCGAGTCGTTCATCGCGAAGTTCGACCCCGCGATCGCGCGCATCGTTCGCGCGGCGCGGTCGAAGCTCCGGAAGCGCTATCCGACCGCGCATGAGCTCGTCTACGACAACTACAACGCGCTCGCGATCGGCTACGGACCCAACGAACGGACCTCCGAGGTCTTCGTCTCGGTGGCGGCTTACGCTCGCGGGGTGACCCTCTATTTCACGCAGGGACGCAAGATCGCCGACCCGAAGCGCCTGCTGCAAGGGGAGGGCAATCAGGGCGCGTTCGTCAGGCTCGAGAGCGCCGCTGTGCTCGACGAGAGGGACGTCATCGCGCTGCTGGAGTCGGCCGTGGGGATCGGCAAGACGCCGCTGGCAGCGTCGGGCCGCGGCAAGACGATCGTGAAGTCCATTTCGGCGAAGCAGCGGCCGCGCCGCCTCCCGCAAAGAAACGATAACGAGCCGTATGATTCGGGGCTACCGGAGGGCTGATGCGTGACGTGCTCGGGTTCATCGGCGGCGGGCTGATTCTCGTGAGCAGCGCGGCCCACTCCCTCGGCGGCTGGCCGGCGATCGCCTCGGAGCTCGCGAAGACCAATGCGCCGGCCGACCTCGTGACGGGGATCGCCGCCGGCTGGTATTTCGGCGGCGCCGCGATGGTGATCATCGGCGTCACGGTGGTCCTGCAGTTCGTCGAGGTCCGCCGGAACCCATCGGCCTCGCTCCGTGCCACGCAGGTCGCCGGTCTGGTCTATCTCGCCTTCGGGCTCGGCGCCCTGGCAATCACCCGAGAGCCGTTCTCCGCGCTGTTCATCGTGCCCGGTTTGGTGCTCGCCGCGGCGTCATGGGGACGCCGCTAAATCGACTCCAACTTCTTGTCCTAGGAGATCGCATGGTGCCCGTCACCTCGCTCTGGCTGCCGATCGTGCTCTCCGCCGTCTTCGTCTTCCTCGCCAGCTCCGTGATCCACATGGTGCTCGGGTACCACGCGAACGACTTGCGCCAGGTGCCGAACGAGACAGGCGTACAGGACGCGCTCAGGCCGTTCAACCTCGCGCCGGGCGACTACGGCCTGCCCAAGCCCGCCTCTGCCGCCGCGATGCGCGACCCGGCGTTCATCGAGAAGCGCCAGAAGGGCCCGGTCGCGTTCATCACGGTGATTCCGAGCGGCGCGCCGTCAATGGGAGCCGCGCTCGGCATCTGGTTCGTCTATTCGCTCATCGTGTCGGGATGCGCCGCCTACGTCGCCGGCCGTGCCCTCGGTGTCGGCGCGACGTATCCGCAGGTGTTCCGCTTCGCCGGCACGGCCGCCTTCCTGGCGTACTCCATGAGCCTCCCGCAGAACTCGATCTGGTGGGGACGCAACTGGGGGATGACGCTGAAGTCGATGTTCGACGGCCTCGTCTACGGCGCGCTCGTCGGCGGCACGTTCGGCTGGTTGTGGCCCCGCTGACGCTGGCGATCATCGGCGCCGGCCCCTTCGGTCTGGCGCAGGCGGCGTGGGCCGCGGACGCCGGCGTCGACTACGCGATCATCGGCCACCCGATGGAGTTCTGGCGCGAGCACATGCCCGCGGGCATGCTGCTGCGCTCGACCGCCGAATGGCATCTCGATCCGCCGGGCGAGTGGACGATGGATCGGTTCTTCGCGGAAGAAGGCGGAGCCCCGAGCGGTCCGCTGTCGCGCGAGCGCTATCTCGAATACGCCGACTGGCTGCAGGATCGGCGCGGGATCCATCCGATCGAGACGCTCGTCGAGGTGCTGCAGCCCCCGACGATTCCCAGCCAGTCGTTCACGCTGTCTCTCGCGAACGGCCGCACGCTCGACGCTCGACATGTCGTGGTTGCCCTGGGCTTCGGCGCGTTCTCGCACGCGCCGGCGGATCTCGTCGCCCGATTGCCGCCAGGCCGCTGGGCTCACACCGCCGACGCCGTCCATTTCGATCGCTATGCCGGACGCCGCGTCCTGATCGTCGGCGGACGCCAGAGCGCGTTCGAATGGGCGGCCCTCCTGAGCGAGGCCGGCGCCGCGCACGTGGACGTCGTGCATCGCCACGAGACCCCGCGCTTTGCGGAGTCCGAATGGGAATGGGTGGACCCGCTCGTGGCGCAGACTGAGATCGATCCGACGTGGTTCCGGCGCCTGGACACCGCCGAGAAGCAGGACTTGTCACGGCGGCTCTGGGCCGAGGGCCGGCTCAAGCTCGAGCCATGGCTCGGCGAGCGGCTGCGTCATGCGCGTGTGACGCTTCGGCCGCGCACCGAGATCGCGCAGACGGCGATCCGTCCTGATGGCGCGATCGACGTGACGTTCGCGCCGTCTGGCCAGACCGTCGTGGACGATCTGATTCTGGCGACCGGATACAAGGTCGACATCGCGCGCGTGCCGCTGCTGAACGGCCGGGACGGACCGATCATCGCCACGCGAGACGGGTTTCCCGTGCTCGACGACCACTTCCAGTCGAGCGAGCCACGGCTGTTCATCACCAGCATGGCGGCCTCCGGCGATTTCGGCCCGTTCTTCGGGTTCACCGTCTCCGCCCGTGTGTCGGCCCGCCACATCGGCCGCGCTATTCTTCACGGGTGACGCTCGCCTGGCGCATCACGTCGGTTGCTCTCGTCGCGATCTGCGCCACCCGGTTCTCGTCCGCAGTTCCTGCTGAGCCGGCCGCTCGCGTCGGCGTCAGTCACGTCAACATCGCGGTGGCGGACCTGGACGAAGCCTCCGCAGACTACGCTCGCCTCGGCTTCGCGCTCAAGGAGGGCCGGCCGCATCCCGACGGCATCCGGAATCGTCACGTGAAGTTCCGCGATGGCACCGAGATCGAACTGATCACGGCGCCAGAGGCGACCGATGCGCTGACCACGCACTACCGGCAGCTCATCGCAGGCCGGCGACGGCCCGGCGTTCCTGTCGCTCGACGTCGAGCCGCCGGCGCTGGCTGTCGAGCGCGTGAAGCAGGCGGGTCTGCCGGCGTCCACCAACGGCGGGCACGTGGATTTTCCGTTCGACAAGCCCGCTCGGCTACGTTTTCTTTGCAGGGCTCAACCAGTCGCCGACCGATCGCCCCGAGCACTTCGCCCATGCCAATGGCGCCACGAGTCTCGTCGGCGTCACGCTGGCCGGAGAGAATCTGGATCCGGAGCACGCGTTGTTCCGCGCCTTCGGACTGCGCGAGTCGTCCTGTGCCGTCGCTGAGTCGGCATCCGAGCGTCCGTCGACGGGCTCAGGGCGCACGGAACGCTGTGTCGTCCTGCACGACGGCGCGGTCGTGCGGCTTCGTCATGGCGCGGCGCGAGGCGGTCGGCGGATTGCCGCGCTCGAGGTGCGAGTGGCCGAGACCGCCACGGTGATGCGCGTGCTCGAGTCGGCGCACGTGCCGTTTCGCGCGGACGCCTCTCGCGCGCGGCTTACGGTCGAAGGAGAGATCACGCACGGTGTCGCGTTGACGTTCGCGACGGGAGCCGCTCATGACGCGCGATGAACTGACCCTGCTCGTCGACTACCACTACTGGGCGCGCGATCGCGTCTTCACGGCAGTCGCGCGGCTGACACCGGAGCAGTACACCCGGGAAATCGTCAGCAGCTTCCGGTCCGTGCGCGACACGCTCGTTCACACGTACTCGGCCGACTGGATCTGGTATCAACGCTGGCAGGGCCAGTCGCCGACGGCGCCCATTCCACTCGACCGATTTCCCGACGTCGAGTCGCTCCGCCACGCGTGGGTCGAGCTCGAGCACGAAGTTCGGGCGCACGTGGCGAGCCGCGACGAGGCCGGTCTCTCCGCGGTCATCGAGTACCGATTGCTGAACGGCACTCCAGGGGCGACGCCGTTCTGGCAGATGCTGCAGCACGTCGTGAACCACGGAAGCTATCACCGCGGCCAGGTGACGACGCTGCTGCGGCAGCTTGGCGCGACTCCGCCCGAACCACTGGATCTGATCACGTTCTACCGCCAGCGCGGCTGATGTCAGAGGTGTGCCATGCCTGTCAGCCTGAAGGTCTACTCGAACGAAGACGACGCGTTGTTGTACTGGAGTATCGCGGCGCCGGTTCCGCAGTGTCGTGGGTTCGCCATCGAACGCAAGCTCACCGATGCGCACGGCGTCGCGAGCGACACGTTCCTGCCAAACCGCATCGGCTTCGAGAACGAGGTCGTCCCGCAGCCGGCCGACGGCAGCGCGCCGACGAAACCTTCCACGGACTGGCCGTTTCAGCGGTTCTCGTGGACCGACCACGACGCCGACAGCGGCGACACGGTCTCGTACCGCGTGATTCCCGTCGTCCGCGCCGGCGCCACGCTGAATCAGGTGCCGGCCGAGGCGAGTGACTGGAGCGCGCCGGTCACGCTGGGCGCGGAGCTCGTCCGGAAGCTTCCAGCCGTTCTTCAACCGCGGGTTCGTGATCTCGCAGTTCATCGCGCGATATCTCAAGCAGCAGAACAAGACGCTGGCCCAGTTCAAGGCGACGATCACGGACAAGGACGACACGACGATCCGGCGATTCCTCTCCGGCGACCTTCGGCTCGCGCTGCTGAAGCAGCTGCAGCTGGCGAAGTCCGAGCACGGCGAGGTGTACGGCGCGCTGTTCGAGCTCACCGATCGAGAGCTTCTCGACGCCGTGAAGGCGCTCGGCGCGAAGGCGCACCTGGTGCTCGCGAACGGATCGATCACGAAAGGCAAGACCGAGGCGCTGGCCGACGCGCGAAAGCGGGACGAGAACGCGACGGCCCGCGCCGAGCTGATCGCGGCCGGCGTGGACGTCCAGCCCGATCGCCGCTTCATCGCGCCGGGTCCGCTCGGCCACAACAAGTTCCTGGTGCGCGTCGGGTCGACCGGCAATCCGCTGGCGGTCTGGACCGGCAGCACCAACTGGACGCCGACCGGGCTCTGCACGCAGGTCAACAACGGCCTGCTCGTGCGTGACCACGGCGTCGCGGCGCTCTACCTGGCGCAGTGGCACCGCCTGCGCGACGCCGGCAACGCGTTTCCCGATGCGCTCGTCACATCGAACAGCGCGGCCCAGCCCATCGGCCCGGATACATCGGGGACCGTGCGCAGCATCACCTGGTTCACGCGCACGCGCCAGAAGGTAGACCTCGACGCGCTGAACGCCCTCGTCCAGGGCGCGACCCAGGGCGTCGTGTTCCTGATGTTCATGCCAGGCGCCACGGGACTGCTGCACACCGTGCTGACTCGCGCCGCCGAGCCGAACTTCTACGTGCGCGGCGTCGTCAGCGAGCTGCCGAACGGGCCGGCCGACGAAAGCGCGGTGGACGTCAGCCTCGTCGCGGGGACGACGCATGTCGGCGCGCACTTCGACGTCATCGAGCCGCAGGGCGTGCCGGACTCGATGGCGTGGTTCGCCGCGGAGGTCTCGCACCAGGAGTTCATCCAGAACATCGGCTTCGCCATCATCCACAGCAAGGTGCTCGTGATCGATCCGTTCTCGGACGATCCGACCGTGGTGACCGGCAGCCACAACTTCTCGCAGAGCGCCAGCACCTCCAACGACGAGAACTTCATCATCGTCAAGGGCAACAAGCCGCTCGCCGAGGCGTATGCGGTGAACATCATGGGCGCCTACGCGCACTACCGCTGGCGCGCCTATCTCGCGAGCACGCACAAGCCCTTCAACGGGCTGAAGGACAACGACACCTGGCAGGCGCCGATGCTGGCGTCGAACCGGCGCGATCTGACCTTCTGGGGAGTGTGAGCCGTGGACGGAGCGGAGGTCATCGAGGTCATCGAGCGCGCGTTTGAACAGGTCCCGCATCCCGGAGACGCGTTCCTGCTTGGATCGCATGACGGCGGGGAGCCGCTCGAGGAAGTCGGCGCGTTTCACGGCCTGACAGACTGGCACACGCCAACACCCGAGTTCCTCGACGCCCACTACACGGTGTTGAGCTTTCTTTCCGAGGGCGGGTTCCGCTACTTCCTGCCGGCGTTTCTGGTCGCCGATGTTCGCGACGCGCTGCAGACGGCCGACCCGGTGTTTCACCTGACGCACGGCTTCGTCGACATCGCGACGACGCATGAGATCGGCGGGCGCGCGTTCACCCGCAGATCCGGGCGCTCGCAGTTCATCAACCCGAGGCGCTATGGCGCCACGACGTTTCTCGACTACGCGCGATACCGCTTGTCCGTGTTCGCCCGCGAGGAATCCGCGGCGATCGTGACGTACCTGGAGTTCATTCGCGGCCTCGAGGCGCGTGCGACCGACCGCGAGCCCATCGACCGCGCGCTCGAGCAGTTCTGGCGGGACCGGGCCGCCTCGGCGCCCACATCCTCGGACCTGCGCCGCTACCTGGACGAGCAGGCCGAGTACGTCGACGCGCTGATTCGCCAGCAGAGAGACGCGCCATGACCGAGATCCGCCTCGCGCGGGAAGCCGACGGCGCCGCTCTCGCCGAGATCTATCGTCCGGCCGTTTCCGAGCGCGCGACGTCGTTCGAGGTCGACCCGCCCGATGCCGCCGAGATGGCGCAGCGCGTGACGTCGCTCGTCGCGACGCACCCGTGGCTCGTCTGCGTCGAGGACGGACAGCACGCTCGGCTACGCATACGCCAGCAAGCACCGCGAACGCGCCGCGTACCAGTGGTCCGTCGAGGTCTCTGCCTACGTCCATCCGGCAGCCCATCGCCGCGGGGTCGGCACGGGACTCTACGCGTCGCTCTTCGCCGTGCTGAACCTGCTCGGCTACCGCAATGCATTTGCCGGGATCACGCTGCCGAACGACGCCAGCGTCGGCTTCCACGAGTCCGCCGGCTTTGTCCCCGTCGGGACGTATCGCCGGATCGGCTGGAAGCTTGGCGCCTGGCACGACGTGCTCTGGCTGCAGCGGGACCTCGCGCCGCACGTCGCGGCCCCTCCGCCTCCGGTCGCGCTGTCACGCTTCGAGGATCGCGCGGCCCTCGATCGAGCACTCGCCGCCGGCCTCGACCACATCCGCAGCGCTTCTTGAGCCGCGGCGCCTCCGCCGTGCTAGCATGCGCCCCGGTCATTCTTTACAGTCCGGCCGAGGGGAGTTGGCCGGCTTCCAGGAGGAGAGGTCAGTGAACCGCTTCATGGCATGCAGCCTTCGTCGCGGCAGCCTGCCTCGTCGTTGCCGCGCCCAGGACGTTCGCGCAGAGCGCGCGGCGATGGCGCCCGGCCCAGGCGGCCGCCAAGCGCCGTCGAGCGACGACAAGCACTTCGTCTTCGCCGATTTCGAGAAAGCCGACGACAACAAGAAGCCGATCAGCGCGCGCGGCGGCGCGATCAGGCGTCTTTCCCTACCAGGCCCAAGGCACCAAAGAAGCAGGGCCAAGGGACCCGAGCTCGTCCACATCAAGAGGGACGATCCGAATCACCTGCTGAAGTTCGACTATGCGCTCTTCGCCCGAGCCGACTGGACCGGCGTGACGCTCGAGATTCACGGCCAGCCGGACGTCGACGGCAAGATGGTGCCCGACGACCTGAGCGGCTACAAGATGCTGTCGCTCGATTGCTACGAGACGGGTGTCGCCGATCGTCCGTGTGGAAATCGTCAGTCAGGGACAAGGGCAAGGAGAACGCGATCGAGCCGCCGCAGTACACCTTCAAGGTGCAGGGAAGGGCTCAATACCTACAAGATCCCGCTCAAGGCGTTCAGCCAGCCGCGAGTGGGTGAAGGACGAGCGCGTGGATCCCAAGGAAATCCTCAGGAGCCTCACGTCAATCAACGTCAGCGTGTTCTGTGAGAACCATTGCGAGGCCAACAAGCAGGGCATGATGATCCTGGACAACATCGTGTTCGAGAAATAGCGTGCGCCTCCGGTTGCCGCCGCCGTTCGTGCTTTTGCTCGGAGCGGTGGCGGTGGCCGCCGTCGCCACCTGGATCGTTCCTTCCGGCGAATACGACCGGCGCGACGACGCCGCCACAGGGCGGCGCGTCGTGGTGGCCGGCACCTACCATCCAGTTCCCTCGAGCCCCGTCGGCGCGTTTGCCGCGGCCGTCGCGGTGCCTCGCGGCTTCATCGATGCCGCCGACGTCATCGTCGTCGTCCTGATTTGCGGCGGCGCGTGGGTCATCGTGGACCGCCTGGGCACGCTCATGCGGGCGGTGGGGCAGGCGGCCTGGCGGTTCCGACACAACGGCCTGCTGCTCGTGCCGATCGTCTCGACGCTGTTCGCGACGATGGGCGCGCTCGAGAACATGCAGGAGGAGATCATCCCGCTCGTGCCGGTGATGCTGCTGCTTGGCCGGGGCGTCGGCGTCGACGGGGTGACGGTGGTGGCGATGAGCGCGGGGGCCGCGATCGTCGGAAGCGCGTTCGGCCCGGTGAACCCGTTCCAGGCGGGCATCGCCATGAAGCTCGCGCAGCTGCCGGCATCCTCCGGGTTTGCGCTGCGCAGCGCGATGTTCGCCGTGGCGCTCGTGCTGTGGGTCGCGTGGACCATGGCGTACGCCAGGCGGACGCGGACAGCCGCGACGGTGAGCGCGGAGTCCACGGCGCCGCCGCCATTCACCGGCATGGACATGCTGGTGCTGCTCTCCGTCCTCGTGCCCATGGCGGCGTACGTCTACGGGTCGCTGCATGGCAGCTGGGGGTTTCTCGAGCTCGGCGGCGGCGTTCCTGATCGGCGGGTGCCTGGCTGGCCTGATTGGCGGGCTGGGCGTCGCCGGCACGTCGGCGACGTTCCTGGAAGGCATGCAGTCGATGCTGCCGGCGTCGATGCTGATTGGCGTCGCGCGGTCGATCTCCGTGGTGCTTGCCGACGGCAAGATCATCGACTCGCTGCTGCACGGCCTGGCGTCCCCGCTCGAACATGTGCCGGCGGTCGTGTCCGCGCTGCTGATGATTCCTTTCCACAACCTGGTGCACATCCCGGTGCCGTCGGTCAGCGGACAGGCCGTGCTGACGATGCCCGTGCTCGTGCCGCTGTCGGATCTGCTGCAGATGTCGCGACAGGTGCCGGTGCTGGCGTATCAGACCGGCGCGGGCATGATGGAGGCGCTGACGCCGACCAACGGCGCGCTGATGGCCGTCCTCATGGCCGCGAAGGTGCCGTATGGCTCGTGGTTCCGGTTCGCGATCGTCGGCTGGGTGCTCTGCACTGCCGTCGGCATTGCCGGCATCATGGCCGTGCTCTGGGGGATGGCGGGCTGAGCATGGCCGAGTCCGAGACGACCCGGCTCGAGGCGTTCAGCGACGGCGTCTTCGCGATCGCGATCACGCTGCTGATCCTCGAGATCAAGGTGCCGGCGGGGCCGGAGATCAGGACCACGGCCTCTGGCGCGCGCTGCTGGAGCGGTGGCCGTCGTATGTGGGCTACGTCATCAGCTTCGCGACGATCGGCATCATGTGGGTGAACCACCACGCGCTGTTCAAGTACATCCGCCGCGTGGATCGGGCCCTGCTCCTCGCGAACCTGCTGCTCTTGATGACAATCTCGTTCCTGCCGTATCCGACGGCCGTGCTTGCCGAGCAACCTTCCCGGATCGCGCGACGTCGCTGGCACGGCCGCGGACGGCATCGGCGCACGTTCCGGTATGGCATGGGCCGCTCGTCGTCGATTGCCATCTCGGTTCATCGTGATCTTGTGGGCCAGCCTTGCATTCACTTCGCGCTCGCTCTGATGTACGGCTGCCGAGCGGCGCATGGACGGAAGGCATGCGGACGATGACGACCGCTACACAGTCGAGCAGCACTTCACCGGCGCCAGCTCGTTCGCGACATCGTCATCGGGATGTCGGACGGGCGAGCCGTGCCGATCGCGCTTGCGGCCTGGCCTCTCAGGTGCGATTGCGGCGCGCGAGTCGTGGTACGGCGGCCTCGCGGAAGTCGCAGCCGGGTCAATGCGATGGGCTCGGCGACATGCGGCGAGCAATTCGATCACGACCGATCCGGCGCAGGCTCGTGTCGACGGGATGCGCGACATCCCCGACGTCGAGGTCGGAGGGGATCGGCGGACCTCGTCGCAGCGCGCGCTCGATGCGCATCGCGCCGATTCGGCCGCGTTTCGCGCGAGCCCGAAGGCGTGGGTCGAGTTCATGATGCGACTCGAGCGGGCCTGGAGACGCCCGATCCGCGCAGACGCTTCGCTCCGCGCTCGCGATGTGCCGGCTGACATCGCATGGCGGGCTCGTGCCGCTCGGCGAGTGGCTGATCGAGACCGTGCTGTCGCATCGGATCTGCAGGGCCTGCGCCCTCAGCCTCGTCGGACGCGCAGGGCCTGTACACGACAGTTCGGGCTCACGCGAGATTGCTGGCGAGGGCCGCCACATGGAGATCGCGCGGCCGGGGCTGTATCTGCGAAACGCCGGGCGAGTCGCGTGAGCACCACGCGCGTCGCGGCGATCGTCGTCGTGTGGTTCCTGCTGGCTGCGGCGTTCGCGGCGCGAGGCCTCTTCACGGGCCTTCAGCCGCCGGCGCCGCAGGCGATGATTGCCGGTCTCGCACTCGTCGCGTGGCTCGCCACTCGCCGGATTGGATGGCTGCGGACCTGGAGTGACACCGTGGACCCGCGCGTCCTCGTGCTGCCGCATCTCCTCCGCGCCGTTGCGGCAGCCGGGTTCCTGCAGGCGGTCTCACGCGCGGAGCTGCCCGCGGGCTTTGCGCTGCCCGCGGCGTGGGGCGATCTCGCGGTCGCCGTGCTGGCGGCGCTGCTGCTGTGCGCGGGCGCGATCCGGACCCGGTATCACGCGCGCGCGTGGCAGGTCTGGAACGTCCTCGGCCTCATCGACATCGTGCTCGTCGTCGCCAACGCGGCCCGGTTCTGGCTGGCGCATTCCGCCGCGATGTCGCCGATGCTCCGGCTGCCGCTGGCGCTCCTGCCGTCGTTCCTCGTGCCGATCGTGTTCGTCACTCACGCGCTGCTGTTCGACCGCCTGTCGGCCGTCGCGCGGAGCAGCTCGCGATGAGCCGTCCCGACTACGGGCTCGACGCGCCGCCGGTCATCCGGAATCTCGCGCTCGCGGCCATCGGCGCGGCCGTCGCGGCGATGTTCCTGCCGTGGCGTCTTGCGCTCTCCGCGTGGGCCACCGGCGCGCTCTGCGCGTTCGAGGCCGTCTACATGGTGTGGGCGAGCCGGGTGGGGAAGCTGCGGCAGCGCGAGCGGCTGCTGGACGCGGTGGACTGGTCGAAGGTCTCCACGGTCCTCGACGTCGGATGCGGCCGCGGCCTTCTCTTGATCGGCGCTGCGCGTCGCTTGCGCCCGGGCGCGCGCGGCATTGGGGTGGATCTGTGGCAGGCCGCCGATCTCGGCGACAACCGGCCGTCGGCGACGATCGAGAACGCCACCCGTGAAGGCGCGCGAGACAGGATTGGCGTCGCCACCGCGGACATGCGGGCGCTCCCGCTACCCGATGCCAGCGTTGATCTCGTGGTCTCGAGCCTGGCGATTCACAACGTGCCGGACCAGGCCGGTCGCGATCGCGCGATCGCGGAGATCGCGCGCGTCCTGAAGCCAGGCGGCACCGTGGTCATTCAGGACATGCGTCACGTCGATCGCTACGCCGCGGAGCTCAGGGCCCACGGCGTGAGCGACGTGACGGTCTCGGGGTTGCAGTTCAGAATTTTCCCGCCGGTGAGGTTTCTGGTGGACGGAAGGCAGGCGGTACGTGAGGCCGCCCCTTCAGGGGCGGCGTCGTGTGCGACAACGGCGGGGCTGAAGCCCCGCCCTACGTCGGCGTCAGTGTCTAGACTTCTTCCACTTCGACGCCGCGCTCCGCCTTGTACGCGGCGACGATCTTCTGCTGCAGGTGCGCCGGCACCTCTTCGTAGTGCGAGTACTCCATGTGGTACGCGCCCCGTCCGCTCGTCGCGGACGTGAGGTGCTGCTCGTAGGTCAGCATCTCGGCCATCGGCACCAGCGCGCGGATGACGGTCACCGGGCCGCGCGTGTCCATGCCGCTGATGCGTCCGCGCCGGCCGTTGAGGTCGCCCATCAGGTCGCCGGCGTAGTCGCTCGGCGCGTAAATCTCGACCGACATCACCGGCTCGAGAATCGTCGGCCTGGCGCGGCTCATGCCGTCCTTGAACGCCAGCGAGCCCGCCATCTTGAACGAGAGCTCGTTGCTGTCTACGGCGTGGTACGAGCCGTCGTACACCGTCACCTTGAAGTCGACGACCGGGAAGCCCGCCAGGTAGCCGCGCATGCGCGAGTCCTGGATCCCTTTCTCGACGGCCGGCACGTACTGTCGCGGGATCGACCCGCCGAAGATGTCGTCCTCGAAGACGAAGTCGCTGCCGCGCGGCAGCGGCTCCATCCGGATCTTGCAGTCGCCGAACTGGCCGTGGCCGCCGGTCTGCTTCTTGTGGCGACCGTGGGCCTCGGTGGGCGCCGTGATCGTCTCGCGATACGGAATCCGCGGCGGCTTCAGGTTCACCTCGACGCCGAACCGCCGCTTCAGCTTCGCGACGGTGACCTCGATGTGCAGCTGGCCCTGCCCCGAGAGGAGCAGTTCCTTCGTCTGCGGGTCGCGCGCGTAGCGGATCGTCGGGTCCTCTTCCTCGAGGCGATGCATCGCCGAGCTGATCTTGTCCTCGTCGCCGCGGCTCTTGGGCTCGATGGCGTACGACAGCACCGGCTCTGGGAACGCAATCGGCGCGAAGCGCAGGCCGCCCTTCTCGGCGATCGTGTCGTTGGTCAGCGTGTCCTTGAGCTTCGCGACGGCCCCGAGGTCGCCGGCCCGGATCTCGGACGCCGCGGTCGCGGTCTTGCCCTGCATCATCTGCAGGTGACCGAGGCGCTCGCTCGTGTCGCGCGTGAGATTGTGCACGGTCTGGTCGGATTTCAACGTGCCGGTCATCACGCGAAACAACGTAATGCGTCCGGCGAAGGGATCCGCCACCGTCTTCCACACGAACGCCGCGTAGGGCTTCGCGGGATCAGGCGCCGTCGTCTCGGTCTGATCGCCGCGCTCGGCCGTGAACGGACGCTCGAGCGGGCTCGGCGCGCACGACACGATCAGGTCGAGGAGCGGCTGCGCCCCGACGTTGGTCAGCCCTGACGCGCACACGAGCGGGAAGATCTTGCCGGCCAGCGTCGCGGTTCGCAGGCCCGATACCAGTTCCTCCTGCGTCAGCGTGCCGGTCTCGAAGAACCGCTCCATCAGCGCGTCATCGGCTTCGGCCACCATCTCGACGAGCGCGTCACGCGCCGACTGCGCGGCCTCGTAGAACTCCGGCGGCACCTGGCCCTCCGTCGCCTTGCCGCTGCCGTCGGTGGCGAACGTCCACGCCTTCATCGACAACAGATCGACGACGCCGGTGAACCGACGCTCTTCGCCGAGGGGAATCTGAATCGGCACCACCGCGCGGCTGCAGAACTCACGAAGCGAGCCGAGCGTGCGCTCGAGGCTCGCGCGCTCGCGATCCAGCCGGTTGACGACGACGATGCGCGGGAGCGAGAGGGACTCGGCTTCGGCCCAGACCTTCTCGGTCTGCACTTCGACGCCGGCGACGGCGTCCACGGCGACCAGCGCGGCGTCGGCCACGCGCAAGCCCGCGCGCGCGTCGGAGAGGAAGTTGCCCATCCCCGGCGTGTCGATGAAGTTGATCTTGGTCTTGTTCCATTCGGCCCAGGCAAGCGCGGCCGAGAGGGTGTGCTTGCGAGCGACTTCTTCGTCGTCGTAGTCGGTCACCGTCGTTCCGTCGTCCACCCGGCCGAGCCGGGGAGTTGCACCGGCGGTGAACAGGAGCGCGGCGATCAACTGGGTCTTGCCCGCGCCGCTGTGTCCCACGACAGCGACGTTGCGGATACTCCCAGTCTCGTAGGCCTTCATGCGGCTATCCCTCCGCTCCCGGGACTGACCCGGGGGCCGTGTCCAAGCGAAGACGAGTGCGCCGAGGCGGTCTGACCTCTTATCTGAGGCGGATCATAGATCGGAACTGACGCTGACGGGTCCTGGGAACTGACGCTGGCGGGTCCGAGCTGCTTGGGCCTGGACTGCGGTGCCGGGTCCTTGGAACTGACGCTGGCGGGTCCTCAGAACTGACGCTGGCAGGGTCCTGGGAACTGACGCTGACGGGTCCTCGGGCTGCGCGAAACTGCAGGGTTCTACACGTCGGTGACGCCGAGCTCCCGCACGAGGGATTCCACTTCCCGCCGGAGGGACTTGAACGAAGGGATCACGAAGAGCAGCTCCTGCATCTTCGACGAGTCGTAGTCGGTCTCGATGACCTCGTGCGTCACGAACGGCCGGCGCTCGACGTCGGACGAGAGCGAGAACGGGATCTCGCCAAGCGACGACAGGATGCCGGCGCCGAAAATCTTCGTCTGGCCCGCCTCCTCGATGAGGCCGAACTCGATCGAGAACCAGCTGAGTCGCTTGAGCGCGAGGACGTGGTCGCCGGACTTCACGCGGACGGCGGCCTTCCCGATGAGCGTGAGCAGCTCCGCGTAGTCGTGGTTCACGAGCGGCGGCACATGGCCCAGGCAGTCGTGAATCATGTCCGGCTCGGGCGTGAACTCGGGCTTGCTGCCGTGCCGGATGAACTGCGTGACGGGGAAGCCACGCTCGGCGATGTACGAGTAGAACGTGCGGTAAGGAATCGGGCCCTCGGCAGGCACGAGGTGCATGGCGCTGCTGCCGCTCGATCTCGGTGCTGAGGTGCCGGAGCTGCGGGATCTCCTGCTCGCTGATGCCGAGGTCGCGCTTGGCCTGGAGATAAATGGCCGACGCGTGCTTCACGTGGAGCGCGTCGAGCTGGGGCGACACCTCGCGCCAGATGCGCTGTTCTTCGGCCGTGTATTGGATGAGGGGAGGACCGAGCGACTTGAGCCGGTGCTCGCGGCAGAGCGAGAAGAGCGCCTTTCGGCGCTCGATGTAAGCCTCGTCACCGAGCCCGGGATGTCCCGGCTCGAGCTCCAGCTCCGCGATGTCGGGCGGATTGGCGTAAATGTCGTTTTCTGAAGAGGTTACAGGCCTCGCCTGGTTCATCGACGCCTCGGCCATTCACCGCGTGAATGGAATCAGAAGAAAACGTAATCGATGACCATAAGCGATAACACGGCCGGTGCCGAGTGCCGGTGCCGGGTGCTTGTGCGGTGCTTCGTGCCGGGGTGCCGAGTGACCGCAGGATGGTGCGCGTGGCTGGTCGCACCTGGCACGCGGCACCAGGCACCGCACCGGGCACCAGCACGGCAGGCGTCTATTCGTATCTGAGCGCTTCGATGGGATCCAGCCGTGACGCTTTGAAGGCGGGCCAGAGGCCGAAGAAGATGCCGACGCTCGCCGAAAAGCCGATGCCGATCGCGAACGACCACCACGGCAGCGAGACCGGGAAGCCGGCCAGCAGGTGGACGAGCAGGCCGATGCTGCTGCCGAACAGGATGCCGAGCAGGCCGCCGATCGACGTCAGGAACACGGCCTCGAGCAGGAACTGCCAGAGGATCTCGCGGCGTCTGGCGCCGAGCGCCTTCCTGATGCCGATCTCGCGCGTGCGCTCGGTCACCGAGATCGTCATGATCGCCATCACGCCGATGCCGCCGACCATGAGCGCGATCGACGAGATCACCACGAGCGCGAGGAAGATCGCGCGCGTGAACTGATCGAAGATGCCCATGATCATGTCCGACGTGACGATGTCGAAGTCGTTCTCCTGATCGACCTTCAGCCGGTGCCGGCTGCGCATCACTTCCTGGACCTGACTCAGCAACTGCTCGCGCGGCACGTTGGGGTAGCCGACGACGCCGACGAAGAGGAACCGCATCAGCAGGCCGCGGATGCGCGGCACCTCGAAGATCTTGTCGTACGTCGTCGACGGGATCACCGCGAAGGCGTTCGGATCGCCGCCGAGAGGACTGGGGCGCTTGCCCATCACGCCGACGACCGTGAACTCTTCCTGGTTCAGCCGGACCCGCTTGCCGAGCGGATCGACCGCCGGGAACAGCGTCTCGCCGACCGTGTAGCCGAGGACGATCACGTTGCGCCGGTGTTCCTCCTCGAACGGCGAGAAGAAACGGCCCGCGTCCATCCCGATGTAGTTGATGTCGGCGAAGTTCGCCGACGAGCCGATGATCGGAATGAGCTTCGTGGAGATGTCGTGATACGAGATGCGCTGCGGATCCGAGCCCGGGCCGTTGCCGAGCTGCCAGCCCACCATCATCGCCGCCGGTGACCCGTCCTTGATGGCGCGCGCGTCCGCCTCGGTGATGTTCGGCCGGCGGAGCATGTCGATGAATTTCTTGCCGCTGGCGAAGCTCGTGATGCTCATCTTCGCGACGTAGACCGTGTTGGCGCCCATCTGGTTGATGAGCGTCTCCATCTGGTCGCCGAAGCCGCGGATGAGCGACGTCATGCCGACGATCGACGTGACGCCGATGACGACGCCGAGCACCGTGAGCGCCGAGCGCATCTTGTTCGTGCGCAGCGTCTCGACGGCCATCACCAGGACCTCCGTCAGGAGGCCCACCCGGAACCGCATCTATTCCTTCCTCAACGCTTCAATCGGGTCCAGCGCCGCGGCCCGCATCGCCGGATACATCCCGAAGAACATGCCGACGACGGCCGTCATGCCGAGGCCGAGCGGCACCGACCACGGCTCGATGCGCGCGGGAATCGGGGTCAGCGTCGACACGAGCAGGGCCACGCCGAACCCGAGCAGCGTGCCGATCAGTCCGCCCACCGTCGACAGCGTGGTCGATTCGGTGAGCACCTGCCAGATGATGTCGCGGCGCTTGGCGCCGAGCGCCTTGCGCAGCCCGATCTCCCGCGTGCGCTCGGAGACGATCATCAGCATGATGTTCATGATGACGACGCCGCCGACGACGAGCGAGAGCGAGACGACGCCGACGAGGATCGCGAAGGCGCCCTGCGAGAACTGACGCCAGAGATCCATCAGCGTGTCCGACGTGTAGAGGCCGAAGTTGTCGGCGTCGCGCGGACGCAGGTGGCGCCGCACGCGCATCGCCACGCGCGCCGCATCCATCGCGGGTACCAGGTCGTCGGGGTTCACCGGCTTCACCGTGATCTCGAGCGAGCGCCGCGACCCGAAGAGGCGCTGGAAGGCGCCAAGCGGGATCACCACGAACTCGTCCTGCGACATCCCGAAGACCGAGCCCTTCTTCTCGCTGACCCCGAGCACCGTGAAATGCGTGCCGTTGACCTGGATGACCTTGTCGACCGGGTTGCGTCCCTTGAACAGCTTGTCGGCCGTGTCCCAGCCGATGAGCGCGACGTTGCGTCCGGCTTCGACTTCGGTGCGGCTCGGGAGCCGGCCCTGTTCGGCGGTGTAGCCGCTGAAGTCCTCGTAGTCGGCCGACACGCCGCGGACGCGCGTGCTCTCGAGCGTCTCGGTGCCCCACGTGACGTTGGCCCCGGCGCCGGATTCCGCCATCACCGAGTCGATGATCTGCGGATCGAACGTCTCGATCGCCTTGGCGTCGAGCATCGTGATGTTCGGGTTGCGGCGCCAGGCCGTGTCTTCCTCTTCACGGCTGGTCGTGACGCCGGTCTTGTCGACCTTGAACGTGCCGGCGCCGACGTCGCGGAGGATCGCGTCGGCGACGTAGCCGTTCATGCCCTGCAGCAGCGAGACGACGGCGATGATCGACGTGACCGCGACGATGTTCCCGAGCACCATCATGAGCGAACGAATCTTGTTCACCCAGATGGACGAGAGCGCGATGCCGATGGCGTCGAAGATCTGTGACATGGTGCGATGCTGAAGCGGCCGGCTACGTGGTCTTCTTCGCGCCCGGACCCTTCGTATCGATCTTCACCTCGTCGCCGTCCTTCAGGTTGCGGACGTTGTTGAACGGCCCGGTGATGACCTGATCGCCTTCCTTCAACCCCGAGAGTACCTCGAAGTACTTGTCGCCGGCGATGCCCACTTTCACCGGGACGAACTGCGCCTCGGCGTTGCGCATCACGAAGACGCCCTCCACTTCCTTCCGCGTCTGGCCCGGCTTCAGCTCGGCCTGGGTCGCCGGGGCATCGGAGGCCTTCGGCTTGCGCTTCCCCTTCGGGTCCTTCGGCTCGCGGACGACCGCGCCGCTCTGGTCGTAGATGACCTCGCGCGCCGCCATCGCCTGGATCGGCACCGACAGCACCTGCTTGCGCGTGGCCGTCGTGATCGCCGCCGAGCAGGTGAAGCCCGGACGGACTTCGGGAATCTGCTGGTCGATCTGCACCTTCACCTTGAAGTTCGTCGCCTGCTGCCCGGCGGTCGTCGCGGTCTGCTGGATCGGGCTGTTGCCGATCTCGGTGACCCGGCCGGTGAAGGTCTTGTCCTGCAGCGCGTCGATCGTGATCTTCGCCGTCTGTCCGATCTGCACGGACGGGATGTCGGTCTCGTCGACTTCGACCTCGGCCTGGATGACCGACATGTCCGCCACCGTCAGCAGCTGCGTGCCGGCGTTGTTCATCGTCCCGACGACGACGTTCTCGCCTTCCTCGATGTTGCGGCGGGTGACGATGCCGTCAAACGGCGCGACGAGCGTGACCTGCCGGAGGTTGTAGCGGCTCGTGTCGAGCGAGGCGGCCTCCTGGTTGATCATCTGCGCGCTCGACGAGACGGCGGCCTCGCGCGCGGCCAGCTCGGTCTTCGCGATCTTCACGTCGTTCTCCGACTTGTCGAGCTGCTCCTTCGTGGTGAGCTGCTGCGCCCACAGATCGCGCTGGCGCTTGACCTGCGTCTCGGCGAGCGCGAGGTTCGCGCGCGCGGTCTCGACGTTGACCTTGGTCTGCGCGAGCCCCGCCTGCGCGGCCGCGACCGCCGCCTCGCCGCGCTGCACCGTGCCGCGCAGCGCGTTCGGGTCGATCTCGAGCAGGAACTGGCCGGTCTTCACCCGGTCGCCTTCCTCGACGGCCAGCCGCGTGACCTTGCCCATCGACACGGCGCTGATGTTCACGAATCGCTTCGCCTGGACCGTGCCCGAGGCCGTGACGATGGCCTCGAGATCCCGCTTCTTCACGCCTTCGGCGTTGATGGCGACGGCGTCGCTCTTCTTGAAGTAGAAGTTGGCGCCGGCGACCGCGGCGAGCAACAGGATGACGACGAGGGCGATGAACCACTTCTTCCGAAACACGCTACGCACCTCCGAATGCGCGCATCACCCCCGCGATCGCGAGGACAATGACGACGTAAACCCCCATGAGCGACCAGAAGATGGGCCCCGTCTTGCGCCGGTAGAGCACGCCGAGGCCGATGGCCGACACCACGAGGTTCCATACGATGAACAGGTCGATCATGCCGAGCACGCGCGCGACGAAGTTCGTCTCGTCCAGGAACGACTGGACGAAGACGCCAAGCGTCGTGGCGCTCGAGGCCGACTCCCGGACGTAGTTGAGCGGCAGCACGAACAGCGTCTGGACGATGTTCACCGCGCCCGAATGCGTCACAATGGCGAGCACCTGCTTGAACGAGGCATCGCCGCCAAGCAGGGCGTTGAACACGCCGAAGTAGATGCCCGCGAAGACGAACGTCATGATCGGGCCGACGATCAGGATGGAAACGCCGACGATATAGCGGTTCTTCGTCTTCAGGCCCTCGAACATGTCGATCTGTCTGCTGGTTGATGTTGCCGCCGTTTCTGAGCTCGGCCTGGTGAATCTGCTGATCCACCATCGCCTCCTGCCCGACCTCGGTGCTGAGGAAGGCATACTGGCCGCCGGCCGTCAGCAGCGTCACGACGGCGAGCGCGCCGAGCCAGGGGGCCTTCGGCAGCAGCTTCGCGAACGTCGCGCCCGGCGAGAAAATGACGCCGACCAGTCGAGCGACGAGCGACCCGGGCGCCGGGACGGCGGGCGTCGAGGCGGACGGAGCCAGCGTAGACGTGTTGTCACTCATGGCAGACCTTTCCGGGGAACAAGGCCGGTCTTGTCAGGGTTGAACGAGCTTGTCAGGGGAACTGGCCACGGGACCAAAAGGTAATTCTATATACGCCGGTCGCGCGAAACATGTTTCCCAATTGCGAACACTCGTTACGATATCACTATGATATCACACCACTGTGATGTCGCAGCCAGGGCCGGCAGGCCTGGCTTCTGCGATTAGGACAAGGCGGCAATGCAAAGAGTTGCAGCGATCGTCCTGTGCGGCGTCTTCGGGCTGGTCGGCTCGCGAGCGTCGGCCCAGTCGTTCGACCTGGCGGGCACGCGCGCCAAGGGGATGGCGGGCGCCTTCGTCGCCGTCGCCGACGACGGGACGGCGACGTGGTGGAACCCGGCGGGCATCTCCAACACGCTGATTTTTGACGGAGTCGCCGATTTCCGTCAGGACGGGTTCACCGACGGGCAGCAAACGCCGATTGTGAATGAGACGCCAGGGAGCAGAACTTCGCAAATTGGCGCGGCCGTCGCGGTGCCGCCGCTCGGATTCAGCTACTACCGAATCCGCCAGACGGGCGTCGAGCCGGCTACAGCCGAGGGCGTTCCCGGCCGACAAGATCCGGCGAAAGCTCCGCTCGCGCGGTCGCTCCTGACCCAGCAATTTGGCGTCACGCTGGCGCAGTCGCTCGGCGACTACGTGGTCGTCGGCGCCACGCTTCGGGTCGTCCACGGCACGGTCGGCACCGCCGTGGCGGCGTTCGACGATCCGGACCCGGGTCTCGACGCGGCTGCGGACGCCGACGGCCCGTCGGCGACCAAGGGCGACGTCGATCTCGGCGTCCTGGCGCGCGCCGGGCGGGTGCGACTGGGATTTGCGGCGCGCAACCTGACGGCGCCGACGTTTCACGCGGCGGACGGAGCGCCGTGGCAGGTCAGCCGACTGGCGCGCATCGGCGTGGCGGTCGTCAGCGAGGCCGAGCGCGCGGGGCGGCAGGTATGGACGGTGTCGGCCGACGCGGATCTTGCGGCCGACGTCACGCCCTTCGGTCGTCGCCGCGACGTGGCGGCCGGCGTGGAGCGGTGGTTCACGCGCCGGGTGGGAATTCGCGGAGGCGTCTCGGCGAGCACGATCGACGCCGCGCGGCCGGCCGCATCGTTTGGTGGAAGCGTGGCGGTCTCGACCGGCGTGTTCGTCGAGGGCCAGGCCACCGCGGGCAGCGATCGCGCCCCGAGAGGATGGGGGCTCTCGCTGCATGTGCAGTACTGACGCTAGGTAGCCGGCAGCAGGCAGCAGGCGGCAGGCAGCAGGCGGTAGCAGTCGGCCGGTTGAAGTCCTGCAGGCCTGCCAGCTGCCAGCTAGTCCGAACTTCGTCGTCAGACTCGTAGCCCGTGACCCATGCCCGTCCGTATCGGTGAACTGCTTCTCAAAGAGAAGCGCATCACGCCCGAGCAGCTCCAGGAAGTGCTGGCCTATCAGAAGGCCAACGGAGGGAAGCTCGGCCTGATTCTGGTCAAACTCGGCTTCGTCAAGGACGAAGACATCACCGCGCTGCTCAGCAAGCAGTACGGCGTCCCCTCCATCAACCTCCTCCAGTTCGACATCGACCCGGCGGTGATCAAGCTGATCCCGGGCGAGACCTCGCACAAGTACCAGATCATCCCGCTCTCGCGAAACGGCGCCACGCTGACCATCGCGATGACGGACCCGACCAACGTCTTCGCCATGGACGACATCAAGTTCATGACGGGGTACAACGTCGAGCCCGTCGTGGCGTCGGAGGGCGCCGTCAACGACGCGCTGGAGCGCTACTACCCGACGCAGGTCAAGAAGGTCGAGACCTCGCGCGACACCAGCGGCGGCAGCGCGCTCGACGCGGCGGCGCGCGCCCTCGAGGCGATGCCGGCCGATGGCGAAGGCGCCGACGTCGAGGTCATCCAGGACCTCGAGGAGATCAACGCCGAGGCGCTCGCCCGGCAGGGCGAGGAAGCGCCGGTCATCAAGCTGGTGAACGTCATCCTGATGTCGGCGATTCACAAGGGCGCCAGCGACATCCACATCGAGCCGTACGAGAAGGAGTTCCGGGTCCGCTACCGCGTGGACGGCATCCTCTACAACATCATGTCGCCGCCCATGAAGTTCCGCGATGCGATCACGTCGCGCATCAAGATCATGGCGAAGCTCGACATCGCCGAGAAGCGCCTGCCCCAGGACGGCCGCATCAAGATCCGGTTCGCCGACAACGGCGTCACCAAGGACCTCGACTTCCGCGTCAGCTGCCTGCCGACCCTGTTCGGCGAGAAGATCGTCCTTCGTCTCCTCGACAAGGACAAGCTGATGCTCGACATGACGAAGCTCGGCTTCGAGGCCGAGTCGCTCGCCAAGTTCGAGGTCGCGATTCAGAAACCGTGGGGCATGGTCCTGGTCACGGGACCGACCGGCAGCGGCAAGACGAACACGCTCTACTCGTCGATCTCGCGCATCAACACGCCCGAGACCAACATCATGACCGCCGAAGACCCGGTCGAGTTCAACCTCGCCGGCGTCAACCAGGTGCAGGTCCGCGAGAACATCGGCCTCAATTTCGCGGCCGCCCTCCGCAGCTTCCTCCGGCAGGACCCCAACATCATCCTCGTCGGCGAAATCCGCGACTTCGAGACCGCGGAGATCGCCGTCAAGGCCGCGCTCACGGGCCACCTCGTGCTGTCGACGCTGCACACGAACGACGCGCCGAGCACGGTGAACCGCCTGATGAACATGGGCATCGAGCCGTTCCTCGTGGCCAGCTCGGTCAACCTGATTTGCGCGCAGCGCCTCGTGCGCCGGGTGTGCGCCAACTGCAAGGAGCCGCACGACACGCCCCCGCCGGCGCTGCTCCAGGCCGGCTTCTCGCAGGAAGACGCGCACTCGGTGAAGCCGCTGATGGGCAAGGGCTGCGAGAAGTGCAACAACACCGGCTACAAGGGCCGGGTCGGCCTCTACGAGGTGATGGAGATCGACGACGACCTGCGCGAGCTCGTGCTCGTCGGCGCCTCGTCGCTCGAACTGCGCAAGCGCGCGATCGAGCACGGGATGATCACGCTCCGCCAGAGCGGGCTGCTCAAGGTCAAGGCGGGGCTCACGTCGCTTGAGGAAGTGGCGCGAGAGACAGTGAAGTAGGGATCAGGGCTCAGGATTCAGGGGCCAGCGTGAAGGGCGATCTGACCCATGGTCCCATGACCCCTGGACCCTATCGACCGATAGAACTGAGCATGCCCACACTGCCTGAACTCCTGAAGACGACGGTCGACCTGGGCGGGTCGGACCTGCACCTCACGACGGCCACGCCGCCGCAGGTGCGCGTCAACGGCAAGCTTGCCCGGCTCGAGATGGGCGAGTTGACGCCTTCCGACACCAAGCAGCTCGCCTACTCGGTGCTGACCGATGCGCAGAAGAAGCGCTTCGAGGAAGCCCTCGAGCTCGACTTCTCGTTCGGCATCAAGGGCCTCGCGCGCTTCCGCTGCAACCTGTTCAACCAGCGCGGCGCCGTGGCCGCGGTCTACCGGTTGATCCCCGAGCGCATCCGCTCGTTCGAGGAGCTCGGGCTGCCGCAGGTGCTGGCCAACCTGGCCGATCGGCCGCGCGGCCTGGTGCTGGTCACCGGCCCGACCGGCAGCGGCAAGTCGACGACGCTGGCGTCCATGATCGACAAGATCAACGTCGAGCGGCGCGAGCACATCCTCACGATCGAGGACCCGATCGAGTACATCCACCCGCACAAGAACTGCCTGGTGAACCAGCGCGAGGTGCACAGCGACACCAACGGCTTCGCGATCGCCCTGCGCGCCGCGCTCCGCGAGGATCCCGACGTCGTCCTCATCGGCGAAATGCGCGACCTCGAGACGATCGAGTCCGCGCTGCGCATCGCCGAGACGGGCCACCTGACGTTCGCCACGCTCCACACGAACTCGGCGGCGCAGACGATCAACCGCATCATCGACGTCTTCCCGGCGCACCAGCAGGGGCAGATTCGGACGCAGCTCTCGCTGGTCCTCGAAGGCATCGTCTGCCAGGCGCTGCTGCCCAAGGTGAACGGCGGGCGCGTGGTGTCGCTCGAGATCCTGATTCCGACGCCGGCCATCCGGAACCTGATTCGCGAGGACAAGATCCACCAGATCTACTCGGCGATGCAGACCGGCCAGGAAAAGGTCGGGATGCAGACCGCCAACCAGGCCCTGGCCAGCCTGCACCTGTCGGGCAAGATCACCCTCGACACCGCGCTCCTCGCCAGCTCGAACCGCGAAGAGCTCCAGGAAATGATCAACCGGGGCGTCGGCGTCGTCGCCGGCGCGGGATTGTCGGGCCGGCCCCTCAGGCCCGCCGCCGTTCGGCCGATACGTAGATAGGGAGTGGCGCGTAGGGCAGCGCGAGCCATCAGCGGCAGCGATCATCACTGCCAGCGGCCAGCCGACAGCTGCAGCTCACGAAGTACCAGATGCCCACTTTTGCATTCAGCGGACGGACACGGTCGGGCGAGACCGTCACGGGCGAGCGCGTCGGCGACACGATGGACACCGTCGTCGCGATGCTGCGCCGTGAGCAGGTGCTCGTCACGAAGGTGACGCCCGTGAAGGCGAAGGCGGAGGCCGCCCCGAAAAAGGGCAAGCTCGGAAAGGGCGTCACCGCCAAGAGCCTCGCCATCTTCGTCCGCCAGTTCTCGGTCATGATCGACGCCGGCCTGCCGCTGGTGCAGTGCCTCGAGATCCTCGGCACGCAGGAGGAGGACGCGAATTTCGCGGCCACCATCCTGCAGACCCGGTCGGACGTCGAGAACGGCCAGTCGCTGGCCGACGCGATGCGGAAGCACCCGAAGACGTTCGACCCGCTGTTCACCAACATGGTGGCCGCGGGCGAAGCGGGCGGCATCCTCGACACGATTCTCAAGCGCCTGGCGACCTACATCGAGAAGGCCGTCAAGCTGAAGAGCCAGGTGCAGTCCGCGATGATCTACCCGATCGCGGTCATCGCCATCGCCGGCATCGTCGTGGCCGCGATCCTGTGGAAGGTCATCCCGACGTTCGCCGGCATGTTCGCCTCCCTCGGCGCGGAACTGCCGCTCCCGACGCGCATCGTCATTCAGCTGAGCAACCTGCTGGTGCGGTTCGGATGGATCGGGATCGTCGCGGGCGTGGCGCTCGGCTGGGCCTTCAAGCAGTACTACTCGACGACCAACGGCCGGCGGGTCGTGGACGCCACGGTGCTGAAGCTGCCGATCCTCGGGCTGATCATGCGGAAGATCGCCGTCGCGCGATTCTGCCGCACGCTCTCGACGCTGATCAGCTCCGGCGTCCCGATTCTCGATGGCCTCGACATCACGGCGCGCACGTCGGGCAACGCCATCGTCGAGGACTCGATCCTGTCCACCAGGAAGAGCATCGAGGGCGGCAACTCGATCGCCGCGCCGCTGAAGGAAACCGGCGTCTTCCCGCCGATGGTCGTGCAGATGATCAGCGTCGGCGAGGCGACGGGCGCGCTCGACACGATGCTCGGCAAGATCGCGGAGTTCTACGAAGAGGAAGTGGACACGGCGGTCGCCGGGCTGCTGACGCTGCTCGAACCGGTCATGATCGCGTTTCTCGGCGTGGCGGTGGGCGGCATTGTCATCGCGATGTATCTGCCGATCTTCGACTTGATCAGCAAGCTGGCCAACTAGAGAACGGTCGCCGACGTGGGCAGCGCGGAACGGCGTCGGCGGCTCGTGTGGCTCATCTGGGCCCGCGTCGTCATCAGCACCCTGCTGCTGGGGTCGGCCACCGTCTTCCAGATCAACCAGCCGGGCTCGCTGCCGATCGATCCGTTCTTCTTCCTGATCGGCCTCACGTACTGCCTCAGCGTCGTCTACGCGACGACGATCGTCTACGTCGAGCGGTGGCCGTGGCTGGCGGACCTGCAGTTCTTCTGCGACGCCTGCATCGTCACCGCGTTCATCTACTTCACGGGCGGCGCGACCAGCTACTTCCCGCTCCTGTATGTGGTGCCGGTGATCGGCGCCGCCTCGGTGCAGCGCAAGCCGGGGGCTCTTCGCGTGGCCGCGCTCAGCGCCGTGATGTACGCGGTGCTGGTGATGGCCGCCTACATGGGCAGCCCCGGCTACTTCGCCGGGCACTGGATGGCGCGACCTGCGGCCGCTCCTGCCGCCGGTTCGCATCGCGGCCTTCACCGTCGCCACCGACAGCATCGCGCTGGCGGCTGTCGCGTTGCTCGCCGGGTCGCTGGCCGATCGCCTGCGCCGCGCCGACGCCCGCCTCGAGGACGCCTCGCTGGCGCTCGCCGACCTGCAGGCGTACAACCAGCACGTGATCGACAGCCTGACGAGCGGTCTGGCGACGACCGATCGCGCAGGCCGCATCATCACCTTCAACCTCGCGGCCGAGGCCATCATCGGCCAGCGCGCCGCGGCCGTCGTCGGCCGGCACTCCGGCGCCGTGCTGCAGCTGCCCGAGGATTTCGTCCAGCTCCTCGAGTCTGACCTCGGCGGCCAGCGCGCCGCGCGCGCCGACTATGTCTTCCGGACGGAAGGCGGGCAGGCGCTCGATCTCGGCCTGAGCGCCGCGCACCTCGTGACGCCGGACGGCCGCGGCGGCTACCTCCTGACGTTCCAGGACGTCACCGAGATGCGCCGCCTCGAGCGCGAGGGCCGTCAGCGGCAGCGCCTCGCGGCGGTCGGCGAAATGGCCGCCGGCATCGCGCACGAAATCCGCAACCCGCTCGCCTCCATGCGCGGGTCGATCCAGATCCTTCGCGCCGAGCTGCGGCTGACCGAGGAGCAGGCCGATTTGATGGACATCGTCCTGCGCGAGTCGGATCGGCTGAACGACATCATCCGGTCGTTCCTGTCGTACGCCCGGCCGCAGCCGCTGGCGGCCGGCCCGGTCAACCTTGGCCGCCTGCTGCGCGACACCGCGGTGCTGATCCGCAACGGCCCCGAGGTGCTGCCGGCGCACCGGATCGACGTCGAGGCGCCCGACAGCGGACCGATCGTCGACGGCGACGACGCGCAGGTGCGGCAGGTGGTGTGGAACCTCGCGACCAACGGCTTGCGGGCGATGCCCGACGGCGGCCGGCTCGTGCTTCGGGCCAGGGGGCCGGCAGAACGGGGCCGAGGGAGGCGAGGGCACGGTGGCGCTCGAAGTGGAAGACGAAGGCATCGGGATCCCCGCCGAGCAGCTGGACACCCTGTTCCAGCCGTTCCGCGGCTCGTTCCCGCGCGGCTCGGGCCTCGGCCTGGCGATCGTCCACCGCATCGTCTCGGACCACCACGGCGAAGTGGGGATTGAGTCGGAGGTGGGGAAGGGGACGCGGGTGGTTGTGCAGGTTGAAGGCCAGCGATGCAGAAGCGGGCAGCGGGCGAGGCTGGCGGCTGGCAGCGCGAGCCTGAAGAGTGATTCGATGGCGTCCGGAACTACCGGGACTTGATTGCGTGGCAGAAGCGCGATGGACTTTGACGGAGGCGGTCTATACGGCGTCGAGCGCAATCTTGCCGAAAACTGAGACATTCGGCCTTATCGGCGCAAGTCAGGGCAGCCGCCGTCTCGGTGCCGTGCAACATCGCCGAAGGACAAGGGTCGCACGAGCCGACGGAGAGTTCAGGCATTTTCTCTCGATTGCCCACGGCTCGTCTGCGAAGTTGAGACCTGCGTGATGCTGGCTGCGAAGGTTCGGTTACCTGAAACCGGCTGACACGGCAGCGACTGTTGGCTAACACACGGCGCTCGAAGTTGGACGCCTCGTGACAGGGCCTCTCGAATTCGATTCCTGCCAACGGACAAGCGATGAAGTCATGCGTTGCGCGCGGCTGCGAGCATGAGCCGCTGCCCGCTGACAGCCGATCGCTGCCAGCTGCGGCGATCCGTATCCTCGTCGCCGACGACGAGCGCTCGATGCGCGAGTTGCTGGCCATCGTGCTGAAGCGCGAGGGCTACGACGTCGTGCTCGCCGAGAACGGCGGCGCGGCGCTGGCCGTGCTGAAACAGGGCCACGTGGACCTGCTCATCTCGGACATCAAGATGCCCGACATGAGCGGCGTCGAAGTGCTGCGCGCGGCGAAGGCGGCCGACGCCGCGGTGCCGGCGATCATGATGACGGCCTTCGCGAGCACCGAGACCGCCGTCGAAGCGATGCGCCTCGGCGCGTGCGACTACCTGGTCAAGCCCTTCGACGTCGACGAGCTGAAGCTGAAGGTCCGCGAGAAGCTCGAGGCGCGTCAGCTCCGTCAGGAGAACGTGCTCCTCAAGCGCGCGCTGAACAAGCCCGTCGTCATGGCCGGCATCATCGGCAGCAGCTCGACGATGCTGTCGGTGTTCGAGTTGATTGAGTCGGTGGCGAAGACCACGAGCACCGTGCTGGTGACCGGCGAGTCGGGCACGGGCAAGGAGCTCGTGGCCCGCGCGCTGCACTTCCACTCGCTGCGGCGCGACCAGCCGTTCGTGGCGCTGAACTGCGGCGCCCTGCCGGAGACGCTGCTCGAATCGGAGCTGTTCGGCCACATGCGCGGCGCGTTCACGGGCGCCGAGTTCACGAAGAAGGGCCTGGTCGAAGTCGCCGAGGGCGGCACGATCTTCCTCGACGAGATCGGCGAGATGACGCCGATGATGCAGGTGAAGCTGCTGCGCGTGCTGCAGGAGCGGCGCTTCCGGCGCGTGGGCGGCACCGAGGAAATCGCGGCCGACATCCGCGTGGTCGCGGCGACCAACCAGGATCTGCCGAAGCTCGCGGCGGAGGGGCGGTTCCGCGAGGACCTGTACTACCGCATCAACGTCATCCCGATTCAGCTGCCGGCGCTGCGCGAGCGGCGCGAGGACATCCCGCTCATCGCGCAGCACTTCCTCGAGAAGTACCGCGAGCAGATGGGCAAGCCGCTGGCCGCGATTTCCGGCGAGGCGATGGCGCTGCTCGAGCGGTATCACTGGCCGGGCAACATCCGCGAGCTCGAGAACGTGATCGAGCGCGCCGTGGCCCTCGAGCGGACGCCGACGATCCTGCCCGAGAGCCTGCCTGCCGCAGGTTCGCGGCACGCAGTCGCCGGGCGGTGGCGGCGACGTCGGCGCCGCTGCCCGACGCCGGGTTCGACCTCGAGCAGCACGTGCAGAGCGTCGAGCGGCGCTATCTGGCGCAGGCGCTCGAGCGCGCGGGCGGCGTCCAGGTCCGTGCCGCGGAGCTCCTCGGAATGAGCTTCCGGTCGTTCAGGTACTACGCGAAGAAGTACCACTTGAAGTAGGCCCGCTTCGCGGGCCGGCGGCGCTCGCGCCGGCGGGCCGTCCCTTCGGTCGCGGCGAGGCGGTCAGGCTTTCGTGCCGCGCGGAGCGCGGCCCAAGCCGGCCGAAGGCCGGCCCTGCCCGAGCGAAGCGACGGGCCTTCGGCGGAATTCGCCGCCGTCCGCGCCGCCGCGAGGGTCGACACTTTCTGCCGGCGTCGATTGACAGGGATTGTCGGTCCGGCGGCGATCGCGGGTTCCGTGCCGGCCGTGAAGCGCCGGGAAACGTCTGATAAATTGAACAAAAGCAAGGCGATAGACGGCTTCATGCAGCGCGGGGCAGCCTCTGGCACCACGGTTGCTAATTACCCCGACGTCGACGGCCGCCAGACAGTCCTGGTGACCTCACGGCGGCTGTCAACAGCCCCGCGTTTCGGTTCAACAACCTGAGTTACTGAGTTACTCTTGAGGAGAGACACGGCCATGAAGCTTCGCAACCAGAAGGGTTTCACGCTCATCGAGCTGCTGATCGTCGTCGCGATCATCGGCATCATCGCGGCCATCGCGGTCCCGGGCCTGCTGCGCGCCCGCATGTCGGGTAACGAGACCTCGGCCATCGGTTCGCTCCGCGCCGTCCACAGCGGCGAGACGAACTTCTACGCCAACTGCGGCGCCGGCAACTACGCCGACTCGCTCGCGAACCTCTACCTGGCGCCTGCCAACAGCGACGGGTTCATCAGCGCCGACCTTCAGCTGGACCCCTCGATCAAGAGCGGCTACACCGTCACGCTGACCCCTGGCACGGCGACGACGCCCGCCAAGGTGTGCACGGCGGCGACCACGGCGGAGACGTTCGCGGCAACGGCGGATCCGGTGACGGCGGGCAGCTCCGGCGTCTCGTTCGTTCCACATCAACAGCTCGGGCGCCATCTACTGGGATACCGCGCCGATTGCTGCGGTCCAGCAGGGCGTGCCGGCTTCGGGCGCCATCCTCCAGTAAGCGCTTCGGAGTCTCGCGAGACGGAAGGGGCGGCCCGGATATAACGGGCCGCCCTTTCTCTTGTACGAAGGTCCATGGGCGTATGGGTCCATAGGTCCATGGGATGAGCCCCGGCCTACCGATGACCCATGCCCATGGCCCATGGACCCATCGACCCATGGACCTCTGTGTTGACAGCGCCGAACGGCGCCCCCTACGATCCTGAGCGCGTGCCACACGCCTGCTTCTGCCGGATTTCAACCCGATGACCCGTCGCACGGGCCTGCTGCTGTTCCTGCTCGCGCTCGCTGGCGCTCGGCGCTTCGGTCTCGGCCTCGGTCGTCCATTACAAGCTGCTGATGGATCGCACGTACCACAGCGTGTGCGACATCAACCAGACGTGGAACTGCTCGGACCTGTACGAGAGCCGCTACGGCGCGTTCCACGGCGTCCCCGTGGCCGTGGGGGGCGTGATCTGGTCGGCGGCAGTGGCCCTGCTGGCTGCCGTCGGGCTGCGCGGCGCGACGCCGGTGACGGGCGAGCGGGGCACGATAGCCGGCTACATCTTCATCCTCGCGATCGTCGGCCTCTCATCGGTGCTGTATCTCGGCTACGCGTCGTTCTTCGTCATCAAGACCTATTGCGTATTCTGTCTTCTCACTTACATCGCCGTCGTCGGCATCTTTCTGGTGTCGGGTGCGGCCGCGGATGGATCCATGACTGATCTGCCTCGTCGAGCCGTGCGTGATCTGAAGGCGCTCGTCACGTCGCCCTTCGGCCTGGTGGCCTCGGGCCTGTTCGTCGCCGGAGCGGTGGCGCTCGTAATGTTCTTCCCGCGACAGGTGGACGCGACGACCGCGTCGGCCGCCTCCGAGACGCCCGCGGCCGCTGTCGCGCCAGCCGCGCCGCTCGACGCGGCCCAGGAGAGCGAGTTCGACAAGTGGTACACGTCGCTGCCGCGCGTGCCGCTGGCGGTGCCGACCGACGGCGCCAAGGTGCTGATCGTGAAGTTCAACGACTACCAGTGCCCGCCGTGCCGGATGACGTACGAGCAGTACAAGCCGATCATCGCGAAGTACCAGGGGCTCTACCCGGGCAAGGTGAAGTTCGTGACGAAGGACTACCCGCTCGACCCGGAGTGCAACGTCAATGTGCCCACCGGCATGCACCAGTCCGCCTGCGAAGCCGCCGTCGCCGTCCGCCTGGCGAAGGCCAAGGGCCGCGGGGAGGCGATGGAGGAGTGGCTCTTCGCGAACCAGCCCCAGATAACGCCCGACCTCGTGAAGATGGGCGTCCGGAGCGTCGCCGGCGTCGAGGACTTCGACGCCAAGTACGCCGCGACGCTGGAGTTGGTGAAGAGCGACATCGCCATGGGCGCCGCGTTGCAAGTCCATGCAACCCCGACTTTCTTCATCAACGGTGTAAGGATTCCGGTGGTTAAGCCCGAATACTTTGACAGGGCGATCGCAGTACGAGCTGGCGCACTGAGGGCGGCCTCGCCGGCGGGCGCCGGGCTTCGCCCGACAGGCCGGCTTCGCCGGCAGGCCTCGGGAGCCCTAGCCGCCGGAGCGGAGCGAGCGGCCCCGCCCGAGCGAAGCGAGGCCTCGCCGGTGGCGAAGCCGCCGGCCTGCCGTGCGGGAGCGCGGCCCTGAGTCATGACACCGGCAATCGACGTCGAAGATCTCACCAAGGACTACAAGGTAGGGTTCTGGCGGCCCAGGCCCTACCGCGCGCTCGACCGGCTGACCCTCCAGGTCCAGCCCGGCGAAGTGTTCGGCTTTCTCGGCCCGAACGGCGCGGGCAAGACCACCACGCTGAAGCTGCTCATGCAGCTGGTCTTCCCGACCGCAGGACGGGCGTCGATTCTGGGCCGGCCCGTGGGCGACCTCGCCGTCCGGCAGCGGATCGGCTATCTGCCCGAGAACCCGTACCTCTACGACAACCTGACGGCCGAGGAGTTGCTCGAGTACTTCGCGTCGCTCTTCGGCTACTCCCGGTCCGATTGCCAGGCGCGCGCGTCCCGCCTGCTCGACGAGGTCGGTCTCGGCGCCGAGCGGCGGATGCAGCTGCGGAAGTACTCGAAGGGGATGGTGCAGCGCGTCGGCATCGCGCAGTCGCTGCTGAACGATCCCGAAGTCCTCTTTCTCGACGAGCCGATGTCGGGCCTCGATCCGCTTGGCCGCCGCGACATCCGCGAGCTGATCCTGCGGCTGCGCGAGCGCGGCACGACCATCTTCTTCAGCTCTCACATCCTGTCGGACGCCGAGACGCTCTGCAGCCGCGTCGCGATCGTCGCCGGCGGACGGCTGGCCACCGTCGGCAAGCTCCGCGACATGAGCGGCTTCGAAGTGCGCGGGTGGGAAGTCGTCATGACCGGCGTCGCATCAGCCGTCCTCGCCACGCTGGCGTCAAGGGGCGTCAAGGCGACGACCGTGGCCGACGGGCGTTATACGTTCGACCTGCCGAAGGAGGCGAGCGCCGAGGCGTTCGTCGCCGAGATGCATGCCGGCGGCGCACGCCTCGTGTCGGTCGCGCCGGTCCACACGACGCTCGAGGAAATCTTCGTCCAGCAGGTGCACAAGGCCGGCTCGGCGCGTGAGGGCGCGCTATGAGCCCGAAGAGCCTCGGCCGGATCGCGCTGGCGGTCTTTCGCGAGTCCGTGCGCGAGCGCGTCCTCTACAACCTCGTCGGCTTTGCGCTGCTGGTGATCGGCGCGTCGTACCTGATCGGGCAGATGACGGCCGGGCAGGACGTGAAGATCATCAAGGACCTTGGCCTGTCGGCGATGGCGATCTTCGGGTTGTTCATCGCCATCTTCATCGGCATTGGCCTGGTCTCGAAGGAGATCGAGCGGCGCAGCATCTACAGCCTCATCGCGAAGCCCGTGCGCCGATCCGAGCTCGTGGTCGGCAAGTTCCTGGGGCTCGCGCTGACGGTCGCCATCAACCTCGCGGTGATGACGGTGGTCTGGTACGGCGTGCTTGCGTACATGTCCTGGTCCGAGATCGAGCTGGTGAAGAAGGGCTGGGAGGCGCCGGCCGCCGATCCGCGCCTGCTGGTGGCGGTCTATCTGCTCTTCGTGCAGCTCGTGCTGGTCATCGCGCTCGCGCTGTTCTTCTCGACGTTCGCCGAGCCCCTGTGGGCGACGGTCTTCACCTTCGGCCTCTACGTCGCCGGGCACTTCAGCGCCGACCTCAAGCACTTTGACGTCATCGTCGGGGACTCTCCGGTGCAGGTACGTGACGACCGGCCTGTACTACCTGCTGCCGAACATGGCGACGTTCGACGTGAAGAACGCCGTCGTGCACGCGCAGCCGGTGCCGTACGGCTACGTCCTGACCGCGACCGCGTACGGCGCCTTCTATTCGCTGGCCCTTGTCGCCGCGGCGGTGCTGATCTTCTCGAAGAAGGACTTCAAATGATCGCCGCGCCTCGCTGGGCGCTCGGCGTCGATCGTCGTGGCGGGAATCGCCGCGGCGATCGCGCTGCAGGTTCACCGGGACACGTCGTACCCGGAGGTCGCCTCGCCGGTCGACGAGCTGTACTTCACGTCCGGCGACTCCATCGGGCGGCTGGCGCTGTCGTTCAAGCCGATGCTGGCCGACGTCTACTGGATCCGCGCGGTCCAGTACTTCGGCAGCACGCGCCTCGACGCGAAGCGCGCCGCGGAATCCGGCACCGAGAGCACGTCGCACTACGACCTGCTCTATCCGCTGCTCGACGTGACGACCACGCTCGATCCGCAATTCAACATCGCCTATCGGTTTGGCGCGATCTTCCTCGCCGAGGGCTATCCGAGCGGTCCAGGGCGTCCGGATCTCGCCCTCAAACTGCTCGACAAGGGCTTCGCTGTAAACCCGACCAAGTGGCAGTACCTCTACGACAAGGCCTTCGTCGCCTACTGGTCGCTGAAGGACTACCAGGCAGGCGGCGCACTGGTTCTCGGAGGCCGCCAAGGTGAAAGGCGCGCCGGAGTGGATGCCCGGGCTCGCGGCGTTCATGCTCGGCCAGGGCGGCGACCGCCGCAGCTCACGCTTCCTGTGGCAGCAGATCCTCGACACGGCCGAGCAGCAGTACATGCGCGACAACGCGACGTTCCACCTGACTCAGCTCGACATGGCCGACATCGCCGACCAGTTGACCGCGCTCCTGCAGCGCTACCGCGCCCAGACGGGACAGGCGGTGATGGACTTCGCGCCGCTTGTCCGCGCCGGGTGGCTCCGCGCCATGCCGACCGATCCCGATGGCGTGCCGTTCGTGATCGATCCTCAAACAGGCCGGGCGACGCTCCATCGTCCGTCGCGGTACGCGCCCTTGCCGGATGAACAGCCCGGCGCCGCGGCCGGGCCTCGATGACCGATCTGCGTCTTCGTCATCGCCGTCGGCGTCATCGGCCTGCTCGTCGGGTCGTTCCTGAACGTCTGCATCTACCGGCTGCCGAAGCACGAGACCGTGCTCTGGGGACGCTCGCGCTGCCTCACGTGCGGCCGGCAGATCCGCGCGTGGGAGAACATCCCGGTCGTCAGCTTCCTGATCCTCGGCGGCAAGTGCGCTGGCTGCAGGACGCCGCTCTCGTGGCAGTACCCGATCGTCGAGCTGACCACGGCCGTCGCGTTCGCCGCCGGCGCGTGGCTCTACGGCCCGACGCTGCTGCTCGTGTCGCGCCTCATGTTCGCGGCCGCGATGATCGTGCTCTTCACCGTCGATCTGAACGAGCGGCTGCTGCCGAACGCGATCACGCTGCCGGGGATTCTCGTCGGCCTGGCGTTCAGCCTCGTCACGCCCCCTGGCATCCGTGACGCGCTGATCGGAGCGGTGGCGTGCAGTCTCGCGCTCTGGGGCACGGGAGAAGCCGTGAGCCGCGTGATGGGGAAGGACGCGCTCGGCTTCGGCGACGTGAAGATGGTCGCGATGATGGGCGCGTTTCTCGGCTGGAAACTGACGCTCGTGTCGCTCTTCCTCGCCTCGTCGCTCGGCAGCGCCATCGGCCTCGCGATTGTCGCCATCACCAGGAACCGGGAGTACATGCTGCCGCTCGGATCGTTCCTGGCCGTGGGCGGCCTCGCCGCGGCGGCGTTCGGCGATCCGCTGGTCGCCTGGTACGCCGGGCACCTGCTCGGCCGATAAGAGAGAGCGGGCGGCATGTCCCACCAGGCCTACACGCTCCTCGGACTCACCGCCATCGTCGGTGGCCTCGTCGGCCTCGTCGTATTCGCCTTCCTGCGCTTCTCCGCCGCGGCCCGCGACGCGAAGCACCGGATGCGCGAATCGGGCACCGAGACGGCGTTGCTGTCGGCAGCGCTCGAAGAAGCGATCGGACGGCTGAAAGCCCAGGAGCGCGCGATGACCGCGCGCGCCGAGGCGTCAGAGCGTCTGAGCGGCCAGATCGTCGCGAGCCTCACCGCCGGGCTCGTCGTGACCGACCTCGACGGCCGCGTTCAGATCCTGAACCCTTCGAGCCGCCGTCTGCTCGGACTGAGCGACGACGCGCCGCACGGTCCCGTGCGCGAGGTGCTCGGCCGTCACTCAGCGCTCGCGGGCGCGATCGAGGAGTGCCTGCGCGAAGGACAGCCCATCGTCCGGCGATCGATCGCGCTCGACGATCCGCATGCTGAAGTCACGCATCTCGGCGTCACCGTCTCGCCGCTCGTCGACGAGGCGGGCGCACCGGGCGGCGTCATCTGTCTCTTCACCGACCTGACGAAGGTGATGGACCTCGAAGAGCAGCTGCGGCTGAAGGACATGCTCGCGCGCCTCGGCGAGCTGACCGCGGGCCTGGCGCACGAATTCCGGAATGGCCTCGCGACGATTCACGGCTATGCCCGGCTGATGGATCCGGAGCAGCTGCCGCCGAACCAGCGCACGTACCTCGAAGGCGTGCGCGCGGAAACCGACTCGCTCGGCGCGATCGTCACCAACTTCCTGAACTTCGCGCGGCCCACGCAGCTGGCCGTCGCACCCGTCGACGTCGGCGACGTGATCGGCCGCGTCGCCGAGGACGTCCGCGCCGACGCCGAGGCGCAGGGCGGGCGCGTCAGCCTGGAAGGGCAGTGGGGCGTGGTGAGCGGCGACGAGGTGCTGCTGCGCCAGGCGTTCAGCAACCTCGCGAGGAATGCCGTCGAAGCGTGCGCGCCCACAGCCGTCGCGCCCGAGCTGCGCTTCATCGGCGAGGTCGACACCACGTCGCGCACCCTTCGCGTGTACGTCACGGACAACGGCCCCGGCATCGAGACGGGTCGCGGGAACGCGTCTTCCGGCCGTTCTTCACGACCAAGCCGAAGGGCACCGGTCTCGGGACTCGCCCTCGTGCAGAAAATCGTCGTGACGCACAACGGGCGCGTGCAGGCCCTCGACGGACCCGACGGGCGGGGGACGACCATGCTCGTCACGTTGCCGCTCTCGGCCTGATCGCGGCGGCTCGCCGCCCGATTCCAATATTGTTACCAAAAGTAGCAGTCTAGCCAGCACCGCTCGCGGTCGCCGGAGCGTGGCACCGCTTCGGGCGCACTCGATTAAATCTAGTCTGTTCAGTCAGTTAGGCTGCATATCTGGCCGCTAACCCAGCCTTGGCAGTGGCCTTGCGATGACTTCAGCGGGCGGAGGACCGTTGTGACCGGCCGCCGCGCTGAAGCCTTATGAACCGACCGGACAAAGTACGCGGTTTCACACTCCTCGAACTGATGCTGGTGTTGGCAGTTCTTGGCGTGATCTCCGCCATGGCGATCCCCGCCGTGCTGAATACCACGCGCCAAATCAAGCTCGCGGCGAATGCGCGCGCGGTGGAGCGCGAGTTGCAAGGCGCACGCATGAAGGCCGTGCGCTCGAACCGTGCGATCCGTGTCCGCTTCAACTGCCCTGCGACCGGCAAGTACCGCATGGTGGAACTGCTCGGCACCACGCAGACGCCGGCGACCGACGACGCCGATTCGCGCGCGGCGACGCGGTGCGGCTACAGCGCGTACCCGTTCCCGGACACGAACCAGGACTTCTTCTCGATTCCGAACAACGACGGGCCGATTCAGACGCTGCAGGACGGCATCGGCTTCGGCAGCGACGCGCAGACGGTGGAGTTCTGGCCCGACGGCACGGCGCACGTCGCGGCGGGCGGCACGCAGCCGTGGCCCGCGATTCCAGACGACGGCATCGGCATCACGGTGTTCGACATCATGCACCAGTCGACCATCGTCACCTCGATTGGAGTGAACGGTCTTGGCAAGATCACGCTGCACTGACGAGTCCGGCTTCTCGATCGTCGAGGTCCTCGTCGCGACGCTCGTGCTGTCGGTCGGCCTGCTCTCGGTCGCGCAGCTCTTCGCGCTCTCGACGAAGGGGAACACCGCCGCGCGCTCCAACACGTTCACCGTGATGCTCGCGCAGCAGAAGATGGAGCAGCTGCGCTCGCTCACGTGGGGCTTCGACACGGTCGGCCTGCCAGTCAGCGACTACAACACGGACACCACGAACGTCGGCACGCTGGCCGGCTGCACGTCGTCGGGCACCGGGGCCGGCACGGGTCTGTCGCCGTCGCCCTCGGGCACGCTGACGCAGAACACCGACGGCTGGGTCGACTACCTGGACCTGAACGGCTGCGACCTTGGCGGCGGAGGCAACGCGCCGGACGGCACCACGTACATCCGGCGCTGGTCGGTCGAGCCGCTGCCCACGAACCCGAACAACACGCTGATCCTCCAGGTGCTCGTGACCAGGCGCACGAACCGCGGCAACGCCGATTCCGGCAACGTCGCCCGCCTGCCCGAGGAGACGCGGTTGATGAGCGTCAAGACAAGGAAGTCGAAATGAAGCGCCTTGCGACCGCCCTTCGCTCCGAGCGCGGCTTCACGCTGATGGAGATGGTGATCGCGACCGGAATCATGCTGGTCGTGACCGGGACCATCTTCCAGATGCTGAACCCGTCGCACGGGACCTTCAAGGCACAGCCCGAGACGTCGGACCTCCAGCAGCGGCTGCGCGTGGCCGCCGACACGGTGCAGAAGGATCTGATCATGGCCGGCGCCGGCATGTATTCCGGGCAGATGGTCGGGACGCTCGACGCGTACTTCTCGCCGCTGCTGCCGCACAAGGTCGGCACGGTGTCGCCGGATCCGGCCGGGACGTTCCACGCCAACCCGAATTGCCCGACGACCTGCGCGGAAGCCCTCACGATCATGTACGTCCCGACGACGACGGCTCAGACGACCCTCTCGGAGGACATGCCGACGCCGTCGGCCGAGCTGAAGGTGAACCCGCAGCCCGGGTGCCCGACGTCCGGCAGCGACCAGCTGTGCGGGTTCAAGGAGGGCATGCGCGTCCTGATCATGAGCCCGGACGGCGACTACGACATCTTCACGATCACTCACGTCCAGGGCTCGGCCGGTCACCTCCAGCATCGCGACGACAAGTTCACGACGCACTTCCCGGCCGGATCGTGGATCACGGAAGTGGTCTCGGCGACGTACTACCTCCAGGACGACGGCGTCAGCACGCCGCAGCTGCGCTACTACAACGGCTACGACACCGACCTGCCGGTCGCAGACAACATCGCGGACTTCCGCGTGGAGTTCTTCGGCGATCCGTCGCCGCCCGAGATCATCAAGCCCTACACGGGGGTGGCGACCGACGTCGGCCCCTGGACGACGTACGGTCCGCGGCCGCCGGAGCTGACCGGGACCAACGTCGATCAGCCGTTCGCGGCTGGCGAGAACTGCCTCTTCAAGGTGGACGCGGGCTCCGGCCTGCAGGTGCCGCGCCCGGAAATGCAGACGCTCGGCGCGCCCGGGCACCGCGCCGGTGCTGATGCCGGCCTCGATGCTCGACCGACGGGCCCTGGTGCCCGGCCGACGTGAACTCGGCCGGCGACGCGCTGCCGAGCAAGTACGACGCCGACATGCTGCGGGTGCGGAAGGTCCGCCTGACCTTCCGCGTGCAGGTGGCGGATGCCACGCTCCGCGGGCCGGCCGGAACGCTCTTCCGTCACGGCGGCACGTCGAACAGCGGCTCCCGACTCGTGCCGGATCAGGAGATCCGGTTCGACGTCGCGCCGCGCAACCTGAATCTCGGACGCTGAGGACGCCGTGAGCCTGCCTGCACTCGTCCCGACTCGTCACGCGCGCGCCTGCGCCGGGCGTCCGACGAACGCGGCATCGCCCTGGTCGTCGCGCTGCTCGTGATGTGCCTGCTGACGGCGCTCGGCATGGCGCTGATGCTCACGTCGCAGACCGAGACGATGATCAGCGCCAACTACCGCGACAGCATGGAAGGGCAGTACGCCGCCGACGCCGCGCTCGAGCGCGTCATGGACGACGTGCTGACGGTCCACGACTGGAACACGCTGCTGGCGACCACCGACGGCGTCACGGCCGGCGTCACGTCGGGCTTCCACGACACGGCGCCCTCGAGCCCGATCACGCTCCCCGACGGCCGCACGGTGGACCTCGCGAAGGCCACCTACATGATCAACTGCGCGAAGACGACGGCGTGCTCGGCGAGCGACATGGACACGACCACGCAACGAGCGTGCCGTGGAGCACCAACAACCCGCGCTATCACCTCTACGCCTGGGGCGCCGTCAACGACCTGATTCCGACCGGCACGCTGAACTCTCCGTACTACGTGGCGGTGTGGATCGCCGACGACCCGACGGAGACCGACAGCGATCCGACGACCGACGGCGGTCCGCCGGTCGTCGGCGTACACGTCGAACCCCGGCGGAGGCGTGCTCAACATCCGGGCGGAAGCGTTCGGCCCCAACGGCGCCCATCACGTGATCGAAGCCACGATCGCGAAAACCGACACGACGGAAGTCGAGCGCGGCTACACCGGCCAGCGCGGCCAGGACGAACAGAACCGCCGCGCCCGGAAGGCCGCGGTGCAGACGCCCGGCGCGGGCCTGACCCGCTCGGAGATGTCCCTCGGCGGCGGGCTGGCGACGCAGTCCTTCTAGGAACCCATATGGAGCGCACTCTTCCCGTTCATCTTCGCGCCGGCGGACGGCTGGTCTTCGGCCTGCTGGTCCTGGCGTTCGTCACGGCAGCGCCGCGCGTCGCCGAAGCGCAGCTCGATCCGCTGCTCATCGTGAAGCGGTCCGTGCCGTCGACGACGACGCCGACGTATCGCACGCACATCCTGATGGCGGTGGACACGTCGCTGCGCATGCAGTACGACGGCAGCGGGACGTACTACGATCCGTTCAACTACACCGTCGGCAACACGTGGGACACCACGCTGGCCGTCCCCGGCAGCCGCGACGAAATACTGCCGCGCCTACAAGACGTTTCAGTTCACCGGCAGCGGCTCGCCGAAGTTCGAGGCGTCCACGATCGGCGTCTCGGACTGCAGCACGGCGACGCTCTGGTCGTCCTTCTACGCCAAGAGCCGGCTGGGCGCGGCCAAAGCGGCCATCGTCCAGGCCGTCGGCGAGAACTCGAAGTCCGCGCGGTTTGGCCTGATCACGATGCGGCAGGGCAGCACCCCCACGATCGCGTCGGGCAACGACGGGCAGGTACAGGACGACGACACCGGGCAGTCGACGCCGAGCGACACGGGCCTGCCCGGATACTGGAAGGTGACGCGTGGCCTCCTGTCGGTCGCGTCGCCGAGCGGCAACTGGAACGCCGCGGCGTCGTCGCCTGTCGCGAAAGTCCAGGCCGACTCGTCGACGGCGAACACCGACATCGTCACGATTCTGAACAAGACGTTCACGACGAGCGGTGCGATTCTGCCCGCCGGTAACGACGACGTCGAGCCAGAAGGACGCGCCGCTGGCGAACCTCGTCAGCGACGTGAAGACCGAGGCGACGCGGCTCATCGCCGCTGACTCGTCGTGCCGCAACACCATTGCGGTGCTGGTCGTCGGAGGCGCCGAAGGCACCTTCGGGACGGCACCGGGGACGAGCGCCGCCAACCTCGCGACCGGGTTCAAGAGCATCAGCAGCCGGCGTGTGCCGATCTACGTGATCGCGATCGCCCCGCCCAACGGCGACGTCTCGGCGCTGCAGTCGATCGCGACCAACAGCGGCGGCCAGTACTTCCAGGTCGACCAGTCCGAAATCGACACCGCGGCCGCCGTCGGGCTGCCCCCGCCCACGCTCGTGCGGGGCATCGACACGGCGGTGCAGCACGGCATGGCGAACCCGGCGGACGTGAACACCGCGCCGACGACGTCGCTGCCCTACGGCCCGCAGAGCGAGTTTCAGGTCACCAGCCCGATCACCGGCTCGGTCAATCTGAAAGGCGCCAAGGACGCCACCGGCGGCACGCTGCCGAACACGGAAGTGACCAACACGCTCAGCGGCGCGGTGATCCCGCAGCGCGCCAACGTCCTGTTGACGTCCGCCTTCGCGCTGCCTGGCTTCGAGATGAAGCTCAGGGCGTTCCGCGTCTACAAGCCCGTGGCCGACACCACGAAGGCCATCGGCTACAAGTTCGCCAGCGACGGCACCGCGCTCTGGACGGCGAAGACGCCGATGGCGGACTACTGCAACGACGCCACCGCCAGCTGCCGCAATATCTACACGAAGCTGCCCAGCGGCAGCATGATCGCGTTCACCGCGGCCAACGCGTCCACGCTCAGCCCGTACCTGAACACGTACGACGTGACGGGCCTCATCAACTTCGTGCGGACGCAGCCGCTCGGCGCGATCCTCGACTCGACGCCGGCGTTCATGGATCCGCCGTCGCTGGATCCGCCGCCCGACTCCGACTACCCGGGCTTCGCAGCCGATCACGAAGACCGCCGGACGCTGATCTTCGTTGGCGCCAACGACGGCATGATGCACGCCCTCGACGGACGAAGCGGCGTCGAGGTCTGGGCCTACATCCCGTTCAACCTGCTGCCGAAGCTGCGCACGCTGCGCGACGGCCAGGGCATCGACGGCTACTCGGTACTTCGTCGACGGGTCGGCCAAGGTCGCCGACGTCAAGATCAGCGGATCGTGGCGGACGATGGTGCTCTTCGGCGAGGGCCCCGGCGGCACGTTCTACCAGGCGTTCGACGGCTCGCTCGACGACATGTCCGACTCGGTCGCGCCCGACAGCGACAACGTGAGCTCGGTGCTCGGCTACTTCAACGACCCGAACCGCATTCCGTTCCTGTGGTCGTTCCCGAACTACAGCCACTTCGACGCGACGATCAACACCACCGCGACGCCATACGGCGACCTGTCGTCGTCGGCCACGGCGGCGGAGAAGACCGTGGGGCAGACGTGGTCGGATCCGGCCGTCGGCCAGGTCAAGAACACGTCGGGCAAGTACACCGTCATCACGGGCTCAGGCTTCCTGCCGCGGTCCGTCGAGAACAACCCGAATCGCGCGCGGCGTCGCGGCCGGCCGCGACCTCTACCTGCTGGACGCCGGCACGGGCACGCTCTACGCCAACCAGGAATCGAGCCCCGCCAGCGACGGCGTCGCTGAGACCGACGACGACTGCACGACGACGGCGTACGGGTGCACGAAGTTCAAGAACGCGCTGCAGGCCGACCCGGTCGCCACCGGGCCGTCGGACGAGCGCTTCATCACCAAGTCGTACATCGGCGACCTCGACGGCAATATCTGGCGCTTCGACATCGACAGCGACTCGAGCCAGCAACCCGAAGTTCACCGGCAACCCGACGAAGCTGTACTCGGCCGGCGCGGCGCAGCCGGTCTTCTCGTCGATGGCGGCCGTGGCCGTGGGCACGCAGGAATACATCTTCGTGGGCACCGGCAGCGACCTGCTGCCGTCCACGGGCGTGAGCGCGTCGTACATGCTGCTTGGCGTCCTCGACACCGGCTCGGGCGGCACCAAGTCATTCGAGATCGACCTCTCGAAGGTCGACGGCACCGGCGACGACGAGAAGGTGTCGGCATTCCCGGCGGTTGCCGGCGACATCGTCTTCTTCAGCACCACGGCGTTCAAGCCGACGACGCCGTGCACGTCGCCGGATGCGGCGCTCTACGCGCTGACGTTCCTCGGCGGCGCGGCGTACGACTCGACCGGCGACAACAAGGTCAGCAAGACCGAGTCGCCGAAGGTGCGGACGCTCACTGGCGCCGGTCGTGCGACGGCGCCGTTCATCGTCGACCAGCACCTGGCGTTCGGCGCGGGCAACAAGATCGAGATGCTCGGCGACCCGAACGACTTCGACAACGGCGTCGGCAACGTCGGCGTGCGCATCATCTCGTGGCGGGACATCCGATGAGGAGCGAGGCGAAGGTCTGCACCTGCGGCGCCAAGAATCACCAGAAGTGGCGGCGGTGCCAGCGCTGCGGCGCTGAGCTGGCCGCGGCAGCGCCCGCGCGTGCGACGAAGGTCGCGACTGGCGAGGCCGAGCCGAGTCGGTTGCTGAGCGGCTGGCTGATCGCGGCAGGCATCGCGGTCCTGGTGATCGGCGCGGCGATTGGGTTGCCGCGGAGGACGCCCGAGACGGCGACAACCGCGAAGGCGGCACGGCCGGCCGCGCCCGGCGCTCCAGCCGCGGCGGCGAGCGGCCCGGGCACTCGCGCCAACGTGCCGGCGCTGGCGACTGGCACGGCGAGCGATCTCGACCGGGAGGCGTCGGCGGCGTACGCGCGCGGCGATTTCAAGAGCGCGCTCGACTCGCTGCGACGCGCGGTGGCGGCGGATCCCGCCGATCTCGCGGCGCAGAACAATCTCGGGCAGGTGCTCGTGCGCCTCGGCCAGGCGCCCGAGGCGATCCCTCACCTGACGATTGCCGCCAACGGTGCGCCGGGAGAGTGGAGCTACCGGTTCAATCTCGCGCGTGCCAAGGCGCAGACGGGTGACTGGTCTGGCGCGGTCGAGTCCTATCAACAGGCCGATCAGCTGTTCCCCGACGACCACGTGACGCTCTTCAACCTCGCTCAGGCGCTTCAGAAGGCCAATCGCCAGGACGAAGCGCTGCCGGTCCTCGAGAAGGCCGTCGCCGCCGCGCCGGACGATCCGTCGCTGCTGGTGTCGCTCGGGTCTGCCTACGAGCAGGCCGGACGGTCGGCCGACGCGGCGCAGACGTTCAGCAAGTACCTGGAGAAGGTGCCGTCCGCTCCTGATGCCGGCAGCGTGAAGGCGCATCTCGCCCGGCTGCAGGGAGCGCGCGCCTCCCGCGGCGGCGTCCCCGGCCGCGACCGACGTGACGTCCGGCGCACCAGCCACGGACGCGCCGCCCGCGCCGCCGTCGCAGTAGGGCTGGATTGCCGGATCTCTGCTGTGGCGGCCGGGGAGTATCCTGAATTCAGGGAGCCAGGTTTTTCTTGAATCTCCGTGAATCCCGGAATCCAGGTGTCTTTTCTCTGTGTAATCCGTGCCGGCCTGAAGTTTCGAGCCGGCTCTGCCGAAAGATCCGACAGATGGAGATGCGCATGATCCGCCTCGCCGCGGCCGTGCTGTTCGTGGCCGGCTGGGCCGCCACCGCCAGCGCCCAATCGCTGGCCGACGTGGCCCGCAAGGAAGAGGCGCGCCGGAAGCACGTCGCCAAACCAGCCCGGGTCCTGACCAACAAGGACCTCAAGCCGTCCGAGATCCCGATTCCGCCCGCCGGCTCGGATCAAGCGGCCCCGGCTGGGGACGCCGCAAAGCCGGCCGAGCAGAAGCCGGCCGACGAGACGGAGGAGCAGCAGGCGCGCGACGAGCAGACCTGGCGCGATCGGATGGCCAAGGCCCGCGCGGATCTCGAGCACTCCGAGATGTATCTCGACGCCCTGCAGAGCAAGATCAACGCGCTCTGGGCCGATTTCACCTCGCGCGACGATCCGGCGCAGCGCGCCGCGATCGAGACGGATCGCAAGAAGGCGCTCGCCGAGTTCGATCGCGTGAAGCAGCAGGTGCAGGACCAGAAGAAGGCGATCGACGATCTCGAAGAGGAAGCCCGCAAGGCGGGCGTGCCTCCGGGCTGGCTGCGGTAGCAGCGGAATGCCCACGCCCCGCCGTCCCCAGGCCCCCATCCTCATCGTCGAAGACAAGGACTCGTTGAGGGCGATGCTGCGCCACGCCCTCGAGGAGCAGGGCCACAGCGTCGTCGAGGCCGCCGACGAGGCCGAGGCGCTGCGCCAGGTCCGCGACACGCGGCCCGACCTGGTGCTGTCCGATTTGCGGTTGCTGTCGGGCGACGGCGTCGGCGTCCTCCGCGGCGCGAAGGACATCGATCCCGAGCTGCCCGTCATCGTGATGACCGCCTACGGCAGCATCCAGGACGCCGTCGTCGCCATGAAAGAAGGCGCGCTCGACTTCCTGGCCAAGCCGGTCGATCCCGATCATCTGCTGCTGCTCGTCGAGCGCGCGCTCGCACAGCGGCGCATGGCCGCGGAGAATCGCCTGCTGCGTGACGAGCTGGCCGCGCGGCGTGGCGCGCCGACGATCATCGGGCAGGATCCGTCGCTCGCGCGTGTGATGGCGACCGTCCACCGCGCGGCCGCGACCGACACCACCGTGTTGCTGCTCGGCGAGAGCGGCACGGGCAAGGAGCTGGTCGCGCGCTCGCTGCACGCGCTCGGCGGCCGCGCGGACGGGCCCTTTGTGGCGATCAACTGCGCCGCGATTCCGGAGACGCTGCTCGAAACCGAGCTCTTCGGGCACGAGAAGGGCGCGTTCACGGGCGCGATCGCTCGCAAGGCGGGCCGCTTCGAGCTTGCGCATCGCGGCACGCTCTTCCTCGACGAAATCGGCGACCTGCCGATTGGGCTTCAGGCGAAGATCCTGCGCGCGCTCGAGGAGAAGAAATTCGATCGTGTCGGCGGCACGCAGCCCCTGCAGGTCGACGTCCGCGTCATCGCGGCGACGAATCGCAACCTGAAGGCGGCCGTCGCCGCGCGGCAGTTTCGCGAGGATCTCTATTTCCGCCTGTCGGTCTTCCCGATCGACATTCCGCCATTGCGCGAACGACCCGGCGACATCGAGGTGCTGGCGCGACATTTCGTCGACAAGTTCTGCCGCGACCTGAAGAAGAAGACGCTCACGCTTTCGGCGGAGGCCATCGACGAGCTGCAGCGCTATCGCTGGCCCGGCAACGTCCGCGAGCTGCAGAACTGCATCGAGCGCGCGGCGATCCTGGTCGACGGCGACACGATCCGTCCGCGTCACCTGAGTCTCTCGTTCCGCGACGCCGTCACCCTGGAGGCGCCGGTGGATCCGTGGGAGCAGGTGGACCTGTCGGGATCGCTCACCGATGTCACGCGCCGCGCGATCATCGAAGTGGAACGCCGGAAGATCCAGGCGTCGCTGAAGGAAGCCGGCGGACAGAAGCCCCGCGCAGCGGACCTGCTCCAGGTCAGCTACAAGACGCTGCTCCAGAAGCTGAAGGACTACGGCATCGAAGGCTAGGAATCGCAGATTGCTGATGACGCAAGATTTCTGCGTGTCACGCTGACTTCGCTGTCTTCGAAGACACCTGGATTCAGAGATTTCAGGGATTCAGTCAGGCCCCGCGACTTCTGTGGATTCTCTTACTCGCGAAATCCTGTTCGGCGAAGCGCGCTCGTCAGCTCCGGCTCGCTGACGTCCTCGGCGATCTCCCACGATCCGATCCCGGTGCACAGGACGAAGTGCAACGTGCCGTCGACGACTTTCTTGTCGCGCCGGCTGGCCTCGACGATCTCCGCGGCCGAGACGTCCGCGATCGGCGGCAGCTTTCCGAGCTTCCCGACGAGCGTCTTGAGCCGAGCAAGATCGTCAGCGGGCATCCGGCCTCGCGCGACCGAGAGCTCCGACGCCACCAGCATCCCGTAGGCGACCGCTTCGCCGTGGCGCAGGCGCTTGTACTTCGTGACGGCCTCGAGCGCATGTCCGGCGGTGTGGCCGAAGTTGAGCACGCGACGAATGCCGCCTTCGCGCTCGTCCGCCGCGACGACTTCGGCCTTGATGCGACAGCTCTCGGCGATGATCGGCGTCATCACCTCCGGCGAGCGCCGGAAGATCTTCGACGACCTGCCCGTTGACCCTGTCGAAGAGATCGCGGCTCGACGTCATCCCGTATTTGACGACTTCGTAGAGTCCCGCGCGGAACTCGCGGCGCGGCAGCGTCTCGAGCACGAGCGGATCGACTGCGACGAGCCGCGGCTGGTGAAAGGCGCCAATCAGGTTCTTGCCGAGCGGATGGTTCACGCCCACCTTGCCGCCGACCGAGCTGTCCACCTGCGCCAGCAGCGTCGTCGGCACCTGCGCCAGGGCGAGGCCGCGCAGGAAACTCGCGGCCGCGAAACCCGCGCTGTCGCCAAGGACTCCGCCGCCGACGGCCACGATGCCGGTGCCGCGATCCGCGCCGAGCCGAAGCAACGCGTCGTAGATCGTCGAGACGGTCTTCAGGGTCTTGTGCCGCTCGCCGTCCGGCGCGAGCACGACCGGCACGCCGGGCAGCGATGCCTGCACGCGGTCGCCGAACAGGCGCCACACGACCGGGCTGGAGACGAGGATGCGCCGGCGCGGAAAACCTGCGGCGTCGAGCTCCTCGCCAAGCGCGTCCAGCAGGCCTGCGCCGATGCGAATCGCATACGGCGCGGGCGGAGTAGCGACGACGATCTCGGTGGTGGACACGTGGTGGCTGCGGCGTTCGGGCGCGCGCGGAGGCGACTGGTAGAATAGCACTCAGTGTCCCTTCGGGCCGATTTCCTCGTCATCGGCGGCGGCATCGCCGGTCTCAGAGCCGCCATCGATCTCGTGGGGCACGGACACGTGGTCCTCCTCACGAAGGCCAGCGGCACCGAAAGCAACACCGGCTACGCCCAGGGCGGTGTGGCCGCCGCCATTGGCCCAGACGACTCGCCCGCGCTGCACCTCGCGGACACCCTCGAAGCCGGCGCCGGCCTCTGCGACAGCGATGCGGTCGAGGTGCTCGTGAACGAAGGCCCTCGCTACGTCCGCGAGCTGATGGCCTGGGGCGCCGCGTTCGATCGCGACGAGGACGGCCAGCCGGCTCTCGGACGCGAAGGCGCGCACAGCGTGCGGCGCGTGCTCCACGCGCGCGACGCGACCGGCCGCGAGATCGCCCGCACGCTCTGGTCGCGCCTGCAGGGCCACGGATCGCTGCAGGTGCTCGACCACGCGCTCGCCACCCGCCTGATCGTCGACGACGGGGCGTGTGTTGGCGTCGAGCTCCTGCAAAGCGACGGCAGCATGGCGTCGCTGCGCGCCAACGCGGTGCTGCTCGCGACCGGTGGCGCCGGTCAGGTGTTCGCCGAGACGACCAATCCGGCGATCGCAACGGGCGACGGCGTGGCGATGGCGTGGCGCGCCGGCGCGCGCGTCGGCGATCTCGAGTTCGTCCAGTTCCATCCGACGGTGCTGCACGTCGCCGGAGCGGCGCGTGCGTTGATCTCGGAAGCCGTGCGCGGCGAAGGTGCCCGGCTGTTGAACGCCGACGGCGAGCGGTTCATGGAACGGTACGACCCGCGCGGCGAGCTTGCGCCGCGCGACGTGGTCGCCACCGCCATGGTCCGGGAAGCGGCTCGCACCGGGCGTCCTGTCTATCTCTCGCTGGCGCACATGGACGCCGCGTGGGTGCGTGAGCGGTTCCCGGGCATCGCCGAGATTTGCCGCGTCGCCGGGCTCGACCTCGCGCACGACGCGCTGCCGGTCAGCCCGGCCGCGCACTACATGTGCGGCGGCGTGGACACGGACCTCGACGGCCGCACGTCGATCGCGAGGCTCTTCGCTGCCGGCGAGGTCGCGTGCACGCGCGTTCACGGCGCCAACCGTCTCGCGAGCAACTCGCTGCTCGAGGGGCTGGTGTTCGGCGCCCGTGCCGCGGCCGCCATGCGGCAGCCCGAAACGCCATGCCGGCTGCCTTTCGCCATGACATCGGGAGCCTCGGGCGAGCCGATCGGGCCCAGCGTCGGGATTGCGCCGCAGGACGACGTGCCTGCCCTCATGTGGCGCGACGCCGGCCTGCTCCGAGGCGCGGGCCCCCTGGGGCATCTGGTGCCGCACCTCGAGGCCCTGGCGGCCTTCCGGGAGCTGACCATCGAGCGGTCCCGCACGGTGGGGGCCTGGCGGCAGGCCAACCTCGCGCGCGTCGGCGCGCTCGTCGCGCGGGCGGCGCTCCGGCGGCAGGAGAGCCGCGGCGGGCATCGCCGAGAGGATTTCCCCGAGCGCAACGATCTACACTGGAAGGTCCACTGCTCGGATTGTCGAGTGCAGATCGACGAGTGAGCAGGCCTGAAGGCCTGCGCTACATTGGCCGTGGCCTTCGTCTGTAGCGCAGGCCTTCAGGCCTGCCAGACATCGGACCACGGACTTCAGACTTCAGACTACTGATCCCTGAGATGAGCAAACAGCCCGACTCCTTCGTCACCGAAATCACCCGCCAGTCGGAAGACTTCTCCCGCTGGTACCTGGACGTCGTCCGCCGCGCGGAGCTGGCGGACTACTCGCCCGTCAAAGGGTGCATGGTGATCCGGCCGTACGGCTACGCGATGTGGGAGCTGATCCAGCAGGGGCTGGACGCGCGGTTCAAGCAGACGGGCCACGTGAACGCGTACTTTCCGCTCTTCATCCCTCAGAGCCTGATCATGCGGGAGGCCGAGCACGTCGAGGGCTTTGCGCCGCAGGTGGCCCTCGTCACCAAGGGCGGCGGCGAGGATCTCGATGAGCCTCTGGTCGTGCGGCCCACGTCCGAAGCCATCATCGGGACGATGTACGCCAAGTGGATCAAGTCGTGGCGCGACCTGCCGGTCCTCATCAACCAGTGGGCCAACGTCGTTCGCTGGGAGAAGGTGACGCGTCCGTTCCTGCGGACGACGGAGTTCCTCTGGCAGGAGGGGCACACGGCGCACGAGACCGAGGCCGAGGCGCACGAAGAGACGCTGCGGATGCTCGGCGTCTACAAGGAGTTCTGCGAGAACGTGCTGGCCATGCCCGTGCTCGACGGGCAGAAGAGCGCGAGCGAGAAGTTCGCCGGCGCGTCGAAGACGTATTCGATCGAGGCGCTGATGGGGGATGGCCGCGCGCTGCAGGCCGGCACGTCGCACGACCTCGGGCAGAATTTCGCCAAGGCGTTCGAGATCCAGTTCCAGGGCCGCGACAAGACGCTGCAGCACGCGTGGACGACCTCCTGGGGCGTCTCGACGCGGCTCATCGGCGGCGTGATCATGACCCACGGCGACGACTCGGGCCTCGTGCTGCCCCCGAGGATCGCGCCCTACCAGGTCGTCATCGTCCCCATCCAGCGCGGCAACTGGCAGGAAACCGTGCTGCCCAAGGCGCTCGAGGTGCAGGCGACCCTCCTGGCGGCCGGCGTGCGCGTGTTCCTGGACAAGCGCGAGGAGTACACGCCTGGCTGGAAGTTCGCCGAGTGGGAGATGCGCGGCGTGCCGCTGCGCCTGGAGATCGGCCCCAAGGACATCGAGAAAGGGCAGGTCGTCCTGGCTCGGCGAGACACGCGCGAGAAGCTGCCGACGCCAATCGACGGCCTGGCGTCGACGGTCACCGGACTGCTGGAGACGATTCAGCAGGCGCTCTTCGACAAGGCGCTGAAGTTCCGCGAGGAGCACACGTCGCGCGCCGAGACCTGGGACGAGTTCGTCGCGATCATGGAAGGGCGTCCCGGCTTCGTCGTCGCCCGCTGGTGCGGCGACGCCGACTGCGAGGCGCAGATCAAGACCGAGACGCAGGCGACGATTCGCAACCTGCCGTTCGAGCAGGTGCCCGGCGGCACGTGCATCCGCTGCGACAAGCCGGCGATCACGGAAGCCCGCTTCGCGAAGGCGTATGTAGCTTTTTCTCTCCGTCGCCGCAGGCAGCAGCCCCGCCACACGATCGCGGAACCGCGTCCCCACTCGTTTCAAGGCGCTGCTGCGGCGCGTGATTCGCTCGCGCGCGACGATCGACTGAAACGTGTCGGCCAGGCTGCGCCGCCAGGCCTCGCCATCGGCCATCGACTCGGAGTGGACGTACGCCGCGGCGAGCGGCTCGAGCGCCGTCTGATCGCCGACGAGGCGCAGCGCCTCGAGAAAGTCGGCCGGCAGCGGCTCGCTGGCCTGCTCGATGGCTTCCCGCAAATCGTAGAGCGCCACGCGGCTGTTCCGCTTCGCGAGCGCGACGTGCGCGGCGCCGCGCACCGAGAGCCATTCGCGCTTCCTGCCCTTCTTCGCCTCGGCTTCCTTCGTTCGAACGCGCTCGACGATGCGATGAAGGGTCGAGAGGGGGGCGTCGGACGAAGCTCGCGAGACGAGCTGGAGGACCGCGCCCGGGTCGCGCGGCAGCCAGCCATCGGCGACCTCCTCCAAATCCGCCACCGGATCGTCCACGACGGCGCCAGCTCGCGTCAGCAGGCTGCGCACGGCGGGCGAGGGGTCGTCCTTGAGCCGATCCCAGAGCGGTTTGACGGTGCGAGGCGGCAGGGTCGCCAGCGCTTCGATCACGCTGGCGCGCAAGGCGTCGGGTTGCGAGCGATCGAGCGCGATGACCGGTGGTGGTGTCGAGCAGCGGCGTGCCCTGCGGAAGGCCAAGGAGCGCGCGGCTCGCGCGCGCCGCGGCGAGGCGCACCTCCAGCTCCGGCGCGCTCAGCAACGCGCGCACCGCTTCGACGGTCCTGTGGTCGGGAATGGCTTCGAGCGCGCCGAGAATGGCGGCCCGCTGCGCCGAAGACGTCGCGGAGTTGAGGGCCTCGAGCAGCTGCCGCACGGCGCGCGTGCCGATCACCGCAAGACGCGCGACCGCAGCCTCACGGCGTGGCTCGCCGTCGGGCCCTTCCAGACTCAGGTCGCCGACCAGGCGACGCACTTCCTGGCTGGCGGACGTGCGGATCGCCATGGGATAGCTGCCTGGATTTTCGGATTCGCGGATCGGGACGCCTGGATTTCGAAATTCAGGTGATTCCGGAATCTGAATCCCTTGAATCTCAGAATCCAGGTGTCAGTTCCGAATCCGAGACATCCGAAATCATTCGCGCGTTTCTTCTTCCCGAAGACCCACGCGATCACGATGCTCAGCATGTAGAGCACGATCATCGGCCCCGCCATGATCGACTGGTTCACGACGTCGCTCGACGGCGTGATCACGGCGGCCAGGATGAAGATGATCAGGATGGCGTATTTCGTGTGCCGCCAGAGGAACCCGGCCGTGACGAGTCCCATGCGCGCGAGCGCGAGGACCAGCACCGGCATCTGGAAGATGACGCCGAAGGCGAGCAGCATGTAGGAGTACAGGCCGAAGGCGTCGGAAATCTTCGGCATGAACGTCATGTAGTCGTTCGTGTAGCTCGCGAAGAACGCCCACGCCGCCGGGAACACCACGTAGTGCGCGAAGGCCACGCCGGCGACGAACGAGATCGTCGAGAAGAGCACGAAGGGAACGGCGAAGCGCTTCTCTTTCGCGTACAGCCCCGGCGCGATGAAGAGCCAGAGCTGCCACATGATGATCGGCGCGGAGAGCACCAGTCCGGCCAGCGCCGCGACCTTCATCTGGAGCATGAAGGCCTCGGTCGGCTCCGTGTATATCAGCTTGCCCCCCGGCGGCAGGATCCTGCTCAGGGGAACCATGATGAACGCGAAGATCTGGTTGATGAAGCCGAACGCGATCAGGAAGCCGATGAGGACCGAGACCACCGACACGACCAGCCGTCGCCGGAGCTCGTCGAGATGCTCCAGAAACGACATCTTCCCGCCGGCGGCCTCCTCCTGGAGGTCGTCCTCCGGATCGTCGTCGGGCGCGGACCGGGCCGCGGTGGACCCGGGAAACGGAATCAGCGCCATGAGCCGCTAGGCGGGCGTGCCGCTCGAGCGCGAGACCGATGAATCAGGCGCGGGCGTGGCCGGCGTCTCGGGCGCCTTCGCGGCCGTGCGCTGCTCGTCGACGCGGATCTCTTCTTCGAGCGTGCTCTTCAGCTCGTTCGACGCGCGCTTGAACTCGTTGATGCTCTTGCCGAGCGACCGTCCAAGCTCAGGCAGCTTGCGCGGGCCAAAGATGATGAGCGCGATCACGAAAATGACGATCAGCTCGGGCATGCCGATTGAACCGAACATGGATCACTCCAGTAATTGACGGAAAAGGCGGCACAAAACCGAGGCCGTCGACCCAGCCATTATAGGAACGCCGCTCGTCCCCGGTCAAGGAAGACGCAACCCCAAAACGCCGTGGAAATCATTGCTGGTACAGGGGTTATTTGTTAGCATCGAACCATGGCTGGCTCTCGGCTTCTTTCGGTCGGCGCGCTCACAATCGCCATCTCCGCCCTGGTCGGCGGCGTCATGGGACGCAACGTCGCGGCCTCGGAGGATCGGCTCTCCGAAAACGAGCGCACGTTCACCGCGGCGCTCAACGTCATCGAGACCCGCTACGTCGACAAGGTCGAGTCCGATCGGCTCGTCTACGGCGCGATTTCGGGGATGCTCCAGACGCTCGACCCGCATTCGAACTTCATGGACCCGCGGCAGTACGCGCAGCTGCGCGAGCGGCAGGAAGGCCGGTACTACGGGCTCGGCATCACGATTTCCGCGGTCGACGGCGACATCACCGTCGTGTCGCTCTTCGAGGGCTCTCCGGCGTACAAGCAGGGCATCCGGCGCGGCGACATCATCGCGAAGGTTGGGGACCGGGGAGCGATTGAAGACGCGAAAGGCTGGACGACCGAAGACGCCGTGAAGCGGTTGCGCGGCCAGAAGGGCACGCACGGTCGACGTATACCTGAAGCGTCCCGGCATCGAAGGCCTCTTCAAGGTGACCGTCGAGCGGGACGAGATCACGATCCCGACGATTCCCGCCGAGTTCATGCTCGACGCGCAAACCGGCTACGTCCGCCTGCAGGACTTCGCCGAGAACACCGATCGCGATCTGGGCCAGCGCGCTGAGCGATCTCCACGACAAGGGCATGAAGCGCCTGCTGCTGGACATCCGCGGCAATCCCGGGGGCCCGCTCGATCAGGCGATCCGCGTGGCCAATCGCTTCCTGAAGAAGGGCGACCTCATCGTCTACACGCGAGGACGCGTGCCGAACTCCGACGCGGACTATCGCGCGACGGAGGAAAGCGACTACGACACGCTGCCCATGATCGTGATCGCCAACCGCAACAGCGCGAGCGCCTCCGAGATCGTCACCGGCGCTCTCCAGGATCACGACCGCGCCCTCATCGTCGGCGAGACGACGTTCGGCAAGGCGCTCGTGCAGTCGATCTATCGCGTGAGCCAGGGCGCCGGGCTCGCGCTCACGACGGCGCACTACTTCACGCCGAGCGGACGCCTCATTCAGCGCCCGTGGGACAGCACGTTCGACGAGTATCTGAGCTACACGCTGCGCGATCAGGACGACAGCAAGCCGCACGACGCGAAGGACCTGAAGTACACCGACAGCGGCCGTCGCGTTTACAGCGGCGGCGGCATCGAGCCCGATCGGCGGCTCGACGGGCCGATCGAAGGCTTCAACCCGTCGAAGTTCGGCCGCATGCTCTACGGCCGTCAGCTGTTCGCGGGCTTCGCGCAGCGCTTCTCGGTGACGGGCGACACGCGTCCTGGCGCCACCGGCAAGGACCGCAGGTTCGTGAACGCCGACTTCGTCGTCGATCAGGCGATGGTGGACGACTTCAAGAAGTTCGTGACGACCTCGGGCGTGAAGATCGATCCGGCCGGGTGGGACACCGACGCGGTGTTCGTCAAGGCGATGATTCGGTACGACATCGACCTGGCGCTCTTCGGCGTCTCGTCGGCCCGGCGGCACCTGCTCGACCTCGATCCGCAGGCCCAGTTCGCGCTGAGCCTGTTCAAGGAAGCCGAGCAGCTGACGCAGTTGTCGCGGGCCAAGGCCGCGCGGGTAAACCAGTAGGGCAAGATGGGGTTTTTGCCCAATATCTAGGGTGCTTCTTCGGGCTTGCCACTACTGGTAGGCCTTGTTAGACTGGCGCCGTCATTGTCGGCTCCGGGGCCACATCCCCCTCCGGGATGTGAAGTGGGCCGTCGACGCCAGTCACATTGCCGGGTTTTCCTTCCTGGACTACTGAAGTCCTGACCATTGGAGCGCTCCCAGCCGCTCCCGGGGGCACGTGTGCGACCGCACGCGCCCGCGGGGGACCGGACTGGTGTCGGTGCGACCGGCGCGACCTGCGCACGGTCTGTTTCGAGGAGTGGTATGCGGCTCGAACGTCTTGAAATCGCCGGGTTCAAGTCCTTCTCGGATCGGTCCGAGCTGGCCTTCGATCGCGGCGTCACCGCGATTGTCGGTCCGAACGGCTGCGGCAAGAGCAACGTCGCCGACGCGATCACGTGGGTCCTCGGCGAGCAGAGCGCCCGCAGCCTTCGCGGCGAGAAGATGGAAGACGTCATCTTCAGCGGCAGCGACGTGCGCAAGCCGACGGCGACCGCCGAGGTGCGTCTGCGCCTGAGCGGCGTCACGAGCCTTCCGTCGCAGGAAGCCGAGGCCAGGGCCAACGGCAACGGCAATGGCCATGGCAACGGCCACGGGAATGGGAACGGGCATGGCGCGGCGGAGGGAGGCCAGGGGGCCGAGGGGCTGATCGACGAGCCGGTCGAACACTTCCGTCCAACCGGGCGCGACGTCGAGCTGATTCGACGGCTCTATCGCTCCGGCGAGAGCGAGTATCTGATCGACGGCGAGCAGTGCCGGCTGAAGGACATCCACGAGCTGCTGATGGACACGGGCCTTGGCGCCAAGGCCTACGCGATCATCGAGCAGGGCAAGATCGGGATGATCCTCTCGTCGCGCCCGACGGATCGGCGCCAGCTGATCGAAGAAGCGGCCGGCATCACGAAGTACAAGGCGCGCCGGCGTTCTGCCGAGCTCAAGCTCGAGGCCGCGCAGCAGAACCTGACGCGCATCGACGACATCGTCTTCGAGGTCGACAAGCAGCGCGGCAGCCTGAAGCGCCAGGCGGCGAAGGCGCGTCGCCACCAGCGGCTGCGCGACGAGCTGCGGCGCTGGGAGAAGCTGCTCTTTGCCGAGAAGTATCGCGGGCTCGCGCAGGCGATTGAATCGGCGCGCCAGCGCCTGGCCGAGGCGCGCGAGCGTGAAGCCGGTGCCGCTGCCCGGGTCGCCGAGATCGAAACCGCGCTCGGGTCGCTGCGCATCGAAGCCGCCGAGGCCGACAGCCGCGCGACGGGCGCCCGCGAACGCGCGCACGCTCACGAGCTGGACATCCGCCGCACCGAGCAGCAGGTCGAGCTGAACCGTCAGCAGATCGCCGCATTCGGTTCGCGCATCGTCGACATCGACCGCGAGCTGGAGGCCCTCACGGCGCGGCGCGAGCCGCAGCGCGTCGAGCTCGACGCCCGCCGCGTCGCCGCGGCCGAGTCCGACGCAGGCCGCGATCAGGCGGCGTCGCGCCTGGCTGTCGAGCAGGAGGCGTATCAGGGCGCGTCGGTTGAAATCGAAGCGCTCGAGAGCGACGTCGAAGCGACCCGTCGTGAAGTCTTCACCGCGATGAGCCAGGCGACGACGCTCGCGCACGCGATCGACAACGCGAGCGCGGCCCGTGGGCGCGAGCAGGATGCCCTGACCCGCCTCGACATCGAGGAGTCGGATCTGCGGATCGAGGCCGGGCGCGCGGCTCGCGAGCGAGCGGCCGCCGAAGAGCAGCTCGCCGCGCACCGCGGGTCGCTGGAGAGCGCTCTCCGGGCGCGCGCGGCGCTCGAGCAGGAATTGATGACGGGCAAGGGCGCGCACGCCTCGCTCTCGCAGGCGCTTCGCGAGCGGGAGCACGACGTCGCGCGTCTCTCGGCGCGTCTGGCGTCGCTCGAGGAGCTCGATCTCGCGCGTGCCGGCTTCACCGAGGCGGCCCGCGCGGTGCTGGCGGATGCGAGCCTCGCCGTCCAGTCGCAGGGCGCGGTGGCGGACTTCATCGAGGTCGACCGCGGCTACGAGAAGGCCGTCGAAGCCCTCACCGGCGAGCTGCTCCAGCACGTCGTCGTGCCGACCCACACGGATGCCGCGCGGGGAGTCGACATCCTGCGGGCGCAGGGCGCCGGCCGCTGCGGCTTCCTCGTCGCGGGCGACGCGGTGGCCGACCGCGTGGCAACGGGGAGCCTCGATGGCCTGCGCGCGCTCGATACGGTCGTGCGCGCCGGCGGTCCGTTCGCGAGGGCGATCGCCTCGGTGCTGCCGCATGCCTACATCGCGGATTCGTTCGACGCGGCGGTCGCGGCCGGACGCGCCACCGGCGCGACGATTGCCACGCGCGACGGCGACCTCGTCTCCGGCGGGCACATCGTCGTCGGCGGCGAGCGGCGCGATGCGCGCGGCATCCTCGACACGAAAGCCGAGGTGAAGGAGCTGCGCGCGCGCGTCGAGAGCGAACGCGCGGAGGTCGCAGCGCTGATCGAGCGGCTGAGCGCGGCATCGGCCGCGGTGACGTCCGCGACCGACGCCATCGCCGAGCGGGCCGCCGAAGCCCACGAACTGGAGAAGGCGATCGTCGGTCTCGACGCGCAGGCCGCGCGGGCGATCGCCGACGCCGATCGCCTGCAGAAGAAGGGCGAGATGCTCGGATCCGAGCGGCGGCGCGCGTCCGAGGAGATCGCCCGGCTGGAGGAACGGCAGGCCGAGGCGCGGGAATCGACCGCGGCGCTGGACGTCCGCCGGCAGGAATCGGAAGAGCGGTTCGCTGCAGCGCAGCGCCGGCTGATCGACGCGCGCGAGCGCGTCGAGGCGCGGTCGCAGCAGGTCGCCGAAGCGCGTGCCTCGTATGCGGCGCTCGTCGAGCGTGCGTCCGCGCTCAACGGCGAGGTGGCCCGACTCGAGGAGGCGTCGCGGGATCTCGAGGATCGCCTGTCGGCGCGCGCGACCGAGAAGGAACAGAAGACCACGGAACGGGCCGCCCTCGATGTCGCGACGTCGGAGGCGCTGACCCGGCTCGATGCCGCGGTGGCCGCGCTCGACGGGCTTCGTCAGGACGTGCGCGGCGCCGAAGACGCCGTGACGGCGCTCAGGTCGCGCGTCGACGCAGAGGACTCGCGCGTCAGGCAGGCACGCCACGCGCTCGACGACGCACGGGGCGGAGCGACGGAGCTCGAGGTCGCGCGGGCGACCGCCGAAACCGATCTCTCGCACCTGGCCGCGACCTGCGTCGAGGCCGTCCAGGCGCCGCTCGAGGAAGTGCTGGCCGAAGTGGAGCGCCTCGAGCGCGACGGTGCTCCCGCGCCCGATTCGTCGACGATCGCGGCCGCGTCCGCCGCGGGCGAGGACGAGGAGGAGGACCAGGTTCAGCAGGTCGATCAGGTCGATCGGGTCGCGCAGGCCGGGCCGGTGTCGACCGAGGATGCGATCCACTCCCTCAAGGCCAAGATCGATCGCCTGGGCCCGGTGAACATGATGGCCATCGAGCAGTTCGACGAGCTCGAGACGCGCCACCTGTTCCTGACGACGCAGCGTGCCGACCTGGTGCAGTCGATTTCGGCCACCAACGAGGCGATTGCCCGCATCGACGAGACGTCGAAAGTGCGCTTCAAGGAAGCCTTCGACGCCATCAACCTGAACTTCCAGAAGACGTTCTCGACGCTCTTCGGCGGCGGCCGCGCGGGCATCACCCTGCTGGACGAGACCGATCCGCTCGAGAGCGGCATCGACATCGTCGCGAGCCCTCCGGGCAAGCGGCTTCAGAGCGTGCAGCTGCTCTCGGGAGGCGAGAAGGCGCTGACGGCGATCTCGCTGATGTTCGCGATCTTCCAGTACAAGCCGAGCCCGTTCTGCCTGCTCGACGAGATCGACGCGCCGCTCGACGACGCCAACATCGGCCGGTTCGTCGAGATGCTGAAGGGGATGCTGCGCCACACGCAGTTCATCCTCATCACGCACAACCGGAAGACCATGGAAATCGCGGACCGCCTCTACGGAGTCACGATGGAGGAGCCGGGGGTGTCGCGCCTCATCAGCGTGCGGCTGAACTGAGCGATTGCATCGAATGAAGAATGCGGATTGCGGATTGCTGGTTGAAGAACTTCTGACGCTCTTCAACTTCCGCAATTCGGCATCCCTCATTCCCGGTGAAACTCCGACCCGTGCGTCCGGCGTATCATCCCCTGGAGGGATTCATGAGACGCCTGTTCCTGAACACGGCGCTGGCCGCCGCGTTGTGCCTGTCGGCCAGCGGGGCCGCGGCCTGCGACATCAGCATCGGCGACACCGGCTTCAACATCGGGATGGCCTCCAACAAGGCCACCGAGACGTGGACGCGGAGCTACGCAGTCTCGGCCGGCGGGACCTTCGAAGTCGAGAACACCAACGGCCTCGTCGAAGTGCTTCAGGGGACTGGCCCGAAGGTCGAAGTATCGGCCGAAAAGATTGCCAAGGCCTCGAGCGACGAGGCGGCCAAGGACCTGCTGTCCAAGATCGAGATCGTCGAAACCGTGAAGCCCGAGTCGGTGCGGCTCGTGACGAAGACGCCGAAGTCGTTCGGGTCCGGCGGCGCCGAAGTGAAGTACACGATCAAGGTGCCTGCCGGGCTCCGCGTCCGCGCGGGGACGACCAACGGCGGGATCAAGCTCACGGGCATCTCCAACGACGTCGAGGCGTCGACCACCAACGGCGGCGTGAACGGCGAGGACCTGAGCGGCACGATTGACGCGTCCACGACCAACGGCGGCATCCACCTGGCGGTCTTGAAGCTCGGCTCCGGAGGTCTGAAGGCCGAGACGACCAACGGCGGCGTCAGCGTCTCGCTGCCGACCGACACGAAGGCGACCATCTCGGCGCACGTGACCAACGGCGGACTCGGGGTCGAGAACCTGAACGTCGTGAGCACCGAGCAGAACCGGCGGCATCTCGAAGGAACGCTGAACGGCGGCGGCCCGTCAATCGAGCTGGGCACGACCAACGGCGGCATCAGCCTGAAGGGGAAGTGACCGAGGACAAGGCCGCCCGCTACCATCGGCTGAAGCGTCGCGCCGACATCGCCGGCCTCCTCTGGGGCGCGGCGCTTCTCCTCCTGCTGTCCTTCTCTGGCGCTGCTCGCGGCTTGCGGGATCTGGCGCGCGGCGCGACCGGCGGAGAGCTCTACGCCACCGTCGCGCTCGTCGTGCTCGCGGTCGTCCTGCTGCACGAGATCCTCGCGCTGCCGCTCGAGTGGTACAGCGGTTTCGTGCTCGAGCGCCGCTACGACCTTTCACGTCAGACGCCTGGCGCCTGGGCGCTCGATCACGTCAAGGGCACCGTGCTCAGCGCCTGCCTGACCATCGCCGGCGCGCTCATCGTGTATGCCGCCATGGCGCACGCGCCTGCGGTGTGGTGGCTCGTGTCGGGCACCGTGTTCGCCTTCCTGTTCGTGGGCCTCGCCAATCTCGCGCCGGTGCTGCTGCTGCCGATCTTCTTCACGTTCAAGCCGCTCGAGCGCGACGCGCTGCGCGGACGTCTCGAGCAGCTCGCCGCGCGCGCCGGCACGCGCATCGTCGGCGTCTACGAGTGGGCGCTCGGCACGCGCACGCGAAAGGCGAACGCGGCGCTGGCGGGGCTCGGCAACACGCGCCGCATCCTCGTCTCGGACACGATGCTCGACCAGTATTCGGACGACGAGATCGAGGTGGTCCTGGCGCACGAGCTCGGCCATCACGTGCACCACGACATCTGGCGGGGCCTGGCGCTCGAAATCGGGCTGATCCTGCTCGGGTGCTTCGCCGCGGACTGGGGCCTCAGGCGACTGGGGCCGCTGGTGGGTCTCGAGGGCCTCGCCGATCCGGCGGGCGTGCCGCTCGTCGCGGCCGCGGCCGGCGCGGTCTCGCTCGTCCTGCTGCCGTTCGGCCTCGCGCTGTCGCGGCGTCACGAGCGCCGCGCGGATCGCTTCGCCCTGGATCTCACGAAGAACCCCAACGCGTTCGTCACCGCGATGCGCCGCCTCGGCGCGCAGAACCTCGCCGAAGAGCAGCCGTCACGGATCGTCCAGTGGCTGTTTCACAGCCATCCGCCGCTGGAGGAGAGACTCGCGGCAGCACGCGCGTGGCGCGAGCCACATCTGTAGCGCAGGCCTTCAGGCCTGCCGGACCGCCTGTAGCGCAGGCCTTCAGGCTTGCCGGATCGCCTGTAGCGCAGGCCTTCAGGCCTGCCAGATCGCCTGTAGCCAGGCCTTCAGGCCTGTCCAGATCGTCTGTACGCAGGCCTTCAGGCCTTCCGATCCGGTAGTCAGCCTATCAGGCCTGACGGATCGCGATGCGGTTCGGATCTCCATGACGATACTCGCCACAGCGCCAGTGCGATCGGCGGTCCTCGTTGATCGCGACGATCGTGGCAGCTCGTCTGGTCGCAAATCGTGCGCGCCCGCAACGCGCGAATGCTGTAGCTAGTATCCGGCGAGCTGCTTCGCCTGCTTCACGAATCGATCTGCAAATCGCATCGCCGAGAGCCGCTTCCGCGGAGTCCGATGATCGCAGCTGATTCGTGAAGCAGTCAAAGCAGCTAACGAGCCACTATTACAACAGCGGTTCGATGATCCGCGCTGACGCAGACGCAGAACTGCCACCTGATCGCGTGCAGCGGCTGATCTGCGATCGCCTTGCGCAAAGCATCCGTCGCTGAAGACCGCGCTCGGGCCGGTGCAAACGCGTCAACAGACAACCAAGTCCGTCGTGATAGCTGCCGGACGGGAGAGGCGTGGACGTCGCGCGCAGCATGTCGGCAGTCCTCGCAAGGCTTGCGCCACATGCGAGTGATGCGACGGTCATGGCAGGCCTGAAGGCCTGCGCTACATGTGATGAGCGGGGCGGCGTCTTGGCAGGCCTGAAGGCCTGCGCTACAGAAGCGGTTATTTCGGATGCACGACCAGCTCGCCCTGCATTTCCTTGCAGCGCTCGTCCTGCTTCAAGTTGCAGTAGAACCGGAACGTGCCCGGGCGATCGGCGCGGAACTCGAACGTGACGGTCTGGTGGGCACCGGCGCGCTTGGCGATGCGGTACTCGTCGATCGTGAAGCTGTGGGCGATGTCGGACGCGGAGAGCGTGATCTTCACGAGGTCGTTCTGATCGACCTCGAGCTTCGGCGGGGAGAATTGATACTTGCTGGCCGCGATCGCGAACGCGCGCTGCGGCTGCGTGGCGTCCTGCGCGAAGTCAGGCCATGCCGTCACGAGGAGCGCCCCGAGAGCCAGCAGCGCCCCGCCAGCCATCACTCGGCCGGATCGTGGATTCCGGTTCATGACCTGCCTCCCGCCCGTTGAGACGCCAGCCGGCCCGGAGCGGCCGGGAACGCTGTCTTGATCTTATCGTGACGAGGCGGGAAGGCGAGTAGATGCGGGGGGGACTGACGTCCCGCCCCAGGGGTTCGCTGGTGATCAGTGTCGGCGATGGTCGTCGCGCCGCGGCCGGTCGCCGCCGCCTTCGCCCGCGGGAGCGCCCGTCGGGGCCGGTTCGCCGGGCTGGCCTTCGGTGAGCAGCGCCTTACGGCTGAGCCGGATCTTGCCGGTGGGGTCGATGTTGATGACCTTCACCATCACCTGCTCGCCTTCCTTCAGCTCGTCGCGGACGTCCTTCACGCGGTGGTTCGCGATCTCCGAGACGTGCAGCAGGCCGTCGGTGCCCGGCATGATCTCGACGAAGGCGCCGAAATCCGTGATCCGCTGCACCTTGCCGACGTAGGTCTTGTTCAGCTCCGGCGTGGCGGTCAGTTCCTGGATGATCCCGATCGCCTTCTGCGCCGCCGCCTCGTCGGCCGACGCGACGTTCACGCGGCCATCGTCTTCCACGTCGATCTTGACGCCCGTGCGCTCGATGATCGACCGGATCATCTTGCCGCCCGGCCCGATGACGTCGCGGATCTTGTCGACCGGGATCTTGATGGTGACGATGCGCGGAGCGATCGCCGACACGCTGGCCCGCGATTCGCCGAGCGTCTCGGCCATCTTGCCGAGGATGTGCATCCGGCCGGCGCGCGCCTGCTCCAGCGCCTCGCGCATGATGTCGGCGGTGATCCCGGTGACCTTGATGTCCATCTGCAGCGCGGTGATGCCCTGCGCCGTGCCGGCCACCTTGAAGTCCATGTCGCCGTAGTGATCTTCGGCGCCCGCGATGTCGCTGAGGATCGCGTACTTGCCCGAGGGCTCGTCCATGATGAGCCCCATGGCGATGCCCGCCACCGGTGAGCTGATCGGCACGCCGGCGTCCATCATCGACATCGATCCGCCGCAGACCGACGCCATCGACGAGCTGCCGTTGCTCTCGAGGATGTCCGACACGAGGCGAATCGTGTACGGGAACTTCTCTTCCGGCGGAACGACCGGCGCGAGCGCGCGCTCTGCGAGCGCGCCGTGTCCCACTTCCCGGCGGCCCGGACCGCGCATGAACTGCACTTCGCCGACCGAGAACGGCGGGAAGTTGTAGTGCAGCATGAAGCGCTTGTAGTACTCGCCGTCCACGTGCTCGATCTTCTGCTGGTCGTCGGCGGTGCCGAGCGTGCAGGTGACGAGCGCCTGGGTCTCGCCGCGCGTGAACACCACCGAGCCGTGAGTGCGGGGCAGCACGCCGGTTTCCGACCAGATCGGCCGGATCTCGTCGAACTTGCGGCCGTCGAGGCGCACGCGGCGCTCGAGCACCTCGTCGCGCAGCACTTTCTCCTTCAGGCCCTTGAAGATGCTCTTGGCGTCGGCCTTGCGCGCGGGCTCGGCCTCCGCGTAGCCGGCGAGGAGCTCTTCCTGGACCTTGTCGACGCGGCCGTAGTTCTCGAGCTTGTCGCGCAGGCGCATCGCCTCGGTCAGCGGCGCCAGGGCCTTCTGCTCGACCTCGCGCGCGAGCTCCGCGTCCACGTCCTTCACCACGACCTGGCGCTTCGGCTTGCCGGCGTCCTTCGCGAGCGAATCGATGGTGGCGACAATCTTCTTGATCGCGGCGTGGCCGGCTTCGAGCGCCTTGGCCACCTGCTCCTCGGGCACTTCCTTCGCGCCGGCCTCCACCATCACCAGGCCGTCCTTGCTGCCGGCGAGGATGATGTCGACCGCGCTCCGCTTGCGCTGGTCGTAGGTGGGGTTGATGACGTACTCGCCGTCCACCAGGCCCACGCGCACGCCTGCGATGGTCGTGTGGAACGGAATCTCCGAGAGCGCGAGCGCCGCCGAGGCGCCGGTGATCGACAGCACGTCGGGGTCGTTCTCCTTGTCGGCCGAGAGCACCAGCGCGATGATCTGCGTTTCGTGGCGCCAGCCGGCGGGGAACAACGGACGAATGGGCCGGTCGATCATGCGCGAGGTGAGGACTTCCTTGTCCGCCATCTTGCCTTCGCGCTTGAAGAAGCCGCCGGGGATGCGTCCCGAGGCGTACGCGTACTCGCGGTAGTCGACCGTCAGCGGCAGGAAGTCGATGTTCTCGCGCGGGCTCGCCGCACGGCACGCCGTGACGAGCACCACCGAGTCGCCGAAGCGGACGATGACGGAACCGTCGGCCTGTTTGGCCAGCTTGCCGGTCTCGAAGGAAAGGGTCTTGGAGCCGATCTGGAGTTCGCGCGTGTGCATAGGAGCCTGGTTGGTCGGGTCTGATCGGGTCTATCGGGTTTGTCAGGTGTCGGTCGCAGGTTGGTCAGGTCGGCCGGGTTGGTCGGGTCTCTTGACCCGCTGGACCTGCCAGACCCGTTCGACCTGCCTGGACCCGGTTCTTACTTCCTTATCCCGAGCTTGCGGATGAGCTCTGCGTAGCGCTCCGCATCCTTCTGCTTCAGGTAGTCGAGCAGGCGTCGGCGCTGCCCGACCAGCTTCAGCAGGCCGCGGCGCGAGTGGTGATCCTTCGCGTGGGTCTTGAAGTGCTCGGTCAGGTAGTTGATGCGCTCGCTCAGGATGGCTACCTGCACTTCCGGTGAGCCGGTATCGGACTCGTGAGTGCGGTAGGACCCAATAACTTCCGTCTTGCGATCCTTCGTCAAGGCCAATTCGCTGTCCTCCACGTACGCCCCAGTCGTGACCAGGTCGCCGTAAGCCGTTTCTGCACAATCAGAAACACCACAGTTTACATCAACACCACGACCGGGTGCAAAAACCCGCCGCGGATTTCGCCTACAGCCATCAGGATCCCGGCCGGGTCGACCAGCCGGCAGTGCCGGGTGGCTGCGGGAACCGGGCCGGCGAGGTGGGCTGGCGCCAGCTCCCGCCCGTGCTTCAGGCGGTCCAGGCCGTCCGGCGCGACCGTCGCGAGCGGCAGGTCCGGCAGCAGGGCAGCCATCGGCCGGAGATGGGCCCTGACGGCCTCCGGAGAGGTCGCCAGCATCTCCGCCGAGACCGCGCCGTCCAGAGAAAAGCTGCCGCTGCGCGTCCGCCGAAGGCTCGTCAGGTGCGCGCCGCATCCGAGGATCTGCCCGAGGTCGTGGGCCAGCGATCGGACGTAGAACCCGGCCGATGCGGTCACGCGAAGCCGCGTCTCCGAGCCGTCGCAGCCCAGGAGCTCCAGTTCGTGGACGGTCACGTCCACCGGTTCGAGTGCCACCGCCACCTCGGCGCGCGCCAGCTCGTACGCGCGCTTGCCGCCGACATGCTTGGCCGACACCGCGGGGGGCACCTGGCGGATGTCGCCTCGGAACGTGATGAGCGCCGCCTCGACGTGCGCGGGATCGACCGGCGCGTCGCTGATCGCGCCGACGGGCGTCCCCTGTGCGTCGTAGGTGGACGTCGCGAACCCGAACCGCACGGTCGCTTCGTAGGTCTTCCGGTCGGCGCCAAGGAACTGCGCGAGGCGCGTGGCCCGTCCGACAAGCAGCGGCAGTACTCCGGTCGCCAGCGGATCGAGCGTGCCGGTGTGCCCGATGCGCGACTGCTGCAGCGCGCGCCGCGCCATCGCGACGATGTCGTGCGAGGTGATGCCGGCCGGCTTGTCGACGACGAGCCCGCCGTCTGGACCGTCAGGATTGGCGGCCCGTCGCGTCATACGACCGGCGGCGCGTCGGTGTCGACGCCGGCGCCGGGCGCCATGGCCGGCGCCATCGCGGCCAGCAGCGATGCGCGCGCCGTCGGGTAGTCGCCTTCGATGGCGCAACCCGACGCGTTCTTGTGGCCGCCGCCGCCGAACTGCTTCGCGACCGCCGCGACGTCGATGGCGCCCTTCGACCGCAGGCTCACGCGATAGAGCGCGGGACCGAGCTCCTTGAAGAACGCCGACGCACGGATCTCCTTCACCGTCAGCGGCAGGTTGATCAGGCCCTCGGTGTCGTCGTACGTCCCGCCGGCCTTCGCCGTCATGGCTTCGTCCACGCGCATCAGCGCGAGACGGCCGTCGAGCTCCAGCTCGATCGCGCTCAGCACCGCGCCGAACAGGCGAAGCCGGCCGAGCGTGTTGCTGTCGAACACGGCGCGCGCGACGCGCGGCGGATCGACGCCGGCCTCGACGAGCGCGCGGCAGATGTCGAAGGTCCGCGCCGAGATCGAGGAATAGTGGAACGATCCGGTGTCCGTCAGGATGCCGACGTAGATGTGCGTCGCGATCGCCGGCGTCAGCGTCACGCCGAGCGCGACGATGAGGTCGTACACCATCTCCGCGCACGCGGCCGCCGATGCGTCGAACCAGTTCAGCGCGCCGTAGCTCGTGTTGCCCTGATGGTGATCGACGTTGATGACGAATGAACGATCGAAGCCGGCGACGCCCGTGCGATCGAGGGAGCTGCACTCCATGATGATCGCCGCGTCGTACGCCTCATCGACCGCCTCCGCGACGCGGATCCGCTCGGTCCCCGGGAACGCCGTCAGCGGGCCAGGCACCGGGTCGCGATTCACGAGCGCGACGTCCTTGCCGAGCGACTCGAGCGCCAGCGCCATCGCCATCTGGCTGCCGATGGCGTCGCCATCGGGCCGCGCGTGCGAGCTCAGGACGAACCGCTGGCGCGTGCGGATCGCGCCGACGATCGCCGCAATCGCCTGCTCTCGCTCACTCATCGTCAGCTCGGATCTCCGGACGCGCCGCCGGGGGCGGCCTCGGCGGCGCGTTCGGCGTCGTCCCGCTTGATTTGCTCGAGCAGTTCTTCGACGCGCGCCTGGTGCGCGACGGACTCGTCGAACTGGAAGGCGAGCTCGGGCACGCGTCGCAGATTGAGTCGCATGGCCAGCGCGCGCCGGATGAAGGGCAGCGCGCGATCGAGCGCGCGTGCGGCTTTCTTCCGTTCGGCCGGATCGCCCAGGGTGGTGTAGTAGACGCGCGCCTGCTGGAGGTCCGGCGCGACCTTCACGCGCGTCAGCGTCAGAAAGCCGATGCCCGGATCGCGCACTTCACGGGCGAGGATGTCGCTGACTTCCTGCCGGATCTGCTCGGCGAGCTTGATGGTGCGTGACACCTGTCCCCTGACTTCGGACTGCCGGACTCCAGACGTCGGACTCCGGCTACGCCGTCGCCGGCGACCTTCTCGATGACGAACACCTCGATGTGGTCGCCGACCTTGAGGTCGTTGAACCGATCGAGGCTGATGCCGCATTCGAAGCCGGATCTGCACTTCGGACACGTCGTCCTTGAAGCGGCGGAGCGAGGTGATCTTGCCTTCGAAGACCACGACGTTGTCGCGCAGCAGGCGGGCCTGCGCGTCGCCCGAGCGGATGATGCGCCCGTCGGTGACCATGCAGCCGGCAATCGTGCCGATCTTGGGGACCTTGAAGATCTCGCGGACTTCGGCCGTCCCGATCCGCTGCTCCTTGAGCGTCGGCTCGAGCAGGCCGGTCATCGCCAGCCTTGATCTCGTCGGTCACGGTGTAGATGACCGAGTGCAGCCGGACGTCCACGCTCTCGCGGTCGGCGACTTCGGCGGCGTTCCGATCCGGCCGGACGTTGAAGCCGATGACGATGGCGTTGCTCGCCGAGGCGAGCAGCACGTCGAACTCGGAGATCGCGCCGACGCCCGAGTGGATGATGCGAATCCGGACCTTGTCGTCGCTCAGCTTCTGCAGCGTGTCGGCGAGCACTTCCGCCGAGCCCTGCACGTCGGCCTTCACGATGATCGGCAGGTCCTTCACGCTGCCTTCGGCGATCTGCTCCTTGAGCGACTCGAGCGTGAGGCGTCCGCCCTTGGCGCCGAGCGCCTTGTTCTTCGCCTGCTCCTGGCGGAACAGCGCAATCTGGCGCGCCTTGGCCGGATCCGCGACGGCCTGGAACGTGTCGCCGGGCTGCGGCAAACCGGTGAGCCCGAGCACCTCGACCGGAGTCGACGGGCCGGCCTGCTTGGTCGGGTGCCCGCGATCGTCGATGAGCGCGCGGACCTTGCCGACCATCGAGCCGGCGATGAAGTTGTCGCCGACCTTCAGCGTGCCGTCCTGCACGAGGATCGTCGCCACCGGGCCGCGGCCGCGATCGAGCTTGGCCTCGAGCACGGTGCCCATTGCGCCCTTCCGCGGGTTCGCCTTCAGCTCGAGGATGTCCGACGAGAGCAGGATCATCTCGAGCAGCAGGTCGAGGTTCTGGCGCTTCTTCGCCGAGACGTCCACGGTGACGGTGGTGCCGCCCCAGGCTTCCGGCATCAGGCCGAGATCCGCCAGCTCGCGCTTGACGTTGTCGGGGTTCGCGCCCGGCTTGTCGATCTTGTTCACCGCGACGACGATCGGCACGTTGGCCGCCTTGGCGTGATTGATCGCCTCACGCGTCTGCGGCATGACGCCGTCGTCGGCCGCGACGACGAGGACGACCACGTCGGTCACCTTCGCGCCGCGCGAGCGCATCATCGTGAACGCTTCGTGACCCGGCGTGTCGAGGAAGACGATGTTCCGGTCCCCGACGGCGACGTGGTACGCGCCGATGTGCTGCGTGATGCCGCCGGCTTCGCGCTCCGCCACCTTGGTTTCGCGAATCGCGTCGAGCAGCGTCGTCTTGCCGTGGTCGACGTGGCCCATGACGGTGACGACGGGCGCGCGCGCCACGACGTCCTCGGGGTTGCTGTCGCCGGCCTCGACGTCGACCATCTCCTCTTCGAACGTGCGCATCTGCACGTCGGCGCCGAACTCGCGCGCGATCGATGGTGGCCGTGTCGCTGTCGAGGGTGGAGTTGATGGTCATCATCTTCCCCTTCTCGAGCAGCTTCTTGAGGACGTCCTTGACCTTGGCCTCGAGCTTGTCGGCCAGGTCCTTGACGGTCATCCCCTCGCCGAGCGTGATCGCCTTGGTGATGGGAGGCGGCGCGATCGCCGTGGGCATCGACGAACGGTCGGTGGGCCGCGACGAGGTGCGGCGACCCGAGCTGGAGCCTGGGCGGTGGTACTGGGGCGGCCGGTAGCCGCCCGGCTGGCCGGGGCCTCCCGGACGCTGGCCCGGCATGCCCGGACGCGGCGGCATTCCCGGACGCGCGCCGTATCCCGGCTGACCCGGCATCTGCGTGCGCACGGGCTGCGACGGCAGCGGGCGCGGTCCGCCAAGAGGCGCGGGCGGGTAGCTTGGCCGGGGACCACCGGGCGGGGCCGGGCGCGGGGGCAAGGTGCCCGGGCGCGGCGGCGCTACGGTCGGCGTTCCCGTGCGGGCTGCTGGTCCCACGATTCCTGGCTTGGCGCCCGGAGCGGCCGGCTTGGCCTGCACGGGCGGTTGAATGATCGGCCGGCGCGGCGTGACCGGCGGCAGCGACGGACCGGTCGTGACGCCGCCTTCTTCGACGCGAAGGCGCAGCTTCGAACCGACGACACGTCCCGGCGCCAGGGCGGCGGGCGCCTGAGCCGCAGGCGTTTCGGTGCGAGCGGCAATCTCGGGTTCAGCGACTGCGGGCTCGATCAATTCGGCGTCGTCCTGCACGGAATGGGGCTCGGTCTCGGCGACCGGGGCCTCGACGACGGGCTCGTTCGGGATGTCGACGGCTTCTGGCGCCGTTTCGGCCGTCTCGGGCTCGTATGGCTCGAGTGCCTCGTCGACCGGCAATTCGGCAAGGGCGTCGGCGGCCGCGGCAGCGCGCTCTGCCTCGTGAATCGCCTTGGCGGCCTTGACCAGGCGCGGCGGTCCGAGCGTCGGCGCGGCGGGCTTGGCCGGCTCCGGCGCGCCCTTCTTGGCCAGCGTCGGCTTCTTCGGCGCCGGACGGGCGGCTGCGCCTTCGGCGAACAGATCGCCGCTCGGCAGCGTGATGCCGCGCTGACGGGCGAGCCGATCGACGAACTGCCGTCCCACCACCTCTTCGATGGTGCTCGACGCGCTCTTCACCTCGATGCCGTGATCGCGCTTGAGCAGCGCCATCACTTCCTGGCTGGTGGTACCGAGCAGTTCCGCGACCTTGTAAATCCGAACTGTGGACAAACGATTACCTCAATGATGTCGCGACGCGCGTGGCGCGCCGCCTACTAGCTCTGGGTCTCGGACTCGGCGGCTGCCGCCTCGGCCTGCACTTCCTCGGCCTTGCCTTCCTCGCCTCCCTCGGCCTCCTGGCCTGCTCTTCGGCCTGCACGGCCTCGTTGGCCTGCGCGGCCTCGTTGTCGGTGTCCGCGGCCTGGAGCGCCTCGTCCTGGACTGCCTCGTCCTGGACTGCGTCGGCGCTCTCGGCCTGTTCGCCTTCCGTGCCTTCCCCGGCTTCCGCGCCTTCGCCGACCGCCGTGAGGGTCTCGAACTGCGCCTCGATCTCGCGGCGCTTCTCTTCCTCGCTCTTGATGTCGATGCGCCAGCCGGTCAGCTTGGCGCCGAGCCGGACGTTCTGGCCCTTCTTGCCAATCGCGAGCGACAACTGCTTGTCCTCGACCACGACTTCCATGACCTTGTTGTGGTCGTCGACGATCGAGACGCGCTGCACCTTCGCCGGGCTGAGCGCGTTGGTGACGAAGCTCACCGGGTCGTCCGAGAACTCGACGATGTCGATCTTCTCGCCGCGCAGCTCGCGGATGATTGCCTGCACGCGCGTGCCCTTCATGCCGACGCACGCGCCGACCGGATCGACGTCACGCTCGCGCGAGTAGACGGCCACCTTCGCGCGATCCCCGGCCTCGCGCACGGCGCCGCGGATCATCACGGTGCCGTCGTAGATCTCGGGCACTTCCTGCTCGAACAGCTTGATGAGCAGCGCCGGGTCGGTGCGCGACAGCACGATCTGCGGGCCCTTGGCCGAGCGGTTCACGCCCTTGATGACGGCGCGCAGGCGGTCGCCCGGGTTGTAGCTCTCCGCGCGCGACTGCTCCTTGCGCGGCAGCACCGCTTCGACGCGGTTGCCGATCTCGGTGATCATGTCGCCGGTCTCGAAGCGCTTGACCGTCGCGTTGACGACCTCGCCGAGCCGCTGGTTGTATTCCCCGAAGATGTTCTCGCGCTCGGCCTCGCGGACCTTCTGGAAGATCACCTGCTTGGCGGTCTGCGCGGCGATGCGCCCGAGCACGTCGGTCGGCTTCGGGAACTCGATCTCCATGTCCACTTCGGCTTCTTCGCCGTAGAGCTGCTGCGCCTCGCCGAGCGAGACCTCGAGCGCGGGGTCGTTCACGGTGTCGACAATCTGCTTGACTGCGAAGAGGTCGACCTGTCCCGACTCGGGGTTGAAGCGGGCCTTCAGGTTCTCGGTCGACTTGTAGGCCTTGCGAGACGCGGCCAGCACGGCGTCTTCGATCGCCGAGATGATGACCGTCGGCTCGATGCCCTTTTCCTTGGCGATCGTCTCGATCAGTTGCTGCAGAGGGCTCGTCATGCTGTCTGGCTGCCTGTGACGCGAGTCTAGAATTCCACGTCGAGGTTGGCGCGCTTGATGCCGTCGATCGGGATTCGGTGCGCTCGTTCTTTCTTGCCGACGAGGATCACGACCTCGCCGCCCTCGACGCCCTGGATGCGGCCGTTGAAAAACGTCTGGCCGTCGACCGGCTGCTCGAGCACGAGCTTGGCCAGGCGGCCCGCGAATCGCCGGTAGTCGGCTTCGTGCCGGAGCGCGCGATCGAGCCCCGGCGAGGTGACTTCCAGCGTGTACGTCCGATCGAGCGGGTCCTCGACGTCCAGGATCGTGCTCAGCTCACGGCTCACGAGCGAGCAGTCCTCGATGCCGACGCTCTCTTCAGGCGTCGCCGCCGGACCGGGCCGGTCGATGGTCACGCGGACCACCCAGCCGACCGATTCGCGCGTCAGTCGCACGTCCACGAGCTCGAGGCCATGCGCCCCGACGACCCGTTCGGCCGTGGCCCTGATTTGTGACAGCGCGTCCATCCGGCGGAAGTGCCCCTAAAACAAAAAAGTGGGCCAAAGCCCACTCAGGTTGCCCTTTGGGACGTATTCGTAACTCCCAATATTAGCACGAATCAGGCCGGCCTCACCAAGCAGGTCATACCCCTGGGCCCCGACCACTTCGCCCTCGACCAGCTGCCCGGCGGCGTAGGCGGACGGGTCGCATTCGGTGAGGTAGACCAGCGGGTCGATGTCGGGCGCCTGGGACGCCAGGCGCCCCCGCAGCACGAGCTCGTGGTCGGCGGACGGGCCGTCGACCATGACCCGGACGCGCTGGCCGACCCGCGCCTGCTGGGCCCGCGCGACGATGGCCGCCTGGGTCGCCATCAGCCGCTCACGCCGCTTCCGCTTCACCGACGCCGGGACGTCGTCGTCCCACTCCCCGGCGCGGGTGCCCTCCTCGTGCGAATACGTGAAGACGCCGACGTGGTCGAAGCCCACGGCGGTGACAAAGCCGCTCAGCTCGTCGAAGTCGGCCTCGGTCTCGCCCGGGAACCCGACGATGAACGTGGTGCGGAGGGAGACGTCCGGAATCCGCGTGCGGATGTTGTCGAGCAGCGTCTCATACGACTTGCGCGTGCCCGGACGGCGCATGCGCTTCAGCACGGCGTCCGATGCATGCTGCAGCGGCAGGTCGATGTACTTCACGACCTTCTCGCACTCGGCCATCGCCTCGATCATCCCGGCGTCGATCGTCGTCGGGTACAGGTAGAGCAGCCGTATCCATTCGATGCCGGCGACGGCGTTCAGGCGCCGCAGCAGGCGGCCGAGGGCGCCTCGCTCGCCGAGGTCGTTGCCGTAGAACGTCGTGTCCTGCGAGATGAGCAGCAGCTCCTTCACGCCGCGCGCGCCGAGTTGCTCGGCCTCGCGGACGATCTCGTCAGCCGAGCGCGACCGGTACTGGCCGCGAAGGCGCGGGATGATGCAGAAGGCGCAGGTGTAATCACAGCCCTCCGCGACCTTCACGTACGCGTAGTGCTTCGGCGTCGCCAGATGGCGCGGCGTCTGCGCATCGTAGATGTAGGTCGGCAGCTCCGTGCGCGAGCCGAGCGGCTGATGTTTCGCCCGAGGCCTGTCCCCCGTACCGGTACCTGATCCTGGTACGAGATCTATACAGTGTCACTGGTACTGTACCGGGGACAGTCCCCAGATCGGGTTTCGCCTCGGCGCCGGGCGCGAGAGCGGCGACGATGTCCGGCACTTCACCGGTGCCGAGCACCGCGTCGATCTCCGGGATCTGCGCCTGCAATTCGTCGCGATACCGCTCCGCGAGACAGCCGGTGACGACCAGGCGCTTGCACGCGCCGGTCTTCTTCAGCTCCGCCATCTCGAGGATCGCGTCGATCGATTCCTGCTTGGCGCGATCGATGAAGGCGCAGGTGTTGACGACGAGCACGTCGGCCTCGCGCGCGTCTGGCGTCAACGTGTGCCCGGCCTGCTCGGTCAGCCCCAGCATCACCTCGGAGTCGACGAGGTTCTTGGGGCAGCCGAGGGAGATCATTCCGACTTTCATAAGTTCAGTCAAGGTTCAGGGTCCGGATCAGGTCCAGGGTCGTCAGGGTTCAGGGTCAGCAACTCGCATGGACCCTGGACCTCTGGACCACGGACCTCTACGGGTACAGCCGGTACAGCATACGCGGATACGGAATCGTCTCCCGGACGTGCTCGAGGCCGCAGACCCACGCCGACGACACGCTCGATGCCCATGCCGAAACCGCCATGGGGCACCGAGCCGTACTTGCGGAGGTCGAGATACCACTCGAACGCTTCGCGCGGCAGCTTGTGCTCGTCGATGCGCTGCAGCAGCAGCTCGTAGTCGTCGAGACGCTCGCCGCCGCCGATGATCTCGCCGTAGCCTTCCGGCGCGAGCACGTCCACGCAGAGCGCCTTGTCGGGCTGCACGGGATCGGGCTTCATGTAGAACGCCTTGATGGCCGCCGGATACCGATGCACCGCGACCGGCCGGTCGTACTGCTCCGACAACACCGTCTCGTCGCCGCCGCCGAGATCGGTGCCGTACTGGAACGGCTGACCCTTCTCGACCAGGATCTTCGCCGCCTCGTCGTACGAAACCCGCGGGAACGGCGCCTTCACCTGTTCGAGCTTCGAGGTGTTCCGCTCGAGCGTCTTCAACTCGCGCTCGCGGCGATCCAGCACGCGGCTCACGACGTGGACGACCAGCCCTTCCGCCAGCTCGATGACGTCGTCGAGCGTCGCGTAGGCGACTTCCGGTTCGACCATCCAGAACTCGGTGAGATGGCGGCGGGTCTTCGACTTCTCGGCGCGGAACGTGGGCCCGAAGCAGTACACGCGGCCAAGCGCCATGGCGTTGGCTTCGTTGTAGAGCTGTCCGCTCTGCGTGAGATAGGCGGTCGTGTCTTCGAAGTACTGCACCGGGAACAGCGTCGTCGTGCCCTCGCACGCGGCCGGCGTGAAGATCGGCGTGTCGGCGAGGATGAAGTCGCGCTCGTTGAAGTAGTCGCGGACGGCGTTGATGACCTCGTGGCGGACGCGGAGGATCGCCTGCTGGCGCGGGCTCCTGATCCACAGGTGCCGGCGATCGAGCAGGAAGTCCACGCCGTGCTCCTTCGGCGTGATGGGGAAGTCGTGTGCCTCGCTGTGGACTTCCAGGCCGGTCGCGTCGATCTCGTAGCCGCCCGGGGCGCGCGCGTCGGCGCGGACGGCGCCGGTCACCGACAGCGAGGTCTCCTGCGAGAGGTGATCGGCCTGCTTGAAGAGGTCCTCGCCGACGGCGGCCTTCGACATCACCGCCTGGATGAAGCCGCTGCCGTCGCGGAGCTGCAGGAAGTGAATCTTGCCGCTCGATCGGCGGTTGTGCAGCCAGCCCTTGATGGTGACCGTCTCGCCTTCGTGCTTCGCGATGTCCTGGATGTAGGTCATGACGTCAACAGCTCTTCAATCCTGCGGCGCGCCCGTGCCGCGCGTTCGAGCACGAGGCGCGGCTCGGCGCCCACGAGCTCGAATACCCACGTGCCTTCGTATCCGATCTTGCGAAAGGCCATCAGCACGGTCGGCCAGTCGATGGCGCCGGTGAATGGCACCTGGTGCGAGTCGGCGCGCCCGTCGTTGTCGTGCAGGTGCGTCGCGATGACGTAGCCGCCGGCGATCTCCACGGCCTCTGACACGTCGCCGAGGATGTTCGCGTGCCCGGTGTCGAGGCAGAGTCCCAGCCGCTCGAGGTCGAGCTCGCCTTCGAGCAAATCCACCAGCGATTGCGCGTCGCCCAGACGGTTCGGAATCACCTCGAGGGCCAGCCGCACGCCGAGCGGCTCGGCCACCGCGTGCAGTTCCTCCACGCTTCGGACCAACGCGTCGGTCCTGTTGTCCTTCGCGGACGGCTGCTGCGCCGTCGGCGTCCCCGGGTGCAGCACGACGAGCGGCGCTCCCAGGCGATGACGCCGCACGAATGGCGGCCGCCGTCTCCTCCACGGCCTGCTTTCGGGCGCTCTCGTCGCCGTGCGCGATCGAGTACGACGGGCCCCAGACGCCGTCGCGATACGACTCGGTCGTCGGCGCGTGCACCGCGTGCGGCCGCAGGCCCGTGTCCTTCAAGTGCCCCTCCACGCCGATCACAGCCTGCTCGTCGTGGTAGTCGAAGTGCGTGCGCGTCGCGTAGATCTCGACCGCCTCGAACCCATGCGCCGCGATTTCGACGAGGTGGTCACGATCGAGCCGCGCGCCGTGATAGAGGTGCGTAGAGACGCCGAACTGCATGGGAGGCAATTGACTAGTCTAACAGGTCCATGGGTCAGGTCGATGGGTCCATGGGTCGATGGGTCCATGGGTCGCAGTCACGCTGTCGGACCCATGGACCCATGGACCCATAGCACCCATGCGACCTCTCCTACCGCACTTCCTCCATCACCTCGCCGAGCAACTCGCGCAGGCGGGCGAACCGCTTGTGCCGCGCGAGGTTCTTCTGGACGTGGCGGATGGTGCGGGGAATGTATTGGATGTAGACGGGGTTCCGCCGGACGCTCGTCTGGTAGCCGAACGTCCCGAGCGCTTTCAGGTTCCGCTGCAGCGCCATCACGTCGAACCGCGTCCGATACTCACGCTCCCAGGTCAGGAACTCCGCCTGAGGGGTGCCACTGGGCCGCTTGAGCGCGATGAAGTACGCAATCAGCTCGTCCACCGCTGACTCGGTGAGATCGACATACGAGTCGCGCACGAGCGAGACGAGATCGTAGGTGTCCGGCCCGAGCCGCGCGTCCTGAAAGTCGATGATGTAGAGCTCGCCGCGGTGCAGCATCAGGTTGCGGCTGTGATAGTCGCGGTGACAGAGCACCCGTGGCTCGGCGGCCAGTTCCTCCGCCAGGACGCGCCATTCAGCAGCGAGCGCCGTTCGCGTCGGTGCCGGAATCACCGCGCCGCGGTACGCCTCGAGGTAGTGCTTCGTGAAGAACTCGAGCTCCCACAGCAGCTTCTCGACGTCAAAGGCAATCCCGTAGGGCGGATACGCGGGCGAGGCCAGCTCCGCGCCGCGCCGCTGCATCGCCTCGATGAACGAGACGGCCTGGCGATACAGGCGATTGTGCTCGGCCGACGGCGCCGCGCCGAGATGCGCCTGCAGCGTGACGTCGCCGAGGTCCTCGAGGACGAGGAGCCCGAGGTCTCCCGCGCGATCGAGGATGCCCGGGACGGGCAGCGGCATCGCGCCGAAGAGGCCCGCCACGCGCACGAACGGCAGCCGATCGGCGTCGAACGGCTCGGCATTCAGCGCGATCACGACGGACGGCTCCTCGCGCCGCAGCACCCGGAAGTAGCGGCGATCGGACGCGTCGCCGGTCAGCGGCAGGACGCTCGACACGCGCGGCGCCATGCCGCTGCGTTCGAGATAGGTGCTGATGTTGGCTGGAAGCCCGGTCATCCGCTCGCTCCGTTCACCCGATGGCGCTCGACGTCAGGTCGGGCGCGACGACCTGCCCGACGGCCGTGAATCCGCTCGGGACGCGCGCGCCGCTCATCACAATCGATCGTACCAAACGCGCGCCACCGGCGATCTCGACGTCGTCCCAGACGACGCTGTCCTCGACGTGCGCGTCGGCAGCCACGCGCGCGCTGACGGCCACCAGACGCGACGGGTCGCCGCCGGCGAAATGCAGGCACGCCGCCAGGTAGTCGGCTGGCGTGCCGATGTCGTGAAACGCCGCCTGTGATCGAAACGCCCGGACGCTGCCGAGCCGCCCGGCAATGAGCGCGGGGTAGCGGCGGCCGACGCTTTCCTCGGCGACGCCGTCTTGAAGCGCCTCGAAGGCCTCGCGCTCCGCGATCTGCACGCCGATGAAATGCCACGACGGCCCATGCCCGCGCGGCACGAACCCGGTGACGACGTCGCCGTCGAGCGTGGCGCCGCCGTAGCGATCCGTATCCGGATTCGGGATCACCGCCATCGTCACGAGCGCGTCGGAGCTCGCGTGCGCCGCTGCCATCGCGTCAAGCGGGACGTCGCAGATCGTGTCGCCGTTGACGAGCCAGAGGCGATCGGCGGACGTCAGCGCGAACGCGCGCCGCGGCCCGCCGGCGGATCCGAGGATCGGCTGCTCCCATGAATAGCGCACGCGCACGCCGAGCCGGGCGCCGTCGCCGAGAAGCGCCGTAATCGTCTCGGGCCGGTAGTGCAGGTTCACGAGAAGGTCGCGAATGCCTGCGTCCGCGAGCCAGCCGGCGACGCGCTCGATCAGCGACGGTCCGGCGACGGGCAGCGACGGCTTCGCGCGCGACGAGGTGAGGGGACGGAGGCGCGTGCCGAGACCGGCCGCGAGCACGAGCGCCGCGTCGGGCGCGGACCGGGCCATCAGCAGCAGACGGGCGTTACGCCTCGTCGAAGAGCATGTCGGTCGCCGGCAGCCCGTGGGCGCGGCGATGTTCCATGAAGAGCGAACGGTACGAGTCGAGCAGGAAATCGCTCGGCGTGCGTCCGAGCGCGCGCGTGGCCTCGAGGATGCCGTGCTCGTCGCCCTCGAGCTCCACGAAGACGCCGACCGGCGTCTCGTCGATCGCGATCACCACGTCGGTGAGCGCGTATTCTTCGCGATACTTCTGATAGCGGAACCACACCGCGTAGCCGAGCTGCTCGAGACAGCGCAGCAGCGTCTCGCCGTCGCCGACCACTGTTTCGATCTCTTCGCGCAGCTTCATCGGAGACGGCTGCACGGGGCCCTTGAACGTCAGCAGGCTGCGACCCGACTCCACGCGCACGCGCAGCACGCAGCGTCGCTGCTTCAGCGTCTCCTGCGCGTCGTCGAGCAGCGCGTCCTCCTGCAGGCGGCGGCAGCGCGACGGCGCCGCGCCGGCGGCGTGCACTGCGGCGCGCGCCTCCTCGACGGACGCGAACCGGAGCTTGACCTCACGCTCGAGCATCGTGGGGGTGGCCATAGGCGGCCTTATGTACTCCATCCCGGCCGCCCGTGACAACGGCGAGACCGCCGGGATTGGAGATATCGTGAAGGCCCGGTTTCCGGCGAAGGAAACGGGAAACCGGGCCGAAGGGTCAGTCTTTCTTCAGGGTCAGGAAGATTTCCTGATCCCGGCGCCAGATGTTCAGGAACGCCGTGCCGCCCGAGCGGACCTTCTGCAGCTCGCGGTTCGCGTCGGCCGCCGACTCCACCTTCTGGCGGTTCACCCGCAGGATCACGTCGCCCTCGCCGAGACCCGCGCGCGCCGCCGGGCCGTTCGGATCGACGTCGACGATGAGCGCGCCGGTCGTGTTCGCCGGCAGCTTCAGACGGCTCGCCCGCTCCGCGTTGAGGTTGCCGAGCGACATGCCGAAGCCGGCCGTCGCGTCCTCGTTCTGCTGATCCTCGTCGTTGCTGGCGGTCTGCGTCTCCGAGTCGAGATCCAGCTCGCCGACGGTGACGTTCAGCGTCTTCTCCTGCTTGTCGCGCAGGACCTTCAACGGCACGGTGGTGCCGGGCTTGGTCGCCATGACCTCCTGCACCAGGTCGTCGCGCGTCTTCACCGGCTTGCCGTTGATCTCCGTGATCACGTCGCCGGGTTCGACGCCCGCCTTGGCGGCCGGCCCGCTGCCCGTCACGGTCGCGACGAGCGCGCCCTTGCGCTCCTTGAGGCCGAACTCGTCGAGCGCGTCACGCGGCACGGTCTGCACCTGCACGCCGATCATGCCGCGCGTGATCTTGCCGCTGCGCAGCTGGGGCAGCAGGCTGCGCACGGTGTTGATCGGCACGGCGAAGCCGATGCCGATGTTGCCCGATTGCTGCGAGCCGGAATAAATCGCCGTGTTCATGCCGATGACCTCGCCGCGCACGTTGAGCAGCGGGCCACCGGAGTTGCCCGGGTTGATCGCGGCGTCGGTCTGCAGCATGTCGAGCGAACGGCCGGTGCTGACGGGGAACGGCCGCTTCAGCGCGCTGATGACGCCGACGCTGACGGTGTGCGACAGGTTGAACGGGTTGCCGATCGCCATGACCCAGTCGCCGGGCTCCATCTGGCTCGAGTCGCCGAACTTCACTTCCGGCAGCAGATGGTCGGGCTTCTCGGTCAGCTCGATGAGCGCGCTGTCCGTCAACGGATCCCGGCCCACCACCCGCGCCTTGTAGCGGACGTCGTCGTCCTCGCCGTAGAGCGAGACCTCGACCTTGTCGGCGCCCTCGACGACGTGGTTGTTGGTGAGGATGAGGCCTTCCTTCGCGATGATGAAGCCGGTGCCCGCCGCGACCGTGAGCGGCGCGTCGCGCTTCTCCTGCTTGCGCGGCTGGCCGAAGAACTTCCGCAGCATGTCGTCGCCGCCGAAGAACTCCGTCAGTTCCTGTTCGCGCTGATGCGACTCCGTGCGGACGTTCACGACCGCCGGCGACACCGCCTTGGCGATGGTGCGGAAGGTCAGGGCGTCCACCGGGCCCGTGATGGGCGCCGAGTTCGCGACGGGAACCGCGAGCGTCTGGGCGCCGGATTCCGGAGACAGATCCAGCCGGGATGCGATCACCATCCCGACGGCCACTGAGGCCACGGCGATGAGCACGCCATAAAACACCGTCGTCTTGCGCGTTGACATTGCTTCCTCCGCAGGGCTGCCCCTGCCTTCACCGCCGTCCGAGTGCCTCGGCGCCCCTGAAGGGACGCCCTACTGCAGTAGGCCGGGGCTTCAGCCCCGGCTTCACCAGCGTTGACTACACGAGCGGGACGATGGCGGCCTGGGACGGGCCGCTCACCCGCGCCTCGCCGTGCCCGACGTACATGTTCACTTCGGTTCGCACGCCGAAGTGCGGGAAGTAGAGCCCCGGCTCGATCGTGAACCCCGTGCCCTCGAGCAGCCGGCGGGTGTCGTGCGTCTCGTAGTCGTCCATGTGGACGCCGTTGCCGTGCACGTCGGTGCCGAGGCTGTGGCCCGTGCGATGCAGCACGTGCGCGCCGAAGCCCGATGCCAGCAGCACCTCGCGCGCCGCGCGGTCCACCTGCCAGCCGCGGAGATCGGCGCCCTCGCGCGCGCTGCGCTTCACGAGGTCGACCGCCGCGTCACGAGCGCGGGCAATCGCGTCGAACGCGCGCGCGAACTCGTCTGGCACCTGGGCGCCGGTGAACCCCACCCAGGTGATATCGGCGTAAACGGCTCCGGCCGTTGCCAGCTTGCCCCACAAATCGAGCAGCACCAGCTCGTTGCTGCCGATCCGCCGGCTCCCTGTGGCCGCCGGCAGGTAGTGCGGGTTGCCGGCGTTCTCCATGCTTGCGACGACGGGGAGCGCGTCGGTCAGGAGGCCTTCCTCCTTGAACCAGCCGCCCATGAGCTGCTGGATCTCGTATTCGCTGGTCGGCGTGCTGGCGGCCAGACGCTCGCGGATGGCCGCGAAGGCGCGATCTTTCACCCGGTAGAGCGCGGCCGAGGCCGCCAGGTGCGATTCCAGGGCCGCGGCGTCCCACAGCGCGACGAACCGCTGGACGAGATCGCCGGACGAGACCACTTCGACGCCGCGCTTTCGGACAGACTCCACGGTGCCGGCATCGACGCGCGCCAGATACGGGATCGCGTTCTCGGGCGAGTATTCCATCGCCACGCGTCCCAGGCCTTCGACGAGGTGGTCGAGGCCCTGCGCCAGCGCTTCGCGTCCCGCGTACAGGGTCTTGTCCCCGGGGAGCGTGTCGAGCGTGTTCGGCTCGATGGCGTGCACGAGCGCGCGCGGCGATCCGATGCGCGGGACCAGGTAGTACCAGCGCCGCGTCGTCATCTTGCCGCCGCCGTTCAGTCCGGCCAGCGAGCGCGCGATCGGGTTGCTGCCGTGGAAATCGTAGAGGAGCCAGCCGTCGAGACCGTCCTCGGCGAGCGCCGCCTGCACGGCGGCGATGTCGAGTGCCATGGAGTCCAGTATACGTCCGGTCCCGAGGCCGCGGCCCGCCAGCGGGCACGCCTCTGATGCCGGGACGGCCGCAGGGACGAGCTGAACGTCAGTACGACAGGGCGAGCCAGGGCTGGCCGCGGCCATCGGCCGGCGAATCGAATTGGGAAATAATGGATGGTTGCCCGCGCCCCCGAGCCGATCTCATTTATGTCGAAACGTTTCTCAGGACTCCTCGCCGCCGTCGTTCTCGCCAGCGTCGCCGCCCTCGCCGCCAGGCAGTCTCCCGCCGGCGGTCCCCCGCCGGACCAGTCCGGCGTCACCTTCAAGGTCGAGGTCAACTACGTCGAGGTCGATGCCTCGGTCGTCGATCGGCAGGGACAGTTCGTCTCGGGCCTGAAGCGGGAGGACTTCGACATCTACGAGGACGGCGTCAAGCAGGACATCTCGGCGTTCACCCAGGTGAACCTGCCGATCGAGAAGCCCGAGCCGCTGCCGCTGCAGGCGACCAAGGCGATCCCGCCCGACGTCGTGACCAACGCCCGCCCGTTCGACGGGCGCGTCTACGTGATCATCCTCGACGACAAGCAGACCGCCGCGCTGCGCAGCCCGCTGGTGAAGAAGGCGGCCGCGCAGTTCATCAACAACTACATGGCGAGCAACGACATCGCCGCCATCGTCACGACCGGCGGGCAGGTGAGCGCGACGCAGGAGTTCACCAGCAGCAAGGCGCTGCTGCTGCGCGCGGTGAACAACTTCACCGGCCAGAAGATCCAGTCCGAGACGCAGGCGCGCCTCGACGCCTACCAGAATCAGCAGGCCGTGCCCGTGGGGCCGAGCAACAACACGCAGAAGATCGACGATCCGCTCGACATGGAGCGCGGCTACGACGCGCGCATGACGCTCGAGACGCTCACGCGAATCTCCGACTGGGTCGCCAGCATCCGCGGCCGCCGCAAGGCGATTGTCTTCTTCAGCGAAGGCATCGACTACGACATCTACGACTTCAACAAGCGCGAAGCGTCGACGGTCGTCGAGAAGACGAAAGACGTCATCGCGTCGGCGACGCGCTCGGACGTGGCGATCTACTCGATCGATCCGCGCGGCCTGACGTCGCTCGCCGACGAGCAGATCGAGGTGTCGGGCGGGTTCCCGGCCGATCCGAACAGCGGTCTCACGCTGCAGTCGTTCAACGACTCGCTGCGGCAGGCGCAGAACAGCCTGCGGACGCTGTCCGAAGAAACCGGCGGCTACGCCGCGGTGAACCAGAACGACTTCACCAACGCCTTCACGCGCGTCGTCAAGGACAACAGCGCCTACTACGTGCTGGGCTACTACCCGAAGAACGATCGCCGCGACGGCGGGTTCCGGCGCATCGAAGTGAAGATGAAGAAGCCCGGCCTCGAAGTCCACGCGCGGCGCGGATATTCGGCGCCGCGTGGCAGGGCGCCCGAGAAGCCGAAGGTGCCGGCCGGCGATCAGACCTCGCCGCAGGTGCGCGAGGCGCTCGACAGCCCGGTGCCGATGTCCGGCATGAAACTCCACGCCTTCGCGGCGCCGTTCAAGGGCACTGCGCCCGACACCGACGTCTCGGTCACGGTCGAAGCAGAGGGCGGATCGTTCGCGTTCGAGAACAAGGACGGCAAGTTCCTCAGCGACCTCGAGGTCTCGACGATTGCCGTGGATTACCAGGGCAAGATCCGCGGCGGCGACCGCAACTTCGTCAATTTCGCGCTGAAGCCGGAGAACCAGGGCAAGTTCGTCTCGACAGGCGTGCGCGTCGGCACGCGCCTGCACGTGCCGCCGGGGCGGTATCAGCTGCGTATCGCGGCGAGGGAAGGCGGCAGCGGGAAGGTCGGCACGGTCAACTACGACCTCGACGTGCCCGACTTCACAAAGGACCCGTTGACGATGAGCGGGGTCGCGATCGCCTCGGCGTACCAGAGCCGCATCGCGACCGTGAAGATGGACGAAGTGCTCAAGGCCGCGCTTCCCGCGCCGCCGACCGCGCAGCGCGAATTCCCGCGCGGCGACGAGCTGGCGGTGTTCGCCGAGGTGTACGACAACGACCCGAAGACGCCGCACTCGGTGGACATCACGACCATCGTCGTGAGCGAGGACGACAAGACGGTCTTCTCGACCAACGAGGAGCGCCAGTCGAGCGAGCTCAACGGCAAGCCGGGCGGCTACGGCCACTCGGCGCGGATCGCGACCAAGGACTTCGCGCCGGGCATCTACCTGCTGACCGTGCAGGCGAAGTCGCGCGCCGGGAAGAACCCGCCGTCGGTGTCGCGCACCGTGCAGTTCAGGATCCGCTGATGGCCGAGCCGGCGCCGCCGCTCGGCCCGAACTCGCGCGTGGCGTCGGCCATTGCCTACTCGGCCTGGTGGGCGAGCGGCGCGGTGATCTGGCTGGTCGAGCGCGATCGTCCCGACGTCCGGTTCCACGGCATGCAGTCGCTGGTGGCGTTCGGAACGGTCTTTCTGGCGTGGCTGACGTGCTGGCTGGGCAGCTTCGTGGCGCTGATCGTCTCGGCGGACGGCTTCTTCGTCCTGCAGCGCGTGGCGCAGGGCATCCTGATTGGCGGGTTCGTCCTGTGGGCGGTGTGTCTCGTGCAGGTGCTGCGCGGCGCTCCGATTCACCTGCCGTTCTTCGGCGGCGTGGCCGAGCGCCTCGACGCCCGGCTCACATCTCTCCGTTCCAGTCCTCAGGCTCGGGGCTGACCGATCGGAAAATCTCCAGGTGCCACTTGCCGCCACCCCAGGGCTCGATGACCTCGGTGGCGATGACGTCGACGAGGATCTCGGCGAACGTCCGCGCTTCGGGATCGCCCTCGAGGTGGTACGCGCTCTCGTCCCAGCCGAAGCTCGGATAGAGCACCAGCGACAGGAACAGATCGTACCCGTCGTCGATGACGATGATCTGGCCGCACGGGCGCTTCAGCGTCGAGTGGTAGACGAGGTACTTCTCGGCGCTGTGCGCGCGGATGTACCGCTTCAGCGCGAACTCGCGCGCGACGATTTCCTCGACCGCGATCTTCTTGTCCCAGCAGTCGCGGCAGTACTTCTCTTCGCCGCGCGGCTCGGACACGTCCTTGGCGCCGCAGAGCGCGCAACGGGCCTTGGCCAGGGCTTTGGTGCGTGACATCTGATCGATCCTATCGCGAAATCGGCTGACGCATCGCCGGGCCGTACATCCGGTTCACGTAATCCTTCACCATGCGCCGCGTCGAGAAGGCCGGCGTCACCGAGCGGATCGCCTCCTTCACCACGCGCAGCCACCGCCGGGGAATGCCCGCGTCGTCGCGGTCGTAGAACGCCGGGACGACGTCGGTCTCGAGCAGGTGGTAGAGGGCTTCGGCGTCGGCGGCATCACTCGCGCCTTCGTCGTTGGCGGGCGCGTGGCCCTCGATCAGCCAGCCGTTCCTGCCGGTGTAGCCCTCGGCCCACCAGCCGTCGCCGATGCTCAGCTGCGGCACGCCGTTCATGCAGGCCTTCATCCCGCTCGTGCCGCTGGCCTCGAGCGGCTTGCGCGGGTTGTTCAGCCACACGTCGCATCCCTGCACGAGGAAGTGCGCGACGTGCAGGTCGTAGTCCTCGACGAACGCGACGCGTCCGGCAAACGCGGGGTCGAGCGCCTTCTGGTACACGCTCTGCAGGAAGTGCTTGCCGCCGTCGTCGGCTGGATGCGCCTTGCCTGCGAAGACGAGCTGCACGGGCCTGCCGGGCTGCGTCAGAATCCGCGCGAGCCGTTCGGGGTCGCGGAAGATCAGCGCGGGCCGCTTGTAGGTGGCGAAGCGGCGCGCGAAGCCAATCGTCAGCACGTGGTCGTCGAGCACCGGACCCGCGGCGAGGACGCGGCCGGCGCCCGCCCGCTCCTCCGACCAGAGCCGGCGCGCGCGCTCGCGGATGAACGCGAAGAGGTGATGGCGGAGCGCCGAGCGCACGGCCCACAGCTCTTCGTCCGGGATGTCCATCACCTTGTCCCAGAAGGCGGGGTCGTCGTGGTGGTCGACCCAGTCGGGCCCGATGTATTTCTCGAAGAGCCGTGTGATGTCCGTGGACATCCACGTCGGCGCGTGCACGCCGTTGGTGAGTCCGGCGACCGGCACTTTCTCGGGCTCGGTGCCCGGCCAGATCGGCGCCCACATCGCGCGCGTCACTTCGCCATGCAGCTGGCTCACGGCATTCACGGCCCCTGACGATCGAAGGGCGAGGGCGGTCATGTTGAACTGCGCGCCATGGCCGTTGTCGTATTCGCCGAGGGCGAGGAACCGGCCGCGATGCTCGCCGAGCGGCCCCCACGCGCTGGCCAGGTGCTGTTCGACGAGGTGGAACGGGAAAGCGTCGTGGCCCGCGGGCACCGGGGTGTGCGTCGTGAAGACCGTCGTCTGGCGGACCTCGGCGAGCGCCTCGTCGAAGCTCCGTCCGCGATCGATCTGCTCGCGGATCCGCTGCAGGACGACGAACCCGGCGTGGCCTTCGTTGAGGTGATACACGGCCGGGTACGTCCCGAGCGCTCGAAGGGCGCGGACGCCGCCGATGCCGAGCACGATCTCCTGCTGGACGCGCATCTCGCGGTCGCCCCCGTAGAGGCGGGCGGAGAGCTGCCGGTCCCACGGCGCGTTTTCCTCGAGATCCGTGTCCAGCAGATAGAGCTTCGCGCGGCCGAGACGGACGCGCCAGACCTGCACGAGCACCGACCGATCGCCGAGCGGCACCGGCACCAGCACCGGAGATCCGTCGGCCGTCGTCGCCGGCTCGATCGGCGCGTCTTCCCAGTTCAGCTTTTCGTAGCTCTCCTGCTGCCAGCCGTCCGCGGTGAGATGCTGGTGAAAGTATCCCTGCGGGTACATGAACCCGACGCCGATGAGCGGCACTCCGAGGTCGCTGGCTTCCTTGCAGTGATCGCCCGCGAGCACGCCCAGGCCGCCGGCGTAGATCGGCAGCGACTGGTGCAGCGCGAACTCGGCCGAGAAGTACGCGATCGAGTGCTGCGTCGTCTCGGGGAAGGTGCGGCTCCACCAGGTGTTGCTTGCGTGGCGCGCGGCGTCGAGCCCGGCGATCGCGCGGTCGTAGCGCTCGACGAATCGAGCATCGGCCGCGGCCTTCTCGAGCGTCGCCTGGGGCACGGTCCGCAGCATGTGCACCGGGTTGTGCGCGGTCTTGCGCCAGAGCGGGTAGTCGAGCGAGCGGAATACCTGACGCGCGTCGGGGTTCCAGCTCCACCAGAGGTCCAGCGCGAGCTCACGAAGACGCCCGAGGCGATCGGGCAGAGGAGGAAGGCCGGCGTAACGATCCATAAACGACCAGCGTACCCCCCGCCGTCGGGGCTGGTCAACCTGCTGACCGCCGCGTCGCCCGAGGGGATCGGGAGGCGCGGCGGTCGGGAACTGCTAGTTCACACGAACTTCCGCGGCATGCATCGCGCCGCCGCCGAGGTCGTGATACTTCACGGTGACCTTCCCGCCGGTCTTGACGAGGTCGGTGATTTCCGGGGTCTTGCCCATCGCCTTCGTGTCGGCGGTCTTGTGCGAGCCGCCGCTGGCGACGACCTTCGTCTGCGAATCGATCTTGAAGGTCCAGTCCTTCTTGGCGCTGTCGGTGATGGTGAGACTGTCGAGCGGCGACGGTCTTGACGGTGCCCTTCGCGGTCATCGTCGTGTCGGCCGCGCGAAGAGGCGCGGCGACCAGAGCGACGATGGCGAGGGCTGCTGCAAAACGCAACATACGGATCCTCCCTGGGATGAGCGAACTCATCGGCAATCCTAGTCGGTCCGGCGGGCTACTTCAAGAGACGCCGCCTAGAAGGTCAGACCAAAGCCGAACGGAAACAGCGGGTCGTAGTTGGCGTCGCCGACGTTGATCGGGATCTGTGCCATCGACTTCGGCCAGCTCACGGGCAGCTTGCCCGTCGGCTTGTAGTCGCCGAACAGCACGTCGCCGATGCCCAGGCCTTCGGTGCCCGGCAGCCAGGCCGCGATGAAGGCGTCGGCCTGCTCCAGCGCGCCGTTGATGATGAGCGGACGCCCCGAGAAGAGCACGACGACGACCGGGATGCCGGCCTTCTTCGCGTTGGCGATCGTCGTCATGTCGCTCTCGGAGAGCGCCAGATCGCGGCGGTCGCCCATCATCTCGGCATACGGCGTCTCGCCGATCACCACCACCGCGACGTCGGCGCCCTCGGCGCCCGTGCCGTCCGCCGAGTAGGTGACTTTCGTCTGCGGTGCGGCCAGCTGCTGAATCGCGCCGAGCACCGTGGTGCCTGTGGTGACCGCGCCGCCCTGGCCCTGCCAGCGAATCGTCCAGCCGCCGTTCTGGTTGCCGATGTCGTTGGCGCTGACGCCGGCCACGTGAATGCGCTTGGCGGTCCGCGCAATCGGCAGCGCGTTGTGCTCGTTCTTCAGCAGCACCAGCGACTCCCGGACGGCCTGCCGCGCGACGGCCTTGTGCGCGGCGCCGCCGAAGTCGTTGAAGTACGTCGGGTCGATCTTGAAGCTCTTGCCGGGCTGCATCAGGCCCATCGCGAACTTCACGCGCAGGATGCGCACCACCGCGTCGTCGATGCGCGACATCGGCACGCGGCCGTCCTTCACGAGCGACACGAGGCGATGCATGAAGTCGATGTACTTCTCGGGCACCATCACCATGTCCATGCCCGCGTTGATCGACTTCTCGATCTGCGCGGAGAAGTCGCCGGGCAGCGCGTCGAGCGCGTTGTAGTCCGAGATCAGGAAGCCCTCGAAGCCGAGTTCCTTCTTCAGGACGTCGGTGAGCAGGTACTTGTGGCCCGACATCTTCTCGCCGTTCCAGCTGCTGTAGGACGGCATGATGGTCGCGACCCCCGCGCGGATCGCGGTGATGTAGCCCTGCATGTGGATCCGGCGCAGGTCGGCTTCGGACAGCTGCGTGTCGCCCTGGTCGTTCGGGTAGTGGCCGCCGGGCTGCGTCGAATTCGGAATGCCCGTCCCGTAGACGGTGCCGCCGTCGGCGAGATAGTGCTTGGCGCAGGCGAGCACGCTGCCGGGCGCGGCGAGGTTGGCGCCCTGCAGCCCGCGGACCGCGGCCTCACCGAGCTCGGCGACGACGGCCGGATCCTCGCTGAAGCCTTCGTAGGCGCGTCCCCAGCGATCGTCGCGCGGCACGGTGACGCACGGCGAGAAGACCCAGTTGATGCCGGTGGCGCGGACTTCTTCCGCCGTGATGCGGCCGATCTTCTCGACGAGCTTCGCGTCGCGCGTGGCGCCCAGGCCGACGTTGTGCGGGAACATCACCGCGCCGATGACGTTGCTGTGCCCGTGTATCGCGTCGACGCCGTAGAGGAGCGGAATCTTCAGGCGCGACTTCAGCGCGTGCGCCTGGTATTTCTCGTACATCGCGCCCCAGTCCTCGACCGTGTTGGTCTTCGGATCCGAGTCGCCGCCGCTCAGCACCGAGCCGAAGCCGTACTTGTCGACCTCGGTGGCGTCCTTGATGAAGAGCTGATCGGGCTGCGTCATCTGCGCGACCTTCTCCTCGAGCGTCATCTTCGCGAGGAGGGCCTTGGCCTGCGCGTTGAACGCGAGGAGCTTGGCCTGCGCCGGCACGGGCGCGGTCCTGGGCGCGGCGACGACGCCGACGACGAGCGCCAGCGTCAGGCCGGCCAGGGTTCGAACTCGAACGGTCATGGGGATCTCCGTAAGCGTGAAATGAGCCCGGTTATCTTACGCGGAAACCGATTACCGGAATGGATGTCGGGATTGCGTCACGCTGACATCGCGACTTCAAAGACCGCAGGCCTGAAGGCCTGCGCTACGGATTCCGGATCAGGAAACGAGGCGATCCGCAAGCGCGCGTGCGTTGGCGATCACGTAGTTGATGCCGACGCCGCCGTAGCCATGGCCCGTCAGGTGGAGGCCCGGCAGCCGAGCGAGAGCCGCGTCGATGGTCGCGACGCGGTCGAGATGACCGACGGTGTACTGCGGGATCCCTTCGTGGTGACGAATCACGCGCGTCATCTGCGGATCCGCCGTCACGCCCATCGTCACGCGGAGATCGCGGCGGACGAGCCCGATGGCCTCATCGTCGCCGAGGCTCACGAAGCCCGGGTCGTGTGCGCCGCCGGCCATCACCCGAATGAGCGCGCGGCCCTCATCGGCGCGGCCCGGCATAGACGCTCGACTCCCAGAGCGCGCCGAGAATGCGTGGCCCCTGCCCGCGCGGCACGAGAAACCCGAAGCCGTCGAGCGGATGACGCAACGACTCGGCGTCGAAGCCGAGCGCGATGACCGCAATCGGGGCACTCGGGATCTGGACGAGCGTCGCCGCGAGCGACGGCTCGAGCGCCGCGATCAGGTTTGCGGCGGCGGCCGGCGAGGCCGCGAGGACGACGTGGTCCGCGTGAAGTGAGTCGCCGGCGTCGAGCGCGAGCGTCCAGCCCGAGGATGTCTGCGACAGGCCGGCGACGCGGGTTCGTGCGCGAACTCGAGGGCCGAGCGCCGACTCGAGCGCACGCGGCAGCGTCTCGATGCCGTTCCGGAACGACGTCAGCTTCCCGAGCGGGGAGCCGACCGGCGCGCCGGATGCCTTGACCTTGCGGCGCCGCGCGAGCAGCGCGCGGAACAGGCCGCCGTGCGCCTCCTCGAGCTCCCACATCTTCGGAAACGACGCCCGCAACGACAGCTGCCGTGCGTCGCCGGCGAAGATGCCAGACACCATCGGGTCGACGAGGACGTCCGCGGCTTCTGCGCCGAGCCTGCGCGCCGCGAACGCGTGGATCGTCTCGTCGCCGTCGGGACGCCCTTGCGCGAACGGCTCGCACGCGATCCTGAGCTTGGCGCCTGCCGAGAGGATGTCCGAGCGGAGGAACGCGCCGGGCGTTCCGGGCAACAGCCGGAGTCGTCCGTCACGGAAGACGAATCGCCGGCGCGCCTGGTCCTGACTCGGCAGGAGCTCGCCATTCAGATCGAGCTCTCGCACCAGCGCGAGCGTGTCCGGCGCGTTGTCCAGAAACCCGTTCGGGCCCGACTCGACCAGATAGCCGGCTTCGCGCGACGTGCGGAGATATCCGCCGACTCTGTCAGAGGCTTCGAGGACGACGACGTCGTGGCGGGTCGTCGTCAGGAGGCGATGCGCGCACGCGAGGCCGGCGAGACCGGCCCCGATGACTGCTACGCGGGACACGGCTCCACGATCACACGGTGCGAGAGAAGACCGGCGTGTCGCCCTTCACCTTCTCTCGCAGATGCCGGTCGAACACCATCGCGACGTTCCGCACGAAGAGCCGGCCGAGGCCGGTGACGTCGATGCGGCCCTGGCCGATCGTCACGAACCCGTCGGCCTCGGCTCCCGAGCGGAGCTCGTCGATCTCGCGCGCGAAGTAGGCGCCGAAGTCGATGCCCTGTCGTGCCTCGGTGGCGGCGACGTCCACGTGGAAGTTGCACATCAGGTTGGCGATCACGTCCCGGCGGACGCGGTCGTCCGCGTCGAGGCGGTAGCCGCGCTCGATCGGGAAGCGGCCCGCATCGAGCGCCTCGTAGTAGGTCGACAGCTTCTTCACGTTTTGCGCGAAGGCGCCGCTGACGTCCCCGATACCCGAGACGCCGCACGCCACCATGTCGGCGGCCGGCCGGGTCGTGTAGCCCATGAAGTTGCGATGCAGCGTTCCCGCCGCCGACGCGCGCGCCAGCTCGTCGTCCGGCAGCGCGAAGTGATCCATGCCGATTTGCCGATAGCCGGCGGCCAGGAACCGCTCCATCGCCTCGGCGAAGAGCTCGACCTTCTGCTCGGCGGGCGGAAGGTCCTTCGGGTCGATCGTCTTCTGATTCCCGCGAATCCACGGCACGTGTGCGTAGGAGTAGACCGCCACGCGGTCGGGTCGCATGCTGACGACCGTGTCGACCGTGCGGGCGAACGACGCGCGCGTCTGAAACGGAAGGCCGTAGATCAGATCGAGGTTGATCGAGTGGAAGCCGAGCCGGCGGCCTTCATCGAACAGCGCCCGCGTCTCGGACTCGGACTGCACCCGGTTCACCGCCACCTGCACGTCGTGCGCGAAGTCCTGCACGCCGAAGGAGAGCCGGTTGAACCCGAGGCGCGCGAGCAGCGCGAGCTGATCGAACGACGTCACGCGCGGGTCGACTTCGATCGCGACTTCCGCGCCAGGCTGGACGTCGAAGTGGCGTTCGACCGTGGCCTGCAGCGCCGCAATCTCGTCGAGCGAGAGATAGGTCGGCGTGCCGCCGCCCCAGTGGGTACTGGACGACCTTCCGCCGCCCCGCGAGCGACTCGGCCAGCATCGCGATCTCGCGGTGCAGGTAGTCGAGATAGTGCGCCGCGACGTCGCGCTTCTTGGTGATGATGACCGAGCAGCCGCAGAACGAGCAGCGCTCCTCGCAGAACGGCAGGTGCAGATAGAGCGACAGCGGTTCGTCGCTCGCCGCGGCACGAGCCAGCTGCGCGCGATAGGCGGGCTCGTCGAAGGCATTCGAGAACTCGACCGCCGTCGGGTACGACGTGTAGCGCGGACCAGGCCGGTCGTAGCGCCGGATGAGCGCGACGATCTCCTCGAAGCGCGCGGACTTCGGCGCTCTCGTCTTCCCGTGGACGCCCGATCACGCGAAGCGGCGCCGGCGAGCCTGGCGTCATGACGCGCGCCTCGCCGACAGCTCGCGCACGGTGTCCACGAGGAAGCGGGCGTGATCCGGAGAGGTCTCGGGCAGGATGCCGTGCCCGAGGTTGAACACGTGCCCTGCGGGGCCCGCGGCGTCGAGCACGGCCGAGGCCCGCTCGCGAATCAGCTCGCGCGTGCCGAGCAGGACCGCCGGATCGAGATTGCCCTGGAGCGTCAGGCCCGGCAGGCTCCGCCGCGCGCGGTCGAGGTCCAGGCGCCAGTCGAGGCCGATGACGTCGGCGCCGATGTCGCGGCAGCGATCGATCCACCCGCCGGCGTTCCCGGCGTAGTAGATCCGCGGCACCACGCGACCGGCGCGGGCCGCGGCAGCCTGCACGCGCTGGAGGACGCGCCGCACGTAGGGCAGTGCGAACGTGTCGAAATCCGCCGGGGACAGCAGCCCTGCCCACGTGTCGAAGAGCATCGCGGCGTCGGCGCCCGCGTCCACCTGCGCCGCGAGATACTCGCCAGCGGTGTCGGCGCAGATGCCGAGCAGTTCGTGCGCCACCGCGGGCGCGCTGAAGAGCAGCGACTTGATCGCGCTGAACGATTTCGACCCGCCGCCCTCGACCAGATACGTCGCCACGGTGAACGGCGCGCCGGCGAACCCGATGAGCGGCGTGCGTCCGGCGAGCTCGGCGCGCGTCAGCTTCACCGCGTCGAGCACGTAGCCCATGGACTCGCGCGGGTCCGGCACGACGAGCCCGCGGACGTCGGACTCGGTGCGGATGGTCCGTGCGAGGTGCGGCCCGGGGTTGAACGTCACGTCGACGCCCATGCCCGGCAGCGGCACGAGGATGTCTGAAAACAGGATCGCCGCGTCCACTTCCAGGCGACGCACCGGTTGCAGCGTGATCTCGCAGGCCAGCTCCGGCGTCCGGCACGACGTCAGGAAATCGTGACGCTCCCTGAGCGCGCGGTACTCCGGCAGATACCGGCCGGCCTGCCGCATGATCCAGATCGGCGTGCGCTCGACGCGCTCGCCGAGGCACGCGCGCTGGAAGAGCGGCAGCGTGGCGGCGGGCGTCTCAGCCACGGGTCTCCTCGAGCGCGCCCGCAATCGCATCGACGGTCGCGGCGATGTCCACCGCCGTGTGCGCCGCCGAGATGAAGTTGGCCTCGAACTGCGACGGCGCCAGCGAGATGCCGCGCGACAGCATCGCGTGGAAGAACCGGCCGTACCGCGCGCGATCGGCCGTGGCCGCGGTCGTCCAGTCGGTCACCTGATGGCCCGTGAAGAAGAGCGTCCACATCGAGCCCACGCGGGCAAGCCGGCAGCGCTCGGCGGTCGTGTCGATGGCTTCGCTCACGCCGCGCTCGAGCGCCGCGCCGAGCGTCTCGAGGCCCTCGTAGAAGCCGGGGTCCCGCTCGATGATCTCGAGCGTCGCCAGGCCTGCCGCCATCGCCACCGGATGCCCCGACATCGTCCCGGCCTGGTAGACGGGACCGGCGGGGGAGATCTGTTGCATCAGATCGCGGCGACCGCCGTAGGCGCCCACCGGCATGCCGCCGCCGATCACCTTGCCCAGCGTCGTGAGATCGGGCGTGATGCCGTACCGCTCCTGCGCGCCACCGCGCGCGACGCGGAAGCCCGTCATCACCTCGTCGAAGATGAGCAGCGCGCCTTCGGCGGAACACAGGTCCCTCAGGTCCTGCAGGAACCCCCACGCCGGCTCGACGACGCCCATGTTGCCGACGACGGGCTCGACGATCACCGCGGCGACCTCGGCGGGATGCGACGCGAAGAGCTCGCGGACCGAGCCAGCGTCGTTGAAGCGCGCCGTCAGGGTGTCGCGGGCCGTCGACGGCGTCACGCCCGGGCTGTCCGGTGTGCCGAACGTCGCGGCGCCGGAGCCCGCCTTTACGAGAAAGCTGTCGCCGTGGCCGTGATAGCAGCCTTCGAACTTGATGATCCGCGCGCGTCCGGTGACGGCTCGGGCGAGCCGGACGGCCGCCATCGTCGCCTCCGTGCCGGAGCTGACGAGGCGCACCATCTCGATTGACGGCACGAGACGCGCGATCGTCTCCGCCATGTCGACTTCCAGCGCCGTCGGCGCGCCGAACGCGAGACCGGACGCGAGCTGCCGTTCGATCGCGGCGATCACGGCCGGCGGGCGATGGCCGAGGATCATCGGTCCCCAGGCCCCGACGTAGTCGATCAGCTCGTTGCCGTCTGCGTCCCAGACGCGCGAGCCCTGGGCGCGCGTGATGAATCGCGGCGTGCCGCCGACGGCGCGGTAGGCGCGCACGGGCGAGTTCACGCCGCCGGGGAGCACCTGCTCGGCGCGGGCGAACAGCGCCTGGCTCGCGGGAATCGTCTGATCTCCGGTCGTCGTCTTCATGCGATGCGGCCGCCGCTCATGCGAGCAGGCGCGCCGCCTCCTTCGCGAAATACGTGAGGATGATGTCGGCGCCCGCGCGGCGGATCCCGGTGAGCATCTCCATCATCGCGCGCGGCTCGTCGATCCAGCCAAGCCGGCCCGCGGCCTTCACCATCGAGTACTCGCCCGAGACGTTGTAGGCAGCCACCGGCACGTCGAACCGCTCCTTCACGCGCCAGATGATGTCGAGATAGGCGAGCGCCGGCTTCACCATGACGACGTCGGCGCCTTCCTCGAGATCGGTGGCCACTTCCTTGAGCGCCTCGCGCGCGTTGGCCGGGTCCATCTGGTAGCTGCGGCGATCGCCGAATGACGGCGCGGACCCTGCGGCTTCACGGAACGGTCCATAGAACGCCGACGCGTACTTCGCCGCATACGACACGATCGTGACGTCGTCTCGTCCGACCCCGTCGAGCGCCGCGCGCACGGCGCCGATGCGGCCGTCCATCATGTCCGACGGCGCGACGACGTCCGCGCCAGCCTTCGCGTAAGCCAGCGCCGCGGCAGCCAGTCTCGGCAGCGCCTTGTCGTTGCTGATCTCGGGCTGCCCGTCGTGGCCCGTCACGATCGGGCCGCAGTGCCCGTGGTCGGTGTACTCGCACAGGCACACGTCGGCCCATCGCGAGATCGACGGAACCTCGCGCGCCAGGGCGGCCAGCGCCTGCGGCACCGGTCCGTCGGGATCGGCGGCGGCCGTGCCGTCGGCGTCCTTGCGATCCGGGATGCCGAAGAGGATCACGGCGGGAACGCCGAGCGCGGCCAGCTCGCGCGCCTCGGCGACGATCAGATCGGGGCTCAGCTGGAAGCAGCCCGGCATCGCGGCGATTTCGCGACGGACGTTCTCGCCCGTGCACACGAAGAGCGGCGCGACGAATTGCTCTGGCGAAAGGCGAGTTTCGCGCACGAGCCGCCGAATCGCGTCGGTGCGCCTCAGGCGGCGATGACGATGGCCGGGGAAGCTCACGCGCGTTTCTCCGATCGCAGGAGCCGTGCGGCAAGCGCCGTGGCAAGCGCGGACGCCGACGGCGTCGCCGCCTCGACCTGAGGCGGCGCGCCCAGCGCCGCGAGCGCTGCGGTCGTTGTCGGCCCAATCGACGCGACGAGGAGGTTTTCCACGAGCGGACCGAGGCCGTCGAGCCCCAGCGTTCGCGCGAGATGCTCCGCGCTCGATGGCGAGCAGAACACAATCGCGTCGAGGTGCCCGGAGCGGATCTCCGCCACGAGCGACGCCAGCGACGAGGCCGGCACCGGCTGCGTGCGATACGCGACGGGCGCGACCACGACGGCGCCCGCTCGCGCGAGCGCGAGGGCCAGCGTGCGGCGCGCGATGTCGGCACGCGGCCAGAGGACGCGCGTCCCTGAGAGGGTCCCGGTCCGCTCGATGAGCGCGGACGCGAGCGACGACGCGCCGGACTCGTCCGGCACGCAGTCGGCGACGTGCCCGAATTCCGCAAGTCGCGCGGCCGTCGCCCGTCCGACGGCGGCGAGGCGCGGAATCGCGCCGACGTCCACGGCGCGCCGCCACTCGAGATGGTCGCAGCACGCGTCGACGGCGTGCGCGCTCGTGAAGACCACCCAGTCCATCCGGTCGAGCGAGGCAAGCGCCTGCGTCAGCTCGTCAGGATTCTCCGGTGGCGCGATGTGCACCGTCGGCGCACGCCACGACTCGAGACCCACGGACTCGAGCGCGGCCGCCAGCGGCCCGCCGGCCGGTTCATCCCGCGTGTTCGCGACGCGCGGCCGGGGGCTCACGACAGGTCTCCGTTCGGCCTCGACGCCGGCAGAACGCCCTGGCGGATGACCGCCAGGATCTCTCGCGCGCCGGCATCGAGCATGTCGCGCGCCAGCGCCTCGCCAAGCGCGCCCGCGTCTTCCACGCTCGTGACGACGGCGCGCGCGTCGCGACGGATCGTGGAGCGTCCGTCGAGGCTGGCGACGAGTCCGACGAGATGAAGCTCGTTGGCCGCGCCGCGACGCGCGAGCGCGCCGACAGGCACCTGGCAGCCGCCCTCGAGGAACCCAAGCAGCGCGCGCTCGGCGGTCGTTTCAATCGCCGCGGTCTCGTCGTTCAGCGGCGCCAGCAGCGACGCCAGCGCCTCGTCGTTCGCGCGTATCTGGACGGCGACGGCGCCCTGACCGGGCGCGGGAACCAGGCGATCGGCGTCGAAGATCTCGGCGACCTCGGATTCGAGATTCAGGCGTCGCAGTCCCGCGAGCGCAAGGACCGCGGCGTCGATCTCGCCGGGAGCGCACCTTCTCGACCCGCGTCGGCACGTTGCCGCGCAGGTCGACGATCCGCAGGTCTGGCCTGAGCGCCGCGATCTGCGCCTGCCGCCGCAGAGACGACGTGCCGATCCGCGCGCCAGTCGGGAGCGCTGCCAGGCGAACGCCCGCGGGCGCGACGAGCGCATCGCGCGAGTCCTCGCGCGCGAGGATCGCGCCCAGGCGCAGGCCGGCAGGCGGTTCGGTCGGCAGGTCCTTCAGGCTGTGCACGGCGAGATCGATCGTGCCGCCGCGAAGGCCGTCCTCGAGGTCTTTGGTGAAGAGGCCCTTGTCGCCGATGCGGGACAGCGGACGAGTCGTGTCCCGGTCGCCGAGCGTCGACATCGTCACACGCTCGACCACCAGGCCCGGCCACGCGCGCTCGAGGCGCTCGACGACGTGATCGGTCTGCCAGAGCGCGAGCCGGCTCGAACGCGTGCCGACGCGCAGGCGACGTTCAGGCAACGACATGGCCCGCCTGCGGCAGCGGGGCGGGCGTCTGCGCGCGCGCCACGCGGGCGCGGCCCCAGGCATCGAACCGCGCGGCTTCATCGGCGATCACGTGCTCGACGCGAGGCACTTCGCCGGCGCGCATCGCGAGATTGTGGTCGACCACGCTCTGGATGTCGTCGATCGTGTGGAGCACGACGCCGGGAATGGCGCTGACGTCTGCGTCGACGTCGCGGGGGACGGCGACGTCGACGACCACCATCTTCCGGTCTGCGCGCCCGGCCATCGCGCGTCGGACGGCCTCCGTCGTGACGATCGCGATGCGGCGCCGACGTCGCGGTGAAGACGAGATCGGCCGACGCCAGCGCGTTCGGCAGGTCGTCCAGTCCGATGGCCGACGCGCCGATCTGATCGGCCAGCGCTCTGGCGCGATCCAGCGTCCGGTTGGCAATCGTCACGCGCGGCGAGTAGTGGGTCACGTGCGTCGCGGCGATGCGGCTGGTCTCGCCGACGCCGATGACGAGCACCGAGCGCTCGTCCAGGCGATCGATGTGCCGCCGCGCCAGCTCACAGGCGGCCGAGGCGACCGAGACCACGCCGACGCCGATCGCCGTCTCCGCACGCGCGCGCTTGCCGGTCCTGAGCGCCGATTCGAACAGACGATCCAGCCATGGCCCCGTCGCGCCGCCGCTGCGCGCGTGGGCGTGCGCGTCCTTCACCTGGCTCAGAATCTGCGGCTCGCCGACGATCATCGACTCGATGCCCGAGGCGACGCGGAACAGATGCGTCACCGCCAACGCATCCGTGCGTTCGTAGAGCGAGGATGTCGGCGCGAGCAGGTCCAGGCCCCTGGTGGCTTCCACGACGCCGCGCAGCGCCCGCCGGGCCGCGGCGACGTCGTCGGTGGCCACGTAGAACTCGGTGCGATTGCACGTCGACAGCACGACCGACTCCCGAATCTCGGGGCACGCCGTCGCGCGCTCGAGCACCGCGCGCGCCTCGACTTCGCCGAGCGCGAGCGCCTCGCGTTCGGCCAGCGGCGCCGTGTGATGGTCCATGCCTACGAGCAGGAGGTGCATCCGATGCCTCCGGGGCCGGCCCTGTGGCCGGATCCGCGGCGTGCCACGCGCGACACGAAATCCGCGCTGAGCCGCCGATGTCTACTGTTCTACGGGATACGCCGCGACCAACGGGTTGTCAGCGGCGCGAACGTCAGACGAACCGGAAGGGCGGAGCGCGCGCGGCCGCTGACGGTCGCCATCCCGAGGCGGTCCGGCCAGCGTCGCTCGGCTCCATCGTACAGAGGCAAGCAAGCGCCGGACGCCGCACGCGGCTGGCCGCGAAGGTGGCGACGAGCAGGCCGAGGCCGACGAGGGCAGCCGCGGCGGTCGAGGGGACGACGAAGATCAGGTCCGACGTCGAGGGCTGGCCGTCATCCGCGACGGCAACCGCCGGCTTCGCGCTCCAGTGCAGGAAGACGACGAGCAGCCAGACCACCAGCGCGCGACGGCCCGCAACGAGCGACACGCCGCGGCGTCGAAGCGCGACCAGACCAGCGGTCAGCGCAATGGCGCCGAGCCAGCGCGCGGCGACCACTGGATCGAGCAGTTGGCCGTCGACCAGGCGATCCCAGAGAAGCGAGACGTGAAAGGCGGCCAGCGCGGCGAGCGCGAGCACACCGGCCCCGCGCAGGACGCGCCAGCCGGCGCGCGAGAGCCCGCTGCCGCTGCGGAAAAATCCCGCAACGTTCCGCCCGAGAGCGGACGCGGTCTCTGCCTGCCTGGCCATTTCGCTCAACATACCGTGTGCCCGGCTGGGGTGCAAGCGGGGTTCCACTCTGTTTCGTCTCATTTTCGCCCCAAGGTCAGCAGGCGACGCGGAGGGATAATTGCATCGGGAACAAGGCGAATATGGCCGTTTTGCCGCGGACGGTCACCTTGCGGGCGCCCAGGCGTCTCGAATCCGGCGGCCGAACTCCGGAGTCCGGTTTCGGACTCCGTAAACGCGGAGCAGAGCGCGATGAAGTGGACACCCGGCAGCGTCAGCGAGGACGTCGAGGATCGGCGCGGCGGAGGCGGCGGCTTCCGTGGCGGTCCCGTCAGCATCGGCGTCGTCCTCGTGCTCCTGGTCCTGAGCCTGCTCACCGGCAAGAACTTCCTGTCGCTGGTCGATTCAGGAGCGGCGCCGGCTGGCGACACGAGCGCCGACCAGTCGGGCGCCCCGGTCCAGAGCTCGCCCGAGGAAGAAAAGCTCGTGCAGTTCGTCTCGTTCGTGCTGGACGACGCGCAGCGCACGTGGCAGCAGATCCTCCCCGGGTACCGAAAGGCGAAACTGGTCCTCTTCCGGGATGCGACGCCGACGGCGTGCGGCATGGGCGAGACGGCGAGCGGGCCGTTCTACTGTCCCGGCGACGAAAAGGTCTATCTCGATCTCGGCTTCTTCGACGAGTTGCGCACGCGGTTCGGCGCGTCTGGTGATTTCGCGGAGGCGTACGTCATCACGCACGAGATCGGACATCACGTGCAGCGGCTGCGGGGCATCGAAGGCCAGGTGCGGCAGTTGCAGGAGTCGCGTCCAGGCCAGGCCAAGGCGCTGTCGGTGCGCCTCGAGCTGCAGGCGGACTGCTACGCGGGCGTCTGGGGCCATTCGACCGCGCAGCGCAACATCCTCGAGCAGGGCGACGTCGAGAGCGCGCTGAACGCCGCGGCCTCGATCGGCGACGATCGGATTCAGCGGATGTCAGGCCGCGCCGCGCACCCGGAGTCGTTCACGCACGGGTCGTCGCAGGAACGCGTCACGTGGTTCAAGCGCGGGCTGGACAGCGGGGATCTGAACGCCTGCGACACATTCGGCGGAGGAACGTAGGCCACCGCTGCGTCGGGGCGCGACCGGCGGGCCGTCGGTGCTCGTGGGCGCGACTTCAGTCGCGCCAGGCGCGGCGGATTCGCTCGAGGCTGGGATTCCCGCACCGGCGGCACGGACGTCGGCGAGGCGCCCGAACGCTCCAGGGATCGCGGCTCGAAATCGGACCTGTCGTCCGCGCGGAGTTCAAACTGACGCCCATCGGGCCGAGCCTATCCCGCCAGGCTCGACGCGATCGCGACTCGGAGGCTCACGGCTGCGGCCCTCGAACTCCGCGCTCCCTTCGGTCCGATTTCATACTGACGCGCATCGCCGCGACCCTAGTCGCGTCGGGCGCCTCGCCACGCCCGCGCCGTCCCTACGCGGCGCGACCGACGAGCCCCGTGCATCGCCGCGCACCCTGGCACGAGGCACCGGGCACCGCACCCGGCACCCTGCACCGACACCTGGCACCCGAAGTAGGCCGCTATTCCGTGTCCAGCCTCGTCACCGGATCGACCCCCAGCCACGCGAGCGCGCCGATGAAATAGGCGCTGGCGAGCACGACGATGGGGACGTTCCAGTTGTTGCCGGCGGCTTCGAGAATCCTCGGAATCGTGTACGGCGCCAGCAGTCCGCCGATCATGCCGATCATGTTCATGAAGCCGCCGAGCGTGCCCGCGAATCGGCCGCCAAGATCCATCACCGCCGTCCACGAGCCCGGCATCGCCATGTCGTTGCCGAAGCACGACACGCCCATCGCGAGCATCGCCCACAGCGGGTCCTTGAACAGGATCGACACCAGCAGCATCCCGCAGGCGATGCCGTGGCCGATCACGCCCAGCGCCCGGCGGACCTTTGCCGTGCTGCCGACACGCGCGACGAGCCACGGCGTGACCTTGCCCGTGAGATACACGCTGATGCCTGCGAGAAAGAGCGGCAGGCCCGCCAGCGACGCCGCGAAGTAGCGGTCCGCGTCTTTCATGTGGAAGACTTCCTTGATGTACGTGGGAAGCCACGTCACGTAGAACCAGAAGCCGTAGCTGAGACAGAGATACTGCAGCGAGAGCAGCCACACGGATCCGCTGCCGAGGAACTTGCCCCACGGGACCTTGACGTCGTGCGCCGCGTTGGCTTCCTCGGGCCGCGGCATCAGCGCGAGCTCCGCGGCGTTCACGGCGGGGTGATCGGCCGGGCGATCGCGAAACCATCGGAAGAAGAACCAGGCCCAGACGAAGCCCACAGCGCCGAAGACGTAGAAGCTCTGACGCCAGCTCATGACGTCGAGCGCCGCCACCACCAGGAGCGGCGCGAGCGCGCCGCCCCAGCGCGCCGCCAGCCACATCAACGACTGCGCGCGCGTCCGATCCTCGCCGCGGAACCAGTTCGAAAACGCCTTCGTCAGGTTCGGGAAGCACCCCGCCTCGCCGACGCCGAACATGAAGCGCACGCTCGCCATCGACCAGAACCCGGTCGCGAGGCCCGTGGCCATGGTGAACGCCGACCACCACACGACGATCCGCGTGATGACGGCGCGGGGACCGATCCGATCGCCCAGCCAGCCGCCCGGGACTTCGAAGATGAGATACGCGAGCGAGAAGGCCGACATGATCGTGCCCATCTCGTTCTTCGTGAGCCCGAGCTCCGTGCTGATGGCCGACTGGCTCTGCGAGATGCAGACGCGATCGAGATAGAGCAGGGCGGCCAGCGACGCCGAATACCACAGCAGCGTGCGTCGCGCGGTCGTCGGCGCCGTTGCGGCGGCGGGCACATCCTGGCGCGGCGGCGCAGCAGTCGGCACGGCAGATGGGGTCACAGCGCGAACTATAGCAGCAGGGCCATGGCGCCACGCCGCCCAGCGTGAATGCCGCCGGTTGGCGGTATCATCCGGCCGTGCGAACGAACCTTGTCCTGCTGACTGCCGCGTTGACCCTGCCGCTCGTCGCACGCGCCCCGCGCGTCGACACGCCTCCGGTGAAGGTCGCCGTGGCCGTCAATCGTCCCGGCGCCACAATCCCGTCGACGCTCCTGGGTGTCTTCTTCGAGGACATCAACTTCGCGGCCGACGGCGGCATCTATCCCGAGCGAGTGAAGAACCGCTCGTTCGAGTTTCCCGATCCGCTCATGGGCTGGCGCCGCGCGACGCTCACCGACGCGGCCGGACGTTTCTCGGTCGAGACCGCGACGCCCGCGAGCCCCGCGAACCCGCACTACCTCCGCGTGACATCGACGGCGGGGAAGTTCGGTGTGAGCAACGAGGGCTTCCGCGGCATCGGCATCCGGAACGGCGAACGCTACACCGTCCGCCTTCTGGCGCGCCGCGGCGCGAACGGGCCGGCCTCGGTACGGGTCGAGTTCGAAAACACGCAGGGCCGCGCCCTCGGCGGCGTCACGCTCGAGGGGCTGACCACGACCTGGCAGAAGCTCTCTGGAACCATCACGGCTGAAGCGACCGAGCTTCACGCGCTCGCCCGCGTCGTGACCGGAGGCCCGGGCACGGTCGACCTCGACATGGTGTCGGTCTTCCCGGCCGACACGTGGGCGCATCGAGAGAACGGCCTGCGCGCCGATCTCGTCCAGCTCCTCAAGGATCTGCATCCCGGCTTCCTCCGCTTCCCCGGCGGCTGCATCGTCGAGGGGCGATTCCTCGAGGGCCGGTACCAGTGGAAGAAGACGATCGGCGATCCGTCGGACCGGAAGCTGATCGTCAACCGGTGGAACGACGAGTTCTCCGGGCGCGCGGCGCCCGACTACTACCAGACGTTCGGCCTCGGCTTCTACGAGTACTTCCAGCTGGCGGAAGACATCGGCGCCTCGCCGCTGCCGATCCTCAACTGCGGCATGGCGTGCCAGTTCAACTCGGGAGAGCTCGCGCCGCTCGACAAGATCGATCCCTACATCCAGGACGCGCTGGACCTCATCGAGTTCGCCAACGGCGCGACGACGACGCCGTGGGGCGCGAAGCGGGCGGCGCTGGGCCATCCTGCGCCGTTCAACATGACGATGATCGGCGTCGGCAACGAGCAGTGGGGTCCGCAGTACCTCGAGCGCTACGCGAAGTTCGCGAAGGTGCTCGGCGCTCAGCACCCCGAGATCCGGCTCGTCGCCAGCGCGGATCCGTTCACCGAGCGCGAGAACTTCAAGACGCAGTGGGACGGCCTGCGGCAGATCGGCGCAGGCTTCGTGGACGAGCACTTCTACCGTCCGCCGCAGTGGTTCTACGACAACGTCGGCCGGTACGACTCGTACCCGCGCACCGGGCCGAAGATTTTCGTCGGCGAGTACGCGGCGCACCTGCCGCAGCGTCAGGGGATGCGGCCGAGCACGCTGACGGCGGCGCTGGCGGAAGCGGCCTGGCTCACCGGGCTCGAGCGAAACGCGGACCTCGTGGGCATGTCCTCGTTCGCGCCGCTCTTCGCGCACGTCGACGCGTGGCAGTGGACGCCGAACCTCATCTGGTTCGACAACCTCACCTCGTTCGGCACGCCGAGCTACTACGTGCAGCAGGTGTTCGGTCAGAACCGGGGGACGACGATTCTGCCCGTGACGATCGACGGAGACGCGAAGAACGGCATCGGCGGGGTGTTCGCCAGCGCGTCGCTCGACCAGCCGGCACGCGAGGTCGTCGTCAAGCTCGTGAATCCCGGGACTGACGCGCGCGACGTCGCCCTGGCCCTCGACGGCGCGACGGCGGTTGGCGCGCGGGCCGTGACGTTGACGGGATCGGCCGACGCCGAGAACTCGCTCGAGTCGCCGACGGCCGTGTCGCCGTCGAACGCGGTGGCGTCCGTGACGAGTGGACACTACACGCTGCCGCCGCGCTCGGTCGTGGTACTGCGCGTACGGATCAGCTAGCGAACGGCAATCGGCGTCTTATGATGGAGAAGCTCTCACTTCGAGAACAGGAGTCTCCATGCGTCTGTTGCCGTGTGCCGGTCTTGCTGCTGCCTTCGTCACCCTGATGCTCCCCGCGTCTGCCCACGCGCAGACGCCCTTGCAGAATACGCCGTGGAGCGTCGAGGTCACCGTCGGCTGGGACTTCCCCGTGAGCGGGAACATCCTGTCGGCGGCAATCGGCCGCGTGTTCGATCAACCGACGATCATCGACGCGCAGTCGTACGGAGACGTCTACGGCACCGGCGTCGCGTATGAGTTCGGCGCGGGCTACATGCTCGACGACCGGAACGAAGTGCGCGGGTCGTTCGCGTTCCAGTCGGTCAGCGCGGACCTGCAGCAGATCGGCACCACGGCAAACGTGCCGCTCTACGCGACGTTCGACCCGTACAAGTCGATCGCCTTCGAGGGAGGCTACCGCCGGTATTTCGCCGATCGGAGCGAGCGCCTGCGGCCGTTCGGCGGCGTGAACCTCGGCATCGCCGTCGTCCGCGAGATCGACGCCGACCTGGCCGCGCCCGACATCGACAAGACGCTCAACGCGACCGATTTCTACGATCGCACCGGCGCCTTCACGTTCGGCTTCTCGGGCGGCGCGCTCTACGCGATCACCGATCGCGTGGACGTCAAGGGCGAGCTGGGCTTCCACCACACGAGCGGCCTCTCGCAGATCGACGGCCTCGAGGGCACCGGGCTCGAGAAGGTGAACGACAACAGCGGACGCTGGACGCTGCCGTTCACGGTGGGAGCGCGAGTCCGGTTCTAGATAAGACTGCGCGCGCCGTGTCACGCGGTCCCGGCTTGCGATAGTCGAGCTGCCTGACGCGGGTCGTCGTCCGCCGGAACGCCTGTTGCAGCTGCGTTCATGGATGAGACCCGCTGCAGCGCAACAGCTACACGGGCGACGGAACCTTGGTCGCCTCGACCTCAGCCGTCCAGTCGATGACTTCCTGCTCCGTCATCGGACCATGCGGCGCGAGCCTGGCGTCGGTATAACCCCAGCCGTGGATGTCCACGAGGTATTGCGCACGCGACAGCAGCGTGCCGCGGCAGACGCGATCGCCGCCCGGGGGGATCACGACGCGACGCGCCCACAGCTCGTCGAGGACGCGCTGGGGGATCATCGCGTGCGCGTCCGGATAGACGTAGAGAAACAGCACGAGGTGCGCGAGCAGCACGCTCGCGTGCTCGTCGAAGTGCCGGATGAGACGATGCCAGTCGAGCTGTCGCGCCGACTGCCGGAGGATGTGCAGCACGTCCGAGCCGTCGAAGCGCTCGCGCTCCATCACGAACGATTTCGACCAGATCATCTCCTCGGCGGCGCAGATCTGCGCGGGCAGGCCCAGCACCACCGCCGGGATGCCGTGCGCGAACCACTCGTCGTCCACCTTCGCGAGGCTGTTGCCGTTGGCGAAGATGAGATCGACCAGCAGATCGCCGCGGGTGGCCTTCGCCAGCCAGTGCGCGAAGGCGATGCGACAGTCGACGCCGGCCGCCACGAGGGCCTCCGTGATGCGATCGAGATCCTGCCGGCGCACGAAGAGGTCGAGGTCCTTCGTCTGGCGGGCGATGCCCGCGAGGCGCTCCATCGCGAACGTGCCGCCGACGAGAAACGGAATGCCGGCGTCGTGCAGCGAGGTCAGGACGACCTGGTAGAACTCGAGCGCCCCGCTGTCCAGCTCTCTCGGCGTTGGGTCTCCCATGCCGATCGGGAACGCAAGAGGGATACCAGCTGCTCATCGCGCATCGCGCGCCCGAGCTGAACCATGGCGACACTCCGCATCGGCGCCGTCGGCGATCTGCACTACGGACGCGAGTCGCGCGACGTCTTGAAGCAGGTCTTTCAGGCCGTCGACCGGGAGCGGCCGGAGGTAATGCTGCTCCTCGGAGACCTCACCGACTACGGCACCGTCGAGGAGGCGCAGGGCCTCACGCGTGAGCTGCGGGCGAACCTCGACGTGCCGACGCTGGCGGTCCTCGGCAATCACGACTTCGAGGGCGGCGCCGCCGATGCGATTCGCGCGACCCTTCGCGAGGGCGGCATCACCGTCCTCGACGGCGACTCGTGCGAGGTGAAGGGCGTCGGCTTCGCGGGCGTCAAGGGCTTCTGCGGCGGCTTCGGGCGCGGCACGCTCGGGCCGTGGGGCGAGGACATCGTCAAGAGCTTCGTCAACGAAGCGGTGCAAGAGGCGCTGAAGCTCGAGTCCGCGCTCGCGCGCCTCCGCACGCCTGCGCGCATCGTCCTGTTGCACTACGCGCCGATCGTCGACACCGTCGTCGGCGAGCCGCCGGAGATCTTTCCCTGGATGGGAAGCAGTCGGCTGGAAGAGCCGCTCGGCCGGCTCGGCGTGACCGCGATCTTCCACGGCCACGCGCACAAGGGACAGGCCGAGGGCCGGACGGCGTCAGGCACGCCGGTCTACAACGTCTCGCTCCCGCTCATGGCGCGGCTGACGCCGGAGTGTCCGATTCGGATCCTCGAGGTCGACATGGACGCGCCGGCGGATGAGAACATGTCGCGTCCGTGATTGCCTGAGGCCGGGTTCTGAGTCACGTGCGCGGATCGCGCTATGCGGCCTTCGCTGGCGCTGCCAGCCGTGGCCTCGCTCAGCGGAAGTAGGCCGCCTTGCCGAGGCTCGGCGGGCAACCTGCGCGCGCCGAAAGGCGAGCGAAGCTGGTGCGGAAGAGAGGACTCGAACCTCCACCCGGTTGCCCGGACTAGCTCCTGAGGCTAGCGCGTCTGCCAATTCCGCCACTCCCGCAAGTGGGGTTCCGGCCTGCGCCGGAACTATCAAGTTTACCAGAGCCGCCGCGGCGCGGTCGAGCCTTTTCCACAGGCGCCGACTATACTTTCCCTGGTCGGTTTTTCTAAGGAGCAGGTGTGGCCAAGCGTGCGGTCCGGTTCATCTTCGGCCTTCTCGTGTTCGCGGTGCTCGTGTCCATCGCGGGCTTCGCGCTGATGTACGTGATGGTCGGCCGCGAGCCCTCGGTCAGCCGCAACTCCACGCTGGTGCTCCGCCTGGACGACGATCTCGCGGAAGTGCCCACCGACGGTGTCGTGCAGCAGATCCTCTCGGCGAATCAGCCGAGCGGACTGCCGGCCGTCCTCGAGGCGCTCCACAAGGCCAAGGTGGATCGCCGCATCCAGGCCGTGATCATCATGCCGTCGGGACTGAAGGCCAGCTACTGGGCCAAGGTCCAGGAGGTCCACGACGCGATCCTCGACTACCGCAAGTCCGGCAAGCCCGCGGTCGCGTTCCTCGAGTACACCGGCGAGAAGGAATACCTGATCGCGAGCGCGTGCTCGAAGATCCTGCTGATGCCCAGCGCGCCGCTGGACCTGAACGGCCTCGCGACGTACGAAGTGTTCCTGCGCGGCACGCTCGACAAGATCGGCCTCTATCCCGACTTCCTCCACATCGGCGACTACAAGACGGCCTACAACGCGTTCACCGAGAAGGGCTTCACGAAAGCGCATCGCGAGGTCACCGAATCGATGACGAAGGACCTCTACGATCAGCTCGTGCGCGGGATCGCCGAGGGCCGCAAGAAAACCGAAACGGACGTGCGCGCGCTGATCGATCAGGGCCCGTTCCTGCCGGACGAAGCGCTGCGCGTCGGGCTCGTCGACGATCTCGCCTACGTCGATCAGATCGAGGACAAGGCGCACCTGCCGGGCGGCAAGAGCGCGCGCCTCGAGGCCGACGACTACGCCAGGGTCTCGCCCTCGTCGGTGGGGCTCAATCGGGGTCCGAAGATCGCCGTCATCTACGCCTCCGGCGTGATCGCGTCGGGCAAGGGCGGGTACGACCCCTTGATGGGCGGCGTGCTCGGCTCCGACACGCTGATCGAGCACATTCGCGCCGCGCGCGCCGACTCGTCCGTGCGCGCCATCGTGCTGCGCATCGACAGCCCGGGCGGATCCGCCACCGCGTCCGACGCGATCTGGCGCGAGCTGGTGATCACGCGCGACGAGCGTCACGATCGCCCGCTCGTGGTCTCGATGTCCGATCTCGCGGCGTCGGGCGGCTACTGGATGGCGATGGCCGCGCCGTACATCGTCGCGCAGCCCGGCACGCTCACCGGATCGATTGGCGTCATCACCGGCAAGATGGTGACCGGCGGCGTCTACACGAAGCTCGGCGCCAACATCGAGACCGTGAGCCAGGGCAAGTTCGCCGAGCTGGCCTCGCCCGTGCGGCCGTTCAACGACGCCGAGCGCAAGAAGGTCGAGAGCATGATCGAGGAGACCTACGATCAGTTCATCGAGAAGGCCGCGCAGTCGCGGCACATGGCGCCCGAAAAGCTGGACGCGATCGCGCAGGGGCGCGTGTGGACGGGCCGCCAGGCGAAGGCAAACGGCCTGGTCGACGAGCTCGGCGGGCTCGACCGCGCGATCGTGGCCGCCAAACTTCGCGCGAAGATCCCCGCAGAGAGCGACGTCGAGATCGTCGTCTATCCGCCGAAGCGGTCGTTCTTCGACCTGGTCGCCAAGGGATTCAAGACCGAGCAGGGCAGCAGCCTGCTGACGATGCTGGTCGCGCCGGACGAGCGCCGCGCGCTCGGCGTCGCGTTGTCGCCGCTGCGGCTGTTCCATCCCGGCGAGACGCTGGCGTTGATGCCGGCGTTGTTCTTGAAATGAAAACAGGCGGGGCTGAAGCCCCGCCTGCTACTGTCAGACTTCGCGGCCTGACGGCCTGCGCTACATGGCCTGCAGCCTCGGCCCCTGATCCCTGGCCCCTGATCTAACCGACCAGCGACCGCAGCACTTCCTGATCCACTGCGATCTTCATCCGGTCGCGCGCCTTCACCATGTAGGCGCCGAAGAAGCGCGAGCGCTTGTCGTTCTCGATCTCCTGCTTCAAGCCCTCGCGCGCCGTCGCGAGATCCTGCGGGTTGATGTCCTGGTGCTCGACGACGTGGGCGATGACGGTGGCGGCGTCGGTCGTCACCGGCGCCGTGACGCCACCGGCCGGCTGCGCGAAGATCGCCTGGTCGAGCGCCGGGCTGATGCCCACGTCTGGCCACGCCGTGCCGCGCGCCACGAGCTCGCTCGTCTTCACCTCGAGGCCGGCGGCCTTCGCGGCCTTCGCGAAGTCCGCGCCCGAGAGCGACGCCGCCAGCGCGGCCGCCTTCGTCTTCGTCAACTCGCGCGCCTTCTGCCGCGTCACGTCGTCTCTCACCTTGTCCTTCACCTCGGCGAGCTGCGGCAGTCGCGAGGGCTCGGTGCCGACCACCGCGAAGAACACGATGCCCCGAGCCGTCGTCACGGGACCTGAGATCGTGTCCGCCTTCCCCGTGAACGCCTGATCGGTCATCTCCGGCACCGGACCGAGGCCCGCCACCGGCTCGTCGCGCAGGAAGAACCCGGACTCCTGCACCGTCAGCTTGCGCGCCGCCGCGACGCGGTCGAGATCGGCCGGCGTCTTGAGCTCGGCGCCCACCTGCGTGGCCAGCGTGCTCGCGTCGGCCTGTGCCCGCTCCGTGGCGAGGCGATCCGCGATCTGCTGCCGGACATCCGCGATCGACTTCGTGATCGCCGGCTTGTGGTCGACGACCTTGATGATGTGGTAGCCGAACGGCGACTTCACGACGTCGCTCATCTGGCCCGGTTGCAGCGAGAACGCCGCGTCCTCGAATTCCTTCACCATGCGCCCGCGCCCGAAGTAGTCGAGGTCGCCGCCGTTCTTGGCCGAGCCCTCGTCCTCGGAGTTCTTCTTCGCCAGCGCGGCGAAGTCGGCGCCCGACTTCACCTGTTTCAAGAGCGCCTCGGCCTTCGCCTTGGCCGCCGCGTCGTCCTTGTCGCTCTTGATCAGGATGTGGCTCGCGCGCACCTGCTCGGGCGTCGTGAACTCCTGCTGGTTGTCGCGGTAGTACTTCTCGATGTCGCCCGGCGGCACGACTGCGGCCGCGCGCAGCTTGTCGACGTCCACGAGGAGGTACTTGACCTTCTTCTTTTCGCCGACCCGGTAGTCTTCCTTGTGCGCGTCGAACCACGTGGACAGATCCGCGTCGGTCACGGTCACGTCGCCGCGCAGCCTGTCGGCCGAGAGCACGACGAGCTCGACCTTCGCCTTCTCGTTGCGGCGCTTGAACTCGGCGGTCACGTCCGCGTCCGTCACGGTCATCCAGTCGGTCAGCGACGCGTGCAGCTTGTCCACGAGCAGCGACCGGCGCAGGCTGTCTTCGAACTCGGCCTTCGTCAGCGGAGGCCGCTGCGACGCGAGCACCTGCGCGTAGACGTCCTCGCCGGCGAAGACGCCGTTCTGCTGGAACGCGGGAATCGCGAGAATCCGCTGCGCCACTTCGGCGTCGCTCACCGAGAGTCCGAGCCGGCGCGCCTCGACGACGGCCGCGCGCTCGTCGAGCAGCTGCCTGAGAATCTGCTGCTCGATGCCCATCTGCTTCAGCATCTGCTCGTTGAAGTTCGGGCCGTACGCGCTGCGATACATCTGCACCTGTTGCTGGTACGCGCGCCGATACGCGCTGACGGTGACCGGCTCGCCGTTCACCGTGGCCAGCTCGTCGTGCGGCGCCGCGCCGCCGAGGTTCCGGTTTCGCGAGTTCGGGATGTAGAGCGCGATGAAGGCCAGGACCACGAGCGCCAGGCTCCATTTCAGCCAGGTACTTGTGCCGGCGCATCCGGTCGAGCATCGTCATGAGAATCGGACCCTTCCGCCCGGCGTCCCGGGCACCAATACAAACCCCGATTGTCCCCTCTGGCTGCAACCCCTGTCAACGACGCGATTTCTGCCGATAAATGACAGAGCAGCCAGTGGTTTCCCAGATGCAGCGTGCTATTATTTTGCTCCGAGAGAAGCACTTAGCGGCCGTAAGCACCGCCCGCGTGCAGGGAGCAGCGAGACCATGACCCGCCCGGTCGCCGGGCGAGCGCCCGCCCGCCGGGGCCGTCCCGGCGCGCGAACGCCCGATCTTGCCGCCCGCCTCCGCGAGTGCCAGCGCACCATCCGTCCGCGTCTGAGGACGCGTTCGGCGCTGGCGCACGTGCTGCAGTCCACGCACGCCACGCTCGACCCGCGGCGCGTCGCCGAGTTTCTCGTGTCGTGGGCGCCGACCTGGTGGCCGGTGCCCGTGTGGGCCGTCGTGACGGCCGACGTCGACGGGCAGATAACCGTGCTGGGGAGCCACGGGCTCACCGAGCCGCTGGCGACGGTGGCCCAGGCCGTCGGCGGCCGGGTGATGCACGGCGCGGAGGCGTTTGCGAGCCGCGACCTGAGCCACGACGCGCGCGTGCCGGGACCAACGCCGGCGGTTGCCGCCGTCGGGTTCCTGCTGCGGGGTCGCGAGGCGCCGGTCGGCGCGCTGGTCGGGCTCGATCGGAAGGCGTCGGCCGCCGAGCCGCAGCTGATGGCGGGCGTGCAGGAGGCCTGGTCGGCCCTGCTCGGGCCGGCGGCGCTGGCGCTGGAGAACGCGCTGATTGTCGAACGGGCCGAGGAGCTCTCGGTCACCGACGACCTGACGCGCCTGTACAACTCGCGGTATTTGAACCTGTCGCTGCGGCGCGAGACCAAGCGCGCCGTGCGCACGAACCGCGCGTTGTCGATGTTGTTCATCGACCTCGACGGGTTCAAGGCGGTGAACGACACGTACGGGCACATGTATGGCAGCCGCGCGCTGGTGGAAGCGGCGGCCGTGATTCGCAGCTCGGCGCGCGAGACCGACGTGGTCGCGCGCTTCGGCGGCGACGAGTTTGCCGTGATCCTGCCGGAAACGGCCCGCGACGGCGCCATCATGGTGGCCGAGCGGATTCGCGACCGGATCGCGGCGCACAGTTTTCTGACCGCGGACCTGCTGGACGTCCGCCTGACGGCCTCCGTCGGCATCGCGACGCTGCCCGACGTGGCCGCGTCGGCCGAGGAGCTGATGCAGGCAGCCGACAAGGCGATGTACAAAGTGAAGGTCTCGGGCAAGAACGGCATACACCTCGCAGCCGAGTGAGGTTGCGGGCAAGGAGTTCAGATCTTTGGCGCTGCGTTCCCTCTTCTCCCTCTTTTCCAGCGATCTCGCGATCGATCTCGGCACGGCCAACACCTGCGTCTACGTGCGCGGCAAAGGCATCGTCGTCAACGAGCCGTCGATCATCGCCATCAACAAGGTGAACGGCCGCGTCGAAGCCGTGGGCAAGGAAGCCAAGGAGATGCTCGGCCGGACGCCGGGCAACATCGTCGCCATCAAGCCGATGAAGGACGGCGTCATCGCCGACTTCGAATACACCGAGAAGATGCTGGCGTACTTCATCCGCAAGGCGCACAACAACCGCAACGTCTGGGTGCGCCCGCGCATCGTCGTCGGCGTGCCGTCCGAGATCACGCAGGTCGAGAAGCGCGCGGTCAAGGACAGCGCCTACCGCGCCAAGGCGAGCGAAGTGCACCTCGTCGAGGAAGCGATGGCGGCCGCGATTGGCGCCGGCATGCCGATCACGGAGCCCTCGGGCAACATGATCGTGGACATCGGCGGCGGCACCACCGACATCGCCGTCATCTCGCTGGCGGGCATCGTCTACAGCAAGGCGGTCCGCGTCGCCGGCAACGAGATGGACGAGGCGATCATCCAGTACATCAAGAAGACGTACAACCTGCTCATCGGCGAGCGGACGGCCGAAGCCATCAAGATGGAAGTCGGCTCGGCGTACCCGCTCGAAGAGCGCATGACGATGGAGATCAAGGGACGGCACCTGATCGAGGGCGTGCCGAAGACGATCACGATCTCCGACGAGGAAATCCGCGAGGCGCTGGCCGAGACGGTGAGCGTCATCGTCGACGCCGTGCGCGTCGCGCTCGAGCGGACGCCGCCGGAGCTGTCGGCCGACATCGTCGACCGCGGCATCGTGCTGACCGGCGGCGGCGCGCTGCTCAAGAACCTGGACAAGCGCCTGCGCGAGGAGACCGGCCTGCCGCTGGCGATGGCCGAAGATCCGCTGTCGTCGGTCGTGCTCGGCGCGGGCAAGATGCTGTCGGACTTCAACCTGCTTCGGAAAATCTCGATTGACTAGACTCGCCGTTCGCCCTGAGCCTGTCGAAGGGCGAACTTCGCTGCCACGTTCGTGCTTCGACAGGCTCAGCACGAAGGAAACCCGCGCCTGAGTCATGGCGCTGCTCGAGCTGAAGCGCCGCGGCAGCACGTTCCTGTTCGTCGTCGTGGTCGTCGGCCACATCGTGCTGATCTCGGCGCAGGTCACGTCGAAGTCGGGTCTGCCGCTGCTGCAGGAGGTCACCTTCGGCCTCGTCGCGCAGATCCAGCGCGCGGGCGCGGCCGTATCGGACGGCCTCGTGTCCGGCTGGCACGGCTACGTCGACCTGCGCGGCGTCCGTGCACAGAACGCGCAGCTCCAGCGCGACCTCGACGCCGCGAAAGTCCGGCTGCAGCAGGAGCGCGCGGCCGCCGCGCGCAGCGAAGAGCTCGCGCAGCTGCTCGACCTGAAGTCCCGCACCAACTTCGCCTCCGCGGCCGCCGAGGTCCTGGCCGGATCGGCCACACCCGAATTCAGGACGATCACCATCGGCAAGGGCAAGGCCGACGGCCTCAAGCCTGACATGGCCGTCGTCTCGCCAAACGGCGTCGTGGGACGCGTGATTCTGCCGAGCGCCGGCGCCGCGAAGGTGCAGCTGCTCGTGGATCGCAACGCCGCGGCGGGCGCGCTCATCGAGCGCTCGCGGTCGCAGGGCATCGCCGTCGGCGAAGGCACGTCGCTGCTGCGCCTCGATTTCGCGTCCGACACGGCCGACATCCGCGTCGGCGACACCGTCGTCACCTCCGGCATCGACGGCATCTACCCCAAGGGATTCGTGATCGGGAAGGTGATTCAGGCCGATCGCGCCGGCGGCTCGTATCGCGCGATTCAGATCCAGCCGGCCGTGGATTTCGCGAGCCTCGAGAGCGTGCTCGTCGTGCTCACGCCGCCGGCAGCCGACCAGACGCCGTCGATTGAGGACGCGGCGGCCGCCGCCGCGGCCGCGACGCCGCCGCCCGCGCCCAGGCCGTCCGCGCCGGCCGCCAAGCCCGTGACGGCGGTGCCGACCAGGCCCGCCGCGCCGCAGGCGGCCCCCTCGGCGCCGTCCACGCCGCCGAAACCGCAGCCGAAGCCCCAGCCGGCCCCTCCGACGGGCGGTGCGCGGTGAAGACGCTCATCAACGTCATCGCGCTCGTGGTCGCCGTCAGCCTGCAGACCAAGCTCGGCAACATGCTGATGCTCGGCACGGCGCCGCTCGACCTGACGCTCATCGCCGTCGTCTACATCGCGATGACCTCCGGGCCCACGGTCGGACTGCTCGCCGGGATGTGCGCCGGCCTCGGGCAGGACGCCCTGAGCGGTGGCATCATGATGGGGAAGCACACCTCGATGATCGGGATCGGGAGCCTGGCCAACACCGTCGTCGGCTACGTCGTGGGTCAGGCCAGCACGCAGTTCATCGTCACGGGCGTCCTCCCGCGGTTCGTGACGTTTTTCGGGAGCACGATCATCCACGCGGTGATCTTCATGGGCCTGTACGAGCTGCTCGGCATCGCGCACTTCGGCTTCCCGTGGGCAGGAGTGCTGGGGCAGGCGGCCGCGAACGCCATCGTCGGCGTCGTGATCCTGCAGGCGCTCGAGCTGATTCCGGGTGCGGCGGAGCGGCGTCAGAACGAGCGCGCCAACGGGTTCCGCGCGACGCGCCGGCTGGAGTAGGCCATGGCCATGAGTCGACAGTCTGAGGAGCGGAAAGTCTCGTTCATCCGTCTCACCGTGCTGCGCGTGGCCGTGGTCGCCGCCTTCCTGGTCCTGGCCGGCACGTTCTGGTTCTTCCAGATCATCGAGCACGAGCAGTTTCGCGAGATGGCGGAGAACAACCACCAGCGCGAGCTCGCGCTTCGCGCGCCGCGCGGCGTCCTCTTCGATCGCAACGGCCGCGTGCTCGTCGAGAACCGGCCGACGTTCAACGTCTCGATCGTCCGTTTGAAGACGACCGATCTCGATCGCACCGTGCATCTGCTGTCGGAGATTGCAGGCGTCGACGAGCGCGGCGTGCGCGACATCGTCGATCGCCACCGGCGCGAGCCCTCGTACCGGCCGATCGTCGTCATCGAGAACGCGACGCTCGCGCAGGTGGCGGCGATCAGCGCCCGGCGCCTCGATTACGAGTTGCCGGACGTCGTCGTGCAGCAGGTGCCGACGCGGCAGTACCCGGAAGACCAGCTCGGCGCGCACCTGTTCGGCTATGTGGGCGAGGCCACCGACCAGCAGGTCGACGCGGATTCGGCGCTGAAGAGCGGCGCCATCGTCGGGCAGGCCGGTTTCGAGAAGGCGCACAACGCGCTGCTGATGGGCCAGGACGGCGCGCGCACGGTGATCGTCAACAGCGTCGGCCGCGAGATGGGCGAGCTCGAACGGGTGGAGCCCGTCGAAGGGCGCCGGCTGCGGCTGACGGTCGACTACGACATCCAGAAGGCGATCGAGGACGGATTTGCCGCGGCCGGTTTCAACGGCGCGGCGGTGGTGCTCGACCCGGGCACCGGCGAAGTGCTCGGCTTCACGAGCCGTCCGGCGTACGACCCGAACGCGTTCGCGGCCGGCATCGACCGCGTCACGTGGGCCTCGCTGAACACCGACGAGCTGCGGCCGCTGCAGAATCGCGCGATTCAGGGGCGCTACTCGCCCGGCTCGACCTTCAAGATGGCGGTCGCGCTCGCCGCGCTCGAAGAAGGGATCATCACGCCCGACTTCAAGGTGCACTGCGCCGGCGGCGCCAACTTCTACGGCCGCTATTTCAAGTGCTGGAAGAAGGGCGGGCACGGCGCCATCGACTTTCGCCACGCCATCGAGCAGTCGTGCGACGTGTTCTTCTACACCGTCGGCAACATGCTCGGCGTCGATCGCATCCACAAGTGGGCGACGCTGCTTGGCCTCGGCGCGATCAGCGGCATCGATCTGCCGAACGAGGTCGCCGGCCTCGTGCCGTCCACCGAGTGGAAGAAGCAGCGCACCGGGGAGAAGTGGTACGCGGGCGAGACCATCTCGGTGTCGATCGGCCAGGGCCAGGTGTCGGTGACGCCGGTGTCCATGGCCGTCTACATGGCGACGCTGGCCAACGGCGGCGTGCGCGTGACGCCGCACCTCATCAAGGCCGAGGACACCGGCAACGGCTGGGCGCCCGTCCCGACGCCGGCGCCGCAGTCCACGATCGAGATGAAGCCGGAGATGCTCGGGGCCATCCGTGACGGCCTCTGGATGGTCGTCAACGCCGCAGGCACCGGCGGCACCGCCCGCATCGCCGGGAAGGACGTGTGCGGCAAGACCGGGTCGGCGCAGGTCATCTCGAACCAGGGCCGCGCGGCGGCGTCGCGCAGCGGCAAGGACCTGCGCGACAACGGCTGGTTCGTGTTCTTCGCGCCGCGCGACAAGCCGCGGATCGCCGGCGTCGTCTTTCTCGAGCACGGCATCCACGGCGGCAACGCCGCGCGCGTCGCGCATCACATCCTGGACACGTTCTTCGCGAAGGAGGACGGCCGGCCGCTGCCGCCGCCGCCCACTCACGAGGGGCTGCACCTCGACTTCTCGGATCCGATGGGCCATCACGCCTCGCCCGTCGAGGGCAACTAACCTTCCGTGGCGTTCATCGAGCGTCGGCTGACCTTCCACCTCGACTGGCTGCTCCTGGCGACGGTGCTGGTCATCGTCGCCATGGGCATCACGATGATCTACAGCGCGACGCAGACCACCACGCCGCGGCTCTACACCTCGCAGCTCTACGCGCTGGCGCTCGGCCTGGTGGCGATGCTCGTGGCGCTGACGATCGACTACCGCACGCTCGCCGACAAGTCGCACTGGATCTACGGCTTCACCATTCTCCTGCTGCTCTACGTGGCGTTCTTCGGCGTCGTCCGCGGCGGCGCGCGGCGATGGATCCCGCTCGGGTTCTTCAACCTGCAACCGTCGGAGTTCGCCAAGCTGGCCGTGGCGCTCGTGCTCGCGAAGTTCTTCGGCGAGAGCCGGCGGATGCAGCCGACCGGCGGCGATCTCATGACCGGCGCCGCGCTGACGGTCGTCCCGTTCCTGCTGATCGCGCGGCAGCCCGATCTGGGCACCGCGGTCACGCTCATCCCCGTCTACCTGGCTGTCGCGTACGTCGCCGGCCTGCCGATGCGCATTCTCGGCATTCTCGCGCTCGCCGCGGTGCTCGCGGCGCCCGTCGTCTGGAAGTTCGGGCTCAAGGACTACCAGAAGTCGCGAATCATGATGTTCATCGACCCGTCGAAAGACACGCGGGGCGCGGGCTACCAGCAGATCCAGGCCCGCATCACCGTCGGGTCCGGCGGGTTGTGGGGCAAGGGGTTCATGAAAGGCACGCAGGGGCAGCTGCGCTTCCTGCCGGTCGCCTCGACGGATTTCATCTTCTCGGCGTGGGCCGAGGAACAGGGGTTCGTGGGCGTGCTCATCGCCCTCGGGTTGTATCTGCTCGTCATCACGCGCGCGCTGGAGGCGGCGCGGCTCTCCAAGGACCGGCTCGGGTCGTTTCTCGTGCTCGGGATTCTGGCGAGCTTCACGTTCCAGGTGTTCTACAACGTCACCATGTCCGCCGGGCTGGCTCCGGTGAAGGGATTGACGCTGCCGCTCATGAGCTACGGCGGCTCGTCCCTCATCGCGACGCTCACGGGGTTCGGGTTGATCCTGAACGTCCGCATGCGGCGATTCACGAATTGAGGCCCCGCGCCTGTAGCGCAGGCCTTCAGGCCTGCCAGCGCGGCTGGCCACCAGAGATTTGAGGGCTGAATGACCAAGGAGATGATCATCTCCTCGAACGATCACGAGACCCGCGTCGCCATCCTCGAGGACGACCTCGTCGCGGAGCTCTTCGTCGAGCGCGAACGCCAGCGCGGCGTCGTCGGCAACATCTACAAGGGCCGGGTGTCGAAAGTGCTGCCCGGCATGCAGTCGGCGTTCGTGGACATCGGCCTCGAACGTGACGGGTTTCTCTACGTCTCGGACGTGCTCGCGAACCTCGAGGACGTGGACGACGGGGATGAGGCGGAAGAGGCCAAGGAAGGCAAGGGAGGCGAGGGGGCCAAGGGGGGCGAGGGAGGCAAGGGGCGGCGCGGCGCCAGGCCGCAGGAGCCTCGCGAGGAGCCTCGCATCGAACAGCTGCTGCACGAAGGGCAGGAAATCGTCGTGCAGGTCGTCAAGGAGCCGCTCGGCACGAAGGGCGCGCGCCTGACGTCCCACGCCTCGCTGGCCGGACGGTTCCTGGTGTTCATGCCGACGGTGGACCACGTCGGCGTCTCGAGGAAGATCGACTCACGCGAGGAGCGCTCCCGCCTGCGCGCCATCGTGCGGGATTTCCGCGAGAAGGAAGGCTTCAAGGGCGGCATCATCATCCGCACCGCCGCGTCGGGCCGTCCGAGCGAGGACATCCTCAGCGACCTGCAGTACTTCAACCGGATCTGGCGGGAGAACCTGCAGAAGCTCGACACGATGAAGGCGCCCGCGGTCGTGTACCGCGAGCAGAGCCTCGTCGCGAAGCTGCTTCGCGACCTGCTGACCGACGACTACACGGCCATTCGCATCGACAGTTACCAGGAATACCAGCGCGTGCAGGAGCTGGTCGATCGGATGATGCCGTCGCTCGCCAGCAAGGTGAAGCACTACAACAAGAACTTCCCGATCTTCGAGGAGTACGGCGTCCAGGCCGAGCTCGACAAGGCGCTTCGCAGCAAGGTGTGGCTGAAGTCCGGCGGCTCGATCGTCATCAATCAGACCGAGGCGCTCGTCGCGGTGGACGTCAACACCGGCCGCTACGTCGGCAAGCGGACGGCCGGCCGGCTCGAAGACACCATCGTGAAGACGAACCTCGAGGCGGCCCGCGAGATCGTCCGCCAGATGCGCCTGCGCGATCTCGGCGGCATCATCGTGCTCGACTTCATCGACATGGAGGAGAAGAAGAACCGCCAGAAGGTGTTCCAGGCCATCGAGCAGGAACTGCGGCGCGACCGCGCGCCGTCAAAGGCGGTGCAGGTCTCGGACTTCGGGCTGATTGTCGTCACGCGGAAGCGGGTCAAGCAGAGCCTCGAGCGCGTGCTGACCGAGCCCTGCCCGTACTGCTCGGGCAGCGGCGTCATCAAGTCGAGCTCGACGATCTGTTACGAGATCCTTGCGGAAGTGAAGAAGCTGAACATGGATCTGAACGGCCACGGCGTGGTGCTGCGCGTGAACCCCGACATCGCGCGGGCGCTGAAGGAAGAGGAAGCCGGGGTGCTGCGGGACCTGCAGTCAGCGCTCGGTCGGCCGCTCACGCTGAAGCCTGACGTCCATCTGCATCACGAGCAGTTCGATCTCATGGCCGTTGGATAGAGTTGTCGGGATTGCGGATTGACGGTTGCGGAATGAAGTTGGAACGGAGCCGTCTGCGGGTTGAACAACCCGCAATTCTTCAATCTGCAATCTTCAATCTTCATCTGTCCTTCTTGCCGGCCTTCTGCTTTTGCGCGCCGGCCTTCCCGACGACGACGTCGCCGCTGAAGGTCCGGACGATGACGAGGGCGCTGCCGTCGCCGAAGGTGCCATGGATTTCGTGATTGCCGGGCATGCCCGGGATGCCGCCGCCGTGCGGCGTCTGCGCCATGGTGATCGGCACGTCCGCCCGGACGTCGCCATTGAAGGTCTTGGCCGTCAGCTCGAAGCCGGCATCGCCAACCAGCCAGAGGCTGACGTCACCCGAGTGGCTGTTCAGCTCGTAGCGGCCGCCCTTCGCCAGCGGGCCCGTGTAGCCGACCGATCCGTTCACGGTCTTGATCTGCGCGCGGTCGCAGGTGATGTTCGTCAGGGTCACATCGCCGCTCACCGTGGTGATCTCGACCGCCCGGGCCTTGAGCTCCTTCGCCACGAAGTCGCCGCTCACCGTTCCTCCGGTGAACGTATCCGGCGTGCCCGCGTCGTCCATCCGCACGTCGCCTGAGACGGTCGCCAGGTGCGCCAGCCGGGGCGTGCCCGACGCCTGGACGTCGCCGCTCGTCGAGTCCACCTGCACGTCGCCGTGCACGTTCGAGACCTTGATGTCGCCCGAGATCGTCCGCACGATCAGCGACGCGTCAGTCGGCATCTCGACCTTGTAGTCGACCTCGGCTTCCGAGTCGCGGCGCCCGAACTCGGTCCTGACCTCGACGCGGTCGGCGGTCTGGCGCATGGCGATGTTGATGTCGTTCAGGGCCTGTTTCGCCTCGTTGCCGCGGGCGCGCTTGGTGGCCACGACCGTGATCTGATCGCCGCTCACGCCGATGACGATGACGTCGCCGGACAGGTTCGAGACGTCCAGCGAGGCGCCCGGGCCGACCTTGAACGTCTTCGAGATCGTCTCGACGGTCTCGGGGCCCCGCCGGCTGTCTTCGAAGCGCTCGAACCACGCCGCGCGCTCCGGCGCGACGCGCACGATGCGCACCACTGGCGGCGCGGGCGGCTGAGCGGCGACCGGCGCCGAGGCCAGCGCGAGAAAGCCGAACGACGTAAGCAGGCGAGCGGTCATGAGTCTCACGATGAGTCGGGTCCTTGTCACGATTTGTTCAGGCCGTCGGCGATGCGCGCCGCTTCCGCCTGGTTGCCCTTGCGCATCTCGTTGATGAGCGAGATGGTGTCCTGCAGCAGCGCGATCTTCGAGCGGAACGCCTCGAAGAGGCTCTCCTGCGCCATGTCGTTGGCCGGCTGCGCCTTGAGCGCGGCGCGGCTCTCGCCGATCGCCGAGTCGATGAGCAGCAGGTTCTTCTGCAGGATGGCCGCGTCCTGCGGGTTCAGCGTGCGGCGGTCCTTGGCCAGCGTCTCGAGCTTCTGGATCGCGTTCTCGTAGTGCGATTCGGCCTGCTGCAGCTCCGACTGCAGCGATTTCAGGTCGGCGGAGTCGGCGCTCTGCGCCCCAGGCTGCGGTCCAGGCTGCGCCGGCGCCGGTATCGCGGGCGACGCGTTCTCGGCGACCTGCGACTCGGCGGATCGCCCTCGACGCACGAGCATCGTGATGGCGACGGCCGCCAGGAGCACCGCGGCGATCGCCAGCGTCACTTTGACGAACTCGCGCGAGCGGCCCGCCGATCGATCGATGGCCTGGACCGGGAGCTGGCGCGCGATCGCGGTCCAGACGCGCTCCGGCGGATCGAGCGTCGGCAGGCTGCGCGAGGCACGGCGCACGACCTCGAGATCCTCGGCGAGCGCGGCACACGACGCACACGTCGCCAGGTGCGCGTCGAGCTCGGCGCGGGCGGCGCGATCGAGGTCGCCGTCCACCAGCTCGCTGATGCGTTCGCGCGCGAGATCGCAGGTCATGATCGAGTTACAAACCCATCGCCGGCCGCGAGGCCAGCATCGCGCGGATCTTCAGCCGCGCCTTGTGCACCTGGGACTTCGAGGTCCCTTCCGCGATGCCGAGCAGCCGCGCCACTTCCGCGTGCTCGAATCCTTCCACGTCGTGCAGCACGAATGCCGCCCGATATCCCGGGGGCAATCGTTCGATGGCCCGCTCGAGATCCAGCTGCTCGACGCGCAGCCCCGGCGCCGATCGCGCCGGCGTCACCGCCTCGTCGAGTTCCTCGGTCGCCTGCCGGTCCCGATGCTGCCGGCTGCGCAGGAAGTCCACGCAGCAGTTCGCCGCCAGCCGGTAGATCCACGTGCCGAGCGACGCCTCGCCCTTGAAGCCGTCGAGTTTCCGGTGGACGAGCAGGAAGATCTCCTGCAGCAGGTCCTCGCCGTCGGCCCGGGACCCCGTCATGCGGCAGGCCAGGCTGAACACCCGCGGCGCGTGCCGGCGGTAGACGGCCTCGAACGCGGCCGCGTCGCCCTGGCGGCATCGCGCCACGAGCGCCGACTCGGCGACATTCTCGGCATCTGTTCGGTTAGACGGCGACATCGGCTGCTGGCGTTGCCCGGGCACGGCCGGCGGGCCACTCTTGAATCTACGAGGCCGCGAGCCTGAGGTTCACTGTCCATTCGACCGGGGCCAGCGCACCTCGTGAAACCGCCGCACGCGGCCGCTGGCGACAATCAGGCCCTCGCTCCTGAGCAGGGCCGCCTTCAGGGGCTCGTTCCCGCCGTAGCCGCCCAGGCGGCCTTCCGCGGCAATCACGCGGTGATACGGCGCCTGGCCGAGCCGTCCGCCGCGCATCAAGTTCCCGACAGCTCGGGCGGCCCGCGGACGTCCAGCCAGCTTCGCGACGTCGCCGTAGGTGGCGACACGACCGGGTGGAATGCGCCGGACTATCGCGAGCACACGGCGAGCGAACTGAGTCGCCCCATCGTGCTTAGACGATGTTGGCCGTGTCTCGCGTTGCTTTGCGCCCTGCACGCTTGCACCCTGCTACCAGACTAGCAGGCCTGAAGCTGCCTCGCGCTACCCGGCGCGACTGACCCCTGCGCCCCTGACCCCTGACCCCTGATCCCTACTGCCCCGGCAGCGCTTCCTTCAGCACCTGCCCCGTCGCCGTCGGCAGCGGCACTCCGGTGATGCGCGACAGCGTCGGGGCGATGTCCGCCGGCGAGCACGTCTCCGTGAAGTGCCCCTTCGCGATGTGGTCGCCGAGGAACACCAGCGGCACGCGCTGGTCGTACGGATACGGGCTGCCGTGCGTTGTGGCGTTGCCGGGAATCAGCGTCTTGTCTTCGGACACGAAGATCCAGTTCGGCTTCTGGATGACGAGGAGATCGCCGCTCCTGCCCGGGAAGTAGCTCTTGCGCGCGGCGGTGACCTCGGCGTCCTCGGGCACCGCGGGATCGGGCGGCGCGGCCAGCTTGCGGCCGTCGATCACTTCCTTCACCCCCTCCTGCGCCGACAGCACCTTGATCACCTCCGCGAGCAGATCGGGATCCGCCGCGATGCGATCGAAGACACCCATCCGGAAATAGAACTCCGCGTACGCCTCGATGGCGACCCAGTGGCCGGGACCGAACTTCTTCGAGACGACCGCGTCGGCCAGCGCCATCAGGTTCGTCATCTTCAGGCGGCCGGCGTCGGTGCCCTCCGCGGTCAGCTGCTCCGGGATCGTCGCGACGCCATGGTCGGCCGTGAAGGCAAGCACGTAGTTGTCGCGGCCCACCTTCTTGTCGAGCGTGTCGAGCAGATCGCCGAGGGTGTCGTCGAGGCGCAGCAGCATGTCCTGGATCTCGTGGCTGCGTGGCCCGAAGTCGTGGCCGACGACGTCGAGCGAGGAGAAGCTGATGGCGAGGTAGTCGGTGGCCGCGCCTCGTCCGAGCTTCAACGAGTCGACGGTCGCGCTGGCCAGCCGCCCGATGTACGCGTCCGCAAACGGGCTTTCGTCCCACGCCTCGTAGAAGAACGTGGTGGGTTTGCCCGAGCGCGGCTGCATCATGTGCGGGAACTTCGTGTCCCACTCCGACGGCGGCTTCTCCGCGACGCCGTCGTCCACGTACTTGTAGTCCTTCGCCTTGCCGAGGCGGTCCCACGCCTTGCCGAAGTCCTCCAGGATGGGATGGGCATTGAGGTATCGCGCGATGGACGGCTCGGGCGACTGGCTGTATGTCGTCGACGAGCTGAGGCCGCCACCCTGGATCCACAGCACGACGTCGCCCTTCTGCCCCGCGAGCATCGTCGCCGAGGCGCGCTTCAGCGACAGCGTGACGACGCGGCCCTGGCCGTGCGTGGCCTCGCTCAGCGCGCTGGCGAAGGTCGGCACTTTCAGCAGGCGCGCGCTGCCGCCGGGTCCACGCTGTCGGTTGCCATCGTAGGGCACTTCCTGCGCCGTCGGGTCCGCGCTGCAGGAGACCAGCTGCTGCGAGTCGCGGTCCCACCACTGGTTGTTGACGATGCCGTGCGTCGAAGGCAGCGTGCCGGTGGCGATCGTCGCGTGCCCGGGGCAGGTGAGCGTCGTCAGATACGGATACGCGGCCTCCGTGAACCACGCGCCCTCGTCGAAGATGCGGCGCAGGCCCCTGGTCCACCTGCCGCCGTACTCCTCCACGTACTCGCGGCGCATCTGATCCACGACGATGATGACGACGAGCTTCGGGGGCGCCGGATCGGCCTTCGAGGGGCGAGGCACGGCGAGCAACGCGAGGACGACGAGCGCGACGAGTCGGGTCATCTGAGCGTTCCGAGTGGAGAGTTGGGTGCGGCGTACACCGTCACGCCGCCGACGACCGTATCGAGCACTGTCGTCGTGAGGATCTCGGCCGGCGGAACGGCCATGATATCCCGCGACAGCACGACGAAATCGGCGAGCTTGCCCGCCTCGAGCGAGCCGAGATCGCGCTCGGCGTGCGCGGCGTACGCGGCGCCAATCGTGAAGGCGGCCAGCGCCTCGTCGCGCGTCAGGCGCTGGTCCGCGGCCCAGCCGTCAGGGGGCTGTCCCGTCTTGTCCTGGCGGGTGACGGCGGCGTAGAAGCCCGGCAGCGGATCGGGGCGTTCGACGGGGAAGTCGGATCCGGCCGCGAAGCGTGCGCCGCTCTTCAGCAGCTTCTGCCAGACGTACGCCTCCTCGGCCACGCGCGCGGCGCCAAGACGCGCGGGCGCCCACGGCATGTCCGACGTGCAGTGCGTCGGCTGCATCGATGCGATGACGCCGAGCGCCGCGAAGCGCGGCACGTCGGGGCTGGCGAGGATCTGCGCGTGTTCGATGCGCGGCCTGAGCGCGCGCATGCCGGGCACCTCGGCCTCGACCCGCTCGTAGATGTCGAGCATCTCGCGGTTCGCGCGGTCGCCGATCGCGTGCGTGCAGGGCTGAAATCCCGCCCGCGCCGCGGCCTTCGTCGTGGCTTCGAGCGCCTCGGGCGCCGTGACGAGCAGACCGCGGTTGCCGGGCTCGTCGCTGTAGTCGGCGAGCAGCGCCGCGCCGCGCGAGCCGAGGGCCCCATCGGCGAACATCTTCACAGCGCGCACGTTCAATCGCTGGGACGGATCGACGAGCGGCCCGCGCGCGAACCACTCGCGCGTCGTCTCAGACGAATTGCTGATCATCACGTAGAGCCGCGTGTTCAGTCGATGGGCCGCGACCAGCCGCTGATACGCCGCGATCGTCGCACTCGAGGCGCCCGCGTCGTGGACCATCGTCAACCCGACGCGCGACAATTCCCGGTCCGCGGCAAGAATGCCCGCTTCGAGCTCCTCTGGCGTGGGAATGGGGACGACGCGCTCGACCAGCGACTGCGCGCCGTCCACGAGCACGCCGGTCGGCGCGCCGGACGCGTCTCTGATCAGGCGGCCGCCTGGCGGATCCGGTGTCGTCCTCGTGATCCCTGCCAGGCTCATCGCCCGGCTGTTCACCCACGTCGCGTGTCCGTCGACGCGCTGCAGCGCCACGGGATGGTTGCCGGACACGGCGTCGAGGTCGGCCGCCGTCGGCCATGTCTTCACCGGCCATCGGTTCTGATCCCAGCCGAAGCCTTCGATCCAATGGTCGCCGGACGTGTGTGGCGCGCGCGCCGGCGACGAGGGAAGCGATGTGCGCGACATCGGGCGTGTCCGTGAGATCGAGTTGCGAAAGCCCGGTGCCCAGTGACGCCACGTGACCGTGCGCGTCCTCCAGGCCGGGCACCACGGTCGCGCCGGCCAGATCGACCACGCGTGTCGAAGAGCCGCGAAGCGCTTCGACGTCCTGCCGAGTGCCGACACGCAGAATCCGATCGCCGGCAATCGCCAGCGCCTCGGCCTTCGGCTGCGCCGGATTGGCCGTATAGATCGTGCCGCCGACGAGAATCAGCGTGGCTGGAACGGTCGACTGTGCGGCGGACAAGAGGACGCCAAGGACGACGAAAGTGCCCAGTCTCATGACGGGATGACTCGATCGTAGGGCCGAACTTCAGTCCGGCCAACCCTGGCGCGACTGAAGTCGCGCCGCTACGTACCTCAGATTAGCGTGAGCGGATCGATGTCGTAGTCCTTCGGATCGACCGGCGTCTCGACCGACTCTGGCCATTCGCCTTCGGGCGTGCTCTCCCAGAGGTTGACGTCGTAATGGCGCTCCAGCGGCAAGCCATCGCGCCCGAATACCACGCGCACACGAGGCCGATGCGGATCGGGCGCGTAGACCCGCAGCACGACGGCAATCTCGCCGGTGTTGAGGCGCACGAGGTTGCCGGGCGGGTAGATGCCGATCAGCTGCACGAAGCGACGCACGAGGTGCTGATCGAATTGCTGGCCGGCGTTGCCTTCGAGCACCGCCTTGATTCGATCCGTCGGGAACGACTGCTGGTACTTCCGCTGCGATCGCATGGCGTCGTAGACATCCGAGATCGAGCACAGCACCGTCGCCAGGTTCAGCGTGTCGCGTTTCACGCCCGCTGGATATCCCGTGCCATCGCGGCGCAAATGGTGCTCGAAGGCGACGACCGGCGCAATCGTCGGGATCTCGGGCGTGCGCCGCAGGATCTCCGCCCCGTCCACGACGTGGCGCTTCATGATCGCGAACTCGGCGTCGGTGAGTTTCGCCGGCTTGTTCAGGATTTCCGCGGGTGTCCGGACCTTGCCGATGTCGTGCATCAACCCGGCCAGGCCGAACTCGCGGAGCAGCGGTCCGTCGATGCCCACCGCGCGGGCCTGGCCCATCGTCAGGATCGACACGTTCACCATGTGCGTGAACGTGTAGTTGTCGTACGACTTCAGGGCCGTCAGCGCCACCAGCGCCGTCCGGTTCTGCGCGACGGCCTGGGCGAGCGTGTCGACCATCCCCCGCGCGGCGCCCGGGTCGGGCCGCCCCTCGTGGCCGCTCTGATCCCACAGCCGCTCGGCCATCTTCACGGCGTCCGCGTACATCGTGCGGATGGCCGCTGTGTCGGCGAGCGCCGTGTCCACGCGCTGCTCGACTTGAATCCGTCCGACGTGAATGTGCGGCGTCGCCGGCAGCTCCAGCTGGCCCGTGCTGTCACGCCGCTCGAGCGAGGCCAGAGCCGTCACGAGCGCGTTGACCTCGTCGTGCCCGACCTCGCGATCGATGACGATGCGCTCGACGCCGGCGGCCTGGAGCCGTCGCAGCAGATCCGTCATCGTGTCGCTGGCCTTGGGCACGGGCACGTCTCCGACGACGAACTCCTCGCCGACGACGCCGAGAGTCACCGAGCGCTGCTTGCCGAGGACCAGGCCGATGACCTCGAAGAGCGCGACCGTGTTCCTGGCGACGAGAGGATGCGTCGGCGAGTAGAGCTGGGCGCCGCGGAGCGCCGAGGCAAAGCGCCGGAGCAGCTCGTCGGCCAGCTGGACGCGGCGGTTGTGGTCGATCACGCCTGCTCCTTCTCGCTCGAGCGCTGCGGCAGGCGGGCCAGGGCGTGACGCGCGGCCGCGCGGACGCCACGTGTGCCGCTCACGGAGGCTTCCTGCAGCGCGTTGACGGCCTCAGGAGCGCGCGTCGCCACGAGGGCGTCGGCCGCCAGCCCGCGGATGGCGGATGTCCGGAAGGGCGCCCACCATTCGCCGTCGTAGAGCGCGACTTTCAAGGGAGCGACGGCGTCGGGCCCGCCAAGCGTCCCCAGCGTCTCCATGGCCGCCTCGTAGACCGTCCTGAGCGTGCGCCGGTACTCGCGGTTCTTCAGGATGTGGCCGAACAGCGGGATGGCGCGTTCGTCGCGCGACGCCAGGATCGCGCCGCTGATCGCCTCGCGCGACTTCTCGTTGCCCTTCGCGAGCGCCTGCTCGAGCACGGCGAAGGCCTCGTCGGTGCCGATGTTGACGATCGCCCGGATGGCCTCGCGCTGGACGTTCGGCTCGTTGTCGTCGATGAGCCGCGCGAGCTCCGGCAGCGCCGCGTTGCCGCCGAACTCGCGCAGCAGGTGAATCGCCGTGCGTCGCACGGCCGGGTTCGGCGACGACTTGAGCTGCTCGACGGCGTCCTGGCCGCGGCTGCCGAAGCTCACGAGGATGTCGGTCAGCCGGCGGAACGCGCGTCCGCGCTCCTCGGCGGCCAGCGCTTCGGCCAGCGGCCGGATGATGCCGCCGCCGAGCGCGTGGCACAGCGCCTTGGCCAGTTCGGCCACATCGTCGTCGACCGTGCGGAGGTGGCCGACCATCGACAGCATCAGCTGGCCCGCCGCGAGCTTGTCGACGGCCGCCGCCGCGAACGGACGACGATCGGGCCGGCCCTCGCCGCCCGCGTGCGCGGCAATCGCCTGCGCGAGCGGCATGGCCGACTCGAAGTCGCCGAGCAGCACCAGGTCGTCCACGTGCGCGGCGGCAGGCTCGAGCACGTCGCGCCACTTGTCGAGGTCTTCCTCGATGCGCAGCAGGTCGAGCAGCAGCTGCAGATCGAAGCGCCGGACTTCGGCGTCCGTGACGGTGGCCATCCACGCCGCGATGCGCTCGGGCGGATCGTCGCTGACCCGGTCGACGTCAATCGCCTGCGCGCGAGCGGTCGTGAGCTCGCGCGCGTACTCCGCCGACACGAACTTCTCGTCCCGGTACGAGAGCAGCATCTCGCTGGCGCGATGCCAGAGATCGCTGAACCTGGCCTCGCGGCCAAGCGGCGTCTTCGAGACCTCGGCTTCGGCGAGCTCCACCAGCGTGGACCGGCGTTCGGTTTCCGGGACGAGCGCCTGGAACGCCTGCGCGAGGCGTCCCGTGGCGCCGCGCTCCGAGACGACCGACCCGGCGACGAACCGCGCGATGGTCTGGTCGCTCATGCGATCGACCATCTGCCCGACCACGTCGACGCCGCCTTGAGGCGTCTGATAGCGCTGCGTGAGCAGTTCGAGCATGACTTCCGGCGAGAGGCGGCTCGCGGCGGAGGCGGCGTTGGACATCACCGAGTCGAGGCGTCCAGGGTCGGTGTCGAGGACGGCGCGCGCCATCAGACGGAGGAGGCGAATGAGCGCCTGAGCCTGTCCGCGGACGCCGCCGTCGGCCGCGCCTTCGTCGATGCGGCTGGCGAGCTCGCCGAGACGCGCCGGATCGCCGGCGATCTCGAGCAGCGTCCTGACCGTTTCCTCGTCGAGATCGACGGCGTCGCCCTCGAGGCAGTAGCGCAGGATCGTGTCCCACGCGGCGTCGAGGCCGCCCTTCCGTTCGCGAAGCACCTCGGCGTAGTCAATCTCGCGGATTTGCAGGTGCTGGCCGCCGGTCGCGCCCCACAGGCGGCCGAAGCCGCCCTCGAGCAGCACCTCCTCGGGCGGCCGCGCGACGAGCAGCAGGAAGCCGCGCCACGCGGCCGGCTCGGCGCCGTTCAGGAGTTTCAGTTCGCCCACCAGGTGGTCGTGCAGCAGCTTGGCGAGCTCGCCCACCGCCGGGTCTTCGCGGCCTGGGGCGCGGCCGTCGATCGTGAGCGCGCCGGGCTCGACGGTGATCGTGAGCGGTCCCAGTCCGGTGGCGCGATGCGCCGACTCCACCAGGCGCGACAGCGCGCCCGTGATGGCCGGATGGCCGTCAGGATAGAGCGTGACCGACCGCGTCGCGGCCTTGCATGCGCGGGCGAACGCGATCAGGCGTTCGGCAACGTCGGGGGAGAGGGGCTCGGGCGATCCCTGGGGCATCAGAGCGTCGGGGTGAACGCGTGGGACCTTTGACGCATTCTACCCGAGGACTGTCGCAGTAGAGACCAGTGCTCAGTGCCTGGTGCTGGGTGCTCGGTGCGGTGCCTGGTGCCCGGTGCCGGGTGCGCCGAACATCGGCAACTGCACTGGGCACCAAGGCACATGGCACCGCACCAAGCACCAGGCACTAAGCACCAGGCACGACGATCCTCTATACTGCTCCCCTTCATGCGGGCCGTCGATCTCATCATCCGGAAGCGCGACGGCGGCCGCCTTTCCTCTGACGAGATCGGCTGGTTCGTCGACGGCGTCACCAGCGGCGCCATTCCTGAATATCAGACGTCCGCGCTGTTGATGGCGATCGTCTGGCGTGGCCTCGACGAGGACGAGACCGTCTGCCTGACCGAGGCGATGGTGCGCTCGGGCGGCCGCGTCGATCTGTCCGGCCTCTCGGGCGTCAAGGTCGGCAAGCACAGCACGGGCGGCGTCGGCGACACGATCTCGCTGGTGCTCGTGCCGCTCCTGGCGGCGTGCGGCGCGCTCGTGCCCAAGAGCTCGGGCCGTGCCCTCGGGCACACCGGCGGCACCATCGACAAGCTCGAGTCGATCCCCGGCTTCCGGGTGACCATGACGTCGGACGAGTTCCTCGCGCAGGTTGCCGAGATTGGCTGCGCGATGGTCGGCCAGTCGAAGGACCTCGCGCCTGCCGACAAGAAGCTCTACGCGCTCAGGGATGTCACGGGCACCGTGGAGAGCCTGCCGCTCATCGCCTCATCGATCATGAGCAAGAAGATCGCCGAGGGCACCGACGCGCTCGTCCTGGACGTGAAGGTCGGCGGCGGCGCGTTCATGAAGACCCTGGAGGCCGCGCGGCGGCTGGCGGAGGCGATGGTCGCCATCGGGAACCGCAACGGGCTTCGCACGCGCGCCGTCCTCACGGACATGGACGCGCCGCTCGGCGCGGCCATCGGCAACGCCCTCGAAGTCATCGAGGCCATCGAGACGCTGAAGGATCGCGGGCCCGCGGATCTCCGGGAGCTGAGCCTGGTGCTCACGAGCCATCTGCTCGTCCAGGCGGGGCTTCAGCCCGACCTCACCGCGGCGCGGGCGCGGGCCGAGTCCGTGCTGACGAGCGGCGCCGGCCTGGAGAAGTTTCGGCAGCTCATCGAGCGCCAGGGCGGCGATCCGTCGGTCGTCGACGACTACGCCCGTTTTCCTGCGCCGGTGCGCCGCGAGACGCTGCAGGCGCCTTCCGCAGGGTACGTCACCCGAATCCGGGCGGAGGAGATCGGCCGCGCCTCGATGCTGCTTGGCGCGGGACGCACGCGCGTCGACGCGCCGATCGATTACGGCGCCGGGATCATGCTGCGGGCCAAGCCGGGCGATCGGGTGTCCGCCGGTGACGCGCTGGCCGACCTCGCGGTTGGCGCGCACGCGCAGGTGGAGCAGGCCCTCCAGCTCGCCGCCTCCGCCTACGTCATCGCCGCCGAGCCACCCGCGCCCGTGCCGCTCGTGCTCGACGTCGTCGCCTGATCGCCCAGCTCGCCTATGCCCTCAAACCGCTCTCTTCGCATCGCGTGTGCTGCCGTCGCGGCCGCGCTGGCCGCTCTGGCGTATGCCGTCCAGGGCCTGGTGGACCCGAGAGTCCAGGCCCTCACGGGCATCCTGACGTTCCTGCTGCTCATCGCGGCGTGCTCGTCGAACCTGCGCGCGGTCAACTTCCGCACGGTCGTGTGGGGCATCGCCCTGCAGCTGCTCCTCGCGGTGTTCATCCTGAAGTTCGAGATCTTCGGCTACAGGCCCGGCTACGCGTTCTTCAGCGCCGTGGCCGGCGTCGCGAAGCGATTCCTCGAGTTCACGAGCGCGGGCTCGACGTTCGTCTTCGGCGATCTCGCGCGGCCGGAGGTGCTCGGCAAGGCCGTGCCGAACGGGTTCGTGTTCGCCTTCACGGCGCTGCCGACCATCATCTTCATCAGCTCGTTCTTCACGGTCCTCTACTACTACGGCGTGCTGCAGCGGATCGTCGCGATCATGGCGCGCGCCATGATGTACGTGATGCGCACGAGCGGCGCCGAGACGCTCTCGGTCGCGGCCAACGTCTTCATGGGCCAGACCGAGGCGCCGCTGATCGTCAAGCCGTACGTGCCGCGCATGACCGAGTCCGAGCTGCTCACGATGATGGTCGGGCGGCATGGCGCACATCTCCGGCGGCGTCATGGCGGTCTACATCGGGCTTGGCGCCGATCCGGTCGCGATTCTCACGACGAGCGTCATGGCGGCGCCGTGCTCGCTGTATCTCTCGAAGCTGCTGCTGCCGGAGATGAACGAGCCCGAGACGCGCGGCCGCGTGAAGATGGTGGTCGAGAAACAGCACATCAACGTCATCGACGCGGCGGCGTCGGGCGCGTCCGACGGGATGACGCTGGCGATCAACGTCGCGGCGATGCTGATCGCGTTTCTGGCGTTCATCGCGCTCTTCGACTTCGTGCTCGGCCTGATCAACCCGGCGCTGACGCTCGCGAAGGTGTTCTCGGTGGTGTTCGCGCCGGCGGCCGTGCTGATGGGTGTGCCGAGCGCGGACGTCGGCTACATGGCCGACTTGCTTGGCACCAAGCTCGTGGCCAACGAGTTCGTGGCGTTCGTGAAGCTGACCTCGCAGTACCACAACGTCATGTCGCACCGGTCGTACGTGCTGGCCACCTACGCGTTGACGGGGTTTGCCAACTTCGGCTCGATCGGGATCCAGCTCGGCGGCATCGGCGCGATGGCGCCCACGCGACGCAGCGATCTCGCGCGTCTCGGGACGCGCGCGCTGTTTGCCGGGTTCCTGGCGACGCTCATCAACGCGTCGATCGCGTCGCTGTTTCTGGCGCCGTAGAGAGCGTACGTAGGGCGCAGGCCTTCAGGCCTGCGCCGATCTGGACGCAATGACCTACTACGACGACGTCGAAGCCGCCGCCGCGTTCTTGCGGACGCGAATCGCTCAGTTCCCGGCCACGGCCATCGTGCTCGGCTCCGGCCTCGGCGCGTTCGCCGAGCGCCTCGAGTCGCCGACGGTGATTCCGTACGGCGACATCCCGAAGTGGCCGGCGTCGAACGTGATCGGGCACGCCGGCAAGCTCGTCGTTGGCCGGATCGCCGGACGTGACGTCGCCGTGCTCTCGGGGCGGGTGCACTTCTACGAAGGTCATCCGCTGACGACGGTCACGTTCTCGACGCGCGTGCTCGCGCGCCTGGGCGTGAAGACGCTCGTGCTCACCAACGCCGCCGGCGGCATCAACACGTCGTTTTCGCCGGGCACCTTGATGGTGATCGACGACCATCTCAATTTCATGGGGAGCAACCCGCTCGTCGGTCCGAACGACGACCGCTTCGGCGTGCGATTCCCGGACATGACAGAGGTGTACAGCTCCCGTCTGCGTCGCGTCGCCGACGAGGCTGCGGCCGCGGCGGGCGTCCCTCTGCGCCATGGCGTCTATGTCGGGCTGCACGGACCGAGCTACGAGACGCCGGCGGAGATTCGCGCATTCCGGACGCTGGGCGCCGATGCCGTCGGGATGTCCACGGTGCCGGAAGCCATCGTCGCGCGGCACATGGGCGTCGAGGTGCTGGGCATCTCGTGCATCACCAATCCGGCCGCCGGCGTGCTGCCGGCGCCGCTCCATCACGACGAGGTGATGGAGGTCGCGCGTCGCGTGTCGGGGCAGTTCATGTCGCTGCTGGAGGGGATCCTTGGCCGCCTCTGATCCGCTCGTCGCCGCCGCGCGCCGCGCGCGCAGGAACGCCGTCGCGCCGTATTCGAACTTCAAGGTGGGCGCCGCGCTCGAGACCGCTGACGGCACGGTGATCACGGGCGTCAACGTCGAGAACGCCACCTACGGCCTGACCGTCTGCGCCGAGCGCGTCGCGATGTTCACGGCGCTCGCCGCCGGTCACCGCAAGTTCCGCCGCATCGCCATCGTCGCCGACACCGAGGATCCCACGCCGCCGTGCGGGGCGTGCCGGCAGATCCTCTGGGAGTTCGGCGGCGACCTGGCCGTGACGCTCGCCAACACCCGTCGCGTCACCGGCCAACACCAGCTCGCCGACCTCCTGCCGCTTCCCTTCGACGCCCGGCTGCTGAAGTAGGCTGGCCATGAGGCCGGCAGGGCTGAGGCCCTGGCCCCACGTGCAGGCAGGACCCGACCGCGTCAGTCCGCGAGGACCCGACAGCGAAGCTCACCAGGACCCGACCGCGTAAGTTCCCGAGGACCCGACGACGTTTTCGATACAATCAGAAGGAATGCTTCCAACCATCGAGTGGCGCGATACCGAAGTGGTGATGATCGACCAGCGCAAGCTGCCGGCCGAAGAGATCTACGTGCACTGCAAGACCGCGGCGGAAGTGGCCCGCGCGATCAAGACGATGGTGATCCGCGGCGCTCCGGCGATCGGCGTCTCCGCGGCGATGGGGCTGGCGCTCGGCGTGAAGACGAGCAAGGTCACGGGCACGCAGAAGCTCGCGGCCGAGTTCTACAAGATGTGCGAGCTCATGGCCGGCACGCGCCCGACCGCGGTGAATCTGTTCTGGGCGATCGACCGGATGAAGGGCGCGTTCGCCGCTGGAGTCGCCGCGGGGGAATCGGTCGATCAGCTGAAGGAGCGTCTCGTGCGCGAAGCGCAGCAGATTCACGACGAAGACGTCGCGAGCTGCCGCGCGATTGGCGCCCACGGGGCGGAGGTCGTCCCCTCGGACGCGCACATCCTGACGCACTGCAACGCCGGCGCGCTGGCCACCGCCGGCTACGGCACGGCGCTTGGCGTCATCCGCGGCGCGGTCGAGCGCGGCAAGAAGGTCGCGGTCTTCGCTGACGAGACGCGGCCGTTCCTGCAGGGCGCGCGACTCACCGCGTGGGAGCTCGTCAAGGACGGCATCGACACGACGGTGATCACCGAAAGCATGGCGGCGCCGCTGATGCGCGACGGCCGGATCGACCTCGTGGTCGTCGGCGCCGATCGCATTGCCGCCAACGGCGACACCGCCAACAAGGTCGGGACGTATACGGTGGCGCTCGTGGCGCGCGAGCACAAGGTGCCGTTCTACGTCGCCGCCCCGGTCTCGACGATCGATCTGGATACGCCCGAGGGCCGTCAGATCCCGATCGAGGAGCGCGACTGGAAGGAAGTGACGCACGTGAAGAACGTGCGGCTGGCGCCCGAAGGCGCAAAGGTCTTCAACCCGGCGTTCGACGTCACGCCGCACGCGCTCATCACGGGCATCATCACCGAGCGCGGCATCGCGCGCGCGCCATACACGGAGTCGCTGGCGCGCTCTGGTCGGCCGCTCGCTCGTGTCGTCCGCGACCTGTCGACCTGAAGTCCGACCTGCTGGACCCGGATTATGTTGATGCTCGGCATCGAGACATCCTGCGACGAGACGGCCGCCGCGCTGGTCGAACAGGAGCCCGGTGACGCCGGTCGCTGGCGTCTGCGCTCGAACGTCGTCGCGTCGCAGGCCGCCCTGCATCGTGAGTGGGGCGGTGTCGTCCCCGAGCTGGCGTCCCGGCAGCATGTGCGCGACATCGCCGACGTCGTCGAGAAGGCCCTGAAGGACGCCGGCGCGACCCTCGACGACGTGGACGCGCTGGCCGTGACGCAGGGGCCCGGCCTCGTGGGGTCGCTGCTCGTCGGGGTGGCGTTCGCGAAGTCGCTGGCCGCCGCCCGCGGACTGCCGCTCGTTCCGGTCCATCATCTCGCCGGACACATCGAGTCGCTCTTCCTCCAGAACGGGCCGCTGCCGCTGCCGGCGGCCGTTCTGGTCGTCTCCGGCGGCCACACCAGCCTCTATCTCGTGCCGTCACCTGGCGTGTACCAACTGCTCGGCCGGACGCGCGATGACGCGGCGGGCGAGGCCTACGACAAGGTCGCGAAGCTGCTCGGGCTCGGATATCCGGGCGGACCGGTGATCGATCGCCTCGCGAAGCACGGCAACGATCGCGCGGTCGACCTGCCGGTGACCCGGATGACGCACGCCGATCGAAACGCGCCCGATCGGCCGGGGACGCTCGATTTCAGCTACAGCGGCCTGAAGACCGCCGTGCTCCGCCACGTCGACGGACGGCGCGCCGCGGGTCACTGGCCGCTGGCCGAGCGCGAAGTGGCCGACCTCTGCGCGAGCTTCCAGCGCGTCGTCGTCGAGTCGCTGCTGGACCGGCTGTTCGCGGCCGCACGGCAGCACGGGGCCGTCAGTGTCGGCATTGCAGGCGGCGTCTCGGCCAACAGCCGGCTTCGCGCGGATCTCGTCGCCGAGGGCGAGCGCCGCGGGCTCCCGGTGTTCATCCCGAGCCTCGCGCTCTCGACCGACAACGCCGCGATGATCGCCGCCTCGGGCCTGCGGAAGCTCGCGGCTGGAGTGACGGCGTCGCCCGACCTCAACGCCGACCCGAGCCTTTCGCTGTGACCCGGCCGAACTGAAGTTCGGCCCTACGATCAGCCGACAGGCCCGAACCGACGTTCGGCCCTGCGAACCGAGTGCGCACACTGTCGCTCCGCTGGCGTCTCGTCCTGACCGTCTCGGTGGTCATCGCGCTCGTCCTGAGCCTCGAGTCGATACTCGAGATCCGCCTGTTCGAGAAATCCGCCGAGCGCGACCTTCGCGAGACCGGACTGGTCACCGCCGAAGCTGTCGTGGACGACCTGGAGCTGAGGAGAGGCCCCTGGGTCCCCTCTGAAATCGAGGACGGCCTGCGCGAGTTCGCGCGTGGGGTGCCGTCGATTCGCGCGATCTCGCTCGTGCGGCTGGCCGACGGCGTGCCGACTGTCGTTGCCAGCACCGCGTCTTCGGAATCCGATCGGGCCATCGCGCTGGCAAAGGAAACGATCGTCGCCGGCGACCAGGGCTGGCGCGACGACGGTGTGCTGACGCGCCTGGCGCTGCGGACCTCGCCTGGCGCCGGCGGTGACGCGGCGGTCGTCGTGACGCTGTCGCTGGCCGCGGCGTCGCAATTGCGGGCGAGAGGCCGGCTCGTGTCGCTCTGGCTCGTGCCGCTGGCGATCGTCGTCCTTACGCTCGTGCTGGACCAGGCGCTGCGCCGTCTCGTGTATCGTCCCGTCGCCGCCATCCGCCAGACGATGGCGCGCGCCGGCGCCGGAGAGCTGGCCGCACGTGTCGAGGTCATGCGATCCGACGAGATGGGAGAGGTCGCGACCGGCCTGAACCAGATGCTCGAGCGGCTCGCGGACTTCAACCTCGCGCTCGAGGATCGGATCCGCACGGTGACCTCGGCGCTCGATCGCAGCCATACGGAGCGCATCGACAGCTATCAGCGGATGCTTGCGATGCGCGACGCGCTCGCCGAGGCCGAGCGCCTCGCTGCCGTGGGCCAGACCGCGGCGAGCGTCGCGCACCAGGTGGGCACGCCGCTCAACCTCATCTCGGGCCACGTGCAGCTTCTGCTCGCGCAGGGCGGCCTGCCGCCAGACACGGAGCGCCGGTTGAGGGTGGTCCAGGATCAGATCGGCAAGGTCACCAACGCCGTGCGCGGGCTCGTGGAGCACGTGCGGCGTCCAGGACCGGATGCGCCGATCGACGTGGGCGACCTGCTGGGAGCCATCGGCGTGCTCGTGCGGCCGCGGCTGACGGCATCAGGCATCCGTATCAGCGAGGACATCGCCTCTGGGCTGCCGCCGGTCCGAGGCGATCGCAGCGAGCTCGAGATGGCGCTGCTGAACCTCGTGAGCAACGCCGTCGATGCGATGCCCTCCGGTGGCGACTTGCGCGTCGGCGCGTCCGCGATGGACGATGGACTCCAGATCGTCGTCGCCGACTCGGGATCAGGCATTCCGCCCGACCTGCTGCCGCGCATCTTCGAGCCGTGGGTCACGAGCAAACCGCCAGGTCGCGGCACCGGGCTCGGCCTCAGCATCACGCGCGACGTGATCGAGCGCATGGGCGGGACGATCGCGGCCGCGTCGGGTCAGGGCGACGGCACGGTCTTCACGATCGCGCTGCCGGCCGATCGCGGAGGCGCCTCGTAAGAAACAGGCCACCAGATGTCCACGCTGCTCATCGTTGACGACGACGCCGAGACGGTGCGGTTCATGGAGGAGCTGCTGGCCGCTCCCGGCCGGCGGATCGTCACCGCGCTGGCGCCGGACCGCGCGATGGCGCTCGTCCGCGAGCACGCGCCGGACGTGGTCATCTCGGACATTCATCTGAACGCCGAGCGAACCGGCGTCGACCTGCTGCGCGCGATTCGCTCCGGCGGCCACGCGGCGCGCGTGGTGCTGATCAGCGGGTTCGGGACGCTCGAGACCGCCATCGACGCCGTGCGGCACGGCGCCTTCGACTACATCAGCAAGCCGTTCGACATCGCCGAGGTGAAGGGCGTCGTCGAGCGCGCGCTGCGATCGCCCGAGGCGCCGGCCGACGCGCCGGCCCCGCAGGAAGCGCCGCCAGGCCTCATCGGCCGGTCGTCGGCGATGCTGGCGGTCTACAAGCAGATCGCGCAGGCGGCCGACGCGCAGGCGCCGGTGCTCATCGTGGGCGAGAGCGGCACCGGAAAGGAGCTCGTGGCGCGGGCGATTCATCGCCACGGCCGGCGCGCCGCGCGGACGTTCGTGCCCGTGAACTGCGGCGCGCTCACCGAGACCCTGCTCGAATCCGAGCTCTTCGGGCACACGCGCGGCGCATTCACCGGCGCGGTCGCGGACACGCGAGGACTGTTCGAGCAGGCGCAGGGCGGCACGATCTTCCTGGACGAGATCAGCGAGACCTCGGCGGCGCTGCAGGTCAAGCTGCTTCGCGTGCTGCAGGAAGGCGAGGTCAGGCCCGTCGGCGCGACGCGGCAGATCAAGGTCGACGTCCGTGTCGTTGCCGCCACCAACGTCGAGCTGCAGGAGGCCGTCTCGGCCGGGCGCTTCCGGCAGGATCTGTATTACCGGTTGAGCGTGCTCGTGATTCGCGTGCCGGCGCTTCGGGTGCGCCGCGAGGACATCCCGCTGCTCGTCGAGCGGTTTCTCCAGGGCGCGTGCGGCCGTGCGGGCCGCCGCGTGGCTCTCGCGGCGGACGCGCTCAATCGACTCGTCGAGCACGACTGGCCCGGCAACGTGCGCGAGCTCGAGAACACGATCGAGCGCCTCGTTCTGACCACGCGCGGACACGAGATCACCTCGGACGACGTCCAGTTCGGCGCTCCGGTCGAGGCGAGGCCGGCGCGTGTCGAGCTGCAAACGAGGATGTTCGACGGGCTGCCGACGCTCGATGATCTCGAGCGTCGTTACCTGATGCACGTGCTGGAGGCTGTCGGCGGCAACCGGACGCGGGCCGCCGAGGCGCTGGGGATCGATCGACGGACGCTCTATCGGATGGCGGAGCGCTTCGGGCTCGTCATGCCCGAGGCCGGCGGCGATCCCGAAAGGTCCTGAGGCGCCGGCATCCGCTCCCGGCTCACCATCACCGACTCCGCCCGCCGAACCCCGCCGTCGTCCACGTAACGAATCTTTGCGCGGACGCCATTCCACGCCGACAGGTCGTTGAGGGCGACGACCTCCGGCCCGCGCCGCAGATGCGTGTCGTCCGAGACCATGAAGGTTTCTTCACGATGGCCGACGGTCAGCGTCAGCGTGTGGGCGGATTCGTCGACGCGCGTGATGGTGCCCGTGGCCGACGACTGCTTCGGCCCCGCCAACGCCGGTGACGCCAGTGCGGCGACCAGCCCGCCGGCAAGCGCCGTCACCAGAGCCCGCGAGAGAGTCATCCCGTCACGGCGACGAGTCAAGAGACATGCCAGCGGGTGATCGAGCGGAGCGGCGTCCCGGCCCGCTCGGAGGCACGCTCGAACAGCCGCAACCGGCTCGCGTCACGGCAATTGCGCCTCAGCGTGGCAGGACGGCCGGGCGGTTATCATGGCGAGACGATGGTGCACACGGAGTATCTGTGGTTCAACACGTCCCGCCGCCGTGACGTCGTCCGCATTACCGACGACGTCGCCGGAATCGTCGGGCGGAGCGGCGTGCGCGAGGGGATGGTGCTGGTCTCGGCGATGCACATCACCGCGGCGGTTTACGTGAACGACTGGGAGAAGGGGCTCATCGCCGACATCCAGGATTGGCTCGAGGAACTGGCGCCCGAGCGCCCCGACTACCGCCACCATCAGACGGGCGAGGACAACGCCGACGCGCATCTCAAGCGGACGGTGCTGGGCCACCAGGTGATCCTGCCGATTACGGCGGGCAACCTCGACCTCGGCCCGTGGGAACAGGTTTTCTACGCCGAGTTCGACGGCCAGCGCAAGAAGCGCGTCGTCGTGAAGGTGATGGGCGAGGCGTGAATCCCGATCCGTTCGACCTCATCCGCGACTGGTTCGCGGCCTACAACCGCGAGGAGCTCGACACGCTCGAGAGTCTCTACGAGCCGACGGCGTCGCTCGAGCAGGACAACGGCCTGACGCAGAGCCGCGACGGCATTCGCACGGTGCTGTCCCGGCATTTCGAAGAGTGGCAACCCGGCTTCGAAGGCGGCCAGCGGCGTCGCGTCCGGATGGTCGGACGCATCGAGAGCGGGCTGGTGCACGCCGAATGGATCGAGCGCGAAGTGCGCGCGGCAAGACGGGCTCGTCCGCGAGCGGCGCGGCTACAGCGATTTCGTCATCGAGGGCGGACACATCCACACGCAACGCGAGGTGGCGCACGACGGTCCGATCATGGCGGAGGAGACGCCGCCGCCCGCGGAGGCGATCGTTCCGCCGCGCCGGTATCCGCCGCGGCCTGTCGTCGGCGTCGGCGCGGTGATTGTGGACGAGGGCCGCGTGGTGTTGATCAAGAGGAAGTACGAGCCGCTGGCGGGGCAGTGGAGCCTGCCCGGCGGGACGCTCGAGATCGGCGAGTCGCTCGAAGCCGGTGTCGCCCGGGAGATGCGAGAGGAGACGGGGCTCGAAGTGGCGGTCGGCCCGGTCGTGGACGTGTTCGATCGGATCCTGCTCGACACGGACGGCCGCGTCCGCTATCACTTCGTGCTGATCGACTACCTGTGTCGCCCGATTGGCGGCAGCCTCGTCGCCGGCTCCGACGTCGCCGATGCCGTGCTGGCCGATCCCGGCGCGCTCGCGCCGTTCCGGCTGACGCCAAAGGCAATTTCCGTGATCGACCGCGCGCTCACTCTGGTGCCGGAGTTGTTGACGTGACGGATCAGGGTGCAGGGTGCAGGGTGCAGTGGCCAGTCCGTATGTAGCGCAGGCCTTGAGGCCTGCCTTCCGCGCCTTGAGGCGGTGGTCGCAGAGCGCGACTTCAGTCGCGCCTGAAGTGGGCTGACCAATCCCCACGCGTTCAGATGAAATTTGCTACAGTGCGGCCCCGACTGGAATGCGCAACGGCCTCCCTCCGGAGCGCCCGGATTTTCTCGACCAGCCGGGCGGCCGTGTCCGCGCCCGGCAGGCGCAAATCGAGCGCCTCAAGGTCAAGCTGGAACGTACCTACCGCAGCTGGCTCACCTGCCGATCCCCTGAACTGAAGGAGATCCTCGAAGCCAAGGTGCTCGAGTACGAGGACCGCATCGAGCAACTCGAGCGCCTGAATCGCGCGGCGTCAGAGTAGCAGTGCCGCAGTAGCGCAGTGGCAGTAGGCAGTAGGCAGAGACTCCTCTGGGCTCTCTGTGCCTCTGTGGCCGCGCCCAAGAGATCCCTCTGAGCTCTCTGTGCCTCTGTGGCTGATTTAGTCTTTGCGCTCTCCGTGGCCCGCGTCAGCCGCGGCGCCGCCACAGGAAATACACCGGCAGCGCCCAGCAGCACGATCACCAGCCCCGGCCACGTCGTCGCCGGGCGATAGAGGAAGAGCACCAGCAGGATGGTCGACGCCCCGATGACGTAGAGCGCCGGGACGGCGGGATATCCGAACGCGCGGTACGGCCGTTCCGCATCGGGCCGCGTCGCGCGCAGGCGGAAGACGCCGATGATCGTCAGCACGTAGAACAGCAACGCCGCGGCGATCACGTAATCGAGCAGGTTGCTGTACAGGTTTCCGTACTTCCCCGTGGAGACGTCATAGGTGCGCGGCAGGACCAGCAGCGCGGACCAGAAGCCCTGCACGACGAGCCCGGCCGCTGGCACTTTCGCCTCGTTCAGCCGGGCGATCGGGCCGAAGAAGAGGCCGTCGCGCGCCATCGCGTAGTACGCCCGCGCGCCGGCGAGAATCAGGCCGTTGTTGCAGCCGAACGTCGAGACGAGAATCGCGGCCGCCATGATCTTCGCGCCGAACTGCGGCGAGATCACCTGCAGCGCCGCCGTCGCCACGCGATCCGATGCGCGCGTGCTGAATCGACGCGAGCGGCAGCGTCACCAGATACGCGACGTTGGCGAGGAGATAGAGCGCGGTCACGATGGCCGTGCCGGCGGCGAGCGCGATCGGCAGGTTGCGCCGCGGGTTCTTCACCTCGCCGGCCGTGAACGTGATGTTGTTCCACGCGTCCGACGAAAAGAGCGATCCGCTCTGCGCGACGCACAGCGCCACGAAGAGCCCGAAGGCCGTCGCCGCCGACAGGCCGGGGACGATGTCGACCTGGCCGTGTGGCGTCCAGAAGTCGCCAAAGTTGGCGCTGACCGCGTCGTGGTTCCAGCCGAGGATCAGTCCCGCCGCGATCAGCGCGATGAGCGCGCCCGTCTTCGCGACGGTGAAGACGTTCTGGATGATCCGCCCGTAGTCGATGCCGCGCGTGTTCGTCCACGTGAGGAGCGCGATGAGCGCGATGCCCACCAGTTGCGCCGTGGACAGCGAAAGCGCGTAGCCGGTCGAGAGGTGGATCGGCGCGATCAGGTAGTGGTCTTCGGCGATGCCGGGCACGAGCAGGCCCAGGAACCGCGCGAACGCCACGGCCACGGCGGCTATCGTGCCGGTCTGGATGACGAGGAAGAGCGTCCAGCCGTAGAGGAAGCCCCAGAGCGGCGAGAACGCCTCGCGCAGGTACACGTACTGGCCGCCCGCCCGCGGCATCATGGCGGCCAGCTCGCCGTACGACAGCGCCGCCGTCAGCGTCAGCAGCCCCGTGATGAACCACGCGGCGAGCAGCCATCCCGGGCTGCCCACCTGCCGGGAGATGTCGGCCGAGACGAGGAAGATGCCCGACCCGATCATCGACCCGACAACGACCATCGTCGAATCGAACAGACCGAGCCCGCGCTTGAACTCGGTGTCCAGGCCCTCAGTGGCGTCGTGCAGCGGCTGCGCAGATGCGGTCATCCGGCCTCTCTCGATTGACGAATCACGATTGACGAACGGCGATTTGGCGACTGATGATTGACGATCGACGATTTCGAGAGCAAGCGAAATGCAGATGACCCGAGAGGACGCGTGGGCGCTGGTCACCGAGTGGACGGCCAGCGAAAGCCTGCGAAAACACATGCTGGCCGTGGAGGCCGCCGTTCGCGGGTACGCCCGCCAGTTCGGCGAGGACGAAGAGGCCTGGGGGATCACGGCGCTGCTGCACGACTTCGACTACGAGCGCTTTCCCGATCAGGAGAACCATCCGTTCCGCGGCGTCGAGGAGCTGCAGCGGCGCGGGTGCCCGGAGTGGCTGACGCGCGCGATTCTCTCGCACGCCGAGTACAGCGGCGTCGCCACGGGAATCGAAGCTCGAACGCACCCTCTACGCCTGCGACGAGATGTCCGGGTTCGTGACGGCCGCGGCGCTCGTCCGGCCCAGCAAGAGCATCCTCGATCTCGAGGCGGCGTCCGTGATGAAGCGGATGAAGGACAAGGCCTTCGCGCGCGCCGTCAATCGCGATGATCTCCGGCGCGGCGCCGAGGAGCTCGGGATCCCGCTCGAGGAACACGTCGCCAACGTGATCCGCTTCATGCGCGAGCAGGCCGAGCCGCTCGGGTTGAAGGGCATTGCGGTTGATGATTGCGGGTTGAGTTCCGAGGTTGCGAGTCCAGTTCGCCGGTTCCGGGTCTGCGTTCGACGCATGAACTTCGGTCTGAGACCTCGCGTATCACCACATAGGCATGGCTGAGACAGACACGCCACCGGTGCCGGCGGCCGCCGGGGACGTCGTGACGCTGCAGTCCGTCAGCGTCGCGTACGGCAAGAACTACGCGCTCCGCGACGTCACCGCCGGTTTCAAGGCCAGGCGCCGTCGGGCTGCTCGGTCCGAATGGCGCCGGCAAGAGCACGATGATCAAGAGCCTCCTGGGCTTCATCGTGCCGACCGCCGGGCAGCTTCGCGTGCTCGGCATGGACGTCGCCACCTCGCCCCTCGATATCCGCGCGCGCATCGGCTACATGCCCGAGAACGACGGACACATCCCCGGCATGACCGCCGTGGCGTTTGTCGGCTACTGTGGCGAGCTCGCAGGGCTGCAGCCCACCGACGCGATTCAGCGCGCCCACGAGGTCCTGTACTACGTGGGCCTCGGCGAAGCGCGCTACCGCACGGTCGAGACGTACTCGACCGGCATGAAGCAGCGCATCAAGCTGGCGCAGGCCCTCATCCACGATCCCGACCTGCTGTTCCTCGACGAGCCCACCAACGGCATGGACCCGAAGGGCCGCGAGGAGATGCTCGAGCTGATTCGCGATCTCGGGCACAACAAGGGGATGAACCTCATTCTCTGCTCGCACCTCCTGCCCGACGTCGAATACTGCTGCGATCACGTCGTCGTCATGGACAAGGGGCGCATCGCGGCCGACGGCCCGATTGCCCAGCTCAAGGGACCGGCCGGGCGAGTCTTCGAGGTGCGCGCGAAATCCGGTCACGACAGGCTCGTCGCGGCATGCCGCAGCGCCGGGTTCGAGTGTCACGAGACCGACGAGGACGTCATGCGCGTCTTCGTGCCGGAAGGCTTCGGCGCGCAGGACCTGTTCAAGCTCGCGACGCGCGAGGGGCTGCAGCTGCGGCACCTCCGGCCGAGCCTGCCGTCGCTCGAAGACGTCTTCGCGCGTGCCGTGGGCGAGGAATGACCCGCGTGTCCCGTAGTCCGAAGTCCGGAGCCTGAAGTCCGTCATGCCTATCCACGACCAGGGCTACCGCCACTTCGGAGGGACGCGCGAGGCGCGCGGCCGCGGCTGGCTCGTCATCGCGACGGCGGGGCTGAAGTCCGCGCTCGCCAGGCGTCCGGTCGTCTTCCTGCTGCTGGTGGCCTGGATTCCCTTCGCCTATCAAGCCATCAAGTTCTACCTGACGACGACGTTCGGACAGCTGCAGGTGCTGGCGACGACCGCGCAGACCTTCCGTGAGTTCCTCGAAGGCCAGGACACGTTCATCTTCTTCCTGACGATCTACATCGGGACCGGCCTCATCGCGAACGACCGGCGCGCGAACGCGCTGCAGATCTACCTCTCGAAACCGCTGACGCGACTCGAGTACGTGGCGGGCAAAGCGACGATTCTCGCGGCGTTCCTGCTGGGCGTGACGTGGCTGCCGGCGGTGCTGCTGCTGGCGGTCCAGGCGATGTTTGCCGGCAACCTGGCCTTCATCAAGGCCAACGCGTTCCTGTTCCCCGCGATTACCGTCTACGCGTTCGTGCAGGTCGTGCTGGCGACATCGACGATGCTGGCGCTGTCGAGCGCTGTCGAAGAGCTCGCGGTTCGTCGGAATCATGTATGCCGGCGTCGTCTTCTTCACCGATGCGATCTTCGGGACACTGAAGTTCCTGATGAACTCCAGCTTCGCGTCGCTCGTGTCGCCGACGCAGAGCATGGCCCAGATCGGCGACGTCATCTTCCGAGTGCCGCCGCGACACGACACGCCGACCGTTCTTTCGCTGCTGGTCGTCGCCGGGATCATCGGCGTCTGCGCGCTCGTGCTCGAGCGCCGGATTCGTGGCGTCGAGGTGGTCGCGTGAGCGCGCCAGAGACCGCAATCGTCACCGCCGAGCACCTGAGCAAGTGGTACGGCCAGGTGATCGGCCTGAACGACGTCAACGTCACCGTGCCGAAGGGCATCACGGGCCTGCTCGGTCCGAACGGCGCGGGCAAGTCGACGTTCATGAAGCTGATCACGGGCCAGCTGAAGCCGAGCAAGGGCAGCGTCCGCGTGCTCGGCGAAGAGATCTGGGGCAACCCCGGCCTGTACTTCCGCATCGGCTTCTGCCCCGAGCAGGACGCGTTCTACGAGCGCATGACGGGTCTTCAGTGGGTCACCGCGCTGGTGCGGCTGAACGGGTTCGGGGAGAAGGAGGCCGACGAGGCCGCGAAGATCGCGCTCGATCGCGTGGACCTGCTCTCGGCCGCGGACAAGAAGATCGGCGCCTACAGCAAGGGCATGCGCCAGCGCGTGAAGCTGGCCCAGGCGCTCGTGCACGATCCCGAGCTGCTGATTCTCGACGAGCCGCTCTCGGGCATGGACCCGATCATGCGCCGGAAGACCATCCGCCTGGTCAAGGACTGGGCGCGCGCCGGCAAGAGCATCCTCGTCTCGAGCCACATCCTGCACGAGATCGAGTCGATGACCTCGAACATCCTCCTGATTCACAACGGCCGGATTCTCGCCGAAGGGAACGTCCATCAGATCCGCGATCTGATCGACACGCACCCGCACACCGTCTACATCAAGGCGAACGACCCTCGCGCGCTGGCGCGGCAGTTCCTGGCTGACGACAACGTCCTGAGCCTGAAATTCGATCCAGGCGCGCTGATCATCCAGACGGCACGGCCTGAGGTGTTCTACGCGCGACTGACCGAGCTGGCCGCGTCAGGTGACGCGGGGCCGGTCGACGAGGTCACCTCGCCGGACGACAACCTGCAGGCCGTCTTCCAGTACCTGGTGAAGTAGTGGAGCGGGTTGCGGATCGAGCGATGCGAGCTGACGTCAGCTGGAGCGACGAACGATGAGCAGCGAACTGACGGCCACGCCGAAACGGCCCATGCCGACGCTCTGGGCGTCGTCGCTGCGCGTGTTCGATCTCTCGCTCGGCGAGATGCTCTGGTCGCGCCGCACGGTGTTTCTCGCGCTGATCGTCGGCGGGCCCGTCGTGATCGCCTTCGTGCTGCGGATCGTGGACTTCATGCACGTGCCCGCGATGAAGGTGAACGGGATCCGCATGGGCGGGCCGAGCATCTTCGGCCTGCTGCTCTGGTTCCTGTTCCTTCGGTTCATCGTCCCGATCCTCGGCATCTTCTACGGCACGTCGCTCATCGCCGACGAGGTCGAGGACAAGACGATCACGTACCTGTTCACCCGGCCCATTTCGCGGTCCGCGGTCCTGCTGGGGAAGTTCCTGGCCTACATCGCCTCGACCGTGCTGATCGTCCTGCCGGCGGTGATGGTGATCTTTTTCCTGGTCGTGCCGATTGGCGGCGGCTCCATCGCCTCGGCGTTTCCGGATCTCCTCCGGAACCTCCTGCTGCTGGCGCTCGGGCTTTGCGTCTACGGGGGGCTCTTCGCCGCCGTGGGCGCCTGGATCAAGCGCCCGGTCCTCTTTGGCCTTTTCTTCGCCTTTGGCTGGGAGAACTTCGCGCTGGCCCTGCCCGGGTATCTCAAGCACTTCACGGTCGCGTTCTACGTCCAGGGGCTCGTCCAGACCGCGATGCCGGGCGACAGCCTGATTTCCACGCTCCAGTCGTTCTTCCGTGAGGCGGTCTCGCCCTGGGAGGCCCTGGCGACCCTCGCCGGCGTCCTCGGGGTGGCGCTCTGGCTGGCGATGCGCGCGGTGGAGCGCCGCGAATACGTGCTCGAACAATGATGGGGCGAATCCCGGAACCCGTCTGGAATCAGTCGCGTATACCAATCTAGAGGTCGGGACCCGATGACGAAGAAGACCCGCTATTTCCTGTTTGGTTCGGTCACCGTGCTGCTGGTGGGTCTCTGCACGGGGCTGGTGGCCTACTACACCGGCATGCCGATGGGCGCCTTCAGCCGCGCCCAGGGTCCGGCCGAGCTCCGGTACGTGCCCGCCGACGCCACGCTGGTGGCCTACGCTGACGTCCAGGACGTGATGCGGTCCGAGTTCCGGCAGAAGCTTCGCGCCGTGATGGGCCACGACGAGGACGGCAAGCAGGAGTTCCAGAAACAAACCGGCATCGACATCGAGCACGATATCGACCACGTCATCGCCTTCAGCGAGCCAGGATCGCTCCAGGGCAAGAGCTACGCGGGCATGGTGATCGCCTCTGGCCGCTTCGACGTCGCGAAGCTCGAGGCGCTCGCGCGCGAGCACGACGGCAAGGTCGAGGACTACAAGGGCAAGCGCCTGCTGACCGTCAGCGGCAAGGACGACGACAGCGAGGCGCACTCGATGACGGTGGCATTTCTCGAGCGCGGGCGTCGTGGCCGTGGGCGAGGCCGGTTCCATCCATCGGTCGATCGATCGCGAGGGCGGGCAGAGCGTCCTCGACAACCACGAGATGATGGATCTCGTGAAGGACCTCGACGACGCGAACTGCTGGGCGGTGGGCCGGTTCGACGCGCTCGTGAACCAGGCGAAGCTGCCCGAAGGCATCATGAACCAGATTCCGTCCGTGCGCTGGTTCTCGGCCAGCGGCCACATCAACGGCGGCCTGCGCGGCGCCATCCGCGCCGAGGCGCGCGACGAGCAGGCTGCCCAGAACCTCCGCGACGTGGTGCAGGGCTTCCTGGCGCTCGCCAGGATGCAGACCGGCTCCAAGCCCGAGCTGCAGGCGCTCGTGAACTCTCTCCAGCTCTCCGGCGCCGGCAAGACCGTGAACCTCCGCTTCGAGGTGCCGGCCAAGGTCCTCGACATCGTCACGAACGCGAAGAAGAACGCGGAATAGATTTCGGTCGGCTCCAGACTCGACGAAGACGACAGACACCTGGATTTCGGGATTTCAGGGATTGAAAAATCCTTTGAATCCCAGAATCCAGGTGTCTTTTTCGTCTGCGATCGTACCAAAGACATCCTGACGCGATGACTCGACGTGTCTGGCCGCATCACATCGGCGCGCTTGTCTGCGCCGCCTTGATCTTCACGACAGGGACTGGCGCGACCGGCGCGCCCGACCGGGATCCCCGCGTCGAGGCGCTTCTCGCCGCTGTCTCCGCGGATCGACTCGCCGCGACCGTCAAGACGCTCGCGGCATTCGGCACGCGCCAGCTCTACTCGGACTCCACATCGCCGACGCGTGGCATCGGCGCCGCCCGCGAGTGGATTCGCCAGCAGTTCATCGACGCCAGCCCGCGCTTTGAGGTCGCGTTCGACACCTATCAGGTCGCCGCGCAGGGCGGCCGGCTGCCGCGCGACGTCGAGCTCAGGAACGTCGTCGCCATCCTGCCGGGCAAGTCGCCGCGGCGGCTCTACGTGACGGGCCACTACGACAGCGTCGCGCGCCGCACCGACGGCACCGGCGGACCGGACAGGCTTCGACTGGACGCGCGCCGACAACGACGCCCCAGGCGCCAACGACGACGGCAGCGGCACCGCGCTGGTGATCGAGCTGGCGCGCGCGGTCGGCGCCAGCAACCTCGATTTCGACGCGACGATCGTCTTCGTCGCCTTCGCCGGCGAGGAAGAGGGCCTGGTCGGCTCGACGCTGCACGCCGGCCGGGCGGCCGCCGAGCACTGGTCGATCGACGGGGTGCTCAACAACGACATCGTCGGCGGCAGTCATGGCGGCGACGGCATCGTCGACACGGCGCACGTTCGCGTGTTCTCGGAAGGTCCCGAGGACTCGGCGTCGCGCGCGCTGGCGCGCTACGTGCGCCGCGCGGCGGGCCGCTATGTGCCGGAGCAGGAGGTGGTGCTGGCCGCGCGCGCGGATCGGTTCGGGCGCGGCGGAGACCACTCGCCGTTCAACCAGGAAGGCTTCGCGGCCGTGCGTGTCACGGAAGCCCGTGAGAATTACTCGCGGCAGCACAGCGTGCTCGACACGCCGGACGGCGTCGACCCCGGCTACCTTCAACGGAACGCCCGGGTGAACCTCGCCGCGCTGGCGTCGCTCGCGCTGGCGCCGCCGGCGCCCGTCGTGACCGATTCGGCGGGGCGCCCGCGCATCGCGCGCGGCGAGTCGGGCTACGACGCGAAGCTGTCCTGGACGCCATCAGCCGGAGCGACCAGCTATCGCGTCTTCTGGCGCAAGGCGTGGTCGGTCGACTGGGAGCACGAGCTGACGGTCGGCGACGTCTCCGAGGCGCTCCTGCCGAACGTCTCGATCGACGACTTCGTCTTCGGCGTCGCCGCGGTGGACGCGTCGGGACACGAAAGCCTGATTACGGCCTACGTCGTGCCGACGAGGGCGAAGTTCGTGGTCAAGCAGAGGGATGTAAGACAAGACACCTGAGATTCTGGGATTCAACGGGATTTTGATTCCCGATCGAATCCCTGAAATCCCGAAATCCAGGTGTCTGTTGATTCTGAAATTCGACCAGCCTGTTCAGGCCTGGCGTCCCGTCTTCAACGCGTCGACGAACTCGCCAATCGCGCTCGCGACCCATTCGGGCATGTCGACGAACTCCACGCCTGCGCGATACAGAACCGACTCGGGATCGACGTCTTCGATGTGGCAGTGTGCCACACGCCCCTTGACGACGACGGTGAGGCTGCCGAGCGAGAGCCTGAACTCGTGGAGGGAGTTGAGCTGGAGCGGAAAAGAGGTCTCGACCTGCGCGCCGCCGCGGCTCAGCTCTTTGACGTAGATCGTCTGCTGAACGGAGGCAGCGCCGGGGAGCTCGCCGAGGATCTGGATGCGCTCGGTGTCACGCCGGGCGTCGGTCATGCGTCCGGACTATAGCATCCTGCGAGTTCAATTTCCCGGGACCGCCCGCTTCGGATCGATGGACGCGGCTCCGGCGCAACATACGTGCGTCGGAGCCGCCATGGCTCAGTGCAGGCGCATCGGTATGTGCGGCGTCTGCAGCGGCCGTTCGTCGCTGTAATCGTCTTCGTCCGGCTCGTCATCCGCGCCGTGTGTCGTGTAAGTCACGACCGCAATGTGCTGCGTCGCCGGATCGAGCTTGAGCATCGAGAGCAGCTGAAATCCTTCGGCGGCTTCGATGTTCACCGACAGCACGACCAGATCCGGCTGCTCGCGCTTGATGAGCGAATACGCGTGCTGACCGGCGTCGGCAAACAGCAGGTCGTACCGACCCCCGTCGAGCGCGCTTTCGAGCAGCTCCAGCACGTCGGAGTTGCCGTTGACGACAACCACCTTGCGCGCCGCTCGCGCTTCGAGTGCTACTTGCTGTCCCGCGGTCTGCATCTTCGTATCCTCTGCCTCTCCTCGATACAAGAATCGCGCCACCCTGCTGGCTGCCGGCTCATGCCCGGTTTTGCCCGTTTGCACCGGCTCAGCCCTGCCAATTCCCGTCGAGCCGTCAGGAAGTGCCACCGTCGAGCCTCAACACTGTCCCGTTACTGCTAGGACGCCGCCAGAGCCGGCACGTTTCTGCGAGGCGTGCTCAAGGAATCGGCACATTCGTGCACGCTCACTAGGTCCTGACGAGACGGACTGGCAAGGGGTTCCGATCCTTGCGCCACGTCAAAGGAGTACGGCACTCTGGGCCGCATGTCCATTTCCGAAACGGCCGTCCTGACATATCGAAACTTCATTGGCGGGGAATGGGTTCCCGCCACCTCTGGCGAGACGTTCGAGAACCGCAGCCCGGCCAATCAGGACGACCTCATCGGCCTCGTGCCGAAGTCTGGTCCCGAGGACGTGGATCGTGCGGTGAAGGCGGCGCGCGCAGCCTATGCGAGCTGGCGCCTGGTGCCGGCGCCGAAGCGCGCGGAGCTCCTGTACCGCGCCGCGCAGATTCTGACGGAGCGCAAGGAAGCCTATGCGCGCGACATGACGCGCGAGATGGGGAAGATCCTCGACGAGACGCGCGGCGACGTGCAGGAAGCCATCGACATGAGCTACCTGATGGCGGGCGAAGGACGCCGCATGTACGGCCAGACGGCGCCCTCCGAGCTGCGCGACAAGTTCGCGATGTCGCTGCGCCAGCCGATTGGCGTCTGCGGGCTCATTACCGCGTGGAACTTCCCGATCGCGGTGCCGTCCTGGAAGATCCTGCCCGCGCTCGTCTGCGGCAACACGATCGTGTTCAAGCCCGCGGAGGAAGCGCCGCAGTCGGCCGTGAACTTCGTGCAGGCGCTGGCGGACGCCGGCGTGCCGGCGGGTGTGCTGAACCTCGTGCTCGGCGACGGTCCGGGCGCAGGCGCGCCTCTCGTGTCTCACCCTGACGTGCAGGTCGTCTCGTTCACCGGCTCCACCGAGGTCGGCCGCCTCGTCAACCAGGCGTGCGCGCCGTCGTTCAAGAAGGTCCATCTCGAGATGGGCGGCAAGAACGTCATCCTCGTGATGGAGGACGCGAAACTGGAGCTGGCGGTCGAGGGCGCGCTCTGGGGCGGGTTCGGGACGACGGGACAGCGATGCACCGCGGCGAGCCGCGTGGTGGTGCACGAGAAGGTGTACAAGGCGTTCCTCGAGGCGTTCGCGGCGCGCGCGAAGGCGCTGCGCGTGGGCGACGGGCTGAAGCCGGAGACGCAGATGGGGCCCAGCGTCAGCGAGTCGCAGCTCGAGCGCGTGATGAGCTACGTGAAGATCGGCCAGGACGAGGGCGCGAGGCTGGCGACCGGCGGACACCGCCTGTCGACCGCGGACACGACGCGCGGGTTCTTCCACGAGCCGACCATCTTTGCGGACGTGGCGCCGAAGATGCGGATCGCGCGCGAGGAGATCTTCGGGCCGGTCGTGTCGGTGGTGCCCTGCAAGTCGCTGGACGAAGGCATCGCCATCGCCAACGACGTCGCCTATGGCCTGTCGGCCTCGATCTACACGCAGGACATCAACAAGGCGTTCGCCGCGATGCGCGACGTCTACACGGGCCTCTTCTACGTGAATGCCCCGACGATTGGCGCCGAGGTGCACCTGCCGTTCGGCGGCACCAAGGCGACCGGCAACGGCCACCGCGAGGCCGGCACCGCCGCGCTCGACGTCTTCACCGAGTGGAAGTCGGTGTACGTCGACTTCAGCGGCAAGCTCCAGCGCGCGCAGATTGACGCTGTCGAGATCTAGCAGTGACCTGCTGCCGCGGTGCTGCAGAGCCTGCGTGCCTCGTGCGGTGCCGAGTGGCCGTGCCACGTGCCGCGGCGCCGGCTGCCACGTGCCGACGCTCCGGCACGACGCACCGGGCGTCCCTCCAGGGGCGCCGGCACGAAGTGCGGTTTAATGTCCGGCAACGCCGTGACACGCCACCCCAGGTCCGCCGCCATCCTCGTCGCCTTCGGTCTGCTGCTCTGGAACTCCGCGGCTCCCGCCGCGCGCCGGCAGGCCGCCGTGCCGGCGCCGGCCGACGTCCTCGGCTTCACGCCGGGCGACGACTACAAGCTCGCCGACTTCGGTCAGATCAAGGACTACTTCGAGAAGCTCGACGCGGCGTCCGATCGCGTCACGGTGAGCTCGGCGGGGAAGTCCACCGAGGGCCGCGACATGCTCGTGGCCGTCATCTCGTCGGAAGCGAACCTGCGTGAGCTCGCGCGGTACAAGGACATCGCGCAGCGCCTGGCGCATGTGCGCGGGCTCTCGGACGCCGACGCTCGCGCCCTGGCCGCCGAGGGCAAGGCGATCGTCTGGATCGACAACGGCCTGCACGCCTCGGAGGTCGCCAGCGCGCAGCACGCGATGACGCTCGCCTGGCGCGTCGCGACGGACGAGAGCCCGGAGATGCGGGCCGTTCGCGACAACGTCATCCTCGTGCTGCTGCCGACGATCAACCCCGACGGGCTCGACAAGGTCGTCGACTGGTACCGGCGCACGCTGCACACGCCGAACCAGGACAGCCCGATGCCGTGGCTGTACCAGAAGTACATCGGCCACGACAACAACCGCGACTTCTACATGCAGACGCAGGCCGAGACGCGCGTCCTCAGCCGCCTGCTGTACGAGGAGTGGCTGCCCGAGATCCTCTACAACCAGCATCAGGGCACGTGGCCGCCGCGGATTTTCGTCCCGCCGTTCCCCGATCCGTTCAACCCCAACATCGACCCGCTGATCATGCGGAGCATCGACCTGGTCGGCGGCGCGATGCTGCGCCGCTTCGAGAGCGAGGGCAAAGACGGCGTCATCTCGCGCCACGAGTTCTCGACGTGGTACAACGGCTCGATCCGCACGACCGCGTACTTCCATAACATCCTCGGGATCCTCACCGAGACGGGACACGCGTCCGCCACCCCGTTCACGTACGACCCAGCCGACTTCCCGCGCGAGCTGGACGACGGGATTTCGACGACGGAGCCGTCGACGAACTACCCGAGCCCGTGGAAGGGCGGGACGCTGCACCTGAAGGACGCCGTCGACTACATGCTGACCGGATCGCTCGCCGTGCTCGACGTCGCGGCGAAGTACCGCGAGGCGTTCCTCTACGGCATCTACCAGGTCGGCGCGCGACAGATCGAGAAAGGGAAGACCGAGGCGCCGGTTGCCTACGTCATCCCGCCGCAGCAGCACGACCTGCCGGCGGCCGCGCTCTTCGTCGAGACCCTGATGCGCGGCGGCGTCGAGGTCCACCGCGCCGACGCGCCGTTCACCGCGGACGGGAAGGTCTATGACGCCGGCAGCTGGGTCGTGCGGCTCGACCAGCCGTTCCGGCCGTTCGCGAAGGACCTGCTCGAGGCCGCAGCACTACCCCGACATCCGCACGAGCCCTGGGGGCCCGCCCGTGCCGCCCTACGACATCGCCGGCTGGACGCTGGCGTATCAGATGGGCGTCCACGCGACCGCCATCGAGAAGCCATTCGACGCGACGCTGACCAGGCTCGACGCCTATCCGACGGTCACCGGCCGCATCAGGACCGGCCCCGACTCGGTGCAGGACGAACGGAACGCGCGCGCGAACGCGATCGCGGCGCCCGGACTCTACCTCCTGGATCCCTCAGCGAACCAGGTCTTCGCGGCCGTCAACGAGTTGCTCGCGGCCGGTCTTCCCGTCTCGCGCGCCACCACTCGGCCGGCGGATAGCGCGCCGGGGTGGACCCGAGGCGCGTTCGCCGTGTCCGCACGCACGCCCGCGCAGGCCGAGCTGCTGACGACGACGGTTCGACGCCACGGCGTGACGGCGGATCTTGTCGCGCGGCCGAAGACGATCGCGTTGCCGGCGATTCGTCCGGCGCGCGTCGCCCTCTACCGCAGCTGGATCGCGAACATCGACGAAGGCTGGACGCGCTGGGTGCTCGAGCAGTTCGGCTTCCAGTACACGACGGTCACGAACGCGGACATCCAGGCGGGTCATCTCGCGGATCGCTTCGACGTCGTCATCCTGCCTTCGCAGTCGCCGCGCGCCATTCTCGACGGGCCATCGGCCGGACGCTGCCCGGCCGCGTGAGGGGCCGTGGAACCCCGTGCCGGCGGAGTATCAAGGCGGGATTGGCGACGCCGGTGTTGCGGCGCTGAAGGCCTTCGTGGATGCCGGAGGCACGCTCGTCGCGTTCGATCAGGCGAGCGACCTGGTGATCGATCGCTTCGGGGACGTCTTCACTCACGTCCACGACGTCGTGCAGGGGCTCGATCAGAAGACGTTCTACTGTCCGGGCTCGGTGCTCAAGATCGCCGTCGATCCGAACGCGCCGGCCGCCTTCGGCATGGCGCCGGAGGCCGCGGCGTTCTTCGCGGGCTCACGTGGGTTCGAAACAGACGATCCGTCGGTGGTCAGCGTCGCGCGATACGCGCCGGCGGGGGAGTTGCTGATGAGCGGCTGGCTGCTGGGCGCCGACAAGCTCGCCGGCCGTCACGCGCTGCGTCGAGGTGCCGTACGGAAAGGGCCGGGTATTGCTCTTCGGCTTCCGCCCCCAGTTCCGCGCCCAGCCGCACGGGACGTTCAAGTTGCTGTTCAATGCGCTGTATCGGTAACGGCGATGGGACCGGTAGGTCCATAGGTACATAGGTCCATGAGGTGCAATAGGTCTAGAGTCCATGAGGTCTCGTTCACGAGCTCTGCACTCCATCGCACCATGCACCCATCAACCCATGCGACCCATTCTACTGCGCCATCTTCGTTCTTGATTTCGTCCTTCAGCTCCGGGTTCACCCGGAACCCCGCCTTCTCCGCGGCCTTCACTTCGACCATCGCGTCGGTGTAGCGCGCCTGCATCAGGTACAGCACCGCGAGGTTGTTGTGCGCCTCGCCGCCCTTGTCGTCCGCCTTGATCGCGGCCTTGTAGGCGAGTTCCGCCTCTGTGTAGCGCTCCGCGCGGAAGAGCGCGCTGCCGAGTGAGAGCGACACGAACGACGGCACCGGTTCTTCCATGCCGATGTTCAGCCCGCGGGATTTCTCTTCCTGGGTCGTCCGGATGGCGTTGTCCACCTGGCGGATCGAGTTCTGGGTGCGATCGGACTGCGGCCCCTTGGCGACCTGGTTCCGCATGTCCTGCAACTCCATCAAGCGGTCCTGCCGGTACCGATCCGCTTCCATCTGGCTGTTGAATTTCTCGCTCGCCTGGGCCCGGTAGAGATCGCGGCTCGTGCTCAGCGCCTGGACGGCCTCTGCGTACCGATGAAGGTTCTGATAGGCGCGGCCCAGGCTGAAATAGGCGATGGCGTACTTCGGGTTGAGCTCGATGGCCGAATGGAACTCCTCGGCCGCCCGATCGAATTCCTCCGCCCGCATGTGATCCCAGCCGGCCAGGTAGTGCTTGCGCGCGCGTTCTCCGTTGGGGTTGGTCTGGCCCGGGGCGTATTGTGCGGACGCTGCGGCGGCAGCAGCGGTGATGGAGAAGACAAGAACAGCCAGCAGGCGTCGCATCGGCCCCCCGCAAGAAAAAAACCCCGCGGGCCGAAGCCCGCGGGGTGTCTGACTGGCTACCGACTGACTCGCGTCGACTAGAAGATGAACTTCACGCCGAAACGGGCCGAGATCGGGAGCTGGAACGCGTTGTACTGCAGGAACCGCGGATCCTGCGCTACAGCCTGCGAGACGATCAGCGGGTCGATGTTGACATTACCGTTGTAGAAGCCGCCAAGGCAGTTGCCCTTGGCGGTCTTCCCGTCACGAGCAGGGTTCGGCTGGTCGATCTGCACGCCGTTGGTCTTCTGGTACGTCGAGTACTTCGAGACGCCGGCCTCCTCGTTGAACAGGTTGAACAGCGTGAAGTTCACCTCGAGACGCTTCCCGCCGCCCATCTTGAAGCCGTGCTGGAGGAAGATGTCCGTCTGGCTGAACATGTCGGTCCGACCGTCGCTGCCGCGGCCGAGATACTGCAGCGGGTAGTTGCTGGTCGGCAGGATGCCGATTTCGCGCGTGACCGGCAGACCGCTCGACGACGTACTCGTTGGCGCCGACGGCCGTCCCGAAGTTGAACTGGTAGATCGCCTGAGCCTTGAACTGGTTCGGACGATCCGTGGCCAGCGGGCCGTAGCTCGGCTCGACCGTTGCCCAGTGAACATCATCGCCGGGTAGTCGTAGCTGCGGCCGACGTTTGGATCGGCACGGCCGTTCTCGTCAGACTGCGACAGGCCGGAGTAGTTGCCATACAGGCGGCTCCACAGGTAGGCCGCACGGAGCGACCAGTTGTTGGCAAACCGCTTGTCGAGCGCGAACTCCACGCTGTCGTACTGACGCTTCGGCTTCGGCATCGGGACGTCGGGGTTCGTGTACGCCAGCTGCGTCAGCCCCTCGCTCGGGTTGGCGATCACGTAGCCTTCGTCGCCAGCCGGCGTCAGGAAGCCCGTGTCCTCAACCGCGCGATCGAGCTGCTTGTGGACGTAGTGCACCGACACGGCCATCGTCGCGTTCAGCTCGTGGTCGATGCCCGTCGTGAACTCCTCGCTCTTCATCGGCTTCAGGTTCGGCTCCAGCGACGTCGGCCCCGAACGACGGGAGGCGGAAGTCCGTGGAGGTCTGGAACGTGCCCGGGCAGGCCGGCGGGCAGCCGGACGGGACGAGGTCGTCCAGTCGGGCGTGTCGAGCGAGTAGTAGTACTCGACCCACTTCTGGCCGCCGAACGAGCCCTGCGGGAGCTCCAGCTTGAAGATGTCGTAGAAGATGCCCCACGAGGCAAACACCTTCCACTTGCCGTCGCCCTTCAGGTCGTAGGCAGCGCCGACGCGCGGCGCCAGCTTGTCCGCGAAGCCGAAGTTGATGCCGTACTGCGGAATCGTGGCGCCGGTGGCGTCCAGACCCGCCAGCATACGTCGGCACTTCCTCGCGCTCGGTGCGGAGGCCGCCGTTGATCGTCAGCTTGTTGTTGACCGTCCAGGAGTCCTGGATGAACAGGCCGACGTTGTTCTGTGGACGTTGCCCTGCGTGATGAAGCCCGCGTTCGGGTCCGCCGTCTGGCTGCGGACCGAGTAGTAGCCGTACTTGCCACGGCCAAATCCCGGATTGGTCTGAATCCCGAAGTTGAGCGTCACGCGCGGACGCAGCTCGCCGCTCTGGATGTTCTCGCCCACGCGGTCGTACTGCACGCCGAACTTGACCTGGTGCTCGCCGCCGGCGTGGAAGTACGACGTGCCGTCGGCGTGGAAGTAGGCGCGCGTCAGCGTGTCGAAGCTCACCGCGGTGTTGCTGAGGACGCTCGTGAAGCCCGTGCCGTGCTGCAGGTTCGCCGGCACATCGAGGTAGTTGACGTTGTTGGTCGTCGGGAACCAGGTGAAGCGCGGCTCGTTCGGCACGTTGAAGTCGTTCGTGTCCTGCTTGCGGTAGCCGCCGCGGACGCCGACCACGAACTTGGGCGAGAGCACCCAGTTCATGTCGCCCGAGAGCACCCAGTTCGGGAACTTCGTGCCCTTGGTGTAGTTGGTGCCCGGCGTGTCGAGGCCGTTCAGCGAGGCCAGCAGGCCTTCCTGCTTCGACCAGCTGTTGTTGTACGCCACGCGCGTGCGGATGTTGTTGCCGATCTGCGACGTCTGGTTGGCGGTGATGTACTGGACCTGCTGCTTCTGCGAGGTGTCGCTCGCGGTCGCCTTCGGGTTCTGCGCCGTCGACGCATCCACGTGCCGGTCGTAGTTCGTGATGGCCGGCTGGTACGCGCCGAAGAACCACATCTTGTCCTTCATGATCGGGCCGCCGAGGGCGAAGCCCGGCTCGTAGCGCTTGCGGCTGTCACCAGGGTAGTCGATGTACTCGGCCTTGTTCGAGTCGGTCAGCGACGTGCGGAGCGACATGCGGGTTGGTGAGCGCGCCAGCCGAGAGCACGTTGTCCTTCGCCAGGCCGCTGCCCTCGAAGTTGATCAGGGCCGTGCCGTGGTAGGCGTTGGTGCCGCTCTTGGTGATCGCGCTGATGACGCCGCCCATGGCGCCGCCGTACTCGGCCGTGTAGCCGCTCGACTTGACCTGCACCTCGTCGACGAAGTCGACGATCAGGTTCGTGCCCGAGAGGCCGTGCACCATGTCGGTCGTTTCCGCGCCGTCGATGATGAACCGGTTCTCGGAGCCGCTCGCGCCGTCGATCGACAGACCACCGAGCTTGGCTTCCAGGTTCGCGCCGGGGGCCTGCGTGACCAGCGACGTGAAGTCGCGCCCGTGCGGAATCAGGGCAATCTGCTCGTCGCGGATGTTCGTCGTGCGAGCAGCCTGCTTGGTGTCGATGATCGGCGACTCTGCCGTGACGCTCACCTGCTCCTGCACGCCGCCAACGGCGAGTGCGAGGTCAACGGTCAGCATCTGACCGAGACGCAGGTCAACGGCTTGCGCCATCGCGGGCGTGAAGCCCTGAAGCTTGGCGGTGACGTCGTATTTGCCCGGGCGCAGGCCGATGAACCGGAACGTTCCCGATCCGTCGGTTACGACCGTCGAGACCACCGCTCCGGTGGAAAGGCTCTTGGCTTCGACAGAAACACCCGGCAGCACTGCGCCGGAGGTGTCCTTGACGTTACCTACGATCGAGCCGGTCTGCTCCTGCGCCAGGGCCGGCAGCGACAGCGCCAGCACACACGCAAGGGCGTAGACAGCACGTCTAAACATTCTCGAATCCTCCTCTTGGGGTCGAACAAAGCGTCCCGGGCTGAACAGGCGGGTCCCGGTCCGACCCTTCCTTTAGGAAGATTCGTACCACCTGTGGCTGAGCCGCTAAACATTTTCTTAACAAAGACTTAGTGACGGAGCGCAAAGGCGAGTGACGAGCGGAATATTGGATTTGACGAACCGCGATCCAGTGGGTTGGATCGGATGTAATCCCTGTGTGACGTCGTTTCGCCCCAATGACCACTCGGCTGGTCTCGGGACGGGCTGGAAGGGGTGGGACGAATGGGTGCCGGGTGCCGGGTCGCCGGGTGCCGGTGCGGTCCGGGTGCCGGGGCTCGGTGCAGGCCGGTCCAGGGCGCAGGGCGCAGGCGCCAGCGCGGGCCGCAGCGGCACCCGGCAGCCGCACGGCAGCCTGCAGGCACTGCGGCATCGCACTGCAGGCACTCGGCACTGCAGCACCACGCACAAAAAAGAGGCCGGCAGCCCCCTTCCGGGACTGCCGGCCTCGCGAGTAGACCCCGCCCGGCGGGCTGGAGCCTAGAACTCGAACCGGGCGCCGAAGCGGATTTGCCGCGGCGTCTGGAACTGCGGACCCGAGACCAGCTCCGACACGGGCAGCCCGAAGTTGGGGTTCGACGCGCCGAACGACTGCTCGACGAAGTTGTCGTAGCCGATCGTTCGCTGCAGGTTGAACATGTTGAACACGTCGGCCAGCACAATCAGCCGCTGTCCGCCGAACTTGAACGCGTAGTCGGCGTGCACGTCGGTGTTGTACTCGAACGGCGTGCGCGTCTTGAACCCGTCGGAGGTCTGGAAGCCGTCGCCGCGCGGCGTCACCGGGATCTCGCCGCCGCTGTCGTAGTTCGGGTTGGCCGCCAGTTCCGTCAGCGGCGCGCCCGAGTTCATCGTCAGGCCGAGGCCCAGGTTGAGGCCCATGTTGAAGGTGTAGTTGCCGAACAGCTTGATCACGTGCGGGCGATCGAGCGGCAGCGGACCCGGCGCCGAGCGCGCCCAGGTAGCGGATGTCGCCCTGGAAGCCGAACTGCGGCACGCCAATGGCGGTGTAGCTCGGGTCGTTGGTGGGGAAGTCGTAGAGCGACGTGATTCCCGGGTCCGACTGCCCGTTGTCTTCGCGGTAGAAGCCCTCGAAGGTGCCCTCGAGGCGCGACCACGTGTACGACGCGTTGACCGCCCAGTTGTTCGACAGAAGCGCTTGTCCACCGTGAACTCGATCGCGTTGTAGTTGTGGATCGGCTTCTCGTAGCTGGCGCCGAGGTCCGTCAGCACCGGCGTGCTGGGGCCCGGGTTCGTGAGCGTGTAGTCGAAGCTGCAGCCCACGCCCTCGAAGGTGCACGCGCCGACCGGGTACGGCCCGACGTCCTCGAGGACGCGCGGGATCGACCGGTGGATGTAGCGCACGCCGACGTTCATGTTCGGCCGCGCCTCGAACTCGAAGCCGGTGACGAACTCGTCGACGTACGACGACTTCGCGTTCGGGTCGATCAGGTCCGCGCCGACGCCCTGCTGCTGGAAGTGGTTCGTCGTGGACGCCGCCGGGCTGCCTGGCGTCTGCGTGATCGTGAGCGTGCCTTCCGGAATCGGCTGCGTCAGGCCGGCGTCGTAGTAGTCGGCGCGGCTGATGCCCGCGTCGGCCGACAGCGCGCGCGCGGCGAGGTCGTTCGGGATCTTCGCGTAGAAGCGGCCCCAGTTGGCGAAGATCTTCGACCGGCCGTTGCCCATCACGTCGTAGGTCGCGCCGATGCGCGGCGCCCAGTTCCCGCTGAGCGTGAGGTCGTTCTGCGTCGTGCCGCTCGCGCTGATGATCTGGCCGACCAGCGTCTGCTGCTCGTAGCGCACGCCCGGACGGATCGTCAGCCGATCGCCGAGCGTGAACGTGTCCTGCACGAAGAAGTCGCCGTAGTGCTGCTGGGTCTGGTGCGCCGCGACGAAGTTGCCGCGCACCACACGGTAGATCTGGCCCAGCCCGGTGATCTCCGGAAGGATTTGGATCTGCGCGCCCGTCGCCGTGACCTGGCCGTTCGGCGCGGTGAACGTCGGGCCCGTGCGCTGGTTGATGTTGTCGTACTCGATCTGCTCGTACAGGAAGCCGTAACGCAGCTGATGGCTGCCGAGGATCGTGGTCGCCTTCGCCGAGTACTGGCTGTTGGTGCCCGAGTTGCCCTGCTCGTAGAAGCCGATGCCGCCGGTCGTGACGTTCGGGACGACGCGGAAGTCGATGACGTTCCAGCTGTCGTCCGACGGCGTCTCGACGATGTTGTTCTTCGCGTGCGAGTAGGTCGCCTCGACGACGAGCTTCGGCGACCACGACGCCGTTGTAGCTCACCGTCTGGTTGTGGCCGCCGTACTTCGTCAGCTCGCTGTACTGCGACGTGTCCTGCGCGAGCAGCGCCGACGTGCGCTGCGGGCCGTTCGGGCCGTGCGCCGGATCGCCGAAGAACGACGCGTCGAAGTGGTGGTTCGAGTTCAGGTTGTAGGTGGCCTTCGCGGAGTACGACGTGATCTCGCGCTTCCGGTCGATGCCGCCCTGCGTGTAGAGCGGGAACTGGTAGTTGCCGTCGGCGTCCTGGTTGTTGGGCGCCTGGAACGTCCGCGTCTCCCAGCTCGGATCGATCGCGCCGAAGAAGAACAGCTTGTCCTTCATGATCGGCCCGCCGAGCGTCACGCCCACGTCGCTGAGGTCCGTGCCGAGCGTCTGCACGGTGCCGTTCGGCGACTCGAACTGCTTCCAGTCGCCCTCGGCGCCGCTGCGGGCGGATGTAGCCGAAGCCGCTGCCCTGCAGCTTGTTCGTGCCGCTCTTGGTGACGACGTTCACGACGCCGCCGATCGCCTGGCCGTACTCGGCCTCGTAGCCGCCGGTCTTCACCTGGACTTCCTTGACGAAGTCGTACGGCGTGCCGTTGCCGAGCGAGCCGAAGATGATCGAGTAGGACCCGAGCGCGCCGTAGCCGGTGTTGGTGATGTTCACGCCGTCCACGACGTACTGGTTGTCGAGGCCGCTGCCGCCGCCCATCGACGGGTTGGCGCTGCCCGCGCTGCCGCTGCTCGTGACGCCCGGCGCGAGGTAGAGCGCGTCGCTGAACCGCCGGCCGACCGGCACGTTCTTCAGCATCTCGCTGTCGAGCACCGCGCCCGACCGTGGTGCTGCGCGTGTCGACCGTCGGCGAGCTGGCCGTGACTTCGATCGTCTCGGCGACGCCGCCCACTTCCATCTTGAGCTGCACCTCAATGGACTGGCCGAGACGCACGATCACGTTCTGCTGCTGCACGGACTTGAACCCCTGCAGCTCGGCCTTCGCGGTGTAGGTGCCTGGCACCAGCAGCGGCACGTTGTAGCGGCCGTCCGCGTCGGTGACGGCAGACTTGCTGCCCTGCGGTCCCGTCAGCGTGACGGTGACGCCTGGAACGGCAAGCCCCTGCGCGTCGGTCACGCGCCCGCTGACGGCGCCGGTGGTCTCCTGCGCCCAGCCGTGGCTGGTGCCGGCCAGCAGAAGCATGGCCAGCACAGCCAGAATGCGGCTTCTCATGAATCTTCTCCTTCGTTCGGCTGCGCTGCTCCCGGCCCGCGCCGGCTCTTCGACGGACGACCCATGCTCGACAGTTGGACCGTCTCCGTCCGTCACGAAAGCTTGCAGTTGGTCACAGCCACCGATCCAATGAATGCGGCGGTCCGCGGATGATCAGGGGCAATGGACATGCCGGGATCAACCGAGTGATCGCGAATCGGCGAAACGGGGCGAGTTGTGCAGGAAATGCGGCCAAATGATCGCGGCGCGCGCCGAACCCCGCTCGCGCGCGGAATTGTTAAAGGTTCGTACGCTTGAATTCAGGGACGAATGAATTCAACGGTTCGTAGTTCGCGGCGCGATCGGCTGTGGTGGAACGCGTGACGAGTTGCGTGATGAACGGTGCCGGCGGAAAGGTTTGTTGCGGATCGTTGCGCTGTCAGAGGATGGAGTAGCCGTGGGCGGAACGTGGCTGCGAAGCTCGCGCGTTCCGCTCAGGTGGCTGGCGGAACGTGGCTGAGATCGCTCACACGTTCCGCCCTACAGTTCGGTCAGGTTAGAACAGGAACCGCACGCTCAGCCGCCCCTGCAGTCCGGGGTTGAAGAGGTCGTCCATCGTGATAGCGCGGGTCCTTCGCGTTGGCGCCGTCGGGCGTCGCCGCGAGCAGCGCGTTGTAGTCGTACCCGTTCGCCAGGTTGGTGTTCGCCAGGTTGATCTCCGAAGACGTGCGCCGCGGGCGGTTCACGCTGTCGAAGAAGTGGCGGGCCGTCTGCTGGTTGAACAGGTTGAGGATGTTCGCCTCGAGACGCACGCGCTTGCTGCCCTGCAGCCTGATCTCGTGCGACACGAGCAGGTCCGTCTGCGAGAGGACCGGCGTTCTGCCGAGGCTGCCGCGGCCGTCCACGAACAGCGGGATGTTGTTGATGCTGTACACCGTGCGGCTGACGGGCGTGCCGCTGCCGACGTAGAAGAACGCGCCGACCTGCGTGCCGAACGGCATCAGGTACGAGCCGTACAGCTTCGCCACGTGCGGGCGGTCCGTCGCCAGGCGGCCGAGGACGTTCAGGTCGCCGTGCGAGTCCCACACGAGCTCGTCGAGGTCCCACGCGCGGTTCGCGCTGCTGCCGGCACGCGCGATCGTGCCCGACTGCTGCTGCGTCGTCGCCGACGTGCGGTTCGTCGTCGGCGTGTTCAGCTCGTCGGAGTTGGCGAGGCCCGCGTAGTTGCCGTAGAGGCGGCTGTAGACGTAGCTGGCGCTCGCGAACCAGTTGTTCGAGAAGCGCTTCTCGAGCGAGACCTCGAGCGCGTCGTAGTCCCTCGTCGGCTTCGGCGTGGCGAAGACGGACGTCAGGCCCGACGGGTTCATCGTTTCCGCGATGCCCTCGCCCGGGTTGACGTACTTGTATTCCTCGCTGCCGTTCACCAGCACGCCCATGTCCTCGATCGTGCGCTTGAGGCTGTTGTGCGTGTAGTTCACCGTCAGGGTCATGTTCTGCTTCAGCTGATATTCCATGCCCGCGTTGAGGTTGTCCTGGCTCATCGGCTTCAGATTCGGATCGGTCGAATCGAAGTTCGGGATGCGCAGGTCGCGGAAGCTGCCCGGCTTCGGATGTCCACAGGTTGCGGCCCGGCAGGTTGGTGCCCGACAGCGAGAAGGCGTCGGTCGTGTCGAGCGAGCGGTACTGGACTGTGCCAGATGTCGCCGCCGAACCCGCCGCGCGCCAGCTCGTACTTCGTCCAGTCGTAGTAGCGGCCCCAGCTGCCGAACAGCTTCATGCGGCCGTCGCCGCGCACGTCGTAGCTGACGCCAAGGCGCGGCGCGATCTTGTCGCCGAAGCCGAAGCGGATCGCGTACGGCGCGATGTCGGTGCGGAAGGACGGAATCGTCTCGCGCTCGGTGCGCAGGCCCATGTTGATCGTCATCCGGTTGAGCGACCACTGATCCTGCACGTACAGCGAGTAGATGTCAGAAGACGCCTTGCCGCGCGTGCCCAGGTCGTCCACCTCGTAGTAGCCGTACGGGCCGCGATCCGTGATCCCCGTCGCGTTGCTCGTGAAGGCCTTGTTCCACCAGACGTAGACGTAGCCGCCACCCGGGTAGGTGTAGTCGACGTCGTTGGACGAGTGCTGGTAGCCGAAGCCGGCCTTCAGGTTGTGCGCGCCCTTGGCGTTGAACACCTTGATGAAGTCGGTGTTCACGTAGCCGCGCTTCGTGTGATCGAAGTTCGCGAGCTGGATGCGCGGGAGTGTTCTGGAAGCCGACGCCGCCGAGCTGATCGGCCGGAATCGGATAGCCGAGCCCGATCGGCGAGGACTGGTAGGTCACGCTGCTGATCGTCGGGACGCCCGTGTCCTTGTAGTTGTCGTCGAAGAGCCCGGCCCGGACGCTGATGAGCGACGTGTTCGTGAGGGTGTAGTCGAGCGTGCCGGCGTAGCTTCGCTGGGGGCTCTCGAAACCGCGCGTCTTCTGGATCTGGTTCGACGCCTTCGAGCTCGAGATCGAGTTGGCGATCGAGTCGTTGTAGGCCGGCAGCGTCCCGGTGGACGAGGTCGGCGTCCAGAGCACCGAGAAGCCGGTGCGCAGCCGGTTCGTCGGGTCGTAGTTCACCTTGCCGAAGGCGCTGTTGTAGGTCTGGCTCTGGTTGATCGTGTCGTTCTCGCTGCGCGTGAACAGGTAGTCGTTCGAGCGGCGCACGTAGCGCGGCGCCCACGATCCGAAGAAGAAGATCTTGTCCTTCACGATCGGGCCGCCGAGCGATCCGCCGACGTCATGCCGGTTGTTCGGCATCTCCTTGTCCTGGATGTAGCTGACGGTCTTGTCGTCCAGCGGATCCAGCACGAGGCGCTTCACCGAATTGGCCGACGTCGCCGCGCCGGTGAAGTAGTAGTGGCCCTCGCCGTGGAACTGGTTGCCGCCCGACTTGGTCACCGCGCTGATGACGCCGCCGAGGGCGCCGCCGTACTCGGCGCTGATGCCGCCGGTCTTGACCTGCACTTCCTGCAGGTATTCGAAGACCGCGTCCTGGCGCGAGCGGCCGTCAACCAGGCTGTTGGTCGTCACGCCGTCGACGGTGAACGAGTTCTCCGCGCCGCTTGCGCCGTTGACCTGGATGCCGCCTTCGATGTCGCCGGTGTTGACCGAGGGCGACGCGAGCGCGAGGTTCTGGAAGCTGCGGCCCTTCGGGATGCGATCGATCTCCTCGGCCGTGACGTTATGGGCGATCGTCGTGTTCTTGGTGTCGATGAGCGGCGATTCCGCGGTGACGCTCACCTGTTCCTGCACGCCTCCGACCTTGAGCGACGAGTCCACCGCCAGGGTCTTGCCGAGGAGCAGCACGACGTCGGGCGTTTCGCTGGACTGGAAGCCCGAGAGGTCGAACTTGACGGCGTAGCGTCCCGGCTCGAGGTCCAGCACGCGGTAGACGCCGTCGGCGCCCGTCACGGCGGTGTAGACCTTGCCGGTTTCCTTGTTCGTGATGGTCACGGTCGCGCCCGGCAGCACGGCGCCGCTGGCGTCCTTGACGCTGCCGGTGAGGCCGCTGAATCGTTCCTGCGTCCACGCGGGGGTCGCTGCGAGCGTGAGTAAAGCCAGCAGCGCGAGGACGAACCGGCCTGGGCCGGCTCGCAGTGCGAAGCGGTTCATTCGAAGGCTCCTTTCGCGGTCATGCGATGCCCCGGTCGGCGCGCGTCGCTTCATCACGACGCCCGGCACGTTCGTCCCCGCGACGCGGTCTGTCACGGGATACCCGGGGAATGGCGGTCGGTATGTGACTAATGGCAGGTCGCGTGCCGTGCTTACGCGTTTCGTCCCATGCGGCTGAGGCAGGCGTGGCGTGCCGTCAGTCGAGACGATCCAGGGGCGAACGCTTCAGGAACGTGACGAAGTGTGTGACGGTCGCGCTGGCAGCCGCAGTCCGCGCAAGACGCAGCAACGAACCTCACCAGATTTCAGGATTCGCAAGGTCGCGACGTTCAAAGTCCCGGACGAGCGGTCAGACGACTCGCGCGGTGCGGCGTGTCGACGCGCTGTCGTGGATGCCGTTCGTCACGCGATACGTGCGATCGGTCCCTTGGACGGAAGGAACCACAGATTCCACAGATCACACAGATTTCAAGGCGTCACGCTGACTTCGCTGTCTTCAAAGACACCTGGATTCTGGGATTTCAGGGATTCAGCCGCGAGCCGCAGTCGTGGCGGCCGGAACGTCTGCCACGAAGGCGGGCGACGTTCCGCTCCGCACTGCGAAGCGCGAGATCCATCTGCGTCATCGGTGTAATCAGCGGTTCCTGCTCTTGGCGTGATCGCAGCGTGATCCCAATCCCGCGTGAGCTCTGAATCCCAGAAATCCCAGAATCCAGGTGTCTTTTGAGAGACTCCCTGGCAGCGTGACACTCTGCGAAATCGCGGCTCCCTACATACAATCGTCAGATGCTGCCAGCCCCGGTCTTCATCGTCAGCGCCGCCCGGACACCAATCGGCCGATACGGCGGCGCTTTCCGCGACGTGCATCCGGCGGAGCTGGGCGCGGTTGCGGCGCGCGCCGCGATCGAGCGCGCGGCGCTCACGGGCGACGCCGTGGACGACGTGTTCGTCGGCCATGCGCGACAGGCTGGCTCTGGACCGAACCCCGCGCGGCAGGTGCTCCGGCGCGCCGGGCTGCCGGACCGCGTGCCGGCGACGACGGTGAACAAGGCGTGCGCGTCGGGCATGGAAGCTGTCGCTGCCGGCGCGCGCGCGATTGCGCTCGGCGAATCCGACATCGTGCTCGCCGGCGGCATCGAGTCGATGAGCCGCATGCCTTACCTCATCGATGCCGTCGACGCGCGATGGGGCCACAAGATGGGGAACTTCCCGCTCGTGGACGCGATGTACCGCGACGGGTTCACCTGCTCGCTGTGCGGGCTCGTGATGGGGGAGACCGCCGAGATTCTGGCGCGGGAATACGACATCACCCGCGAGGCCAGCGATGCCTTCGCGCTCGACAGCCAGCAGAAGGCGGCGCGCGCAATCGCCGCGCGCGCATTCGACGCCGAGCTCGCGCCTGTGACCGTTCAGGGCTCGAAAGGGCAGACCGTCACGAGCGCCGACGAACATCCGCGGCCGGAGACGACGCTGGCGGGTCTGGCGAAACTGGCGCCGGTCTTCGAGCACGACGGCACGCCCGGCATCATCACCGCCGGCAGCGCGTCGGGCGTGACCGACGGCGGCGCCGCCGTGATCCTGGCCGGAGTCGATGCCGTCTCCGAGCATCGTCTTCAGCCGATGGCGCGCATCCTGGGATGGGCGAGCGCCGGCGTCGATCCGCGACGGATGGGCATCGGGCCGGTGCCCGGCCGTTCGCATGCTGCTCGAGAACTTGTCGATGCGACTCGAGGACTTCGATCTGGTGGAGCTGAACGAGGCCTTCGCGCCGCAGGTGCTCGCCGTGCTCGCCGACCTGCCGATCGATCCGTCACGCCTCAACGTGAACGGCGGCGCGATCGCGCTCGGTCATCCGATTGGCTGCACCGGCACGCGCATCCTCGTCACGCTGGTGCACGCCATGCGCGCGCGCCACGCGCGACTCGGCCTGGCGACGCTCTGTGTCAGCGGGGGGATGGGGATGGCGATGGCGGTGGAACTGGTACGTGCAGGTGCCGAGCGTCGTGCGGTGCGGCATGTGCGTGCGGCGCTCGTGCAGTACCGGCACGAGGCACGCATTGGCACCGCCCTACGAGCACGGTCACCTGCCGTCCGGCGTTCCGCAGCACATCCGCGACCGCGTCGAACGCCGGTTTCTCTTTGCCGTCGCGGCCCCACAGCAACGGATAGTTCACCCGGCCCGGAATCGGGAAGTTGTTCAGCCACGACGTGCCGTCGGTGAGCCCCCAGAAGGTCACACGCCGGACGCCGTGCTTCAGGAACAGCGCGAACACGTCGGCGTAGCGACGCGCGAGCTTCTGCTGCATCGCGTCCGGGAGCCCGTCGGGGTAGAGGTTGGTGGCCGCCTTGATCTGCATCTTCTTCGACAAGTCGGCGCCCCACATGTCTGGGTCGCGTGGCAGGACGTCCATGTCGAGCTCGGTGATGAGGGGTTGGACGCCCGCCGCCTGGATGGCCGCCAGCGTCTCGTCGATTGCCTGGAGAGGCGGCTCGTCGATGCCCCAGTGCCCCTGCTCGCCAATCCCGTCGACGCGCAGTCCTTTGGCCCTCAAGCCCTGCACGAGCCGAATCGCCGCGTCCCGCTTGGCGGGCTTCCAGAGGTTGTAGTCGTTGTAATAAAGCTCGGCGTCCGGGTCGGCCTCGTGCGCGAACTCGAAGGCCTTCTCCATGAAATCATCCCCGATCGCGTCCCGCCACGGCGTGTGCCGCAGGCTCCCGTCATCGTCGAGCGCCTCGTTGACGACGTCCCAGCCGCCAATCTTCCCGCGGTAGCGGCCGACGACCGTCGTGATGTGTTCCTTCAGCCGGGCGAGCAGCGCCTCACGAGTGACCTTCGCACCGGCCTCACCGGCGAAGACCCACGCGGGTGTCTGCTGGTGCCACAACAGCACGTGCCCGACGACGAACATCCCGTGGCTGCGGCCGAACTCGACGTATCGGTCGGCGGGCTCGAAGTTGTATCGATCCGGCGCGGGATGCACCGACTCCCACTTCAGCAGATTCTCGGGGCTGATCGCGTTGAACTGGCGAACGACGATGGCGGCACCGGCGGCGTCGCGCTCGTCGCTCAGCGCCTGGTTGAGGGCGACGCCGATCTTCAGTGCCGGCGGAGCGACGTCCTTCAGGGCGGCCGGCGAGTCGGCGGCCAGCGTTGCCACCGCCGCGATGAAAGCGGGAAGCACGATCATGGCTCGTGACATGGATGGGTATCTCCGCACCGTTCGGACGGCCGTCAGACGGTATATGGTATCCGCGGTCTTTCGTTCACCAAAGGACACACGATGCGCGTGCTGCCAGAGGTCTTCGTCATCATGGTGCTCACCGCCGCGCCGCTTGCGGCGCAGCCGTCAGGCGGTCCGTACGGTCCGATCCAGCAGACCTACGAAGTACCTGCGGCGCCGCACGTCTACTACGTCGCGCCGGACGGGCGATCCGATGCGCCAGGCACGCTTGCCCAGCCGACGACCCTGGAGTCAGCCATCGCGCAGGTCGTGACCGGTGACGCAGTCGTCCTGCGCGGCGGCGTCTATCGGACCGGCGGACTCCTCCTGAATCAGGGCATCACCCTTCAGCCCTACCGGGACGAGCGTCCCATCCTCAAAGGCACCCAGGTGGCTGCCAGCTGGCAGCCGCTTCGAAACAAGCTGTGGAAGACGTCATGGGCGAAGCTCTTTCCCGCGAAGCCTCTTGGCTGGTGGCAGCGCGATCGCGAGGGCATGCGGACGCCGATCCACCGATTCAACAACGACATGGTCTTCGTGGACGGCCGCCTGCTGCAGTCGGCCGGGTGGGAAGGCGAGGTCGACGAGAACTCGTACTACATCGACTACGACAAGGGCCAGGTCTACATCGGCGTCGATCCCACCGGGACGGCAGATCGAGATCACGGCGTTCGACAGCGCGCTGGTCCGCACGAGCCTGGCGGTCCACGACAAGACGTCGGATCGCAAGGGCCCGACCATCCGCGGCATCACCTTCACGCAGTACGCGTACCGGGCCCTCGAGGTGGAAGGCAAGAAGCAGTTCACCTCCGCCGACGAGCCGACCGACGAGCCGGTCGGGCTGGCCGATCCGTCGACGTTCGGCAAGGAAGTCGTTGGCACCGTACTCGAGAACGTCACGATAACGTTCTGCTCGCGCGTGGCCGGGTATTTCCGCGGGGACGGCCTCGTCATCCGCAACTCGCTCATCAGCGACACGAGCACGGAAGGCATCTATGTGATCGGGTCGTCCGACGTCCTGCTGGAGCGGAACATCATCCGCAGGAACAACGTCGAGCACCTGACGGGCTACTACCCGGCGGCCGTCAAGATCTTCAACCAGACGCGTCGAGTGACGTGCCGCGACAACCTGGTCATCGACAATCCCGACTCGAACGGCATCTGGTACGACGTGGGGAACCGGGACGCCGTGTTCGTGAACAACCGGATCGAGAACGCCCAGGACGGTTTCTTCTTCGAGATCTCCCGCGGCGCCATCGTCGCCGGCAACGTGTTCGTGCGCTGCAACAAAGGCGTGCGCGTGCTCAATTCCGCTGACGTGCGCGTCTACAACAACACATTCGTGGACACCGCGGCCTCGTTCGAGCGCAACGAGCGCAGCGCGACCGGCGACCACTTCGGCTGGCACCCGTCCACGGGCCCCGGTGTGGACGCGCGCGAGGGGCACGTCTTCGTCAACAACCTGCTCGTGGCCGGCGACGCCTACACGCAGCCCCTGCTGCGCTTCGAGCAGCCGAAGGCCCTGTGCGGGACGCTCACGCGCCCACAGGCCGCAACCGTGGATGCCAATGTGTACGTGCGGGCCTCGACGATGACGGAAGGCAGCGACGCGAAGCCCGTTCCGCTGGTCACGTGGAGTCCGGCCGCCACCGACACGTGCCTGACATCAGCCGCCTCACTCGACGAGTTCCGCAGCGCTGGCGCCCGCGTTCGAGGCCCATGGTCAGTCGCTCGACCTGTCGCCGCGGACCGTCTTCAAGAATCCGGAGCTCGGTCGCTACGAGCTCCGGCGCCCGCTGCCCGGCCCGACACACGACCCGGCGCCCCCCGACGTCCTGAAGCTGCTCGGCTGGAGCGCTCAAGACGCCAGGACGGCCGGTGCCTACCCACTGCGTCAGTGAAGGGGACCTTCAAGACGAGCGCTTGCCCACCGTAGCCTTGGCGGAGGTGGGTCAGGCGTTGTACTTCTGCCGCCTCACCGCCAGCTCGCTCGTCATCTGGATCTCGGTCCGCTTGTCGATGGCGTAGAAGAACAGGCAGGCCGCACACATCGCGAAGGTGATCGCCGGGAAGGCGCCCATCGTCAGCCGGATACCGTCGAGTGCCGACGCCGACTGTGCCACGTTGGGCACGTAGCCGTAGAGCGACAACACGTAGCCGGTGATCGCGCCGCCGAAGCCCAAGCCCGCCTTCAGCGCGAACACGATGGCCGCAAACACGATGGCCGTCGCGCGACGCCCGGTCTTCCACTCCGAGTAGTCGGCGACGTCGGCCATCATCGCCCAGAGCAGCGGAATCGTGAAGCCGTAGGCGAACTGCCGCAGCATTTCGGTCACGAACATCGCCGTCACCGCCGTCGCCGGCAGCAGCGCGAAGATCGCGGTAAAGAGGATCGTGCCGCCGAGGCCGGCGATGAAGATGTTCCGCTTGCCGTACCTGGTGGCCAGGGCCTTCGAGAAGAAGATCGCAACGATCGTCGCCAGCGTGCCGAGCACGTTGAAGGCGCTGAAGGCAAAGCTGACGACGGCCGCCTCGTCAGACACGTTGACGCCGAAGCTGCCGAGCAGCCGCGCGAGGCTCGCCTTGTCGGCGTAGTAGTTGAAGTAGTACGGCACGACGCTGCCGCGCATGGACAGCGTGATGAAGAGCACCAGCGTCAGGATGAACATGACGAGCCAGGGGCCGTTCTTCACGAGATCCGCGAAGTGCTGGCCGACGGAGGCCTTCTGGTCCGGCGCGGGCTGGATGCGTTCCTTCGTGGTCGCGAACGTGATGAGGAACAGGACGACTGCCAGCGCCGAGAAGATGCCGATGGTGAACTGGTAGCCCTTCGCGTTGTTGCCCTGGCCGAAGTGGTGGACCATCGGCAGCGCGAGGCCCTGGATGACGAGCTGCGCGATCATCGCGCACACAAAGCGGTACGACGACAGGCTCGTGCGCTCGCCGAGGTCACCCGTCATGACGCCGCTCAGCGCCGAATACGGAAGGTTGTTGGCCGAGTAGACCATCATCAGGCCGATGTACGTGACATAGGCGTAGGCGAGCTTGCCGCCGGGCCCGAAATCGGGCGTCACGAACGCGAGGAAGCCCATGAGGCCGAACGGCACCGCCGTCCAGAGCACCCACGGCCGGAACTTGCCCCAGCGCGTGTTCGTGCGGTCGGCGACGACGCCCATCATGGGATCGAAGATGGCGTCCCAGAAGCGGACCACCACCAGCAGGGTTCCCGCAGCAGCGGCGGTGATGCCGAAGGTGTCCGTGTAGAACGCCAGCTGGAACATCACCATCGTCTGGAAGATGAAGTTCGCCGCCGTGTCGCCAAGGCCGTAGCCGACCTTCTCGACCACCGACAACCGCGCGCCTCCATCGTTCCTCGTCACTGTCGCATCGGCCACTGCGTGTCCCTCCACGGCTGCCGACGGTATCACGGACGCGCTCGCGCCGGACACGCAGTTGAGACATACTCGCGCCCATGTCGAATCCGTACCAGGACGCCGGCCTGCCCGTCGAGACGCGGGCCTCCGATCTGCTCTCGCGCATGACGTTCGAGGAGAAAGCCGCGCAGATGCACGCGCTGTGGCTGATCCTCTCCGAAGATGGCCGCCACCGTCCGCGCCAGGACGACTTCACCGGGGGTACCGACCCGGAGGTGGTGACGCGGTCGCTGCGTCATGGCCTGGGCCAGGTCTCGCGCGCACTCGGCAGCCATGGCGTCGACGCGAGGACCGGCGTGCGGGCGCTGAACCGGCTGCAGAAGTTCCTGCGCGAGGAGACCCGGCTCGGAATTCCAGCCATGTCGCACGAGGAGTGCCTCGTCGGCCTGATGGCGCGCGGCGCCACGATGTTCCCGTCGGCGCTGGCCTACGGCGCCACGTGGAACCCGGACCTGATCGAACGCGCCGCCGAGGCGATCGGCCGCGAGGTCCGGTCGGTCGGCTGCCACCAGGGCCTCGCCCCGGTGCTGGACGTCTCACGCGACGTCCGCTGGGGCCGCACGGAAGAGACGTTCGGCGAGGACCCCTACCTCATTGGGGTCCTGGCCACGCGGTACGTCCGCGGGCTGCAGGGCGAGACGCGCGATGTGCTCGCGACGCTGAAGCACTTCGCGGGGCACTCCTGGAGCGAGGGCGCACGCAACCACGGACCGGTGCATCTCGGGTGGCGCGAGCTGAACGACATCTTCCTGCTGCCGTTCGAGATGGCCGTGAAGCAGGCGCATCCGGGGTCCGTGATGCCCGCCTACCACGACATCGACAACGAGTCGTGCCATGCCTCGCGCCGCCTGCTGACCGAGGTGCTCCGCGAGGAGTGGGGCTTCGACGGCCTGATCGTCGCCGACTACATCGGCATCAGCCTGCTGTATCAGCACCACAATCTCGCGCTCGACCGCGCCGAGGCGGCGGCGCTGGCCTTCAATGCAGGCCTCGACATCGAGCTGCCCGCCGACGACTGCACGGCGCAGCTGGGCGAGGCAGTGCAGCGCGGCCTCATCACGATGGAAACGATCGACGCCATCGTCCGGCGCATCGTCAGCTGAGAAGTTCCGCCTGGGGATCTTCGAGAAGCCGTACGTCGACGAGGGGGCGATCGCGCTGCAGTCGCCCGCGACCGTCGCCGTCGCCCGCGATGTGGCCCGGCAGGGGATCGTCGTGCTCAGCAACAACGGCGTCCTGCCGATTGACCCGGCGCGGGGGCAGCGGATTGCCCTGATTGGTCCTGCGGCCGACGATCCGATGGCGCTGCTCTGCGGCTACAGCTTCCCGGTGCATCTGATCCTGAACGACGCGGGCGAATCCGCGTCGCAGGTGGTCACGCCGCGCGCGGCATTCGAGCGGGTCTTCAGTGCCGGGCGCGTCGCCTACGAGCGCGGCTGCTTCATCATCGAGCAGCGGAAGTACGGCTCGCCGGTCTTCCCGGGAGACGTCGAGGCCAGCACGTCGCTCGACCAGCCTTCGCCGGTCTCCGCCCGAACGGATCTCGATTCCTGCTGCGGTCGCGGCCGCCAAGGCGGCCGACGTCGCCGTTGTCTGTGTCGGCGATCTCGCGGGGCTCTTCAACACCGGCACCGTCGGTGAGGGATCGGACGCGGATTCCCTCGACCTCCCGGGCGTGCAGCAGCAGCTACTCGAAGCGGTCGTCGCCTCGGGAACGCCAGTAGTCGTCGTGCTGTCGAGCGGGCGTCCGTACAACCTGGGCGGCCTCGAGGACAAGGTCGCGGCGTTCGTGATGACGTTTGCGGGCGGGCAGGAGGGCGGTCCGGCGCTCGTGGACGTCCTGACGGGCGCCGTCGAGCCGTCGGGGCGGCTGACGATCTCAGTGCCGAGGAACGTGGGCGCCGTGCCGTACTACTACAACCACAAGATGAAGAGCGCGGGGACGCCGATTGCGCGGCACTTCGGCAGCCGGTACCCGTTCGGCCATGGCCTCGGCTACACGACGTTCGAGTTCGCCGACTTGACGATTGACCACGGTTCGATCGACGTCGCGACGGGCGAGGTCGTCGCCCGCATCACCGTGCGCAACACCGGCACGCGTAGCCGGTGTCGCGGTGCCGCAGGTCTATGTCCGCGACCTGCTCGCATCGGTCGTCCGGCCGGTCAAGGAGCTGAAGGCGTTCTGCCGCGTGGAGCTCGCGGCGGGCGCCTCGGCGCGGGTCGCAGTCCACATTCCCACCGACATGCTGTCGTTCACCGGGCCGAACGGTCGACGAATCGTGGAGCCGGGGACGTTCGAGCTGCAGGTGGGTGCGTCGAGCGCCGACATCCGCCTGCGAGGTCAGTTCGAGGTGACGGGCAAGACGCGCGAGCTTGGACGGGAGTGGCGGATGGAGAGCAGATGCGTCGTTGAACAGTAGCCGGGATCGGCTATTTCGATCCCGTCAGCCGCGCGAGCATCGCGCGCGCCTGTGCCTTGAACTCGGTGTCTTCCGGCGCCCAGTCGGGATCGACCGGGAGTGCCGCCACCTGCTGGAGCTCGGATTTCGCGTCGGCCACGCGGTCCTGCGCCTCGAGGGTCTCCGCGAGGAACAACCGCGTGACGATGCTGCGGGGATTGTAGGCGAGAGCGCGGCGGAGATGGTCCTCTGATTTCTGCTTCGAGCCGCCGAAGAGTCCCGGCACCTTGAAATACCAGCGGCCGAGGGCGCGGTCGGCGGAGCCCTGGAGGAACGCCGGGTCCATGGCGAGCACCTTCTCGAGCTCCTCGCGGATCGTGCCGCGGTATTTCAGGCCGCCGCGGATGCCGTGGTTCTCGGCATATCCGCCCATGTTGGCCGCCAGCCAGAAGTGGCCCTCCGGCTTGTCGGGCGCGGTTGCAATCGCAGTGCGTGCGGCGGCCATGCCGGCCTCATACGCGGCGTCCTTTGCGTCGCTCGTGCTCTCGTGGCCGCCGAGCCAGTAGCCGGCCTTGGCGCGCTTCCACGCGGCCGCGAAATCGTGCGGGTTCCGATCGATCGCGGCCTGCCAGATCGCGGCAGCTCGGCGGGCGCTCGTCAGATCGGTGCGGTTCGCGTAGAGGGCGTCCGGGTCCTCAGCCGCACGCGCCGGGAACGCCACGGCCGCCGCCAGCATCACAAGACCGATGCGGTACAATACGCGGATGCAGGAACTGGTCGCGGCGCTTCTGCAGGAGCTCGGCGAAGACCCCGAGCGCGAGGGCTTGCGCGACACGCCGAAGCGTGTCGAGAAGTCGCTGCGCTTCCTGACCAGCGGGTACGGGGCCGACATCGACGGGATCATCAACAACGCGCTGTTTTCAGTTGATTACAGCGAAATGGTGATCGTCAAGGATATCGACTTCTACAGCCTTTGCGAGCACCACCTGCTGCCGTTCTTCGGCAAGTGCCACGTCGCCTACATCCCGACGAAGAAGGTCATCGGTCTCAGCAAGATTCCCCGGCTGGTCGAGGTCTTTGCCCGGCGGCTCCAGGTGCAGGAGCGGCTCACGCATCAGATCGCGGAAGTCATCGACCAGAAGATCTCGCCGCTTGGCGTCGCCGTCGTGATGGAGGGCACGCACCTCTGCATGGCGATGCGCGGGGTCGAGAAGCAGAATTCGCTCGCCATCACGAGCGCGATGCTCGGCGCGTTCCGCGACAACGCGCGAACGCGCAGCGAGTTCCTCGAGCTGATTCGCCGCCCGGGCCTGGCGCCGTCACACGTCGACGCGATCGCCGGCCTGTCGTGCGTGACCGAGTAGTCGCCAGCGTTGGCAGGCCTCGAAGCGCCTGCGCTCCACGTTTCAGCTCGTCATGATCGCTGTCGGCTCGCAGCGGATGCTGCCCGCGCTAATCCTTTTTCTCGCGTACGTGGTCCTCGCGCTCGGGCACCTGCCCGGGCTGCGCCTCGACCGCACTGGCGCCGCCGTCATCGGCGCCATCCTCATGGTCACCGTCGGCGCCAACCTGATCGTCGTCGAAGGCGCCAGGAAGCGTGACGTCACCATCACCTTCGGCGAATATCTGCGCGTCGGCATCCCGGTGACGATCGCCACGCTCGCGTTCGGCACCTGGTGGGTATACTGACGGCCGATGCCCCGGCACCTTGCCGCAGGCGCGATCGCGACGCTCGTCCTTGGCGCGGTCCTGGCCGCGGCGCCACAGAAGACGAAGCCGAAGCCCGCGCCGAAGCCTCCAGCGCCGCCGGCGGTCGTGACGACGCCGGTCCTGACGACGCCGATGCCGATCGCGTGTCCCGATGCGTTGGGGCAGGGCGTCAAGAGCGGGCGCGTCTTCTGTGAAGTGCCCGTCAGCCACGATCCCGCGCACGGCGATTTGATCGTGGTCCCGAAGCACCAGGGCACCGCAGTCGTGCGGTTCCACCTGCACAACCGGCAACTGGTCTCGGCGTCGCTCGATCAAGGCGAAGCGCGCGTTCACACGCGCGACGGCGACGGTGGTCGTCGTGAAGGCGGACGGCACCATCCTCGGCCGCGGCACGGTGCAGACGGAGTTCCGGCAGGAGTCGGATCTGTTCGACCGCGTGCCGGCGGGACCCGGCGCGAAGGGGTTCAAGGCCGTCGCGCCGATCGGCGACGAGCTCGTCGAGATCCAGGTGCCCGAGGACGCCGAGAGCGTGACCGTCGTGGGCGAGAAGGTGGAGCTGGCGCAGATCGACGGGATGCAGACGCTGTCGTCGGACGGCGTGTCGGTGGCCTTCATCAGCAGCGCCCAGATCGAGTATCGTGCCGCGCCGGCACCGAAGCCAGTCAAGGCCCCGGCCAAGGCGACCCCGAAGAAGAAGATCGACGACGAAGAAGACAGCGCCAAAGAAGACCGCGACGACGAAGGCGGCACTTGACGTCACGTCAGCGTCTGTAGTCCGTAGTCCGTAGTCCGGAGTCCAATTTATGAATCGACGCGACTTCATGAAATCGACCGTCGTCGCCGGCGCGACGGCGGCGTTCGCCCGTCCTGGCGAAGCGGCCGTGCCGCCGGGCGATCGGCTGACCGTCGGCTTCATCGGCTGCGGCGCACGCGCGCACGAGCATCTGGACGCCGTGAAGTCGATGGCCGGGCGTGGAGGTGGTGGCCGTCGCCGATGCCTACACCGGGCGCGCAGAACGCGCGCGCGCCCGCACCGGTGGCCGCGCGGCGATCGTCGGCGACTACCGCGAGATTCTCGCGAACCCCGGCATCGACGCGGTGTTCGTCGTGACGCCCGACCACTGGCACAAGGCGATGGTCGTCGAGGCGCTCGCCGCGAAGAAGGACGTCTACGTCGAGAAGCCGATGAGCTACTCGATCGAGGACGGCCTCGCGATGGTCGCCGCCGCGAAGAAGTCCGACCGCATCGTCCAGGTCGGGAGCCAGGGCGTGAGCGGCGCCGACATGATCAAGGCGCGCGAGCTGGTGAAGGCCGGGAAGATCGGCCAGGTCGTGATGGTGCGCGCGGCCTACAACCGCAACAGCGCAAGCGGCGCGTGGCTCTATCCGATCCCGCCGGACGCCTCGCCGTCGACGGTGAACTGGGATCAGTTCATCGGTCCGGCGCCGAAGCGGGCGTTCGATCTGGAGCGGTTCTTCCGCTGGCGCTGCTACTGGGACTACTCGGGCGGCGTCGCGACCGATCTCTTCGTGCACCTCGTGTCGTGGCTGAACTTCGTCACCGACGCGAAGATGCCGAGCGGCATCATGGCGACGGGCGAGAACTACGGGTTCAAGAAGACCCACGAGGTGCCCGACACCGTCAACGCGCTGCTCGTCTATCCCGAGAACTTCACCGCGAACCTGTGCTGCACCCTGGACAACGCGCGCGGCAGCGAGTCAGGGCTCGAGGTGCTGGGCACGGAGGGCAGCCTCCTGCTCAGGGGCGGAGGCGTCACGCTGCGGCCCGAGTCGAAGCACGAGGACAACCGCTGGGTGGTCAAGTCGTGGCCCGAGGCGCTCGAGAAGGCGTACTACGACGACCCGAAGATCAAGGCCATCGAGTCGCCCGATACCTGGGACGCGCAGACGACCGCCGGCGAGGAGCACTGGGGCACCGAGGGCCGCGACGCGAGCTACGTGCACGTCGCGAACTTCTTCGACTGCGTGCGGACCCGCAAGCAGCCCTACGAGGACGCCGTCTTCGGCCACCGCGCGGCCGCGTGCGCCCACATGGTGAACCGCTCGGTCCGCGAGAAGCGAATGATCGAATGGGACTTCGCGGCGGACAAGACGAAGGGCTGATCAGGGATGCAGGGGCCAGGGATGCAGGGATGCAGGGTGCAAGGCGCCGAGGGCTTCAGCCTGCAAGGTGCAGGCTGCAGTCCGTCGAGGGCCGAACTTCAGTTCGGCCGGCCGCTTGTCAGCCACTTGACGGCTGCCAGCTCCGCCTGAGGGCTGGCCTTTGCCGAGCGTCACCGCCTTCGGCACGCCGGCGGCCTTGAACGCTGCGCCGACGACCGCGGGCGTCTGTCCTTCTCCCGCCAACCAGAGCGGGCTGGTCGCCAGCGCCAGGAATCCCGGGACGTCCCCGTACTTCACCGCTCCAGGCAGCATCGCCGCGTCGTCGATCGCCGTGACGCTCGAGAAGCGGAAGCCGCCCGTGTCGATCGCGGCGCGATCGACCAGATCGGGCGCTGCCGCGCGCGCGAGAGCCGCCCAGACGCCGGCGTCCTTGCCGAATCCGAGCAGATACACGCGATGTGCGCCGGGCTGAGGCGCGGCCGGCGCCGTCCCGCGCGGGCGGCCGCACGCTGATCCGCGGCTTCAGTCGGCGACTGCGCGGTCAGCGTCACGGACTCCTGCGGCGGCAGGCCGCCGCTCCGCGCGAAGCGCAGCGCGGCAAGCACGTCGCGCACGCGCTGGACGATGAGCGGCGAGTTGTAGCCGTAGGTGTACGGAGCGACGGGGCCTCCGGGCACCATCCGGTTGCGGGCATCGTCGCCGCCCGCGACGTCGACGCCGATCACCGTGACTCCTGCGGCGAGCAGCGCGCCAATGGCTGGACGAGGCTGGCCGTTCGCCTCGAGTAGCCCGGCGCCTCCGTGCGCGTCGACCCAGACGGCCATGGCGCCCGACGCGTTCCGAGGCGTCAGCTGGACGAAGGCCGTCTCGTCGGACGATCTGGACACGTGCAGAGTGCCGCGCTGAGCGATTCCGCCCTCGATGTCCTTTCGTTCGGAGCCCGGCACCGCCGTGACATCGCTGGCGCCGGGAACGTCGCCGCCAAGCATCGCCGCCAACGCGCCGCCCACGACCTCGCGATACCGGTCGAGCGACGCGGCGTCACGTGGAAGCGACGCGCTCAAGGCCCGATCTGACGCGGAAGTCCACCACGAGGTGACGCGCCGTTCCTCCGCCTCGCCTTTGGCCGGCGCGGGATGGTCCGCCGTCCAGACCGTCGCCTCCTCGCGCGTCAGCGGCTTGAAATCCTCTTCGACGACCGGCTCGGGCAGCCCCAGCTTCAGCTGCGTGTTCATCCACGCGTACATCGCGGAGCGGCTGACGTAGTTGTAGTTGTGTTGGAACTGCGGCATCGGAAAGACGCGCACGTTGTCTTTCGCGCCGAGCATGGTCCAGAGCTTCTGCATCGCCGGAAAGCCGGTCTCGGGCAGCGTCTTCGTCCAGTCGTCGGCCGTCGTCATGCCGAGCGGACGCGGCGCCCAGAGCGACGCGATCTCGACGTTGCCTGATACCGATGCGCAGGTAGTCGGCGTTCTCGCACGTGCAGCCGCCCTGCATCTTCGTGCCGACCATCACCATCGGGAAGAGCGTGACCGGACGATCGTCGAGCGCGCCGAGGATGAACGTCTGGGTGCCGCCGCCGCTGGCGCCGCTCACCGCCAGACGCGACGGATCCACGTCGGGCAGCGACGCCAGGAAATCGAGCGCGCGTCGCGCGTTCCACGACTGCAGGCCCATGATCGATTCGAGGCGCGACTCGGCGTCCGCCGAGAAGAAGAGCCCTGGCGCAGCGGGCGAGTCCTTCGGCCGGCCATCGGGCTCGCCGTGCGCGACGCCAATCGGAATCTGCACGCTGTCGGCGTAGCCCTCGAGGTCGAAGAGGAACGACACCACGCCCATGCGCGCCAGCTGCACGGCCGCGGCCTGCAGCGGATAACGGCCGCCGACTTCGAATCGTTCCGCGCCGGAGACGATCGCCTTCCGCACGTCCTCGACGGAGGCCTCGTTGAAGCGCCCGTCGTGCCAGTGCCCATGCGGCAGCAGCACGGCTGGCAGCCTGCCCGCGCGTCCAGCGGGGCGATACAGGCTGCCGGTGACGAAGTGCCCCGGGAGGCTCTCGAAGAACACGCGGTCCACGGTGTATCCGTCGCGCGCGACGCGGCCATGCACGACCGCATTGAGCGGCGTCGCCTCGGGCATCGGCCAGAGGCCCAGCGCGACCTGGATCTGCCGCCGGACGACGCGCGCGCGGGCCGCCCACGCTTCGGGCGTGGCGGGCGGCGCGAACGGGAAGTCGTCACGAAGCGTCTTCGGCGGATCGCTGCGACCTATCCGTGATCGCCGTCCGCGGCGCGATCGTCCCCGCCACCGCGAACGCGACCGTGCCCAACACAACAGCGAGCGCTGTCACCCACCGACGCATGCCGGTTCCCCCTCGACACGGCGCGATTCTACCCGCGAACCGAGTGCTATGCTCCATGAAGTCGCATGCGCCTCGCATCGTTCAGCGCTCCGATCGTCGTGGCCGCCGCCGTGCTGGCGTTCCGCGCACCTGTGCGCACCCGTCGCACCGGCACCCTACGCACCCCACGCACCCTCCGCACCCTCGCACCCGATCTGACATTCCCATCCCTTCCGCGTCCCAATTGGCCTGGCAGCGCCAGGAGCTGCACGCGTTCGTGCACTTCGGGCCGAACACGTTCAGCGGCGCCGAGTGGGGGAGCGGACAGGAGGATCCGGCGAGCTTCAACCCGACCGAGTTCGACGCGCGCGAGTGGGTCAGCGCCTTCAAGCAGGCCGGGTTCACCGGCGTGATCCTCACCGCCAAGCACCACGACGGCTTCTGCCTGTGGCCGTCGAAGTACTCGTCGCACACGATCGCGAAGAGCCCGTGGCGTGGCGGCAAGGGCGACGTCCTGAAGGAGCTCTCCGACGCCTGCCGCGAGGCGGGGCTGGGCTTCGGCGTCTACCTCTCGCCCTGGGATCGCAACCACCCGACGTACGGCACCGAAGAGTACAACCGCGTCTTCGTCAACATGCTCGAAGAGGTGCTTGGCCGCTACGGTCCGATCTTCGAGGTGTGGTTCGACGGCGCGAACGGAGAGGGCCCGAACGGACGACGGCAGAATTACGACTGGCCGGTCTTCCTCGCGACGGTGCGGAAGCTGCAGCCGAAGGCCGTCATTTTCAGTGACGCCGGGCCCGACGTGCGCTGGGTCGGCAACGAGCGAGGCGAGGCGCCGCTGACCGTGTGGTCGACCATCGATCGGCACCGGTACACGCCCGGCACGCCGCTGAGCGACGAGCTGGGCGAAGGCACGCGCTTCGGCGAGGACTGGGTGCCCGCCGAGTGCGATGTCTCGATCCGTCCCGGCTGGTTCTACCGGCAGTCCGAGGACACGCAGGTGAAGTCTCCGGCGCGGCTGCTCGAGATTTACGAGAAGTCGGTCGGGCGCAACTGCACGCTGCTGCTGAACGTGCCGCCCGATCGCCGCGGCCTCGTGGCGTCGCCAGACCTGGCCGCGCTTGCGGGGTTCCGCACGGCGCTCAACGCCGCCTACGGGACCGACCTCTCCGCCGGTGCGACGGTGACGGCGTCGAGCAGCCGATCCGACGCGCCGGCATCGGCCGCGCTCGACGCGTCGCTCGACACGTACTGGTCGCCGGATGCGACGGGGCCGGCGACGCTCACGCTGCAATTCCCCTCGGCCGTCACGTTCGATCGCGTCGTCCTGCAGGAAGGGATCGCCCTCGGGCAGCGCGTGTCCGCGTTCTTCGTCGAAGCGCGGACCGTGGAAGGATGGCAACGCGTCGCGACCGGCACGACCATCGGTCACAAGCGGATCCTGCCGACGCCGCTGACGAAGGCGACGAGCCTGCGCGTCACGATCGCCGAGTCCATCGGGACGCCGGCGATCGCGCGCGTGTCGCTGCGCGAAAGTCGGCCGTCCGTTGAGCGCGGCGTCGCGTCCGCATTCGCCGAAAGGTCGGCCGACGAAACGCACGCCCTGGAGTCGGCACGGCCCTCCCAACAATCGCGGCCCGCTAGAATACGGGTTCACTAAGGCAGGAGTGCCCTTGCTTACATCTCATACACTTCGCGCGCGCGGCCTCAGTCGCAGGACTCGTCACCATGGTCGTCTACAGCACTTCACGCGCAAGAGCGGACTCGCGCCACGGTTCCCGATCAATACAAGTGGAACCTCGCCGAGCTCTACCAGAGCGACGAGGCGTGGCAGGCGGAGCGGACCCGCATCGAGCAGGACCTGCCGAAGGCTCGCGCGTTCAAGGGGACACTCGGCCAGTCAGCCGCCCAGCTGCAGAAGGCCCTCGACCTCAACGCCGAGCAGGACAAGGCGCTGAACCGCCTGGCGACGTACGCCAGCCTGAAGGCCGATGAAGACACGCGGCTGTCGAACTACCAGGGCATGCGCGACCAGGTGATCCAGCTCGGCTCGAAGGAAGGCGCGGAGTGGGCGTACTTCGAGCCCGAGATCCTGACGCTCGACGCGGCGAAAGTGGACGAGTGGATTGCGTCGACGCCGGGCCTGAAGCAGTACGCGTTCTACCTGCACGACATCCTGCGGCGGAAGGCGCACACGCTCAGCGCCGCCGAGGAAGCGATGATCGCCCGCACGTACCCGATGGCCGCCGGCGTGCGGAACGCGTCGAACGTGCTGCTCAACGCCGACCTGCCGTGGCCGACTGTGAAGATGGCCGACGGCAAGGACGTGCGGCTGGACAGCTCGGGCTTCTCGGCCGCGCGCGCGTCGAGCAACCGCGACGATCGCCGAAAGTGATGGAGGCGTTCTTCGGCGCGCTCGGCAGCTACCGTCGCACGCTCGGCGCTGCGATGAGCGGCAACGTGCAGGGCGCGATCTTCAGGGCGCAATCGCGGCACTACGACTCGACCTTGCAGGCCGCGCTCGACGGCCCGAACGTGCCGACCAGCGTCTACAAGGCGCTCGTCGACAGCGTGAACCAGCACCTGCCGTCGTTCCAGCGATACCTGAAGCTGCGGAAGCGGATCCTGAAGCTGGACGAGCTGCACTACTACGATCTCTATTCGCCGCTCGTGAACGACGTGCCTCTGAGTTACACCGTCGAGCAGGCGCAGGCGAACGTCAAGGCCGCCATGGCGCCGCTCGGCGCCGACTACGTCGCGGGCCTCGACAAGGCGTTCCACGATCGGTGGATCGACTACTACCCGATGACGGGCAAGCAATCCGGCGCCTACATGAGCCCTGGCGCGTACGACGTGCATCCGTATCTGCTGCTGAACTACAACGGGCAGTACACCGACATGTCCGCGATGGCGCACGAGCTCGGCCACGCGATGCACAGCTACTTCTCCGGGAAGAACCAGCCGTACGCGACCTACAACTACCCGCTCTTCGTGGCCGAAGTGGCGTCGACCTTCAACGAGGCGCTGCTCATCGACCACATGCTGAAGGAGATCACCGACCCGAAGGTGAAGCTGGCGCTGCTCGGCAACTATCTCGAGAACGTGAAGGGCACGGTCTTCCGGCAGACGCAGTTCGCCGAGTTCGAGATGAGGATGCACGAGATGGCCGAGGCCGGCCAGCCGATCACGGGCGACGCCCTCTCAAAGCTCTATCTCGACATCACCCGCAAGTACTACGGCCACGACGCCAAGATCTGCATCGTGGACGACTACGTCGCGCAACGAGTGGGCGTTCATCCCGCACTTCTACAACTCGTTCTACGTCTACCAGTACGCGACGTCGTTCACGGCGTCGACCGCGCTCTCGGAGAAAGTGCTCTCGGGCGCGCCGGACGCGGTCGCGCACTACCGCGCGTTCCTGGCGTCCGGCGGGTCGAAGTACCCGATCGATCTGCTGAAGGGCGCCGGCGTCGACATGACGACGAGCGAGCCGCTCGACCTGACGATCCGGAAGATGGATCGCGTCATGGACGAGATCGAGAAGCTGCTCAATTGACTTGCGGATTGCGGATTGCGGGTTGCAGGTTGTAGCGCAGGTTGCGACAGGCTCGGCAGACGCCGTAGGGCGGAACTTCAGTTCCGCCGTGTTTGCGCTTCGCCTCGCGTTGCCCTGAACTTCGCGATTCGGCCGATCAAGCCCGGCGGGCACGGGCTCGTCGTACGAAAACCGGATCGTGCCCTTTTCGATCTCGTAGGGCGCCAGCTCGTCTCTCAACGCGGCGACCAGCGTCTTCGTCGCCGGATAGATCGAGTAGTGGTGCGTCCAGGCCGCGAAGTAGATGACGGCTTTCCTGTCCAGCCTGTACGTGGGGATTCTGTAGCTCAGAGTCTCTACCGCCTTCGGCAGCGCCTTGCGGATTGCGGCACGCACGCGTCGCAGCGTCGGCCGCACGTCTTTCGGCTGCGAGGCGATGTACTCGGCAACCGAGGCAATCGCGGCGGGGCGTCCAGGCATATCGCTCCCTCACTTCACGCCGTATCGCCGCTCGGCGAACGGCTCGACGACGATCGCTTCCGAGAAAATCCACGATCTCCGCGGCCGGCGCATCCGGCGACACGAGCCGCCCCTGTGCGTGGAACTCGACGAACATCCGGTTCCACGGCCGACCGGGGCTCCGCGCCGACTCCTGCATCGGCGTGTCCACGACGCCCGGCTCGTAGCTGAGCACCGCGACGTCTGGTCGCGCGCCGCCCCGGCGCTCGGGCGACGCCATCTCCGCGGCGAAGGTCATGCCCGCCAGGCGCAGCGCGGCCTTGCTGCTGCCATATTCGACGATGCCGGGAAACGCCTGCACGGCGGCGCCCGTTGAGACGTTGACGATCCGGAGCGGTGTCGCGGCCGGCGCGGCGCGCACGACGATCCCCATCAGGAAGACGGGCGCGACGAGATTCACCGCGAGCAGGCCAGCGAAGCCTTCCGGGTCGACATCTTCCAGCGGCGCCATCGTCCCCGTCGCGGCGGCGTTGTTGACCAGGCCGATGCGGCGCCATTGGCGGCGGCCGATCGCGGGGAGGATGTGCCTGTCGGCCGCGTCGCGCAGCGCGGCAATGTCGCCGAGATCGACGTCCACGTCGTGATAGCGCGAGTCGCCGAAGTCCACCGGGCGGCGGCTCAGTCCGACGACGGTCCAGTCGTCTGCAAGCAGGAGCCTGGCGACGGCTGCGCCGATGCCGGAGCTGGTGCCGGTGACGATGGCGAGGGATGGAGAATCGGGCATCGACGCGTGAGCGGATGCTAGCACCATGTCGTGACGCCGCGATCGGCCGGCTGACCGGTCTACTTCGGTCGCAGCTCGACGTGCAGCGTGACGGCAGGCCGCTTCGGGGTGAGGCTGACGCTGCGCTCTTCGCTGACGTAGCCGTCGTGGACGAGCCGTACCGTCTTCTCGCCGAGCGACAGGTATTCGATCCTCGCCGGCGTCGTGCCGCGGCCGATGCCGTCGACGACGACGCGCGCACCGGATGGGTCGCTGGTGACGACCAGAACGGGGCTGATCGCTGCCACGGACGGAGGGTCGGCGGCAGGGGCAGCGAGCGCGGCAGCCGGCTGTGGTGACGCCGGCGGTTTGCGGCGCGACCTTGCTGGCCTCGGCGGGCGCTGTCGCAGTCGACAACGGCGCTGGCGCCGCAGCCGGCGCGCCGCGGACAGTGGATGCCGCGTCGCGGTTCCACAGCAGCAACGTGGTGAGGGCGACGACCGCCATCAACAGCAGCACCGTGACGCCCCACGAGCTTCCCAGCTCGATCGGCTCGGCGGGCACAGGCACGGGCTTCTCCCGCGGCGCCTCCGGCAGCGCCTCGTCCAGTTGCGCGAGGGCGACGTTCTGGTCCAGGCCGACCGCCTGCGCGAAGGCGCGCACCTCGCCGCGACGGTACGGGCCCTTCGGGACGACCGAGATGTCGCCGTGCTCGATCGCGTCGAGGTGGCGCGGCGGAATCTTGGTGCTGCTGGAGACCTGCTCGATGGTCAGGCCGGCACGCTCCCGCGCGGCGCGCAGGAACTCGCCAAGTTGCGTGATCGGATCGCGTCGCAGAGCTGTCGTCATGAGCCGCCTGACAGATATGACGGAATTGTGTCCGGATCGGGCGGCGGAAATAAAGCTCTGCTGGAATCATGCAGGGCTGAAGCCCTGCCCCACAAACACAAACGGGCGGCCAGGTTGCCCTGACCGCCCGACTGAAAGTCCGCTACTGAAGTCCGTAGTCCGTAGTCTGAAGTCCGACTTATCCGACCGGCTGCTCGTCCTTCGACTTCTTCTTCAGCCCCTGGATCTGGATGACGGGCTGCGTCGCCGTCGGATCCTTCAGCACGTGCTGGCGGTAGAGCTTCTCCATCTCCGCGTGGTGCTGCGGGTCGATGTCCTTCTTGCGGGCGGCCAGCTTCTCTTCGCGCGCGTTCTTGGCGATGCCCAGGTCGTCGAGGTCCGTCTGCCGGCCCTTGGCCACCGCTTCGGCGTTCAGCTTCAGCGAGTGCTCCGCGGTGGTCAGCGGCACGACCTTGTTGCCGGCGAAGATCTCATGACGCCCGTGCTCGTCGTACCACTTCGTGAGCGTGGCCGTCATGTGCATCTTCTCGATGATGTTCCGCCAGCCGATCCCCGTGTTGTAGGCGCAGAAGGAAATCTCGCCCTGCTGCGTCGCGTAGGGGATGATGCACATCTCCGTGCGGCGGAAGTCGTAGTTGAACAGGTCCTGGAACCACATGCCCGCGATGAACAGGAAGTTCCAGCGATCGGCGCGGCGCTTCTCGATGTCCTGCTCGGTCCGGTCGCCCGTGACCTTGCCGTAGTCCTTGCCGGTCGCGCCGAACGTCTTGTCGAACTTCTTCAGCAGGTCGAGGATCTTGAAGTGCGTCGGCGCCTGGAACGGGTCGTAGTTCCGGAGCAGCGCCAGCGTCATCCCCGCAATCGACAGCCACTTGCCGCGCGCCGCGTCGTTGACCGCCGCGACGTCGCGCGCCAGCTGATCGGCCTTCAGGAACGCCGTCACCGGCACGGCTTCCTTGGTTTCCTTGTCGATCATGACCGCCATGCCGATGCCGCAGTTCGGGTGGCATCCGCACGTCAGCTGGCCCCATTCCCGGTCCGGCCCGTGGACGACGTCGGCCCAGTCGGTGAAGGTGCCCATGAACGAGATCGGGAACCAGTCGCGGAGCGGCTCGCCGATGCCGGTCTGGTTCTTCACGTCGTGCGCCAGGTGCGACAGCGTGTAGCGCTGCGCCTGGCGGCGCTCCGGCGTGATCTCCTCGTCGCGGCCCGTGAAGCTCACCGGCTGGAACGAGAGGAAGTTGATCTTCTTCGGGTTGTCGAGCGCGAACTCGACCACGCGGCCGACCTGCTCGTTGTTCACGCCGTTGACGATCGTGATGACCGGGACGATGTCGACGCCGGCCGTCCAGAGGTTCTCGATCGCGCGCAGCTTGACGTCGAAGAGGTTGCCGACGCGGCGGTGCGCGTTGGCCGCGTTGCCGATCCCGTCGAACTGCAGGTACGCGTAGCGCAGGCCCGGCCTTGGCGGCCTCACGCGCGAACTCGGGGCTCTTGGCGAACTCGATGCCGTTGGTCGCCGCCTGGACCGAGTTGTAGCCGACCTTGCGGGCGTAGGCGACGGCATCCAGGAAGTACGGCGAAATCGTCGGCTCGCCGCCCGAGAACTGCACCGACATCTGCCGGCGCGGCTTGATCGAGATGGCGTTGTCGAGGACCTGCTTGATGTCTTCCCAGCTGAGCTCGTGGACGAACCCGACCTGGTTGGCGTCCATGAAGCACGGGTCGCACATCATGTTGCAGCGGTTGGTCAGGTCCACCGTGAGGACCGAGCCGCGGCCGTGCTGGATGGTGCTGCTGCCGTGATTGTGGAGCTTCTCGTCGTTGTGCGCCTTGATGTCGCGCCCCGGGAACGACTCCTCGAGGTGCTTGAACATCGGCGGGTCGATCGACATGACGTCTTCGAAGTGCCCGTGCAGCGGGCAATCCTTGACCATCAGGATCTTGCCGTCGCGCTCGATGATCTGCGCCTTGATCTCGCCGACCTTCTCGTTGAGCAGGATGGAGACGTCCTGCTTGCCGTCGATGATGGCCTGGCGCGCTTCGCGCGTGCAGGTCGGGCACAGCGAGTCGGTCTGACGCGGCCAGCCCAGCGGCGGCTTCGTCTTTTCCCACGACTTGTTGAGCGGCTTCTCCGACCACTTCGGCGTGAAGGAGGGGTTGCGGCGGATCGAGTTCAGGGTGCTGAACACCTGCCACAGGCCGTTGGCGGTGACCGCCAGCCCCTTCTCGGCGTACTTGATGGGTCGCTGCATCGAATGTTTACTCCTGCTGGAACGACGGCAAGTCTTTCTGAATCAGTAAATTGTAGCCAGAACCGGTGTCAAGGGACGATATTTCCCCGAACGGGCCGGAGCGGGGGGCGAGCGGGCAGGGACGGCGGGGAACGGTCAAATCCGACTGTTCGTGTCGGATATCGAAGGGCAAGCGGCGGCCTGAACTGCGTAATTCTTAAGGCAGGTCGTATTCGGGATGCGGCTTGTCCTGCAGCCACTTGTCGAACCAGTTCGCGATGTGGCGCAGGCGATCGATTCGGTGCCACGGATGGCCAGACCGCGACAGTTCGTGGCCTTCGCCCGGCACGCGAATCATCACCACCGGCACATGGCGCAGCTTCAGCGCCCGGAACATCGCCTCGCCACCGGCCACCGGCGGCGTGCGGTAATCCGCGTCGCCGTCCACCAGCATCAGCGGCGTCTTGATCTGATCGGCGTAGGTGATCGGCGAGCGCGCCATGAAGTCGGCGCGGTCCTGCCACGGCGCCTTGTGGAACCAGCTGGGAAGGAACAGCGTGAAGTCCGCCGCGTACCACCAGGCTTCCCAGTCGGCAATCGAACGCTGCGACACGGCGGCCTTGAAGCGGTCGGTGTGGCCGATGACCCAGTTCGTCAACAGGCCGCCCCCGCTGCCGCCGGTGACGCCAAGCCGGCTGGAATCGATGAATCCTTTCGCGACCATCGCATCCGCGGCGGCCATCAGGTCCTTGTAGTCGTCGCCGGGGTAGTGAAACTGGATGACGTTGCCGAAGTCCTGGCCGTAGGTCGTGCTGCCGCGCGGGTTCACGTACGCGACGACGTAGCCGCGAGCCGCCTGCGCGAGGAACTCGTGCGTGAACGTGTAGCCGTAGGCGGCGTGCGGGCCGCCGTGAATCTGGAGAATCAACGGGTACTTCTTCGCCGGATCGAATCCGGGCGGCGTGATGTACCAGCCGTCCACGGACTTGCCGTCGAACGACTTCACGACCAGCGGCTGTGGCGCCGGCAGGTCGAGCGTTCGGAACAGCGCATCGTTCACCGAGGTGATGCGCTGCGGCCCCGGCGAGTCGGAGGAGGCGTCCACCACGAACAGGTCGCCGACGTTCGTCGGCGTCGCGATGAGCGCGACGAGACCTCGCGCATCGGCGCTGGCGCTGAAGGCCTGGACCTCCTGGTCGCCCTTCGTGATCGGCGTCTCAGTGCCATCCGAGACGCGGACTCGGATGATGTTGGCCCGTCCGCGCGCGGCTGAGATCGTGACCAGCGCCGCGCTGTCTGGCGTCCATGCCGGCCGTGAGGCCGCGCCTCCGCGAGGCGCGCGTTGATCGCCCGTGAGGCCGCCGCCGATGTCGGTGTCGCCGCCGCGCGTCAGGTTGCGGACCGCGCCGTTCGAGATGTCGACGACGAAGAGATCGGACTGCGTGTAGGACTGGACGGGGGTGACGTTCGCGGCGCCCTGAAACGCGATGAGGCGCCCGTCGGGCGACGGCGAGAGCTCCGTGGCGGCGCCGTCGATGGTCGCGACGATCCGCGGCGTCCCGCCGCCGGCGTCGACGGCGTAGAGCAGCGTCTTCGCGGGCGTGAAGTCGGTTTCTTCGACGTCGCGTCCGCGAAAGAAGAGCGTGCGGCCGTCGGCGGAGTAGGTCGGCTCCAGCTCGCTGATCCGCGTGCCGTCGAGCTGTCGTCCCGCGACGGGCTCGCGCCCGCTCCTGACGGCGACGAGATAGATGCGGCTGTGGCGCGCCCCGTCACGGTAGCCGGCGCCATCGGCGCGAAACGTCGCGCGCGTGATGACCCGCACGTCGCTCGGCTTCGCGCGCCCTGGATCCGCAGGCGCCTGCTGCCGGCAGCACCGAGCTCACGACGGCGAGCGTCGCGCTGTCGGGACTCCAGGCGAATCCGGAGACGCCCTCGGGCTGGCGCGTGAGCGGACGTGAGTCGCCACCGGATCGATCGAGCGCGAACACCTGCGGCGGATCGGCGTGGCCTCCGCTGATCGTCCGCCGCACGGATGAACGCCAGCATCGTGCCGTTCGGCGACCATCGCGGCGACGTGTCGCGAGGGCCGGCGGTCAGCGCTCGCGGCTGGAAGGAGCCGTCGGTCGAGATCTCCCAGATCGCGCTCGCGTAGGTGTCGTGCTCGCGGTCGACGGTCACGCGGACCACGGCGACCGATCGTCCGTCGGGCGAGAGCTGCGGGTCGGCCAGCCAGACGAAGTCGAGCAAGTCGAGGTCGGTGATTGCGCGCTTCGCGCTGGTGCCTGGTGACGTGCCTTGTGCCTGGCTTGCCCACCGAAGCGCGGAGCGCGAAGGTGGGTGCCCGTGCCTGGTGCGGTGCCTGGCTTGCCCGCCGAAGCGCCGGGCGCGAAGGCGGGTGCCTCGTGCCTGGTGCCACGTGCGGTGGCGGTCATCACGAGCATCGCCACGATCACCGCGAGCATTCCAACCGATCTGCGCATCAGCGTCTCCTGTCGCCAGCCCTGGCGACCGCTCACGGTATCATCGAACGCATGTCGGTTCTGGATCTGCTGATCGTCGGCGCGGGGCCGTCGGGCCTGGCGACGGCGATTTCCGCCCGGAAGGCGGGGCTGTCGTGTGAAATCGTCGAAAAGGGCGTGCTCACGAACTCGATCTTCCATTTCCCGGTCAACATGGTGTTCTTCACGACGCCGGAGCTGCTCGAGATCGGCGGCGTCCCGCTCGTGTCGCCATTCGAGAAGCCCACCCGGCTCGAGGCGCTTCGCTACTATCGGCGCGTCGCGGAGATGTTCGATCTCCCCATCACGTTCGGTGAGACCGTCCTGAGCCTGACGACCGACGCCGCGACTCGCGACCTCGTCGTGCGCACGCGCGGCACGAAAGGCGAGCAGGAGCGCCGGGCCCGCGCCGTCGTCTTTGCGGTCGGCTACTACGACCATCCCAATCGCCTGAACATTCCCGGCGAGGACCTGCCGCACGTGTCGCACTACTACAACGAGGCGCACTCCTCGTACCGGCAGCGCGTGGTGATCGTGGGCGGCAAGAACTCGGCGGCCGAAACGGCGCTCGAGCTGCATCGCTCAGGCGCGAAGGTCACGATGGTCCATCGTCGCGCGACGCTGGGCGCGTCGATCAAGTACTGGGTGAAGCCCGACATCGAGAACCGGATCGCCGAGGGCTCGATCGCCGCGCGCTTCGAGAGCAAGGTCCTCGAGATCACGCCGGACGCCGTCGTGATCGAGCACCGCGGCCAGAAAGAGTCGCTTCCGGCCGACCGCGTGTTCCTCATGACCGGCTATCACGCCGACTTCGATCTGCTGAAGGCGTGCGGGCTCGAGATCGATCCGGCGACCAACGTCCCGATGCACGACCCGTCCACGCTCGAGTCGTCATCCGTGCCGAACGTCTTCTTTGCGGGCGGCGTGCTGGCAGGGAAGGACACCGCGCCGATCTTCATCGAGAACGGGCGGTTTCACGGGGAGAGGATTATCAAGGTGCTGGGGGAGCGACGGGGCTGACGAGCAGGTTCCAGGGTTCAAGGTTCCAAGGTTCAGAGTTCAGGAGCCACGGCACGCTGCACCCGGAACCTGGAACCTCGGAACCCGGAACCCGGAACCCGGAACCAACCTCGCCTCCTGCCTATCCACCGTGCGCGAGCGAGTGCATCTCCAGCAAATCCGCCAGCGCTGACGCGCGGCTGAGCAGACTGTCCATCTCGAGGAGCGCCTGTTTCTCGAGCGGCGCGAGGTCGAGGTACTGCGCAAGGGCGTGGATGACGTCCACGTCGGTCATCGACGGCGGAATCGACAGCTCGCCGCGATGCTTCTCGACCATCACCGTCACGAGCGACTCGAGCCGCTGACGGATCGAACGCACTTCGAGCGGCTGTGTGCTCACTGACTCCGCGAGACTCTCGACGTGTCCGATCCGGTACGGGCGCGAGTGGTCTTCGTCCTGGATGCGGAAGCGCTCCGTCCCCTGCAGCACGATGTTGAACCGGCCGTCCGGCAGCCGCTCGTGGTGCGTGATGACGCCCGCGCACCCGACGTCGAACACGGGCGGCCGGCCTTCGTAGTCCTCTTCGAACCCTGGACGCAGCAGCACCATCCCGATCAGCCGGTCGCCGTCGAGCGCGTCCACGACCATCGCGCGATACCGCGGCTCGAAGATGTGCAGCGGCAGGTAGACGCCGGGAAAGAGGACGACGTTCGGGAGCGGGAAGAGAGGGATCTGCATCAGTGACGAGCGACGAGTGCGGTGCGAACTGTACCGGCAGTGATCGAGCGCCGACACGGCACCAGCCCGCAACCCGCAACCCGCACAACCCGCAACCCTCAGTGAACAGTCCGTGTCTTCTTGTCCAGATAGTCCATCAGCACGTACTGCCCGAGCGTGTACGGCGTCGTGAAGTACGCCTTGCCGCGGCACATCTCGGCGACCTTCCGCACGAACGCGACGAGGTCGTAATCGCGCGCCAGCATGAACGTGTTGATGAGAATCCCCGCCTTGCGGCAGTTTGCGACCTCGCGCAGCGTCTCCGAGACGACCAGCGGGTCGAGGCCGAAGGCGTTGCGGTAGATGCGCCCGTCGGGCTGCGTCAGCGCCGACGGCTTGCCGTCGGTGATCATCACGATCTGCCGCATGTCCTTTCGCTGGCGCTCGAGGATGCGCCGCGCGAGGCGCAGGCCCTCGCGCGTGTTCGTGTAGTAGGGGCCGACCTTCACGCGTCCGAGCTGGCTGACGGGCACTTCTTCGGCCGAGTCGTGGAACAGCACGAGGTTCAGCGTGTCGCCGGGATACTGCTGACGGATCAGCTGCGAGAGCGCCAGCGCGACGCGCTTGGCGGGCGTGAAGCGATCCTCGCCGTAGAGGATCATGCTGTGGCTGCAGTCCAGCATGATCACCGTCGCGCAGGAGCTCTGGTATTCGCCCTGCGCGACGACGAGGTCCTCGTATTCGAGGTCGAGCGTGTCCTTGCGCGCGGGGCCCTGGCGGCGGACGACGTTCAGCACCGTGGCGCTGGCGTCGAGGTTCAGCGTGTCGCCGAACTCGTAGGCCTTCGTCCCGCCGGAGGCCTCGATGCCGGTCGCCTGATCGCGCGTGTCGTGGCGGCCGAAGCTGCTCTTGCCGAGCGAACCCAGCAGATCGCGCAACGCGCGATACCCGAGGAAGTCGATGGCCTTGTCGGTGACCTCGAACTTCGTCGGCCGCTCGGGGCCGTTGCCGCCCGCGCCCGCCTGCTCGCCGCGCGCCTGGGACCCCTCGGGATCCGGCGCCGGCGTGATGTACCCGGACTCCTGCATCCGCTCCATGATCTGGCGGATCAATTCTTCCAGGCGCTTGCCCGCCTCTTCGTCCGCCTGATCGCCGAGCAGCTGATTCACCGTCTCTTCCGGCAGCACGCCGCCGCTCAGCAGCGCCTCGAGGATCGCGTCGTACAGCGCCTGCATCGAGCGCTCGTCGTCGGAGCCGGAGAAATACGGGATCCGCGAAGCCGCTCGACAGCAGGAGATCGGACAGCTTCGACATGAGCTCGTCCATGTCGAGGTCGTCCAGGGGGCTCGGAGTGAATTTGCCGTATTTGAAATGCATCGTTACCGCCAGTGCCTAGTGCGTCGTGCTTGGTGCTTCGTGCCGTGCCCAGTGCTTGGTGCCCGGTGCCGCGCACTTGGCACGAGGCACTCAGGCACCGCACCAAGCCCACAGCACCAGGCACCGGACATCAGTTGTAGTATTCTTCCGTCCCCCAGGCACCTGCGGCATGTCGTCCATCGACGCCTCTTCCCGGCGCGAGGGCCGTTTCGGCGCTGCGGACTCCGCCGCGTGATACCCGTGCTCGTCGGATCGGCTGATGCGTTTGGTGGCGGCGAGCCCTTCGAGCACGAGCTCGACGGCCGACGCGCGCAGCGGCGCTGACGCGCGCTCGTCCACGCCCACCGCTCGCGTCGCGTCGATCAGCCGGGGCACACGCGCGGCGCGCGCGAGCAGCTCGTCGGCGCTGAGCGTGTCGTCCATCGGCAGCATGCCGCCGCGATCGAACCAGTCCACGATCGGCGCGGCGTCGAAGTCGTCCGCGACCGACTGGAACACATTGGCGACCGCCGAGCGGATCAGCTCGCGCGCGATGAAGTCGGCGCCCTTGATCTCGCCCTCGTATTCGAGCTCGAACTTGCCGGTCATCGACGGCAGGGCCGCGTAGATATCCGACACGCGTGCGACAACGGGCGTCTCGCCGGCAACGAGCGCTCGGCGTTCCGCGTTGCTCGCGACGGTTTCGATGACGGAGATCGGCATGCGCTGGCTGACGCCCGACCGCTTGTCGATCCGGCGATCGGCGCGAGCCTGGAACGCCACTTCCTCGACGACTTCGCGCACCCAGCTGGGCACCTCGATCGCGCCGGGCTCGTCCGATCGGTTCACCCAGGCTTCCTGCGCCGTGATGTCCATCGCCATCCGGCGTGTGGTCGCGTAGTGCGTGCGGATCTCGGCGCCGAGGCGATCCTTGAGCGGCGTGATGATCTTGCCGCGCGCGGTGTAGTCCTCGGGGTTCGCCGTGAAGGCCATCAGGATGTCCAGCCGCAGGCGCACGGGGTAGCCCTTCAGCTGCACGTCGCCTTCCTGAAGGATGTTGAAGAGGCCGACCTGGATCTTGCCGGCGAGATCCGGCAGCTCGTTGATCGCGAAGATCCCGCGGTTCGCCCGCGGCAGCAGCCCGTAGTGCATCGTCTGCTCGTCGCCGAGCTCGAGGCCCTTGCGCGCGGCCTTGATCGGATCGACGTCGCCGATGAGATCCGCGATCGTCACGTCGGGCGTGGCGAGCTTCTCGACGTAACGCGCGTCGCGATCCAGCCACTCGATTGGCAGGTCGTCGCCGGCGGCGGCGACTTTGGCCTTGCACGACGCGCACAGCGGCGCGAACGGGTTGTCGCGGATCTCGCAACCCGCCACGACGGGAATCGCGTCGTCCAGCAACGTCGCGAGACCCCGAAGCAACCGCGTCTTCGCCTGGCCGCGCAGCCCGAGCAGGATGAAGTTGTGTTTCGAGAGCAGCGCGTTCACCAGCTGCGGGACAACCGTCTCGTCGTAGCCGACCACGCCTGAAAAGATGGAGCCGCCGGACCGAAGCCGGCGAATGAGGTTGGTGCGAACTTCGTCCTTCACCGACGGGTGATGGACGAGGCCGGCCGCGCGGCGCAGCGCGCCAAGCGTGGACGGACGCTGTGAAGGAGTTGCCATGTCCGATTGTACTCCTCCAGACGCGACGCAGACGGTGGTGGTGCCCGGTGCCAAGTGCTCGGTGCCGGGTGCGGTGCCTGGTGCGCGGTGCCGGGTGCAGCGCAAGGCACTGAGGCACCAGGCACTCGGCACCGCACAAGGCACCAAGCACCAGGCACCAGGCACTGGAAGTGAGTCCTCCTTATAGAATGACGCCCGTTCCCACGATGCCGTCTCCAGCTGAGCTCGCGACGCGTCCGCTCGTGTTCGCCCATCGCGGCGGCCGCGCGCTGGGTCCCGAGAACACGCTGGTCGCGCTGGACATCGGCTTTGCCGCCGGCGCCGACGGCGCCGAGTTCGACGTCCAGCTCTCCGCCGACGGTCACGCCGTCCTCATGCACGACACGACGCTCGATCGGACGACGAACGCGAGCGGTCCTGTCGCGGGACGAACGATTGGGGAGCTTGCCGCGATCGACGCGACCATCCGATACGGCCCCGATCTCGAGCACGCCTGGTCTGGCGAGCGAGCCGGCGTGCCGACGCTGGACGCCGTCCTGGCGCGTTACCCCGGACGTGCGTTGATCATCGAAATGAAGGGGGAGAATCCGGCGCTCGGCTCGGCCGTTGTCGACTCCGTCCGCCGCGCGAACGCGACGGGGCGCGTCTGCCTGGGATCGTTTTCAGCCGAGGTGCTGGCCGCGGCACGACGCGCCGGGCCCGAGATTCCGACCAGCGCCAGCCGCGACGAGAGCCTGCGCGCGCTGCAGCGATCGTGGCTTTACCTCTCGCCAGGCGTCGTGGCCTACCGCGCGTTCCAGGTGCCCGAGCGCGCCGGCCGCATTCGCGTCGTGTCGCCGCGCTTCGTGCGCGCCGTGCATCGATCGCGCTGTGCCGTGCAGGTGTGGACGGTCAACGAGGAGGTGGATATGCGACGTCTTCTTGCATACGGCGTCGACGGGTTGATCAGCGATCGCCCAGATCTTGCGGTGCGCGTGCGGGATGCGTGGGTCGCGGAACGCGACAGGTCCCAGTCGTAGGGCCGAACTTCAGTTCGGCCATCGCGCATGAGACCCATGCGTCACCGTGATGGATGTCGCTCGATCCCCCTGAAACTCTGGCGCATGATCCGATAATGGATTTAGAATAGGGTGTTTGTCTGGACCCCAGAGGACGCTGAATCCCATGAGAAACATCGCGGTCAATCAGGACCCGGCCGTCGAAGCGCTGGAGACCCGGGAATGGCAGGACTCGCTCGCGTATGTCCTGCAGCAGGGTGGCGGCGTTCGACGCGCGGCGGATCTGCTCCGCCAGCTTGAATTCCACGCTCGCCAGACCGGCTTCCGCCTGCCGTTCACCGCGAGCACGCCCTACGTCAACACGATTCCGGCCGTCGCAGCAGCCGGCGTTTCCCGGCAACCAGGCCATCGAACGCCGCATCAAGAGCCTCGTCCGCTGGAACGCGCTCTCGATGGTCGTCCGCGCCAACAAGCTCAGTGACGGCATCGGCGGGCACATCTCGACGTTTGCCTCCGCGGCGACGCTCTACGAGATCGGCTTCAATCACTTCTTCAAGGGCAAGGGCGCCGGTCACGACGGCGACGTCATCTTCTTCCAGGGCCACGCCGCGCCTGGCATCTACTCCCGCGCGTTCCTCGAAGGCCGCATCTCGCTGAAGCAGGTCGAGAACTTCCGTCGCGAGCTGCAGGAGGGCGGCGGCCTCTCGTCGTACCCGCATCCGTGGCTGATGCCGGACTTCTGGGAATACCCGACGGTCTCGATGGGCCTCGGCCCGATCATGTCGATCTACCAGGCGCGCTTCATGCGGCACCTGGAGGATCGCGGCCTGATGCCGGCGGGGCAGCGCAAGGTGTGGGCGTTCCTCGGCGACGGCGAGACCGACGAGCCCGAGTCGCTCGGCGCGATCACGCTGGCCTCGCGCGAGAAGCTCGACAACCTGATCTTCGTCATCAACTGCAACCTGCAGCGGCTCGACGGCCCGGTTCGCGGCAACGGCCAGATCATCCAGGAGCTCGAGGCCGCGTTCCGCGGCGCGGGCTGGAACGTCATCAAGAACATCTGGGGCAGCGACTGGGATCCGCTGTTCGAGCGCGACACCGAGGGCCTGCTGGCACAGCGCCTTGGCGAGATCGTCGACGGGCAGTACCAGAAGTACTCCGTCGAGTCGGGCGCCTACATCCGCGAGCATCTCTTCGGCGCGGATCCGCGGCTGCTCGAGCTCGTGAAGCACCTCAGCGACGATGAGATCCGCAAGCTGCGGCTCGGCGGCCACGATCCGGTCAAGGTCTACGCGGCGTACGCGTCGGCCGTGGCGCACAAGGGCCAGCCGACCGTCATCCTCGCGCGCACGGTCAAGGGCTACGGCCTTGGCGAAGCCGGCGAAGGCAAGAACATCACGCACCAGCAGAAGAAGCTGAACGAGGACGAGCTCAAGGCGTTCCGCGAGCGCTTCGCGATCGAGATCTCGGACGAGCAGGTCCACAAGTCGCCGTTCTTCCGTCCTGCAGACGACGCGCCGGAGATGCAGTACCTGCACTCGCGCCGGAAGGCGCTCGGCGGATACGTCCCGTCGCGCAAGCCGACGACCGACACGGTGTCGAAGAACCTCGAGCCGATCTTCGAGGAGTTCTACGGCGGCACCGAAGGCCGCAAGGCGTCGACGACGATGGTGTTCGTCAAGATGCTGGCGAAGATGCTGCGCGATCCGGACATCGGCAAGCTGGTCGTGCCGATCGTGCCGGACGAGGCGCGGACGTTCGGCATGGAGGCGCTGTTCCGCCAGGTGGGCATCTACTCGCACGCGGGTCAGCTCTACGAGCCGGTCGACAGCGACACGCTGCTCTACTACAAGGAAGCGCGCGACGGGCAGATCTTCGAAGAGGGGATCACCGAAGCCGGGTCGATGTCGACGTTCATCGCGGCGGGCACCGCCTACGCGACGCACGGCATCAACACGATCCCGTTCTTCATCTACTACTCGATGTTCGGCTTCCAGCGCATCGGCGACCTGATCTGGGCCGCCGGCGACGCGCGCTGCCGCGGGTTCCTCCTCGGCGGCACGGCCGGCCGGACGACGCTGGCGGGCGAGGGGCTGCAGCACCAGGACGGCAACTCGCACGTGCTGTCGCTGCCGGTGCCCAACTGCGTCTCGTACGACCCGGCGTTTGCCTACGAGATGGCGATCATCATCCAGGACGGCATCCGCCGGATGTACGGCAACGGCGAGAGCATCTTCTACTACCTGACCGTGATGAACGAGCCGGTGGAGATGCCCGCGATGCCGGACGGCGCGCGCGAGGGCATCCTCAAGGGGATGTACAAGCTGAAGGCGACGTCGAAGCCGAAGGCGAAGCTGCGCGCGCAGCTGTTCGGCAGCGGCTCGATCCTGCCCGAGGCCGTGCAGGCGCAGCAGATCCTCGAGGAGAAGTACGACGTCGGCGCCGACGTCTGGAGCGTCACGAGCTACGGCGAGCTCTATCGCGACGGCCACGCGGCGGAGCGGTGGAACATGCTGCACCCGGCCGAGACGCCGAAGGTGCCGTACGTGACGCAGTGCCTGGCCGACGCGCCGGGCGTCTTCGTCGCGGCCTCGGACTACCTCAAGGCGCTGCCGGACGCGATCGATCGCTGGCTGCCGAGAAAGCTCGTCTCGCTCGGCACCGACGGGTTCGGCCGCAGCGAAGCGCGCGCCGATCTCCGCAATCACTTCGAAGTGGACGCCCGCTTCATCGTCGTCGCGACGCTGTCGGCGCTCATGCGCGACGGCAAGCTGGACGCGAAGGTGGTGCAGAAGGCGATCGCCGATCTCGGGATCAACGCCGAGAAGGCGAATCCGGCTACTGCGTAGCAGTCTACGTAGGCCGGACAGGCAGTGGGCAGTAGGCAGTAGGCGGCAGCTGACCGTGACGGCTTCAGCCCACGCCGAGGACGCACACCGTGGCTGACTTCGTAATTCCCGAACTTGGCGAGAACGTCGTCGCAGGCGACGTGGTTCGCATCATGGTGAAGCCGGGCGATCAGCTGAAGAAGGATCAGCCCGTTCTCGAGCTCGAGACCGACAAGGCGACGATCGAAGTTCCGTCGAGCGTTGCGGGCGTCGTCAAGGAAATCAAGGTCAAGCAGGGCCAGAAGGTCAAGGTCGGCGAGGTCGTGCTGACGGTGGACGAGTCTGCGTCGGCGCTCCGGCCGCCTGCGGCTGCCGCGGCAGAAGCCGGCTGCCGCAGCCCGCACCCTCCGCAGCCGCACCCGCACCTTCTGCACCCGCCCGCACCGGCTGCAGCCAGCGTCCAAGGTCGTCGACATCAACCGCGCGCCTTCGCGGCCGGCGGCCGCTTCGGCGCCGCAAGCGGCTCCGGCATCGAGCGCGGCCGCGCAGGTGGCTGCCGCGCCCTCGACGCGACGTTACGCGCGCGAGCTCGGCGTCGACATCACGACGGTCGACGGATCGGGCCCCGGCGGGCGCGTCTCGGTGGACGACGTGAAGGCGCAGGCGCGGAGCATCATCGCCGGCGGCGGTGGCGGCGCTCGGATTGCCGCGGCGCCGTTGCCCGACTTCTCGCAGTGGGGCGAGGTCGAGGTGCAGCCGCTCAAGACGATCCGGCGCATCACGGCCGAGCGCATGGCGCAGACGTGGGCGACCGTGCCGCACGTCACGCAGTGCGACAAGGCGGACGTCACCGAGCTCGAGAAGCTGCGTCAGAAGTACGCGAAGAAGGCCGAGAAGGCCGGCGGCAAGCTGACGATCACGGCCATCGCGCTCAAGGTCATCGCCGGCGCGCTCAAGACGTTCCCCGACTTCAACTCGTCCCTCGACGTCGCGGGCAACGCGCTCGTCCTGAAGAAGTACGTCCACATCGGCGTGGCCGTCGACACCGAGCGCGGCCTGCTCGTGCCGGTCATCCGCAACGTGGATCAGAAGAACATCGTCCAGCTGTCGGTCGAGCTCGCTGAGTTCGCTGAGAAGACCAAGGCCGGCAAGCTCCAACCGGCCGAGATGCAGGGCGGCTCGTTCACCATCAGCAACCTGGGCGGCATCGGCGGCACGTACTTCACGCCGATCATCAACGCGCCCGAGGTGGCCATCCTCGGGATGTCGCGCTCGGTGATGGAGCCGGTCTGGACCGGCGAGTCGTTCGAGCCGCGGCTGATGATGCCGCTGTCGCTCTCGTACGACCACCGCGTGATCGACGGCGCCAACGCCATCCGCTTCCTGCGCTGGGTGTGCGAGGCGTTCGAGCAGCCGTTCTTGCTGTCGCTGGAAGGATAGTCCGTAGGCGGTCAGCGGCTAGGCAGGACTGCAGTGCGTCACGCGTGCAGCGCTGCCAGCAGACGTCTGCCTGCTGCCTACTGCCTGCTGACCTCCACACTTCCTCATGTCAACCACAGTCGACCTCATCGTCATCGGCGCCGGCCCTGGCGGCTACTCAGCCGCCTTCTATGCCGCGGACCGCGGCCTTACCGTCGCGCTCGTCGATCGTGAAGTGAATCCCGGCGGCGTCTGCGTCTACCGCGGATGCATTCCGTCGAAGGCCCTGCTGCACGTCGCCAAGCTCGTGGACGAGGCCGCGCACGCGTCGGCCTGGGGCGTGGACTTCGGCAAGCCGGCGATCGACGTCAACAAGCTGCGCGCGTTCAAGGACAAGGTGGTGAGCCAGCTGACGAGCGGCACGGGCCAGCTGGCGAAGGCGCGGAAGATCAAGTACCTCCGCGGCGACGCGACGCTCACGAGCCCGACGACGCTGGACGTGGCGCTGACGGCGGGCGGCACCGAGCAGGTGACGTTCGGCCACGCGATCATCGCGGTCGGATCGCACCCCGCCAAGGTGCCGGGCCTGTCCATCGACAGCCCGCGCGTGATGGACTCGACCGGCGGCCTCGATCTCGAGAGCGTGCCGAAGACGCTGCTCGTCGTCGGCGGCGGCTACATCGGCCTCGAGCTCGGCAGCGTCTACGCCGCACTCGGCAGCAAGGTGACCGTCGTCGAAATGACGGCGGGTCTGCTGCCGGGCGCCGACCGCGATCTCGTCGCGGTGCTCGCCAAGCGCATCGAGAAGATCTGCGAGGCGGTGCTCCTCTCGACGAAGGTCGTCGGCATGGCGGAGCAGAAGGACGGCATCAAGGTCACGTTCGAAGATCCGTCGATGGCGCGGCGCGACCAGGTGTTCGAGAAGGTGCTGGTGTCGATCGGCCGGAAGCCCAACTCGCTCGCGGGCCTCGACAAGACGAAGGTCGAAGTCGACAAGCGCGGCTTCATCCAGATCGATGCGCGCCGCCGCACCGCCGAGCCGACGCTCTACGCGATTGGCGACGTCGCCGGCGAGCCGATGCTCGCGCACAAGGCGTCCCACGAGGGCCGGGTCGCCGTCGAAGCGATCCTCGGCGAGGACGTCGTCTTCGAGCCGGCCGCGATCCCGGCCGTCGTCTTCACGGATCCGGAGCTGGCGTGGGCCGGTCTCACGGAGGGCGAAGCCCAGAAGGCAGGGCGCGCGGTGGAGATCGCCAAGTTCCCGTGGGCCGCGTCAGGCCGCGCGATGACGCTCGATCGGACCGACGGACTCACGAAGCTCGTGATCGAGCCCGGCACCGAGCGCGTGCTCGGCGTCGGCATCGTCGGGCCCGGCGCCGGCGAGATGATCGCGGAGGGCACGCTGGCCATCGAGATGGGCGCGGTCGCGAAGGATCTTGCCCTCACGATCCACGCCCACCCCACGCTGTCAGAGACCGTGATGGAGTCGGCCGAGATGTTCTTCGGCCACGCCACGCACGTGTACAGACCGAAAAGAAAGTAACTACGGTGCAGGTTGCCGCGTTGCAGAGTTCAGGGTGTCAGAGCCAACGCCTGCACCCTGCACCCTGCACGCTGCACTCTGCACCTGCCGCACTGTTACGCTCCCGGGATCTTCCCCTTCGCCTTCGTCTTCACCCGCCACACCGCCGTATTCGACGTCAGGTAGAGCGTGCTGCCGTCGTCGCCCCACGCGAGGTTCGCCGTGGGCACCGTCGTCTTGATCGTGCCCAGCAGCTCGCCCGTCGGCGTGTAGATGTGAATGCCGCCCGGCGCCGGTCGCCCAGAGGTTGCCCGCGACGTCGATCTTCATGCCGTCGGGCAGGCCGGGCAGCTTCGCCTTCGCGTCCGCGGTGACGTCGGCGAACACGCGACCCGCGCCGATCGAGCCGTCGGCGTTCACCGGATACGCCATCCAGATCGCCTTGAGCGGGATCCGACTGCGCGACGTAGAGCGTCTTCTCGTCCGGAGAGAAGGCGAGCCCGTTTGGCGCGTTCAGCTCCTTCGTCAGCAGCGTGAGCGTGCCGTCGGTGCCGAGACGGTAGACGCCCTGGAAGGGGAGCTCCTTCTCCTTGTCGTCCCAGCGATTCGGCAGGCCGTACGGCGGATCGGTGAAGTAGAGCGCGCCGGAGGAGTGGTAGACGAGGTCGTTCGGGCTGTTCAGGCGCTTGCCGTCGTACTTGTCCGCGAGGCTCGTGACCTTCCCGTCCGTCTCCAGGCGCGCGATGCGGCGGCTGCCGTGCTGGCACATCACGAGGCGGCCCTGGCGATCGAAGGTCAGCCCGTTGCTGCCGGGCTCATGGCCGGTGAACGGCGTCGCTGCCGTAGTAGCCGCTCGGCTTCAGGAACTCCTTGATGCCGGCGCCGGGCGTCCACTTCTGGATGACGTTGTTGGGGATGTCGGAGAAGAGGAGGAACCCGCCCGCCTTGCTCCAGACCGGGCCTTCCACCCACGAGTAGCCGTCGCCGAGCTTCTCGAAGGTCGCGTTGGTGTCGATCAGCGCGTCGAGCGCCGGAGACTTCTTCTCGATCGTCGGGGGGCCTGACGGCGCGGCCGGCGTTTGCGCGGCAAGAGGAACGATGGCGGCCGCGAGGCCGAGAACCCACCAGACACCCGATAGCTGCTCCAACACTCGCACGGCTCCTCCTCCCGGCCCGAAGCATTCGGACCAGCGGCCGTGGAGTATAGCAGCCCATGGACCCGTGGCATGGTACGCGCATGGACCTCATGGACCTGACCATGGACCTCGGCCTACCCGTTATCGAACGCGAACGTGAGCTTGTCGTCCGCCAGGCTGATGCGGACGTTCCCGCCGTTCTCGAGCCGCCCGAAGAGGATCTCGTCGGTGAGCGGGTTGCGGACTTCCTGCTGGATCACCCGCGCGAGCGGACGCGCGCCGTAGATCGGATCGAATCCCTTCCGCGCGAGCCACTCGCGGGCCTCCGGCTCCAGCGTGAACGCCACCTTGCGCTCGGCGAGCTGCGCCTCCAGCTGCAGGATGAACTTCTCGACGATCGTCTCCATCGTCGCCTGCGTGAGCGGACGGAACGTGACGATCGCGTCGAGGCGGTTCCGGAACTCGGGACTGAACAGGCGATCGACGGCCGACTTCGATCGCGTCTGCGAGGCCTTCCGGCGCGACTCCTCGCCGCCGTCCGCGGCGTCGCGCTCCGGTGTCGAACCCGATCGTGGACGCGCTCAGCTCGCGCGAGCCGGCGTTCGACGTCATGATGAGAATCACGTGGCGGAAGTCGGCCTTGCGGCCGGTGTTGTCCGTCAGCGTCGCGTGATCCATCACCTGCAGCAGCACGTTCATGACGTCGGGGTGCGCTTTCTCGATTTCGTCGAGCAGCACCACGTTGTAGGGATGCTGGCGCACGGCGTCCACGAGCAGCCCGCCCTGTTCGAAGCCGACGTATCCAGGGGGCGCCCCGATGAGCCGCGACACCGCGTGCTTCTCCATGTACTCGCTCATGTCGAAGCGGGTGAACTCGTTGCCGAGATGAATCGCCAGCTGTCGTGCGAGCTCCGTCTTGCCCACGCCGGTCGGGCCCGTGAACAGGAACGAGCCGGCCGGCCGATCGGGCATGCCGAGCCCGGCCCGCGAGCGCTTGATGGCCCCCGTCACGAGCGACACCGCCTCCTGCTGTCCGAAGACGACGCGCCCGAGCGACTCTTCGAGCGTCCGGAGCCGCTCCTTGTCAGACGATGAGGCCTGTCGCGCGGGGATGTTCGCCATCCGCGCCACGACGTGTTCGATCTCCGCGACGTCTACCGTCAGCGTCGGACGCTTCTCGGGGGTCCCGGCCTCTGCCGGCGCGACGCTCATCCCGGGTTCAGCGCCAACGGCCGCCATCCGGACCATCGCGCCCGCTTCGTCGAGCAGGTCGATCGCCGAATCCGGCAGCCGTGAATCGCGCAGGTGACGCGCGGCCAGCTTCGCGGACGCTTCAACCGCCGCCGGCGGTGTAGGCGACGTTGTGGTGCTCTTCGTAGCGCTTCTGGAGCCCCTGGAGAATGCGAACCGTCTCCTCGACGGTCGGCTCGACCAGCGCGACCTTCTGGAACCGCCGCGCCAGCGCACGGTCTTTCTCGATCTGCTTGAACTCGTCGAACGTCGTCGAGCCCACGACCTTCAGCGCGCCCGACGCGAGCACCGGCTTCAGGAGCGTCGCGAGATCCATCGTGCCGCCCGTCGTTGCGCCGGCGCCGACGATGCTGTGGAGCTCGTCGATGAAGAGGATCGGGGTGCGCGCGCTTCGAGAGCGCGTTGAGCACCGCCTTGAAGCGTTCTTCGAAGTCGCCGCGGAAGCGCGTGCCCGCGAGCAGCGCCGCCGTGTCGAGCGAGAAGACTTCCGCGCCGCGCAGTGCCTCCGGCACATCGGGCTGACGGAGACGCTCGGCGAGCCCTTCGGCCATGGCGGTCTTGCCGACCCCGGCATCCCCGACGAACACGGGACCGTTCTTTCGCCGACGGCAGAGGATCTCCATCGTGCGCTGGAGCTCGCGCTGGCGGCCGATGAGCGGGTCGAGCAGCCCGGCGGCGGCGCGCTCCGTGAGGTTCACCGTGTACGCCGAAAGCGGGTCTCTCGCCACCGAAGGCAGATCGTCGCCGCCAGGGTCCTCAGGGCGTTCCGGAACGGTGTCGTCTGTCGCTGGCCCGGAGTCTGCCGGGACCTTCCGGATGCCGTGCGAGATGTAGTTGAGGATGTCGAGGCGCGTCACGCCCTGGCCGGCGAGGAGCCTGGCCGCGAACGACTTGGTCTCCTGCAGCGCCGCTGCGAGGACGTCGCCCGCCCGCACCTCGGAGCGGCCCGCGCTCTGCACGTGCAGCACGGCCGTCTGCAGCGCGCGCCGGAAGGCGAGTGTCTGCGCCGGTTCCTTCTCGCGTCCGCGCGGCACCTGTTCGACCTCGCTGTTCAAGTACTCGTCGAGATCGCGCCGCAGCTTCGGCAGGTCAGCGCCGCACGCGCCGAGAATGGCTTCGCCGTCCGGGTCGTGGGCAAGCGCGTACAGCAGGTGCTCGAGCGTCAGGTAGGCATGACGCCGCGCGGTCGCCTCGCGATGGGCGATCGTCAGCACGATCTCGAGCGCCTGGCTGAACATCGTTACGCCTGCTCCATGATGGCCTGCAGCGGGTAGCCCGCGTCCCGGGCCAGCTCGACCGCGTCGGTCACTTTCGTCTCGGCCACTTCGTGCGTGTAAACGCCGGCGATCCCGCTGCCCTGCGTGTGCACCTGCATCATGATCCGGTACGCCTCGGCCGGAGTTCGATGAAAAATCGACTCGAGGATCTCGATGACGAAATCCATCGGCGTGTAGTCGTCGTTGAGCAGGACGACTTTCCACGAGTCGGGAACTTTCAGCGACTCCTTCTGCTTTTCGAGGACGTCGCCTGTCGTGCGAGGCGTGTCGGCGGCCACGCCTTCACTATAGCGTGCAGCGCGCGCACACCTGACTGCGGACTTCCGAGGCAGGCCTGAAGGCCTGCGCTACAGGAGTGGCGCTGCGGTGCGGAACGTCTCAGGATCGACCGACGTTCCGCCCTACAGGCGCTGCGCCGTGGCAAATGCCGCCGCCAGCATCGGCGCGGTCAATTTCCCCGTGTGCGTGTTCTGGCGGCTGGGATGGTAGGCGCAGACGACCGACGTGCCCGACGCCAGTGTCAGTGAGATGCCATGCCCGAACACGGGTTTCGGCTTCGGCAGCCGCTCTCCGCGCGCGGCCAGCTCTTTCCAGCACGCGTCGTAGGCCAGCTTGCCCAGCGCGACGACGACGCGAACGTTCGGCAGCGCGTCCCATTCGGCAGAGAGATGGCTCGCGCATCGCGCGAACTCCTCCGGTGTCGGCTTGTTGTCTGGCGGCGCGCAGCGGACGGCCGCTGCGATGAACGCGTCCAGCAGCTGGAGCCCGTCGCCCGGATGGCGCGACGTCGGCTGGTTGGCGAATCCCGCCGCGTGCATGGCCGCCATCAGGAAATCACCGGACCCGCCGGCGCCGTCACCCGTGAACACGCGGCCCGTGCGGTTGCCCCCATGCGCGGCGGGCGCCAGCCCGACGATGAGGACGCGCGCGTTCGGATCGCCGAAACCCGGCACCGGGCGCCCCCAATACGTCTCGTTGCGAAACGCGGCTCGCTTGACGCGCGCGATCTCGGCGCAGTAGCGGCGCAAGACGCGGACAGCGCTCGCACGTGACGATCGCCTCGTGCACGGGACGGAGCGCCGCGGACGGCGCGTGGTGGGGAAGCAGAAGCGCGTCAGCCGCGCGCGGCCGCGAGCGAGTCGGCCTGCTCGTGGGCATGGTAAGAGCTGCGCACGAGCGGTCCGGACTCGACGTGGCCGAATCCGAGATCCAGCGCGATGCGCTTCAACTCGGCGAACTCGTCCGGATGGTAGTAGCGCTCCATCCGCAGGTGCGTCTCCGTCGGCCGCAGGTACTGCCCGATCGTGAGGATCTGCACGCCGACGCCGCCGGAGATCGCGCAGCGTCTCGACGATCTCGTCCCACTCCTCGCCGAGACCGAGAATCAGTCCGGTCTTCGTCGGGATGTGCGGCGCCATCGTGCGCGCGCGGTCGAGCACTTCCAGCGCGCGCGGATATCGTCCGCCGGGACGGGCGAGCCGATAGAGGCGCGGAACCGTCTCTGTGTTGTGGTTCAGGACGTCGGGACCGGCGTCGAGCACGGCGCGCAACGACGCTTCGCTGCCCTGGAAGTCCGGAATCAGGACTTCGATGCGGCAGTCCGGGCGTCGAGGATCGAATGGCCGTGATCACCGCCGCGAAGTGCGAGGCGCCGCCGTCGGCCACGTCGTCGCGATCGACCGACGTGATGACGACGTACTGCAACTGCATCGCCGCGACGGTTTCGGCCAGGCGCCGCGGCTCGGCCGCGTCGATGGGCGACGGCATGCCGTGCGGCACCGCGCAGTAGCCGCAGGCGCGCGTGCAGACGTCGCCGAGGATCATGAACGTCGCCGTGCCGTGATGCCAGCACTCGCCGATGTTCGGGCAGCGCGCTTCCTCACAGACGGTGTTGAGGCCGGCGGCCTTCATCAGGCCCTTGATGCGGAGGTAGTTCGGCGATCCGGGCGCGCGCACCTTCAGCCACGCGGGCTTCGGCTCGCGCGACGGGCCCGGACTGATGTCGCGCGGCCTGATGATCCGGAGCGGGGAGATGGTTGCGCCGTCGGCCACAGCTCTAACCCTTCGATCATAGCAGAGACGGCCAACCGGCCCGGCCGCAGGCCGGGATCTATACTCGCGGACAGAGGCTCACGCGATGGGACGGCTTGGCATCACCTGGTTGGGGCACGGCACATTTCATTTCCGCACGCCCGGCGGCAAGCGGGTGCTCGTGGATCCCTTCCTCGAGGACAACCCCAGGTGTCCCGCGGCGTGGAAGAAGCCGTCGCCACTCGACGCGATTCTGATCACGCACGGGCACCGCGATCACGCGGCCGATGCCGCCGGTCTCGCGAAGTCCACCGGCGCGCCCGTCGTCTCGACGCCGGAGATCTGCGGATGGCTGCGACGCAAGGGCGTGCGCGACGTGCGCGGGATGAACAAGGGCGGCGCGCAGGTCGTCGCCGGCGTGACGATCGCGATGGTCGACGCGCGCCACACCAGCAGCATCGAGGAAGACGGCGAGTCGATCGCGCTCGGCGAGGCCGCCGGCTTCGTGCTGACCTTCGAGGACGGCCTGGTGCTCTACTTCGCCGGCGACACGTCGCTCTTCGGCGACATGCGCCTGATTGGCGAGTGGTACAAGCCGCAGATCGCCTGCGTGCCGATTGGCGACCACTACACGATGGGACCCGAGCAGGCGGCGAAAGCCTGTGAATGGCTCGGCGTGAAGCAGGCCATCCCGATGCACTACGGGACGTTTCCCGTCCTCACGGGCACCGTCGAGGCGTTCAGGAAGAGCCTGGGACCAACCGGGATTGAGGTGCTCGAACTGGAGCCGGGGAAGACGACCGCAGTAGACGGGCGCTTACGTAATCCGTAAGTCCTTACGCCGGGTGATGCCGGGGCTGAAGCCCCGGCCTACTGCGCGATGGGTCCGCGGTGACAGTAGGGCGGGGCTTCAGCCCCGCCATCAATCGATCCGGTACTTTGCCAGGTAATAGCTCAGCGCCCGCTGGCTGATGCCGAGCAGTTCGGCGGCATCCTTCTTCACCCCGCGCGACTGGTCCAGCGCCCGCCTGACGCTCTCCCGCTCGGCCCATTCCAGGTTCTGGTGAAGTCTGAGCGACGGCAGCGACGGCGCCTGCGTCGCCGGCGGCGCGAGCACCGAGATGTCGCGATCGGTGATGGTCCGCCCGCTCGACAAGACCACCGCGCGCTCGATCGTGTTCTCCAGCTCGCGCACGTTCCCCGGCCAGTCGTACCGCTGCAGCCCCGCCACGACGCCCTCGTCGATCTTGTCGATCGCCTTGCCGCGTGCGCTGCGCGTGCTTCCGGACGAAATGCTCGACGAGCACGGCGATGTCCTCGCGACGCTCGCGCAGCGGGGGAATCTGGATCGGGATCACGTTGAGCCGGTAGAACAGATCGTCCTGGAACTTGCCCTCGGCCACGAGCTGGCGCAGGTCGCGGTTCGTGGCCGCGATCACCCGGAGGTCCACCTTCTCGGTGCGCTCGGCGCCCAGCGGCTCGAACTCCCGCTCCTGCAGCACGCGCAGCAGCTTGGCCTGCAGCGGCGCCTGCATCGTCCCGATCTCGTCGAGGAAGATGCTGCCGCCGTTGGCCAGCGCGAAGCGGCCTTTCTTGTTCGTGGCCGCGCCGGTAAATGCCCCGCGCACGTGGCCAAAAAGCTCTGATTCGAGCAGCGTGTCCGGGATCGCCGCGCAGTTCACCTTGATGAGCGGCATGTGCCGCTCGGCGCTGCGATCGTGGATCGCCCGCGCGACGAGCTCCTTGCCCGTGCCGGTCTCGCCCGTGATGAGCACCGTGCTCTTCGTTTCGGCCACCCGCTCGGCGCGGTGGATCACGTCCTGCATCGTGCGGCTGCGCCCGACGATGCCGTAGTGGCTGAACTCCTCGTCGCGCTCGCTGAGCAGATACCGGTGCTCGGTGCGGAGCCGCTGGTGATCGACGGCCCGATTGATCGTCACCAGCAGGTGGTCGATCTCGAACGGCTTCTGCAGGAAGTCGAGCGCGCCGAGCTTCATCGCGGCAATCGCGTCGGCGACGGTCGCGTGTGCCGTCATCATCACGATCTGCGGCCGCTCGGGCTCCGGCGTCGACCCCACGAGATCGCGAATCAACTCCAGGCCCGTCATCCCGGGCATGAGGTTGTCGACGATGAGCACGTCGAACGACTCGTCGGTGAGCAGCCGTCTCGCCGCCTTGCCGTTGGCAGACTCGACGACCCGATGCCCCTCGGTCCGCAGCGCGCGGCCGAGCGTCTTCAGAATCTTCTCCTCGTCGTCGACGAGGAGGATCGAACCAGTGGAAGTCATGATGCCGAAGCTCCGAGGGCTTGCTCGGGCAGCTCGATATCGATCGTCGTGCCGTCGGCGGCCGTGCGGACACCCAGAGTCCCGCCGAGTCCCTCGATGATGTTCCTTGCAATTGGCAGGCCGAGCCCTGTGCCGGTCCGGCGCGTCGTGAAATAGGGCTCGAAGATCTGGGCCATGTCCTGCGGGCGGATGCCGGCGCCACGGTCCCGGACCTGGAGGCGGACGCGCCCCGGGCCGGGCCGCTCGAGTCGCAGGGCGACATCCGGCGGGCCGCCGTTGCCGCGGGCGGCCTTCGGATCGGCGGCGGCGTCGCGAGCGACGACGGCCTGCCGGGCGTTGGCCAGGATGTTCACGAGCGCCGTCCTCAGGCGCTCGCCGTCGGTCGCGACGACCACCGGCTCCCCGGGCAGTTCGGTCTCGACCCGGGGCCCCGGGCCGGCGGCCGACGCGGCGGCGGCGGCGTCCTGGCACAGGTGTGCGAGGTCGATCGTCTCGATCGAGAAGACCGGCGGACGCGCGAAGTCGAGCACGTCGTGGACGATGCGATCGAGGCGGTGCACCTCCTCGTCGATGTCGTGGACGGCCTCGCCGATGTCGTGCGGCGGCGAGTCGGGCCGCACCGAGCGGAGCGCGGCCTTGATGATCATCAGCGGGTTGCGCACTTCATGCGCGATGACCGTGGACAGCCGGCCGAGCGAGAGCAGCCGATCCTTCTGCGCCGCCTCGCGCTGGAACTTGGCGATCGAATCGGTGAGCGTGTTGAAGGTCGTGGCCAGCAGCCGCGCGTCCTCGTCCTGCCAGATCGCCGGACCGCGCAGCGTGATCTTCCGCGTGAGGTCGCCGGTGGACGCGACGTCGCGCATCATGTCGGTGATCGCGCCGAGCGGACGCGTGACGGTGCGCGCGACGAGATAGCTGAGGCCCGTCGCCAGCATCACGGCGGCCAGCGCGGCGACGGCCAGCGCCGTGTCGATCGTCCGCAGGAAACGCAGGCGCTCGGTGCGCGATTGCAGGACCAGCGTCGATGCGCGCACGTCGTTCGCGACGCTCGGCCCCGGATCGAGCGGCTGCTGCAGCGGCAGCGCGAGGCCGACGTAGTCGGCGTCGCCCAGACGAACGCTTCCCGGCGTCGACTGGCCGATGAGCTCGTGCAAGGCCGGCCACGTGGCCGGCGGCAGCGTGGCCGCACGCACCTGATCGTTCAGCACGAACGCGATCTTCGCTCTGGGTCGCGCCCTTGAACGCCTCGGCCTGCCGCGCGTCGAGCAGCACGCCGAGGCTGAGGGTTCCGAGCCGATCGGGCACGGTCAGCCCAATCGAGATCGGCACCGTGACGACCTGCAGGATCCCGCGCGGATGCAGGGCGGAACTGCAGGGTCTCGCGGCCCTCGAGCGCATCGGTCACGATCGAGCCGTCGACGCCGCTGGCGGCGATGCCGCCACGGGCAAGGACGTTGCCGGTGCGCCCGGTGACGAGCAGCAGGTCGGCGCCGACCTGCTGCCTGTAGTCGGCCGCGATCGCTTCGACGGTCGCCGGGTCCTGCGTCTCGACGGCGCTTTTCAGCTTCGGAAGGTCCGCCAGCATGCGCGCGAAGACGATGTAGCGCGTGGCCAGCGCCCGCTGCTGCTGCGCGACGAGCGTGGCGGCGTCGCCCACGCCGCGCCGCAACTCGGCCTCGGCCTCGCGCGTCGCGCGCGTGCCGACGACGTACACGGCCACACCGGTCGTCGCGATCGCCAGCAGCGCGCTCGCGAGGAAGATGCGGTTGGTGAGCGACGAGAAGAGCGTCATTTCAGCGGGAAGTCGGCTTCGACGACGCGCTGATCCGCGGCGACGGTGACGCTCTTCGTGTCGCGGACCGCGCCCTCGATCCACGCGACGAGCGTGTACGTGCCAGGGGGCACGCCGTCGATCTGGTAGCTGCCGTCGGGATCGGTGATGTTGAAGAAGCGATGGTTGAAGACCAGGATGAACGCGTTCATGTGCGAGTGGATGTCGCAGAACACGCGGACGACGCCCGGATGATCGAACCGCACGGCCTTCGAGTGGCCCGACGCCGTAGCGGCCCAGATCGAAACGCTGGCCCTTCGAGAGCGAGAACACGTTGTGGTAGGTGCGATCGTTGTTGGGGAAGTCGACGGTCGTCCCGACCGTGATCGCGAGCAGGTGCGGCACGAACGACTCGTTGCGCTGATCCATCCGCGCGCGTCCGGCCTCGCGGTCTTCGAACGCGCCCTTCGGCGCGGTCTCGAAGTACACGACCGCGCGCCGCCACTCGCCGGCGTCGCGTTCGTGGCCCTCGCCGAGCTCGGCCGACACAGGTCGCCGCTCGCTCGTCACCTGCACGCGGGGCAGCTCGACGCGGCCTCGCACGATGGAGCCGCGGAGTTGCTCGGCGGCCTCGGGCCACCGAGGAAGAACGGCGGCCAGCCCGACCGCGAGCGCAAGACGTCTCAGAACCACAGCGTCACCTGGGCGGCCGGCAGCGTCGCCGACCTCACCTCACCGCGCGTCCGCGTGTTGTGCTGCACCGTGGCGCGCAGGATGACGTGTCGCATCGCGGACCACGCGACGCCCGCCTTCGATGCGGCTCACCGGCGCGTCCCACGGAAGCGTGAGGTACGTGCCCGCTCTGGTCGCTGAACCAGAGGCGATCGAGGCGCGCGCCGAGCGTCACGCCCGGCATCAGGCGATACCGTCCCTCGGCCGAGAGGCCCGATGCCCAGAGCGGGTTGTCGATTGGCGGAGCGCCGAGGACCGGCAGCGTCCACCGCGCGGAGACGAGCTCCGATCGAAACAGCCAGTAGCCCTTCGAGTACTCCGCGTCGGCGCCGAAGGTCTGCTGCGCGTAGCGCCCGCTCGGCGACGCCCGCCGGGAGCGTCTCCTGCACGGTGTTCGCGATGAACGTGCCGTTGGCGTACGACCCGCCGAGAATGAGCCCGGTCGTGGGCCTGACGGCCACGCGGGTCGAGAACTGCGGGCCGCCGTTCGACGAGCGCGCGCCGGGACTCGACACGGTGCCGGCGGTGAAGGCGGCCGCCACCGACAGCGGGCGCGTCTCCTCGCCAACGCGCGCCTCGACGCCGGTGTCGTAGCGGAACGCCGTCGCGAGCGGGACGCCCTTCGCGTAGTTGTCGGAGCCGACCGAATAGCTCGGTTGCCAGCCGTAGCTGCGCGCGTAGATCAGCTCGTCGGCGTTGGCCGGCACCGCGTCGGGCCGCATGACCGTCAGGTACTGCCACGCGAGCGGGTAGCCGATCAGCACGTTGTCCGACGAATACAGACGACGGCCGCCCACGCCGAACACCGGCGGGATCCGCCCGGCCTGGATGTCGAATGCGTGCTTCCGCCAGGGACGGACGCGAAGGTACGCGGCGACGGGAATGCCGTTCCAGGGTCCGCCGTCGGTCGCCCCTTCCGCGCGCAGCTCGGTGATGAACGCGATGCCCTCGACGGGCCGCACGTTGATCGTCACGCCGAGTCGAATCAGCTGCAGCGCGCTGCGCTCGTAGTCGGTGTAGTTGAATTTCCCCTCATCGTCCGGCGCGACCGTCGCGGTGAACTCGCCGCCGAGGGTCACGCGTCCGCCGGCGAAGCTGGTCGTCGAGTCGGGCCAGCCCTGCGCAGAACGCGGAATCAGCGAGCAGAGCGCACAGGAACAGGCCAAGGAGCAGGCGGCTCACGGTCACCTCGCGCACGCCACGGGCCCCGGGGGAGGACAGGAGCGGAATCCCGCGATTATAGCGTTTGGCCTCGAGGGCTACGGCGTTCGGACCGCGGACGCTGCGCCGCGAGCCACGTGGAGGACGATGACGAGCGTTCCCGGGTTGACGGCGGTCAGCGAGGCATCCGGGTACGGCGAAATCAGCGTGTAGCCATCGCGCACGCCGTCGTGCGCCAGGCTGCCGCGGACGACGTCGAGCCGCGTGCCGCCGAACAGCTGTGCGAGTCGCAGGCGGTCGTAGATGCCGGCCTGGCCGAAGGCCTCGTGCGCCTCCATGCGGGTGACCTGCCAGGCGCCTTCCGCCGGCGCGGCGTCGCAACGCTTCAGCGCGGCGGCCAGATCCGCGATCGGCCGGTTTGTCGTCGTCACGGTGTAGGCGCCCGGCGGGGCCGTCAGCGGCGTGAAGATTCGCGCCAGCTCCGCTCGCGGCTGCCCGAGATCGACGCTCTCGCAAGGCATCTGCGGACTCAGCAGCGCCCACAGCAGGACCAGGAGCACCATCTCGAGGATTGTAGCGGCACAGCTCCGCATCGAACCGCGGCACTGCTGCACCGCGGCACCGCTGCACTGGAAATCCGACCATTTCCGTTCCTTGACAGCTTGGCGACTCGGCCATACTCTCGTAGATGAAACGTCATTCCGACATGTGGAATGACGTCATGGCTATGCCGGCGACCTCTATCGACAAGGCGCTCGAGGTGCTCGAAGCGCTCAGCCGCGCGGCCCGCGGCGCGAGCGTCGGCGAGCTCGCGCGGACGCTGGGGCTGCCCGCGCCGACGGTGCATCGCCTGCTGGCCGTGCTCCGGCGACGCGGCTATGTCCGTCAGGACGAAGAAACGCAGCGCTACGGCCTGACGCTCAAGATGCTCGACTTGAGCTTCCGGTTCCTGGGTCGCTCGGAGATTCGGCTGCACGCGTATCCGGTGCTTCGCGAGTACGTGTCTGCGCTCGGGGCTGCGCGCGTTTGTCGCGATCCCCGGCGCCGACGAGGTCACCTACGTCTGGGCGACCGGCCCAGACGAGGTGGGGATGCGGACGGTCTACGGGAAGGAGATGCCGGCGCACTGCGCGGTGTACTTCTCGCCGACGCAGGCGACGCGGCGCCTGGACTGCCTGCGGCTCGACACGGCGGCCCACGTCACGCAAGGCGGGGCGCGGCTGGCGCGCCTGGGACCGCCCGCCGTGGACGGCGCGGCGCTGCCGCTCGGGTGCACGTGCGCGCCCGTGATGGACCACACGGGACGGGAAGTGGCGCGGCTCGGCGCGTTCGCGCACGAAGCCGACGTGGCGCCGCTGGTGACAGAAGTGAATCGCGCCTGCTGGGAGCTGGCGCGTCAGGTTTCGCGGCGTCTCGGGCTACCTGCCCGCGGCGTCCGTCGACATTCCCGCGTGACACGACGTCGCGCGGCCGAGGAGGAGCGATGGCTTACATAATCACGGAACCCTGCATCGGCACGAAGGACGCGGCCTGCGTCGACGTGTGTCCGGTCGACTGCATTCATCCGCGCAAGGACGAGGCGACCTTCGAGGCCGCCGAGATGCTCTACATCCATCCGGACGAGTGCATCGACTGCGGCGCCTGCGTGCCCGCGTGCCCGGTGGAGGCCATCTTCGCGCTCGACGAAGTGCCCGACAAGTGGAAGCACTTCGCGGAGACGAACTCGGCGTTTTATCAGAAGTAACGAGTACAGACTACGGACTACAGACTACGGACTTCAGGCGACTTCGGACTCAGACCTCGGGACCGAGCCGCGTCTGGAATCTGTGATCGTCCGTAGTCCGTAGTCTGAAGTCTGTAGTCAAAAGAAAAGGCCGGACCCGCATTGCAGCGGGCCCGGCCTTTTGTCTTTCCGCGGGACTTCTTCTAGAACGTCACCTTGAACCCGAGCTGCACGTTGCGCTCGGTCGTGCCGCACAGCGAGCAGGACGGGCTGGACAGCAGCGCCGAGATGATGCCGAACGGCCGCGTTGCCGAGCGTGGTGTTCGGGTTCGCGAACTGCGGGTGATTGAAGACGTTGAACGCCTCGATGACGGAACTCCGTGTTCACGTGGCCGAAGCGCGTGTTCTTGATGAGCGAGGCGTCGATGTTCGACTGGCCCGGTCCGCGCAGGATGCCGCGGCCCGAGTTGCCGTAGGTCGCCGTCGTGTCCGTCGGCGGCGTGAAGCAGGACGCGTCAATCCACTTGTCGATGGTCGGGTCGGAGAGCGAGCCGTCGCACGTCCGGTTCGGCCGGTTGCCCGTGCCCGTGGACAGGACGTTCTGCGTCTGCGTCACGGTCAGCGGCAGGCCGGTCCGGAAGTAGCCGATGCCGTTGATCTGCCACCCGCCGTACACCTTGTTCCTCGCCCACGGCAGCTCGTACACCCAGCTCGTCACGAACGTGTGCTTGATGTCGTAGTCGGCCGGGCCGTGGTTGGTACTGCGGGTCGAAGATGTTCGTCAGCGTGACCCCGCCGTCGTTGTCGGACGACAGGTCGAGCGCCTGGCCGTAGGTGTACGAGTTCAGGAACGAGAAGTTGTTCGCGAACCGCCGCTGGAACTTCATCAGCAGGCCGTTGTAGTCGAGCGTGCCGGTGCTCGAGGCCGTGCCCACCGACTGCAGCTTCGGCGCGACCGCGATGAACGGCCGGTTGGTGTTGGCGTTGTTGACGCCGAGCGTCGGCGGCGCCTGGTTCGAGTCCGTCTTGATCATCATCTGCCGGCCCTGCGTGCCGACATAGGCGATCTCGAGCATGTAGTTGGTGCCGAGCGCGCGCTGCACGTTCAGGTTGTAGGACCGCGCGTACGCGTCGCGGAAGCCCACCTGGAACGCCGACCGCGTGCTGCCGCCAGCCGGCTGGTCCGGATGCACGCCCGGAGGCGCCGGCAGACCCTGTCGACAGGATCAGGTCCGTGCCGAACGCGCCGCCCGTCGGCGTGTAGCGACTGCGCCTGCAGGAACGGCTGGTTCTGCGCCTTCGACGACGACGTGCCGCCGGGGCTGAAGTTCCAGAACACGCCGAACCCGCCGCGGACGATCGTCTTGCCGTCGCCGCCGAGATCGTACGCGACACCCAGCCGCGGCCCGATGTCGGCCTTCGAGTAGGTCTGCAGGTATCGGCCCACGTCCACTCCGCCGATCGACGCGGAGTCGGACGCGACGACGAACTTGCCGGTCGTGGGGTCGAAGTTCGACTGCTTGTTGTCGACCTCGACCCACGGCTTGTAGATGTCCCACCGCAGGCCGAGGTTCAACGTCAGCTTGCTGCTGACGCGGAAGTCGTCCTGCATGTAAACGGCAATTTCCGGCCGCTTCTCGGTGTAGGTGCCCGCGTCGAAGAGCGTGCGGCTCTTGGCCGAGCCGATGCCGAGCAGGAAGCTCGCCACGTCGAAGCCGGTGCGCTGTTGCACCTTGGCAGCAGCCGCTCGGTGATGCCCGTGCAGTTCGATGTGTTGTTGTTGTCGAAGCGGAAGATGCCCGTGATCGAGTCGGCGTTCAGGATCTCGCGCGACCTGAGCGTCAGGCTGCCGCCGGCCTTGAGCGTGTGCTTCCCCTTGAGCCAGGTCACGTTGTCGAAGAACTGGAAGTCGTTCTGGTTCGTGATGAGCGGCTGGTTGCCGTTGGCGCCCAGGTTCCGGATGTTCTGGAACTGCATCTGGCTCATCGCCGAGGTCAACGTGTTCGAGGTTGATCCCCGGGAGGCCGACCGCGTTGGCGGGGTTGGTGCCGTAGTCGATCGACGTGTTCAGGAACTTGATCGACGACCAGCCGAACCGGAACTCGTTCAGCCAGTTGCTGCTCATCGTCTGCGTGTCGTTGAGCGCGAAGCTCTGCGCCTTGATGTTGCCGTCGCCGGCGCCGAACGTCGTGCCAGCGTCGCCGTGCGGCAGCGTCGCCGGCAGGACGCGGTGCGTCTTCTCGTAGCTGTAGCGCCCGAAGAACCGGTTGTTCGACGTGAGGTTGTGATCGACCTTCACGTCCATCTGGTCGTCCTGCCGCTCCAGCGACGGGTTGATCAGGTAGTTGTTGATCGTCTGGCCCGTGCTGGCGTTCTTCGTGCCGGCGACGTTGGCCGTCGGGTACAGCTGGTTGAGGATGGCTCACCGCGACCGGATCGAAGCGGCTCGGGTCGATTTTGTTGCCCGGGAACGGCTGATGCGTCACCGGGTCGTAGATGACGCGGCTCAACTCCGAGAAGTCACCGGCGCGCATCTTGTCGCTCGGCACCGTGGACAGGTACGTCTGGCCCTGCGTGATCCGCTGGCCCTGGTAGTCGCCGAAGAAGAACGTCTTGTCCTTGAAGATCGGCCCGCCGAACGTGCCGCCGAACTGGTTCTGGCTGAAGTTCGGCTTCGGCGCGGATGGCTTGCTGCGTTGTTGAAGAAGTTGTTGGCGTCGAACGCGTCGTTGCGCAGGAACTCGAAGCCGCTGCCGTGATAGACGTTGGAGCCCGACTTGATCTGCAGGTTCACGACGCCGCCGAGCGACCGGCCGAACTCGGCCGAGTACGTGCTCGTCTGCATCTTGAACTCGTCGAGGGCGTCCGGGCTCGGGAAGATGACGACCGTCTGCAGCCACGTCTCGTTGTTGTCCACGCCGTCGAGCATGTAGTTGTTGTCGCGCGGACGGTTGCCGTTGGCCGAGAACGAGGCCGAGGCGCGCCAGGCGAGGCTGCCCGCGCCGTCGATGTTCGCGCCGGGGATGCCGCGCAGGACGCCGGGGATCGTGCGGGTCAGGTTGACGAAGTTGCGGCCGTTGAGCGGCAGCGCCTTGATCGCCTCGGAGTGCACGGTCGTGCCGAGCTCGGAGGAGGACGTCTGCAGCAGCGGAGTCGAGGCCTCGATCTTGACCGACTCGGTCATCTGGCCGACCTCGAGCTTGACGTCCATCTTCACGCGAGAGTCGACGCCGACCTCGACGCCCGGAGAGGGCCGTCGCCTTGAAGCCGGTCATCTCCGCCAGCACGGTGTAGTTGCCGGTCGGCAGCTGCGCGGCGACGTATTCACCGTTCGTGTCGGAGGTGACCGTGCGCGTGTACTGCGTGCCCTCGTTGGTGAGCGTGACCTTGGCGCCCGCGATCACGCCACCGGATGCATCGGTGACGGTCCCGACAATCGTGCCCGAAACCGCCTGAGCGGCGACGGACCGCGGCAGGAGTCCGAAGAGCAGGGCGACGCCGATCACGACGCTGCCGACCCTCCGGATAAGGAATGTTCCCGCGCGACAGCTCATGATGATCTCCTCCGTGGCCCGTTGAGAAGTGGTCAGGTGTCCCGAGGGTAACTGACCTGACCAATTGGCTAATTCCTTACAAATTTCAGGCGGTTGTGGCGTGTGCGTAAGGCGTATATCATATTTGGGTAGTCCACTTCAACGGCGGACGTGGTAAGTGGGCAATACTTTCAGACTATTAATGCCGGCGTCCCAGCCCCCTCCCGACATCCCCCGCGCCGACGTACGGACGCCCGCGTTCCGCACCAAGCAGGAGCTCGTCTATCACACGCTGCGGGAGGAAATTCTGAGCTGCACGCTCCAGCCCGAGCAGCGGCTCGTCATCGAGGACATCGCCCGCCGGCTCCACGTCAGCACGATCCCGGTCCGCGAAGCTCTGCAGTTGCTGCAGTCGGAAGGGCTCGTCGAAACGACCCCGCACGTCGGCGCGACGGTGGCGCCGCTGTCGCGGGAATCGATCGTCGACGTCTTCTCCGTGCTCGAGGGATTGCAGATGGTGGCGGGGCGGCTTGCGGCGATCCGCGCGGACGACGCCGCGCTGACGCGGTTGGCGGACTACGTGAAGGCGATGGACGAAGCGGTCAACCGCAACCAGTTCGACGCCTGGGCCGACCTCAATACCCGTTTCCACGTCGCCATCAGCGACGTCCCGGGGCTGCCCCTGCTGCGGCAGACGAACGTGCAGGCGCTGGATCGGTGGGACCGGATCCGCCGGTACTTCTACGACGGCGTGCTCTCGCACCGCGTCCCGCAGGCGCAGCGCGAACACCACGACCTGCTGAACGCCCTGACGTCACGCGACGCGGGCGCCGTCGGCGCGGTCACCCGCCAGCACTATCGCGCCGCGATGGCCGCGTATCTGGATTATTTCGACGGGCGGGAGAATCGAAATGAAGAATGAAGAATGAAGAATGAAGAATGAGGAACGCGGCCTGCCGGTCAGCAGCGTCGCATTCCCGATCCTTCATTCTTCATTCTTCATTCTTCATTCTTCATTTCTTAGAAGTCGAACCCGATCCACACCTTGAACTGCGGGCGGCGGTACTCGTGGCTGCCGCCGACGCTCGCGAAGACCGCGTCCTCGTAGTCCCGATTGAGCAGCGTTCGCCAGGCCCAGTCGAAGTGGATCGGGAACCCCAGCGCGAAGGTCTCGAGACCGAAGCCGTACGACGCGCGCCCGTCGACGAGGCGAAGCCCGGTGATCTGGACAGGGTCGCCGAAGATCGGCACCGGCTGGCCGCTGATGTCCGTCGTATAGCCGACAATCGGCGTGACGATCTGATCCTTGTTCGACCAGAACTGGAACGGCGAGTCGTTGAAGAACGCGCTGCCGGCGCCGGCGAAGAACACGCCGCGGACGCCGCCGAGGACGCCGATCGGCGTCAGCATCGCCTCGATGAGCGGGAAGCGCAGCTCGGCGTTCGCGTAGTACGTCTGGTTGCCGATGAACTGCAGGTACTCGAACCCGCGGAGATCGGCGTTGCCGCCGAAGTAGTTGAAGTCGGCGGCAGTGCCATTGCTCTTGAACGCCCGTGCGCGCAGCGCCAGCAGGCCTGACCCGCCCAGACGCAGGTAGTACCGCAGGTCCGCGTCGAACGTCTGCCGCGACAGCAGGCTGCCGATCGCCGGCGCCAGCGTGTAGGACACCCGCATCGTGTTGCCCGACAGCGGCCCGAACTCACGGAAGACCGTGGTCTCCTGCACGTAGGAGATCGACAGCGGCATCTCGTTGCCGTTGTTGAAGAGCGGCTGTCCGTAGACTTGCTGCTGGTACTGCTGCGAGTACTGCTGCAGCGCCGCGTCGGAATACGCTTCGTTGAAGTTGACGAACCCGGCCGAGACTTCCACACGGCGATAGCGGCTGAGCGGGTAGACGCCGTAGATGCTGCCGCCCTGCGTCGTGCGCGTCGCCAGCGCCTGATCCCGGCTGACGAACGGCGTGAGCGACGGGTCGTAGAACGCCCCGGGCACCTGGCCGTAGAAGAAGTCGGTCTGCGAGAAGCCCTGGATCGCGTAGTTGAAGCGGCGCGAGAGGTTCACGTACGACCCGGCGATCGTCCGGTACTGCGAAATGGACGCCACGAAGAAGTTGATCGCCTTGTCGCCGAGCACGTCCGAGAAGGAGATCTGCGTGCCGCCGTAGATGTCGCCGCCGCTGGTGATGCCGACGTTCACCGGCGGCCGCCCGTCGAGGAACATCTTCTCGAACTGCCTTCTTCGTCCGCTTGTTCGCCTGCACCATCGTGTGCGTCAGCGGCGGCTGGAAGTCGACCGGCGGACCCTGGCCCGGCTCGCCGAAGTCGCTGACGAGCGCCGTCTGCAGCGGGTCCTTCCGCTCGAGCGTGTGGACGCCCCACTCGCCCTTGAAATAGGTCACGAAGGCGATCCGCGGCGCAGTGGTCATCGGGCAGCACGATCGGCGTGGTGTTGCCGCCCACGCAGTCGGTGTACTGGCGCAGCTCGCCGGTCTTCATGTCGAGCGTCCAGATGTTGAAGACGTTCCCGTTCTTGGCGACTTCAGGCTCGATCGGCACCGTCGGGTTCACGGCCGTCGACGGGAACACCAGCGTGTGGTCGTCCACGAACTTGGCCTGGGCATCGTCGTGGGTGCCGAAGGTGAGCTGCGTCTTCTTCTTCGTGTCCAGATCGAGGCGGAACAGCTTCTCGTTGCCGCTGATGCGCGACATGTAGACGAGATACTTGCCGTCCGGCGAGAACGTCGGCCCGTAGTCGGCGAAGGCGTCGTTGGTGAGGTTCTCGATCTTCCCTGAGTCGAGATCGAGCATGAAGAGGTCGCCGATCGCATTCCGCAGCGCCCGAGAAGACCACATGGTGCCCGTCGGGCGAGAACGCCGGCGACTCGGGCTCGTCGACGGTCTTCATCGGGATGCGCTGCTCGATCTTGCCGGAGACGGCGTCCTCGACGATGAGCGCGCGCTCCTTCTCGGTGCGGACGAAGAACGCGATCCGGTCGCCGGTCGGCGCCCACGACATCCAGGAGACCGTGTTCCAGCGGCCGCCGGGCGTGACGATGTAGGCGAACCCGTAGTTCTGGTCGAACCCCGGCGTGAGATTCCGGACGACCGTGCCGTCGTGCGCCGACAGCAGGACGAGATCGAGCTCCTGGTCCTTGCGGTTGCCGGCCATCGCGGCCATCAGCTCGCCCGTCGGCGACGGCTCGATCGAGAGCACCGTCGTGTACTTCGTCTTCTGCGGGTCCGGCGACAGGTCGCGCCCGTAGTCGGCCGGCCGCTCCTTGTCGCGGAACGGCTTGAACCGGTCCTTCAGGTATTTCTCGAACTGCTGATCGAACTCTTCCGGCTTCAGCTTGAACGCTTCCTCATAGGCGTCGTCGCTGCCGCCGATGACGCTCTTGCGAAGCGAGAAGAGGTACTGGCGCAGGCCTTCCTTGCCCCAGCGCGACTCGATGAACTCGAAGACGGCGTGTCCGAGGTTGTAGATGATGCGCGGGTTGCTGAACCCGCCGTACCCCTCGAGGTCCGTCATCTTCGGGACGATGTCGGCGACGGCCGCGTCGCGCACCGTCATGAGATCGATCGGACGCCAGATGCCGGTCATGTAGTCCGACAGGCCCTCGTTGACCCACAGCGGGACGCTGCGCCGGATGAGACCCTGCGGGATGATGTCGAACTCGAAGATGTGCGTGAGCTCGTGGACGATCAGCCGGTAGAGCAGGTCCGGCGGCTCGTCGATCGGGAGCACCATGCGATCCCGGAACGGCTCGGCGAAGGCGCCGACGCCTTCCTGCGCCGCGCCCGGGATGACGTTCTGCTCCTGGAACTCGCTGCTCGTCTTGAAGACGATGAGGGGAACCTTGAAGGCGAGGTCGTGCTTGAGATCCGCGCTGATCTGCTGATACGCGCTCTCGGCGTAGCTGGCGACGCGTTCGAGGTGCTGCTCGGTCTCGGGGTAGTAGTAGATCTCGAAATGATCGGTCGTGTAGATCTGCCAGCGGAAGGTGTCGTAGCGAACCTGGTTCTTGCCGTAGTAGGGGACATACGGCGTCTGCGCCTGGGCAGCTTCCGCGGCCGCCAGCACCACAAGCGCGGACAGGGCACCGGCGAGACGCCCCGCCAGGGCGCGCCGCGTACGCGTGCGCATAGAAGTCTCCTCGCGGACGGTCAACCGGCGACGATCGCGTCCGAAATTTCTCGCATCTTACTGTGACTTGCACCCGCCCGCAATCGAACCACTTCGCGGCTCGTCCCGGCCATAAGTGGCACGTGACGCAAGGACCATGCCTCGGCTGTTCGCGAAATTTGCTGGACCTCGACGCTGGTGCGCCGCGCGCGGTCGTCATCGCCTCAGCACGACCGCCCTCACGGGGAGACAGACAGCCGGGTCGAGCAGGTCGCAGCAGGTCGAGCGGGTCGAGCAGGTCGAGCAGGTCGAGCAGGTCGAGCAGGTCGAGCGGGTCTGCGTCGTGACGAATCGCGTCGCGGGGTTTCGCGTTCGGTAAGTGAGCCGGAGCGTCAGGGTCGGCGGCGACGGGGCATAATACTGAGAGGGATGGCGCGCGCGTGGCGTGCGCAGGAGACGGATGGTGAATCTGTTGCGCTGGCTGGTGGCGGCCTCCGCCGTAACGGCCTTGGTTTACACGATGGTGCCCTCGCTGCCATCGCCGGCGGCCGATCTCGAGGCGCTGGCACGCGGCGGCGACGATCAGGCGGCGTGTCCGGCCAACGCGAAGAAGGCGAACCTCAATTTCACGGTCACCGACATGAACGGCGAGAAGGTGAGCCTCGCGTCGTTCAAGGGCAAGGTGCTCGTCCTCGACTTCTGGGCCACGTGGTGTCCGCCGTGCAAGGCCGAGATCCCGGGATTTGTCGAGCTGCAGGACGCCTACGGGCAAAAGGGCCTGCAGTTCGTCGGCGTCTCGGTGGACGCGGACGACACGCCGGCGATGCTGAAGGATTTCGCCGCGCAGTACAAGATGAACTACCCCGTGCTCGTCGGCGGCGATCGCGACGACCTGCAGGACGCCTACGGCCCGATGTGGGGCATCCCGACGACGTTCGTCATCGACCGGGATGGCCGCATCTGCCACAAGAATTCCGGGCTCGTCGGGAAGTCGAAATACGAGGCCGACATCAAGGGGCTGCTCTAGCCGCGACCGGCGGGCGGTGTAGTAAGATCGGACTGGCGTCGGGCTCCGGGCCCGCGCCTGCCGAAAGGGATTCATGCTCAAGGGTTTCAGCCAGGCGCGTCTGGCCTGCGGGTGCCGGCTGGGGTTCCGCGCCGGCGTCGAAGGCAGTCCGATCACGGTCGTCGTGGACGAGAAGGCGCCGACCTGCGCCATCTCCCTGCACGTGCGGGATCTGCCGATCTACGACTACCGCGAGGCGCTCCGCCCGTCCACCCGTCTAGGTCCGCCTGAGGAAGAAGAGTTCGAGGAAGAGGGCTAGCCGTTGATCTCGCTCACGGGCGTGATCTTCTGGCTCGTCCAGGCATCGTCCCTTCTCGTTTTCACCGTTCCGTTCCGCTGGTCGTATCTCGCCCTCTGGGCCGCGTCGCATTTCCTGCGCGGCATGGGATTGACGCTCGCGTATCACCGCTATTACGCGCACCGCGCGTTCCAGATGAACCGGGCGGCCCGCCTGTTCTGGACGGTTGCCGGCGTCGCCGCCATGCAGAAGGGCCCGCTCTGGTGGGCCGGCCATCACGTCTACCATCACAAGTACGCCGATCGCGACGGCGATCCGCACAGCCCGCGGGTCAGCGGCTTCTACTACGCGCACCTCGGCTGGTTCCTGAACGACTCGCGTCACCACAAGGTCGACCCGTCCAACCAGGTGCTTCGCAACTTCGGCTCGGTGCCGGAGATTGCGTGGCTCGAGCGCTTCAACGTCGTCCCGCCGATTGCGCTGGCCGCCGCGATGTATCTCTATGGCGGGTTCCCGTGGCTCATCTGGGGCTTCTGCCTGCCGACGATGACCCTGTCGCACGCCACGTTCGCGATCAACACGGTGAACCACATGTTCGGGACGCGGCGCTTCAAGACGGCCGACGACTCGACGAACAACGCGCTGACGGCGTTCTTCGCGGTGGGCGAGGGATGGCACAACAACCACCATCGCTACCAGCGCGCGGCGCGGAACGGGTTCTACTGGTGGGAATACGATCCGACGTACTACATGATCCGGCTGATGGAGAAGGTCGGCCTCGCGTGGGACGTGCAGGGCGTGCCGGAGCGGATCTACCGCGAGGCGCGTGAAGGCGCCAGGCAGGTGAACCCGGTTGACCCGGGTGATTCGAGCGACTCGGTCGAGCCGGTTGATTCGGTGACCCAGATCCCGGCGTCCGCGCAGTAGCAGCAGGCCGGGGCTTCCGCCGTCGCTAAAGCTTCGGCGGACTCGCCGTAGCCTTCGCGGAGGCGGTCAGCCCCGGCGTCTTACGCCTCTCTCAGCGCCGTCGTAATCGGCAGACGCGCCGCCTTCACTGCCGGCAGCAACCCTCCGACGATTCCCATCACCGCGCCGAAGGCGATTCCCACGCCCAGCGCGAAGGTCGAAATCCGGAACGCGAACGCGACCTCGGCGAAGTTGGCGCCGCCGGCCGACGACGTCATGCCGTTGGCCGGGAGGGCGATGAGGCAGCCGAGCAGCGCGCCGACGACCGCCAGGAACGTCGACTCGATCACGAACGAGACGAGGATGCTGATGCGCGAGAAGCCGAGCGCGCGCAGCGTGCCGATCTCGCGCGTCCGCGCGGACGACGATGCCATACATCGTGTTCATCGCGCCGAAGACCGCGCCGATGCCCATGACGACCGCCACGAAGCCGGCCAGCGCGAGCAGCGCCGTCGCGACGCCGCCGGCCTGGTTGTCGTAGAACTGCCGCTCGGACATCGCCTCGACCTGCATCGACGGGTTCCGCTTCAAGTCCTCGTTGAACTTCTCGACGTCGGCCGGGTTCTTCAGGCGAAGCGTGAGCGACGAATAGCCGTTCGAGCGGTTGAACGCCGGGCCCATCACCTCGAGGTCGCCCCAGATCTCGCTCTCGAACCCGCTGCCGTCGGCGTCGAAGACGCCGACCACCTTCCACGAACGGCGCTGCAGGTTGATCGACTGGCCCACGTCGAGGCCGATGTACCGCTCGTGCGCCTTCTTGCCGACGACGAGCTCGTACAGGCCCGGCGTGAACATCCGGCCTTCGATGAGGTGCACGTTCGTCTTGACCGCGAGCGCCATCGAGGTCACGCCGCGGACGACGACGTTGACGCTGTTGTTGTCCTGCTTGCGCGCCATGTTGTTGACGATCATGATTTCGGGCGAGGCCAGCGGCCTGCCCTGCGCGTCGCGCGCGACGCGGTCGTCCACGACGATCATGCTGGCGTTGTCGCGGCTGAAGCCCGAGGTCAGCTCGGAGTTCGCGCCGCGCTGGATGACGATCATGTTGTCGGGCGATCCCGTCGAGCGGAGCGCCACGCGGAAGCCGTTCGACATCGCCGCGAGGATCAGCATCACGGCGACGACGAGCGCGATGCCGCCGATCGCCAGCAGCGTCACCTTCCAGCGGACGATCAGGTTCCTTACGTTGTAGGAGATCGGAAGCGCCATGATCAGACCTGCCGCAGCATCGAAGTAATGTTCGCGCGGAACGCCGCCAGCGCGGGCAGCAGCCCGGCCGAGAGTCCGAGGGCCACGCCGGCCGCGAAGGTGCCGGTCGCCACGATCGGGTTGAGATCGATGTTCGGGAACGTCTGGAGCGCCGTTCCGAGACCGGGGATCTTCGCGAGGTTGGAGATGAGCGCGGCCGCCAGGCCGACGCCGACGGCGCCGCCGAGCACGCCGAGAATGATCGCTTCGCCCAGCACCAGGAACAGCACGAGGCGGCTCGAGAAGCCCAGCGTCTTGAGCACCGCGATTTCCTTGCGGCGCTCGCGCACCGCCATGCTCATCGTGTTCGCCGTCACGAGGAGAATCGTGAAGGCGACCGCCAGGCCGATGAAGTTCAGCAGGAAGACGAGCGGGCCGGCCTGCGCGATGAAGCTCGCGAGAAACGCCTGCTCGGTCTCGGTCTTCGTCTCCGCGTCGCTGTTCTCGAAGAGCCCGTCAACCGACTTCGCGATCGCCGACGCCTGGTTCGCGTTGGCGATCTGCAGGTTGTAGGTGCCGACGCCTGCCTGCTGGTTCGTCGCCTCGTAGAGATACGCGTACTGGAAGAACATCACCGACCTGCTGCCGCCCTGGCGCCGCGACTCGTCCAGCTTGTAAATCGCGCGGACGACGAAGTCGAATGGCTTGCCGATCTGGTATGGCGGAATGATGCTCGTCAGCTGGAAGGCAGTGCCGATCTTCCAGCCGAACTTCTCGACGAGATCTTCGCCGACCACGGCGCCGCGCCGGTCGTTCATGAAGTCGCGCATCTGGTCCGGCGGCACCACGATCTCCGGGTGCATCGCGAAGTACGGCTCGGCGTCGATGGCGAAGTTCGGGAAGAAGTTCTTGAAGTCGGCCGAGCCGCCGGAGCCGATCATGCCGCCGAACCAGTTCGACCGTGCCACGCGCTTGACGCCGGGGACGCTGGCGATGCGCGGCAGATACGTCTGCGGCAGCGGGAACACGAGGCTCACGCGGTGCCGGGTGACGAGCCGGTCGGCCGCTGCCCCGCTCAACGCGCTGTTGATGCTGGCGGCGACGGTCTGCAGGACACAGATCAGGAAGATGCACAGCGCCATGCCGAGCACGGTGCTGCCCGTCCGGATCCACGTCTTGCTCAGGTGCTTGAGGATGTAAGGGAGGTATTTCATCGTCGGATCCGGACTGCAGACTACGGACTTGCGGATTGCCGACTACGCGTGCGAGGCCGTCGCGTCGTGGCGCTCGACGGTCGCCATGAGCACGCCCTTCTCGAGGTGGCGCTCGACGTGCGCGCGTGAGGCGGCGCGCGGGTCGTGCGTGACCATCACGATCGTCTTCTTGAACTCGCGGTTCAGCGTCTGCAGCAGGTTGAGGATTTCCTCGGCGCTCTTCGCGTCGAGGTCGCCGGTCGGCTCGTCGGCGACGAGCACGGCCGGGTCGGCGACGATGGCGCGGGCGATGGCGACGCGTTGTTCCTGTCCGCCCGACAGCTGCCGCGGATAGTGCTTCGATCGATCGGCCAGGCCGACGACCTTGAGCGCGGTCAGCGCGCGCTCGCGGCGCTCCTTCTTCGAGAGCTTGGTCAGCAGCAGCGGCAGCTCGACGTTCTCGACCGCCGTGAGCACCGGGATCAGGTTGTAGAACTGGAAGATGAACCCGACGCTGCGGCTCCGCCACTTCGCCAGCGCGCCCTCGGACAGCTGGCCGACGTCGGTGCCCGCGACGATCACCTTGCCGGACGTGGGCCGATCGATTCCGGCGATCAGGTTCAGCAGCGTCGTCTTGCCGGAGCCCGACGGGCCCATGAGCGCCACGAACTCGCCTTCGGGCACATCGAGGCTCAACCCGTCGAGCACGACGATGTCCTGGCTGTCGCGCTTGTAGATTTTCCGGACGCTCTGCACTTGAACGGCGGCCATTCGGGGCTCCTTCGGACTTCAGGGGCGCAACTGAAGTTGCGCCGCTGACGTGCTGTCAACTGCCTACTGCCTACTGCCTACTGCCTACTTCTTGATCGTGACCTTGTCGCCATCTTTCAACGTGTCTGGCGGCTTCGAGACGAGCTGCTCGGAACCGGCGAGGCCGTCGGTGACGACGACCATGTCGTTGCGCGTGACGCCGGTCGTCACGGGGCGGATCGCGGCGCGGCCGTCGACGATCTCGAAGACCTTCGTCCCGCCGTCGCGCGTGACCACGGCGGCCTGCGACACGAGAATCTGCGGCTTCGACGGGACGGCGGCCGCGGCGCTGTCGGCCTTGCGCGGCTCGAGGAAGGTGACCTTCGCGCTCATCTCCGGCTTCAGGTCCTTGTCCTTCTCGATGAGCGTGACCTTGGTGAGCACCGTGGCCTTCGTGCGATCGGCCGTCGGGATCACCTGGCGGAGCACCGCCTTGTACCGCCGATCCGGGAACGCCTCGACCGTGATTTCGGCCGGCTGTTCGTCGGTGAGGCGCGAGACGTTCGCCTCGGAGACGTCGGCTTCCATCTCCAGGGTTGCCAGGTCCGCGAGCGCGACGATGGCGCCGCTGGCGGTGGAGATGTTGACGCCGGGCGGAATCGGCGCGACGCTCTCGCCGACCTCCGCCATCTTCTTCACGACGGTGCCGGCGAACGGCGCGCGAATCACCGTGTTGGCCAGCTGCGCCCGGGCCAGCTGCACGTCGGCCTTCGACTGCGTCAGCGTGGCGGCCGCGCGCGCGCGGTCGGCCTTGGCCTGCGCCGAGGGCGGCGTCGGACATGCGCACCTTGCTGCGCGCCGCGTCGAGCGTGTCGACCGCCACGAGCTTGTCGCTGTTCAGGCGCTCGTTGACGCCCAGCTGTCGCTTCGACTCGGCGAGGTCCGCTTCCGCGCGCTGGATGGCGGCGTCGGCAGAGACGAGCGCGGCCTGCGACTGCTCGGAGCCGGCGTGCGCGCGCGCCAGCTGCGCCTCGTAGTCGGGGCTCTCGAGACGCGCGAGGATGTCGCCCGTCTGGACCTCGCTGCCCTCCTCGACGTGGAGCTCCGAGAGGCGTCCCTGGATCTTCGACGAGACGACGGCCTCACGCCGCGCGACCAGGTACCCGGAGGCGGTGAGCACCGGCGTGCCGGCGGCGGCGGATCCGGTTTGCTCGACCACCGGCGAGACGGCCGTCACCTCGACGCTCGAGAAGCTGCCGGCGCTGCGCCACGCGAGCGCGCCCGCGCCGGCCGCGATCACGATCACGGCGAGCAGGATCCAGACGCCCTTGCGTGATTTCTCGGGCTCCTCGTTGAGGCGGAGCGAGGCGAGGTCGGCCTTCAGGTCACTCACGAAATATCGTCTCCGGCGAAAACGTCAACTCTAGCACGGGGCTCGCCACGGGCTGCTTTCCGGGAGAGACGCCGGGACCCGGCATCTGGTTCCACGATAGCGCCGCGGAGCCGGAGGCGCCATTGACAAACGTCAGGTGGGACGGACGGACTTCGGACTACGGACTACAGAGTGCGGCGTGTCAGGCCTCCGGCTTCTTCGCTCCCGCGATCGAGGCTTCGCTGGCCAGCCGGCGGCCGCGCGTGGCGCGCCTGATGATTCGCTCGTAGAGCGGATAGGGCAGCACCCTGAGCGCCTTCAGCGTCCACGAGAGAGGCTTCGGGAAGTGGATCTCCTTCCGCTCGCGCTCGAGGCCCTGGACGATGCGGACGGCCGCCTCGTCAACCGGCATGAGGAAAGGCATCGGGAAGCGGTTGCGATCGGTGAGCGGCGTCTTGATGAAGCCGGGATTGATGACGGTGATGTGGATGCCCGACGGCTCGAGATCGAAGCGGATCGAGTTCAGCAGGTGAATCAGCGCCGCCTTCGACGCGCCGTAGGCGCCGGCCGCCGGCAGCGCGCGGTAGCCTGAGACGCTGGCCACTCCGGCAATGTACCCGCGCTTGCGCGCGAGCATGCCGGGCACGACGGCCTCGATGCCGTAGACGACGCCGAAGTAGTTCACGGTCATCGTGTCCACGGCCTGCTGGCCGTCGAAACGCACGGGCACTGCGGGCGCGTGGCCGCCGGCGTTGAGGATCGCCAGATCGATGCCGCCGAAATCCGCTTCGATCGCGGCGACGGTCCGCGCGACCGCTGCGCGATCGGTGACGTCCACGGGATACGCGCGCACGTCCGCGCCGCGGCCTCGCGCGTCCGCCGCGAGGGCTTCGAGGCGATCCGCGCGCCGGGCGCTGATCGCCAGTCGCGCGCCACGGTCGGCGAGCGGCCCGATGAGCGCTTCGCCGATGCCGGAGCTGGCGCCCGTGAGCCAGACGCGCGCGTCTTTGAACTGCATGCGGCCTCGATGCGCTCCGCTACGATCCGACGCGCAGCGTCGCGACCAGCGGCAGATGATCCGAGGCGATGAGCGCGCGCCGAGTGCGCACGAGCTCCACGCGCTCGACTTCGACCCGGCCTGCGTAATAGATGTGATCGAGGTGCACGAGCGGCAGCACGCCCGGATACGTGCGGCGGCGCCGCAGGTGCGCCGGCGAGGTCGACGCCGTTCAGGCGCTCGCTGAGCAGCGCCGACGCGGGCCCGCGCGTCCACTCGTTGAAATCGCCGAGCACGACCTTCGGTCCCGCGACACGGCGGTGGCAGACGATCGCGGCGAGCCGCTCGGCCTGCACGCGGCGCTCGAGGATCGCCGTGCCGAAGTGCACGTTGTAGATGTGCAGCGACCGTCCTTCGACGTCCACGTCCACCCGCTGGCAGCAGCGCGGTTCGCACGTCTTCCAGGACAGGTCGTAGCGCACGTGGTGCACGATGGGGAAGCGGCTGAGCACGACGTTGCCGTAGGCGTGGCGGCGGAGCACCCGCGTGGTGGCCATGACCCAGCCCATGCCGAGCGCCGCGCCGATCTCCTGCGCCTGGCCCTCGTGCCACGCGCCGGCGCCGATCACCTCCTGCAGCGCGATGACGTCGGCGCCAATCCCCTGCAGCACCTCCGCGATCCGATCCGGACGCGTGCGGCCGTCGAGCCCGCGACACCGGTGGATGTTGTAGGTGGCCACCCGCACCAGTCCCCTGGCCGCCTCGCTCATGACCTCATTGCCGGGTGTATCATACCGGCATGTCGCGCTTGAAATCGGAGCTCGAGCTCACCTGTCCCTGCTGCTGCGCGACCCTCGTCTTCGATCGCAACCTCGAACGGATCGTCGAGCACAAGGAGCCCGAGCGCGCCGACAAGCCCGAGCTGTCGAACGCGCAACGGATCGTCGCCGCTGAGGCGGAGCGGCGCGACGCGCTCTTCCAGCAGTCGGTCGAGGCCGAGAAGAACCGCGGCGACGCCCTGTCGAAGCGCTTCGAGGAAGCCCTGCGCCAGGCGCGGCAGGAGCCCGTCACCCGGCCGCATCGCGATTTCGATCTCGACTGAGATTCTCCAGATTACCGGAACGGAAAAGACACCGGGATTCCGGGATTCTGGGATTCACGGGATCCTGATCACGTACGTCACGCTGCGCTTCGCGTGCCTTCCGGAGTAACCGCAGATTACGCCGAGTACGCAGATTGAAGTCTCGCTTCAGAGCCGAGCACTGGCAGTCGCCTCGGCGTGACATCAAGAAATCTGTGTCATCTGTGTAATCTGTGGATTCTTTCCGTCGTCATCTCCCGGCGGGCGATGGGACCGGCGAAGGGCAGTCGTGACGCGGCGTGGAACTCTCGCGGGATCGGCCTCCACTTCTCGCGTCCGTCGTAATCGACCGGCTTCATCCCGTGCGCTTCGCGGAATTGCACGTAGCGCGCGCGGAGGCGATCGACTCGCGCGCGTGAGGTCGGCAGCTTGTGATGCGGGTAGTCGAGCAGGTACTGCTCGGCCTTCCAGACGCTCCGCTTCGAGAACCGCCAGTTACATCCCGTGACACCGCGCATGTCGGCGACGGCGAACGCGCTGACGCCGCCTGTGTAGTCGACGTAGGTATCGACGTACGAGCGCGCGAGCGCGCGCGGCGTCGAAAAGACCGGCAGGCGTCCATGCAGGCCGGGGTCGCGCGATCGAGCGACAGAACCCCACCGGCCATTGGCCTTGTAGACGAACAGCACGTGATCGAGATGGTCGATCGACTCGAAGCTCAGGACGAGCGGCGGATACCCGTGCTGCTCGAGCACGACACACGCGAACATCGCCGCTTCGAAACAGTGCGCGGTGCGATGGCGGACGACCTCGCGGAAGGTCCGCAGCGTGTCGCCGTCCGGTTCGGTGTTGTAGCGCAGCGCGTTCAGATACGCCTGCACGCGCGCGGGAGTGCGCAGGCGATCGATCAGGCGCCGCTCGGCGGGCGTGAACGCGCTCCAGGGCGGGGCGCCTGTCGACGGATGCCTCATCGGGCGCCGGCAGCCGTCCGCAGGGCCGAGATGGCCTCGGATGCCGGCCAGTCCGAGCCGGTCAGCATCGCGACGATGCGCAGGTCGGGATCCAGAATCACGGTGCGCAGATTATGTTCGATGCCCGACGGCTCGCTCGAGGTGCGCGTCACGGCGAGACCGAACTGCCGGCCGAACGCGTCGATGGCGTCGGCCGTTCCCGACGCAAACCGCCAGACCGAAGGGTCCGCGTGGCGCTCTCGCGCGTGCACGGCCAGCACCGGCGGCGTGTCGTGTGCCGGATCGAGCGTCACCGCGAGGACGCGCGTGCCGGCCAGCGCCTGATCACGCCTTGATGGCCTGCTGCACCGCCCCCAGCCGCGCTTCGATCGTGGGGCAGTATTCCGGCAGCGGACACCGCGTATAGATAAAGGACACGACGGCGGCATGGCCGCGCAGGTCCGCGACTCGCATCGGCGCGCCATCCTGATCGACCAGCGCCGCATCGGCGATCCGGTCGCCTGGCCCGAGACCCAGTACCGGCGCTGCCTCCGTGATCGGTGCCTTGCCGGTGACGGTCAGCCGGGAGACCCAGGCATCGGTACCCTGGACCGACAGCGTCGCCTCCACCAGCTCCCCGGCGACGCGTCCGTTCAGCAGGCTGGCATCTCGCACGGGGAAGGGCATCGTCATGCCCGGCATGAACCCGTCGATGTCCTGATGGCGGATGGTGACGCGGTTCGTCTGCCGATCGACGGCAAGGATCTGTCCGACCAGACGGTACTCACGAACGGGTTCCGCCGCACGACACCCGGCCGCAGCCATAAGAATCGCCACGAGAACGACGCGCATACTCTTTCACTGTACCGGCGGGGAAGCGCACGCGCCAGAACGCGTTGCACAGCATTCCAATAGCCGGCCTCGGAATAGGTCTTGACAAATAGGGACTTGCTGTATACTGGCCCGACTCCGACAGACGATTCCTACCTCCGCGCAGCTGTTGCCTCGTCCCATGTCGCATCCGCACACGCATCGGTAGGGTCTGACGTCCTCCAGGGAGCTCGGCGCGTGGCTTCCTGCCGAAGGCGATCGCGCCACAGGACTCGAGCGAAGGAGCCGCACGATGGGTCGGAGATTGTATGTCGGTAATCTCCCTTACAAGACCACGGACGAGGAACTGAACACGCTCTTCAGCCAGGCCGGTCCCGTCGACAACGTTCGCGTGATGCGCGACATGGCGACCGGACGCGCGCGGGGATTCGCGTTCGTCGAGATGGGCACCGACGACGCGGCGCAGAAGGCCATCACTCAGTTCCACGGCTTCGCCTTCGATGGGCGTCCTCTCGTCGTCAACGAGGCGCGGCCCAAGCCCGAAGGCGGCGGCGCCTTTCCGCGCGGCGGATCACGCGGGCAGGACATGGGCGGACGGCGCGAACCGCGCTGGTAGCGTCCTTCCGGTCGAGTCCGAACCTCACAAGGTCGGAGAGCGCGAGTATGAACGCTCCGCTCTCCGATCGCAGTTCTTAGTCGCCTCCCCCGCAGTCCGCGCCGGATTCAATTGCCGACGTCCGATTCCCGACTAAGTAACCCGCGCTCGTCATGATTTGGATAGGCACCTCCGGCTACAACTACCCGGAATGGAAGGGAAACTTCTATCCGGCGTCGCTGCCTGCGTCGAAGATGCTGGCGTACTACGCCGAGCGGTTCCCGACGGTCGAAATCAACTACACGTTCTATCGCCTGCCGACCGAGAAGCTCGTGCAGGGCTGGGCGGCCGGCACGCCGTCGCCTTACAAGCTGACGCTGAAGGCGCCGCGCCGCATTACACACGACCGCAAGCTGCGCGACACCGGCGATCTCGTCCGCGCGTTCTGCCAGGCCGCGTCAGCGCTCGGCCCGAAACTCGGGGTGCTGCTGTTCCAGCTCGCCCCGACGTTCAAGATCGACCTTGCCGTGTTCGACGCGTTCCTCGCGGAGCTGCCCAAGGGGGCGCGCGCGGCGTTCGAGTTCCGGAACGCGTCCTGGCTCGTGGACGACGTGTACGAGCGCCTGCGGGCCAGAAACCTGGCGCTCTGCATCGCCGACAGCGACACACGATCGACGCCGATGATCGCGACGGCCAGCTACGGCTACTTCCGGTTGCGCGACGAGGGCTACCAGGCGGCGGATCTCGACAAGTGGGCCGACGCGGTCCGCGAACACCAGTCGCAGTGGGAAGAGACCTTCGTCTACTTCAAGCACGAGGAAGAGGGGAAGGGCCCCGAGTTCGCGCGGCAGTTGATGGATCGGCTGGGGCTGTAGGAAGGTCCATAGGTCCGTGGGTCCATGGGTCCATAGGGAGTCCGCGGGCTCAACCCATACACCCCCATGGACCTACTGGACCGATGGATCTCGCAGACCGACGTCGCGAACTCGACGATGCGCCGTTCGGCCCAGTACCCGTCGAAGCCGTTCCCGTCGGCCTGCGCGACGAACGCGCAGTGGCCGCCGTGCGCAGAGAGCTCGACGGTGATCCGCGGATTGGTCGTGACGGGCGGCTGCCGGAACGCGTCGGCCGGGACGAACGGATCGTCGGCGGCCGTGACGATCAGCGCCGGCACCGAGATCCGATCGACCACTCGCAGGGCCGCGGCGCGATAGTAGTAGTCGGTCGCGTTCTGGAAGCCGAAGAACGGGGCCGTGTACGCCTCGTCGAACTGCCGGACGGTCTGAATCCGCGCCAGCGGATCGGTCGAGAACAACGCCGGGAACGCCGCCGCCTTCCGCCGCATGCGCGCCTTCAGGTTCCGCACGAAGTTCCACTGGTAGATCAGGTTGCTCTTCCGCTCGAGCGCGTCCACGCAGCGGGGCAGATCCATCACCGGCGAGACTGCAACGACGCCGCGAAGCGACGCCGGCGGCGCGGTGCCGTAGTCGCCAGCCAGCTTGAGCGCGAGATTGCCGCCCAGCGAATAGCCGGCCACGACGATCGCCCGGTGCCCTTCGGCCTGAAGCTGCCGGAGCAGGATGTCGACGTCGGCCGTGAGGCCCGAGTGATAGAGCGTCGCCGACAGGTGCTCGGTGCCGCCGCAGTTCCGCTGGTTGAGCAGCGCGACGTTGAACCCCGCCGCCCGGCCCTTCGCCGCCACGCCGCGCATGTAGTGAGCCGAGCTCGAGCCTTCGAGCCCGTGCAGCACGATGAGCGTGGGATGCGCGGCCGCGTCCCGGTGGAAGTAACAGTGCGCCAGCACCCGCGCATCGGCGGCCACTTCGACGAAACGCTCGGCCGGGATCGGCAGGTGCGCAAAGTCGCGGCGCCGTGCCCAGGCCCACAGCGTCATCGCGTGGCCGTTTTTCAGCCGCCGGTGCGGCTCAAAGGCGGACATATCAGAAGTGCGAATGAAGGCAAATGGAAGGAATGAAGAATGAAAAATGAAGAATGACGAAACGACGCTAGGTGCGGCGCGCCGTTACCAGTTTAGTCGGGACCCACGGGCCGCCCCACCACATTTTCCACCCCAGGTCGCGGACGGAGACGTCGGCCATGCCGAGCGCCTCGAGGCGTTCGCGGTACCGCGCGATGTGTCGCAGATCCGCGATGGCCACCCGGCCGCCCGGGCGCAGCACGCGGACGATCTCCTCAATCGCGCGATCGCGCTTCTCCTGCCCGGGACGTTGTGAATCGCGAGGCTCGAGAGGATCAGATCGAAACTGCCGGCGGCGAAGGGGAGCGCGGTCATGTCCGCCGTCTCGAGGCTCACGCGACCGGCGACACCTTCCGCGTCTGCGTTCTTCCGCGTCGCTTCGATCGCGTTGCCTGACTGATCCTGCGTGCGCCACAGGTCGATGCCGGTGGCGTGCCCGGTCGTCAGGCGGCCGGCCGCCATCAGCAGCACGGCGCCGCGGCCGCAGCCGACGTCGAGTATCTGTTCGTCGCCACGCATCTTCAGGTCGTCGAGGATCTGTCGCCAGACGACGAACTTGCCGCGGCGTGACGAATGCCAGCCGAAGCCGCAGAAGAGCGCGACCAGCCCCGCCCCGATGAACGGCCACGGCCGCCGCGTGAGCAGGCCCTGCCAGACGTTGAACGCGATCAGCAGGGCCGGCAGCACGAGCATGTAGGGCGCATCCCAGCCGTACTGGCCTCGACGCGGCAGCTCGCCTCGCGCGCCGTGAGCTCGTCGCTCGTCGCTCGTCGTTCGAGTTCGTCGCTCATCGCTCGTCGCTCGTCGCTGGCCGCGGTTCCTTCGGCAGCCGCCCCTCCTGCTGCAGCACGCGGCGCAGCACGAACTCGATTTGTCCGTTCAGGCTCCGCAGGTCATCGTCCGCCCATCGCTGGAGGGCGTCGAGGACCTGCGGGTCGATGCGGAGCAGGAAGGCTTTGCGCGCCAACGAAACCTCAGTGGTGGAGCGTGCCGGCGTTGACGATGGGCTGCGTGCTGCGCTCGCCGCACAGCACGACGAGGAGGTTGCTGACCATCGCCGCCTTGCGCTCCTCGTCGAGCGTCGACGACGTTCTTCTTCGAGAGCAGGTCGAGCGCCATCTCCACCATGCCCACCGCGCCCTCGACGATGCGCGAGCGCGCCGCGATGATGGCGCCGGCCTGCTGGCGCTGCAGCATGGCGGCCGCGATCTCCGGCGCGTAGGCGAGGTGGCTGATCCGCGCCTCGACCACTTCCACGCCGGCCCTCGCCAGGCGATCCTGAATTTCCTTCCGCAGGTGATCGGCGATCGCCGCCGTGTTCCCCCGCAGCGACATCACCGCCGCGTCGTCGTGTCCGTCGTAGGGGTAGCTGGTCGCCATGTTGCGCAGCGCCGACTCGCTCTGCACGTGGACGTAGTTGTCGTAGTTGTCCACTTCGAACACGGCCTCCGCGGTGTCGACGACCTTCCAGACGACCACGGCCGCGATCTCGATCGGGTTGCCGTCGAGGTCGTTGACCTTCAGCTTGCCGCTCTCGAAGTTGCGGACGCGGAGCGAGATGCGCCGCTTGCGATAGAGCGGGTTCGCGTAGCGCAGGCCCGCGGCCTTCGCCGTGCCGACGTACTTCCCGAACAACTGCAGCACGCGAGCCTCGTTCGGGTTGACGACGAACAGGCCGGTGAGCAGGAACACCGTGAACACCACGCCGACCACGCAGGCGACGGCCATGCCCGGGCGCGTGGCGATTGATGTTCACGACGAACTGCCAGAAGAGGAACGCCCCGACCGTCAGCAGGCCGACCAGAACCGCCCCGCCGGAGACGGCGCCGTATTCACGTTCGCGAATCATGGGAAGAGCTCCTTGGATATCTAAGTGATATCACTTTGAAAGCTCTTCGGTCAAGTAGGCCTGAAATCGGCCGAATCTGTCGTCTCCCGTGAAGTGGAAGGTCCGCAGACCCAGCTCGTCAGCGGCCGCGATGTTCTCGCCGCGGTCGTCGACGAAGAGCGCCTCCTGCGGCGCGACGCCGAGCCTCGAAAGCGTGGCCTCGTAGATCTCGCGATCGGGCTTCGCGTGGCCCAGCTCGTACGAGACCACCACCACGTCGAAGATCTCTGCGAGTGGGCGGTCCGCGCGAACGCGAGCCATGACTTCGGGCACGCCATTCGACAGGATCGCCGTCTTCACGCCCGATGCGCGGACGTCGCGGGCGAGCGTCCACATCGGCTCGCGGTAACGCGTCCACGATTGGACGTCGAGATCGATCAGCGACTCGAGGACGGCGTGGTCAGAGACGCCGAGGTCGTGCAGCGTGTCTCGCCAGTAGTCGGTCGCGCGACGGCCGAGATCGTACGCGCGGCGGTGCCGCCAGTACGCCTGCTCGAAGCGCTCGCGATCGACGCCGGTGATGGCGGCCATCCTGTCGACGAGGTCGTTGTCCTGGGGCAGGCTCAACACTTCGCCGTAGTCGAGAATCAGCGCGCGCAGAATCAGATCCTCCCTTCGTCCGCGCTCGGCCCGTAAAGCGCCGGCAACGGCACGTCCAGCAGTCGCAGGTAGACGGTGAGCTGCCCGCGATGATGCGTCGAGTGATCGAGCAGCAGCGTCCGCAGCGCGACGAGTCGCGGCGCGGTGAAGAGCTCGCGGCCTTCGGATTTGAGCGTCCACGGCGCGACCAGCTCCGGATCCGTTCGCGAGACGATCGCCTGGCGCATGGCCGCGACGTTGGCGTCGAATCGCGCGAGCGCGGCGTCGAGCGTGAGGTCGGTCAGATCCGTTGCCGGCCGGTTTGCCAGATCGTACTCAGTTGTCGCCACGAGCGACGCACCCCAGCCGGGAAGCTCAGCGAGATGTGTCACGAGGCGCCCGAGCGTCATCGACTTCTCGTGCGGCCGCCACTCGAACCGGTCCGCGGGCACTCGCACCAGCACGCGGCGGGTGAGTCCAGCCTCGCGGTCGAACTCCGCCAGCAGGACGTCAGCGAACTTCAGCATGCGCCGGCACCGCCGCGTCGTTGAGACCGACGATCTGGACGAAGCAGCCGAGCGATCGCTGGTCGCCGGGATCGCCGCCCTGCTGGGCAGGAACAAAGCCGGAGTCGACCGTAACCGCCAGCGGAAGGATCGGGACTTCGGCGCGCCACGGCACGGTGACCTCGACGGGTTCGCCGGGCGGAACCGTGACGTGCGTGGACCAGGCCGGCGTGGCCAGCGTCACCGGCGTCTGGCTCTGGCTGTTTCCCTGGACGCGCAGTCGCACGCCCGCGGCGGGCGGACGCGAGGGATCGCTTCGCGCCAGCGTGAGGTCAACCGTCGTGTGGCCTTTCGTCCAGAACCCACCGGTCTCGACGTAGGTGCGATCGTCATGAAAGTACAGCGTCAGGCCGTCTTCGCGTGTCGCCGCGATCACCGGCGGCCGCGGCGCACGCCGGCCCGCGTCGACGACGTCGAGCGGCGTGAGGTCCAGGCGCGCGATGCGCGACTCGACGTCGGACGCGGCGACGAAGCCGACAAAGCTTGCGTCGAGGTCGAGCGCGAACTCCGCCGACGCCGAGTCGGGGGAGAGCGGCCACACCAGAAGCGGCGGTCCTCGCCGGCCGACCTGCACCCCGAGATCGCCTGAGAGCGTCGCGCCGGGCGCCGGCGTCGCGACGATGCGGTAGCGGCCCGCGGGCAGCGAGAGGCGCGTGTTGAACATCACGCGGATCGGCTGCGGCGCCGTGCGGATCCCCGGCTCGGCCGCGAACACCACGTCGGAAATCGCGGCTTCCGGCGTCACGATCTGAAACGGCGCGTAGACGACTGCCACGGGCCGCGCGCGCTCGTCATACCGATCGAGCACTTCGGCCGAGACACGGGACTCGACGGGCACCGGCGGCGTCGTGTCGCCCCGGGCCGCGACCGGGGCGCCGATCGCCACGATCAGCAGGCCGGCTGCGCCCAGGGCCGAGGCCGCCAGCTGCGCGGCGCCGCGCGTCGACACGCCGAACACGCGCGCTGCGCGCCAGGCGGCAGCCGCGACGGCCGCCCAGAGCAGCGTCAGCAGGACCGGCGCGGTGAGGCTCGCGCGCTCGACGACGAACGACGGCGCCGCACGCACGAGCGCTCGCGCCGGATCGAGGTACTCGAGCAACGCGGAGGCCCCATCCCGCGTGTTGGCGGCGAGCAGGCCGTCGTGCACGAACACGAGCGTGCACGTCATCGCGAGGCCCACCGCGGCGAGCCATTCGAGACTTGCGCGCTGCACCCGCGCGTCCTCGCTCGACTGCCACGCCCACGCCAGCGGCACGGCGAGCAGCGGCAGCGCGGCGACGAGCTCGCGCCCGGGCGGCGCCGTGCCGCCCCACCAGAGCTCGAAGGCGCCGGTCGTGAGCGCCAGGATGCCGAAGGGCAGCAAGCGTCGTCAGCGTCGCCCAGCGGCCGGCGGCATCGCGCCGCCAGAGGCGCCACCACCCGACGACGGAGAGGGCGAGGACCGGCGCGCTGGCGAGCAGGCCATATTCCTGATCGGCGAACAGCCCGGGAAGGCCCGAGGTCAGGTTCGCCAACGCCATCTGATGCGCCGGCCCGTACGGCGCGGTCGGCGACGGCGTGCCGTAGATCCACCAGAAGAAGCCGAACCAGAGCGCCACCGAGGCCGCGTAGGGCGCGACGATCGCGGCGCGCCGCTCGCGGTCAGCCCACCACACGAGCGCGAGCGCGACGAGCGACATCGGCGCGTACTTCGTGCCGAGCCACGGCAGCGCGCCAAGCGCGATCCCGCGGAGCACGGCGTCGGCGAGCGGGCGCGACGCCGTGAAGGCATCCCGCGGCCGGAGCCCGGCGATCAGGCGCGAGCGCGGCGGCGCACTCCGGGAAGATCGCGAAGCTGTGGAGCACGTACGGCGCGCTGGTCACGACAGCGAGCCATCCGAAGAACGCCGCCGCGCCGGACGTGGTCTCGGCGCGCGCCCACCGCCAGGCGATCGCCGCGGCGATCGCGGCGAGCAGCGCGAGGAAGACACTCGCGGCACGATAGCCGCCAATCGCGAAGGCCGGCGCGATGAGGACGGACACGCCGACCGGATGGATCGAGTAGATCTGGCCGTCGCTGCCGCGTCGCCGATAGTCGGGCTTGAGCGGCGCCGGGAAATACGCGCGGTAGTCGCCGCGGGCGTGGTTGTTCTCGATCGCGAGGTCGTGATCGGCGAGCAGGCTCTGCGTGACGATCAGATAGTGCGGCTCGTCGCCGCCCGGAAAGACCGGCGTGAGCTGCAGCCGCCACGCCGCCGTGCCGAAGATCGCGACGCCTGCCGCGACGATCAGCGCCTGCCTGGTCGTCGCCGACAGCTCGAGACGCCGTCCGGCGTCGATCACGAGCGTGCCGATGGCCCAGGCGATCTGCACCCCGACGATGGCCCACAGCCACCACCGTCCGGGCCCCGCGAGCGCATCGAGCGCGGGGACGGCGTCGGCGGCAAACGGCAGGTAGGGGAGCGCCAGGACCGCGAGCGCGGCCATGGGCAGCAGCAGCGTTCCCGGAATCGCCTTCTCGCCGCCGGCGTCCTCGAGCCCGCGCTCCACCATCGCCTTGCCGAGCAGGACGACGAGGAACGCGAGCACGGTGAGGCCGACCCACTCCTGCCACGACGACACCAGCGCGACACGCGTGCCCGCGCCGGTGCCGACGCGATCGAAGACGAACGTGGACAGCCAGGCCGCCGCCCCGAGAGCCAGCACCGCGCCGGCTCCGCGGCGCGACAGAACGGTCATGGCTTCGCGGCGGGGAACGCGACCTTCGGCGCTTCTTTGGCCGAGGGCGGCGCCTCGAAGAACTGATACTCCTTGAACCCGAACAGCTTCGCCGTGACGTTCGCGGGGAATTGCCGCCGCGACGTGTTGTACGCCTGCACGACTTCGTTGTATCGCATGCGCTCCACGGCGATGCGGTTCTCGGTGCCGGCCAGTTCGTCCATCAGCCGGTTGAACGAGTCGTTCGACTTGAGCTGCGGGTAGTTCTCGACGATGACGAGCAGGCGCGACAGCGCGGTGGTCTGTTCGTTGGCCGCCTGCATCTTCTGTTCAGGCGTCGTCGCGCCGGCCAGCTTCGCGCGCGAGTTGGCGATGGCGATGAACACCGTCTGCTCTTGCGCCGCCGTGCCCTTCACGGTCTCGACCAGGTTCGGGATGAGGTCGTTGCGCCGCTGGAGCTGGTTCTCGACCTGCGCCCACTGCGACTTGATCGCCTCTTCCTGGCCCACGAACTTGTTGTAGGAGCAGCCGCCCAGCGGGATCAGCAGGAGCGCCCCGAGAATCCCGATCGTCAGCCGTTTCAGTTGCCCGTGCATCACGCGTCCTCCGTTCGGTTCAATCATTACCACGAGGCGCCGCCGCCACCGCCGCCGCTCGATCCGCCGCCGAAGCCCCCAAAGCCGCCGCCGAAGCCCCCGCCCGAGGATCCGCCCCCGCCGAAGCCGCCGCCGAATCCTCCGCCGAACCCGCCGATGCCGCTCGACCATCCGCTCCACGGGCCGCCGCCCCACGGGCCGCGAGGGCGCCGCCGGCTGCTCCTCGCGATCAGGAAGATGATCAGGATGATCAGCCAGATCGGCACGCACGAACCCTGCGCCGCGACGGCCTCCTGATGCCGGCGCGGCGACGCCGGGAATCTTGACGCCGCGCTTCTCGGCAAGCCGCGCCGCGACCGCCTGCGCGCCCGCCAGCAGGCCGCCGCCGTAATCGCCCTGCTTGAAGTACGGGACCATCACGTCGCGGCTCGTCTCGCCGGAGAAGCCGTCCGTGACGTATTCCTCGAGCGCGTAACCCACTTCGATCCGCACCTGCCGCTCCTGCACGGCCAGCAGGATCAGGATGCCGTTGTCGCTCTTCGCCTCGCCGAGCCCGCGTCCGCCGTTCTCGAACATCTTCACGGCGTAGCTCCGCGCGTCGGCAAACGGCGCCACGGTCTTCACCGTCGCGACCGCGAGCCAGTCTCCGGTCGCGTCATGAAGCCGTGTCGAGAGATCGGTGATCTGCGCGCGCGTGGACGTGTCGATGACGCCGGCGTAGTCGCTGACGGCGCCCTGCAGCGGCAGCGCGGTCTGCTGCTGCGCATGGACGCCGCGGGGCGCGGCGAGCACGAGAAGACACGCCAGGCAGGCGACGCCGAGGCGCACGATCAGGACGCCCAGCCGTCCACGTAGGTGACGAGCGCCGATGCGGCCGCCAGGTACTCGTCGAAGCCGCGCGCCGGATCGACGACCGTCAGCGGCCCGTCGATGGTCGAGAGCACGCCGGCAATCGTCCGCCCGTGGTGCGGTCCAAGACGGCTGGCCGCGAAGGCCGAGGGCGTCTGCTCGGGCGCGCCGTCGAGCCGGGCGAGCGTCACGAGCAGCGTACGCAGCGCCGGCGCGGAGGCCTCCACGAGCCGGGCGACGGCGTCGGGGCGGCCCGCCGCCTCGATGAAGCCTTCCCGCAGGTGCAACAGGTGCCCGCGCGCCTCGACCTCGCACGCCCGCCGGAGATCGGACGGGTCGACCTCGATGCCTTCGAACGGATCGACGCCGTACAGCACGCGGTAGCCGCCGAGGATGGCGCCAATCTCCACCGGAAAGGCGTCCATCGAGCTGGCGAACTCGTCCGCCGCCATCAGGAGCGGCACCGCCAGACCTGCCTGCCGCCATGCGCCCATGCGGCGCGCCGCGGCCTCGAGATCGGCCAGGCCGAGATCGCGAACGACCACGAGGGTGTGCACCGGGTGGCCCGATTTGGGGCCGATCGCGTGCGGGCCATACAGCACGACGGCCTGCAGGCGGGTCGCAAAGATGGCCTTCAGATCCGCCACGAGGACATCGGGGCCGGAGGTCATGCAGCCATTCTACGGCGTGCCGCCGCCGGCGTGTCACGAGTAGAATCGAGGGTCGGATGCGACTGCGAGATCTCAATATCGGGTGTTTCGGCGGCGGCACGGGACTCCCGAGCCTGCTTGGCGGCCTCAAGCGCAATCCCTGGCTGAAGGTCCATGCCATCGTCACGATGTTCGACAGCGGCGGAAGTTCGGGGCAGCTGAGGGACGAGCTGGGCGTGCTGCCGCCTGGCGACGTCCTCAAGTGCGCGCTCGCGCTCTCGCCGAACGAGGGCGAAGCGCGCCGCGTGCTCCTCGCGCGCCTGCCGATGCTCGCGGGCAACGCGAAGCTCTCCGGGCACACCGGCGGCAACCTGCTGCTCTCGATGATGGAGCAGTACAGCGGCGACTTCTTCGTCGCCGTCGACGCGCTGCGCACCCTGCTCGGCTGCGAGGGCCGCGTGTGGCCCGTCACCGTCGACAGCGCGACGATCTGCGCGGAGTATCAGGACGGATCGATCACGCGCGGCGAAGTCGAAGTCGACGCCGCGCAGATCAAGGGGCGTCTCGTGCGCCGCGTGTGGCTCGAGCCGTTGCCCGTGATTCATCCCGTCGTCGCCGAGGCGATCCGTGGCTTCGATGCCGTGATCATCGGCCCGGGCAGCTTCTACACGAGCCTGATGCCGCCGCTGCTGGTGTCGGGTGTTGCCGAGGCCCTGGCCGAGGTGAAGGGGCCGATCATTCTCATCGCGAACCTGCTCACCGAAGGCCGCGGGATGGCCGGGTTCACCGCGGGAAGCGCCGTGCGCGCCGTGTCCGCCGCGATCGGCCGAAAGGTGGACGTGCTGCTCGTGAACACGCGGCGTCCGTCCGACGCGGTGCTGGCGCGCTACGAGGCCGAGCACAAGGAGATGCTGCCGACCGGCGACGTGCCGGAAGGCTGCGAGGTCATCGAGATCGATTTCTGGCGGCAGGAGATCGCGCGGCACGACCGCTGGCGGCTGGCGTACGCGGTGTGGAGCGTGCTTTCGCAGAAGCTTTTGTAGCGGCGCGCGGCGCCGCCGCCTCGCTCGACGTCGCGGTCGCGGCCTTCAGTTCTTCTTCGTGCGCGACGGCGCGCTCGACGACCTTCAGCAGATCCGCCGGCGCGCCTTTCGCCTTCCGGTTGCTCTGCCAGAGGCTCGGCGCCTCCTTCGAGATGATGTCGCTGAAGTTGCCGCCGCTCTTCACGCTGAGAGGCGCGAAGACGGCGATGTCGAGCGGGCCGCTCCACTCGTCGCGATGCTTGAGGAGCAGCCAGCTCCGGCCGTCGCCGCTGGATCCGCCGGTGCGGATCAGCGCCCACGATCCCTTCAGCTTCACGCCGTTCAGCCGCAGCTTCAGGTCGCCTTTCTTGATCGCGGCGCTCACGTCGTCCACGAGCGGCTCCCACGTGCCTTCGTCCCACAGCAGGACGATGCCCGCGCCGTAGCCTTCCGGGATGATGCCTTCGAACGTCCCGTACTCGAGCGGGTGATCCTCGACATGCATCGCCAGCCGCTTCACGCTCGGATCGAGCGAGGGCCCCTTCGGCACCGCCCAGGAGAGCAGCACGCCGTCGTGCTCGATGCGGAAGTCGTAGTGCAGGTGGCTCGCCAGGTGCTTCTGGACGCAGAAGAAGAGCGGCTTGCCTTTGCCCTTTGGCTTCGGCGCCTTGCCGCGCGGTTCGGGCGAGACCTCGAAGTTGCGCTTCGCGCGGTACTTGTCGAGAGGCATTCGGTGCGATCGTGCAACGTGCAGGCCGGTGCAGGGTGCACCAGGTTGCAGGCCGTGCACGTCAGCCTCTGGCAGACGCGTCGGCACGGTCGTGCTTTAGACTGAACAGGTGCAGGTGCTGTTGCTGTCGACCTACGAGCTGGGCCGCCAGCCGTTCGGGTTGGCGTCTCCCGCGGCGTGGCTCCGCGAGGCCGGGTTCGAGGTCGTCGTCGAGGACCTGTCGAGGAACCGGCTCGACGAGTCGGCCGTGCGCGACGCCGGGCTTATCGCGCTTTTTCTGCCGATGCACACCGCCACGCGCCTCGCGTTGCCGGTGATCGCCAGGCTGCGCGCACTGAATCCCTCAGCGCACCTGTGCGCGTACGGCCTGTACGCGCCCGTGAACGAAGCACTGCTGCGCCGCCGGGGCGTGCAGACGATCCTTGGCGTCGAGTTCGAAGGCGATCTGGTCGCGCTCGCGCGGATGGTGGACGAGGGCTCGACCTCGCCGCAGCCCGAGAACGCCGGCCCGCGTGCGGCGACACTGCCGAAGCTGCGGTTCCGCGTGCCCGATCGGTCGGGGTTGCCGTCGCTCGATCGCTACGCGACGCTCAGCTGGCCGGACGGATCCACCCGCATCGCGGGTTACACGGAGGCCAGCCGCGGCTGCAAGCACCGCTGCCGTCACTGCCCGGTCGTTCCCGTCTACGATGGCCGCTTCCGCGTCGTCGACGTCGACGTCGTCATCGAAGATATCCGCGCGCAGGTCAAGGCCGGCGCCGCGCACATCACCTTCGGCGATCCCGACTTCTTCAACGGCATCGGCCACGCCCGTCGGCTCGTCACGGCGTTCGCTCAGGAGTTTCCGACCGTCAGCTACGACGTGACCATCAAGGTCGAGCATCTGCTGAAGCACCACGCCGACCTCCCGCTGCTTCGCGACACCGGGTGCGCGATGGTGACGTCGGCGGTCGAAGCGGTCGACGACGACCTGCTCGAGCTGCTGGAGAAGGGGCACACCGCCGCTGACTTCGAGCGCGCGGCGGAACTGATGGACTCGGTGGGCCTGCCGCTGGCGCCCACCTTCGTGGCGTTCACGCCCTGGACGACGCTCGAGGGATACATCGAGCTGCTGGACACGGTTGAGCGGCTCGGGCTCGTCGAGCAGGTGTCGCCGATTCAGTGGGCGATTCGGCTCCTCATTCCCGCGGGATCGCGCCTGCTGGAGCTGCAGGACGTGCGCACGCGCATCGACGAGTTCGATCCGGCGGCGCTCGCGTTCCCGTGGCGCCACGAGGATCGTCGCGTGGACGTCCTGCAGCGCCGCGTCGCGGCGCTCATCGGCCGGCGCCAGGGGGCGCGCCGCGGCGACGTCTTCGAGTCGATTCGCGCGATGGCCGTGTCGATGTGCGACGACCCCTCGATCGTCCGCGCGCGTGCCTTGCCTCCGCCCGTGGCGCGCGCGTCGGTGCCGTACCTGACCGAGCCCTGGTATTGTTGAGCCGAGCCCACCGAAGGGCAGGTGGCCCTTCTATGAAACCGCGCGTCCTGCTCTGCGCGACGACCACGGGGTACCAGCTGCGGATGTTCGACGAAGCGGCCGCGCGGCTCGGCGTCGATTTGCGGCTGGCCTCGGATCGCTGTGGCGTCCTGGACGATCCCTGGCGCGACCACGCCATCCCCGTGCGGTATCACGAGCTGGACAGCTCGCTCGAGGCACTGCAGGCGAATCTGGGCCGATCGTCGCTGTCGGGCGTGCTCGCCGTCGGCGACCGCCCGACGGTGCTCGCGGCGCGTGCCGCCCGTGGCGTTCGGCGTGCGCTGGCATTCCCCGGAAGCCGCCGAGATCAGCCGCAACAAGGTCCGCCTGCGCGAGCGTCTCGCGGCCGCGGGCCTGCCCGTGCCGTGGTTTCGCGTGCTCCCGCCTGGCGACGCCGACGCCGCCCGGCTGGCGCCGCCCTATCCCTGCGTCGTGAAGCCGGTGATCCTGTCGGCGAGCCGTGGCGTGATGCGCGCCGATGACGCCGGCGGGTTGAACGACGCGGTCGCGCGGCTGCGGCGGATTCTCTCCGCCCCGGACGTGCGCGCGCTGCGAGATCCCGACGCGGACGTGATTCTCGTCGAAGGCTTCGTGCCCGGGCACGAGCACGCGATCGAGGGGCTGATGGCCGCCGGCCGGCTGCGCCCGCTGGCGATCTTCGACAAGCCCGATCCGCTCGACGGCCCGTTCTTCGAGGAGACGATCTACGTCACGCCGTCACGTGCGCCCGACGCGACGCAGGCCGCGATGCTCGACGCGATTCAGATCGCGGCCACGGCCATTGGCCTGACCGACGGCCCCGTCCATGCCGAATGCCGCGTCCATCGTGGCCGCGTCGTCGTGCTGGAAGTGGCGGCGCGATCGATCGGCGGGCTGTGCGCGAGGGCGCTCGCGTTCACGCGCGATGGCGTCACGATTCCGTTCGAGGAACTGCTGCTGCGTCACGCCGCGGGGATGGAATGGGATTCGTGGACGCGAGAGAGCCGCGCGTCGGGGGTGATGATGATCCCGATCCCGGCCGCGGGCTTCTATCGGGGCGTGGCCGGCGAGGCCGACGCCCTCGGGGTGCCCGGCGTGACGGCGATCCAGATCACGGCGAAGTCCGACCAGCAGCTCCTGCCGCTGCCCGAGGGCAGCAGCTACCTCGGGTTCATCTTCGCGGGCGCGGAGACCCCGGCCGACGTCGAAGCCGCGTTGCGCACGGCACACGGCCGGTTGCGGTTCAGGATCGATCGCGGCGCTGACGATGGCGTGAAGAACCGGACGAGTCGTCGAGGTTGCGTATCGGAGACGGCCGGGCTGAAGCCCGGCCGCTACTTCGCCTGCTCCGGGACGTAGCCTGGCGGCAGGGCGGCGCCTTCGCCGAAGAAGAACTCCTCCATGTGCTTGGCCACGAGCTCCTGCGCTTCCTTCTGGAAGGGCAGCAGGCGGTACTCGTTGAGGATCATCTTCATCCGGTCCTCCCACATCTTCCACGCCTCGAGCGAGACGTTCTCGTAGATGCGGCGGCCCAGTTCGCCCGGCCAGGGCTGCGTGTCCAGCCCGGGGAGGTCCTTCTGGAACTTCACGCAGTGGACGGTCCGGCCCGACTGGTTCCTGGAGGGCTCGGGCGGGACGGCCGGGGCGCAGGGAGACATTCCTCTTATTGTAACGCGCTGCATCGTATACTCCCAATCGTGAGCGACTCGGCCGGCCTTGCGCCGGAAGCCAGGCACCGTCTCTGTTGGTACGGACGGCGCGCGGCGGACGTCCTGCCTGAATTGAACTTCCAGACGGTTGAAGACGGCCAGTTGCTGTATTGCGCGCATCCCATGCTGTTCCCGTTCGTCGGGTACCAGTTCGACGTCCGCAACTGCGATCGCTGCGACTACTTCAAGGCGCGGCGAACTGCCGACCCTTCCGCGACCGCTCGCTGAACGAATTTCGTAAATCGGGCACGGCGCCGACGCGATGTGCAGCGTTTTGCCTGTCACGCCGACCCTGACCTCGTCTGTGTACTGCTTTCTCACGCGCCGTGTAGCGATCCACTTCAGCTGCTGAGCCAGCTCCGTAGCTCGACGGATACATGGTGTAAATTTCCGCACAAATCAACGCATTTGCGCTGTGCAGTTTTGTGCCGCTGCTGGCACGTCCTTTGAAGCTCAGCGTGCCGAAGCGCTCCCCAGCTGCTGTAACAAATGCTTCGTGTGTTCGGGGGAGCGTCTGAGGAAGCGTCGCCCGCGGTCGTGGGGTGGCGCGGTCCAGAGGTCGTTGCCTCGGGATCCCGAAAGCCACGGCCCGCGTGCGCGCCCGGCGCGTGCGGCGAGCAAGGAGGTTCACGTGACGAGCGAACGTAAAGAGCGGCGCGGTTTCGCGTCGATGAGCCCCGAACGTCAGAAGGAGATCGCCAGCAAGGGCGGTCGAGCGGCCCACGAGAAGGGCACTGCCCACGAGTGGACGCCGGAGGAAGCTCGCAGGGCCGGCCGCAAGGGCGGTCAGGTCAGCCGCGGCGGTCGTGGACGTCTCGTTGATACGAACGAGGAAAACACCCCGCCGTCCAACGACAATCTCGGGATGGCGTAGGCATCGCCCCCGATGCATCTGGGTCGCGCCGGCCGAAACGTCGGCGCGACCCGCCCCTTCGGGGGGTCGAGTGAACGGACCCGCTGAGACCTGCTCCGAGACCCGTTCGACCTGCAAGACCTGCTCAGACCCGCTAGACCTGCTCAGACCCGGCTGACCTGAACTCTCGCATCGTTGAAGCACGCGCCGCCGGCGATGTCGGTGAGCGTGGCCGGCGCCAGCGCCGTCGCCGTGCTGCCATTGGCGGTGTGCCGGCGCCATAGCCCCTTCGGGAGCGAGACGGTTCCCGGGCGGATCCACGATCCGAGCTGCGCGCGTACCCGCACTTCTCCCAACACGTTCCACACCCGCACGTCGTCGCCGTCCGCGATCCCTCGCGGCGTGGCGTCGTCGGGATGGAGCAGCAGGCGAACGTCAGGACGGGGCAGCTCGCCGAGCGTCGAGCTCACCGTGCGATCGGACGAGGGCGAGATCAGCGCGAGCGGGAACTCCGCGCTTCCGGGATCTGGTTGGTACGCATACAGCCCGAGCGGCGCTTCGCGATCGAGCTCTTCGGGAAACAGGTGCACCTTGCGGTCCGGCGTTCGCGGGAACACGTCGACGAACTGGATCGGCGCGCCGTCCCAGAGCGGCGTGGCTCGTCCCGTGGCTTTCAGCGAGCTGCCGATGTCTTCGGGCAGGCCATCGAGCACGCCCACGAGCGCCTCGAGCTCGGCGCGCGGCTCGTTTTCGTCGAAGAGCCCCAGGCGGCGGCCGAGATCCGCGAAGACGTCCGCGTTCGATCGCGCCTCGCCGACGGGATCGATCACCGGCTGCGTGAGCAACAGCGAGACGACGCCGTAAGCGCGCGTGAAATCGTATTGCTCGAGGAACGTCGTCGCCGGCAGCACGACGTCTGCGTACGGCACGGTGTCGGTGTGGACCTGATCGAAGACGACGGTGAAGAGGTCCTCGCGCGAGAGCCCGCGCAGCACGTGCCCCTGATCCGGCACGGTGGCGACGGGGTTGCAGTTGTAGACGAACAGCAGGTTCACCGGCGTGCCGACCGGGTCGGTCAACATGGACCCGAGCAGGTTCATGTTGATCGCGCGGGTCGGCGGTTCCGGCGTGTCGAGCCACGGCCTGTTGAAGCCCCAGGCCGCGGAGTTGCTCATCACGTAGCCGCCGCCGCGGACGCCGAACTTGCCGCCCACGGCCGGGAGCGCGAGCACCGCCATCACCGCGCTGCCGCCGTTGCGATTCCGCTCGAGGCCCCACCCGCAGCGCATCAGCGCCGGACTCGACGTCGCGTACCACTCCGCGAACGTCTCGAGATCGGCCGCGCTGACTCCGGCAACCTCGGCCGCGCGTTCGAACGTCCACTCGGCCGCCTTCGCGCGCAGCGTGTCCGCGCCAGTCGTGTGCTCAGCGAGAAACGCCTGGTCGGCGCGACCGGTCTCGAACAAGTGCCTGTGCACCGCGAGCGCGACGACGACGTCCGTCCCGGGCCGCACCGCGAGATGCAGATCGGCCGTTCGCGCCTGCGCCGTCGCGCGCGGATCGATGACGACGATGCGCGCGCCGTCTTTCTGGGCCTGCCTGAGATACGGGACGGCGTGAATCCCGGACACTCCAGGGTTCATGCCCCAGATCACGATCAGCTTCGCGTGCGGGTAGTCCTGGTAGACGACCGACGGCATCTTGCCGTAGAGCGCCATGGCGGCCGCGCCGGTCGGCGCGGCGCACACGGTCCGCAGCAGCCGCGACGCGCCGAGACGCCTGAAGAAGAGCGCGTCGGTGGCGTCCTGCGTGAGCATGCCGTTCGATCCGCCGTAGCAGTAGGGCAGGATCGCTTCGGCGCCGTCCTTCGCGCGGACGCGCTCGACGGCGTCGACGATGCGTTCGAGCGCCTCGTCCCACGAGACGCGCGCGAACTGATTGCTGCCCTTCGGTCCCGTCCGCGCCATCGGGTAGCGGAGGCGATCCGGACCGTACACGCGCTCGGGGAAGCGGCGCACCTTCGCGCAGATGTAGCCGCGCGTGACGTCGTTGGCGTGTCCGCCGTCGATCTCGACGATGCGTCCGTCGCGCACGCCGACCGAGAGGCTGCATCCGTCCGGACAGTCGAGCGGGCAGGCGGTGGTGACGTGGACGTCTGGCTCTACGGCGCGCGGCTCGGCCATGGCGAAAGTGTACCATTGCTGAGGGCATGGCCACGCCGCGCGTCGTGATCATCGGGGGCGGATTTGGCGGGCTGTTCGGCGCGCGCGCCTTCCGGCACGCGCCCGTGCAGGTGACGCTCGTCGATCGTCACAACCACCACGTGTTTCAGCCCCTGCTGTATCAAGTCGCCACGGCAGGGCTCTCGCCTGGCGATATCGCGTCGCCGATTCGCTGGATCCTCCGGCGCCAGAAAAACGTCCGGGTGCTGCTGGGCGAGGCGCAGGCGATCGACGTGCAGAACCGCCGGGTCCTGCTCGACGGCGGCGAGGCTCTGGAATACGACTACCTGATCGTCGCGGCCGGCGCCGACAACTCGTATTTCGGCCATCCCGAGTGGGCCCAGTTCGCGCCCGCGCTGAAGACGCTGGACGATGCCCTGCGGCTGCGGGGCCGGATGCTGCTCGCGTACGAAGTCGCCGAGCGCGAGGCGGATCCCGTCGTGCGTCGCCGCATGCTCACGTCCGTCATCGTCGGCGGGGGACCGACCGGCGTCGAGATGGCCGGCGCCATCGCCGAGATCGCGCATCAGACGCTGTCGGACGAGTTCCAGTCGATTCGAACCGCGGAATCGCGCATCGTGCTCGCGGAAGCGGGGCCGACGATCCTCGCGACGTTTCCCGAGCGGCTGCGGAACGCGGCGCGGAAGTCGCTGCTGAAGCTTGGCGTCGAAGTGCGCGAGAACACGGCCGTCACGCGCGTCGAGCACGAGACGGTGTGGCTCGGCGACGAGCGGATCGAAGCCGGCACGATTATCTGGGCCGCGGGGATCACCGCGTCGCCGTTGGGCAAGACACTCGGCGCGCCCACCGATCGCGCCGGTCGCGTCCTGGTGCAGAAGGACCTGACGATACCCGGACATCCCGAAGCTGTTCGTCGTCGGCGATCTCGCGTCGCTCGCGGGCGAAGACGGACGGCCGTTGCCTGGTGTTGCGCAAGTCGCCATGCAGCAGGCGCAACAGGCGGCACGCAACGTCATCCGCGCTGTCGAGCGCCAGCCGTACGCGGAGTTCCACTACAAGAACCTCGGCAACATGGCCACCATCGGCCGCAACGCGGCGATCGCGGATCTCGGCTGGCTTCAGGCCTCCGGCTTTCCGGCGTGGCTGCTCTGGCTGTTCATCCACATCGTGTGGCTGATCGGGTTCCGGAACCGGATTCTGGTGCTGGTGCAGTGGGCGGGCGCGTACCTGACGTATCAGCGGAGCGTGCAGGTTGATTACCGGGAACTTGTCGAGGAAGGATTTATAGCGGGCTGACCGTTGCAGAGTGCCCTGGAAACTGACGCCGGCTGCGGTCCTTCGGAACTGACGCTGCCGGGTCCTGGAGGACTGACGCTGCCGACGTCCTTCTGGAACCCACGGTCGAATCTTGTTAACCGTGGGTCCACTTTGCGATTCGTTGGAGTCGGCGGCTCTTCCGAGCGATGGCAGTCGCCGTCCATACATGCCCGCGTTACGCACATACGAAACAGGCGCCCGGCGATGCCAATGCGATCGGTAATCGCGGCTGTCCTGACTCGGCTGTCGATGCGCCTGGGCTGCAATCGCTGCATCCGATGCGAGCGGAAATCTGCTGCAGTACACAAGTGCGGCAACGGCCGACGGTAAGACTCCACCGAGCACGTCCACCGCTTCTCGAGCTGAGCCGGTGCCAAAGTGACCGGTCCAGATCGGGCCAAGCGAAGATCGCTCACGATTCCGATCGAAGGAGGATTCTCATCGCGGAGCAAATTCGTCTCTGCAGACGAAACCGCAACCCGGCCGGACGGCCGCGTTCGAGAGCTGCGTACCTGAACTGTCGTGCGACGAGAAGATGGTGCGGACACGATCCAAGGCGGCGCCCGATCGCGCAAGTGGAACGATCAGTTCGTGCCGGATCACGCCGTCAGGCGCTCGAGTCGGTTGCCGGTTCTGCGAGGCACCCGGCACGAGGCACCGCACCAGGCACGAAGCACCCGGCACGCAGGAACGCACAGAAGGCCGAATGGCCGAACTGAAGTTCGGCCCTGCGTGATAGCGCCACGCCACTGCCGACTGCCTACTGCCTACTGCCTACTGCCTTCTTCTCGTATTTCCTGTCCACGTAGTCATCCACGAGCTTCTGGAACGCCGTCGCCAGCTCGTCGTAGGTCCCGCGCAGCGTCGTCGACGTGCTCGCCGTCGATGAAGACGGGGCAGTTGGGCGCCTCGCCCGTGCCGGGCAGGCTGATGCCGATGTTCGCGGCCTTCGATTCGCCGGGGCCGTTGACGACGCAGCCCATGACGGCGAGGGTGAGGGTCTCGACGCCGTCGTACTGCTGCTTCCACGACGGCATCTGCTCGCGGAGGTAGCCCTGGATCCGCTCGGCCAGCTCCTGGAACGTCGAGCTCGTCGTGCGGCCGCAGCCGGGACACGCGGTCACGCTCGGCGCGAACGACGCGGAGGCCGAGCGCCTGGAGGATCTCGCAGGCGGCGTAGACCTCTTCGCGGCGATCGCCGCCCGGTCGCGGCGTCAGCGAGACGCGGATGGTGTCGCCGATCCCTTCGTTCAGCAGGATCCCGATCGAGGCCGCAGACCAGACGAGGCCCTTCGTGCCCATGCCGGCTTCGGTGAGACCGAGGTGCAGCGGCTGGCGAGTCTGCCGCGCGAGATCGCGATAGACGGAGATCAGCTCCTGCGGCCGCGAGACCTTGCACGAGATGATGATCTGGTCTTCACGAAGGCCCGACTCCAGCGCGAGCTCGGTGGACTGCAGCGCCGAGAGCACCATGCACTCGTCGATGATCTCCTCCGAGGTCTTGCCGAGATTGCGGTCGGTGTTCTCCTGCATCTTCGCCATGACGAGCTCCTGGTTGAGGGAGCCGCCGTTGACGCCGATGCGCACGGGTGTGCCGTGGTCCACCGCGACCTTGCAGATCGTCGCGAACTGCTCGTCACGCCGCGCGCCGGTGCCGACGTTGCCCGGGTTGATCCGGTACTTGTCGAGCGCGCGCGCGCAGTCGGGGTAGCGGGTGAGCAGCAGGTGGCCGTTGTAGTGGAAGTCGCCGATGAGCGGGGCGGTGCAGCCGGCGTCGAGCATCCGCTGCTTGATCTCGGGCACGGCCGCGGCGGCGTCGGGCACGTTGACGGTGACGCGCACCATCTCCGAGCCCGCCTCCCACAACTCGACGACCTGTTGCGCGGTGCCCTTCGCGTCAGCAGTGTCGGTCATGGTCATCGACTGGACGACGACCGGCGCGCCGCCGCCGACCTGCACGTTCCCGACCTTGACGCCAACGGTCTTGTGAAGCTTCACCGGCATGCCTCGACGATTGTACCAGCGAGGCCGAAGTGTCCGCGAGCGGACAGGTGCATTCTCGGATCCGGGCACCCGTCTGCCGCGAAGATGCTAAATTATTAGCATATCTGCCAACGCGCGACCGGTTCTTCTCGTCTAACGCCGGTATGGCGCTTGCTCGTCGAGCGCTCCGAGAGCCCTGGAGGCCCCATGAACGTGCTGCGAGATGCGCGATACGGCGTGCGGATGCTGCGCCGGAACCCCGGCTTCACCGCCGTCGCCGTGCTGGCCCTCGCGCTGGGCATCGCCGCCAACACCGCCATCTTCAGCGTGGTCTACGCGACGCTGCTCGCGCCGCTGCCGTATCCCGAGCCGGATCAGCTCGTCATGGTCTGGTCGCGCATCCAGAACAACCGGAACGTCAGCGCCGCGGGCACGTTCCTCGAGTGGAAGCGGCAGGCGACCGTATTTCAGGACCTGAACGCGTTCAGCGGCCGGTCCGCGAACCTCGCGACCGCGGATCATCCGGAGCAGGTGCAGGCGGGCACCGTGACCCCGGGGTTCTTCACGATGATCGGCTACGGGCTGGCCGCCGGTCGTGACTTCCGGGCCGAAGAAGGCGTCATCGGTCGCGACCACGTGACGGTGCTGACCAACCGCTTCTGGCACGAGCGCTTCGGCGGCGATCCCAACATGGTCGGGCGCCAGATTCGCATCAACGGCGAGCCGCACACGGTCGTCGGCATCCTGGCGGCCGGGCCGCCCGACAAGAACCAGGGCAAGCTGTATCTGCCGCTGGCGTTCAAGCCCGAGCAGGTGAACCACGACTTTCACTGGCTGCTCGTCATGGGCCGGCTGAAGCCCGGCGTCACTCTTCAGCAGGCCAACGCGAACATGCTGGCCGTCTCGGCCAACCTCGCGAAGGCGTTTCCGAAATCCAACACGGGCTGGAGCTCCAGCGTCGAGCCGCTCAAGAACAACTTCCTCAGCGACACGACGAAGTCGTCGCTGTGGCTGCTGCTCGGCGCCGTCGGATTCGTGCTGCTCATCGCCTGCGCCAACGTCGCGAACCTGCTGCTGGCGCGCGGCACCGCCCGTCAGCGCGAGCTCGCGCTGCGCTCGGCGCTCGGCGCGTCGCGCTGGGAGATCGTGCGGCAGCTGCTCGTCGAGAGCCTCGTGCTGGCGACGATCGGAGGGACGCTCGGCGTCGCGCTCGCGGCGGCCGTCCTGAAAGGCATCCTGCTCCTGATGCCGGACGGCACGTTGCCGACCGAGGCCGACGTGCGGCTCAACCTGCCGGTGCTCGCGTTCACGCTCGCGGCCTGCGCGCTCTCGGGCATCCTCTTCGGATGCGCGCCCGCCTGGCAGGCGGCTCGCGCGAAGACCAACGACGCGCTGAAGGAGGGCAGCCGCTCCCTCGCCGGCGGACGTCACCGCCTGCGGCAGGCGCTCGTCGTCGTCGAGTTCGCGCTCGCGCTGACGCTGCTGGCGGGCGGCGGCCTGGCGATCCACAGCCTGTTCAAGCTCGCGAACGTCAACCTCGGGTTCCAGTCGGACGGGCTGCTGACGTTCTACCTGCCGGTGCCCGACGGAAAGCTCGACGGGCGTGGCGCAGGTCAACACGTTCTACTCGCAGCTGATCGAGCGCGTGCAGTCGGTGCCCGGCGTGACGTCGGCGTCGGTGTCGACGGGCATGCCCGTGGACGGCACCGGGTTCGGCATGCCGTTCGACATCGCCGGCAAGCCCTCGGCGGATCCCGGCAAGCGCCCGGGCGCCGGCTTCAACATGGTGACGCCGGCGTACTACAAGACGTTCGGCATCCACATGACGCGCGGCCGCGCGTTCACCGAGCAGGACCGCACGCCCGGGGTCCCGGTCGCGATCGTCAACGACACGTTCGTGAAGAAATATCTCAACGGCGTCGACCCGCTCGCGACGCGCATCGTCGTCGAGCAGCTGATTCCCGGCGTCACGAAGCTCGGCCCGCCGGTCGAGTGGCAGATTGTCGGCGTCTACAGCGACGTCCGCAACGCCGGACCGAAGGACGACCAGTTCCCCGAGATCGACGTGCCGTTCTATCAGAGCCCGTGGCCGGGCGCGGTCATGGCGGTTCGGACCCAGGGCGATCCCGCGAGCCTGCAGCAGAGCATCGCCGCCGTGATTCGATCGGTCGATCCGGATCTGCCGATGGCGAACGTGCGGACGATGGAGCAGATCATCGACCAGTCGAAGTCCAACGACCGCTTTACGACGGCGCTCTTCGCGAGCTTCGCCGGCGTCGCGCTGGTGCTGGCGGCCTTCGGCATCTACGGCGTGATGGCGTTCGCCGTCGCGCAGCGCACGCACGAGATTGGCCTGCGCATGGCGCTCGGCGCCGGCCGTGGCCAGGTGATCGGCAGCATCCTGAAGGAAGGGCTCATCACCGCGCTCATCGGCGTCGTGCTCGGCTCCGGCGGCGCCTATCTGGTCGGCCGCGCCATGCAGGGCATGCTGTACGACATCGGCGCGTTCGATCCCGTCGCCTTCGGCGTCGTCTCGGTGACGCTGCTGGGCTGCGCCATCGTGGCGTGCCTCGTGCCCGCGCGTCGCGCCGCGTCTGTCGATCCGATGGTGGCGTTGCGCGACGAGTGAGTCGCGCGCGCAGGTCGGTCGAGCCCGCGCCGATCGACCGCTCGACCCGCTGACTCCGACCTGATCGACCTGATCGACCTGTCCGACCCGATCGACCCGGTCCCTCGTCCTAGTAACATGGGACGCATGACGTTGCGACGCGCCGTCGCCACGATCGGATTGCTGCTGGCGCTGGCCTGGCCCGCAGCGGCTCAGCAGGTCACGAAGATCGACAGCGGCGACACCATCGTCGTCGACGGCGTCGGCAAGGTGCGGCTGATCGGCATTCGCAGCGTCGACGAGTCGCCGCTCGGGGTGGGGCCGAACCAGCAGCCGCCCGCCCGGCAGGATCCTCCGGGGCCCACCTCCTTGCCGCCCACGGCCATCGGCGGAGCGGTGAAGATGAAGCCCAACCGGCCGTCGAAGGACTTCCTGACGACCCTGCTGCTCGGGCAGACGGTGAAGCTGCAACGCGACCCGCTGATCGGCGAGAAGGGCAAGCTCGCGTACGTGTTTCTCGAGAACGGGACGCTCGTCAACGCCGAGATGCTGCGCCGGGGCGCCGCGCGCGGCGATTTCTCGCGCGAGTTCGCGCACGAGCAGGAGTTCAAGCGGATCGAGGCCGAGGCCCACGACGCCGGCACCGGCCTCTGGGCGATCGCGCCGAAGTAGTGCTGCGCTTCGGCGCGGCACTCGGCGTGCGAGTTGTCCGACCTGCTCGACCTGCCCGACCTGCCCGACCCGCCACCGACCCGACTGACCCGCCCGACCTGACCGACCCGATCGACCTGATCGACCCGGCCAACCCGTCTGATACGATTCCCCTGATGTGGGAGCAGCGGTGGCATCCTCTGCGGCAGGAATGGGTCATCGTCGCCGCGCATCGCCAGTCGCGGCCCTGGTCGGGCGGCGAGGTTCGCGCGACGGCGGCGAGTCCACCCGCGTACGATCCGCAGTGCTACCTCTGTCCCGGTAACGCCCGCGTCAGCGGCAAGACGAACCCGTCCTACACGGGCACCTACGTCTTCGACAACGACCACCCCTGCGTCGGGCCCGAGGCGCCGACTGCGCTCGTCGCGCCGCCGTGGCCGTACAAGAACGCGCCGGCCGGCGGTATCGCCCGCGTCGTCTGCTACAGCCCGCGGCACGACATCACGCTGGCCGAGCTCGACGTCGACGGCGTCGATGCGCTCCTGGCGACGTGGCAGGAGCAGATGCGGGAGCTGTCGGCCCGGCCCGAAGTCGCGTTCGTCCTGATCTTCGAGAACAAGGGCGAGGCCGTCGGCGTCTCGAACCCGCACCCGCACTGCCAGATCTACGCGACGAACTTCGTCTTCAAGTACATCGAGACCGAGCTGCACGCCGGAGCGCGGCATCGCCAGGAGACCGGACGTGTGCTCTTCGAGGACGTCATCGCCGCCGAGCGCAGCGACGGGCGCCGGATTTTGAGCGAGACGGGCAGCGCCATCGCGTTCGTGCCGTACTTCGCGCGCTACGCGTACGAGGTCTATGTGGCGCCGACGCGCGCGCACGCGACGCTGGCGTCGCTCGACGACAGCGAGCGCCGCGACCTCGCCACGGTCCTTCGCGACACGGTGATTCGCTTCGACAACCTGTGGAAGATGCCGTTCCCGTACGTGATGGCCCTGCATCAGGCGCCGGTGCGCACCGACGCTCCCGGCTTCCACTTCCACATCGAGTTCCACCCGCCGCTGCGCCGGCCGAACCTGCTGAAGTACCTCGCGGGCCCCGAGATTGGCGGGGGCAACTTCCTGAGCGACACATCGCCCGAAGAGAAGGCCGCGGAGCTCCGCGCCGCCGGTGGCCCGCATTACAGCACCGTCCACAGCTGATGCACCCGTTTCTTGCCCCTCTCCTCGCGCTGCACGCGCGGATCCGCGGCGATGTCATCGCCGCCTGCGAGCGCGGCGCCGTCGACGCGCTGAGCGACATCGCGCACGACGACGAGGGCGACACGATCTACGCGATCGACCGCGTCGCGGAAGACGTGCTGGTCGAGGAGATCGAGCGGACGATCGCCAGGGACGCACCCGTGCGACTCGTCGCCGAGGGCCTGCCGGGCGGGGAAATCGTGCTGCCGCGAGGCGCCGACATCTCGCGCGTCCAGTGGACGGTCATCGTCGATCCGATCGACGGCACGCGCGGCCTGATGTATCAGAAGCGGCCCGCGTGGATCCTGACCGCCGTGGCGCCGGGCGCCGACGCCTCGCTGTCGGACATCGTGCTCGCCGTGCAGACGGAATTGCCGCTCGTGAAGCAGCACCTGTGCGATCAGCTGTGGGCCGTTCGCGGCCAGGGCGCCGTCGCGCGCCGGCACAACCGTCTCACCGGGACCGACAGCCCGCTGACGCTGCGCCCGTCGTCGGCGTCGACGATCGCGCACGGGTTCGCGACCATCTGCCGGTTCTTCCCGGGCGTGCGGGCCGAGCTGGCGTCGATCGACGACGAGGTCGCGGCGACGCTCCTTGGTCCTCCTGTCCCTGGGAAGGCCCAGCTCTTCGAGGATCAGTACATCTCCACCGGGCGGCCAGTTGTACGAGTTGATGGCGGGGCACGATCGGTTCATCGCGGATCTGCGGCCGCTGTTCGAGCAGCGCCGCGCGGGCGGCCCTGCGCTCTGCTGCCATCCGTACGACCTCTGCACGGAGCTCATCGCGCGGGAGCTCGGCGTGATCGTCACCAACGCCGAGGGCGGCCCGCTCGACGCGCCGCTCGACGTGGCGAGCGACGTCTCCTGGGTGGGGTACGCGAACGCGCAGCTTCGGCACACCGTCGAACCGGTGTTGCGGCAGTCACTGCGCGCGAGGGGCTGGCTGGCGTGACGAGACTGGCGGATCTGGATTCGACCGCCTCGCGCGTCGCGGCACGGCTCGCCGCCGGCCGCGGGTCGCTCGACCCGACTGCGGCGTCATCCGAGCCGGTGTTCGTCGCCCGCGCCCCGGGGCGGCTCGACGTCATGGGCGGCATCGCCGACTACTCCGGCTCGCTGGTGTTGCAGTGGCCGATCCGCGAGTCCACGCGCGTGGCCGTGCAGCGGCGCGCCGATCGCGTCCTGCACATCGAGTCGTCGGACGCCTCGGGCACGCACATCGCGAGGGTGCCGCTCGATCTGTTCGAGGACGGCCGAGCGCCGTACGAGCGCGCGCGCGAGTGGTTCGCGAGGGACCATTCGCGGCATTGGGCGGCGTACGTCGCCGGGGTGTTTCACGTGCTCGCCAGAGAGGAGCGCCTCGCGCTCGACAGCGGCGCGACGCTCTTCGTCGAGTCCGACGTGCCGCAGGGCAAGGGCGTCAGCTCGTCGGCCGCCATCGAGGCCGCGACCATGGAGGCCGTGCTGGCGGCGTGGGGCCTGCAGGTCGATCCCCGCATGCGGGCGATCCGCTGCCAGCAGGTCGAGAACCTGATCGTCGGCGCGCCGTGCGGCGTGATGGATCAGATGGCGGCGATTTGCGGCGAGGCGGGATCGCTCATGTCGCTGCTCTGTCAGCCCGCCGAGTTCCAGGGGACGATCGCGCTGCCGGACGGCCTCGCCGTCTGGGGGCTCGACTCCGGGATACGACACGCCGTGACCGGCGCCGACTATGGCGACGTCCGCGTCGGCGCGTTCATGGGCTATCGCGTGCTCGCCGACCTCGCGGGCCTGCCGATCTCCGCCGGCAGCCGCGCCGGGCACGTCCGCGTCGAGGATCACCGGTGGCATGGCTACCTCGCGAACGTGAGCCCCGGCACGTTCCTCGAGTTCGAGCACGCGATCCCGGGGTCACTTCACGGCGGGACGTTTCTCGGCCGCTACACGGGCACGACCGATCTCGTGACCGAGGTCGATCCCGACAAGACATACGCCGTGTGGAAACCGACCGCGCATCCGATTTACGAGCACGCCCGTGTGATGGAATGGGGGCAGTTGTTGTCGGGTGCGGGAGGTGCGCAGGCGAGGTGCGGGTGCGGAGGACGCCGATCCAGCCGTGGTGGCGGAACGGCTTGGCGCGTTGATGTATCAGTCGCACGGCAGTTATTCGGCGTGCGGCCTGGGTTCCGACGGCACGGATCTGCTGGTCGCGCTGGCTCGCGAGGCGGGCTCGGCGCAGGGCATCTACGGCGCGAAGATCACCGGCGGCGGCAGCGGCGGGACCGTCGCGATTCTCGGGCGACGAGACGCCGGCGAGCGTGTCGCCGGGATTGGACGGGAATACGAGCGCCGCACCGGCCGTACGGCGTATCTTTTCGAGGGCTCGTCGCCAGGAGCGGCCGCGGTCGCGCCGGTGCGGGTCGAGCCGAACTGACGTTTGTCCAGGACGAGACGGATCCTCATGAACATTCTCGTGACGGGCGGCGCCGGATACATCGGCAGCCACACCGCAAAGCTCCTCGCCACTCGCGGTCATCAGCCGATCGTGTTCGACGACCTCACGCAAGGCCATGAGTGGGCCGTCAAATGGGGGCCGCTCGAACGGGGCACGCTGGTCGACGCGGATCGCCTGCGCGACGTGTTCGCGCGCCACCGCATCGACGCCGTCGTGCACTTCGCCGCCAACGCGCTCGTCGGCGAGTCGATGACGAACCCGTCGAAGTACTTCCACAACAACACCGTGGGCACGCTGACGCTGCTCGATGCGATGCGCGCGGCCGGCGTCGGCACGATCGTCTTCTCCTCGACGTGCGCGACCTATGGGAATCCCATACGAGTGCCGATCGACGAGGCGCACCCGCAGGCGCCGGTGAACCCGTACGGCGAGTCGAAGCTGATGGTGGAGAAGCTGCTCCACTGGTACGGCGTGGTGCACGGCCTCAAGTGGATCGCGCTGCGCTACTTCAATGCGGCCGGCGCGGATCCCGACGGCGAGATCGGCGAGGACCACGATCCGGAGTCGCACCTGATTCCGCTCGTCATCGGCGCGACGATGGGCACGCGGCCGCCGGTCACGGTGTTCGGGAGCGACTACCCGACACCGGACGGCTCGGCGATCCGGGACTACGTGCACGTCGCCGACCTGGCGGACGCGCACCTGCGGGCCATCGAGCGCCTGGGAAGCGGCACGCCGAGCCAGGCGATCAATCTGGGCACCGGCCGCGGCCAATCGGTGCTCGAAGTCATCGAGACCGTGAAGCGGGTGAGCGGGAAGAACGTGCCGTACACGATGGCGGGCCGTCGCGCCGGCGATCCTCCCGAGCTGGTGGCCGCGCCAGCGCGCGCGCGCGACGTCCTCGGCTGGACCTGCCAGTACGCCGACCTCGAGGTCATCGTCCAGCACGCCTGGCGCTGGCACGAATCACGAGGTGATGGCCCGGGACGATCGCCCTGATCGTCACCACTGCCGGATCGCGACGCGATGCCGGTCGAGCCAGTAGCCCCACGCGATGAGCAGCCACTGCCCCTGGCCGAGCGTCGCCAGCGCCGAGACGCTCGGCGGCGGGGGACCGACGAGATTCGCCACGTAGATCGCCACCAGCGACATCGTGAAGCCGACGAAGCTGAGGCGGCCGATTCGATCGACCGGTTCCGTGTTGATCGCGTAGAGCCAGATTCCCAACGCGAACATCACGCCCTCGACGACCATCGTCGCGGGCAGCGAATACCAGAGGCCAAGCCCGATGCGGGGACCGCCGCCCGGCCAGATCGGCATGTCGGGCCGGTGGCTGATCACGTCGAGCACCCAGTGCGAGATGACGAGCGCGGCGAGCACCATCGCGCCGCGCGGGTAGCGCCGGAAGAAGCTGTAGAGCCCGGCGAAGAGCACCGCCCACACCAGGCCCATCACGAGGCTGTGCGTCCACGGATAGGACGTGAAGTCGAGCGGCGTCACGCGCGTGATCCCGGGGACGACGCGCACGGTCTCGACGCCGAGCATGAGGAACGTCGGCCAGATCAGATCGACGAGCTCCGCGGCGAGCAGCAGCGTGCCGAGCGACGTGTAGGGCGTCAGCTTCTTCGCCCCGAAGCCCAGGGCATAGTGGCCGAGGAACACGCTAGACCCTGACGACCGTGCGCGCGAGCTTGTGGCTCTTGAGGACCGACGCGTCGAGCTTGCGGCTCAGATAGACCTTCGACTCCGCGTTGTCGGTGGCATGGCGCTCGAACTTCACGACCTCGAAGCGCAGGTTGTCCAGCGTGCCCCGCATCTCGTAGAACTTGTTCTTCGTCTTGACGACGATTTCGTGGAAGCCGTTCTCGTAGGCCCAGGCTTCCTGCTCTTCGCTGAGCGCGCGGAAGAATCCCTTGCCGCGCCAGTCGCGTCGCGTGCCGCCAATCCAGGCGTACAGGACCTTCCGTCCCTCGAATTGCACCGAGCCGTCGAGGCGCCTCACGAGATCGGCGAGCTTCGGGATCGACTCGTCGCCGCGGATCTCGTGCCCGACCTTGAACGCCACCGGAACGACCTGGCTCGGCTCGTCGTCGAGCGGCGCCTCGATCATGTGAATCAGGTGCTCGCGGTCCTTGAGGCGCTCGACGATCTCGGTCGCGTTTTTCTTGCGCCCGAACTCGCCGAAGAACTCCTCGATGTACTGGATCTCGAGCGCGCCCTGTTCGAGCGCGTACTGCTTGATGACCTGCTTCACCCGACCCCCTGCGACCTCAGCAGATTACCAGATCAATCCGACCGTCCCGAGCGTTGCGACCACGTGGGCCCCGCCCGATCCGGGACGTCGAGCGTGTTGAAGAGCCCGAGCGGCATGCTCGAGTCCACGAGCGACGCCCGCTGCTGCTCGAGCGCCTGCACTTCCTCTTCGAAGTCCGCGTGATGGCGTTCGTAGACGACCATCTCGCTCCAGTACTCGATGACGAGATACCGGTTCGACAGGGCGAGATCCCGCATGAACGAGCTGCCGAGGAACGAGCGGCTCCGGCGGCTCAGGGCCGTCCAGGGGCCATCGGCGCCGTAGAGCGCCTCGAACTCGTCGTTCCTGCCGGATTTCACCTCGAACTGCCAGACCAGCGCGATCACGGGCGGAACTGTACAACAGGTGCGGAAGGTGCGGAAGGTGCGAAAAGGCGCACAGGGTGCGGGCCCTTCAGGCCTGCTGGTCGGACAACCGGCGAGGTAAAATCACTTCATGGCAACGGTGAGTTTCGACAATCTGCCCTCGGACGCGAGGCTGTGGGTGTTTGCGGCCGGGCGGCCGCTGGACGCAGAGGAACGCGGGCGGCTGCTGGCGCTGGTGGACGCGTTTCTGGAGCAGTGGAAGGCGCATGGAGCGCCCCTGTCCGCGGCGCGCGACTGGCGCTACGACCGATTCCTGCTGATTGGGGTGGACGAGTCCGCCGCCGGCGCGTCGGGGTGCTCCATCGACGCGATGGTTCACCAGCTGGCCGGCCTCGAGCGTGCGCTGGGCGTCGAGCTGCTCGACCACGGGCCGGTGCTCTTTCGCCACGACGATCGGATCGAGCGGCTGCCGCGTCCGGCGTTCAACGACCTCGCGCGCCGCGGCGATGTCTCGTCCGATACGATCGTGTTCGACAACACCGTGACGCGCGTCGGCGACGTGCGCGAGGGACGGTGGGAGACGCGCGCCAGCGAATCGTGGCACGCGCGCGCGTTCAATCTGCAGTGATCGGTTCGCCGGTTAGAACTCGGCTCGGTCGGTTCAGCGGTCGATCGGTTGGCTCGGTTGAACCGCAAAACCGTCAAACCGGGCAACCGATGAACCGGTTCTCACTTGAACAGCTTCTGCAGCACCTGTTCCAGGTACGCCCGCCACACCAGCCACGTGTGCGCGCCGCCGTCGGTGACGACGTACTCGTGCGTGATGCCGGTGGCCGTGAGCCACTTGTCGAACGCCTGGTTGCGGTCGTACAGGAAATCCTTGTTGCCGACGCCAATCCACAGCAGCTTCTGGGCCGCGTTGTAGGCCTTGGGATCGGCCGCCGCCCGAGGGAAGAACGTCTTCGGGTCGCCTTCGGGCACTGACGAACTGAACGCCGCCGCCCAGCCGAACAGGTCCTGCCGCGTCAACGCGAAGTTCAGCGTCTGCCCGCCGCCCATCGACAGCCCCGCTACCGCACGCAGTTCCGGCGTCCTGCCGACGTGATAGGTGCGCTCGACGAGCGGCATCACTTCGGTTTCGAAGTCCTTGAAGAACCGCTCGTTGTTCTGGTCGCGCCCCGGCGTGCCGGCGCCCGCCTGCTCCGGCGGCACGCCATGGCCGTACGGCATCACGATCACGAGCGGCACGGCCTTGCCCGCGGCGATGAGGTTGTCGGCGATCACGTTGGCCTTGCCGACGTCCGTCCACGCGCGCTGGTTGTCGCCGAAGCCGTGGAGCAGGTAGAGCACCGGGTAAGTCTTCGAGGCCGTCGGATCGTAACCGGGCGGCGTGTAGACGACGACGCCGCGCTGACCGCCGGTCACCGCTGACTTGTAGGTGTGCAGGTGCACCGTCCCGTGCGGCACGTCGGCGACCGACGCGGCGCTGCCGGAAATCTCCACCATGCTGTTCGACTGAATCCACACCTTCACGTTCGGGTTGCGCGGGTCGGTCACCGTCGCGCCGTCGATCAGGAACGCGTAGCTGTAGATCGCCGGAGTCAGCGGGCCCACCGTCACGCTCCAGATTCCCGCATCGTCCTTCGTCATCGGCGCGGGCGGCAGCGTCTCGATGGCGACGACCGAGACGGCCTTCGCGTCGGGCGCTTTCAGCCGGAACGTGACCGTGCCGTCCGCATGGACCTCCGGAGAGTTCGGCGTGAAGAAGTCCTGCGCCCGCACACCGGGCGCGGTCCACCACGCCGCGCCGAGGACAAGCACCGCCAAACATGTGACAATGAAGCCCGCTCGCATTCCGCCTCCCGCGATGATTGACGCGTTGGCCAGCATATCCCACCTCGAGCCGGGCTCCCGAGGCGCCGGACGCTGATGCCCGGATTTCTCGGACTGCTTCGCGGCAATCGCAACTACCGGTTCGCGTGGACCGGTCAGGTCGTCAGCGAAATCGGCGATCACTTCAACAACATCGCCGTCTTCAGTCTCGCGCTCGCGACCACGCATTCGGGCCTCGTCGTCAGCGGAGTGATGCTGTCCCGAGCGGTGTCCGCGGTGCTCGCGGGACCGCTGGCCGGCGTCATCCTCGACCGGCTGGATCGGCGGACCGTGATGATCGCGTCGCGATTTGATCCGCGCGGTCGTGGCGGCGCTCTTCATCTTCACCGTCCATCAGCCGCGGCCCGCGCTGCTCTACGTCCTCAGCGGCCTGCTGATGTTCGCGTCGCCGTTCTTCACGGCCGGCCGGGCGGCGATCCTGCCGCGCATCGCGAACCCGGAGGAGTTGCACACGGCAAACTCCCTCACGCAGACGACGCAGTGGACGACAACGACGATCGGGACCTTCATTGGCGGGTTCAGCGCCGCGCAGTTCGGCTACTCGGCCGCGTTCGTGATCAACAGCCTGTCGTTCGTGGTCTCGGCCTGGTGCATCAGCCGCGTGCAGCTGCCGGCAGGCGACGTGCGGCCGAAGGCGGCCGCCATGACCGAGGCCGACATCATGCGGCCGTTCCGCGACTACGCCGAGGGCCTGCGATATCTCAAGGCGCAGCCGCTGCTGCTGGCGATCGCGCTGCTCGGCGTCGGCTGGGCCTCGGGCGGAGGCGCGGCGCAGATCCTGTTCAGCATCTTCGGCGAGCTCGTGTTCAATCGAGGCCCGGCGGGCATCGGGATCATCTGGGCCGCTGCGGGGTTCGGGCTGATCGTCGGCGGGGCTGTCGCACACAAGATCGGGCCACGGCTGTCGTTTGCCGCGTACAAGCGCACCGTCGCGATCTGCTATCTGGTGCACGGCGGCTCGTACGTGCTCTTCAGTCAGTCGACGCAGTTTCCAGTGGCGCTCTTCTGGATCGGACTGTCACGCGCGGCGGTCGCCGTGAGCTCGGTCCTGAACTGGTCGCTGCTGCTGCGTCACGTGGATGACGCCTTCCGGGGGCGGGTGTTCGCGACCAACGAGTCGCTCGTCTGGGCGACGATGATGCTGTCGATGCTCGCGGCGGGCCTCGCGTCGCAGTCCGTCGACCCGCGCACGATCGGCGCCGTCGCGGGCGTCGTCAGCTCGCTGACGGCGCTCTACTGGCTGTGGGCGGATCACGTCGGCCTGCTGGTGGAGCCGACGACAAAAGGTGGCGACCCGGACGATGTGGAGGTGCGGACGGAGATGAGGGCGTAACGGGTCGCGGGTCGAGACAGGTCGGTCAGGTCTGCCGGGTCGATCAGGTCAAGGCGGGTCAAGCCGGTCGGCACCAAACGTGCTCTGCCCCACGCATGACCGCCAAGAGCTACCGCGAACTCGTGTGCTGGCAGCTTTCCGAAAAGCTTCGCGACGAAGTGCTGGCAATTCTTGCCCGCCCAGGCTTCCGAGCAGATCGCAGATATTTTGAAGACTTCTCGTCAGCAGCGCGGTCGCCGGCAGGGAACATCAGCGAGGGATTCGGCCGTTCCGACGCTACGTTTAGGCGTCACCTGGATATCGCGCTCGGCTCTCAACAGGAGACGGAAAATCACTTGGACGAGGCCCTTGTCAGGCGCCTCATCTCGCGGGAGGAGCATCGAGCGCTGAGGACGCTCGCAAAGCGCGCTTGGGTCGCAACGGCCGTCTGATACTGACACTCGCCGCGAGACCTGCCGGACCTGACTCGACCTGATCGACCTGATCGACCCGATCGACCTCGACTGCGACCTGATCGACCCGGCCCCTACCACGCGCTGATGCTGCTGCAGGGCCTTCAGCACGTTGTAGCTCAGCACGACGTCCAGCCGCTGATGGTTCGCGACCGCGTAGTCGTTGGCGAACGCGTGCGTGTAGAACACGGCCAGCATCAATTCGGGCAGGAGGTTGAACGATCCGCCGCCGTACACGCGGTGACCGAGGCCGTAGCGGTCGCCGTTGAGGAGCCCTTGTTCCGGTCGACGTGCGCGTAGCCGCCGTAGGCCATCGCGCGCTTGGAGAAGAACCGCTCCGCCTCCACGGACATGCCCGTGCCCGTCGGTGAATCCGTCCGCTGATACGCCTGCACGCGCACATCGTCGATGACGCGTGGAATCAGGTCCTTCGCGCCGATGCGGACGCCTTCACGCACGGTGTCCACGTGATCGACGGAGGTCCAGTCGACCGAGGCCGCGAACATCTTGCCGACGCGCTTGGCGACGAGTGCCTGCGTGTAGTTGTGGTTGTCCATCCACTTGAAGCGTTCGAACACGTTCGGCTGCGACACGTCGCCGAGGTAGCCTGCGGTGACGGAGATCTCGTCGAAGAACGCCTGCGCCGGCCGCTTCACCGAGACGCGGTAGCCTTGCATGTAGGCGTCGTTGTCGTAGGACATGATCTCGGTGGTCTCGCCGCGGACCACGTCGAAGCTGCCGGCCGAGAGTTCCAGGCCATCGACCGGAACCGCGCGCAGCCCAGAGACGGCGCACCCGGAAGTCCCACGCCGGTTCGCCGGTGCCCACGCCGGTCGTGTCCCAGCTGGCGGTGAAGCCGTTGCCCGTGCCGAGCAGCGCCTGCAGCGTGTAGCGGCCCTTCTCGTCGAACTTGAAGGCGCCCTTGAACGTCTGCTTGTGCTGCCACTGGTTGGCGGTGGTGACGCCAGCACTGTTTTCGACGTAGCGGTAGCGCGTTTCGACCAACGCCGCTGCAGATCGAAGAACCGGTGCAGCGCGTCCGGCTTCCGGTCGGGGCTGGCGCCGGCCGCTGCCAGAACGGCGGCGACGACGGCGGTGGCGATGTTGAGCATCTGTCCTAGAAATCGAACCGGTCGATGTTTTCTTTGGTGAAGACGAACGGCCGGCCCAGCAGCACCTGGTCGCCCGAGACCGCGAGCGTGCCGAGGCGGCCGGCCGGGAACGACGACTGCGCCGCGCGACAGGGTGCCACCTGCGAGCGCCGCCGCGGCGCGCACGGTGAGATAGCCGAGATCGCGGGTGTTCCAGAGGACGACGCTGCCGATGGTGCCGTCGTGCACGTACGGCTTGCACATGTTGGGCAGCGAGAGCCCCGTGACGACGACGTCCTTGCGTCCGGACTGACGGACGGCTTCCGCGGCGCCGGGGACGGCAGGCGCCGCGATGCCCATGATCAGCCGCACCTTGGGATACACCTTGAGGATCGTCTGCGTCTCGGCAAATGCGCGATCGCGGTCGCCGTCGCTCGGCCTGATCGCGACGAGGTGCAGGTTCGGATACTTCTCCGCGAGGCGCGCCTTGATCACCGCAATCCACTGGTTCTGGTTCGCGGCGCTCAGAGATGCCGTGACGATCGCGAAATCACCAGAGCCCCCGAGGAGCCGCGCGGCTTCGTCGGTCAACGTCTCGCCGATGCCCTGAGGTGTGGCCTGGTTGATCAGGAAGTCGCGCGCGTCCGGCTCCGAGTCCGCGTCCCAGGTCAGCACCTTGATGCCGCGACCACGCGCCTTGCGCAGCACGGTCGACATCGCGGCCTGGTTCTCGACGCTCACGGCCACGACGTTCACGCCTCGCGTGATCCACGCCTCGACGACCTCGTTCTGCCTGGCGGGATCGAGCTCGGTCGGGCCATCCCAGATGAGATCGACGCCCGTCTCGCGCGCGGCCTCCTCGGCGCCCTGACGGCAACTGATGAAGTACGGATCGCCCTTGGCCTTCGGCATCATGGCGACGCTCACATGCGCTGCGGCCGCAGGCGATGGCGGTGGCCGACATCGCGCCATGCGCGCGCTCGACGCTCCGGACGAGCCACCAGTTGCTGCCGGCGATGAGGGCCGCCGATGCCAGGATCACGCCGCAGAGCACGGCGAGCTGTGAGTTGCGCATGTCGTCTCCGGTCTCACCTGATTTCGGGGGCGCGTTGGCCAGAAGCGCGCGCACGCGCGGCGCGCCAATCGCGACAATCAGCAGCGCGCCAGTCAGCACGCCGGCCAGCTCCGCCGGCAGCGCCGCCAGCCGGAGCCCGTTCTGCAGCACGACCATCGTCGCCAGCCCGATGATGGTGCCGGGGATGGTGCCACGGCCGCCCGTGATGGCCGTGCCTCCGAGCACGACCGCCGTGACGGCGATCGAGCTCGTAGCCCGTGCCGGCGTCGGCCTTGGCCTGCCCGAGGTGCGCGACGTAGATGATAGCGGCCAGCGCGGCCAGGACGCCTGAGGCGATGTAGAGCTCCAGGAGACGCCTCGGCACCGGAACGCCCGCGAACCGTGACGCGGCGGCGTTGTTGCCGATCGCGAAGTACGTGCGTCCCCTGACGCTGCGATGGAGCAGCAGCCAGTAGGCGAGCGCGATGACGGCGAGCCACGGCGCCTGCGCGGGGATCACGCCGCCGAGAAAGCCCTGCCCGAGCCACAGGAACCGCGCCGGCAGGCCCGTGTAGTTGTCGACGCCGCCCGTGAGGCCCTCGGCCAGGCCCGCGAAACAGCGAGAGGGATCCGAGCGTGACGATGAGGGGCGACAGGTTCCACCGCGCGACGAGCCAGCCGTTCAGCGCGCCGCCCGCCGCGCCCACCGCGAGCGCCCCGCCCGCCGCAGCCGCAGGCGACCAGCCGGCATCGCGCCAGAGCGCGCCCCACGTCACCGCGGCCAATCCGAGCAGCGCGCCGGATGACAAGTCGATGCCGCCGGTGATCACGACCGGGGTCAGCGCGATCGCCAGCAGCCCCGACTCGACGCCAAGCCGCACGATCTCGGCGGCATTCTGCGTCGTCGCGAAATTCGGCGCGATCGCCGCAAAGAGCAGGATCTCGGCAAGCAGGATCCCGCCGAGCGCCAGCTCCTGCCGGCGGACGTCCGTCATGCGACGGCGCTCCGTCCGCGCGACAGCGCGCGATCCGACAGCAGCGCCGCCAGGATGATCGCGCCCTGCAACGCGTGCTCCCAGTAGGCGCTGATACCGAGAAACGTCAGGCCCGTCCCGATCGCGCCCAGCAGCGCGACGCCGATCACCGTGCCCGCCACCGAGCCGCGCCCGCCGGTGATGACCGTGCCGCCGACGATCACGGCCGCGATGGTCTTCAATTCGAGCCCGGCGCCGAGCGCTCCAGGCACTTCGGCGAACCTGATCGCGTTGAGCACCGCGGCCAGGCCCGTCAGCAATCCGCACACGACGAACGCCGAGCCAACGACGAGGCGCGGCGGCAGGCCGGCGAGCCGGGCCGATTCTGCGTCGCTGCCGACGGCGTAAATCGCGCGACCCGCCGGCAGCGAGCGCAGCATCCACGCGAGCAGCGCGACCAGCAGCGCCGGTCGCGGCGATCACGAGTGTCTCTCCACGCGCCTGTCCGAGCCCGAACCACTGGAACGCGGCCGGCAGATCGCGGACCCACGCGCCTTCCGTGGCCCATCGCTGCCCATCGCGGACGATCGCGAGCAGCGCCAGCGTGACGACGATCGAGGGAAGGCCGAGCCCGCCGATGAGCAGCCCGTTCACGAGGCCGATGAGCCCGCCACACAGAATCGCGGCCGACCGCCGCCAGCGGCACGGGCATGCCCGCCTGCGCGAGCAGACCGAACAGGACCGCGCACAGGCCGAACGAGGCGCCCACCGAGACGTCCACTTCGCCGGTCAGGATCACGACGGTCATGCCAAGCGCGACGATCTGCACGGCTGCGTTGGCCATCACGAGATCGCGGAGATTGCCGGGGGAGAAGAAAGCGGGCGCCGCCACGGAGAGGACGGCGAGGAGGGCGGCCAGCGCGAGGGCCGCCGGCCGTTCGCGCGACCAGGCGCCGGCGGACGGCCGCATCAGGCGGCCGTGCCGAAGGCGGCGGCCATCACGCGCTCGGGCGTGGCCTCGTCGCGCGTGAACGACGCGGCCAGCGTGCCGCCGCGCATGACGAGCACGCGGTCGCTCATGCCCAGCACTTCGGGCAGCTCGGACGAGATCATCAGGATCGCCAGTCCCTGCGCCGCCAGGTCGCCCATGAGGCGGTGAATTTCAGCCTTGGCGCCGACATCGACGCCCTGCGTCGGCTCGTCGAGGATCAGCAACGACGGCGGGCGCACCAGCCAGCGCCCGAGCGCGACCTTCTGCTGGTTGCCGCCCGAGAGCTGCCGTACGGGCACGTCCGCGCCCGGCGTCTTGATCCCCAGCGACCGGATCATGTCGTCCGCGACACGCTGCTCCGCGGCGCGATCGAGCACGCCGGCGCGCGAGACGCGATCGAGCGCCGCGAGCGTGAGGTTGGCCGCGATGGAGAGATCGAGCACGACGCCGTGGCGCCGGCGGTCTTCGGGGAGATACGCGATGCCCCGCGCGATCGCCTCTTCCGGCGATCGCGGCGCGACCGGCTGGCCGTTCAGCGTCACCCCGCCGGCGGTCGCCGGCTCGAGGCCAAAGAGCACGCGCGCCAGCTCCGTGCGTCCGGCGCCGACCAGCCCGGCGATGCCGACGATCTCGCCCCGGCGCACCTGGAACGACACGTCACGCAGACCGACCGAGCTCGCGCTGAGGCCCGTGACTTCGAGCACCGCCTCGCCAATCGGCACCGTCCGCTTGGGGAACACGGTGGCGACCTCGCGTCCCACCATCAACTGAATCAGCCGGGCTTGCGTGACGCCCTTCATCTCTTCGGTGCCGACGGTCGTGCCGTCGCGCAGGACGGTGACGCGGTCCGCCAGGCGCGGCAGCTCGTCGAGTCTGTGGGTGATGTAGACGATCGCGGTCCCCGCGGCGCGCAGGCCGCCCAGAAGCGCGAAGAGGCGATCGACTTCCTGCGGCGTCAGCGACGCCGTGGGCTCGTCGAGAATCAGCAGCTTCGCCTTCGCGCCAAGCGCACGAGCGATCTCGAGGAGCTGCTGCTCGGGCAGGCTCAGCGACGCGGCTTCACGATCGACGTCGATGCGCGCCCCCACCGACGCCAGCAGCGCCGTCGCGCGCGCGCGCCGCGCGGCCCAGTCGATGCGCGAGAACGGGCCCGTCTCTTCGAAGCCCAATCGCGAGGTTCTCGGCGACGCTCAGGTCGGGAAACAGCGACGGGTGCTGATGGATCGCGACGATGCCCAGCCGACGCGCTTCAAGCGGCGAGAAGGTCGTGACGCGATGTCCGCCGAACGTGACCTCGCCCGAGTCCGGCGCGAGCGCGCCCGTGAGGATGCGGACGAGCGTCGACTTGCCGGCGCCGTTCTCGCCGACGAGCGCGTGGACCTCGCCCGCGCGCACCTCGAGCGAGGCGTCGGCCAGCGCGCGGATACCGGCAAAGCTCTTCGAGACGTGCGTCGCGGAGAGCATCTGGCTAGGAGCGCTCGACCGGCAATCCGGCATGCTGCCATGCCGCCATGCCGCCGGTCAGGTTGACCAGGTTCGTGAAGCCGGTGCGTTCGAGCACGCTGGCGGCGACGGTCGAACGATAGCCGGTGCCGCACATGAGCGCGAGCGTGACGCCGTCACGCGGGAGGCTCGTCGCGTGATCGGCCAGCGTCCCCGCCATCAGGTGCCGCGCGCCCGCCACGTGGCCGTCGCTCCACTCGTCGTCGCGTCCGGACGTCGACGACCGTGACGCGCCCGCGTGGGAGCTCCTCCGCCAGCTCGATCGGCGACACCTGTCGCGTGTGCGCCACGGGGTAACCGTTCTCAATCCACGTCGCCATGCCGCCGTCGAGATACCCCTGCACGTCGTCCAGGCCTACGCGCACGAGCGCACGCATCGTGGTTTCCGCATCAGCCGGATGGTCGCAGACGATCAGCAGAGGTGTCTCGTACGGCACGACCCAGGCGGCCCACGTGGACTGGCTGCCCGAGGTGCCGACGCCAAAGGCCCCCGGGATGTGGCCGGCGCCGAACGACAACTGGTCGCGCGCGTCGACGACGACGTATCCGCTGTCGACGAGCGCATGGAATTCGTGCGCGTCGATCGACTTCAGGCCACGTGGAAGATCCAATGTCGCCGGGCCACGCGCGTTGAGCTGCTTCATCCGCTTGTAGTACGGCGGAAACGGCGGCACGTGGCCGAGAATCTCGGCGACGAAGGCGTCGCGACCGAGCCCGGCGCGCAGGTACGGATTGGCGACACGCTCGAAGCCGAGCGTCGACATCGGCCGGGCGCTCATGCCGGACCCGCACATCGACCCGGCGCCGTGGGCGGGATGAATCTCCAGGCCGTCCGGCAGCGGCGGCAGAACCTGCGTCACCGAGTTGTACAGTGCGTTGGCGAGCGCGACCTTGGCGTGTTCGCCGATCAGGTCGGGACGGCCGAGCGACCCGACGAACAGGAAGTCGCCCGACAGCATCACCGCGGGCGTGGTCGGCGCGCGCGCGAGCTCGAACCCGAGAAACGCGAGGTGCTCAGGCGTGTGACCCGGGGTGTGCCGCGCCTCGATTCGCACGTTGCCGAGCGTGAGCGCCTCCGCGTCGTGCATCGGGTGGTGCGGGAACGCGACTTCGTAGAGCTCGCCGGCATCGTACGCCGACAGCCACAGTTCCGCGCCGGTGCGTTCGGCCAGTTCCCTGGCGCCGGACGCGAAGTCTGCATGGATGTGCGTTTCAAGGACGTGCGTGATGCGGAGCCCGCGCTGGTGCGCGAACTCGCGGTAGACATCCACGTCCCGCCGCGGGTCGACAATCGCGACGATGCCCGCAGACTCACAGCCCAGGGCGTACGAGTAGTGGGCGAGACCCTTGTCTTCGAAACGCTCGAGCAGCATGCCGTGTGTCCTGCCGCCGACTGGGCGGCTCGTTCATCATAGAGAAGAGCACCCTATAATCGCTAGAGAGTCCCGCTGCACCATGTTTCGTGTCCGCCCGCGCCTGCTTCTGGCCTGCGCGATTCTCCTGCTGCTTCCGGTCCGGCTTCCGGCACAGCCCGCGACGGCAACGCTCTTCGTCCGGATCGAAGACGCCACCGGCGGCCGCCTGCCCGGCGCGACGCTGACCGTCCGAAATCAGGCGACGGCCGTCGAGCGCCGTGCCGAGACGACCGCCGAGGGCACCGCCGCCATCCCGCTGCTGTCGGCAGGCGACTACCGGCTTGCCGCAACGCTCACCGGGTTTCGCACAGCGGTCATCGATCGGTTCCACCTGGAAGCGGGCGCCGTCAGGACGCTTCGGCTGGTGCTGCAGGCCGGGGACGTGCACGAGACGGTCCAGGTGAACGGCGACAGCGCGGAGATTCGCGCCGGGTCCGGGGCCGTCGGCGAGATCTTCAGCGGCCAGATCCTGACGATGACGCCAGTGGCGAGCCGCGACGTCGGCGAATATGCCTGGCAGGCGCCGGGTGTCGCGCCGCCGGCGCCCGGGTCACGCCTCTCCGGCGAAGGCGGGACGCCGCTGAACGCCGCGGGCGCGCGCGAGGCCTCGAACAACTTCCTGCTCGACGGCGTCGACAACAACGACCTGTTTCTCAACCGCGTGCTCGTCACGCCGAGCCTCGACGCCGTGCAGGAGTTCACGCTGATCTCGAACACCTACGACGCGCAGTACGGACGCAGCGCCGGCGCGCAGGTCAACGTGGTGCTGAAGTCGGGAAGCGATCGCACGACGGGATCGTTGTACGCGTTCGGCCGCGACCGTGCGCTGCAGGCACGCGGGCCGCTGGATCCGCCGGACCAGGACGAGCCCTACCGTCGTCGCGTCCAGGCCGGCGGAACGATCGGCGGCCCGATCGCGCCGCTGAAGAGTTTCTATTTCGCCAGCCTCGAGGGGACGCGCGATCGGTCGGGCGATACGCGCGTCGCCAACGTGCCGGGCGACGCCGAACGGGCGGGAGACTTCAGCGCGCTGGCGACGCCGATCATCGACCCGGCGACCGGCCAGCCGTTCCCAGGCAATCGGATTCCCGCGTCGCGATTCGACGCGACGGGCCTGCGCATGCTCGATCTCTTCCCGCGCGCGAATCGCACGGACGCCTCGGGCAACTTCGTGTCGTCTCCGATCGCGCCCGACGACACGTGGCAGTTCACCGGACGCTTCGATCGGCCGTCGAACGCGAGAGTGCCGCTCTTCGTGCGCTACAGCTACGCGCGCGACGACCACGATCTCGCGTTCCCCGGACCCGGCAAGAACGTGCCGGGCTTCGGCACACGCACGGTCGACGGCACGTACAACCTCGTCGTCGGCTCGGCACGCGCGTTCGGGCCAGCACACGTTCAACGACCTGCGCGTCGGCTGGAATCGGCTGGCGCGCGACGTGTTTCCCGACAACGTCGGCGTAGACGGCTACGCCGCGCTGGGCATGACCGGGCCGTCACTCGGACACGACGACCTCGGGTATCCCGCGCTCTCGGTCACCGGTCTCGATCCGGTTGGCGATGACGTGTCGCTGCCCGTGGTGCGGCGGACGAGCACGCTGCACGTCACCGACACCGTCAGCGTCGATCGCGGGCGTCACTTTCCTCAAGGTCGGCGGCGAGCTTCGACACTACTCGTCTGACGGCTACAACCACCTCTTCTCGAGGGGCCAGCTCGATTTCCAGGGCGCCTACACCGGCAACGCGCGTCGCGGATCTGCTGCTGGGGCTGCCGACGGTGACGCTGCTCGCCGTGAACGACAACCCGCAGGCGCTGAGGACGACGGCGTTCGATCTGTTCGCGGGGGACGACTGGCGTGTCAGCGATCGCCTGACCGTGAACCTCGGCCTGCGCTACGAGCTCAACACCGCGCCGGTCGATGCCAACGACCGCATGGCGATCTTCGATCCTGTCACGGCGACGCTGAAGCCGGTGGGGCAGGACGGCGTCCCGCGCGCGGGCGTGTCGACCGACGCGCTCAATTTCGCGCCGAGAGTCGGGGTCAGCTGGAGCCTGCGCGACGATGGGCGGCTGCTGCTGAGGGGCGGATACGGGCTCTTCTATGACAGCGGGACGCTGATCGAGAACTCCGCGCTGTACTTCAATCCGCCGTACTTCGGCTTGAGCATCTACGTGCCCGGACCGAACGGTCCGACCGCGAGCGTGCCGTTTCCGCCTTCAGCCGGGTTCGCGCCGCCGCCCGCCGTGAACTCGCTGGCGCCGGATTTTCCGAACGGCTACGCGCATCAGGGGAGCGTCGCCCTGGAAGGCCGCGTCGCCGGCACGGACATCGCCGTGCGGTGGGTCGGCTCCCATGGCGTCAACCTGGTGCGAAAGCTGAATCTCAATCAGCCGCCGCCCGGTCCCGGTCCGGTGGACGCCCGCCGGCCGATTCCCGGCTACGGCGACGTGCTGTGGATCGAGCCCCTGGCATCGTCCAGCTACAACGCGCTCGAAGTGCGGGTCGAGCGTCCACAGGCCCGCGGGCTCTGGCTGCGCGGCGCGTGGACGTGGGGCCACTCCATCGACGACCAGTCGGCGTTTCTCGCGAGCGACGGCAACGACAACACGCCGCAGGACAGCCGGCACCCGGAACTCGAACGCGCAGTCGTCCGACTTCGACGTCCGCCATCGCGTTGTCGCCGCGGCGATCTGGCAACTGCCGTCGAGCGGATCCGTCTGGGGGCGCGGCTGGCAGCTGAGCGCGCTCTTTACGGCAGAGACCGGCCGGCCGTTCACGCCCCGCGTGAGCACCGACAACAGCAACACCGGAAATCTGGGCGGCCAGTTCGGGTACGACCGGCCGAACGAAGTGCCGGTGGGCACCGCCGGCGCGGTGACGTACGAGGGACGCGCGTTCATCACCGCGCCCCAGTACACGTTTGGCGACGCCGGCCGGAACATCCTGACCGGGCCGGCATTCGTCAGCGTCGACACGGCCATCGTCCGCACGCTGGACCTCGGTGGCACGCGGCGACTCGAGCTGCGGGCCGAGATCTACAACCTGCTGAACCGCGCGAACCTCGATCTGCCCGACAGCTTCATCGATCGGCCGACGTTCGGCGAGAGCCTCTCGGCGGCGCCAGGACGGCTGGCGCAGGTGGCCGCGCGATTCCGGTTCTAGTCGAGCGAACATTGGCACGTAGGGCGGGGCTTCAGCCCCGGCGACGGTCCACATGCCGGGCCTGGAGGCCCGGCCTACGTCAGAGCTGGACTCTGCACCCTGCACCCTGCACCCTGATCCCTGTTGTATGCTTCCCTCACATGGCCGTCTGGCGGGATTCGATCCGCGCGCTGCTGGCCGAGCGGGGCATGACGCGGCAGGAGCTGGCGCGTCTGGCTGGCATCAACCGGAGCACGGTCCTGCACGTGCTCAAGGGCGGGCACTGCAGCACCGAGACCCTCGAGCTCATCGCGCGGGCGCTCGACGTCGACGTCGCCGAGCTGTTCACGCCGCCGATGACCCTCGGCGTCCGGCGCGATCGCATGGTCGCCGCCGTCCTGCGCGAACTGTCTGAGTCGGTCTCGGCGGCCGTCATCGCCGACTTGCAGCACCGTCGCCGCCGGCAGCTCGGCACGCCGCGCCGCGGCGACCGAAAGCTGCCGTTTGCCGAGTAGGCTCGATTCCGGGCGGATGACCGCGCCAGTTTTTTACGATCCTCACCAGCGCCGCTGGCGCTGGTTCACGCGCCTTGGCCGCGCGATCGGCATCTTCGCCTCCCTGGCCCTCATCGCCGTCGTCGGCACCGTGCTGGTGAACCCCGTGCTGCCGAGCCTTGGGCTGCCCCCGGTCGCACCGCTGCCGCAGCATCGCCTGCTGCCGCCACGACCCGAGCGTCCGCCGAAACTCGGTGAGCGGAAGCTCGAGGCCACGAAGGTTGAGCTGAGGAACGAGCGGTTGCGGTCCGTGTCCGCGGTTCGTGTGGCGCCCCCAACGCCGCGCCCGACCGATCTCTACGCGTTCTTCGTCAACTGGGACGACACGAGCTTCACCTCGCTCAGGCAGAACATCGGCCGCATCGACGTGCTCGTGCCCGAGTGGCTCCATCTCGGCGACGAGAACGGCAACCTGATCGAGAACAACCCGCCCCGCCGGCAGGAGGTGCTCGACTTCGTCAAGCTGCGCCGCCCCGATCTGCGCGTGCTGCCGCTCATCAACAACTTCAACCCCGATACGCTCGACTGGCAGTCGGCGCGCATCGGGGCGATGCTCGGAAACCCGGCGGCGCGCGCCAGGACCATCGCCGGCATCACGTCGTTCGTGGAGCGCCATGGGTTCCGCGGCGTCAACGTGGACTTCGAGGCGGTCCCGAAGAATCGGCAGCCGCTGCTCGTCGACTTCATGTGCGAGCTGAAGGACGCCTTCAAGCCGCGCGGGTGGACGCTGTCCGAGTCCGTGCCTCTCGACGATCAGGCCTTCGACTACAAGGGGCTCGGGCAGTGCACGGATCGGCTCGTGCTGATGGCCTACGACGAGCACGCGGGCGAGTCCGACGCCGGTCCGGTCGCCTCGCAGGCGTGGTTCGTGGACGGCGTCGCCCGCCGCGCCGCCGACGTGGGCGCGGCGCATCTGGTCGTCGCGGTCGGCAACTACGGCTACGACTGGATCGAGGGGCGCGCCGGTCACGGCAACCAGCTGTCGTTCCAGGAGGCGATGCGCGAGGCGTACGAATCGGAGGGCCACGCCGTCCTCGACTCCGACAGCCTCAATCCGACCTTCGATTATGCGGACGAGCACAGCCAGGTGCATCACGTCTGGTTCCTCGACGGCGTCACCGCGTACAACCAGGTCCGGAACGTGACCAACCTGGGCGTCGCGGGGCTCGCGCTGTGGCGGCTCGGATCCGAGGACCCGACCGCCTGGAACGTCTTCGAGCAGCGCGCGGATCTGGGCGAGGCCGCGGCGAAGTCGCTCGAGCCGTTGAAGTACGGGTACGACCTCGACTACGAGGGCGAAGGGGAAGTGCTGCAGGTCACGGCGACGCCACGCGAGGGCTCGCGCACCGTCGGGTACGACCCGGCTTCGCGGTCTCATCTCCAGCGAACGGTTCGATTCATACCCGTCGGCGTACGTGATCGAGCGCCGCGGCCGCGGTCTTGGCAAGCAGGTCGTGCTGACGTTCGACGACGGGCCCGATCCGGTCTACACGCCGAAGATCCTCGACATCCTGAAGGCGAAGGACGCCAAGGCCGTCTTCTTCGTCATCGGCCTCAACGCGGACCTGCACCCGACGCTGCTCGAGCGAATCGTCCGCGAGGGCCACGAGATCGGGAACCACAGCTTCACGCACCCTGATTCGTCGAACATCACCAAGCAGCAGTTTCGCCTCGAGCTGAACGCGACGGAGCGCCTGTTCGAGGCGCGCCTCGGGCGCCGTTCGCTCTTGTTCCGCCCGCCCTACGCGGAGGACGTCGAACCCGAGACGCCGGATCAGGTGCAGCCGCTGGTGCTCACGAGCACCCGCGGCTACTACACGATCGGCATCGGCATCGATCCCGGGGGACTGGAAGAGCCCGGGCGTCTCGCGCATCGTGCAAGACACGGTCGACCTCGCGCAAGACCGGCAGCGGGCACGTCGATCCTGCTGCACGACAGCGGCGGAGACCGCACGCAGACCGTCGCGGCGCTGCCGCTCATCATCGACAAGCTGAGGGCCCAGGGGTTCTCGATCGTGCCGATCTCGCAGCTTCTCGGCGTCAGCCGCGACGTCGTGATGCCGCCCGTTCCCGAAGGCGAGCGCGCGTCGCTGCTCATCGTCGACGCGGCATTCCTCGCGCTCGGGGCGTTCAACGGCATCCTCCAGGTGCTCTTCATCGTCGGGCTCGTGCTGGGCTGCCTGCGCCTGCTGCTGCTGGCGACGCTGGCCATCGGGCAGCGCTTCCGCCGGCGGCCTCCGGGCGAGGCGCCGCTTCGAGTCGCCGTCATCGTCCCGGCCTACAACGAAGTGAAGGTGATCGATCGAACGATTTCATCGCTGCTGGCCTCCGAGGGCGCGTCGTTCGAGATTCTCGTCATCGACGACGGTTCCACCGACGGGACGTACGCGCACTCGAAGGAGCTGTTCGCCCACGAGCCGCGAGTCCGCGCGTTCACGCGCCCGAACGGCGGCAAGGCGGCGGCGCTCAATTTCGGCCTCCGTCAGACGGACGCGGATATCGTCGTCGCGATCGACGCCGACACGATCTTCGAGACGGACACCGTGGCGAGGCTGACCGCGCACTTCACGGATCCGCGCATCGCGGCCGTGGCGGGCAACGCGAAGGTCGGCAACCGCGTCAACCTCCTCACGCGCTGGCAGGCGCTCGAGTACATCACCAGCCAGAACCTCGATCGGCGCGCGTTCGATTTTCTCAACTGCATCACCGTCGTCCCTGGCGCCGTCGGCGCGTGGCGGCGTCAGCTGGTCATCGACGCCGGCGGGTTCTCGCACGACACGCTGGCGGAGGACACCGATCTCACGCTCACCATCCTCCGTTCCGGCTGGCACGTGGCGTACGAGGATCGGGCGGTCGCGTGGACCGAGGCGCCAGACACGACGTCGGCGCTCCTGAAGCAGCGTTTCCGCTGGATGTACGGCACGCTGCAGGCCGCATGGAAGCAGCGTGACGCGATCTTCCGGCCGCGCTTCGGATCGCTCGGGCTCGTGGCGCTGCCGAACCTGCTGCTGTTCCAGGTCATCTTCCCGCTCGTGTCGCCGGTGATGGACCTCGAGCTGGTGGTCTCCGGCATCGCCGCGGCGGCGCAGTCGTTCCAGCATCCGCTGGAGTATTCGCCCGACACGTTCTCCCGGACGCTGTTCTACTACGCAGTCTTCATCGCGGTGGATGGCCTCGCGGCGGTGCTCGGCTTCCTGCTCGAGCGGCGCGAGGAGTGGTCGCTGCTCATCTGGCTGCCGCTGCAGCGGTTCTGGTATCGGCAGCTGATGTACTACGTCGCCGTGAAGTCGACGTTGATCGCGATCCGCGGGCAGGCGGTCGGCTGGGGCAAGCTCGAACGCAAGGCGACTGTCGTGCGCGGCACGCCCTGATTCGTTCCCTCGCCGTCACTTCCCGCGGCGGCGCCTCGACTCGGCCGGCCATCCAGCCGATTCGTAGTTCACTTTCGTCCGGTGGTCCGAGGCATCCTGCGTCACCCACACGAGTGAGCCGTTCCGTTCGGGCCAGATCACCGCGGCGCCCTGCTGGCGCGCGGGCTGGCCGTACGCGGCCGCGACGCTCTGCTTTGCCAGCTCGTACACGCCGCCGGAGTCTGGCGCGAGCATGAGGACCATCACCTTGGAGAGCTTGTCGCCGGCGAACATCGCGTAGACCGCCGCGTCGCGCCCATCGACGCGTCCCTGGTACTGCTCGTCGCCGTCCTCGTCCCGTTCGAGTCGATTGAAGCTGCGGGCCTTGAGATTCGACTGCACGGCCTCGCGGGACGAGCCCCACGCCAGGTCGAGGAACTGGTAGTCGCCCTGGGTGGGCTGCGACGGTGCGAGCGTCGCCGCCGCAGTCGGCGAGCTCGTCCCCAGTGGCAACGACTCGTCGCTGCTTCGCGAGCGCGCCACGAAGAAGAGCCCGGCGATACCGGCCACCAGCAACACGAGCACGGCGATGGCGATCCAGGAGGAGCTCTGCGGCCCCTCGGCCAGCGATTGCGCTGCCGACGAGGACGACGTCGACGCGCCGGCGGCCGGGGGCGATGCGCCCACATCCTGCGACCCGTCGAGCATCGAGCCGCAGAACCGGCACTTGATAGCGGCGTCCTGAATCTCCTCCGCGCAGTACCGGACACTTCTTCATGACCGTCCTTCTACTGTTGCCGTGCCGGCTTCTCCGACGCACCCAGCCGCTTGATGGGGTAGGGCGGCGCCGGCGGCACAGGGACCGGCTGCGTGCGAATGAGATCCTGCAGGTATTTCACCGCGGCGTCCAGTTGCGCATCCGCGCCGCCGAACGTCGCGTGCGGCAGGTCGTCCACGACGACGTCGGGGTCGACGCCGTGGCCTTCAATCAGCCACGCGCCTTCGGGCCCGTAGACGCCGTACTCGGCCGCCGTCGCGATGCCGCGGTCGACGAGGCCGTTGTCGGCCGAGAGCCAGACCTCGCCACCCCAGGTTCTGGTGCCAATCAGCTTCCCGATGCCGAGGCGCCGGAAGCCTTCCGCGAACGCCTCGCCGTCGCTCGCCGTGTCCTCGTCGACCAGCACGACGATGTGGCCGCGAAACGCATATTGCATGTTCCAGTACGGGCGGCCGACGCGCGGCTGCCAGTAGAACCACGCCTTGCGCAGCAGGCGGCCGAGCAGCCAGCTGTCGATGTTGCCGCCGTTGTTGTGGCGCACGTCGATGATCAGGCCGTCGCGGTTGAAGACCGGGTAGTACTCGCGCGTCCACTGCGCGATGTCCTCGGACCCCATCGCGCGCAGGTGCACGTAGCCGATGTGGCCGTCGCCCGATTTCTCGACGGTCATCCGCCGGGTGTACTCCCAATCGTCGTAGCGCAGGTTGAACGTCTGGTCTCGGCGCGAGCGGCACGACGATCACGTCGCGGGCGGCGCCCTGACGCGGGCTTCACGTGCAGCCGCACCTGCCGGCCCGCTTCGCCGCGGAGCAGCGCCTCGAGCGCCGGCGCCGACAGCGCCGGGATCCCGTTCACCTGGTCGATCACGTCGCCTTCGTGCACGTCCACGCCAGGCCGCGCGAGCGGGGATCGACGATCCGGCCGGTCCGGATCGCTCTGGTAGATGTGCGACACACGGAACCCGCCGGCGGCCTGATCGCGCTCGAGGCGCGCACCAAGCGAGGCCGGCCACACGTCGTCGGTGCCCGCGCGCGCGTCGCCGCCAAAGACGAAGATGTGCAGCGCGGAGAGCTCGCTGACCATCTGCCCGAGCAGGTCGGACAGCTCGTCGCGGTCCGTCAGGCGATCGACCAGCGGCTCGTACTTCGCGCGGACGGCCTTCCAGTCCACGCCGTGCATCCCGCGGTCGTAGAAGTAATCGCGCTCGAGCCGCCACGCTTCGACGAACATCTGGCGCCACTCGTCGCGGACGTCGAAGTGCAGCCGCCAGTCCTTGAGCGGCACGGCCGACTTCTCGAGCTCGCCCGGCGCCTTGGCGCCGGCATCGATCACGTAGAAGTCGTTGTCCTTGCGGACGAGCAGCTTCTTGCGATCGGCGGAGAGCTCGTAGCTGTCCACCTTGTCGAGGAAGGTCTCGGCTTCGGGACGCTTGCGGTCGAGGGCGAGCGTCTTGAGCGAGTTCGTGGCGCCGCGGCCTGACTCGCGCGAGAGCACATACAGGCGCTTGTCGTCGAGCGACAGCGAGTTGTAGTTGCCGGCGGGCAGCGGCACTTCGATGAGCCGGCTTTCGATGCCGCTCAGGTCTGGCGTGAACGGCGCGGGCTTCTTCGCCTCGTCTTTCTTGCCTTCCGTCTTCTTCGCCTCGTTCTTCTTCGCTCGTCCTTCTTCTCGTCGTCCTTCTTCTCGTCGTCCTTCTTCTCCTCGTCCTTCGGCATCAGCTCGTCGGCGGGCTGGAACGGCGAGCGAAGCCCCGGAGCCATGGCGACGTGATAGATCTTCGTCTGCTTGTCGAAGAACGGCTCCGGCTCGCGCGAACCCCACGGGCTGGGGACGGTCGACACGAACGTCCGATCCGACAGGAAGTAGAGCCACTTGCTGTCGGACGTCCAGGCCGGGCTGTAGCTCTCGTAGCGATCCGTCGTGATCGGCGTGACCTTGCCCGTGGCGGCTTCCCACACCGAGATGCGCGAGACCTGGTTGGCGTCAGGCGCGGTATACGCGAGGAAGCGGCTGTCGGGCGACCACGTCAAATCGTCGAAGTCGCCGTCGGGGTCGTCGCCGATCTTCGTCTCGGTCTTCTTCGCGAGATCGAGAATCCACAGCCGGCGATCGAGGTCGCGGTGCGCGAGCCACTTGCCGTCCGGCGACGGAAGGCCGTCCCACCGGAACACCGACCCGCCCGTGGTCACCTGCGACGGCGTGCCGATGCCGCTCGCCGGCAGGTTCCAGAACTCGAGCTCGCCCGACTGATCCGACAACGCCACGAGCGAGCTTCCGTCGGGCATGAACCGGCCGTTGCGCCACCGCGTCAGCTTGCCTCGCGTGACCTCGACGAGCCGGCCCTGCTCGGCGGGCGCGACGAAGACGCCGCCGCGCGCGGTGAAGACGACGCGATCGCCGGAGGGCGAGAGATGCGCGCTGGTGATCCAGTCAATCGGCTTGGTGATCCACTTCTCGCGCATCTGGTCGAAGTCCGAGACGAGCGTGATCGGCACGGCGCGATCGGTGCCCGACTGGATGTCGTAGACGCGAATGTCGGCGCCGTGCTGGTAGGCGATACGGCCCGCGTCGAGCGAGGGGCTCTGCACCTCGAAGTCGCTGTGCCTGGTCAGCTGCGTGGGATCGGATCCGTCCGGCCGCATCGACCAGAGGTTCATCGTGCCGTCGCGATCGCTGGCGAAGTAGATGCGGCCGTTCCACCACATCGGCGTCTTGCTGGTGCCCGCGTAGTCCGCGGTCAGCGGCGTCGCTTCGGCGTCGCCCTTCGCGAACTTCCAGAGGTTCTGCGCCGTGCCGCCCTTGTAGCGCCGCGTGTGGCTGCCCTGGAAGGGGAGCCGCGTGAAGTAGAGCGTTCCGTCCGGCCCGTACGTGCCGTCGCTGGCCTGCTCGAGCGGGAGCGCGGCGCTCTCGCCGGTCGCCGGATCGAGATCGAACAGCTGTGTGTTCGGCAACGTCGAGCGCACGTCGCTCGCGTAGAGGACGTGGCCGGTCGGCGTCCATCCGACCACGTCAGCGAACGCGCCCGCGGACCACGTGAGCCGACGCGGCAGCCCGCCGGCGAGCGGCAGCGCGTAGACCTCCTGCGGTCCTTCGTAGCGTCCCGAGAACGCCACCTGCGTGCCGTCCGGCGAGATGGCGGCGTCGACTTCCTGGCCGGCGTGGGACGTCAGCCGTTCGGCGACGCCGCCGGAGACTGGCACGCGCCACAGGTCGCCTTCGGCGGTGAAGACGAGCGTGTCGCCGTGAATGGCGGGGAACCGGTAGTAGCCGGGCGGCGCGCCGGCTCGCGCGGCCAGCGGCACCCAGAGGACGAGAATCAGGAACACGCTCGCGAAACGCCGCGTCATGAAGGCTCCGGGGAGCGAGAGTCGTCTAGGGATGCGCGGGCGGCGCGGTCGATGCGGCCGCGGGCGCTTCGGGCATCAGCGTCGCGACGGTGTAGCGGTTCGACGGGAAGAAGCGGACGAACGCCTTGTGCAGGCTCTCGATCGTGATCAGCTTCAGCGCGTCGGTGCGCCCGAGGATGCGCAGGGGATCCCGCCCGGTCACGAGCGAGGACTGCAGCGACGACAGCCAGTACCCGTTCTGGCGCGCGGCGGTCTCGAGGTCCTGCCGCTCCTGCTCGACGACCTTGTGCACTTCCTCTGCCGTGGGACCCGTCTTTTGCAGTTCGGCGACCGTCTTGAGCACGTCGGCCGCCAGCGACTTCGCGTTCTCCGGCGAGCTGCCGAAGTCGATGCCGATCGACCCGTAGCCCTTGTCGGGCAGCGTGTCGCTGTACGACACCGAGACGCTGTAGGTGCCGCCGAGCTTCTCGCGCAGCAGCTCGCGCAGGCGGATCTCCAGCACGTCGCTTGCCATGTCGGCCAGCGCTCGCGTGCCGTCGTCGGTCGTCGCGTCGGCGAAATAGGTGATGGCGGTCTCGCTTCTCGGCTCGCGGCCCTTCGCCACTTCGGCGTGGGTCGACGGCGGCAGGGAAGCGGAAGTCGATCGGCTTGGGCACGTCCGCGCTCTTCTGTCCCTTGGACGGCAGCGACGCGACGTACCGCTCGAGCAGCGGCTTCACGTCGTCCACCTTGAACGTGCCGACGATGAAGAACGTGAAGTCAGCCGCGTTGCCGAAGGCGTTGACGTAGGCCTGGTGCATCTTGTCGAGCTTCAGGCTCGCGATGCCCTCCGAGCTGATCGGACGCACGAGGCGGCTGTCGCCGGTGTTGAGCGAGCGCACCTTGTCGGCGAACGCCGCGCCCGGATCGGTCTGACGGTTGGCGACGAGCGCGTTCAGCTGCCGCTTCATCAACGCGAGCGACGCCTCGTCGGCGTTGGGCGAGGTGAAGTTGAGATACGTGAGCTGCAGCGCCAGCTCGAGATCCTGCGGACGGGCCGCGCCGCGCACGCCCCGTGTCGCGAGATCGATGAAGGGCGTCACGTTGGCCAGGCGTCCGGCCAGCATGCTGGCCAGCTCCGGCGGCGGGATGCCGCCGACGCCGGCCACGTTGACGAGCGAGGCGGCGAGCACCGTGTTCAGGTAGTCGTCAGCCGGCGCATTCGCCGCGCCGCCGCGCGCGACGCCGGTAATGAGGACCTCGTCGTTCTTGAAGTCCGTGGACTTCAGCCACACGTCGACGCCGTTCGACAGCGTGACGACCGTGACGCCGAGCGGCGCAATCTCACGCGTCCCCGTGATGTGGCCCGGCACCGGGGGCGCGCCGATGAGCTGACTGTGCGCCTCCTGGGGCTTCCACGGCTCGATCGCCTGCGTCGAGGCCTGCGACAGGGCCTGACGGACTGCGGCCTCGTCGGGCAGCTTGACGCTGGCCTTGTCCGGCGCGGCGATGAGCACGGCGCGGTTGTCCTCCTGCAGCAGGTCCTTGGCCGACTCGCCGATTTCCGCCAGCGTGACGCCCGGCAGCATCGCGTGCGTCATGTCGTATTCGGCCTGAATGCCCGGGAAGGGTTCGCCCGTCAGGAAATTCCGGATGTACTCGTCGGCGTAGCTGGCGCTCTCGGTCTTGCCCTTCTCGGCCACGGCCGTCTCGTAGAACGAGAGGAGCCGCCGGCGGCCCTGTTCCAGCTCGAACTCGCTGAACCCGAACTGGCGCGCGCGGCGTGCTTCGACGATCATCGCGCGCAGCGCGTCGAGGATGCGTCCGTCCTCGGCCTGCGCGCCCACGGTCGTCGCGGACGACTTCGCCGTGATGGTGTCCTCGCCGGTGCCCGCGGCCAGAAACGGCGCATCGGCCTTGCGGGCGAGCTCGCCGAACCGGACGTTCATCATCTGGAACATCAGCCGGCGCACGAGGTCGCGACGGTAATCGCCCACGCGGTCGTCCTCGAGCGTCGGCGACGTGCGCATCAACGTCACGGTCGACGCCTGGGCCTCCGAATCCGACGCGATGCTGATCACCGTCTCGGCATGCGGCGGCAGCGCGCGCTCGGGCTCCGGCACCGCGGCACGCTTCGGTTTCATCGGGCCGAAGTACTGCTCGATCGTCTTCACGATCGCCGCCGGGTCGGCGTCGCCGACGACGGAGACGGCCATGCGGTCGGGGCGATACCACGTCTCGTAGAAGTCACGCAGGCGCTGGGGCGTGAACGTCCTCAGGATCTCCGGCGTGCCAATCGGCAGGCGCTCCGCGTACCGCGAGTGGTAGAAGACGACCGGCGCCTGCTTGTCGAACAGCCGCGATCCCGCGCCCTGTCCGAGGCGCCATTCCTCGATGACGACGCCACGCTCCTTGTCGATCTCCGCCGGACGTGAGCGTCATGCCGCCGGCGAAGTCCGACAGCGCGAGCAGCGCCTTGTCGACGAGCCCGGGACGGTCGCTGGCGACCTGCAGCATGTAGATCGTGTCGTCGAAGGACGTCTGCGCGTTGACGTGCGCCCCGAACCGCGCCCCGGCCGACTCGAAGTAGTTCACGAGCTCGTCCGGCTTGAAGTGCGCCGTGCCGTTGAACGCCATGTGCTCGAGCATGTGCGCGAGCCCGCGCTGATCGTCGGCCTCGAAGACCGAGCCGGTCTTCACGGCGAGCCGGAACTGCACGCGGTGCTCGGGCACGCCGTTCGTGCGGACGTAATAGCGCAGGCCGTTCGGCAGGGTCCCGGTCGTGACGACCGGGTCCGGCGTCAGCTTGCTGTCGAGCGGCGGCAAGGGCTTCTGGGCGACGGCGGCAACCGGCGACAGGCACAGGCACGCAGCGAGGATGAGGGCGGAACGCAGGGTCAAAGGGCGCATCACTCCTAAGGGTATGATCGGACCGTTCTTCCCGCCAGCCCCAGATGACCAATCTCGAACGCGAGCTCGACGTCCTGTTCCAGGCGCCCTTCGCCGAGTTCGTCGGCACGCGCAACGGGCTCGCCGCTCGTCTCAAGAAGGAGGGACGAGATGCGGAGGCCGCCCGCGTCCGCGGGCTGGCCAAGCCGACCTACACCGCGTGGCTGGTGAACCAGCTGTACTGGGGCGCGCGCGTGGACTTCGACGTGTTCCTGAAGGCGGCGGACCGGGTCCGCGCGGGTGAGAAGTCGCTGCTCGAGGGCCGGCGTCCCGGGGCGGCGCACGCCTCGGCCGCCGGGGATCGCAAGGCGGCTCTCGACACACTGGTCGCGCGGGCCACGGCGCGGGCCGCCGAGGAGGGCACGCCGCTCAGTCCGGCCCTCACCGAACGCCTTCGCGTGACGCTCGACGCCATCGGCGCGCACGGCGCCGCCGCGGCGCGTCACGCCCGGGGACGCCTGCAGGAGGACCTCGATCCTCCGGGCTTTGCGGCGTTCGCGGCGCTGGCCGACGGCGCCGCGCCGGCGAAGAAGTCCACGCTGGCGCCGGTCCTTCCGATGCCGGTTCGTTCCGCGCCGAATCCACGGCTCAGCGACGCGCGCGCCAAGGTCCAGGCCGCGCGCGGCGACGCGGCGCGGCATCAGGACGCGCTCTCCGCGGCGGCGGAGGCCGAGCGGCGCGCGAAGGCCGCGCTGGATCAGGCGAAGGCGCGACTGGCCGACGCCGATCGCGCCCAGAAGTCGGCGCAGGCCGAGGTGGAGGCGGCGCAGGCGGCGCTCAAGGCGCGGCACGCCGAGCTGCGCGAGGCCACGCGCGAGGCGTCGTCTTCAGAGAAGGCGCTCGATCGCGCGACCGAGGCGCTCAAGAAGATGGAATGACGGGGAAGTCCATGGGTTCATGGGTCCATAGGTCCATGGGTCTTTGCCCGCCGCATTCCCATGGACCCATGGACCTATAGACCCATGGACCTACCGTTCCTGATCCGTGACGTACCGGCGGCGCGCGCTCGTGGCCACGTAGCCTCGTCGCGCGCGGACGCGATGCTGCGGACGCGACACCCGCACGCGAAGGCTGTGGAAACGGTCGTCCGGCGGGTGCCCCATCGTGAAGCCAAGCGTGTACTGATGGTTCAGCTCGTCGGCGATGCGCGCCGTCGCGGGGCCCAGATCCGTCGTGCTCTTCACGACCTCGGTGTAGCCGCCCGTGTCGTCGGTGATTTCCCGCAGCGCGTACGGGTTCACGCGCCGGCTCAGCGCGCGCGGATCGTCGCGATCGATCGCCACCGCGTAGAAGAACGCGTCGGTCTTCGGCAGCTTGCCGCGCAGGTCGATGAGCGGGATGTCGCTGGCGGTGTCGGACGCCGTCCGAGATGATGACGCCCGCGGCGCGCTGGCGATGCCGCGACTCGAAGAGCGGCAGCGACGCGTTCACCGCGTCGTAGATCGCCGTCCCGCCCCAGCCGCGCATCGCGTCGAGCGCCGGCCGCATCGTCTCGGGATCCGACGTCCAGCGCGTGGCGATCGTCGGCGCGTGGTTGAAGAGAACCAGCGCGTACTCGTCCTCTTTCGCGAGCAGCTCGAACAGGAACCGATCGAGGGCGTGGCGCGCGTCCTTCAGCCGCTCGCCGACCATGCTGTCGCTGATGTCCAGCAGCACGGCGAGGCTGACGGGCACGCGCGCCGTCGCGAACTGCGTGACCGGCTGCTTGACCCCGTCTTCCAGAATCTCGAACTCGTCGCTCGTGAGGTCGGTGACGACGCGGCCGGTCGCGTCGGTGACCGTGGCCGTCACCGTCACCACCTCGACGCTGGACTCGAATTTCTTTTGGGAGCTGGACGAGGACTGCGCGGCGAGCCGGCCGGCAGGCGCCAGCATGCCCGCCAGACTCGCGAAGAGCAGATGACGCCGTGAGAGCTGCACCGAGGTTCGACCCTTTCCCGTTCCCGCGCGAGCGGAGATCCCCAATCGGTTAGACTCGACGACCGGGATCCCGGCCTCGCCCATCCTGAGCCGACGCGCGCGGGCCCGTCAACCGCTATCTCCCGACACGAACATGGCACCAGCGCTTGGATGGATTGGCACCGGCATCATGGGCCGGTCGATGTGCGGTCATCTTTTGGCGGCCGGCTCTCCGGTCACGGTCTTCTCGCGCACCCGCGCCAAGGCGGATCCCCTCGTCGCCGAGGGCGCCGCATGGGCCGACTCCCCGGCTGCCGTCGCCCGCGCCTCTGACATCGTCTTCACGATGGTCGGCGTGCCGGCGGACGTTCGCGAGGTGTACTTCGGCCATGACGGCATCATGAGCGCGCTCAAGCCGGGCGCCATCGCCGTGGACATGACGACCACCGAGCCGAGCCTCGCGATTGAAATCGCGTCCGCCGCGGCCGCCAAGGGCGCACGCGCGGTGGACGCGCCGGTGTCGGGCGGCGATGTCGGCGCCAGGAACGCGACGTTGTCGATCATGGTCGGCGGCGATGCCGACGCGGTCACGGCCGTGCGGCCGCTGTTCGAGCGCCTCGGCAAGAACATCGTCCATCAGGGGGCGCCGGGCGCCGGCCAGCACACGAAGATGTGCAATCAGATCGTCATCGCCGGGACGATGATTGGCGTCTGCGAGAGCCTCGTCTACGGCGCGAAGGCCGGGCTCAATCTGGAGACGATGCTGTCGTCGATCAAGAGCGGCGCGGCCGGGTGCTGGACCCTGGAGAACCTCGCGCCGCGCGTGCTCAAGCGGAATTTCGATCCGGGATTCCTCGTCGAGCACTTCATCAAGGACATGGGGATCGCGCTGGCGGAAGCGCGGCGGATGAACCTGGCGCTGCCCGGCCTGGCGCTCGTCCAGCAGCTCTACATCGCCGTCCAGGCGCAGGGACACGGCCGCAAGGGCACTCACGCGCTGGTGCTCGCGCTGGAACACCTCAGCGGGATCTAGCGATTCCTCGGACTACGCGGACAAACAGACACCTGGATTTCGGGATTCTAGGGATTGAGGAAATTCGAGCTTCCTGCAATCCCAAGAATCCCAGAATCCAGGTGTCTTTTCTTTCCGGAAATCTGCCCTACGCCTCTGAATCTCTGATGACGGGCTGGCCGAGCAGCCACGAGGCGACCTGCTCGCGCGTCCAGTGGTGGTCGTCGTTCAAGTGCACGATCATCGCGCCAATCGGAATCTGCTTGCGGCAACCCGCGGGACAGTGCTTCGAGATGTTCTCGAGGCAATCGAAGAAGCGATCGAGCCGCTGCGGGATGGCGTCGTGCGCGTCTTCAGGCAGCAGGTAGACGCCCTCGTACGCGGCCCCGAGCGCGCAGGAGCCTCCTTCCGGCCCGAAGTAGCTTCCGAACGACTGTGACGGACGCCGCCGCGCGCCGGTAAGGATCGCTTCGGCGAGTGCGGCTTCGTCGTCTTTCGTGGGGCGCATCTCCACTGACTCCCTCCTCGGCGTGGGCTGACTCTACCCTCGGCTACTCGAAAACCGTGCCGTTGCCGATCGGCTGGAAAATCGCAGATTCAGGCCACCTGGTCAAGGCCGTTCGTCCCCGACTGTCCGCCGCCGGACGGTGTCTCTCCGCTGCTGGGACGCCTTTCCAGATTTTCTCACTTACAGGGAGTTCCCGCTAATCCATCCGTCCCAGCGGCCGATGGTTAGGTGGGGAGCCGTCGAGCTTGGTGGCAGAAGTGTGCATCCGCGTGACGTCAGGTGCGTTCGGCCGGATGGCCGTGCGCCTGGCCGTCGGCTTTGGGCTGGCGACGATCGCCATCACCGGCGGAGCCACATCCGCCAGCGGCCCCAACGGGCGGGTCGTCGGGCGCGTGCGCCTCGTCGCGGCGACCGCCGCGCGTCCGCTGACGACCAGCTATTCGTCGCGCACGCTCGTGCCGCAGGGCGATCCGCCCCGGGAAATCAGAAACGTCGTCGTGTCCCTGCAGGGGATGCCGGCGACTGCCGTTGCGCCGAAGCACTATCAGCTGCGCCAGGAAGGCGAGCTGTTCCTGCCGCACGTCCTGGCGATCGCTCGCGGCAGCCTCGTGGACTTCACCAACGAGGATCCCTTCTACCACAACGTCTTTTCGCTCTCGCGCGCCGGCACGTTCGATCTCGGCCGGTTCCCCCGCGGCCAGTCACGCACGCGTGACTTCAGCCGCGCCCGGCCTGGTGAAGGTGTTCTGCCACCTGCACTCCGACATGAGCGCCGTGGTCCTCGTCTTCGATCACCCGTGGTTCACGACGCCAGACGATGACGGGTCGTTCGTGCTGGCGAACGTGCCCGCGGGCCGTCACACCGTGGCGGCGTGGCACGAACGCGTCGGCGAGGCGCGCCGGTCCGTCGAGGTTCCTGCCGGAGGCGACGCCACCGTCGAATTCGAGCTTCCGGTGGTCGAGCCGTGAAGCCCGCTCCGGTCTCCCGGCGCCCGCCGCGACTCGTCGTCCGCACGCTGCTGGCCACCTTTGGCGCCATCGTCGCCGTGCTGTCGGTGACGTTCCTGACGCTGGTCGTCGAGACCCGCGCCCGCGTCACGCGCGATGTGGCCGCGCACCTCGATGCCTCGCAGCACGTGTTTGCCGACATCGAGCGCCGGCGTCAGGCCGAAGAGCGCCTGCAGGCCGAATCGCTGGCCGAGAGCCCGATGCTGAAGGCCGCGCTCGACACCTATCAGTCCGAGTCGCGCCGGGCCGACGCCGGGCCGTCACAGGAGCTGCTCGCGACGGTGCAGCACGAGGTGGATCGCCTGGCCGCGCACGTGATTGCCGACGCGGTGGTCGTGGTGGACGAGCACGACAGGATCCTGGCCAGCGCAGGCACGCGCCGCGAGGCCTGGACGAGCGGCACGGTCAACGCCGCGTGGGCCGGCGACGAGATCATCGTGCGGCCCGGCGGCAATTTCCGGATCGTCACCGTGCCGCTCGACTCGGCCGGCGAGTCCATTGGCCGGCTGCTCGTCGCGACCGCGCTCGACGACAACTTCGCGAACGATCTCGCCGCGGTCTCCAGAGTCCAGACGGCAGTCGTCGTGGCCGGGCGCGTCGTGGCCTCGACGCTCGATCCGGTCCGCCGCCGGGCGATTGACGCCATGGCTTCGCATCTGCCGGAGCGCGGCGAGATCACCGTCGGCGGGCGACCCGCAGGCCGTGCAGCTGCTGTTCACGGTGGGCTCGGCGCGTGTCTTCGCGGTCGATTCGGTGGGCGAGGCCACGGCGGCGGCGTCACGCTCCGCGTCCGCAGCCCTCTTCGTCATCGCGCTCGGCTCGCTCGGCCTGGGCGCCGTCGTCAGCCTGTGGCTCGCGCGAAACGTCGCGCGTCCCATCGACGATCTGGCGCAGCAGCTGAAAGCCATGGCGACCGCGCACGACTTCTCGCAGCGCCTGCCGGCGGCGGGCACGAGCCAGGAGCTCACCGCGCTCACGGACACGTTCAACGAGCTGATGGCGTCTCTCGTCGCGGCCGAGCAGGCGACCGAGGCGGCCTACGTCGCGGCAATCAAGGGACTGGCGGCGGCGCTCGACGCGCGCGACCCGTACACCGCCGGCCACTCCGAGCGCGTCAGCGCGTTGTCGGTGATGGTCGGCCGGCAGATGGCGCTCGGCGAGGCCGACATCGAGGTCCTCCGGCTCGGCGCGCTGCTGCACGACATCGGCAAGATCGGCATCCGCGACAAGGTGCTCTCGAAGACCGGGCCGCTCACGTCCGAGGAGTTCGAGATCATCAAGACCCACCCGACCGTCGGCGCGCACATCCTGCGGCAGATTCCATTCCTGAACGCGCACGTGTCCATCGTCGAGCTGCATCACGAGCAGCCGGACGGCCGTGGCTACCCGCACAGGCTGCTGGGCGAGGCGACGCCCCTGCTCGCGCGGATCGTGCACGTGGCCGACGCCTTCGACGCGATGACGTCGGCGCGCGCCTATCGCACGGCGCAGGGCGAAGCGCACGCGCTCGGCGAGATGCGGTTGCACGCCGGCACGCAGTTCGACGCGGAGGTCGTGGCGGCGTTCGTCGAGGCCTGGCACGGCGAGGTCGCGAGCGACATCGCGGCCATTCAGGCCAGCGTGCGGGCGGTGCGTTCGCCCTTCCAGCGCGAGGCGAGCGGGACGCGATGACACGCCTGTTGCTGACGTCGCTGGCGGCGGCCGTCTGCGCCAGCCTGCTGGCTGCCGCGCGCGGTCTCTGCGCAGGAGCTTCCCGCGGCGAGCGACGCCTCGACGGCACGCGTGGGGATCGACAGCGTGACGTCGGCCGACGTGTACGCCGCGAGCGACGAGCACGAGGGGAGCGCCGTCATCGACATCTCCGCCGCGTGGCGCGTGGCGTCGCGCGTGCAGGTCTCCTTCCGGCCGGTCATTTCGCGCGGCCTGGACGGCGCGTGGGACACGAACGTCTACCAGGCCGCCATGCGGTACGACCGGCCGGGCCCCGTGCGCCTGCGGTTCGAGGGCGGCTACCTGCCGTCGCCGATCGGCATCCTGCCGCTCGAGTCGCGCGCCGATCAGAACCCGATGATCACGTCCGCGCAGAACTACGACGCGTGGCTGCCGTTTTTCGAGCGGGGCACGCCATGGGTGCAGCTGACCTCGGGACTCTATCCGCTGGCGGCGCAGGTCACCGCCGCCGCCGAGCGCTGGGACTTTCGTGGCGCCGTGCTTGGCAGCTCCACGGCGCGCACCAGGCCGTTGACGGGCGAGGACAAGCCGCCGGCCGCGCCGCAGCTGGCCGTTGGCGGCGGCGTCACGCCGTTCATCGGGCTTCGACTGGGCGCGTCGTTCGAGCGGGGGGTTTACGCCAGGGCCTCGGAGCTTGCGGTGCCGTCGACCGGCGACCGTCACGCGACGATCGTCGGGCTCGACGCCGACTACTCGGCGGGCTTCACGCGCGTCTACGCGGACTGGATTCAGGGCGTTTTCGACCGCGCCACCGGATCCACGACCGGCCGCGCGCTGACGGTCACCGGTGTGAGAACGCTGTCGCCGCGCTGGTATGTCGCGGCGCGCCTGCAGCACGAGTCCACCACCGATGCGCTGGTGCGGCCGTCCGGGAGCGACTCACTCCTCGTCCATCCGTTGACGGAACCCCAGACGCAGCTGAGCGTCGAGACCGTTGCCGGACTGCGCCTGACCCCGGAGCTCACCGTGCGTGCCGGCTACTACGGCTACCGCGAGTTCGGCGAACCCGACCTCGAATCGCACGCCGTCTGCTCGATCGTCTGGACGCAGCGCTGGCACTGATAGGGACTACGGACTTCGGACTTCGGACTGCAGGACGGGCAGGCCTGAAGGCCTGCGCTACAGACGTTCCGCGCACCTGCATCCGGAACCCCGGCACCCTGAACCCCGGAACCCTGAACCCCGGAACCCTGCCCCCATCAGCCGCCCATCTGCCACTTCTTGATCGCCTCGATCGGATGGATCAGCATCACGATGTTCAGCGTCAGGTTGTCGCGGATCATGAAGCCGACGAAGAGTTCCATGCCGACGGCCAGTGACACCGTCCACCAGACGGGAAGCCGTTTCGCCAGCCAGAACCCCGCCATCATCGCAAGGATGTCCGACATCGAGTTGAGGACGCTGTCGCCGTAGTAGTCGAGCGAGATCGTCTCGGCGCGATACCGGTTGATCACGAAGCTGCTGTTCTCGAACACCTCCCACGACGCCTCGAGCAGCGTCGCGAGCGCGAAGCGCGCCGGCGCCGGCAGCCGCCGGGCCACGAGCCAGGTGCCGCCATAGAACAGGAAGCCGTGGATGACGTGCGAGAACGTGTACCAGTCGGTGAGCTGCTGCGAGTTCTCGGAGCTCTGGACGACGCCTTGCCAGAGTGTGACGTAGCCGCACTTGCAGATGGGCACGCGGCCCATCCCGAGCTCGATCACCGCAGCCGCGGTGACGAACGACGCCGCGAGCAGGTACCACCCACGCGAGGACACGCGATTCATTGTAATCTCACGGCGCCGCGCCACCCGGCGCGGAAGGAGGACGGATGCGCGCACGGCTGACGACAGGGTGTGTGATGGTGTGGTGCGCGCTCGCGATTGCGAGCGCCGCGTCGGCCCAGGCGACGTCGCCGGCGTCGCCGCCGGTGACCGTGCTCAAGGCGCATCGTCTCTTCGACGGCCGCGGCGACACGTCGATCGCCAACGGCGTGGTCGTGGTGCAGGGCGGCAAGATCACCGCCGCCGGCGCGGGCGTCGCGATTCCTGCTGGCGCGCGCGTGATCGATCTGGGCGACGTCACGCTGCTTCCCGGCTTCATCGACGCGCACACGCACCTGACGATGGAGGGCTCGCCGGACTGGAACGCCGACATGGTGGCGGATCTTCGCGAGACCGTCGCCGAGAAGGCCCTCGTCGCCGCCACCTATGCGCGAAAGACGCTGCTGGCCGGCTTCACGACCGTGCGCAACGTCGGAGCCGAGGACTACCTCGACGTCGGCCTGCGCAACGCCATCAACCGGGGGCTGACCCCGGGGCCGCGCATGCTGGTCTCGGTGTACGCGCTGGGCGCCCGGGGCGGCCACTGCGACACGACGGGCTTCCCCTACATGCGGCTCGGGAAGGAAACCGGCCCGGCGGAGGGCATCGCGTCTGGCCCGGACGGTTTCCGCGACGCGGTGCGCTACCAGGTGAAGTACGGCGCCGACGTCATCAAGGTCTGCGCGACCGGCGGCGTGCTGTCGCTGGCCGACGAAGTGGACACCCCGCAGCTCACACAGCCCGAGATGGATGCGCTCGTGGACGAGGCGCATCGCCTTCGCAAGAAGACCGCGGCGCACGCGCACGGCGCCAGCGGCGCGAAGGTCGCCATTCGCGCGGGCATCGACTCGATCGAGCACGGGTCGTTTCTGGACGACGAGGCGCTGACGATGATGAAGGAGCGAGGCACGTACCTCGTGCCGACGCTGATGGCCGGCGAGCTCGTCTCGCGGGAAGGTCGGCAACTACCAGTTCCCGCCCGAAATCGCCGCCAAGGGCCGTGCCGCCGGCGAGGCCGTGACGAAGATGATCGGAAGGGCCATCCAGATGGGCGTGAAGATCGCGCTCGGCACCGATTCGGCGGTGACCCCGCACGGCATGAACGCCCGCGAGTTCTTCCTGCTCGTGCAGGGCGGCATGACGCCCGCCCAGGCGCTGCGCGCCGGCACGCGCGAGGGCGCGACGTTGCTCGGCCTCGACAAGCGGATCGGCACGCTCGAAGCCGGCAAGGACGCCGACATCGTCGCCGTCGCCGGCGACCCGCGTCACCGACATCACCGCGACCCAGCAGCCGGTCTTCGTGATGAAGGCCGGAACTATCTACAAGTGCGAAGTGCCAAGTGCGAAGCTGCGAAGTGAAGTGACGAGTGAGCTGGCTGTGGTCAGGTGAGTGGACGTCCGCGACTCGATCGCGAACGCTCAGAGCGGGCGTCACTGAACGAGCCACTCGTGCGCCTTGTCCACGGCGTCCTGAGTGAAGTACTCGACCGCGGCTTTCCTCAGGCCGGCCGCCGAGAACATCAATGGAGAGGTCGCGCCACTTCTCCTCGCCGACGAGCGCCAGCCGGCCGATGCCGTCGCCGTGGCGTGCGTAGAACGTCAGATTGCTCCAGTTGCTGACGGGATCCCAGCCCTCAAAATCCCGAAGGACCACGAGCAGCCGGACCGTGCCGCCGGCGGCGCTGCGCATGCCCTCGACGAGCGCGCGGCCCGCGGTGTCGAGCTCCGCGGAGGAGAGCCGGCCGCTCACCTCCAGCCGGTACACGTCGTCGTGCTCGTGCGTGAGCTGTGCGGGCATGGCGTCCTCAGTAGCGTTCGGCGACGTAACGCCGCTTCCGGATCGACGCCTGGTCGTCGTAGGCGCCCTTCTTCTTCCGATCAGGCAGCTTGACCTTCTCGTGCGGCAGCTTCTTGTACGGGATCTGCGACAGGATGTGCGAGATCGCGTTCAGCCGCGCGGTGCGCTTGTCGTCCGAGCGGAGAATGTGCCACGGCGCGAAGTCCGTGTCGGTCTCCTTGAACATGCGGTCCCGCGCCTTCGAGTAGTCGTACCAGCGCTCCAGCGACGGCAGATCCATCGGGCTCAGCTTCCACTGCCGGAGCGGATCCTCGACGCGCGCCTCGAACCGGCGGCGCTGCTCGTCGGGGCTCACTTCGAGCCAGATCTTGATCAGCTTGATGCCCCCCTCGACGATGAAGTGCTCGACCTCGGGGCAGTTCTTCATGAAGCGCTCGTACTGATCGTCGGTCGCAGAACCCCATCACGCGCTCGACGCCGGCGCGGTTGTACCAGCTGCGGTCGAAGATCACGATCTCGCCGGCGGCGGGGAAGTGCTGCATGTACCGCTGCATGTACATCTGGCTCTTCTCGCGGTCGGACGGGGCCGGCAGCGCGACGACGCGGAAGACGCGAGGGCTCACGCGCTCGGTGAGCGAGCGGATCGTCCCGCCCTTCCCCGCGCCGTCTCGCCCCTCGAAGATGATGATGATCCGCGGCGCCCTTCTCCTTGACCCAGCGCTGCAGATGAGCGAGCTGCACCTGCAGGCGCCGCATTTCGGCCTCGTACTTCTTCCGTTTCATCGGGGAGCTCCTCTGTTGGCCTTCCATGTCCGGTGATGCGCACGCACGACGGCGACGGCGGCATCCGCGTCCTCGACGCAGACGGGAATGTCCAGATCGGTCCTGGACGCGAGCGGCGGGTCCGTCGAGAGCATGGCCGTGCGAGCCCAGTCGACCAGGCCCGGCCACATGCGGCCCACCAGCACCAGCGGAGTGTCCTTCAGGTGACTGCACCTGCAGCAACTGCCAGATCATCATCGTCTCGAGCACCGTCCCGATGCCGCCCGGCGTGACGACGAAGGCGTCCGACGTGATGACGAACTGATGGAGCCGCGTGAAGAACGTCTCGTGCGCGAACGATTCCGTGACGAACGCGTTCGACTGCTGCTCGAACGGCAGGTCCACGAGGATCCCGTAGGAACGGCCGCGGCGCGCCGCCTTCGCGCCCTCGTTGGCTGCCTGCATCAAGCCGGGGCCGCCTCCGGTGATGATGTCGCAGCCCATGGCCGCCAGCGTTTGAGCCATGCGCCTGGTCTCGGCATACGCCTTCGTGCGTGGCCGAATCCGCGCCGATCCGAAGATCGAGACGCGATAGGCCTTCCGCCGCGACGGCCGTAAGCGCGTGAGCGTGTTGACCGTCTTCCAGAGGCCCAGAATCGAGGCCCAGACGGCGTCGCGCACGGCATCTTCGTCGGCCAGGCTGATCAGGTTCGAGGACGACGGCGTCCGTCGCGGCATCCGATGGTCTCCCCGGTATGGTCGGGCGCGGCCGGCGCCTCTCCTGCGGGATTAGAACAAAAGGGCGCGGGCCACGGGAAGAGGACCGTGACCCGCGCCTCGACGATCGGCCGGTACGCCCGGCCGGTCAGTCCGGCCGAGCGTCGCTACTTCGCGCGCGTACGGGTTGCCGCCGAGCGCGTTCGAGATGTCGGCGATGGCGTTCTGCGCGCGCACGCTGTTGCCCGCATCGTCGAGCGGCGGCGAGACCACGGCGATGCCGAACTTGCCGGGCGAGACGGCGATGAGGCCACCGCCGACGCCGCTCTTGCCAGGCAGCCCGGTGCGGTAGAGCCACTTGCCCGAGTCGTCGTAGAGGCCGGCAGTCGCCATCACGGCGAGCACGCCCGGCACCTTCTCGGCGTCGAGGACGCGCTTGCCGGTCACCGGGTTCTTGCCGCCGGCCGCCAGCGTTGCCGCCATCATCCCGAGGTCTTTCGCGTTGACGCCGATGGAGCACTGGCGCGTGTAGAGATCGACGGCCTGCTGCCAGTTGTCCTTGATGTAGCCGTAGGCCAGCATCAGCGCGCCGATGGCCTGGTTGCGCTGATTCGAGTCCGACTCGGACTTGTAGACGTCCTGGAGCACGGTCAGCTGCCGGCCCGCGGCGTCGTTGTGGAATCCGATGATCTTGGCCCACACCGCGTCGGCGCTGCCTCCGGTGACCATGCTGGTGGCCGAGATGGCGCCGGGGTTGACGAGGGCGTTCATCTCGGGCGCTCCGGTGCCGACCACGGTCTTCACGCCCTCGATGGCGATGATCGAGTTGAAGCGCGCACCCGTGGCATCGACGCCGATGCGCTTCCTGATCGAGTCGAGGCCCTGCTCCTGGATGACCTGGGCCATCGTGAAGACCTTGGAGATCGACTGGATCGAGACCTCCGTCTTCACGTCGCCGGCCGTGTAGACCTTGCCGTCCGGCGTGACGAGCGCGATCCCGAACAGGTTCGGGTCGACTTTCGCGAGCGCCGGGATGTAGTCGGCGTTCTTGCCTTCCTGCAGGCCCTTGTACTTCGCGTAGGCCGCGTCAACGGCCTTCTGGATGTCCGCCGGCGACTGCGCGTAGAGCCGGGGCGCGCCCAGCGTCAGCGCCACGAGCGCGACGCCGCACGCGATGAAACGTGAGACTCGAGTCATTACTTGCCTCCCAAAGTGAACTTGAAGCTGTACTTCACCGAGAACTGGATACGGAAGTCGTCGGAGCTGAAGCCGTCGGAGTTGTTCTCGCGCTTGCCCCACTGGATCTCGCCGCCGGCGAACAGGTCGGGCAGCGGGTGATACAGGAGGTTCGCGAGGAAGTACTGGCCGCGATGGTATTCGCTCGGCACTTGCGCATCGGTGTTGTCGATGTTGACCATCGAGTACCCCACCGTGCTCGTGTACTTCGGGTTCCAGTTGATGTCGTAGAACGCGACGACGCCTGTGACCGGCAGCGCCTTGCCGATGATGGGCGTCACAGGGTTGCCGAGCTGGTTCTGGATGCCGATGTCCACCGGGGCGTCGTTCATGTAGTTCTCGATGCCGTGCCCGTAGACGTACGACGCGCGGAGGACGCCGCTCGACTGGTCGTTGAACTTCGTCTTGAAGTTGGCGCTGACGTTGATGCCCCAGCCCGTCGCGCTGCCCGACAGGTCGAACTGATCCTTGAGCGTGTCGTCCCACTTGATCTCGCGAATGATGCCGGCGACCTGCACGTGGCCCCAGTCGCCGCTCTCCCGGATGTTGCCGGAGAAGTCGGGCACCGGGAAGCGCGCCTTGATGTTCTGCAGCTCGATGCGGTCGGCGTAGATGCCCTGGTCACCGCTGGCGCCCGGGCGCTCGACGGCGAGGGTCACCGCGGTCTTGCCCATGAGCGGCATCCAGCGCGCCTGGACGTTCCGGAAGAACACCATGCCGTTCGGGCCCCAGGTACTCGATCGAGTTGGGGAAGACGTCGGGATCCATGAACGGGCTCCACGTCTGGCCCGCGCCGAAGTGGCCGAGCTCGCCGTACGCGTGGCGCAGCCGGAACGTCGTCTGGCCGGCGTCGACGCCGGTGCCGAACAGCTCGTACTCGAACACCGTCTTGAGCTCGCCGATCGGCGTCCCGACGTAGGCGCGCACGCCGAAGCGGCTCTGACGGACGCCGGAGAAGAAGTGGCCGTCTTCTCCGAACTGGTTGGCGACCGAGGGCAGCTTCGTCGGCCGCATCACGTCGAACCAGTCCGGGTCGCTCTGGTTCGCCTCGAAGCCCATGTCGAGCATCGCCGAGCCGTAGATTTCCAGACGCGGCGCCGAGATGACGTTGGCCGTGGTGCTGGTCGTCTGTGGCGCCGGATCCGCGGCGTCGGGCGCCGGGGCGGGCGCGGTGGGTCGTGACCGCCGGGGTCGCTGGTGGTGGGTCGTTGCTCTGAGCCGCCGCGCGCGACGGGGTGCCAATCAGGGCGATCGCGGCGCCAAGCGCCACGACCGTGCCTGACAGACGTCGTGAAAGTAGGTCACTGCGTTTCATCGTATGGTCTCCAGAAGTCGGTGAACGCGCCGTTCACCGGGTATTGGCCTGCTCCCAGGCGCGCACGCGCCGCCGCGCTTCGTCGAACAGCCGTTCGTAGTTGCCCTTACGCAGCTTCTCGCTCGCCTCGGGGGTGAGCTTCGCGAAGAGCGGCGCGTACATGTCGTAGACCTTGAGATATTTCGCCTGCTCCGTCGGCGCGACCTCGTCGCTGCCGAAGAGGAAGCGATCCGGATGCCGATTGATGACGTCGGCCACCGCCTGGATGCTCTCAGGCGTGGCGACGATGTACTTGGCGACCTCGTCCCAGGAGATGTCGATGGAGACGTGGCTCAGCTCGGGGTTGTTGAGGGCGCGCTCGACGAGCGCGATCTGATCGTGGACCGGCCGCACGATGCGCCCCAGCCCGCAGTGCGCCCAGATGATCGTGGACTTCGGATGGCGCTTGAACAGCTCGTAGAGCTGCACGAGCTGATACGGATCCTGGCCCGGCTTCGGGAACGGCATGTCCACGTCGTTGTGGAGGATGGACGACCAGGCCGGCCTCCGCCGTGAAGTCGAAGATGCGATCGAGCGCCGGGTTCGTGAGGCTCGCCGTCTCGCCCGCCACCTTCGGCGAGACGAACTCCTTGTGGACCGTGAACTCGCCGATGCCCTCGAAGACGCCGGGGAACGTCTTCAGCACGCGCTTGATGTGATCGGCCGCGTACATGTCCGCGGGGTTGAAGCCGGTGATCATCGGATCGAAGCGCGCCTGCTCGTCCTTCGACAGCGAGCGGTACTGCATCGCGATGTAGGCATCGGTGAACGAGTAGTAGTAGAGCGGCGCGTCGGTCTGCGTGTAGTACCAGGGCGCGAAGTCGCCGGTGTTGCCGTACGCCCAGGTCTGCTGCAGCGGGATGCCGAACAGCGTCGAGCGCCCCACCTTGTCGCCCATGATCTTCAGGAAATCGTGCGACGTCGATGCCTTCCTGGATGTAGTTCGTGAGATGGAAGTGCGAGTCGTTGAAAAGATAGCTGTTGGACGTCGTGCTCGCCTGCGGCGCGGATGGCGCGCGATCCGCCGACAGGTGAGCCACGAGCCCGAGCGCCAGCGTGCAGGCGGCCACGAGCACGCCGAGGCGAGGACCGGATTGAGCGCGCATACGTTCGCCTCCTGTGACGCCCATCAGAAGTTCATCTCCCAGTTCACGTGGAACACGTTGCCGGTGGCGCCGACGGGCATCGGATACGCCGTGTAGCCGACGGGGGAGTGGTCGATGTGAATGACTTCGGCGTTCACGCGGAAGCCGCGCTGCTTCACCGGGTAGACGCTCGTGCCAAAGCGGTATTCCCAGGGGTTGCCGTACTTGCCGTAGACGCCCGAGTTGCCGAAGTAGACCTGCAGCAGCTTCGGGATCGGCATCGCCGACGCCTGGATCTGATAGCCGTGATCGTCGATGTCGGGGATGCCGGAGACGTTCGCGCCCTCGTAGTCGCTCAGCCAGCGCCAGTAGTACTCGGCCTCGAACGACAGGCCCTTGTACTTGAGGCCGCCGTCCAGGCTCGACATCCGGTACTTGACCCGGTTGACGGTGATGCCGTCGCCGAACAGGTTCGGCGTGAAGATCACGCTGCCGTCGGTGAGGCGAATCTGGCTGTTCTCGATGCCGTCGGCGCCGGGCTGGCTCTGCTTGTCCTCGGTGCTCGACGTGTAGTGGATCGCCAGGCGCGTCGCCAGCTTGTCGTGGTAGTCGTAGTCGCCGAACGTGCCGTAGAGGCCGAACTCGCCCGTCGTCGGCAGCCACTGCAGCATGTACGACTGCGTGTCGAGCGTGTTGTCCATCTGCGAGGCGCTGACGCCGAGCGTGCTCAGGTTGTTCGCGAGCATCGCCATGTACTTGAACTTCGTCTTGAACTCGCCCTTGAGCCACATCCCAGTGGTGTACGACCCGCGGAAGAACTCGTCTGCGATGAGCCGGTCGTCGACGCCGAGCCAGTACGGGAACTGGCCTTCGGTGCTGCGCACGCTCGGGAGGCTGGTGATGCCGCCGCCGAGCGTGACGTAGCGGTTGAAGACGTAGCTGATGTTGCCGCCGCCGACCACTTGCGCGGGATCGCCTTGGGACGCGTTCGACGACCAGACATAGAGGTAGTAGCGCAGCTTCGGCGTGAGGAACCAGCCGTTGAAGGGCAGGAAGAACTTCTGCAGCTGAATGTCCTGACGCCGCTGCACCGACTTCACATTGCCGAATCCGTCGGTGTATGTGTCATTCAGCCCGAGCTGATTCAGATACCGCACATACGTGAAGAGCCGCGCGTACATCTGGCCTTCGTCGCCGTCGAAGAGCAGGAACCCGCCGTTCGGCACGTAGCGGGGAGTTTTCTTTTTCGCTTCGGCCGGCACCGCGGTCGTGGCTCGGACGAGGAAGTCGGCGACGCAGCCGTCGGAGACCCAGACGCCCTTGTCGTCATAGCCCCACGTCTTTCCGAGGAGGCACGCGGACTCGGCCGTACGAGCGGACCAGCACGACGCCGCGCGAGGTGTCGGACGGGCAGTCCTGCCGCGTGTTCGGCGTCGACGAGCAGGTGATCGTGACCGCTGCGGGAGGAAGGGTCGGCGGAGGTGCCGCCGGCGGCGTCTGTGCCTGCGCGAAGGCGCTTGCGGACGCTGCGGCGAGGCTCACCGAGGCACATAGCAGGTAGCGCGAAAAAGAATGCATCAAGAAACGGTTCAGCAGCATCGATGCCGTCGGCAGCGCGTGTCGGGCTCTTGGGCTAACAGGCTGGGGCTGAACGAGTTAGGGCACCAGGCTGCGCTGCCTGCGCGCGGCCGCGGTTTCCGGGCATCGTGGGCGGCTCCGAAATGCTGGAGGCCTGCTGGAGCTAACACGCTTCGGCCTCGTAAGGCCGAGCTTCGCCATTCGGCCTTCCAGCGTCGTGGGCTTCAGTCCCAGGCGCTCGGCGGCGCCGCCGTGACCACGGACCCGCCAATTCGTGCTCTCGAGGGTCGCTCGAATGTGGTCGATCTCCAGGCTTCGCAGGGTCTGGCCGGAGGGCGACTGCGGCACCGGACCGGATTCGGGCAGCTGCACCGTCAAGCAGGGCCCTGTGGCGAGAATCATCGCGCGCTCGATCACATTCCGCAGCTCGCGCACGTTGCCCGGCCATTGGTACTGCTGGAACTGCCGCATCGACTCCTTCGAGATGGACTCGATCGGCTTGCCGAAGGACTTCGAGAACTCGTCGACGAACTCCCAGGCGAGCGCCGGGATGTCTTCGACGCGCTCGCGCAGCGGCGGGACCACAATCGGGAAGACGTTCAGGCGGTAGAAGAGATCCTCACGGAACGTCTTGTCGCGCACGGCCTGCTCGAGGTTCCTGTTCGTCGCGGCGACGATCCGAACGTCCACCTTGATCGGTTGCACGCTGCCCAGTCGCTCGATCACGCGCTCCTGCAGCACGCGGAGCAGCTTCACCTGCACTTCCGCCGGCAGGTCGCCGATCTCGTCGAGGAAGAGGGTGGACTGGTGTGCGGCCTCGAAGCGGCCAATCTGCCGCGTCAGTGCGCCGGTGAACGCGCCGCGCTCCCGCCCGAACAGCTCGCTCTCGATGAGCGCGCTCGGGATCGCCGCGCAGCTCACACGGATCATCTGGCGATGGCTCCGCGGGCTCGAGCTCGTGGATGGCCTGCGCAAAGACGTCCTTGCCGACGCCGGTCTCTCCGAGCAGCAGCACGGTCGCGGGTGTCTGAGCCACCTGCTCGATCTGCGTCAGCGCCGGCCGAAGCGCCGGGCTCTCGCAGACGATCAGCCGCGACATGCGCGCCATGGAGCCGCGCGGGCGCGACTGGAAGGGCTCGGCCGGCTCGGGCTCTCGAGCACGCCGGCTCTCCTCGAGCGCCTGTGGCGACGTCGCCGCCGCCTTGCGCGCCAGCGCCTGACCGAGGATGCCCGACACCACCCGGAGCTGCTCGATTGCCAGAGGATGCCATTCCTGTCGACGGCCCTCGAGCTGAAGGCGAGCGCACCGCGGGCGAGCGCGTCGCCGCCCGACGCCTCGACGGGGATGACGGCCAGCGACCGCATGCCCTGGCGCCGCAGTGTCTCGCCAGCGCCCGGCACGTCTTCGAGATGGGTGAAGCAGGCGGTTCCGCCGGCGTCCAGCTTCGTCGCGATCAGCAGGAGCGACGACATCTCGAGCGCCGCGCCCGGCGACTGCGGCAGCCGCGACCACGAGTACGGCGGCGGCATCGCGTGGTCGAGCGGCTTGTGCCAGAGAATCGCGTGATCCAGCTTCAGCGCTTCGGCGACCTGATGCAGCCCGTCGACGATCGTCTCGTCGAGCGCGATGTCGTCCACCGTCACGAGGCGGGCGGCCAGGTCGCGATCACGCGTTGGAGCTGCAGCTGCGCGGCCGCGACCGCTTCCTGCCGGGTCTCGTGCATCACGCGGTCCGTCACGTCGGTCAGCGACGCGAAGATGTGCGGGGTGGCGGCGTCGGCGATGGTCTTCAGCCTGATTTCGATCGGGACGACCGAGCCGTCGCTCCGCACGGCGGTCAGCGGCCGATCGCCGCCGAGCGTACGCGTCTGCGGGCGGTCACAGAAGCGGCTCCAGGATTCGCCGTCGAGCGCGATCGACAGGTCCGGCAGCAGGTCGTCGATCTGCCGACCGGCGAGCTGCCCGATCCATGGAGGAAGATCCGTCGGCCGCGCGATCGAGGCCAGGATTTCTCCGGACCCGGCGACGACCAGCATCGCGTTCGGCATGTTGTCGACGGCCAGATGGAACGGGCGGTTGTGCTGACGTCGGCGGTGCGGAACGCCACGGCCCTGAAAAGCGGCGCGCCGAGGCGGACTCGTCCTCCGGCGCTGTGCCGGATCGATCGAACATGGTGAACTTCCCCGTTGGTTAGCCGGCGCGAAGCCGGCGTGTGGCCGCGCGCAGCGTGTCGGACGGCGCCTCGCCGAAGGCCTGCCGATAGCTCGCTGCGAAGCGGCCTAACTCGAAGAACCCGTACGTCGCCGCGACGTGTGTGACGGTGGTGGGGCGCCGACACGCATCACTCAACTCCGGCGACCCCTGCAGCCGTTCGGTCAGGAGGTACTGTTCGGGCTCATCCATGGACGCTGCGAAAGGCGTCGCGCAGTCCCCGCTCGCTCACGCCGGCCACACGGCACAGCGTGGAGATCGGGACGGCCGCGTCGGGATGCGCTCGCACGTAGGATTCCGCGCG
>CAWBBN010000017.1:0-42753 GCA_963787035.1 Vicinamibacteria bacterium
GCCGTTGGGGCGAGCAGTCTGGAGTCCACACACTCAAGGCAATACCGATCTGCCAATGCTGACGCCTGTTCTCGTTTCGGGCTACGGCCGTAGTGGAACAACGGCCTTGATGGCGCTCCTCGCGACCGATCCGAGAGTCGCATTCGACCGGCGGTACCGTTTGAGAACCGGTACCTGACCTATCTGGTCAAGTTCTGCCTGTTGACTGGGCGCCCTCCGTCTGTGCACCTCGATTCCGTGCAGCTGAGCGATTATTGCGATGACCGCTTCGGCTCCCCGCCCTGGAGTGCACAAGAACCCGCCGAACGGGCGTTGATGCCTTCCTCATCAAATATTTCAATGCCCTGTGGCCGGCGTTCTCAGCCTCCGCTCGGGCGACGAACGACCGCCTCACGCACTACGCAGAGAAGGTGCCCGACTGGCTCGCTGCGGTAATCAGGGATGATGTGCCCTGCCGGACCATCAATCTGGTCCGTGATCCGCGGGATGTGTTTCTGTCGGCCCGCGACTTCGTCCGCGTTCGTGGCGCAGTAGGGTTCGGAATGGGCGACGGAAACTCCGAGCTGGATGCCGCCCGTCACACAGCACACAGGTGGCTGTCGTTCGCGGAGAATGCCCGTGCGGACCGTACCAGAGCCGACACCATAGTTCTTCGATACGAGGATATGGTGCAGGAACCCGGACCCAGCACAACTCGGCTGAGCACCTTTCTCGGGCTTCGGCTGGTGGCGGAGGAGGCTCCCTCCGAATACCTCGATTCACATCGGTACGAGCGGCGACATCAGCGCGTCGGTTGGCCGCTGGCAGCGTGAGCCGCTCTCCGATGTCGTTCGGACCTGTCTGGAAACCCAACTCCGGGACCGCATGCTGGATTATGGCTACAAGGCTTCGGACGACGCTCCAGGGCCGTCCGAGATCCCCGCTCATCCGGAACGTACCTTTAACGGCACCATCCAGGTTCTCGAAGGAACCATTTTCATCTCCGTAGGCACCGATGACTTCAACATGGAACTGCAACCGACCTCGTTGCATGCCGTGTCGACGGACGAGATCTGGACGTGCGTTCAGGGTGATACGGGCGACCATTGCTCCATCTATTGGCGAGGGAACCGCGAGCCCTTCTCAGAGGAACGCTGCGTGCACGTCCCGTTCCGACCAGGCCGTCACTGGCAGATCCTGCGGTTTCCGATTGGCAGGCACCCGCTCTGGAGGGACGTCATCGAACAACTCCGCGTAGATCTTTTCAACGGGAACGTCGCACCTGGCGCTGGGCGGACGCCTTCGGTGGATCAGGTACGTGACATAGATTCGAACGCGCAGCGTTTGCGCCAGTGCATGAAGCGCCGTCGATTTCTTCGCCAGGCGCCGTCGCTCGTAGCTCTTCCGCGTTTGCAGGGCTACAATGTGGCCGTCCCCGCATGTTGAGCGCGTCCCTGCTGCCGTTTGCTATCGCAGTGTTCGCCAGCGCGATCGCGACACTTGCGGTGCGGAGCGTCGCCCGGCACCGCGGCGTGGTCTCGTCGCCTCGAGCCGACCGCTGGCATCCAAGGCCGACGCCGCTGCTTGGCGGCGTCGCGCTGTGGCTCGCGACGCTCGGCACCACACTCTTCATCCTGCCGATCGCGGGGTGGCCGCGCCTGCTGCCGATCGCGGCCGCCGCGACGGGCATGTTCGCGCTCGGGCTGCTCGACGACTTCCTCTCGATCAAGCCGACGACGAAACTGACCGGGCAGATTGCCGTTGGCTGCGTCATCATCGCATCAGGGTGGTCCGTCGGCGCCGTCAGCACCCCTGCCGTCGACGCGCTCGTCTCGCTCGCCTGGTTCGTCGTCATCGTCAACGCGCTGAACCTGCTCGACAACATGGACGGCCTGTGCGCGGGCGTGGCTGCCGTGGCGGCGATCGGGTTATGCCTGAGCGCGAGCGAGCCGAGGGCCTGGGATTTCGTCTTCAGCATCGCGCTGGCCGGCGCATGCGTCGGCTTCCTGCTGTTCAACTTCCAGCCGGCGTCGATCTTCATGGGCGACAGCGGAAGCCTCTTCATCGGCGGTTCGCTGGCGGTCCTGTCGTCGGTGCCAATCAGCGGGCGTCCCTCCGGACCCGTGGCCGCGCTGGCGGCGCCGGTGCTGTTCCTGTTGATTCCGATCTTCGACACCGTGTTCGTCACGCTGTCGCGGCACCTTTCGCGGCGCTCCGCGTCCATCGGCGGACGCGATCACACCTCGCACCGGCTGGTCGCTCTGGGATTCTCGGAGCGCCAGGCCGTGCTGCTGCTCTGGGGTCTGGCCGCGGCGAGCGGCGGCGCGGCGGTGGCTCTGGAGCGTGCGCAGGTCCGCGAGGCCAATCTCCTCATGGGATTGCTCGTGATCGGCCTCGCCCTGCTTGCAGTCCACCTCGCGAGCGGTGCGCGTGTATGGCGACAGCGATTTTTCGATGCTTCGCGGCAAGGCGTTCACTCCGCTGCTCGTCGAGTTCACTTACAAGCGACGGATCTTCGAGGTATTGCTCGATCTCGGGCTGACGAGCGTGGCGTATTACGCGGCGTACGTGATCCGCTTCGATCGCGATCTGCCGCAGTACTACCTCCTGTTCGTCAGCTCGTTGCCGATCGTGATCGCCTGTCAGCTGCTCAGCTTCTTCACGGTGGGGGTGTACCGCGGCCTCTGGCACTACCTGACCACGGCGGATCTGCTGACGTACTCAAGGGCGTTGCGCTCGGCACGGTCTGCAGCGTCATCGCGCTCGTGTACCGCTATCGGTTCTCCGGATATTCCCGGTCGGTATTCATCATCTACGCGATGGCCCTGCTGCTGCTGCTGGTGTGCTCGCGCTACTCGTTCCGGCTCATCGCCGAGATGGCGGACCGCCAGAGGCCGGGTTCGCAGCGAGTCGCCATTTATGGCGCAGGCGAAGGGGGCGCCCTGCTGCTCCGCGAACTCCGGCGGAACCCGCGCTACGACTACCGGATCGTGGGTTTCTTCGATGACGACTTGTCGAAGTCTGGGAAGCGCCTGGACGGCTTGCCGGTCTTCGGCGGAGTCGGCCGTCTGCCCGCTGTCCTCGTAGAACACGCGATCGATGTCGTAATCGTCAGCACGCGCAAGCTCGAGCCGCGCGACGCTTGAGAGTCTCCGCCGGATTTGCTACGACAGCGGGACCGGGGTCTTGCAGTTCGATTTCGAGTTGCGGCCGCTGACGGGCCTGGGCAAGCCCGAGTCCAGCGTGTAAGGGCGTCAGCGTCGCAGCGCACGGAGTGCGACGCGTCTCACGGTGTGGTCGCGCGCAATCCTCTGGAGCGACACAGGCCGAGCATGATCCAGAACGCCGCGGCCACTTCCGGAATCATCAGCGGATGCATCGTCAGCGACGCCGCGAGGAAGGCGAGCACGCCGAAGGCCAGACCCCGATCGAGCGGATCGCCACTCTGCCAGGCGGCCCGCCCTGCTGGCACCGCACCGAAACCGACGAGGACGACGAACGCCACGAGTCCTGGTATCCCCAGTTCGCCAGCGACCTGGAGGAACTGATTGTGGGCGTTCTGTCTGGGATACCAGGATTTCATGAGCGGCGACATGTACGCGGGCGACAGTGCTCGATACCGTCCGACGCCGAGGCCCGCGAGGGGATGTTCGCGGAGCATGCGGAGCGTCGCCACGGCCATCTCACGACGCACGCCGAATGCGATGGCCGAATCGCCAGCGCTCCGGGTGCGCGGATAGAACACGCCAAGCAGCAGCGCCGCCAGCAACAATCCCTCCAGCGATGCCAGCGCGCCGGCGTCGTGCGAGGCCAGGAGCCAGCAGGGCCATGGCGGCGAGCGTGAGCCCGAAGACGATCAAGGCGGTTCTGGAGCCCGAGAGCCAGAGTCCCGCCAGCACCGGAAGCAGCGTCGCCGCGCCGAGCGCGCGAGCTCGGGGGTCCCTGAGCGCGTAGAGCGCGGAAGGAAGGACCAGCAGGAAGAACGCGCCCGCGGCGTTCACGTCCGGGAAAGAGGCGCTGATGCGCACCCAGCGGTGGACCTCGACGACCGATTGCGGAAACGGCGGGCGCCGCAAGGCGATCTCGAACAGCCGGTACACATTCAGTGCGCCCGCGGCGGCGACGCTGACGAGCAGCACCGACAGGACGCGACGATCCAACCCCTGCCGCGCGGGACATTCCTCGGACGTCGGCGACGAAGATCACGACGCCGGCAACCGCAATGGCCGCCACTCCGATCGCGTGAAACGGCAGACCGGTCCGGATCGGAAAGCCGAGCGAGGCCCACGTGTCCACGATCGAGGCGACTCCCGGTCCTGGAGCCGCGGCCAGCACCATCGCCAGCGAGCAAATCACGATCGCGATCCAGAGAAGCGCCACGGCAAGAAACCAACGGTCGCCTTCGCGTCTCGGCCGCCATGAGGCACGCAGCGCGTAGCCGGCCGTGAACCCCAGGAGCATCGGGATCGTCCATCCGTCCCGGTACGGCACGAGCGCGCCAAGCGCGCCGCCCAATGGACCGAAGGCCGCCAGCAGCAGGAGGCCGTCGGCCGGCCGCACGGCGGTGATGACCAACAGCGCAGCCACGGAGCATGCGAGGGCGAGCGGTGCGCCTCCGGTCGCGACGCCGGCCAGAGCCAGCCATCGCCGCTGCCGCAACGATCAGGCCAGCCAGCCCGCGAAGTACCGATGTCATGTGAAATCGTTGATATAGTAATTCGTCAGCACGCCGCGTCGGCGTGCCCCCCTGACCGAATGGCTCAGCCCGCATCACCATCCTCTCAGCTCCCGCGGGAAGACGCTGTGCTCGGCGAGGCCTTGATCGAGCTGTTCAGAACGAAACGCGCGAAGGTCGGAGTCATCGGCCTCGGGTACGTCGGGCTTCCGCTGGCCGTCCAGTTCGCCGAGGCCGGCTTTGTCGTCACCCCCGTCGACGTCGACGCGTCGAAAGTCGAGAGCATCCGGCGCGCCGAGTCCTACATTCCGGACATCCCGAGCGAGCGCCTGACGTCCGCTCGTCAGTGCGGGGCGCCTGCAGGCGTCCACGAGCTTCGAGGTGCTGAGCGAGGCCGACGCGATCAGCATCTGCGTGCCGACCCCGCTCCGGAAAACCAAGGATCCCGACCTCTCGTACGTCGTCGCGGCGGTCGAGCAGGTCGTCGGGTGCCTGCGTGCCGGGCAGCTGATCGTGCTCGAGTCGACGACCTATCCGGGGACGACCGAGGAAGTGGTGCGGCCGATGCTCGAGAAGCAGCGGGCTCGTCGCCGGCCGCGACTTCTTCCTGGCGTTCTCGCCCGAGCGCGTCGATCCGGCCAACGCCGAGTGGCACACGGGCAACACGCCGAAGGTCGTCGGCGGCATCGACCAGGCGTCGACCACCGTCGCGTGCGCGCTGTACGACCAGATCGTCAGCCGCACCGTGCCGGTGTCGTCCACCAGCGTCGCCGAGATGGTGAAGCTGCTCGAGAACACATTCCGCGCGGTGAACATCGCCCTCGTCAACGAGCTGGCGCTGATGTGCCGTCAGATGAACATCGACGTGTGGGAAGTCATCGAGGCCGCGCGCACGAAGCCGTTCGGGTTCATGGCGTTCTACCCGGGACCTGGCCTCGGCGGGCACTGCATCCCGATCGATCCGTTCTATCTGAGCTGGAAGGCGCGGCAGAGCGGGTTCGAGAGCCGCTTCATCGAGCTGGCCGGTCACATCAACGCCTCCATGCCGCGCTATGTCGTCGAGCGCGTCGGCGAGGCGCTGAACAGCGTCGGCCGGCCGATCAAGGGATCGCGCGTGCACCTGTACGGGATGGCCTACAAGGCCGACGTCGGCGATTATCGCGAGTCGCCGGCGCTCGACGTCGCGCGCCTGCTCGAGCAGCGCGGCGCGACGGTCACCTACAGCGACCCGCACGTGCCGATGGTGGATGAGCACGGCGTGCTGATGCACGCGGTGCCAGAGGCCGCGGCGCTCGAGGCCGGCGTCGACTGCGCCGTGATTGTCACCGCCCATCGCGGGTTCGACTACGACGCGCTCGTCGCGCGCGCGCCGCTCATCGTCGACACGCGGAACGCATTGAAGGGCAGATCCGAGACTCACATCTTCCGACTCTAGCCGCCCGTTGCGCTCCAGGAGCCGGTCCGCATGAAGATTCAGACCAGATTGATCGTCGGCCTCGCGGCGGTGCTTGCCGTCGTGGGCTGGTGGTACTACTCGCACACCGTCATCAAGGATCGCGCCGTCGATCTGATCGCGGAGCTTCCGCACGCGGAAAAGCGCTCGAATCCCGAGGCGGTCGCGTCGAACTTCCAGGTCGCCGACGTCACGATCGACGGCGTCACGAAGAAGACGATCCTCGCAAAGCCGTTCGCGCGGATCACCTACGTCGTTCGAGTGCCGCCCGACGCGTGGCTCGACGTGGACTTCGCGATGCGGCCCGACTCCTGGCCGCTCTCGGGCGACGGCGCGCAGTTCCGCGTCGGCGTCAGCGAGGGCCGCACGCTACGACGAGGTGCTGCGGCAATTCGTGAACCCGAAGGAGGGAGGCCAGAAGTGGTTCTCTGCCCACCTGGACCTCTCGGCCTACGCGGGGCGGGAAGTGCGGATCATCCTCAACACCGATCCGGGACCCAAGGGCGGCGGCGATGCGCAAAACGACCTCGCCGTCTGGGGCGAGCCGCACATCTACAGCAGGCGGTAGCGTGACGACGGTGCCCGTCAAGCCGGCGGCGCAGGACGTCCCGCTGCTCGATCTCGGAGCGCAGTGGACCGCCATCCGCGACGAAGCGCTGGCCGCGATCACGCGCGTCTGCGACAGCCAGCGGTTCATTCTCGGCGCGGAGGTCGAGGCGTTCGAGCGCGAGATCGCCGCGGCGATCGGGGTGGAGCACGCCGTCGGCATGTCGTCGGGAACCGACGCGCTGCTCGCGGCGCTGATGGCGCTCGGCATCGGTCCCGGTGACGAGGTTGTCACCAGCACCTATTCGTTCTTCGCGACGGCGGGATCCATCGCGCGCGTCGGCGCGCGGGCCGTCCTGGTCGACATCGATCCCGTCAGTTTCAACCTCGACCCGGCCGCCGTGGCGTCTGCGATGACGCCGCGCACGAAGGCGATCATGCCGGTGCACCTGTACGGGCAGTGCGCCGACATGGACGCCATCGGCGAGATCGCCGCGAAGGCCGGCGTGCCAGTCATCGAGGACGCCGCGCAGGCGATCGGCAGTCGCATCGGCGATCGCCAGGCCGGCACGTTCGGCGTCTCGGCGTGCTTCTCGTTCTTCCCCAGCAAGAACCTCGGCGCCTTCGGCGACGCCGGGCTCGTCACATCGCGCGACGCCGCGATGGCGAGCGCGCTCAGGCTCGTCAGGAACCACGGCGCCGAGCAGCAGTACTTCCACCGGATCGTCGGCGGCAACTTCCGCATCGATGCGCTGCAGGCGGCGGTGCTGCGTGTGAAGGCCCCGTACCTTCCCGGCTGGACGGAAGGGCGCCGACGAAACGCCGCGCGGTATCGTCAGCTCTTCGCCGAGGCGAAGCTGACGGATCGTGTCGGGCTTCCCTCGGAGCTGCCCGGGCGCTATCACATCTACAACCAGTTCATCGTCCGCGTGCCCGATCGCGATCGCGTCAAGGAATCGCTCGCCGCGCGCCGAATCGGGACGGCGATCTATTACCCGGTCCCGTTCCATCTGCAGGAGTGCTTCGCTCACCTGGGCTACCGCAGCGGCGAATTTCCGCACGCCGAGGACGCCGCCCGCGAGACGCTCGCGCTGCCGATCTACCCGGAGCTCACCGAAGCGCAACAGGCCGCCGTCGTCTCGGCGCTGGCCGACGCGCTGAACGGCGGCACGCGGTGATGCGGCGTCCCAGCCTGACCACGCAGATCTTCATCGGGCTCGCCCTTGGCATCGTCCGTCGGCGCCGTGTGGCCTGACGCCGGCGTCGCCGTCCGTCCGCTCGCCGACATCTTCCTGCGCCTGATCAAGATGATCCTGGCGCCGCTCATCTTTTCGACGCTGGTCGTGGGGATTGCGGGCACCGGCGAGCTTCGCGCGGTCGGCCGGATCGGGCTCAAGGCGATCGTGTGGTTCGAGCTGGCGACGACCGTCGCCCTTGCCGTCGGCCTGCTGATGGTCAACGTCATCAAGCCGGGCGCGATGCTGACGCTGCAGCCGGGCGGCGACACGGCGACGGCGGTCGCGATGGTGAAGCAGCAGCAGAGCGGCTGGGATCTGGTGCTGCACCTGGCGCCCACGTCCGTCGTGGACGCGATGGCGCGCGGCGACGTGCTGCAGATCGTCGTCTTCTCGACGTTCTTCGGGGTCGGGCTGGCCGCCCTCGGCGAGCGCGGCGCCGGGCTGGTGTCGCTGCTCGACACGGTGGCCCAGGTGATGTTCAAGGTCACCGGCTACGTGATGCGTTTCGCGCCCGTCGGCGTGTTCGGCGCGATGGCCGGCACGATCGGCGGACATGGCCTCTCGGTCCTCGCGTCGCTGGGCGCGCTCGTCGGGACGCTCTACGCCGCGCTGTTCCTCTTCGTGGTCATTGTCGTGGGCGCGGCCACGCTGCTGGTGCGAGTGCCGACGTTCGCGTTCCTGCGCGCGGCGCGCGAGCCGTTCCTGATCGCATTTTCGACGGCGAGCAGCGAGGCCGCGCTGCCGAAGGCGATCGAGGCGATGGAAGAGTTCGGCGTCCCGAAACGGATCGCCAGCTTCGTGCTGCCGACGGGGTACAGCTTCAACCTCGACGGCTCGACGCTCTACCTGTCGGCCGCGTCGATCTTCGTCGCGCAGGCGGCCGGCGTGGAGCTCTCCATCGGCCAGCAGATCACGATGATGCTGACGCTCATGGTGACGAGCAAGGGCGTCGCCGGAGTGCCGCGCGCGAGCCTGGTGATCCTGGCGGCCACGCTGTCGGCATTCCACCTGCCGCTCGAGGGCGTCGCGCTGCTCCTCGGCGTCGATCAGGTGCTCGACATGGCGCGTACCGGCGTGAACGTGCTCGGCAACTGCCTCGCCTCGGTCGTCGTCGCCCGCTGGGAAGGCGAGTTCGACGACCAGCAGATGCGACGCTCCGTGGCCGCATGAGGCCGCGAGTCCTGATCGTCGGCGCTGCCGGGCAACTGGGCGCGACGGCCACGGCCCGCCTCGCGGATCGCGCCGACGTCGTGGCGCTGACGCGCCGCGATCTCGACGTGACCGACCATGCCGCGGTGATCGATCGAATTGCCCGCGAGCGTCCGCAGGTCGTCCTGAACGCCTCGGCCTACAACGCGGTCGACGCGGCCGAAGACGATCCGGTGTCCGCGCTCGCCGTCAACGCATGGGCCGTTCAGTCGCTGGCGCGTGCGGCCGCGAGCGCCGGCGCGGTGTTCGTGCACTACAGCACGGACTTCGTATTCGATGGCACGGCCAGCTCCCCGTACACGGAAGCCGACGCCACAGCGCCGCCGAACGTCTATGGACAATCGAAGCTCGTCGGCGAATGGATGGCGGCTGGCGCCGCCGCGCACTACGTGCTGCGCGTCGAGAGCCTCTTCGGCGGCCCGGCCGCGCACAGCAGCATCGACAGGATTGTCACCGCGCTGCGTGACGGGAAGCCCGCCAGGGTCTTCATCGATCGCGTCGTCAGCCCGAGCTTCGTGGACGACGTCGTCGAGGCGACATGGCGGCTCGTCGGGACGCAGGGCTGCCTATGGCACGTATCACGTCGTGAACACCGGCGAGGCGACGTGGTATCGCGTCGCTGAGGAAGTCGCGACGATTCTGGGAGTGCCGGCCATGCTCGAAGGCCACGCGCATGGCCGACGTTCCCATGCGCGCGACGCGCCCGCGCTACTGCGCGCTGTCGAACGAACGGCTTCGCGCCGCTGGCATCGAGATGCCGTCGTGGCAGGACGCGCTCGCGCGGCATCTCTCGTAGAGCGCTCGCCCCACCGCTCGTCCCCGCAATCCACGGTCCATCCGAAGGCGCGCTGTCGTTCCGTGTGACGAGCCGTTCGTCCCGCGTGACAGTCTCCCCGAACCCGGCCGACACCGGTGCTAACGTCGGCGGTCGAGGTTGAGGAGGCCGTTCGCATGCGTTCTTTCCCGATCGTCCCGAGCACCCGGTCGCTGGCGATCGCCGCGATCGCCTTCGTCGCCGCCGCCGGAAGCGCCGCGGCCCAGGGCCCCGCGCTGACACTCCCGCAGCCGAGCCCGGCCGCCGCCGCGAGTCAGCGGGTGGGCATCACGGACATCACGATCACCTACCACCGTCCGGCCGTGAACAAGCGCGAGGTATGGGGCAAGCTCGTGCCCTGGAACGAGGTCTGGCGCGCCGGCGCCAACGAAAACACCGTCATCACGTTCACGAGCCCCGTCACCGTCGGCGGCCACCAGCTCGCGGCGGGATCGTATGGGCTGCACATGATTCCCACCGCCCAGAGCTGGACGGTCATCTTCAATCGCGAAGCCAAGGCGTGGGGCAGCTTCTTCTACGACGCATCCGAGGACGCGGCCCGCATGAGCGTGACGCCGGTCGCCAGCCCGTTCGAGGAGCGCCTGGCCTACACCTTCGACGATCCCACCGACAAGTCGGTGGTCGCGACGCTGCGCTGGGAGAAGGTGGCCGTGCCGATTCGCATCGACGTCGACACGTCCTCGGTCGTCGCGGCCAGCCTCCGAGAGGAGCTGCGCGGGCCTGGCGGGATTCAGCTGGCAGCGCTTCGCGCAGGCGGCGCAGTGGTGCGCGGCGAACGACGTCAACCTGGACGACGCGGGCAAGTGGGCCGATCGGGCCGTCGCCATGCAGGAGAACTTCACGACGCTGCGGGCGAAGTCCGATGTACTCGAGAAACAGGGCAACGCTGCGGCAGCGGCCGAGCTCCGCACGAAGTCGCTGAAGCTGGCCACCGAGGGCGAGCTGAACCTGTTCGGCTACACCCAGCTGCAGGCCGGCAAGATGGACGACGCGATTGCGACATTCCGGGAGAACATCAAGCGTCACCCCGACTCGTGGAACACGTACGACAGCCTGGGCGAGGCGCTGGCGGCGAAGGGCAGCCGGCAGGAAGCGATCGACAGCTACCGCAAGGCGCTGTCGATGACCGACGACAGCAAGCAGAAGGAACGCATCAACGGCATTCTCGCGAAGCTCTAGGTCCTACTGACCGAACGCCTCGCCGACGAGCGTCGCGACCATGGCGCCGACGGCGAGGCACGAGGTCAGTCCCGGCGAGTCGATGCCGGCGGCGTGCACCAGGCCCGGCAGCTCGCGATCGCGCCGAATCAGGAAGTCGGCAAACGATCCCTCTGGACCGTGCAGCTTGGCGCGGATGCCGCTGCCTCCGAGACGCAAGTCGCCGGGCTTCAGTTCCGGCAGAAGTTCGCGCGTCGGCTCGAAGAATGCCTCGACCGGCTCCCGATCCCGCTCGTAGTCGTCCTTGTCCTGCTGAAAACGCACCGTCGGTCCCACCTGCACGCTGCCTCGCGTCGTCCGCATGAGGTGCACGCCGAGACTGTGGCCCTTCGGGTGCGGCAACGGATAGACGAGCCATCGGACGAGATCGCGCCGCGACGGCGTCAGCTCGGCGTACTCGCCTCGCGCCGGGTAGATTGTGAATCGCTCGCCGCCCAGCGCCGCGGAGACTTCGTCGGCGTACAGCCCGGCAGCATTGACGACGACGCGGGCGTGGATGCGCTCGCGGTCGGTCTCGACGACGAGGCCGCGCTCGCCGGGACCGCCTCCGCGGAGCGCCGTGTGCGGCAGGCGCACGGCGCCACGCGCGTCGCAGTCCGCCGCCAGCGTTCGCACCAGCGACTCGGCTTCGACGATGCCCGTGTCGGGCGACCAGAGCGCGGCGGTCGCCCTCACGTGCGGTTCGTGCTGGCGGACGAAGGCCGAATCGACCGCCGTGAGCCGGTGCACGCCGTTGGCGCGGCCCTGCGCGAGCAGCGCCTCGAGGGCGGGCTCCTGCGACGTCTCGGTGGCGACGATGAACTTGCCGCAGCGCTCGTGCGGGACGCCACGCGCCGCGCAGTAGTCGTACAGCCGACGGGCGCCATCGACGCAGAGCTGCGCCTTGAGCGATCCGGACGGGTAGTAGATGCCCGCGTGGATCACGCCGCTGTTGTGCGTGCTCGTTTCCATGCCCGGGCGCGGGTGCTTCTCGAGCACGCAAATCGCTCGCGTCAGGCCAGCGCTCCGCGATCGCCAGCGCCGACGCCAGGCCCGTCACGCCGGCGCCGACGACGAGGACGTCGACCTCTTCCACTCGGCTCAGGCGCGCTCGCCGATGGCGGCGTAGTCGAGGTACGTGAAGAGCAGGCCGTTCAGCCGCTGCACGTTGGAGTTGAACGTCGCGACGAAGTCGGCGACGACGGGCGTGTCGCCGCGTGACGGCGCGAGCGGCTGGAGCTTGTCCGCCTCGGGATAGGGCGCCCGGTAGTCGATCCTCGCGCGGCTGAATCCGCTCGCCGTCAGCAGGTACTCGAGCGTCTCCGGATGAATCGGCCGGACGTGCGTGAGGTCGCGGATGTAGCTCGAGAAGAACGCGAACCAGCAGGTCGGGTTGATCGTCTCGAGCACGATCGGCGACCCGGGCCGCAGCTTGTGGAAGGCGACGTCGAGCGCGCGCATCAGGTACGACGGCTCGAGGTGCTCGACGACCTGGATCGCGATGAGCCCGCCAAGCGATCCGTCCGGGAGGCTGTCGAGATAGCCGACGAGATCGCCTTCGACCGCGTCGAGGCCGCGCGCCAGGCACGCCTCGATCATCTCGTGGTTCACGTCGAGGCCGCGTGCGCCGATGCCGGACTCCTTGAACAGGTCGAGCAGCTCTCCGCGTCCGCAGCCGACGTCGAGCACGTCCGATCGGCCCTTGAAGAGCGGCACGTAGTCGACGAGTCGCGCCCGGATGTCCTCCTGCGAGCCGCGGAAGCGGTCCTCGAAGCCGACGTACTTGTAGCTGTCGAGGGAGGCGACGTTTTCAGGTCCCGCAGGTCGATCGAGGTCGATCGGGTCGGTCAGGTCCAGCGGGTCGCGATTGCAACGAGCGCTCGAGCTCGCGCTTGAGTACTGCCGTCGCCGTCTGCACCGCGGCCAGTGAGTCGCGCAGCTCGTCGTCAGCGGCGCCGATGGCGGTGATGCGGCCGTTTACGCGCGCTTCCCAGGCGTCGGCGTGCTCGCTGCGCTGGGCGATCTCCATCGTCAGGTCGTTGATCACGGTGTCGTAGACGGACATCAGGCTCGCTGCGTCCAGGCGATCCTTGGTTTCCACGAACCACGTGATCTGCTGGAAGAAGACGACCAGGTGCGACTGGAACGTCGCGAGAGCGGTCGTGTACTCCTGCAGCAGCGTGTTCAGGCGCTCGAGCGCGCGCGAGGCATCACGCTCGACTTCGGCGTGACGGTTCAGGTGGTCGACGAGGCGGGAGTTGAACGCCTGCTGCCGCTCGAACGCCGGCGCGCAGAGGCGCCAGACGAAGTGCGCGAGGCGCGACCGCAGTCCGCGCGGGGCGGGCAGCGACACCGCGTCGGTGATCTGCCACGACGCGTTCAGCGCGCCGAGCGCGCTCTCGTCGAGCCGCGGTGGCGCGACAGCCGCGACCGGCCGCACGAGCGCGCGATCGACGGCCGTCAGCGCGTCGTTGTAGGCGCGGTCGGCCGCTTCACGTTCGTCGCGGAGCTCCTGCAGTCGGTCGGACGTGACCGGGCGGTTGGGCATCGGGTCAGCGGCCGACGAGGCCTTCGACGGGACTGCTGGCGGTGGCGTACATGCGGCGCGGGATGCGCCCCGAGCGGTAGGCGAGCCGTCCGGCTTCGACGGCCAGCCGCATCGCGCGCGCCATGGCGACCGGGTCGCCCGCGCCGGCAATCGCCGTGTTCATCAGGACGGCGTCGGCGCCAAGCTCCATCGCGAGCGCGGCGTCCGAGGCGGTGCCGACACCGGCGTCCACGATCACCGGCACTCGCGCGAACTCGCGGATGATCCGGAGGTTGTTCACGTTCTGGATGCCCAGCCCCGATCCGATCGGCGCGCCGAGCGGCATCACCGCCGCCGCGCCTGCGTCTTCCAGCTTGCGGCAGACGACGGGATCGTCGGTCGTGTACGGCAGCACCACGAAGCCTTCCTTCACGAGCACGCGCGTGGCTTCGAGCAGCGCTTCGTTGTCGGGGAAGAGCGTCTTCTCGTCGCCGATGACCTCGAGCTTGATCCAGTTCGAGAGGCCGGCTTCCTGCGCGAGACGCGCCGTGCGAATCGCCTCATCGGCGGTGTAGCAGCCGGCCGTGTTCGGCAGCAGCGTGTAGCGCGCCTGGTCGATGTAATCGAGCATCGACTCGCGCGACCGATCCGAGATGTTGACCCGGCGCACCGCGACGGTGACCATCTCGGCGCCCGACGCGTCGTGCGCCTGCACCATCACCGCGTTCGACGGGTATTTGCCGGTGCCGACGATCAGCCGCGACGTAAACGTGCGGCCGGCGAGGACGAAGGCATCCATGGCGGCTAGCCTCCGCCCACGAAGTTCACGACTTCGACTTCGTCGCCGTCGTTGACCACTTCGGTGTCGTAGTGCGCGCGGCGGACCACGACGAGATTGCGCTCGACCGCGACCTTCCGCGAGTCGATGCCGACGCTGTCGAGCAGCGCCCGGATGGTCACCGGGCTGGGCAGCTCGTGGGCTTCGCCGTTGAGGGAAATTCGCAAGGGGACGTGCACTCCCGCGCCCCGCCACGACGCGGGAGCGCTGTCCCTAGCCTATCAGTTTTCCTTCTTCACTCGCGTCGCGGTGACGACCCCGGACGGGGTGGGCGAGGTGCCTTTCACTTCGACCTTCGTGCCGTTGGCGATCGAGGCGCAGGCCAGGTCGAACTGAGTGTTCGACGTCGTGGCCACGGAACGGCCGCCCGCGGTGAACGTGATGGCGGGACAGCTGCCCCCGCGGCTCGCGACCGTTCCGGTCAGCTCGACCTCGTTCGCGTCGTTGCCGTTGTCGTCGCCGTTGCCGCCGTTTCCGCCGTTGCCGTTACCGCCGTTGCCGTTGCCGCCGTTGCCGTTTCCGTTGCCGGGCCCGGGGCCTCCGGACTGCTGCACTTCGACGCGCGTCGCCGTCAGGGTGGACCCGGTCAGGCTGCCCTTGACGTGCACCCGCGCGCCGGCAATGAGACTCGAGAACGTCAGCGTCTGATCGCCGTGCCTGATCGTCGCCGTCGCCGGCACCATCACGGTGATCTGGCCGATGACGAACGAGTGCCCGCCGCCGTTGACACTCACGATCTTGCCTTCGAGCTGTGCCTGGGGGCCGGTCTGGGCCTGCTCGTCCTCGACCTCGCCGTTCTGCACGTGCACTTCGATCTGGATCGCGTCGTGCTCGGCCACATCGTCCAGGGACATGGTGCCGGTGGCCGCGCCGGTGAACTGCAGCGTCACCTGACCGGCAGGCACGCTGGTAAGCGAGAAGCGCCCCGTGCCGTCGGTCGTCGCGGTCAGCCCCGTGCCCGTCACGGCGACGGTGACGCCGCTCATGCCGCCGGCTGCCATCAGCATCAACGAGCCCGTCGCCGAGCCGCCGTTCGAGACGAGACCCGAAATCGTGGCGCCGCTCGAGACCGTTGGCGCGGATCCGCCCGACGCCGTCGACGAAGGCTGTGCCGCGTCTGGCATCGACGGCGACTTCGAGGAGTTGCACGCGACGGCCGTCACGAGCCCGACGACGACGGCTGTCAGTCGCAAGGAAAGCGGTGCGGTCATGTAGCTGGTCCTTGTCGTGAGGTCACCCGCCCGGGAGCCAGAGGAGGCGACAAGCCCATTTGGCGTACGCAAGCTCGGTACCGTCGTCGCCGGTGCCCCGCGGCCGCAGGATGCAGCGGTGACACGGCCACGCCTTACGAGGTCTGGGGCCCGATTACGGGCTGGGTAATCCAATGCGGCAGACCGCCCCATGTAGAATAGCCCCGGCCGTCGCCAAAACGCCGCGACGCGGAGTTTTTCCGCATGCTTGCAGGAGTCCTCACCGAAACGCTGTCCGGCGAGCGCCGTGTTGCGCTCGTCCCGGCCGTGCTGGCCGCGCTGGCCAAGGCCGGCGTGTCGGTGGTGATTCAGTCCGGGGCCGGCGCCTCCGCCGGATTTCTCGACGCCGCATACGCTGAAAAGGGCGCAGAGATCGCCGCGTCCGCGCAGGACGTCGTGTCGCGCGCGGAGGTGCTGCTGCGCGTGCGCCTGTCTCCGCCGTCAACGTCTGCGGGACAGCAGGACCTCGCGCTCACGCGATCGGGACAGACGCTCATCGCCTTTCTCGATCCGCTCAACGAGCCGTCGCTGAGCGAGGCGCTGGCGTCTCGCGGCGTCACGGCGTTCTCGATGGAGCTGATGCCGCGCATCACGCGCGCGCAGAGCATGGACGCGCTGTCGTCGATGGCGACCATCGCGGGCTACAAGGCCGTGCTGCTCGCGGCGAACACGCTGCCGCGCATGTTCCCGATGCTCACGACGGCCGCCGGCACGATCACGCCGGCGCGCGTGTTCGTCATCGGCGCGGGCGTCGCGGGCCTGCAGGCGATCTCCACCGCGCGGCGTCTCGGCGCGCCCGTGGAGGCGTACGACGTGCGCCCGGCGGCGAAGGAGCAGGTGCAGAGCGTCGGCGCGAGGTTCGTGGAGCTGCCGCTCGAGGCCTCGGACGCCGAAGACAAAGGCGGCTACGCGAAGGCGCAGGACGAGTCGTTCTACCGGCGTCAGCGCGAGGTGATGACGAAGGTCGTGGCCACCAGCGACGTCGTGATCACGACGGCGGCGATTCCGGGCAAGCGATCGCCCGTCCTCGTCACGAAGGAGATGGTCGCCGGAATGGCGCCCGGCTCGGTGATCGTCGATCTGGCCGCCGAGCGGGGCGGCAACTGCGAGCTGACGAAGGCCGACGAGACGGTGGTGTCCGGCGGCGTGACGATCTTCGGTCCCACGAACCTGCCGTCCACGGTGCCGTACCACGCGAGTCAGATGTACGCGAAGAACATCACGACGTTCCTCACGCACCTCATGAAGGACAAGCAGCTCGTCGTCGCCATGGACGACGAGATCACGCGCGAGACGCTGGTGACCCGCGACGGCCAGGTCGTCCACGAGCGCCTGAAGCCGCTCGCGAACAAGTAAGCCGCACCAGGCAAGCGCACCAGTAGGCCGGGGCTTCAGCCCCGGCATCACAAAGTAGGCCGGGGCTTCAGCCCCGGCATCTACCGCCGGCTCAGCGCGTCATCAGGAGCGCGAACGCCAGCGCTGCGATCCCGCCGAGCACGCACGCGACGGCAAGCGACGGCCGCGCGGCGACGACGTCGCTGCGACCTGACTCCGCCGTGCCGGCGCCGTCAGCCAGCGATCCCAGCAGCAGCGCGACGATCGCGGGTCCCAGCCAGATTGCCGGTCGTGACGATCGCCGACGCGAGCGTCACGCCGACGCGGCGCGGAAAGCTGCCCGGCACCGCCGAACGATCGAGCATGTCCGGGATGACCAGCACGAAGATCGCCGGCACGAGCACCGTCCACGCCAGCAGGAAGGTTCGCGCGATCGTTCGGGCCGTTCCCTGGCGTGTTTCGCCAGCCGCCAGCGGGCGGTCGCTCGCCCAGAGCCCCAGGCCGAGCGGCCCCCAGAGCAGCGTCAGCGCCGAGGCGAACACGGGCTTGCGTGCGTGCCTCGTCCGGGCATCGTGCAGCACCCAGAGGGCGAGCACCACGTTGAAGAGCAGGTTCGTCGCGAGGCGCGCGCGCAGCATGTCCCCGAATTCTAGCCCGTCATACAATTTCTCCGTGCTCTCGGACGGCGCGATCCTCGACGGCAAGTACGAGATCCGCGGTCGCCTCGGCGGCGGCGGGATGGGCGAGGTCTACCTCGCGCGCCGCCGGATGCTCGGCGACGACGTGGCCGTGAAGCTCGTACGGCCCACGGGACCGGACCCGGGCGAGTGGCGCGCGCGCTTCCTTCGCGAGGCCCGCGCCTGCGCTCAGCTCCGCCATCCGAACATCGTCGCGGTCCTCGACTTCAACATCGCGCCGGACGACCAGCCGTACCTGGTGATGGAATACCTGAACGGCCCGAACCTGGCGCAGGAGCTTCGCGCGCGCGGCCGGTTCGACCTCGGCGCGGCGACGCACGTGCTGCGCGCGGTCGGCGGCGCCCTGCAGCTCGCGCACTCGCTGGGTCTCGTGCACCGCGATCTCAAGCTGCAGAACGTCGTCAGCCATCGATTTCAGTCCGGCGAGATCGTCCACAAGGTGATCGACTTCGGCCTCGTGACGCTGCGGGAAGGCGACGACCAGACGCCGCTGACGGCGGCGCACGAGTTCCTCGGCACCGTCGCGTACGCGGCGCCCGAGCAGTTCACCGAGCGGTCGGGCTGACGCGCGCTCGGACCAGTACAGCCTCGCGGTGATCGCCTACGAGCTGCTCGCCGGCGCGCGCCCAATCGAGGGCGACGGGTTCATGGTGCTGGTGGATCGGCACCTGAACGCGCGGCCGCGGCCGCTCGGCGAGCACCGGCCGGATCTGCCGGCGCACGTCGCCGACGCGATCATGCGCGGCCTCGAAAAGGACCCCGACCGGCGCTGGCCGAACGTCGCCGCCTTCGTGGCGGCGCTCGGCGAGGACGACGACACGCACACCATGGCGGTGCCGCTGCCAGCGTCCGGGCTGCTCGGCACCTACGAGCTCGGTCCGGTCATCGCGAAGGGGCGCTTCGGCAGCGACATCCACTCGGGCGTCCATCGCGCGCTTGGGGTGCCCGTCGCGATCCGCCTGCTCCGCCTGACCGGCCGCGACGATGCCGAGGCCGTGCGCGATCGCTTTCTGAAGGAAGCGCGCGCGCTGCAGGTGCCGCACCGGAATCTCCTGCAGGTCCGCGATTTCGGCGATGACGGCGAGCAGGTCTACCTCGTGACGGACCTGCTGGAGGGTGTCAGCCTGGCCGAACGCCTGAAGAGCGGGCCGCTGCCGCTCGACGTCCTCGATCGGTTTGTCTCTGAAATCGCGGACGCGACGTCCGCGCTCAACCGCAAGGGCGCGCTCGTCTCGGGCCTGCACCCCGGCATCATTCGTGTCGTCGCGGAGGGCGGCGACGAACGGGTCGTGCTCTCGACGGCGGGCGTGTCGGCGATTCGCGACGTGCTGGCGACGCTGGACGAGGCGACGCTTCGGGCGCAGGCCGGCAACGCCGGGGAGCTGCCGTATGTCGCGCCGGAACTGCTGATGGGACAGCCTGGCGATCGCCGGTCGGACGTGTTCACCATCGGCGTCCTGGCGTACGAGATGGCCACCGGCCGCCGGCCGTACGCCGCGGTGACGCTGCCCGAGCTCATCGGCGCCGTGATGAGCGGTCCTGCCGAGGACCCCCGCAAGGGCCGCCCTGACTTGCCTGACGCACAGGCCGCCGCGATCCTGCAGGCGCTGTCGCGCGAGGCGTCGGCGCAGGCCGGCGGACGCGGGGCAGTTTCTGCGCGAATGGAAGAAATAGGGAATAGGGAATAGGGAATAGGGAATAGGAAGAAATGCCACTGATAGACTGCGCTTTTCATCCCGGAGGATCTCCGATGCGCACTCGACTCGCACTTCTCGTGCTGCTGGCGGCCATGGCCGGCACGATCGCGGCGCAGGGGCAGGCGCCGCTCTTCACCGACTCGGCCCCGCCCGAGGAGTTCGCGGCCCGGCGCGCGAAGGTGTTTGCCGCCATCGGCGACGGCGTCGCCGTGCTCGAGGGCTCGACCGAGTATCCCGCCTACGTCAGGTTCCGTCAGAACGACCAGTTCTTCTATCTGACGGGCGTCGAGGTGCCGCGTGCGCTGGTGCTGCTCGACGGCAGGACGAAGCAGACGGCGCTCTTCGTGGCGCCACGCAACGAACGGCTCGAACGCTCCGAAGGGCCGGTTCTGGTGCCCGGCGACGAGGCCGCGAAGCTGACGGGGATCGATCGCGTGGCCGCGCGCGACGACTTCGAGGCGGCGTTCAAGACCGCGGCGGCCGGCCGTGCCGTCTACGCGCCGTTCCGCGCGGAGAGCCTCGGCGCCGCGACGCCGCAGGCGGCGGCGATGAACGCGCAGGCCACGCTGAGCGATCCGTGGGACGGCCGTCCGTCGCGCAATCAGCAGTTCATCGAGAAGCTCAAGGCCGCCGTGCCAGGCGTCGACGTCAGGGACCTCGATCCGATCCTCGACGGCCTGCGGCTGATCAAGAGCCCGCGCGAGATCGCGCTCATCCGTGAGGCGACGCGGCTGGCGGGTCTCGGCCTCATGGAGGGCATCCGCAGCGCGCGACCCGGCATGCGCGAGTACGAAGTCGAGAGCATGGCCGACTACGTGTTCAAGCGCGGCGGCGCGATGGGCATCGCGTACTTCGCGCTGGTCGCGTCAGGCCAGAGCGCGTACTGGCCGCACTATCACGCCGGCACCGGCATCCTGAAGCCAGGCGATCTCGTGGTCTTCGACTACGCGCCGGACTACAAGTACTACAGCTCGGATGTGACGCGGATGTTCCCGGCGAGCGGGACGTTCACGCCCGCGCAGCGCGAGCTCTACACCGTCTACCTCCGGATGTACAACGCGCTGATGCAGTCGATCCGTCCCAACGTCGCGCCGCGGGACATCATCAAGGACGCCGTGGCGAAGATGGATCAGGTCGTGGCGTCCACGACCTTCACGAGCGACGTGCGGAAGAAGGCCGCGATGGACTTCGTCGACCGGTACCGGCACAGCAGCGCAAACGCGCTGGGGCATACGGTCGGCATGGAGGTGCACGACGTGAACCCGTCCTACGAGGTGCTGAAGCCCGGGATGGTGTTCACCATCGAGCCCGCGCTGACGATTGCCGAGGACCGCACCTACATCCGCCTCGAGGACGTCATCGTGATGACCGAGACCGGCTACGAGAACCTGTCGGCGTTCGCGCCGTCGGAGCCGGATGCCATCGAGAAGCTCATGGCCGAGACCGGGCGGTTCGAAGACGCGCCGGCGCCGACCGGCAGCCGCTGACGGAGGCCTCATGCAGCGATCGATCGCGTGTCTGACGCTGGGACTGCTCGTCGCGTGCGCCGGTTGCCGCGGCGGCGAGGAGAAGCCGGCCGGCGGGAACGGCGACGCCAGGTTCCAGGCGATTGCCGACCGCCTCATCGCCGATACGTTGAAACGCAATCCGACGACCGCGACAATGCTCGGGATTCACGACTACGACACCGCCCTCGAGGACGTGTCGCGCCAGGCGGTGGACGCGGAGGTCACGGCGCTCAAGCAGTTCCGGGCGGAGCTGAGCGCCATCGATCCGGCGACGCTGTCGCCGTCGAACCAGCTCGACCTCGCGCAGGCGATCGCCGCCATTGACTCGCAGATGCTGGAGCGGCAGATCGTCCGCGGCTGGACGAAGAACCCGGATCTCTACAGCACCGCGATCACGCAGACGGCGTTCGTGATGATCAACCGGAACTTCGCGCCGCCCGACGTCCGGCTGCGCGAGCTCGTCCAGCGCGAGCGGTTGATGCCTGGAAACCTCGCCGAGGCGCGCAAGAACCTCGACAACCCGCCGCCGATCTACACCGACATCGCCATCGAGCAGCTCGACGGCGACATCGGGTTCTTCAAGTCGTCGGTGCCGGCGGCGTTCACGTCGGTGACCGATCAGGCGCTGCTCGATCAGTTCAAGCAGGCCAACCAGGGCGTCATCGACGCGCTGACGGCAGTACAAGACGTGGCTGCAGAGCGATCTCAGGCCGCGGTCGAAAGGCAGCTACGCGCTTGGCCCCGAGGCGCTCGCGGCGAAGTTCCGCGTCAACGAGATGGTGAGCGTCGGCCTGCCGCGCCTTCAGGCCATCGCCGAGGCCGACCTGGCGAAGAACGACGCCGCGTTCCAGAAGGTCGCCGCGCAAATCGCGCCGGGCAAGCCCGCCCGCCAGGCGCTGACCCAGGTCTCGCTGGAGCATCCGCCCGCCGACAAGCTGCTGTCGGTCGACGCAGGGGCAGCTCGACGCCCTGCGGCAGTTCATCGCCGATCACCACCTGCTCACGATCCCGAACGCGCCGCCGGCGCAGGTGATCGAGACGCCGCCGTTCATGCGCGCGATGACGACGGCGTCGATGGACACGCCGGGTCCGTTCGAGACGAAGGCGACCGAGGCGTACTACCGCGTGACGCTGCCGGACCCGGCCTGGAAGCCCGCGCAGGCCGAATCGTACCTGCGTGCGTGGTATCTCCCCGAGATCGTGAATGTCTCGGTACACGAGGTCTACCCGGGGCACTACACGCAGTTCCTGTACGGGCCGTCGTTCCCGTCGAAGATCCGCAAGGTCTTCGGGGCCAACAGCAACGCTGAAGGCTGGGCGCACTACTGCGAGCAGATGATGCTGGACGAAGGACTCGCCAACGGCGATCCGAAGTACCGCCTGGCGCAGCTCCAGGACGCGCTCCTCCGCGACGTCCGCTTCATCGTCGGCATCCAGCTCCACACCGGGAAAATCACCGTCGAGCAGGCCGAGAAGATGTTCGAGGAGAAGGGCTACCAGCAGCCCGAGGTGGCGCTGGCGGAGGCCAAGCGCGGGACGTCGGATCCGACGTACGGCTACTACACGCTCGGCAAGCTGATGATCCTCAAACTGCGGGACGACTACCGCGCGCAGCAGGGCGCGAAGTTCTCGCTGCAGGACTTCCACGACCGCTTCCTGAAGCTTGGACCGCTGCCGCTGCCGCTCGTGCGGAAGGCGATGCTGGGGGAGACGGGGGAAGTGTTGCCGGAAAAATAGGAAATAGCGAAATAGCAAATAGGAAGAAATGCCGGAGAGCCTCGCGCGACGAGCAGGCTCTGTCTTTCTTCCTATTTCGCTATTCCCTATTTCTCAGAGCTCGTTCGCAAACGTCGCCGCTCCCAGCAGTCCCGCCTGCGCGTTTGTGATGATCTTGATCGGAATGGTCTGCAGCAGGTCGGTCATCGGGCCCTTCTGCGTGAAGGCGTCAGGAACTCCGGTCCCGAGAGCAGCGCGATGTTCTTCGGCGCGATGCCGCCGCCGATGTAGAGGCCGCGTGTCGCGACGGTCCGCACCGCGAGATTGCCGGCCTCCGCCCCGTACGCCGACACGAAAATCGCCATCGTCTCGACGCAGTGCGGACACGACGTGTCGCGCGCACGCTCGGAGGCGATGCGCGGCAGGTCGGGGGGCGGGTCGCTGTCGAGCGGCACGCACGGATGCTCGCCGTGCGTGAAGTGGTAGAGGTTCGTCAGGCCGATCCCCGAGACGACCATCTCGACTTCGGCTCGGCCGTTTTTCGCCGTCAGCCACTCGACGAGCTCCCACTGGCGCGGCGTGCGCGCTGCGAAGTCGGCGTGTCCGCCTTCCGATGGCGCCGGCACGAGACGGCGCCCGTCGTTGAAGAGAAAGGCCTGGCCCATGCCGGTGCCCGCCGCGAGCAGGGCGGCGTTGCCCGACAGGTTGGGGTCGCCGGCCTGCACCACGTGCAGTTCCTCCGGCTGCAGCACCGACACGGAGTGCGCGATCGAGACGAGATCGTTCAGCAGGCGCACGCGGGCCAGTCCGAACTCGAGCGCGACGGCGCGGCCGTCCACCTTCCACGGCACGTTCGTCATCCACGCCGCGTCGTCCATGACCGGTCCCGCGACGCCGAAGCAGGCGCCGTCGATCGGCGGCGCGCCGCCGGGCTGGCTGTTCAGGAACTCGCGGATCATCGGCACGAGGCCGTCGTACTCGAGCGTGGGAAACGAGCGCACGGCCGCCGGAACGGGACGAAGGGGCGCGCGGTTGAAGAGGCCGAGGAGGGTCTTGGTGCCTCCCACGTCGCCGGCGAGCAGCATCGCCCGGATTGTAATCCGAAGCGCGCTATCATGCCGTCAGTGAGCGATCCGAGCGATCTGAGCGCGCGCGATGTGCTCGCGCGCTACCCGACGCTGCGCGACGATCACCTCCGCTACCTGGAGAAGTGGGGGCTCGTGCGGCCGGCCGGCAAGTCCGGCGTTGCACGGTCGTACGGCTTCGCGGACCTTGCCGTGATTCGCCAGACGGCGTCGGCGCTCTCCGAGGGCCGGCCCTTTCGCGCCGTCGTGCGACAGCTGGAGGCCGAGCGCAGCGGCCAGCTCGCGCTCGACTTCCGGCACGAGACCAGGCCCGCGCGGATCCTCACGCTGACGCCGCGGGTCAGCCAGCCGGAAGAACGCGGCGCGCCGGCGCCGGGCAATGTGTCGAAGGCCGAGGTATTGTTTCACGAGGCCTCGTCGCTCGACACCGGCGACGAAACCTCACGCGCGCGTGCTGCCGACCTCTACCGGCAGGCGCTCGTCGCCGATCCCTGCCTGGTCGCGGCACTCATCAATCTCGGCAACCTGCACTACGCCGATGGGCGGCTGCCCGAGGCGCTGGCGCTCTACGAGCAGGCGACGAATCTCGCGCCGGATTTCTTCGAAGCGCACTACAACCTCGCCAACGTCCTGCACGACGCGGGACGCCTCGCCGAGGCAACCGAGGCGTACAAGGCTGCGCTCGCCGCGGACCAGACCCACGCCGACGCGCACTTCTATCTGGCGGTGACCTTCGAGAAACTCGGGGAGTCTGCCGACGCGCGGCCGCACTGGCAGGCGTATCGCTCGCTCGCGCCCGAGGGCGCGTGGGCAGAGCTGGCGAGGGAGTTTACGGAGAACACGTAGCGGGTCAGGGATGCAGGTGCTGGCAGGCCGGTAGCGCAGGCCTTCAGGCCTGCCCGTGACGAGCGGCTGAACTGAAGTTCGGCCTGCAGATCGCCTACCAGTGATGCTCTTCCCGCGGTTCGCGCTTGCGGGGTGAGCGCCGCAGCTTGAAGTACTCGCAGTCCGGGCACCACGCCTCGGGCTTGAAGCCCGCAGTGCCGGCAATCGGCATCACGTCGCGGTGCGTGCAGCACTCCGATCCGTCCTCTGGCGGACGCCGCCAGCGGCACGAACGGAACTTCATCACCGCCGCGGACGACTCCGAGGCGTCCACCGCGCCGCCGCCGTTGTTCGCGCCGGCGCCATCCGCGCTCGCCGGCGGCTCCGCCGCCGGGAACCCGAACGGCTGATCCGGATCGCTACTGAAGTTGGACGCCAACCGACTTCTCCAGTGCGCGCAGCGCGCGCTCTTCTTCGGGCGCGAACAGCGTGAGCGCTGTACCTGCCGTCAAGCTTCGGCCCGTGCGGCCCACGCGGTGCACGTAGGCCTCGGGCGTGGACGGCACTTCGTAGTTCACGACGTGCGTGATGCCGTCGATGTCGAGGCCGCGCGCCGCGATGTCCGTCGCGACGAGCACCTTGTGCCGGCCGCTCCGGAACCCCTCGACCGCCTGCATGCGCTGTTCCTGCGAGCGATCGCCGTGCAGCGCCGCCGCGCGCACGCCGAGCGCCGACAGCTGCCGCGCCAGGCGGTCGGCGCCGTGCTTGGTGCGCACGAACACCAGCGTCGGCCCTTCCGCCTTCTTCAGGAACCGCGCGAGCCACTGCGGCTTTTCCTTGGACTCGACCGCTTCGACCGTGTGCGTGATGGTCCGGGCCGGTCCGCCGGCGCGGCCGATCTCGATGTACTTCGGGTCGCGGAGGAACTCGGCGGCGAGCTTGATCACGTCGTCGGGCAGCGTCGCCGAGAAGAGCAGCGTCTGCCGCTTCTCGCGCGGCAGTGCCTCGACGATGCGGCGGACGTCGGGCCAGAAGCCCATGTCCATCATGCGATCCGCCTCGTCCAGCACGAGCACCTCGAGCTGGCTGAAGTCGGGCACGTTCGACCGCATGTGATCCATCAGCCGTCCGGGCGTCGCGACGATGATGTGGACGCCCGCCCGAAGCGCGCGCTCCTGCGGGTCCATCGGGACCCCGCCGTAGACCGCCGCGCTCGTCAAGGTCGTGTGGTAGAGCAGGCCCTGAATCGCATCCTCGATCTGGACGGCCAGCTCCCGGGTCGGCGCCAGCACCAGGGCGTGGGTCCGCTGCGTGATCGGCCCGGCGTCGGCTTCCGACATCAGCCGCTGCAGGATCGGAATCACGAACGCCGCCGTCTTGCCCGTCCCCGTCTCGGCGCACGCCACCACGTCGTTGCCGTTCAGGGCGTACGGGATGACCGCGCTCTGAACCGGCCGGGTTTCCTTGAACCCCAGGTCGGCGACGCCGCGGGCCAGGCCCGGGTGCAGGCCGAGCTCGGCAAACGCGATGGGCGCCGCGTCATGCGGCGCCTGCTCGCGGGTCGTGTATGAGGACGGCTTCGGGAGCGGCTGCGGCCTTCGCGCGCCGCCGGATCCCGATCCTCCACGACGATTAGGGCGTCGTGGGCCCGAACGATTAGTTGTGTGGGAACTCAAAGCTAACGTGCGCGGAAGGTGATGATGCCGCGGACCGGGTCGTACGGCGAGACGCCGACGGTCACCCTGTCGCCTGGCACGACCTTGATGCGAAATCGCCGCATCCGACCGCTGAGCTGCGCCAGTACCTCGTGGCCCGCATCCGATTGGACCCGGTACAAGCCGCCGCTGTGCACGGCCACTACCGTGCCTTGAATGTCGATCAGATCGTCCTTGCTCAACCTTCTCTTCCTTTCAAGCAACTAGTCTGCCATATCGGCTGTTACGGCACAAGTTATTCAGCCGATTCGGGTTTTCGCTCAGCGATTGCGACGCTCAGGCGCTGTCGCGCCTGGGTCGATCCCAACTCTCGCACCGCCTCTTCCACCGATTTGGCGAGCGCTGCGTAATCTTCACCCTGCAGCCTGAGCGGCGCGCCGAACGCGACGCGCGCCGGACCTGGCGTCGCCATTCGCGCCGAGTGGTGCAGCACCTGGTCGAGTCCCTCGAGCCTGACCGGGATGACCGGGACGTCCAGCCGCGACCCGATCATCCCGATACCCGGCCGGAACTCCGTGACCGACCCGTCGTCCGAGCGGCGACCTTCGGGAAAAATCAGCACCGACCAGCCGTCGGTCAGCAGGTCGCCGATATATCGGAGCGTCTGGCGCGCGCCGGCCTCCCGCTGCGGCAGCGGGAAGGCGTTGAAGAAGAGCGCCGCCAGGTAGTAGTTGAGGCTGTTGGTGAACCACGCGCGCCGCCCGAACTGCTCAGGGAAGAAGTGCGCCTTGAAGAACTCCTTCGCCATCGCCACGGTCAGGCGGTAGCGCCACTTCGCCGGCAGCGCCCAGAGAATCGCCGGCGTGTCCATGTGGCTCTGGTGGTTGGACGCGAACATGACCGGGCCTTCGAGGTCTTTCAGGTGCTCGAGGCCCTCCACCTTGATCCAGGCAAAGGCGCGGGCCAGCGGGAGAATCCACGTCGGAAGGCTCACGCGCCTGAGCGCGCGGGCTGGCCAGGCGCGATTCCACCGCGGGAAGTCGACCGTGTCGGCGGGCTCGTCGGTCGTCACCGGCGACTGCTGGACGATCTTCTCGAGGGCGGCGACGTTCGGCGCCGACGCAAACGCCGCCTCATCGACCGTCGTCCCGAACTTTTCCTCGATCGCGACCATCAGCTCGACACGCTCGAGCGAGCTCAACCCCAGTTCGTCGAGCGTCGTCCCCGGCTTGACCTCGCGCCCGCCGGTGAACTGCGCGACCAGGTCCGCGACCGAGGTCGCGTCCGCGGAGCGGCGTTGAGGAAGCGGCGCCGGTGGCGACCCAGTCGTGGATCTCCCGGCGTTTCAGCTTTCGCGTGCCTTCCGTGCGCGGCAGCTCGCCGGACGGCCAGAGGGAGATCCCGCGAATCTTCTGATGATCGGCGAGCGCGATGTTTGCCTCGCGGACGACGGCCTGCGGATCGGTGCCGGGGTCCAGGACGACGACGGCGTGGACGCGCTCTTCTGCGCCGGTGCGCGATCCCGACGACTGCGACATCACGCACCCCCGGCTGATGCGCGACCACGCGTTCGACGTCCTCGGGGAAGACGTTCAACCCCTCGGGCGTGACGATCATCTCCTTCTTGCGGCCCTTGATGAAGAGCCGCCCCTCGCCGTCGAGCTCGCCGATGTCGCCGGTATGGAACCAGCCGTCCTCGAATGCCTCGGCGGTTGCGGCGGCCGCGCCGTAGTAGCCGCTGGTGACGTTCTCGCCGCGGACGAGGATCTCGCCGTCCGCCGCGATTTTCATCTCGACGCCGGCGATCGCCTTGCCGACCGAGCCGCGGCTCGTGCGGAAGGGGTGGTTCAGGCTCACGATGGGCGCCGTCTCGGTCAGCCCGTAGCCCTGAATCACGACATACCCGAGCCGCTGCCAGAACTCCTCGAGCGCAGGATCGAGCGGCGCCGCACCGACGACGAAACTCCAGAACTTCCAGCCGAAGGCCCGGTGCACCGTGCGGTAGCGCCACCAGCGTCTCAGGAAGTGCTCGCCGGGCGGCGGCGGGTCCGCGGCGACCGGCGACAGATGGAGCACGTGCTCGCGCAGGACGTCCAGAATCTTCGGCACCGACACGATCACCGAGATCCGGCGGGCCTTCACCTGCCGGACGATGTCGTTGGGGTTGTAGCCGCGGATGAAGACGACCGTGCCCTTGAGCATCGGCGGCACGAAGGTCGCCATCGACTGCCCGAACATGTGCGACAGCGGCAGCAGATTCAGGAACCGGATCGGCGAGAACGGCGTCGCGTACTTCCGGTACTTCAGCACCTCGCGCTCGACCGGGACGATGTTGGCGAGGACGTTCCGGTGCGTGATGACGACGCCCTTGGGCTCGCTGGTCGCGCCCGACGTGAAGATGATCTCCGCGGTGTCGTCGCGCGTGATGGCGGTGGCCGGCGGCTCGGAGTTGTCGTGCCAGTTGACGTCTTCGAGGCGCCAGACCTGTCCGGCCACCGCGGGCAGCGCGCTGGCATCGACGTCCTCGCCGACGAACGTCACCCTGGCCTTGACGATGCCGGCGACGCGCGAAAGGAATTCGGCCGACGCACGGTAGTCGATTGGGACGGCGACGATCCCCTGGAGCAGGCAGGCCCAGAGAGCGACGACCCACTCCGGCCGGTTCTCGGACCAGAGAATCACGGCGTCGCCCTTGGCAAGGCCGGCGGCGTGCAGGCGCGCGGCCAGCGCGCGTGACGCTCGTGCGACGTCCGCGTACGAGTGCTCGCGCCGGCGGTAGCCGTTGTCGTGGACCAGGAAGACGCCGCGGGCCGAGGCGAGGTCGGCGAAGAAATCGATCAGCGTCTCACGGCGCATCGGTGGTCTATGATACCTGCCGTGCCGCAGACCAACCTCCCGCCCGCCCTGGTCGTCGGCGCGCTGTACGACAGCTTCCTGCAGGCGGCCCTGCGGCAGTTCTTTTCGCGCGCCACGTTCGAAACCGAGCCGATGCTCTCGGCGAGCTCCGACGGCCGGCTGGCGATCGAACCCACCGACGATCCGTCGGTCATGTACGTGCGATGGTTCGGCACGCGGTACGGCCTCCGGGTGCCGCCCGCGCGGCCGTTCACGCCGCACGAGATCAGGCTGGCGAAATCGATCGGGTCGGTGCTGGGAGCGCGGTACCACGCCATCCTCAATCCCAAGGCGATGGTCGAGCGTGGCGAGCTGTTCCGCGGCGCGATCGAGGATCGCTACGTCGGGACGTTCGCGGAAGGGCGCCCGTACCCGCTTGGAGCCGGCGAGACGCGCGCCGACCGGATCGCCTCCGCGATCGAAGTGCTTCGCGTGGCCGCGCTCTCGAGCTACGAAAACCGCGCGATCTCGACGGGCGTGCTGATCCTCGGCGGCGACATGGACCCGCGTCCCTCCACGAAGACGGCGCCGGTCGGCAAGCACGAATATTCGCAGGCGCTCACCGCCGTGAAGGCGTTCTTCCGTCTGGTGGACGGACAACGCACGCTCTTCCTCGCCGGCCGCGACGGCAAGCTCATCGACATCGTCGACGTGAAGCAGTGGGCCGACGTCGTCTGTGGCGGCTCGGCGGAGCTGCCGGCGCCCGTGCCGGCCAGCTACGCGGCGCACGCGCGCGCGACGCTCACCGGCAATCATGTCTGCGTGGTGCTGAGCCCGTCGGGCGAGATCAAGCTCTTCGCGGAAGGCGCCCAGGTGCTGGCGTTCCGGCACGCGCACTGGCACCTTCTGGACCTCAGAGCCAAGTTCGAGCAATGGGCCGAGGCCGTGCAGAACCGGCCGTTGGCGGAGCGGCTCTTCCAGTCGGCGCTCGACCTCGCCGACGCGCGGCAGGGCGCGCTCTTCGTCGTGCTGCGCGATCCCGCCGATGCCGTGCCGAAACTGGTGGCGTCGATGGACCGCGCCGAGCTCGACCAACGGCGACGCGGGGCGGACGCCCGGCGCGCCGACCAAGCGCGATCTGCTCGACCTCGTGATGGTGCGGTCCGTGACGGAGCTCGAGCCCACGATCCTCGCCGCGCTGGCGTCGCTCGACGGCGCGACCGTCACCGACGTCAACGGCCGTTTCATCGCGGCCGGCGCGATCCTCCGCCACGCGCACGAGCCGGGCGCCGATACGGCCATCGAAGGCGCTCGCACGACGGCGGCGATGACGGCCAGCCGCTACGGTCCGGTCCTCAAGGTCAGCGAGGACGGGCTCATCAGCTTCTACGACAACCACAAGATCTGGGATATCTAGGAACTGACGCGGTCGGGTCCTTTGAACTGACGCAGTCGGGTCCTTTGGAACTGACGCGTCGGGTCCGTGGAACTGACGCCGGTCGGGTCCTCGGATAGAATGACGGTTCGTTCAGCGACGGCGGGCGGCCGTCTTAAATGCGGATCTTTCTGACGGGCGCGACTGGCTATGTCGGCAGCGCGGTGCTCGATGCCCTGATCAAGGCCGGACATCAGGTCACGGGCCTCGCGCGCGACGCGCGCAAGGGCAAGAAGCTCGAAAAGCGCGGCGCCGCGCCCGTCGTCGGGCAGATCGGGCAGCCCGAGACCTGGATCGACGCGGCCCGCGGCCACGACGCGTACGTCCACGCAGCGCTCGACAAGGCGCCGCGGACAGCCGCATCCGACAAGGCGGCCATCGAGGCGATCATCGCCCTGGCACAACAGGACGGCGATCAGACGCCTGTCGTCTACACGTCCAGCATCTGGGTGATCGGCCCCACGCTGCACGCCGCCGACGAGACGACGCCGCTCAATCCAATCGCGATTTCCGCGTGGCGTGCCCCCCACGAGCAGATCGTCCTCGAGGCCGCCGGGATTCGCCCGATCGTCGTGCGTCCCGGCCTGGTTTTCGGTGGCGATCGCGGCTACTACGGCGACCTCTTCAAGGACGGCACCAACGGCCTGGTTCGCGTGATTGGCGAGGGGCGCAACCGGCGTCCGGCCGTCTACGATCGAGACCTCGCCGATCTTTGCGTTCGCCTCCTGACGCGGCCCGACGCCTCCGGCATCTATCACGCGACCGACGAGGCCGACGAGTCGGTCCTCGACGTCGTCGAGGCGCTGTCGAGGAACACCACCCACAAGCCCGACGTGCGCTTCGTGCCGATCGAGGAAGCGCGCACGAAGATGGGCGTGCTGGCCGACGCGCTTGCGCTCGACCAGGTCGTGCGCAGCCCACGGGCGCACGCGATCGGCTGGACCCCGGCGCTCAAGTCGATCGCCGGCAACATCCCGCGGCTGCTCGAGGAGTGGCGCCGCGGCAAATCGGGCGACTGAGGACACCTACCATGCGACTCACATTGGCTTGTGCCGCCCTGCTGCTCACGCTCCCCGTCGCCGCGCGCGCCCAGGACGCGCACGCGGGACACGCCGCCGAGGCGATGCAGCAGCCGCCGGCGTCGCCGGCGCCGAAGAACCCGAAGCTCCCGGCCGCGGAGGATCAGGCCAAGGCGGCGCTGAACGCGTCGCCGCGGCACGGCGAGTACATCGACGTGCCCGTGACCGGCAGCACGCCCGTCCGCACGTGGATCGTCTACCCCGAGCGCAAGGACAAGGCGCCCGTGGTCATCGTCATTCACGAGATCTTCGGCCTCTCGGACTGGATCCGCGGCGTCGCCGACCAGCTGGCGAGCGAGGGCTTCATCGCCGTTGCCCCGGATCTCATCAGCGGCAAGGGGCCCAACGGCGGAGGCACCGATTCGGTCGCGACGCGCGACGACGTCGTGAAGCTCGTGCGCGAGCTGACGCCGGCGGAAGTCGATGCGCGCCTGAACGCGATCCGCGCCTGGGCGACCGCGCTTCCGGCCGCCAGCGGAAAGAGCGCCACCGTCGGGTTCTGCTGGGGCGGCGGCACGAGCTTCCGCTACGCGACTGCAGTCCGGCGTGAACGCAGCGGTCGTGTACTACGGCACTGCCCCCGACGCGGCCGCGCTCGGCGGCGTGCAGGCGCCCGTGCTGGGGTTCTACGGCGGCGACGACGCGCGGGTCACGTCGACGGTGGCGCCGACCGACACGGCGATGAAGGCGGCGGGGAAGAGCTACGAGTCGCACGTGTTCGACGGCGCCGGCCACGGCTTCCTGCGCGCACAGAACGACCGCAACGGCGCCAACATGAAGGCCACCGAGCAGGCGTGGCCCCGCACGCTCGACTTCATTCGCGAGCACACGAAGTGAGCCCGACGGGATCCGCTCGCACGCTCGCTCGTCGCTGCGCCGCGGCCGCACTGACGTGGACGCCCTCTCGAGCACGCTCGTCTCTCTCGACGACATCGTCGCGGCCCGCGCGCGGCTGCAGGGCATCGCGCGGCTGACTCCGGTGCTGCCGCTTTCGCCCGACCCGCGGTGGCGGCACCTCAGGCTGAAATGCGAAAACCTGCAGGTCGCCGGCGCGTTCAAGGTCCGCGGCGCGTACAACCTGATGTCGCAGCTTCAGCCGGAAACGCGGGCGCGCGGTGTCGTGACGTACTCGTCGGGCAACCACGGACAGGCCGTTGCGTGGGCCGCCCGCCGCCTCGGCGTGCCTGCCGTCGTCGTCATGCCCACGACGGCGTCGGTCGTCAAAGTCGAAGGCGCGCGGATGCTGGGCGCGGAAGTTCAGTTCGCCGGCACGACCTCAATCGATCGCAAACTGGCCGCCGAAGTCATCGAGCGCGAGCGCGGGCTGACGATGGTGCCGCCGTTCGACGACGCGCGGATCGTCGCGGGGCAGGGGACGGTGGGCCTGGAGATTCTGGAGCAGGCGCCGGACGTCACGACGCTCTACGTGCCGGCTGGCGGCGGAGGGCTGGCGTCGGGTGTCGCGGCCGCGGTGAAGGCGTTGCGTCCCGACGTGAAGGTGATTGGCGTCGAGCCGGCCGGCGCGCCGAAGATGACGCGATCGCTCGAGGCCGGCCAGCCGGTCACCATCGATCTGATCGGGTCGATCGCCGATGGCTTGCTGGCGGTGCGTCCCGGTGACGTCACGTTCGCGCACGTGCGATCGCTCGTGGACGAGGTCGTGATTGTGGACGACGACGAGATCGCCGACGCGGTGCGGGTCATCGCGCGCGACGCGAAGCTGGTGGCGGAGCCGAGCGGCGCGGCGACCGTGGCGGCCGCGCGACGGATGGCGCCGCCAGACTCCCCGGGCACTCACGTGGCCGTCGTCAGCGGCGGCAACGTCTCGCTCGAGACGTTGGCGAGGATTCTGGCCGGATGAGGTCGTCGCAGGGCCGGACTTCAGTCCGGCCTGGGCGAACGCAGGCCGTAGCGCCGAACTATTCGGCCAACCACAAGAAGTAAGACTCAATCCGGCAGGCACTCGTCCTCGAGCGCAGCGCCGGTCGGCGTGACGACACGCACGGGCGCGCCCGGCTCGAGGCCGAGTCGCTGGCGTTTGAGGTAGAGGCCCTTGCGCGAGAGGCCGAGGAGTTGCGCGGCGCGCTCCATGTGCCCGCTCGCGAGCGACATCGCGTGCTGGACCATCGCGCGCTCGAGATGCTCCGTGGCGGCGTCCAGAGGCTGATCGAGCTGGACGATGAGTTCGCTCGGCAGCAGATCGCGCTCGGCAGAGGGCAGCGTGCGCCGCGCCGCCGTGATGTCCGGCGACAGGTGAGCGGGCGTGATGACGGCGTCGGGCTCCGCCATGGCGGCCGCCCGCCGCAGTTCGTTCGCCAACTGGCGCACGTTCCCCGGCCAGCGATGCAGCAGCAGATACTCCATCGCATCGGAGGAGGCAGTGAGCTGGCCCTTCTTGAACTGCGCCCCGAATCGCGTCAGGTAGTGATCGACGATGATCGGGATCTCCTCGCGGCGCTCGCGGAGCGGCGGCACCTTGAGGGGCACGACGTTCAGCCGGTAGTAGAGATCGTCCCTGAACATCCCCGCCTTCACGAGCGACTCGATGTCGCGGTTCGTCGCCGCGACGACGCGGACGTCGACCTGCACCGGGTGCGCCTCGCCGATCGGATGCACCTCGTTCGATTCGAGAAAGCGCAGCAGCTTGACCTGCGGTTCCGGACCGAGCTCGCCGATCTCGTCGAGGAACAGGGTGCCGCCTTGCGTGGCGCGGATGACGCCGGGTGACTGCTCCTGGGCGCCGGTGAACGCACCGCGGCGATGCCCGAAGAGCTGGCTGTCGAGCATCTCGCGCGGCACGGCCGTGCAGTTGAAGGGCACAAAGAGCTTGCCGGCCCGCGGAGAGTATTCGTGAATCAGGCGCGCGAGGATGTCCTTGCCGGTGCCGGTTTCACCCGTCAGCAGGATCGTCACCGGCGTCTGCGCCACGCGGCGGATGGTCCGGATCAGATCGAGCATCACCTCAGAGGCGAACACACCGTGCGTGGCGTCTTCGACCGGGTCCATCGGCCACAGAGCGGACTTCTCCCGTTCCTGTCGTTTCGAGATGTCGACGGTGCGGCTGCAATCGGCGAGCGTGCGGACCGCGACGAACGCCGTACGGGCCGTCACGGTGGACGGCACGTCGACGATGAGGCTCCAGTGTCGTTCGCGCCAGGTCCCCAGCTCGAGGCGCGGCAGCGGCGGTGTCACCGCGATCGCGGCGAGAGCCTCGGCGTCGTTCCAGCCCCGTGCGGAGATCAGATGCGAAATGCCGTCGGCGGTGGTAGCGACGCAGGCCACGGCGCGGGCGGCGCCGACGCGAAAGAGGAGCGAGATGAGCTCATTGCCGAGCAGGTCGGCGCGCGCCGCCTGGTTGAAGAGCGCTGCGGCGCGGGCGGTGGTGACGTCGGAGCGCTCAGTGGCCGGATGCGCGACGGGTGCCTCAGGTACCGCCAGGGTCGGCAGATCGCTCGCCGCGCGGGTGTGGCCGATGGCGGTGAGGATACGGCGCCCGCGCTCGAAGCCCGGAGAGGCTGCCGCCTGGTCGCCGTCGGCGGCAAGCAGTTGGGAACTTACACGGTAGTACTCCGCAAGCAGCTCGAGAGACGGGTCCTTGTGCCCGAGCGCCGCCGCCTGCAGCGATCGCCCTGCGGCGGGAATATCGCCGGCGCGACCGCAGGCCTCGGCATGGAGGAGCCGCAGCCGCATGATGAGCGACTGGTCTCCCACACTACCGGCGAACGTAAGCCCCGCAGCGCATGTCTCCTTCGCATCGTCGGCGCACTGTCGTGCCAACAACAATCGTGCCTTCGTTGGGTAACTCCAAAGTTTTGGGTACGACTTGTCAGCGTATGCCGGATCGCTGAGCTCTGAGAGTAAGCGCTCGCTCTTCGCGACTTCCCCTTACTGAGTGCCAATTGCGCAAGGCCATCGTAGACGTACTCGCGAACTCGAGTACTGATGGAACACAGACCTAACGCTTGGCGAAACAGCTGGTTCGTTTCGTCTAGCTTGCCCTGCCGAAGTCGAATATGTGCGATATCAACAACCGCAGCCAGTTGCGTTCTGGCATGACCCGAAAGATGCGACGCGCGAAGAGCTCTTATTGCAGCTCTCTCTGCTTCGGCCAAGTCGCCAACGAGATATGCCAAGCAGAACTCACAAATCAGCCCCAGTCCCTCCAGCCAAAGGTTCGGATACGTCTCGAGAAGTCCTTGGGCGACCTTGAGGTGTCGTCTCGAGTTTGTTAGCGCGCCCCTCTTGGCCTCAACTTCGGAAAAGAAGAGGTGAAGCGCTATTGTGGCGTTTGGGTCGCCTAGTTGGACGGAGTGCTTTCGGACGTCCGCAAGAAGACGAGGAGAACCTTTGCCGGGTGACCTCTCGAATTCGGCGAGCAGCAGGCGCAGTTCCGACCAAAACAGCTCGGAAGTTGACTTTTCCTCGAGAGCGAGGTCGCGCGCGCTCGTGAGGCTCTCTATTGAGTCAACTGCCCTTCCCTCTTCTAATTGAATGATTCCACGCGTGGTTAACAGCCGTGCCCTTAGCGCGTTATCAAGCTTCTTGCGGCTGAGGAGCCTTTCTCCCAGGACCCTGGCGGCCTTTACGTCGCCGGTGCGCTCGAGCATTTCAACTCGAAGCACCTGTGCACCGGGCCGTGAGTCTGAACTGTCCGTCTGAAGGTTGGCTAATGCCTCCTTGAAGCGACCGACGCGTGCTAGCTCCTGCGCGCGCGCGAGCGGGTTGGCCATGGCCTGCTCCCTATGAATTGAGGAATGGTGCCCTATCTTTAGACTCGGGAGAGGCGATACTAGCAAACAATTGGTTAGCCGAGTGAAGCAGTTGAGCCAAGGTTCTGCCGTCGTCTGGTGCTGTTAGAACGGCCGATCTTAACTGGTTCCTTCGTCCATCGCATAACGCCGCGGACGTGAGGCGATCGCTCACGAGCTTGGCAGATGCCGGGTCGCTAGTTGCCAGCATGCAGACTAGCGTCTCGGGTCCGCAGGCAAAAATCAGATCGCCACCACGCAACTTGCGGGTGGCAAATTCTGCCATGTCCGCTAGCCTGGCCGCCTCCATCGGTCCGTGAATGTCTGCGGTCGACTGCAGCACGATTAAGGCCAAAGGTTGCTGGTCACGACTTGAGAGGCGCTGCTGGACGTATCGGTCTAGGTGGGCTGCGCCCGGGTAGCCCGCCAGCGGAGACTCGTTAGGACTGGAGAACAACCTTGAGCGGCGCAAGAGCCCGGCGATGTGTGGTGCGATGCCCTCCGCGATTTGCGCGTGAAGTTCAGAGAACGCCTGCTCGGCCGTTGCATAGATGCTCAGCACGCCAACAAGGTTGTCGCGCAACGTGAGGGGGATGCTTAGAGTGCTGTTTACTTCCTCGGCGGCGTCAGGGCATTGCTCGGCTAGGTCCAACGCGGGAATTGAGTTGACCACAGCCTTCCGATTCGCCGCTACCCAACCAGACAGGCCTTCGCCCAGTCGCCGGCGGACGCCGCGCAGGTTCGCCATTCCCAGCCCGTGCGCGGACTGACAGACGATGCCATCGGTCGTCGGGTCGTACGCGAAAACTGCACACCTCGAAACCGGCATGACCTGGGACAGCCGGTAAACCACGAGATCCGCGGCTTCCTGCCATCCTCGGTCCGAGAAGTCGGTGAGAACCTGGTACAAATGGAATAAAGCGAGCCCGTCAGTGACCTCGGCGGTCGCGATATTGGCAGCCGCCTTGGCGGGTTCGATTTCGCCGTCCGTTTTCGGCGTCGGCACTAGGTGAGGCTCGTCGACGTGCTTGGTGATCAGCTCATCGTGGATGCGGATGAACGTGTCGACGACCAGCGGGTCGTACATCTTTCCGCGGCGCTCAACCAAGATATCGAGCGCAGCCTGCGTCGTGAGGGCGGGTCTGTAGGGGCGGTCCGACGTCAGCGCGTCGAAACAATCTACGACTGACAGAATGCGGGCACCGATTGGGATTGCAGTGCCAGCCAAGCCCGCCGGATAGCCCGTGCCGTCCCAGTTCTCATGGTGATGCCGGACGATCGGCACTACGGGATATGGGAATTCGATAGATGAAAGGATGTCGGCACCGATGCTGGCGTGCATCTTCATTTTTTCGAATTCGGCCACTGTCAGTTTGCCCGGCTTGTTCAAGATGTGTTCAGGGATCGCGAGCTTCCCCATGTCGTGGAGAAGCGCTGACGCCTCGATGGCTCGAAGCATCAAGTCGTCGCGGATCCCCAATGCTCTTGCCAGGCCGACCGTATAAGTCTGGACCCTGCGGATATGACCATGCGTTACTTGGTCTTTCGCGTCGATGGCAAGCGCCAACGTTTCGATCGTCGAGAGATAGAGCGAGTTGACCTTTTTCAGGTGGAGGTTCGTCTCTTCGACGCGAGCCATCGGGATCTTGAACGTCAAGTAAAGAATTAGGAGAAGCGGAATGATAATGCCGATGTACCCCCAATCGACGTCGCGGCTGTAGACCGAAAGGAGGGCAGCGACGGACGCTCCGCCGAAGTAGTTCAGTGACAGCCAAAGGAATTCGTTGCGCCAAATGTCGAACGGACGCCGCCCGGTCTCGAAGGCTACGGCAAACGCAATCAGCCAGCTGTTCACGAGAAAGTGGCACAGCGTGAATACGATCAGCGGTAGCAGGCGGACCGCCTCGGCGGGGTCGGTCCCCGTGCTGAAACCCAGTGGGTGAACGTGTGGGAACGCGTAGTAAACGTTCGCGGCGAACCAGATCGACAGCGCTGGCGCTGCCATGTTGAATCCGACCCGGTAGAACTCCCTTCGGCGACTGGCCAACCAGACGGAAATAATCAACCCGTCCAGCGCAACGATCGTCGCGCCGGCGGTGGGTCCGAAGAGGATGACGGACGTGAAGACGAAAGTCTCGGAGATCGAGATCGTCGCCGGAACCGATGGGAGCCTTACTGTTGCAGAACCACTTATAAGTGTCAGGGCCGCGAGCGTGAGCCACTGGGCCGTTAGCTTGAGGCCGTGGACGCCAAGCATGTGCTTCGTCACATCGACAGCAGACAGCGCTATAACGCTGAGGCCGGCGACGATAACGAGAGCGACGTAGGCTGCCCCGCGCCGAGGGAGGAAGGAATCGCGCGTCATCTACTCGGGCGGCCCGCGTTCATGCGGGCCCCTCGGCTACGTTATCGGTTGTTTAGGACCAGACGATGATGGGCGTCATTTCTATTCCTCGTAAGAGAATTGCTGATTTCAGTGGTCGTGCAGTGCTGTGCAGATCCGGTTAGTTACCCCAGACCAGCGAGTTCCCCCAGACCAGGCTGTTCCCCCAGACCAGGCTGTTGCCCCACACCAGGCTGTTGCCCCACACCAAAGCCTGAGAGTTGCCCCAGACGAGGCAATTGCCTGCCACTAAAGCGTCGCTGTTCCCCCACACCAGGCTGTTTCCCCAGACCAAGGAGTTGCCCCAGACCAGGGAGTTGCCCCAGACGAGCGAGTTTGAGTTGCCCCAAACCAGCGCGTTGCCCCAGACCAGTGCGTTACCCCAGACCAAGGCATTTCCCCACACCAGCGAATTGCCCCAGACGAGGCTGTTGCCCCAGACGAGCGAGTTGCCCCAGACCAGAGAGTTCGAGTTACCCCAAACCAGAGCGTTGCCCCAGACGAGCGAGTTGCCCCACACGAGGCTGTTACCCCACACCAGGGAGTTGCCCCACACGAGACTCTCGGCGAACGTCACGCCGCTGGCGTCAACGGTCTCGCCGCCAATCACCGTCTGAATGCCGCCCGGGACGCCGGGGCCTTCCTTCGCCAGCTGCACCGACGCCGCGGCGTTGAGCTCGCCGGCGCCCGCGCCAACCAGGCCCGCGTCGGGCAGGAAGGTCGCGCCCATCTGCAGCGCGATCCGCACCTGCAGCGGGTTCAGGCTCGGGTTCGCTTCGAGCACCAGCGCCGCCGCGCCCGTCACCACGCCCGTCGCCATGCTCGTGCCCGACAGCCTGAACAGGCCGTTCTGCCCGTTCCCGCTCACGAGGTACTGCGGATACTTCTTCGCGAACGTCGACCCAGGCACGTAGAGCGACACGATCTTCCGCCCGGGCGCCGCGATGTCCGGCTTCACCACGCGGTCATACAGCGTCGGCCCCCGCGAGCTGAAATCCGACACCACGTCGTCCGAGCGCGACGCCGTGCCCTGCCCGTCGAGCGAGCCCACCGTGAAGGCGTAGGGCGAGTTGCCCGGCGCCGTGACCCCGCCGACCACCACGCTGCCGTCCTGCGTCTTGCCGAAGTTGCCCGCCGACGCGACGACGACGAGGCCCGCGCGATACGCCCGCTCCACCGCCTGATCCAGCGGGTCGTCCAGGTACGACTCGAACACCGGCCGGCCCAGCGACAGGTTGATCACCCGCAGGCCGAACTTGCCCTTGTTCGCGATCGCGAAGTCGATGGCGTCGATGACGTCGCTCGTCTGGCCCGCGCCATTTTCGTCCAGCACCTTCAGGCTGACGATCCACGCGCCCGGCGCCACGCCGCGGAAGTTGCTGCTCTCGCCGCCGATGATCCCGGCCACGTGCGTGCCGTGCCCCAGGTCGTCGCCGCCCTTGCCGTTCGGCCCGGTGAAGTCGTAGCTGGCGGCGATGTGGCCCTTCAGCGCTTGGTGGTTCGAGACGCCCGAGTCGATGAGCGCGATGCCGACGCCTCTGCCCGTCACCTTCCCGATGGCCGCAATCGACCCGTTCACGACCTGGTCGGCGCCAATCCCCGCGGTGACGTCCGCCATCATCGAGCGCACTACCGTGTCGCCCGAGAGGTGATCGACCGCCGCGTCGGCGCTGAGGTCCGCCAGCGACGAGCTGTCGACGGTCAGCACGGCGCCGGTCTTCAGCCACTTCTTGATCGTCGCGCCGTGGCGGGCCGCCACCGCGGCAACAGTCGCCTGGTCCGCCTGCAGAATGACGTCGCGCGCGCCGGCGGCATTGGCCGCGATCGCGTCGCTCAAGTCCCGCGAGAGCCGGGCCTTCGGCGCCGCCTCGGCCGCCGTGCCCGTCAGCCCCATCGAGAGAGCCGCCGCGAGTCCTGCGGCTGCCCAGCGCACTCGCCCCGTCAGCGCCGTCATTGTCTGCCTCCGAATTCCGTCACGAGCGGCCGCACGCCAAACGCGGTAGCCGTCCTTGCGAGCGACTCGATCAGCACCCGCTGCGAGCCGCCAAGCGTCCGGATTGTCATCAGCCGACCCTCGCGAATGCGGTTGTAAACCGTTCGACGCGAGACGCCGAGAAGCTCAGCAGCCTGGTCGATGGACACGCTTCGACCAATCCGCGGTTCTGCGACGGGCTGTGTGGACTCCGACATCCGGATACGCCTCCCCCGCTCCCAGATAAGGCAGGGCTGGTACCAACTCCGGAAAAGCCGCCGACGGGAGACGCTAACTGATTGAGTTCAGGTAAGATGGCGCGACGACGCGCGGCGGGAAATGCAGGAGGTCGAACGTGGGTGATCGGTCAGTACATTGCCCAGCTGCAGAGGTCACTGCAGAGATTGCACGGAACCTGCAGGCAATGCAGGGAAAACTCTGCAGGTACTCCGCCAGCGCGACCGGCCAATGGATTGGCCGGCTGGCCAAGATCATGACCGGACTTCGACGCGGAATCGCCACGATCCTCGCGGTTGTCGTGCTCGCGACTGTTGGCTTTCTGTACGTTCGACGGTTACCGCAGAGGTCCGAATCGACGCCTTCCGCGACAGTGTCCACTCGAGGTGGCGCACTGGTCGCGACGGTTCGCGGGGAGCCCACGTCGTTCAACCGGTACACCACGCGCGGATTTCCGACACAGCTCGTGAGCCTGCTCACGCAGGCCCGGCTCGTCCGCATCAACCGCCTCACCGACGTCGCCGAGCCGTGGCTCGCGAGCGAGTGGTCGACGTCGACCGACGGACGCTCCATCGCGCTGACGCTTCGGCCCGACGTCACGTGGTCCGACGGCGCGCCCTTCGACGCCGACGACGTGGCGTTCTCGTTCCGCGCGGTGTACGACCAGGCCAACGGCAGCGTGATGGTGGCGTCGCTCACCGTGGGCGGCGGCGCGATTGTCACGACGGTGATCGACCCGCACCACGTGAAGCTGACGTTCCCGGCGCCGTTCGCGCCCGGCGTGCGCGTGCTGGACGAGCTGCCGATCTACCCGCGGCACGCGCTCGAGGCCTCTCTCGCCGACGGCACCTTCGCCAAGGCGTGGGGCCTGACGACGGCGCCGGCCGGCATGCCGGGGCTCGGCCCGTTCGTCATCGAGTCCTATGCGCCGGGGCAGCGGATTGTCTTCGCGCGCAACCCGAAATACTTCCGGCAGGATAGTCACGGCGTCGCGCTGCCGTACCTCGATCGCCTCACGCTCGAGATCGTCCCGGACCAGAACGCCGAGATCCTGCGCCTCACCTCCGGCCAGGCCGACGTCCTCCAGTCCGACCTCCGCCCGCAGGACTACCGCGTCGTCAAGGACGCCGCCGACCAGGGGCGCGTCACGCTGGTGGACGTGGGGCCGGGCCTCGAGCGCTACCTCCTCTGGTTCAACCTCGGGCCGAAGGCCGCAAGCGACCGCGCGTTCCTGCAGGCGGATGCCTTCCGCGAGGCGATCTCGCTGGCGGTCGATCGCAAGGCCTTCGCCGACGCGGTGTATCTGGGCGCGGCCGACCCGTCGGCGCTGCCGGTGCCGCCGTCGAATCGCGCGTGGCTGCCTGTAGGCGTGACGCCGCCCGCGCACGATCCCGCCCGTGCCGCGGCGCTGCTCGACGGCCTCGGCCTCGTCGATCGTGACCACGACGGCATCCGCGAGGACGCCTCGGGCCACCCCGTGCGCTTCAGCGTCCTGGTGCAGTCGGGCGTCACCGCCGGCGAGAAGGGCACGCAATTCGTCCGCGACGAGCTCGCGAAGGTCGGCATCGGCCTCGACGTGGTCGGCCTCGACGTCGCGTCGGTGATCGAGCGGTGGCAGAAAGGGGACTACGAGGCCATCTACCATCACCTGCTGCCGAGCGACACGGATCCGGCGGGCAATCTCGACTGGTGGCTGTCGAGCGGCGACATGCACATGTGGAACCCCCGTCAGGACGCGCCGGCGACACCGTGGGAAGCCGAGATCGACGCGGCGATGCAGAAGCAGGCGGCGACGCTC
>CAWBBN010000018.1:0-144704 GCA_963787035.1 Vicinamibacteria bacterium
CGACGACCCGGCGTCGGCGCCGTGCATCTTCCAGCTCGATCCGTTCCAGCGCCAGATCACTTCGTCGCGCGGCGCCTTGCCCTGGTAGCCGCCGAGCAGGCAGCACGTGTGCTGATCAGGCTCGTAGACGAAGACGTGCCCGGCGCGAGGCCCCGGCGAGGCGGCCAGCAGCACTGCGTTGCCGAACCCCGGAAGCGCACGAGCGCCCGCCAGGGTCGTGCCGAGAGTCGCGAGCCATTGCCGTCGCGAAAGCACCATAGGAGGTGAAAAAGGAATCAGGACTAACCGACCGAGTCAGGCCCCGCGTCGAGCATCGCCGCGGCAATCGCGGCCCATTCCTCGTCGAGCGTGCCAGTCGCAGCCGGACGGCCCGCCTGACGATACCAGTAACCGGCGTTTCCGGTGTCGCCTTCCTTGCGGTGCAGGTAGGCGTGCACCCAGGCGCCGGTCGGCCCCCGATGTCCTGCGCGATACGGTGCGCACCCTCCCAGTCGCCGTGGCCCTCGGTCCAGAGAGCCCGCAGCGCCGGTGTGAGCCCGGGCGGCGGCTCGGCGTTCGACAGCGAGGCGCGGAATTCCTCGAAGCTCAAGGCGCGATTATAATCCGCCCCCTCGAGCCGGCCGATGCCGGGACGGAGGGGCGCATGTCGAATTACGGGCGCGTGGCGGTGGGGTGCGTGCTGGGTCTGCTGGCGATCGGCCGGCTGCGCGCGGCGGACGATTCCGGGCGCGATCGGCTGGTGGCGGCGCTGCTGGGCCCCACGCCACTGGCCGACGATCTCGAGGCGCTGAGCGATCGCGTGGGCGGGCGGCCCACCGGCTCGGACGCGAATCGCCGCTCGGTCGACTGGGCGATGGCGCGGCTGGCCGATGCCGGCGTCGCGGCGCGCCGCGAGCGCTTCGCCGTCGGCGATCAGTGGCTCGAGCGATCCGCTCGTGCCGAGGTGCGCGGGGACGGGCTCTCGTTCACGCCGCGCGTCGCGGCGATGCCGTTTTCGATCTCCACGCCGGCCGGCGGCACGTCGGCGCCGCTCGTCGACGCCGGGCGAGGCGCCGGGGCGGACTTCAAGCGCCTTGGCACGACCGCCCACGGCGCGTTCCTCCTCGTCGAGCAGGACCTGCTGGCCGACGTCGACGGCCTGTTCCGCGAATACAACGAGACAGCCGCCATCGAGCAGCGGGCGCGCGCGGCGGGCGCAGCGGGCGTCGCCTACGTCAGCTCGCGCGCGTCAGGGCTGCTGTATCGCCACAACGTCGCGATCGGCGCGGCCAATCACCAGCCTATGGTCGTCCTCGAGCGCGAGGCCGCGATGCGCGCGATGCGACTGCTTCGTCACGGCGCGTCGCTCACGCTCACGGTGTGGATTGACACCGACGCCTCGACGACCGCGAGCGCCGAGAACGTCGTCGCGGAGATACCGGGCACGAGTCACCCGGACGAGATCGTGCTGATGGGCGCGCACCTCGATTCGTGGGATCTCGGCGGCGGCACGCTCGACAACGGCGCGAATGCCGTGCTGCTCGTGGATGTCGCGCGCCAGATCGTCCGGCTCGGCCTGAAGCCGGCGCGGACGATTCGCCTGGTGCTGTGGAACGGCGAGGAACTCGGCATGCGAGGCTCGTTCGGCTACGTGCAGGCGCACGCCGCCGAGCTCGATCGCCACGTCGTCGCTGGCGCCGTGGACATCGGGTGCGGCCGCATCACTGGCTTCTTCACAAACGGGCGTCCGGATCTCGTGCCGATCGTCGATCGGCTGCTCGCGCCGCAGGCGGGCCTCGGGCCGTTCACGCAGGTGGACGCGCCGGTCGTGGGCACCGACAACTTCGACTTCATGCTCGAGGGCGTGCCGAATCTGATCGCGAACCAGGCGCCCGCGCTCTACGGCCCCAGCTATCACGCCGCCAACGATCAGCTCGAGCAGTGCGACACCGGCACCCTCCGCCTGAACGCGGCCATCATCGGAGGGCTCGTGTGGGGCTTCGCTGACGACGGCACGCGCCTGCCGCGCCACACGCACGCGGACGTGCAGGCGCTGATGGATCGCACCGACCTGGCGGATCAGATGAAGACGTTCGGGCTGTGGGACGGCTGGGCCGCGGGAATTCGCGGCCGCAAGCCGTAGCCACAACGGTCGAGGAGTGGAACATGGCTCGTCTACCGAAATCCGCGGCCGCATTGAAGACGCGATCCGAAATTCCTCAGCACGCTTTCAGCACGCCAAACGCACGGTAGCGTTTCCCTCACTCCCCCCCCCCCCCTCAGAATGCCACAAAGGGGCCCCACCACAAACGACCCACCTCACCACCGCCCCCACAATAAGCCACACGCCCCCCCCCTAAACAACCAGCCCCCACCCTCCCCCTTGCCGTCAGGACTTGAGCGCCCACGGCGCGCGGTACGGCCGCGTGACGAGCGCCTGCGCCTCGGCGTCGCCGATCATCTTCTCGCCGGCGACGTCCCATGCGACGCGCCGGCCGAGGCGATACGCGATGTTGCCGAGGTGGCACGCGATCATCGAGTTGTGCCCGATCTCGACGTCCGACCGCGGACGGCGCGCGCGAGTCCATGCACTCGAGGAAGTTCTTCACGTGCGCGAGGTGCGAGTCGGTGCCGCCTGTGCCGCGCCTCGGCTCGCCCGCCATCCGATAGTGCTTGGGCGATCCTGACGGCGTTTCCGTCTCCGCCAGCACTTCCCAGCCGCCGCGGTCCACGACGAGCACGCCGTTGTTGCCGTGGAAGGCGACGCCGTGATCGCGCATGTAGGGGCCCTGGCCGATCGCCGTGGCGTGCTCCCAGATCATGCTGAAGCCGTCGAACTCCCAGAGCGCCTGCTGCGTGTCGGGCGTCTCCTCCGCGTCGTCCGGGAAGCCGAACTTGCCCCCGATCGAGACGGCCGCCTTCGGGGCGGTGACGTTCATGCCCCAGTTGGCGATGTCGATCATGTGCGCGCCCCAGTCGGTCATGAGGCCGCCCGAGTAGTCGTAGTACCAGCGGAAGTTGAAGTGGAATCGGTTCTTGTTGAACGGCCGCTTCGGCGCGGGCCCGAGCCACAGGTCGTAGTCCACGCCGGCCGGCGGATCGCCGTCAGGGACGCGCGGGATGTTGCCCATCCAGTCCTGGTACGCCCACGTCTTCACCAGTCGGATCTTGCCGAGCTTCCCGCTGCGGACGTAGTCGACCGCGTCGGTGAAATGCGGCGCGCTGCGCTGCTGCGTGCCCATCTGGACGACCCGATTCGTGCGCCGGGCGACGTCGACCATCACGCGGCCTTCGCCGATCGAGAGCGAGAGCGGCTTCTCGACGTAGACGTCCTTGCCGGCCTCGCACGCCATCACGGTGACGAGCGCGTGCCAGTGATCGGGCGTCGCGACGACGATCGCGTCGATGTCGGATCGCTCGAGCACGCGACGGAAGTCCCGCGTCACGAGATCGGGCGTCTGGGAGAATTCGCGGCTCGCGAAGTCCTTCGCCTTCGCTGTCTGCGCGTCGTCTACGTCACAGAGCGCGATGAGCTGCGCGCCGTTGCGAAGCATGTCGCGGAGGTCGGCCGTGCCCATGCCGCCGCAGCCGACCAGCCCGATGCGCACCCGGCGATTGGCGCCGGCAACCTGTCCGCTCGAGGCCGCGGTCTGGGCGCCCGCGGCGGGCGATGAGGAAGCCAGTCCAGCGCCCGCGACGCCGGCCAGTGAACGCTTGATGAAGCTGCGACGGGATCGGGTCGTCATGACCGCGGATATTAACGCAGTGCGGCAGTGCTGCGGTGCTGCGGTGCGGCAGTGCCCGGGCGTAGGGCGCCACTTTAGTTGCGCCATGAGCGGCCGAACTGAAGTTCGTCGCTGCGGAGGCGACCCTCAGGCCGCGTGGCGGGGATTGCGAGGCCGGCGAACGTCCCGCACGTCCATGACCGCCGTGCGGCGGACGACTTCCTGGAGCAGCAGCGACGCGACGGCGTCGAACGACAGCTCGTCGGCCGGATTTTCGCCCGGAACGGCGCCTGGTTCGAGCGGCGGCTCGAATGGCAGGGCTGGCTGCACGGGGACTCGCGAACTCACAAAGGGGTCTATCGGCACGTCCGCCGCTCCACTTTGCACTTCCCACTTTGCACTCCGCGCTTCTCCTTCACTACACTTCAGTCGCCCCATCCCCTTGGCTCGGAGGAACCTGCGTATGTCATCTCTGGTCCGCGGCGCCGTCTGGTCTGCCGCGCCCCTCGTGTTGATCCTGTCGTCTGCGCCGCCGGTGGCCGCGCAGATGGCTCCGATGGAGCCCCCGAAGAACCTCAAGGTGCTCCCGAAAGACACGCCTCGCCCCGAAGTGGTCAAAGTCATGTTTCGCTTCACGGCAGCCCTCGGCGTGCGCTGCGATTTCTGTCACGTCGAGGCTCCCGCCACCCGCCCGCCGGGGACGCCGCCGTTTGACTTCGCGAGCGACGACAAGGAGAACAAGGAGAAGGCGCGCGTGATGATGAAGATGGTGGCCGCGATCAACGGCGACTATCTCACCAAGCTCGGCGAAGGCGACGAGCCGCCGACGGTGATGTGCGAGACCTGTCACCACGGCCAGAAGGAACCGCCCGAGCCGCTGGCGGTCAAGCTCACGTCGACCGCTACCAGTAAAGGAGTGGACGCGGCGTTCGACCAATACGCCGACCTCAAGACCAAGTACGCCGAGGCCGGCCTGTACGACTTCCGCGAGCAGACGCTGCTGCGCGTCGCCCGTGCGCTCGGCGACAACAAGAAGCCGGAAGACTCGCTGGCCGCGCTGAAGAAGACTAAGGCGCTCTTCCCGCAGTCCGCGGACGTGGCGGCCGCGCTTGGCGGCGCGCTCGCGCAATCCGGCGACGTCGCCGGCGGAAAGGCCGAGCTGGAGCGCGCGCTCTCGATCGATCCGAACAACGGGGGCGCGAAGTTCGGCCTCGAGCGGCTGAACCATCCACCCGCGCCGGCTCCCGCGCCACCGAAGTAGCTGCGCCATCGCGTCCGTGCAACGGGCGAGAACGTCCGTTGCACGGAAACGTATTCTGCGGCGCTGGCCTGGACCGAGGAGGCCAGCGGCGCGGCTTGACGGCTACTGGGCGCGCGACATGCGCGTGATGATGACGGGCGGCGTCAGCATCTGGCCCTGCACCGGCGCATGCTGGATGCGCCGCACGATCTCCATCCCCGACACGACGTGGCCGAACGCGGCGAAGCCCTGGCCGTCCGGATTCCTCAGGCCGCCTTCGTCGAGTGCCGGCTGATCCCCGATGCAGATGAAGAACTCGCTCGTCGCGGTGTCGGGGCCGTTGCGCGCCATCGAGATCGTCCCGTCGGTGTGCTTGATGCGGGTGACGGACGTTCGTTCGAGCGCGATCGGCGGATAGGTCTGCTTCGAGTCATTGGCGCCGCCCTGAATCACTTCGATCTTGATCGGGTTGGTCGGCTGGTTGTCGAGCGTCACTGCGCGGTAGAAGGCGGTGCCGTCGAAGAAGTGCTCGTTCACGTAGCGCAGGAAGTTCGCGACCGTAGCTGGCGCGTGCTGCGGGTCGAGCTCGACGCGGATTGTGCCGGCTTCGGTGTCGATGGCGATGACGGGCGTGTTCGTGGACGGCGCCGCGGGCGACTGCGCCGAGGCGCCCATCGCCGTGACCATCGCAACGAGCACCGCGCTCAGAAGCGACGAGAACGCCGCATGATGCGGTCGATTATAAGCCTCGCGACCGTCGCTCTCCGCCCGTTCTGTAGCGAAACCGTACGGGGGACTGTCCCCGGTCCGGGGGTGTTGTTCCGATCCGGGACACGGGTGGCAACTGGAGTTGTCGGTTTACTCCTCGAGCGCGTAGATCAGCGATAGCGGGTCGACGCGCGCGCCGTTCAGGCGGACGGTCCAGTGCAGGTGCGGACCCGTTGCGCGTCCCGTGGCGCCCACCGCGCCGAGGACCTGCCCGCGCGCGACGTGATCGCCTTCGCGCACGTCGGTGCGCGACAGGTGCGCGAACAGCGACTGCAGGCCGACGCCGTGATCGATCACCACGGTATTGCCCGTGAAGTACAGCTCCGTCGCCAAGACGACATCTCCTGCGTCGGGCGCCGCGACCGCCGTGCCCTCTGGACTCGCGAAGTCGGCACCGCCGTGCGGCGCGCGCGGCTCGTTGTTGAACACGCTGCGGACGCCAAAGCCCGAGACCACCGCGCCCGCGATCGGCACGACGAAAGGCTCGGTCCACCGCGCCTCTGGCGCGTTCACGCGGAACAGGCGCCCAAGCAGCGCACGCTCGCGCTGGATCCGCGCCTGGGCGCTGGCAGGCGGCGTGACGAACCGCGGCGCCACGCGCAGGTTGCGGGTGGGAAACTCCTTCGCCTCCACGTGAATCGCCTGGGACGCGAAGACATGCTCGCCGCTCGCGGTCGTGCCGTCGAGCCTCGCCTCGTACTCGCCGGGCGCCACGTCCAGGTCGATGCCGACCAGCGCGCGCCACTCGCGCGGTCCGGTGCGGAACGCGATGACGGGATGCCACGGCACCGACACGCCAAGCCGCTCGAGATCGATGCTGGAACGGACATCGAGGCGCACGACCTCGCCCGGCGTCATCGCGCGCGCGCGCGTCGTCACAGAGAGTGCGGTCTCCTGCGCGGAGGGAGCGATCGAGACGAGCAGAGCAATCGACACGGCAATCCCCGGGAGCGCCGAGGCCGGCGCTCCCGAGGCGGAGTGCTTCGTGCCGTGCGGGGACTGGCCGCCCACGTGAATTAGGTGGCGGCGACTGGCAGCTTCAGCACCATCCCGGGCTTCAGCTTGTCGGGATCCGTCAGCACGTCCTTATTGGCGTTGAAGATCTCCATGTAGAGGTTGCCGTTGCCGAGGTGCTCCTTCGCGATCTTGCTCAGCGAGTCGCCGGGCTTGACCGTGTAGGTCTGCGATGCGGGCGGTTTCGTCTCGGCCTCCGCGGCAGCGGCGGCGCTGGCCGACACGCGGACGTCCGCGATGATGTCGGTCTGCCAGTCGGGCACGGTCTTGATCGCATTCCAGATCTGGTTCTTCTCGTCCTCGGAACTCACGGTGCCGGTGACATACAGCTTGCCGTTGCGCTCGTCGGCCGAGCCCTGCATGCGCAGGCCCTTGGCTACCTGAATCGCCTTGTCGTATTTCTGTCGCATATCCATCGTGCGTCTCCCTGCGAGCCCGCCGCGCGACGCGGTGGCGCTCGCGATTGCAGCTCAACGTCAGCGTGGAGTCCTCCCGTCCTCCGGAAGGTTTAGACTACGCGATCCGTTTCGCGGCCCGGCGAAATTCGAAAGCCCAGCCGCGGCGACGCTAGAGGTGCCCGACCGCGAACGCGAGCAGGTAGAGATGCGACGCCAACACGAGCGCCGCAAGCGCGATGACGACGGCGGCTGACAGCGGCCGAGGCAGTCGTCGAAGCGTCCACCGGACGCCGGCCACCACGTAGGCGACGAACACCGGCAACAGGAACATGATGTATTTCGTCTTCAACGCCCACGCGTCCTGCGCCACCACCCACGCCAGATACGAGCTCATCGTCAGCGCCAGCATCACGTGCAGCGGCAGGTACTCGCGGCGACGCGCGGTCACGAGCAGCCCGATTGCGCTGAGCGCCGTCGGCACGAGCGCGAGATAGAGCACCGCGGCGGTGACCGCCCGCGGGATGGCCCTGGCCGGATACGGCGGGTTGGGATCCGAGATGCGCCCGCGCACCGAGAAGAAGCTCAGGTCGCTCCACGCGAGCCCGTAGAGCGTCGTCCAGACGCTGTGATAGACGGGCAGATCCGTCAGCTCGCCTTTCGGCGCCGTAGGACCGCTGGTGTCCAGGATCGCGGTGATGCTGAAGCTCGAGAAGTCGTAGTCATCCCAGTAGTACTCGCGCGTCGACGAGAACGCGTCGCCGGCCGATCCGTTCGCGAACAGCGGCGTCCCGTGGTGCCGCCAGTTGTCGACATACTTCGGCGAGGCAATCGCGATCGCGACGCCGGCGATGATTGCGGCGTACGCGAGCGTCCGCAGGCGATCGCGGCTGAAGAGCATGCGCAGGCCCATCACGACGGCTGCCGTCGCCAGCGCGATCAGCCCGCTGTACTTCGCCGACGCCGCCAGCCCCGCCAGCGCGCCAACCCACGTCGCGCCCTGCCACGTCTGACGCCGTGGCTCGGCGGAAAAGCGCGTAAAGGCGAGCAGGAACGCTGTCATCGCCGCCGTGACGACGATGTCGGCGTCGGGGCCGTAGGAGGCGATGAAGAGGCACGGGAACGTGAGGACGAGCGCGACGCCGAGCGCCGTGAGCGCGCGATCGCGCGCCAGAAACTGGACGAGCCGCGCGCTCGAGTACGTGGCGACTGCTCCGGCAGCCACCGCGAGGACAGTCAGCGCGCGCAGGCCCCACTCGGGCGCCGAGTCCCGCGCGCCGCCGAGCCACACGCCAAGGGCATAGAACGGCAGGCCGAGCAGGTAGAACAGCGGCGGGTGATAGCACTGCCAGCAGTCGGCGGCGATCGGAAGGCGCCCCTTCTCGTAGAAGATCTCGATCGCTTCGTGGTAGTAGTCGAAGACGTAGCCGAACGGAGTCGGGCTGCAGTACGCCAGCAGCGCACGCAAGACGACGGCGGCGGTGAGAAGCGTCCAGAGGATCGGGCTGGCGTGCCGCCGCAGCGTCGCCATGAACGGGCCGCTCGCCATCACGGAAAGTCGATTCTGCCATGGGCAGAGATCCGCGCGATCCCCGCGCCTGGCGCATGGATTGTCGCCAACTTTCACGGTTTGTGACGCCAGTATCCGCAAGCGTCTCATTCTGGACACTTTGGGCCCGGCCGACGCTTGACTGGGATGAGCGGCGGCCCGATAGTTGTTTGCGGCGATCCGGACGAGTCTCCGGCGCCAACAAAGGAAACTCTTACATGAGGCTGGTGTTTTCGGCGGTTGTAGTGGCGAGCTTGTGCGCCGCGCCGGTGTTTGCGCAATCGGATCATTCGAGCAAGAGCGAGACGATTCCGGAGACGCCGAAGGCGGGCCTGCACCTGGCCAAGGGCCAGGCGAAGGTGGGCGGCCAGGCCAGGCGCAATCCCAACCTGACGTACCACGGCGGTCCGGTACGCGCGGCGACGACGGAGATTCATCCGATCTTCTGGGGCACGACGTGGCCCGGCTCGATCGGTGACAAGGCCGACATCATCAACTTCTACCAGGGCGCGAGCGGCAGCGGCTACCTCGGGAGCAACTCGGAGTACAAGCAGACCGGCGGCGCCCCGGTGAACACCACGCTGACCGTGTTTCCGCTTGCCACCGATTACGCGACCAAGTCTGTCGGCGGTGGAAGCACCTCCGCGATTCTGACGGAGGTCTGCAAGGTCATCGGATCGGCCAACGTCAAGGCCAACGGCTACTACCCTGTCTACGTGGACACCAAGCGCGGCAACGCCGGGTACTGCGCGTGGCACAGCGCGGGCAAGTGCACGCAGGCCGGCCCCACCGTGCAGTTCGCGTTCTTCTTCAACCTCGATGGCGATGCCGGCTGCGATCCCGGCGGCGCGCTGAACGGCCACAGCCAGGGCCTCACGGCGATCGCCAACGTCTCGGGCCACGAGATGTCGGAGATGCTCACCGACCCGCAGCTGAACGCGTGGTACGACGCCAGCGGCGCCGAGAACTCGGACAAGTGCGCGTGGACGTTTGGCACGAATTCGATCGTGTTCGACGGCAACAACACCTCGTGGAAGATCCAGGGCAACTGGTCGAACGCGGCCTACAACGCCGGCCGGGGCTACGTGTCGGGCGGCGGGGAAGTCACCGGCTGCATCGACGGCTACAGCCACGCCCAGTAGTTCTTCGCAAGATCGGTCCCACCCGGGCGGTGTTCGAGCCTCCCGGCGTGGGGCGTCCGTCGTGGGTGTTCCGGGCACTTCGAAGGGGACGGTGTCATGAAAGTCGTCATCGCAAGCGTCGCCCTGGTGGCCGTCTGTGCCGCGGGCATCGTCTTGGCGGAGTCGGACAAGTCGAAAAACACCGGGCCTGGCAAGAGCCCCGAGTTGCGTCAGTTGGGGAAGCATCTCGCGAAGGGGCAGGCCGACCGCAACGCCGGGTCCTACGGCGGCAGCGACCCGTTGCTCTTCCATGCCGGCGGCACCGTCACCAGCTTTGTGACGGACGTGCACCCGATCTACTGGGGCACGAAGTGGGCAAACTCCGCGTTCGTCGGAGACAAGATCTCCGGGCTCGCGCTGTTCTACGCGGGCGCCAGCTCGCCGTACCTGAGCACCAACACGGAGTACACCGGGTCAACCGGGTTGCACACGAGCGATCTGATCGTGGAGCCGAATCCCGACACCCCGTATATCGACTCGACGCACGCGGCGCCGACGGGAGACGTGCAGCCGATCACCGTCCTCAACGAGGTCTGCAACTTCGTCGGCAGCGGAGTGAAGCGGCACGCGTACTATCCGGTCTACGTCGACTCGCCGCGCGGCAATGTCGGCTATTGCGCGTACCACAGCTCGGGCACGTGCGCGAACGGTACGCCTGTCGACTTCGCGTTCTTCTTCAATCTCGACGGCGACAGGGGCTGCGATCCCATCGACCGCGAGACCGGCCATTCTCAAGGCCTCTCGGCGCTGGCGAACGTCTCGGGGCACGAGTTGTCGGAGCGCCAGTCGGACCCGTACGGCAACGCCTGGTTCGACAAGACGGGCTACGAGAACTCGGACAAGTGCGCGTGGACGTTCGGCCACAGCGCCCTGACGCTCTCGAACAACACGATCTGGAAGGTGCAGGGCAACTGGTCGAATGCTGCGTTCAACGCGAGCCGCGGCTACACCTCCGCCGGCACGAAGTACACCGGCTGCATCGACGGCACCAACGAGAACTGATCCAGTGAAGCCCGCGAGGCGCTCCGGCGCCTCGCGAGCATCCCCCCGGCGGACGCCTCTCCGCCGCCCCTCACGCCGGGGCATCCTCGAACTGGGTATCATTGTCAGCGAGTCGTAGCGGCGGGCCCTCGCGGTGTCCGACGCGCCGGGCGTGCCATCAGGCCGCGACCTTCATCCATGAGGCGTCCATGTCAGACTCGCGTCTTCCCCGTCGAGACTTCCTGGCTACCGGGATGGGCCTGGCGGCTGCGGCCCTGACCACCGGGCGCGCCTCTGCCGTGTCTCCGAACGACAAGATCAACCTCGGCATCATCGGCTGCGGCGTCCGCGGCACCTACATCCTGAGCGAGGCGATGGCCGCCGGCGCGGGCAAGGTGAACGTCGTCGGCGTGTGCGACGTGTGGTCGATGGCGCGCGACAAGATGGCGACGGCGCTCGCGGAGAAGCAGGGGCAACGGCCGAAGGAGTTCGCGCGCTATCACGACCTGCTCGCGTTGCCCGGGCTAGACGCCGTGATCATCACGACGCCCGACCACGCGCATTGCCCCGTGCTGATCGACACCGTGAAGGCCGGCAAGGACGCCTACGTCGAGAAGCCGCTCTGCGCGCGGCTCGAGGACGCGTGGGCCGCGCACGACGTCGTCAAGGCGGCGAGCGACCGGATCGTGCAGGTGGGCACGCAGCGGCGGAGCAGCCGGAAGTTCCAGGCGGCGCTCGAGTACGTGAAGACCGGCGCGCTCGGGCCCGTCTGCAAGATCGAGACGGCGTGGAACCGGAACGTCCCGAGCTGGAAGCGCCCCGTGGACATGGTGAAGGCGGAGGACGTGGACTGGAAGCAGTACCAGATGTACCTGCCGGACGCGCCGTTCGACCCGGTGAAGTACCGCTGCTGGCAGCTGTTCTACGAGCACACGACGGGGCTGGTGGGGCTGCTTGGCAGCCACATGATCGATGTCGCGCTGTGGTTCATGGACGATCCGATCCCGAGCTCCGCGGTCGCGCTCGGCGGGGTGCTCAGCTGGAAGGACGGCCGCGAGATCAGCGACACGGCGGAGTACGTCTTCGAGTTCCCGAAGGGGTGGATCCTGACGTTCTCGTCGCGGCTCGGCTCGGGGCCCGAGACCGACTTCGAGGTGTTCTACGGCAAGGAGCGCACCCTCGACTCGCGTGACTGGATCAGCCGACCGGCGAACAACAAGCGTCCGGCGGACGCGGCGGATTTCCAGGTGCCGATTCCCTCCGACGCGGCGGCCGCCGGGTCGCTGACGGCCGGCGAGGCCGGGCCGCACGTCGCGAACTGGATCGAGTGCCTCGGCACGCGAAAGCAGCCGAACGCGCCGATTGCCGTCGGCTTGGCGCACGCGATCGTGTGCTGCATGGGCCGCGAGGCGGAGCGGACCGGCAAGAAGGTCAAGTACGACGCGACGGCGCGGAAGATCGTCGAGGCGTAGGGCAGTGCGGCCGCAGTGCCGGTCGCCCCCGTGATCCTTCGTAGGGTCGAGTTTCAGTTCGGCCTGTCACGGCGCCACTGAAGTGGCGCCCTACGACCGCGAGGTCGGCCCCAGCCGGGCCACGATCGTCGCCGTTGCGTCGGCGGACGTCACGACCGGCAGCACCTCGAACTCGACGAGATCGCTCCAGCGCGCCATCCAGTCGCCGAGCACGCCCTCGTTGGCGCACTCCATCACCTGATAGCAGTGGCGGTAATCGGTCGTGACCCAGCTGGCGTGATACGTGACGCCGTCTGGAGCCAGACGGCCTTCATCGCGGAAGCGGCGATAGACAGGCAGCGGGTCGCCGTCGCGGAAGTGCTCGATGACGAGGTACAGCAAAACGGCCGGATGCTAGCACCAAGCCATCCGGCCGACCAGAGACCGCTTTCCGTGGATGAGCTGCTACTGCGCGACAGCCGCCGAGGCGCTCGTCGCGACCACGGGCGAGGCAACCGACGCGTTGAGAGCCAGGCGCCACCGGCGACGGCGTGAAGTGCATCACGAAGTCCTTCAGCTCGGGATGCCCGGGAAAGCCCTCGAACCGGAACTGCTTCATCTCGTCGTACGCCTGTGCCGCCGTCCAGTGGTCCTGCGTCATGCGATAGACCGCAGTCATCGTGCCCGTGCGATGCCGTCCGCCCTGGCAGTGCACGTAGACCGGCTGGTTCGCCGGGTCGTTGACGATCGACAGGAACTCGGCGATGGCCTCCTCACTCGGCCGGTCGGTCGTCGTCATCGGGATGCGATGGAACTTCATGCCCGCCGCTTCCACGAGGCCCTGCTCGTCGTCCCGTCCGTCCTTGGTCAAGTCGATCACGGTCTTGACGCCGAGGGCCGCGAGGTCGCGGTAGTCGTCGCCCTTCGGCTGCGCGCCGCGGTAGTAGTGTGTCGTTGATGACGCCAAAGTTGTCGATACGAATCGCCGAGAGTGCGGCGACCTGACTGGCGGAGCCCGCGGCTTTTTCGGCCGCGCGGGCACCGGGAACGACGCCGAGCGTCAGCGCGGCAGTCAGCGACAGGGCGAACAGTCGGGAGCGGAACTGAGACATTGGCGACCTCACACTTCTTTGACGCCGGCGGCGGGCCGCCGGACGGTCGGCGACAAAACAATTACAAAATACGACTTGATTGGTCGTATTTACACGGTTAATCTCAGCAACTTGTCTGGACACAATCCTTTAGTGCAGATTCCGCGCCAGGATGGCGGCCCCGTGAACGGCGAAAATTCCACCGCGAGCTCCGCGGTTTGCCGTTCGCACCGTGCTCTTCTGGGCTCATCTTTCGATTGGCGTAACAGCTGGGCTGGTGATCCTGCTGATGAGCGCCACCGGAGTGCTGCTCACCTACCAGCGCCAGCTCATCGCGTGGTCCGATCGCGTGCCCGCCGCGCGACCACCATCCGCCGGCGCCACGCCGCTTGCGATGGACGAGCTTCTCGCTCGTCTGGCCGCGAGCCCGTCGCATCCGACGGCGCCATTCTCGGTCGCCGTCCGCAACGATCCGGACGCGCCCGTCGTCGTAAGCGCCGGCGCGGACGTCGTCCTGCTGGTCAACGCGTACACCGGCCAGGTGATCGGCGACGGCGGCGCGCTGCGTCCGCTGTTCCGAACGATCACCGACTGGCATCGCTGGATCGGCCGCGCGCCAGGTCAGGCGCGCGACGTCGCACGCTCGATCTCAGGCGCCGCGAATCTGGCGTTCTTCGTCCTGCTGGTGTCGGGCTCGTATCTGTGGCTGCCCCGCGTCTGGAGTTGGCGCACCGTCCGTCCGCTCGTGTGGTTCCGGTGGGCAGGCACCGCCAGGGCACGCCATTTCAACTGGCACCACGTCGTCGCGCTGTGGTGCTTCGTGCCCCTGCTCGTGATCATCGCCTCCGGGGTCGTGATGTCGTACGGCTGGGCCAACGCGCTGGTGTATCGCGTCGCGGGCGAAACGCCGCCGGCGCCTCAGGCGCGACCGACACCGGATCGGTCGGCTGCGCGCAACGATCCCGCGCCTGCGTCGTCACTCAGCGTCGACGCGGCGTGGAATCGGGCCAAAGCCTTCGCTCCCGCGGATTGGGAGACGCTGACGCTCCGCACGCCAGGCCTTCGCGATGTGGCTGTCACGGTGACCATCGACTCGGGCACTGGAGGTCAGCCGCAGCGCCGCGGGCAGCTCACGATCGATCGTGCGACGGGCACGATCGTCAAATGGGAGCCGTTCTCGTCGAATTCGCCCGGACGCCGGCTGCGCACGTATTTGCGGTTCGGCCACACGGGCGAGGTGTTTGGCCTCGCAGGCCAGACGATAGCCGGCCTCGCGTCGCTCGGCGCCGTCGCGCTCGGATACACAGGTCTCTCGCTGGCGATTCGCCGCCTGCGCGCGCGGGTATAATCGCGGACCATGCGGCGTCGTGCCGGCCAGATTGCCATCGGCCTGGCGGCCGCCTGCTTCGCGCTTCTCGCCTACGTCTTCGTCACGCTTCCGGACGTACGACCACTCGCGACCAGGAATCCCTCGAGCACCGCGTTCATCGAGCTGAGACACGACGAGGCGGTCGCCGAGGGCAAGACGCCGCGTCGCGTGCAGCGGTGGGTGCGCTACGAGGCCATCTCTCCCAGCCTGCGCAAGGCGGTCCTCGTCGCGGAGGACGATGCGTTCTGGACGCATGACGGCGTGGACGTCGAGCAGCTGAAGGAGTCGATCGAGAAGAACCTGGAGACCGGAAAGGCGATCCGGGGCGGCAGCACGATCACCCAGCAGCTCGCCAAGAACCTCTACCTCTCGCCCTCTCGAAGTCCGATTCGCAAGCTGCGCGAGCTGCTGATCGCGCGCCGGCTCGAAGCGGCGCTGACGAAGCGGCGCATCCTCGAGATTTACCTGAACGTGATCGAGTGGGGCGACGGAATCTACGGGGCGGAGGCCGCGTCGCGCACGTACTTCGGCAAGCCGGCCAGCGCGCTGACGCCCGAGGAAGGAGCGCTGCTCGCCGGCGCGATCATCAACCCTCGGATCCACAGTCCCGCGCATCCCACGGCGCGGCTGCGGCGGCGCCAGCAAATCATCCTGCGTCGCATGGGGCTGGTGACGCCACCTGAGGAAGCTCCTGATGTGCCGGAGCCTCCGCCACCTCCCACGGATCAGCTGGAGCCAACTCAGCCGATTACAACTCCGGACGTTCCGGCGACACCTCCGTCACGAGAACCCGACGCTCAGCCATTACCGGCCGAGCCGGTTCCGCCCGATAAATCGCCTGAAACCGCGCCTCCGCCGCCGTCGTCTGCACAATAGAGGCTGGCGCGAAATTTGTTCTCGCGCAAGGTCGAGTCGAGTTCGATTCGCTATCTTGACAGCGTGCTATGCCGACCGCTATAACGACGTCCCAAGGTGAGATCTCCCCGCGCACTGCGTGGCCGGTCGCGCACGTGCCCCTGCAGAGGATGATCAACTACACCGATCACCTCACCCGGCTCATGTCGGACATCGTCGTCCGGGTCCCCACGCTCGGACACATCGACATGTCGCGCGTGCTCGTGTTCGCGCGCTTCGGCCGTTCGGACGCGCAGGGGGCGTATGCCACCTGCCACGCGATCAGCCTGCCGTCGAGCGAGCCGAGCTATTACTTCTGGAAGGATCGGCGCACGGGTGAGATGACGCGGCGGTCGGAGTGGTTCGTCACGAAGTCCCCGCACGTCGAGCTCGGCAGCGCGACGATCGACTACATGATTTCGTTCTGTCTGCCGCGCTTTTGCGATCAGACGATCGCGCGGGCGCAGAAGGAGTCGTCGTATCCGGGCTTCGAGCCGTGGGTGGCCAAGCTCGATACGATCGTCCACGAGCTCTATCACGTCGATCCGACGCATCAGGGGATTCGCCGGCTGCCGAGCGCCAACGGCCTGAGCAGCACGCGGTCGCACAGCCCCGAGTTCTTCCGCGACGTCGTCGAGATGACGAAGCAGTACCTGGCAACGCGTCCCGACCAGGACGTGCTCGATTTCCTCAGGCAGGATTTCGTCGGCCTCGAGCGGCGCTACGGCCGCGTCACGGGCACGACGTTCCGGACGTTCCCGTCCTATCCGCAGCGGTACGTCGAAGTCGTCACCGACCAGCCGATCGTCGAGCCCGGCGTGCGGGTCGAGCCGGTCCGCCGGGGCGCGTCGCCGACGCGCTACACCGCCGACGATCTCGACGTCCGCGAGTTCAGCCCGCGCGCATCGCGCCGCCTGCAGCGCTCCGTCGCCGCGTAAAGCTCCTGTAGCGCAGGCCTTCAGGCCTGCCTGGCGGACGCTACACTAGCTCCCGCTGATTCGCCGGGCGCCGGCGATGTGTTCCCCCCAATACCCGTAGGCGAAGCTGTCCACGCGGACGACGCCGCGTGAATTCGGCGCGTGCACGAAGCGATCGCCGCCGATCACGATGCCCACGTGCGACACGTCGTCGCCGTCCGGCGAGAAGAAGACGAGATCGCCGGGCTCGAGGTCGTCGACCCCGATGCGCCGGCCGACTCGATATTGATCGTGAACGACGCGCGGCAGCGCGATGCCGTAGAGCGCGAACACGTACTGCACGAGCCCGCTGCAATCGAAGCCATGCACGTCAGTGCCGCCGAGCCGATAGGGGATGCCCTGCAACTGCAGCGCGGCGGTGGCAATCGTGAAGCCGTCGGTGGTGGCGCCGCGCGGCACCGACAGCGGCGTCGGCTCGGGCGCGGGCTCCGGCGCGGTGGGCGGCGTGGGGAACGGCTCCGGGCGAACGCCGCTCGAGGCGCATGCGCCGGCCGTCACAATCGCGACGCCAAGCGCGATGCCCGCCACTGCACGCCGGTTCATGTCGTGGCTTATCGGCACGAGCAGCGATTTCAAGAAGCTCAGGTGGTTGCCGCCACGGGGAACATCCGGCAAAACCATCGCACATTACACGGGATTTACAGCCCCAATTACTTGACAGGATCTCGGCCGTTGCCCAATATACTGGGGCATGGAGCAGACGCTTCTGCTCAACGCGACCTACGAGCCGCTGAAGGTTGTCGACTGGCGAAAGGCACTCACGCTGTGGTGCCAGGGCAAGGTCGAGGTCATCTCGGTCTACGACCGTGAGGTGCACTCGGTCTCCGTCAGCTTCAGGCTGCCGTCGGTGATCCGTCTGCTGCGGTTCGTCCGCATCAAACGCAGAATCGACTACGTTCCATTCTCGCGCGCCAACATCTACGCGCGAGACAAGCACCGCTGCCAGTACCTGCGGCCACTCCTTCCCGACATCAGACCTCACGTTCGACCACGTCATGCCGGTGGCCCAGGGCGGCCGCAAGGACTGGGAGAACATCGTCACCTGCTGCGTGACGTGCAACCGGCGGAAGGGCGGACGTACGCCTGAAGAGGCCGGGATGCGCCTCATCACGACGCCGCGGCGGCCCGACTCGGCGCCGTCCGTGCGATTCACGATCGGCGTGCGGCACGCGCCGGACAGCTGGCGCGATTATCTGTACTGGAACGTCGAGCTCGACGAGACGTGAGGTGCCGCGGGCTGAAGCCCCGGCCTACGTGCTCTCGACGCGACCTGCAGTAGGCCGGGGCTTCAGCTCCGGCAGATCCCAATCACGGCGCCGGCGGCGGTGGAATCTCCGGCATCTTCGCCTTCTTCACTGCGGGCTGCCACGGTTTGAGCACCGTCGTGTCCGGGTGATACGTGCGCCAGTCGAACCAGTAGTCGAGCAGGTACTCCACGCGCGCGAGCTCTGCGCCGGCGAAATCGCCCTTCGTCGCGCGTCCGTTGAAGTTCCACTCGCTCAGCGTCTCCAGATCCAGCAGCGTGCTCGTCTTCGCGTCGGTGCCCGCGCGGACGAACGTCAGCGCCTGGCCTTTCACCCGGCGATCGAAGGCGCGGATTGATTTGCCATCGGGCGCCACCACGAGGACGACAGGCACGTCCCCGACCTGATCAATCGTCGCGCCGGACGCGATCACGCTCGACTGCGGCCACGCCCTGCTCTTTCCCGCGATGGCGATCCCGACGACGATCGTGCGCGGCTCGAGCGGTCCCCCAGGTGTGTTGGCGACGCGGACCGGATATCGCCCGACGTGATCTTCCCAGTCGGCCGGCTCGTATTCCTCCTCCTTGACGATGCGCTCGTCGGTCTTGAGCACGCGGCCAGCGGGCTCTTCCGCCTTCCAGGTCGCGAAGAGGAGCTCGTCGTGCGGCACGAGCGTCAGCCGGCGTCCCTTCAGCGGGCCCTGGATCGCGAGGCCAGACACCTGCTGCCACCACGTCCCGGTCTGCTCGTCGCGCATGACGAAGTTCTGGTTGTTGATCCCGGACAGCCTGAACGTGAGGCGTTGGCCATCCAGCACGGCGCTCCACACCAGACCGGTGTGGCAGAGCGTTCAATACGTCGCGACGATCGGCTCGCCGGCGACGATGTCGTTGGCGATGTGGTGGTAGGCGAGCTGAAGGATCGGATAGGCGACCGCCTGGCCCTTGATCTTCACGGCCATCACGACGTCGTTGTCGTGCACGAACGTGGCCTTCGACGGCGCCACGAACTGCGGGGCGCCCAGCGGATTGAACATCCACTCGAAGTGGTTCTGCCGCGCGAACCAGGCGCCGGCGACGACCGGCACGAGCGGAAGAATCACCAGCGCGCGGCTCCACCAGCGACGCGAGCGCAGGAATGTCCAGATCGCAAGCAGGCTCGACGCGACGGCGAACCCGAGCGTCACGTTCGGCGCATACGTTCGCGCGAGCAGCGCCCACTGCATCAGCCGGGCCGCCTGCGGCCTGAACGGCATGATGTAGACGGTCGGGAACGCGATCCAGGCGGTGCCCATCGCGGCGACGATCACGAGCGCGACCCAGAGCGGCCAGACGCGACGCTTCATGGACGTCAGGATCGCTACCCGGCGCACGTCCGGTCAATAGTGCAAACGGTCTAGTGTCGCGCTCCTTAGTGCGCATCATGCTACGCTCGGATCCCCATGGCCGGCAGGATCAGCCACGTCTCGCCGGGCGCCGCCTGCGACCACGGGCGCGTCGTCATTCACGGCTCGAACTTCGAGCTGGGCAGCCCCGCCGGCCCTGACGTGCGCTTTGGCGACGTCGCCGCTCGCGCCAACGCCGTCCGTCCCACGCGGATGGTCGTGACGGTGCCCGCAGACCTCGCGGGCGGCCCCACGCCCGTGACGATCGCCGGCGCCGAAGGGTCGGCCGTCGTCGAGGTCGGCAGCGTGATCTCGCGCGGGCTCCACCAGGTGGACAACCCCGTGGTGGACTCCGCCGGACGCATCTATCTCACCTACAGCGGCTCACGCGGCGAGCAGGTGCCCGTCTCGATCTTTCGCGTCAACCCGGACGGCACGCGCGAGCCGTTCGTGGCCGGGCTGGTGAATCCGACGTCGATGACGATCGGGCCCGACGGCGCGCTCTACGTCTCGAGCCGTTTCGAGGGCGTCGTCTATCGCGTGGACAGCACCGGGCAGTTCGAGCCCGCGGTGTCGGACGTCGGCGTCGCGTGCGGCGTGGCGTTCGGTCCTGACGGCACGATGTTCGTCGGCGATCGGTCCGGCACGATCTTCCGGGTCCGCGGCAACGGGCAGGCGACGATGATGGCGACGCTGCCGCCGTCGGTGGCGGCGTTTCACCTGGCGATGGGCCCGGATCGGTGTCTCTACGTCACCGCGCCGACGCTGACGTCGCAGGACGTCGTCTATCGAGTGCATCTCGACGGCGCCGTCGAGGTCGCGTGGTCGGGATTCGGACGTCCGCAGGGGCTGGCGTTCTCGTCCGACGGCGTGCTGCACGTCGTCGAGGCGCTGGCGGGGCAGAGCGGCGTCTATCGTCTGGCGGGCGGGGCGCCCGAGCTCCTGGTCAGCGGCGCGGGACTGGTTGGCCTGGCGTTCACGCCGTCCGGCGGGATGGTCGTCACGTCCAACGACACCGCCTGGCGGGAACTGCTCAGCTGGTCTGGCACAACGGGACGCCAGCTTCTTCAGCAGGGCGATATTCGACAACATCCGTCCTGCGCCTCTCACGACGGAGGTCAGCGGGTCTTCCGCCATCTGCACGGGAAGCTCGGTGTCCTCTCGCAGGCGGTGATCCAGGTTCTTGAGCAGCGAACCGCCGCCGGTCAAGACGACGCCGTGGTCGAAGATGTCCGAGGCGAGCTCCGGGGGGATGCGCTCCAGCGCATCGCGGACGGCGCCCACGATCACGTCGACTGTCGGCTTGAGCGCTTCGCGGATCTCGCCGTCGCTCACCATCACGCGCTTCGGCAGCCCGTCGATCAGATGCCGCCCTCGGACCTCGAGCGTTCGGGCCGCCTCGAACGGCATCGCCGAGCCGACCTCCATCTTGATCCGCTCCGCGGTCCGCTCGCCGATCAGCAGGCTGTGATGGCGCTTCATGTGATCGAGGATCGCCTCGTCCATCTCGTCGCCTCCGATCCGGACTGACTTCCGATACACGATCCCGGCGAGCGAGATGACCGCGATGTCGGTCGTGCCCCCGCCGATGTCGACGATCATGTTGCCGAACGGCTCCGTGATTGGCAGGCCCGCTCCGATCGCCGCCGCCACCGGCTCGTCGACCAGGTAGACCTCGCCGGCCCTGGCTCGCAGCGTGCTCTCCCGCACGGCGCGCCGCTCGACTTCGGTGATCTCCGCCGGCACCCCGACGACCACGCGCGGACGCAGCCACCCCGATTGCTTGTGAGCGCGCCGGATGAACTCGGTCAGCATCCGCTCGGCGGCCTCGAAGTCGGCGATGACCCCGTCGCGCATCGGCCGGACGGCGACCAGGTCGCGCGGCGTGCGGCCCACCATCTCGCGGGCCTTCGTGCCGACGGCCTCGATCCGCTTCTGCGCGGTGTTGTAGGCGACCACCGACGGCTCGTTCAGGACGATGCCGCGGCCGAGGACGAACACACAGGTATTGGCTGTACCGAGGTCGATGGCCAGATCGGTCCCGAGACCGAGCAGGCTGCCCAGCAACATGGTCGCTCCGCGTGGGGAGACGGCGGAAGAGGTACGGACCGCCGCGTCGGCGACAGCAAGTGACGTGCCCGCGCGCGGCAGCGCGGCGCCAGGCGCGGCGCGATCGGGCGATCGCGCAAGTTGCTCCGGCAATTTCGTTTGAGAGTCGCGGGGGCGCCGTCGAGCGCGAGTCGCGCGCCAGCGGCATCGCCGGCGATCGCGTAAACCTCACACGCCGGATTTACACGGTGAGTCAGATGGAGGCGGCGCGCATCGGCTCGCTGCGCCGCTCGTGATCCGGGTCGCGCTACGCGGCGAGCTTCATCAGCAGCGGCAGGTCCGTCAGCATCTTGCCCGCGCCGAGCACCACGGACGTCAGCGGATCCTCCGCGAGCTGCACCGGCAGCTGCGTGTCTTCGGCGATGCGGCGATCGAGGTTCTTCAGCAGCGCCCCGCCGCCGGTCAGGACGACGCCCCGGTCGTAGATGTCTGCCGACAGTTCCGGCGGCACCCGCTCGAGTGCGTCGCGTACGGCCTGCACCAGCACGTCGATCGTCGCCTTGAGCGCCGCGCGGATCTCGCCGTCACACACCTTGATGCTCTTCGGAATGCCGTCCTGCAGGTGCCGTCCGCGGACTTCCATCGTCAGCGGGGTGTCCAGCGGCGTCGCCGAGCCGATCTCCATCTTGATGGCTTCCGCCGTCCGCTCGCCGATGAGCAGCCCGTGCTGGCGCTTCATGAACTCGATGATCGCCTCGTCCATCTCGTTGCCGGCGATGCGCACGGACTTGCTGTAGACCATTCCGGCCAGCGAGACCACCGCGATGTCAGTGGTGCCGCCGCCGATGTCCACGATCATGTTTCCCGTCGGCTCGGTGATCGGCAGGCCCGCGCCGACGGCCGCGGCCACGGGCTCGTCCACCAGGAACACCTCGCTGGCCTTGGCGCGGAGCGTGCTGTCCCTCACGGCGCGGCGCTCGACCTGCGTGATTTCCGCGGGCACGCCGACGATGACGCGCGGGCGGACCCACGTGGCCCTCGGCTGCGCCTTGCGGATGAAGTCGGTCAGCATCCGCTCCGCGGCTTCGAAGTCGGCGATGACGCCGTCGCGCAGCGGCCGAATCGCCGTCAGGTGCTGCGGAGTGCGGCCGATCATCTCCCTGGCCTCTCTCCCGACGGCCTCGATGCGCCCGGCCACCGTGTTGTAGGCGACCACCGACGGCTCGTTCAGGACGATGCCGCGGCCCGGCGCGTAGACGCAGGTGTTGGCGGTGCCGAGGTCGATGGCCAGATCGGTGTTGAACCCTAGGGCGCGAGCGAACTTCATGAACGACTCCCGATGAAGACAAGAGGGCCGACGCGGTCCGGTGCCGCTGGTGGTATCGGTCCCACCCGTGCGTGGCAACACGCGTGCCTGCACGCTTTGGCGCGAGAAATATGGACTATTTCGCCGTCGGCCGGCAGACGTCTCGGGCCGACAGGGACGCCTGGCGGCCGGCACCTCACGGATTCGGAGCGGGAGGCGGAACAGGCCTTCGGATGTCCGGGATTTCAGCGGATTGAAAGAGCTTCGAGCGTGTCCTCTGCCGAGAATCCCCGCGATCCCTGGGATAGAATCCCCGCCAATGTCGCAGCTCTTCCGTCGCAAGCCCATTGCGGCGCTGCTCGTGGACGAGACGGACACGGCGCACTCGCTCAAGCGCGTCCTCGGCGCGGGCGACCTGGTGATGCTGGCCATCGGCGCGGTGATCGGCGCGGGCATCTTCGGGTCGATCGGGCAGGCCGCGGCCGGGCAAATCGGACCCAACGGCGAGGTGATCCGGGTTGGCGCCGGACCCGCCCTGGTCCTTTCCTTCATCCTGCTGGGCGCCTGCTGCGCGCTGGCGGGCCTCTGCTACGCGGAGCTGGCCGCGATGATTCCCCAGGCGGGCAGCGCCTACGCCTACTCGTACGCGACGCTCGGCGAGCTGGTGGCCTGGATCATCGGCTGGGACCTGATTCTGGAGTACGCCGTCGGGAACGTCGCCGTGGCGATTTCGTGGGGCGACTACTTCAAGTCCCTGTTCGCGGGCTGGATCTCGTTCCCTGCGTGGCTCACGACCGGCTACCGCACGGCGCTGCTCAGTCCCGACAAGGCCGTCCACGGGCTTCTCGACACCGCTCCGACGATTGCGGGCATTCCGATTCTCGTCAACCTGCCGGCGTTCGGCATCGTCATGCTGATCACGTGGCTGCTGCTGCGCGGCGCGCGCGAGAGCACCCGCGCCAACAACATCATGGTGGCGGTCAAGCTGGCCGTCCTCGCGCTGTTCATCATCGCGGGACTCGGCCACATCAACCCGGCCAACTACACGCCGTTTGCGCCGAACGGTTTCACCGGCATCCACCAGGGCGCGGCCATCGTCTTCTTCGCCTACATCGGCTTCGACGCGATCTCGACGGCCGCGGAAGAGACGAAGAACCCGCAGCGCAACCTGCCGATCGGGATCCTGGGCGGGCTGGCGATCTGCACCGTCATCTACATCGTGATCGGCGCCGTGCTGACCGGCATGGTGCCCTACCAGGACCTCGGCAAGGCCGCCGATCCGCTGGCGTATGCGCTCAACGCCACGGGACTGCAGGGCATCGCGCGCATCGTCGCGCTCGGCGCCGTGTTCTCGATGGCCGCCGTGCTGCTGGTGTTCCAGTACGGCCAGCCGCGGATCTTCTTCTCGATGGCCCGTGACGGCCTGCTGCCACAGTGGGCGGCGCGCGTGGACGAGAAGACGCGCATCCCCTACGTGACGACGCTGCTGACCGGCGTCTTCGTCGCGCTGTGGTCGGCCATCGGCGACGCCGGCGAGACCTACGACCTCACGAACATCGGCACGCTGTTCGCCTTCGCGCTGGTCTCGATCGGCGTCATCGTCCTGCGGCACACCGAACCCGACCGCCCGAGGCCGTTCCGCGTGCCTTTCGTGCACGCCGTCGGTCTCGGCGGAGCGGCGCTCTGCGTCTTCGTGATGAAGGGCCTGCCGCGGCAGGCCTGGGAGCGGTTCGGCTGGTGGCTGCTGATCGGCCTGGTGCTGTACTTCTTCTACGGGTATTCCCACTCCAGGCTGCGCTCGACCCCTGCGGAGGACCGCCCGCCCGCCTCCCGCTGAGCTGATTCCGCTGTCTGGCCTGTGCCGGAATGGTACAATTCAAGGTTTGGGGCGCCCGCCGTGCCCCTCACCTTGACGCCATGGGCCACGACTGGATTGCCGTACGCGGCGCACGCGTACACAACCTGAAAAACATCGACGCGGACATGCCGCGCGAGCGGCTCGTCGTCATTACGGGGCTTTCAGGCTCCGGCAAGTCGTCGCTCGCCTTCGACACGATTTACGCCGAGGGCCAGCGGCGCTACGTCGAGTCGCTCTCCGCCTACGCGCGCCAGTTTCTGGAGCAGATGGAAAAGCCGGACGTGGACCTCATCGAGGGTCTGTCGCCGGCCATCTCCATCGAGCAGAAGACGACGGCGAGCAACCCGCGGTCGACCGTCGGCACCGTCACCGAGATTTACGACTACCTGCGGCTGCTGTTCGCGAATATCGGCGTGCCGCACTGCCCGAACTGCGGACGCGAGATCGCCAGCCAGTCGCTCGAACGCATCATCGACCTGGTGATGACGTACCCGCAGGACGAGCGCATCAACGTGCTGGCGCCGATCGTTCGGGGTCGCAAGGGCGAGTTCAAGAAAGAGCTCGAAGCGCTCCGGACCCGCGGCTTCTCGAAGGCGCGCATCGACGGTCTCTTCCGTTCGCTCGAAGACGACATCAAGCTCGATCGCCGGAAGAACCACACGATCGAAGTCGTCGTGGACCGGCTCGTCGTGCGCTCCGGCATCGAGCGCCGCCTGACCGAGTCGATCGAGACCGCGCTCCAGCTCGCCAACGAGATCGTCGTCATCAACGGCCTGGACGAAGGCGACCGGCTGTTCTCACGGCGGATGGCGTGTGTCAACTGCGGCATCAGCGTGCCGGAGCTCTCGCCGCGCGCGTTCTCGTTCAACTCGCCGCACGGCGCATGCCCGGAGTGCCAGGGCCTCGGCGCCACCTGGGACTTCGACCCGGCCCGCATCGTCCCCGACCCGTCGAAGTCGCTGGCCGAGGGCGCGATCGCGCCGTGGGCCCGCGGTGACAAGAAGCTCGTGGCCGACGCGCTGGCGACGCTGTCGGCGACGTTCGGCATCGAGCTGGACACGCCGTTCGCGAAGCTGCCGAAGAAGCAGCGCGATCTGCTGCTCTTCGGGCCGGGCGCCGCCGTCGAGACGAAGAGCGCCGCGAAGAAGCGGGCGCCCGAGCCGTTTGGCCGCGACTTCGAAGGCGTCGTGCCCAACCTGCGCCGCCGCTACAACGAGGCGACGTGGACGCTGCAGGAAGAGATGGAGCCGTATCGCGCGCTGCGGATCTGCCCGGCGTGCGAGGGCGAGCGCCTGAAGCCGGAAAGCCGCGCGGTCCGCGTGAAGGGCCGCCGGATTGCCGAGTACGTGAACCTGCCGATCACCGAGGCCGGGACCGTCTTCTCGATGCTGGAGCTCTCCGATCGCGAGTCGATCATCGCCGGCCGCATCCTGAAGGAGATTCAGGATCGGCTGCGCTTCCTGAACGACGTCGGCGTGGGCTATCTCACGGTTGGCCGCAGCGCGGCGACGCTGTCGGGCGGCGAAGGCCAGCGCATCCGCCTCGCGACGCAAATCGGGTCGAACCTCACCGGCGTGCTGTACGTCCTCGACGAGCCGTCGATCGGCCTGCACCAGCGGGACAATCGGGCGCTCCTGAATACGCTGGCGCGCCTGCGCGACCTGGGCAACACGGTCATCGTCGTCGAGCACGACGAGGAGACGATCCGCAAGGCGGACTACGTCATCGACCTCGGACCCGGCGCAGGCGAGCACGGCGGCCGGGTGATCTTCCAGGGCCCGCCGGCGGAACTGCTCGGCACCGGGCCCCGATTGATTGATCCGGCGTCAGGGCCTGCGCTCTCCGAAGGGGCCACCGAATCGCTGACCGGCGCGTACCTCCGGGGCGAACGGCGCATCGACACGCCGCCTGCGCGGCGGCCGGCGCTGAAGGGCGCCATCGCGATTCGCGGTGCCCGCGCGCACAACCTGAAGAACGTGGACGTCGAGATCCCGCTCGGGACGTTCACCGCCGTCACCGGCGTGAGCGGGTCGGGCAAGTCCACCCTCGTCAACGACATCCTCTACAAGTCGCTGGCCCGGCAGCTCTATCGCGCCGCCGACGAACCAGGGGCGCACGACACGATCAAGGGCGTCGAGCTGGTCGACAAGGTGATCGAGATCGACCAGTCGCCGATCGGTCGCACGCCGCGCAGCAACCCGTCGACGTACACCGGGCCTGTTCACGTTCATCCGCGAGCTGTTCGCGATGCTGCCGGAAGCCAGGCAGCGCGGCTTCAAGCCGGGGCGCTTCTCGTTCAACGTCAAAGGCGGCCGCTGCGAGGCATGCCAGGGCGACGGCGTCATCGCGATCGAGATGCACTTCCTCCCGAACGTGTACGTGACCTGCGAAGAATGCAAGGGGAAGCGCTACAACCGCGAGACACTCGAGATCCGCTATCGCGGCAAGTCGATTGCCGACGTGCTCGACCTCACGGTCGATCAGGCGCTGCCGCTGCTCGAGAACGTGCCGCCGATCGCGCACAAGCTGCGCACGCTGCAGGAAGTCGGCCTCGGGTACATCGAGCTCGGACAGTCCGCCACGACACTCTCGGGCGGCGAGGCGCAGCGCGTGAAGCTCGCACGCGAACTGTCGAAGCGCGGCACCGGACGCACGCTCTACATTCTCGACGAGCCGACGACGGGGCTGCACTTCGAGGACGTCAAGAAGCTGCTCGACGTGCTCGGCAAACTGGTCGATCAGGGCAACACGGTGCTCGTCATCGAGCACAATCTCGACGTCGTTCGCACGGCCGATCACGTGATCGATCTGGGGCCAGAGGGCGGCGAAGGCGGCGGCCGGATCATCGCCGAGGGCACGCCCGAAGCCGTCGCACGGGTCTCCGCGTCGCACACCGGCCGCTTCCTGGCGGATGCCCTTGGCGTTGCGGCGGCAGCACGGCGCGCCGGGTAATGTCGACGGCTGTGGTAAGAGAGACACACTTAGAGCACCATAGCCGTGTGGCTGGCCAACCACAAAACTTGAATTTCGAGGGCCGTTTGTGGCTGATGAATATTCGTGTAATTAGATGAATCTAAAGCAGCATGGTCGCATTCGACGGTCACCGCCGTCTGGCGGCATTCCGTTTGCTCTCGGTGGGCTGGACCCGCTCCTAGCGAGCAGGGGAGGCTCATGGACCTACAGCGCACGCTTCGGCGATCGACGTCCTGTGCAGGGATCGGTCTCCATTCCGGCAAGAAGGTCACCCTCTCGCTCAAGCCGGCTGCCCCGAATTCGGGCATTCGCTTCCGGCGGACTGACCTGGGCGGCATCGAAATCCCGGCGCACGTCGGTCACGTCGGCGCGGTGGCCTACGCCACGCAGTTGAAGTCCGGAGAGGCGCGCGTCGAGACGGTGGAGCACCTGCTGGCGGCGCTCGCGAGCGCGGGTATCGACAACGCGATCGTCGAGCTGAACACGCCGGAAGTGCCGATCATGGACGGCAGCTCGGCGCCGTTCATCTATCTGGTCCAGGAAGCGGGCGTGAAGGTCCTCTCGGAGCCGCGCCGCTACCTGAAGGTCACCGAGCCGATCGCGCTGACGCGCGGCGACAAGCAGATCACCCTCTACCCCTCGGATCAGTTCAAGGTCACGTACACGATCAGCTTCGATCACCCGCTGCTGCGTCACCAGACGCGCACGATGGTCGTGAACGAAGACACCTTCATCGACGAGATCGCGCCGGCGCGCACGTTCACCTTCCTGAAGGAAGTGGAGATGCTGCGGCAGAACGGGCTGGCCCTCGGCGGATCGCTCGACAACGCGATCGTGATCGGGGACACCGGCGTCCTCAACAGCTCGCTGCGCTTCGAGGACGAGTTCGTGCGCCACAAGATCCTCGACCTCGTCGGCGACTTCGCGCTTCTCGGCCACCCGATCGTCGCGCACGCCGTGGTCCACCGGGGCGGGCATGCCCTGCACACCGCCATGGCGGCGCAGCTGCTCGAGCAGACGAGCGCGTGGGAGCTCGTCGCGGCGCCGGCAGGCGCCACGGGCGCCGGCGCGGCCGTTCCCGCGCCGGCAGTCTCCTGAAAAGAAGGTCTGTAGGTCGGTAGGTCCGTGGGTCCGTAGGGGACCATGGGCGAGCTCCCACGGACCTACAGACCCACCGACCCACCGACCTTCCTCAGACTACCTGCAGGACCTTCGTCGTGGTGGGGGAGCCGACCTCCTCGAACCAGGCGACCCCTTCGTAGACCAGATCGAACTTCAGCTTGTACTTTCCCGGCGCGGCAGGCGCCGGAACGTCGATCGCCAGGTCGACGGTCTTCCCGCCTTCCAGGTGTGCGGGCAGCCACGCGCGCGCGTGGTTCAGCTCGATGAGCGAGCCTGACGGATCGCACAGCTGCGCGCCGAGGCGGACCAGGCGCCGCCCGTAGCTGGCGTGGGCGGGAAAGCGGCGCGTCGAGAGGTTGTGGACGCGCGTCCGGACCTTCAACGAGCGGCCCGCCCGGACGACGAGCGGCAGGCCGGGCAGCGGCGTCCGGACGTCGATGCGGGCCTGGGGCGTGGCGCCGCGGATGGCGTTGCCCAGCCGGTTGTCGTCCCACACCTCGCGCCTGATGCGATCGAGATCCGCCGAGCCCCGCACGAAGCGTCGCGAGTACGCGTCTTCGGGGTGATCCGTCAGCTCCCACGAGAGCCGGTCCACGCCGATCTCGGTGGCGATCTTCCGCGCGCGCTCCATCTCCTCGTCGTGGTCGTTCCACGTGAACAGGATGTACCGCCAGTTCAGGAACGGCACGTCGAGCCCGGCCCTGGCCTTCTCGTCGGCCATCGCGCGGAGGTTCTCGATCGCCTTCTCGAAGTTGCCGCGCTGACGGTATCTCTCGTAGGTCGCCTGGCTGGCGCCGTCGATCGAGAACGTCACTTCGTCGATGCCGGATCGCGCCAGCCGCCGCGCGCGCTCGGGCGTCAGCGCCACGCCGTTCGTGCTCGTGTAGAGGAAGATGTGCGGGAACTTCGCCTTGATGTACTCGCACATCTCCTCGGCGCGCTTGTGCAGGAACGCCTCGCCGTAGTTGAAGAAGTCGATGCGGCCCAGCGTCGGGCCCGCCTCGTCCACGACGCGCTTGAAGACGTCGAAGTCCAGCATGCCGGCCTGGCGCGTCTTCGTGATGCCGGTCTCAGGCGCGCAGCACGCCTTGTAGCAGGAGATGTTGCAGGCCGCCGTGCACTCGATGTAGAGGCGGTTCGGGAGCGCGCCGGCGTCGAGCGATCGCTGGGGCGCCGCCTCGTCCTTCTTGAGCGGCAGTTTCAGCGGGCAATCGCCGCAGAATTTCGATCCTCCGGCGTTGAGATCCGCGCGAAGCGCCGAGGCCACCGGCCCGGTCCACACCCCGTTCACCGTGGACTGCCTCGCGTCGCCGAGAATTCTCTGGCCGTAGGGATCGGAACAGCCGCACGAGAGCCGGCCGTCGGCAAGCAGGACCATCGTGTTCCAGGGCCAGGAGCACGTGAAGCGGGTGGCGAGATAGTTGAGGGACACGGTTCAGAATGAGGAAATGAAGAGTGAAGAGGGAACGCTGAGCGGCAAGCGATTGCTCGCCCTATTTTCCTATTTCCTATTCCCTATTCCCTATTGTTTTTCCAACTTCCGGATATACGCCTCGAGCTTGTCGTTCTCGTACTTCACGGTGTTGAGGAAGAGGCTCTCGGCCAGATACGACCGGCGCTCGTCTTCGGACATCTGGCCGATGAGGTGGTTGATCTCTCGCACCAGGTCTTCGAAGGACCGTTCCAGCGCTTTCCTGGCGGTGACTTCGCGATAGAGCGCTTCCATGATGGCGAGCAGGTCGCCATCGAGCGTGATCTCGGCGCCCGTCGTGGTTCGAATGCTGCGCATGGCTCAGCCCTCGAAGCTCCGGATCGCGCTGGCCTGATCCGGATGCAGCTGGAGGAAGTTGTGCGCGCCCGTCATGGTCAGCATCGTCTCGACCCGCTTCTGGACGCCGCCCAGCTTCAGTGTCGCGTTGGCCGCGGTGGCCTGGCGGTACAGGTCCATGAAGCAGCCGATGGTCGCGCTGTCCACGTAGGTGACCGGGGTCAGATCGATGATGAGCTTCTTCTCGCCGCGCGCGATGAGCGACGAGACGGTCGCCGAGAAGTCGGCGAGCATGGGGTACATCAGACGCGTCTCGCCCACGCGGACGATCGCGAGGCCCTTGGAGAATTCCGTGGTCACGTTCATCCGCTCACTCCACTGCGGGTGCCCGTGCCGCCGCCGCCCTCGGGGCCTCGGCGCGAGCTCTCCGCTTGCTGTTCGTACTGCGTCTTCAAGCGCTTGATCTGCCGGGCCAGCTCGGTCCGGCCCCGGTTGATCCGCGACTTCACGGTGCCTTCCGGCAGGTGCAGCGTGTCGGCGATTTCCTGATACGTGAGCTCGCGGATGTCACGCAGCAGCACGGCGGTGCGCAGCGACTCGGGCAGCTCGTTCATCGCCTCGCGCAGCAGCGAGACGCGATCGCGCTGCTCCAGCGCCGCGTACGGGCTGACCTCGTGCGAGACCGGCGACAGATCGCCCGGGTCCACGTCCCGGTCGATCGTCTCACGTTCCTTCCTGACGCTGCGGTAGTGGTCGATGCAGAGATTGCGGCTCACGCTGATGAGCCACGTCTGGAAGTTCGCGCGCCGATCGAACGTGTCGAGCGACTTGAAGATCTTCAGGAAGATGTCCTGGGTCAGGTCCTCGGCCTCATCGTGCTTGCCGACGAACTTGTACGCCACGTTGAAGACCTTGCGCCAATGCAGGCGCACGATCTGCTCCCACGCCTGCTGATCGCCCTTGAGGCAGCGCTCGATCAGCTCGTCGACGATGGCTGTGGCGGATTGTGAATCGGGTGACATCGCGGGCATTCGCCGCGGTGAGGCGGACGCAGCGCATCATAACAAGTCGTTTTTTGAGGTGTCAAACGCGAAAACCCCTGAATTCACGCTAAGATCCCACGATTCCATGAGCCACGCGACCGCCGACGTCTCCTCGCCGCCGGACGGCGCCCTCCTCGACGCCATCGCGCGCGAGGTGGGAACGCCCGTGTATGTGTACGACGCCCGCGCGATCGACCGAGCGTATCGCGCCCTCGATGCCGCGCTGGCAGGCTGCCCGCACGCGATCCACTATGCGCTCAAGGCGAACTCGACCCTGGCCGTCGTGCAGCTGCTGCGCCACCTGGGCGCGGGAGCGGACGCGAACTCGGGCGGCGAGATCGAAGTGGCGCTTCGGGCCGGCTTCATTCCGGATCAGATCGTGTTCACCGGCGTCGGCAAGACCGGCGATGAACTGGATCGCGCCGTCACCCTCGGGCTGAAGGCGATCAACGCGGAGTCGCCGGGCGAGCTGGATCGAATCGCCGCACGCGCGCGCGCGCAAGGGACGACCGCGCGCGTCGCTCTGCGCGTGAACCCGGACATCGACGCGAAGAGCCATCCGCACATCTCGACCGGCCTTCGGACCAACAAGTTCGGCATGCCGTTCGATCAGGCGCGCCAGATCTACCGCGAGCACGCCCGGCAGGACGGCCTCGAGCCGGTCGGCATCCACGTCCACGTCGGATCGCAGATCACCGACGTCGAGCCGCTGCGCCGCGCCGCGGAACGCGTCGCCGACCTCGCCGCGGAACTGATGGGCGACGGCATCGCGCTCGAGCACGCGGACATCGGCGGTGGACTCGGCATCTCGTACGACGGCTCGCCTGTGCCGACGCCGGCCGACTACGCGGCGGCGGTGTTGCCGGCAGTGCGGCGCTCGGGGTTGTCCCTCGTCACCGAGCCTGGCCGGCTGATGGTCGGCGCCGCCGGCACGCTGCTGGCGCGCCTGGTCGACCTCAAGAGCTACGAGGGCGGGGCGACGTTCGCCGTGCTCGACGCCGGCATGGCGGAACTGCTGCGTCCGGCGCTCTACGGCGCGTTCCACCGGATCGTCGCGATCGCGCCACGGCCGGGCGCCGAGCGACGCTACGAAGTGGTCGGCCCCATTTGCGAAAGCGCCGACATCTTCGGCCGCGACCGGCTCCTGCCGCCGCTCGAAGTCGGAGACGTGCTCGCGATTCTCGACGCGGGCGCCTACGGGTCGGTGATGGCGTCCACCTATAACCGCCACATGCTTCCCGCCGAAGTGCTCGTCGACGGTTCGTCCTGGCGAGTCATCCGCCGAAGGCAGACCGTCGACGATCAGTTGAGCCTCGAGCAGTGATTCCGTAGTCCGTAGTCCGTACTCAGTCCATGCTCATTGCGTTCGAAGGCCTCGATCAGAGCGGGAAGGAAACCCAGGCGCGCACGCTGGCCGAGCACCTCAGGGCCGGCGGCCGCCGCGTGGAAACGCTGTCGTTCCCCGACTACGAGACGCCCATCGGCCGGGAAATTGGCGAGGCGCTCGCCGGGCACCGCGAGTTTCCGGCCGATGTCATGCAGTTGCTGTACATCGCGAACCGCTACGAGTGGAAGCCGAAAATCGTCGAATGGCTCGCCGCCGGCGCCGTCGTCGTCTGCGATCGGTATCTGGCGTCGAGCATCGCGTATGGCGAGTCACAAGGCCTCGACGCGGCGTGGCTCGCGGCGGCGCAGCAGTATTTGCCTCAGCCAATGCTCACGTTCGTCCTCGACATCGCGCCCGAGACCGCCGCGGCCCGCAAGCAGTCGGGCCGCGACAAGTACGAACGCGACATGGCGCTTCTCGCGCGTGTGCGCGGCAGCTACCAGCGCCAGGCGACGCAGCCCGGCTGGCGCCTGGTGGACGGCGAGCGACCCAAGCCACAGATCGCCGACGAGATCCGCAGCATCGTCGACGGGGTCTTGAAGTAACCACAGATTCCACTGATTTCACAGATTGCTCAAGATCACGCTGTGGCGACCGCCGCGCTCGAGCGGTCGCCCTGTCACTCGGCGTGGCACCTTCAACGCAAGAATCTGTGGCATCTGGTGAAATCTGTGGTTCCACTCTCTCGTGCAGCCTCGACGCGGGCCAGCGTCACGGCGCGCACTTCACCTGCGCCGGCGTCGATGAGCGCGCGCGCCGCGGCTTCCAGCGTCGCCCCCGTCGTCGTCACATCGTCCACCAGCACCAGCGTTGCGCCGGCGAGGCGGGATCGCCACGCGGCGTTGCCTCGCGCCGTCCACGCGTTTACGCGAAATGCGCCGAGCACGTTCGCACGCCTGGCATCGGCGTGAAGCGCTGACTGCGGCTGGGTCGCGCGAGCACGCCTGAGCGCCCGCAGCACGGGCACCCGCTGGTCGCTGAGCGCCCGGGCCACGTCCTCGGCCTGATTGAACCCGCGTCGCCAGAGCCGCCACGGGTGCAGCGGCACGGGCACCAGCGCGTCCGCGTCGGCCAACACGTCTGCGGCAACCGGCCGGAGCATGACGCCCAACGGTGTCGCGAGCGATCGACGATGGTCGAACTTGATGGCGTGCACGAGGTCACGAAGCACGCCTTCGTACGGACCCAGGGCTCGCGCGGCGCGAATCGGCGAGCGGTCGAGCGGACACACGGCGTGCGCGCCGGCAGTCGCGAGCGGCCCGCCGCAAACGGCGCACATCGGCGGCGTCGTTCGGCGGACGTTCCGCCAGCACGCGAGGCACACCGGCGACGAGGTCGGCGACTCGAGCACCGCGCCGCAGCACGCGCACGGCGGCGCGAAGAGGGTGGAGATGAGGGCGTCGGAGAGCAGGGAGAGGGAGCGCATGCACAAGGTGCTGCAGTGCTGCGGTGCTGCGTGTGCAGTGCCGCGGTCCGAAGTCTGTAGTCCGAAGTCCGACTACGAGTCTGTCTCCCAGCGCTTGCGCTTTTCCCAGAGCGACTTCCGGCTGATTCCCAGGACGGACGCGGCGCGGGACTGATTGCCCTTCGTCTCGCGCAGGATGAACTCGATGTACTGGCGCTCGAGCTCGTCGAGCGTGGGGCGAGCCGCCGCGATGCCCGCGGCCGTGCGTTCCGGCGACACGAGCTCCGCCGGCAGGTCGGCGATGTCGATCGTCTTCGTGGCGCCCGCCATCACCGCGCGCTCGAGCACGTGCCGGAGCTCGCGCACGTTGCCGGGCCAGTCGTAGGCGGCAAGGGCGGCCATCGCGCCGGGCGTCACCTTCGTGACACCGCGCGTCGATTCGGCGAGGTCCGCCAGCAGTCGCCGGACCAGCGCCGGCAGGTCGCCGGTGCGCTCGCGCAGCGCGGGCACGTGCAGCGGAAGCACGCGAAGCCGATGAAAGAGATCCGTGCGGAAGCGTCCCTCGCGGACCGCGCGGTCCATGTCGCTCGACGCCGACGCGACGATGCGCGCGCGGACCGGGAACCGACACGTTCGAGCCGAGGCGCTCGACCTGCTTCTGTTCGACGAGGCGCAGCAGCTTGCCCTGCGCTTCCACCGGCAGCTCGTCGACGCGATCGAGATAGAGCGTGCCCTCGCCGGCAAGCTCGAAGCGTCCAGGACGCGCCACCGTGGCGTCGGTGAAGGCGCCGAGCTCCTGACCGAAGAGCTCCGCCTCGATCAGCGCGGGCGCCAGCACCGGGCAGTCCACGACGACGAACGGCTCGCGCCGTCGGACGCTGAGATCGTGGAGCAGGCGGACGACGAGATCCTTGCCGACGCCGGTCTCGCCGGTGACGAGCACGTTCGCGTCGGCCCGCGCGTAGCGCTGCAGCGCCGCGGCCAGCGCGCGCATGAGCGCGCTGCGCGTGACCAGCGCCGGCAGCCCGGCTGCTACGCGCGCTGGTGAGCGGGGGGCTCGAGAAGCGCGGTCAGGTCGATGGAGGTGGCGCTGCCCCACAGCCGTTCGAGTCCGTAGAAGGCGCGGGTCTCCCCGCTGAAGACGTGCACGACGAAGTCGAAGTAGTCGAGCAGGATCCATTCGGTCCGCTCGTAGCCTTCGGTGTGCGAGGGCTTCGCTTTCAGCTTCAGCAGCGCCTCCTCGACGGCTTCGGCAATCGCGCGAATCTGCCGGGCGTTGGCCCCCGTCGCGATCACGAAGAAATCGGTGAAGCCGGCTGCCTTTCGAAGATCGAGCACCGTGAGTTGCTCGGCCTTCTTGGACGCCGCGGCCTGCACGGCCGCGAAGACTTCCGCGGGCATCGAGGCCGCGGCGGATTTCCTAGACGCTTTCTTGCTCATGCAACTCCCTGGCCGCGCCACCCGGCCCGCTGGTCAGTGGCACTCTCCGATAGAGATCGTGTTTCGCGATGTAGTCCGCAACCGGGGGCGGCACGAGCCCCTCCAGCGAGAGGCCCTCGGCGGCGCGCGCGCGGATCGCCGTCGACGAGACGGTTGGAATCGGCGTATCGATCAGGAACACCGACGGTTGCGCGAGGTCCGCTGCGGCGGCACCACCCGTTGCCGGGACCAGAATCATCCTCGACGCCAGGTCCGGCAGCGTGGTTCGCATGGACGAGGCCGTGCGCCCGCCGCGCGAGATCACGACGAAGTGCGCGGCCTCGAGCACGTGCGGGTAGTCGCGCCACGTGGCAATTTCCGCAAACGCATCAGCGCCGGCGATGAAGAAAATCTGCGACGCGGACAGTCCTGACGCATGGAGCCGCCGCAGCGTGACTGCCGTGTACGAGCGATCCGGATCCTGCGCTTCGATGTCGTCGACGATGAGCTGGGGATCGCCGGTTGCGGCCAGCGCGGCCATCGCGAAGCGGTGGTAGACCGAAGCGCCGGGCTGCGGCCGGTGCGGCGGCACGCGCGACGGCACGACCCGCACTTCGTCGAGGGCAAGCGCCGTCCGCGCGGCCGTCGCCAGCGCGAGATGACCCAGGTGAATCGGGTCGAAGGTGCCCCCGAGCAGGCCGATGCGTCGTGGACGCGACATTCTCTCGGGTCAGGATAGCAGGAAGTGGGACAGGGGAGCAGGGTGCAGGGTTCCAGGGTTCCGCAGGTTCCGGGTTCAGGGTTCCGGGTTCGGGGTTCCGGGTTCCAGGTTCCGGTTCGAGGTTCAGGTGCCGTGATGACGCGCGCGGCGAAGATGTGCGGCCACGCCGCTTCGACCAGCGCATCGAGACCGGTGCCTGCCGCCGATGAGATCCGGAAGAACGGCACATCCAGCTCGCGCGCCCGTGCTTCGAGCGCGCCGACCTGCTCGGCATCGTCGGTGACCGCGTCCATCTTCGTGGCCGCGACGAGCTGCGGCTTCGACGCGAGGTCCTCTGCTGAAGAGCGCGAGCTCGCGGCGCAGCACGTCGAGGTCCGCCACGGGATCGCGTCCCGACATGCCCGAGACATCGACCAGGAAGATCAGCACCTTCGTGCGATCGAGGTGCTTCAGGAACTTGTCGCCGAGCCCGTGGCCTTCGTGCGCGCCTTCGATCAGCCCGGGCACGTCGGCGACGACGAAGCTGCGGTCGCCGCTCAGCGTGACGACGCCGAGGTTCGGCGTCAGCGTCGTGAACGGGTAATCGGCGATCTTGGGCTTCGCCGCGGAGATCCGCGAGATGAGCGTCGACTTGCCGGCGTTTGGATAGCCGACCAGGCCCACATCGGCGAGCAGCTTCAGGTGGAGCCGCAGCGTGAAGACTTCGCCGGGCAGGCCGGGCTGCCATTTTCGCGGCGCGCGGTTCGTGGACGTCGCGAAGTGCGCGTTGCCGAGCCCGCCCTTGCCGCCGCGCGCGATGAGCGCCCGCTGGCCGGCCTCCGAGAGATCCGCGACGATCTCGAAGTCCTCGGGTTCGTCGCCGAACTCGGCGGCCTGAGCCTCGTCGATCACGCGCTTGGCGTACACGAGCGTGCCGATGGGCACATCGAGCTCGATGTCGCCGCCAGCGGCGCCGGTGCGGTTGGCGCCCGACCCGTGACCGCCGCGCCTGGCCGCATGCTTGGGATGGAAGCGGTAGTTGACGAGCGTATTCACGTGCGGGCTGGCGACCAGATACACCGAGCCGCCGTTGCCGCCGTCGCCGCCGTCGGGCCCGCCGCGCGGGATGAACTTCTCCCGGCGGAAGCTCATCGCCCCGCGTCCGCCGTCACCGGCAGCGACTTCGATTTCGACTTCGTCAACAAACATGGAATAGGTCGTGGTGCACTCAGGTTGGGCGGGTCTTGCAGGGTCGGTCAGGTCAGGAAGGGCGGCACGATCGGCGCGCAAAGAAAAAAGCGGCGTGCCTGTCGGCGACGCCGCCTCACATTCGGTGCCGGCCCGTTACTCCGCGACCGGATGAACGCTGATGTAGCGTCCGCGCGCCCCGTGGTCCTCGAACTTCACCTTGCCGCCGACCTTGGCGAACAGCGTGTCGTCCTTGCCGAGGCCGACGTTGAGCCCCGGCCGGAACCGGCGCCCGCGCTGGCGCACCAGGATCGATCCGCCGGTGACGATGTTGCCGTCGTGCTTCTTGACGCCGAGCCGCTGCGAGTTGCTGTCGCGGCCGTTGCGCGAAGAGCCCTGACCCTTTTTGTGTGCCATGGCTAGATCACAATCTCCTTCACCAGCAGCCGGGTGTAGACGCTGCGGTGGCCGCGTGTCTTGCGCATGCCCTTCCTGCGCTTCTTCTTGAACACGCGAATCTTCGGGCCGCGGCTCTCGCCCTCGATGACGGCCACGACCTTGGCGCCCGACACAAACGGCGCGCCGATCACGATGTCGCCGCCGTCCTTGCCGACGAACAACACGTTGGTGACGGACACTTCGTCGCCGGCCTTGCCGACGAAATGGTCCACGTCAACCATGGCGCCGGGGGAGACCCGGACCTGCCGTCCGCCGCTCTGGATAATCGCGTACACGAGCAGACTCCTTCGAAACCTGTGCCCCTGAAGCCCCGAACGGGCCGGGGACAAAGGACTTAGTCTAGCAGGATTTCCGCGGGCGGTAAAGGGAAGCGCGGAAGAACGGACACGGTCCATGGGTTCATAAGTTCATGAGTCCATGGGGGTTCATGGGTTCGTGCGGCACGTCCCATGGACCCATGGACCTATGAACCTATGGACCCTACTTCATGAGCACCCGCGAACCCTTGATCTTCTGGGTGCTCAGCGTGCTCAGGAAGCTCGGGACCAGCCGGTCCATCAACTCGAAGTAGGACGACAGCGCCGGCGTGGTCTGCTGCGGGCTGTACAACACTTCTTCCTTGTATCCCTCTGAGTAGATCGTCGTCCCGGTGCGCCCGTCGATGAAGATGAACTTCGGCTGCAGGATGAACCCCTTGCGCTCCATATAGGTGCGCACCGGGACCACCCGCCGGCGCCCGAGCTGGTCGATCACTTCCTGCTCGCGCTGCACGAAGCCCGATCGGGCGTGGGCGGTGAACAGCACCGAGCCGGTCACGATCAACGGGTTCTGGTATTCCTCGCCGATCTTCTTCCAGAAGTCGACGTTGGCGAAGATCCCTTCGAGCGGCTCGAGGTCCTTCTCGTCCTTGATCCGCGCTTGCTGGACGTCGTTCGACTTCGCCTTGGGCGGCGCCTGCGTCGTGGTGTTCGAGGCGCGGCGTCGGGCCTCCTGCGGGCGGGCGTCGCCGGTGACGCGCCGTTGGCGCTGGTCTCGCCCTTGTCGGTGCGCTGCTCGTTGGCCAGTTCCAGCAGCGGAAGCACGTCGGCGTCGATGACCTTCAGCTGCGACTTCGACCGCAGCTGGCTGCGCAGCAGCCGCACCGTCTCGAGGTTGGCGTCCACGTCTTCCGAGCCGCCGGCCAGGAAGCCGGCGATGAGCACGCGCTGAAACGGCGAGACGTCCATCTTCGGCTGGATGGGGGTCTCGATCGGCACCTCGTACACGTCGTTGCACGCGCTCACGGTGAGCGCGAGCGCGAGGCTAGCGACTGCCGCGGCGGTTCGTGCGGTCATTGATTTCCTTGAAGAGCTCGTAATTCTGGCGAATGAGCTGGTTGTCGGGCTCGAGCTCGAGCGCGCGCTCGTACGCCTTGCGCGCCTTCTCGAACTGGCCCTCGTGCTCGTACGCGATCGCCAGGTTGTTGAACGCCGCGGGGTAGTTGGGGTCGATCTTCGCGGCCTGCTCCCAACGGTAAATCGCTTCCCGCCAGAGGCCCTTCTGCGCGACGGTGATCCCGAACTCGACGTGCTTCTTCGCGGAGTCCCGCGCGTCCTTGGCCAGCGCGGGCGCCGACACCGACACGACGAGCAAGGCCGCGGCGAGGATCTGTCGAAGATGCATAGCTGGAATGGTTCCCACTATACGGAGGCGACACCTAACCCGCAAGGTCGCATGGGCCTCACAGCGTGCGAGAGCAAGCCATATACCACGACAGTACGACGTCGAATGGCGCAAAACGCCGTGGGATCCCGACCAACGGGGCCGAATTGTCCACTTTGCCGTGTCCACGCGCCACGTAAGCCCTTACAATGTGCGTCGAGGAGGTCGGAGCTCGGGAGTCGTCCCCGTGCAGCGCATCGACCTCGTCGCCCTCTCCTTCCTCCCGTCTTCCCGCCACCAGCTCGCGGCCGCAGTTGCCTGCGCCGACGCCGCCGATGGACGTCTCGAAACCGCACTCGAATGGCTCGACCATGTCGACGCCGCCAACGACCTGAAGCGCCTGGCTCGAGAGGCGCTCGACACGAGCCGCCGGCTCGGCCTGGCCTACCTGGCTCTGGACGAGCCGGGATACCCCGGCCTGCTGTCGTCGATCGCGGATCCGCCCATCGGGCTGTGGGTCCGCGGACGGCTGCCCGAGCGTCCGAGCGTCGCGGTCATCGGCTCGCGCGCGGCCTCGTCGGCGGCGCTGGAGATCGCGCACGGCCTGGCCGCCTCCCTCGCCCGCCACGGCCTCTGCATCGTCAGCGGACTGGCGCGCGGCTGCGACGGTCGCGCGCACCAGGGCGCCATCGACGGCGGTGGCGAGACCATCGCTGTCCTCGGATGCGGCCTGGACCAGATCTATCCAGCCGAGCACGGGCCGCTGGCCGATGCCGTTGCGGCGCATGGCGCCGTCATCTCCGAATTTCCGCCGGGGACGCCCCCGCTGCCGCTCCACTTCCCGCTCAGAAACCGCATCATCTCCGGTCTCTCGCGCGCGGTCATCGTCGTGGAAGCCGGAGAGAAGAGCGGCTCGCTGATCACGGCCGCCTGCGCGCTCGAACAGGGTCGCGAAGTCATGGTCGTGCCCGGGCCGGTGCTGTCCGGTCGCAACCGGGGCGCCCATGCACTGCTGCGCGATGGCGCCACGCTCGTCGAGTCGGCCGACGACGTGCTGCGCGCGTTGTCGGGCGCGATGCCGTGGCTTGAACCGTCCGCGGCGGTCACCGGACAGGCGGCCGGATCCGAGGACGAGGACCCGATTCTGGCAGCGCTCGACGTCGACGAGCCGCGCGACGTCGACGACCTCGTCAGCCGCACCGGGCTTGCGCCGAGCGCTATTCTCGTGCGGCTGACCGAGCTTGAAATGGGCGGTCTGGCGGCCCGCCAGCCCGGGGCCAGGTTCGTGCGCCGTCTGGGGAAAGTGATAACGTAGCGAGAGGCCGCGTCCGTGACCGAGGTCGCGGGCGTGGCCGGAAGTCTTTATGGCTAAACCACTTGTAATTGTCGAGTCGCCGGCCAAAGCCCGGACACTGGAGCGCTTCCTCGGGAACCGCTACTCCGTCATGGCGAGCGTTGGCCACATCCGCGACCTGCCCGAGTCGGCCAAGGAGATCCCGCCGGGGATCAAGGACAAGCCCTGGGGCCGCATGGGCGTGGACGTCGAAGGCGACTTCACTCCGTATTACGTCGTTCCGGCCGACAAGAAGGCCAACGTCTCGAAACTGAAGGCCGCGCTCAAGGACGCCTCCGAAGTCCTGCTCGCGACCGACCCTGACCGTGAAGGGGAGTCGATCAGCTGGCATCTGAGCGAGGTGCTCAAGCCGAAGATTCCGGTCAAGCGCATCGAGTTCCACGAAATCACCGAGGAAGCCGTCAACGAGGCCATCGCCAACGCGCGCCAGATCAACGAGAGCCTCGTCCGCGCCCAGGAAAGCCGGCGCATCGTCGATCGGCTGTACGGCTATTCGCTGTCGCCGGTGCTGTGGAAGAAGGTGCAGACCGGACTGAGCGCGGGCCGCGTGCAGAGCGTCGCGGTCCGGCTGATCGTCGAGCGCGAGGAAGCGCGACGCGCGTTCCGGAGCAGCGTTTACTGGGATCTCGAAGCGCGCCTCACGGGAGAGGGCCGCGAGTTCCCGGCGACGCTCGTCAAGCTGGGCGATGCGCGGATTGCGACCGGCAAGGACTTCGACTCGTCGACCGGCGCGCTGAAGTCGCGTGGCGTGCGGCACCTGGACGGGGACGCGTCGTCGCGTCTTGCCGAGGTGCTCGAGGGCAACCTTCCCTGGACGGTCACGTCCGTGGAGGCGCGCCCCGGCGTCGAGCGTCCCGCGCCGCCGTTCACCACGTCCACGCTCACGCAGGAAGCCAGCCGAAAGCTGGGGTTCTCGACGGGCCGCACGATGCAGATCGCCCAGCGGCTCTTCCAGGGCATGGAGATCGGCAACGGCGAGATCGAAGGCCTCATCACGTATCACCGCACCGACTCCACGACGCTGAGCGAGAAGGCGATCAACGAGTCGGCCCGCGTGATTCGGGACATGTTCGGCGGCGACTTCTACGACAGTCCCCGGCGCTATCAGACCAAAGTCAAGAACGCCCAGGAAGCGCACGAGGCGATCCGGCCGACCGACTTCCGGCAGACACCGCAGAAGCTGGCGTCGCTCCTCGAGCCGGACGAGCTGAAGCTCTACGACCTGATCTGGAAGCGGACGATGGCGTCGCAGATGGTGGACGCGCGCGTCATCAAGACGACGCTCGAGATCACGGCACAGGCGGGCGGCGACGGCTCGGCGATCTTCACGGCGTCGGGCAAGGCGATCGAGTTCGCCGGGTTCCGGCGCGCGTACGTCGAGGGCAGCGACGATCCGGAAGCCGAGCTCGAGGATCAGGAGACGATCCTGCCGACGTGCCGCGTCGGCGATCGGGTCTACGCGTCAGGGGTGATGCCGTCCGGGAAAGAGGGGCTGGCGTTCGTCGGGCTCGACCCGAAGCGACACGAGACGTTGCCGCCGGCGCGCTACACCGAGGCCGCGCTCATCAAGGAACTCGAAGCGGCGGGCATCGGGCGTCCGTCGACTTACGCGTCGATCATCCAGACCATCCAGAACCGCGGCTACGTCTTCCGGCAGGGCAAGGCGCTCGTGCCGTCGTTCACGGCCTTCGCGGTGACGGAGCTGCTGCGGCGGCACTTCTCGGACTACGTCGACGTCGGGTTCACGGCCGACATGGAAGAGGTCCTCGACGCGATCAGCAACGGCGAGCGCGAGTGGCTCGACTTCGTGCGCACGTTCTACCGCGGCGACGGCAAGCACAAGGGACTCGAGACGCTCATCGACCAGAAGACCTCCGAGATCGAGTACACGGCGATCGACGTCGGGACCGACCCGGACACGAACCTGCCGATCCGCGTGCGCATCGGCCGGTACGGCCCGTTCCTGCAACGTGGCGAGGGCGGCGAAGGCAACACCGCGTCGCTGCCGGAGGATCAGGCGCCGGCGGACCTCACCGTCGAGGCGGCCGTACGCTCGCTCAACGCCAAGGCGCTGGGACCGCGCGAGCTCGGGACCGATTCGGAAACCGGTCTCGCCGTCTACGTGATGAGCGGACGCTTCGGCCCATACGTGCAGCTCGGCGAGATGTCGAGCGACAAGAAGGCCGCCAAGCCGAAGCGCGCGTCGCTGTTCAGCAGCATGACGGAGCAGTCCGTGACGCTCGAGGACGCGCTGCGGCTGCTCTCGCTGCCGCGCGAGCTGGGCTCGCATCCGGAGGGCGGGACGGTCATCGCCAGCCCGGGACGGTTCGGCCCGTACGTGAAGCACGGCACCGAATACCGCTCGCTCGACAACGAGGAGCAGCTCTTCACGGTCACGCTCCAGGAGGCGCTCGATCTGCTCGCGCAGCCGAAGAAGTCGCGTCGCCGTCAGGCCGGCGCGAAGGCCGTGCTGCGGGCGCTCGGTCCGCATCCGCAGAGCGGCGCTCCCGTGAACCTGCTGGCCGGCCGTTACGGTCCTTACGTCACCGACGGCACGACGAACGCGTCGCTGCCGAAGGACGCGAGCCCGGATCAGCTGACGATGGAGCAGGCGGTCGAGCTGCTGGCGGCCCGCGCCGGCGCGCCGAAGAAGGCGAAGACCGTGCGCCGCGGCCTCGACGTGGCGGCCGCAAGCGGAAGACGACGGCGGCGGTTTCGTAGGTTGACGATTGCGGGTTGATGGTTGCGGATTGGAAGACTGGATTGCGGTAGGGCCGGACTTGCAGGCTTCGGCCATCTCCCCATATCTTCAATCTGCATATCTGCAACCCGCAACCGACAATCAGTCATACGTGACGGTCCACATCATCGGCGGCGGTCTCGCGGGCTCCGAAGCCGCCTGGCAGGTCGCCTCGCGCGGCGTCCCGGTCGTCCTGCACGAGATGCGGCCCGTGCGGCCGACGCTCGTCCACAAGACCGACCACCTCGCCGAGCTCGTCTGCAGCAACTCGTTCCGCGGCGACTCGCTCGAGAACGCTGTCGGCCTGCTCAAGGAAGAAATGCGCCGGCTCGGCTCGATCGTCATGCGCGGCGCCGACGCCGCGCGGGTGCCCGCCGGCGGCGCCCTTGCGGTCGATCGTGTCCGTTTCTCGGCGGTCGTCACCGAGGCCGTGTCGTCGCACCCGCTGATTGCGCTGACGCGCGGCGAGATCGCCGCCGTGCCCGAGCCTGACGGCTCGCCCTGGATCATCGCGACCGGCCCGCTGACATCCGACGCGCTCTCGGCGGACATCGTCCGCTTCGTCGGGGCGGAGCACCTGTCGTTCTACGACGCGATCAGTCCGATCGTCCACGCGGATTCCATCGATCGCTCGAAGGTGTTCCGTCAGAGTCGCTGGGACAAGGACGCCATGGCGGCGAGTGGCGTGCAGGCGTGCGGACGGTGCGAGGGGTGCGCAGAGTGCAGGCGCGGCATCGCGTGCAACAGCGTCGCGGCGTGCGGCGTGGACGATGGTCAGGGCGACTACCTGAACTGCCCGATGACGAAGGATGAGTACGAGCGGTTCTACGACGCGCTCGTCTCCGCAGAATCGGCGACGGTCCGCGACTTCGACAAGGCGACGTTCTTCGAGGGCTGCCTGCCGATCGAGGTGATGGCGCATCGCGGACACGACACGCTGCGATTCGGTCCGATGAAGCCGGTTGGCCTCACCGATCCGCGCACGGGACGTCGTTCGTACGCGGTCGTGCAGCTGCGGCAGGACACGCTGGCCGGCGACCATTGGAGCCTTGTCGGGTTCCAGACACAGATCAAGTGGGCCGATCAGGCGCGCGTGCTGCGGCTGATCCCGGGCCTCGAGAACGCGGAGTTCGTGCGTCTCGGCATGGTCCACCGCAACACCTACATCAACGGCCCGACCGTGTTGCGCGACACGTGGCAGTCGCGTCGCCGCGACGACCTGTTCTTCGCGGGGCAGGTGAGCGGCGTCGAGGGGTACGTCGAGTCTGCCGCGTCGGGACTGCTCGCCGGCCGCAACGCCGCGGCGCTGGCGCTCGGCGAGCCGCCTGCGTCGCCACCCCGCACGACGGCGATCGGCGCGCTGGCCTACTACGTGTCACACGCAGAGGCGAAGCACTATCAGCCGTCGAACATCACGTTCGGCATCATGGCGCCGTGGGACGACGTCCCGGGCGAGCGGCCGAAGAAGGGCGCCGATCGGAAGCAGGCGATCTCCGCGCGCGCCCTTGCGGCGCTCGGCGACTGGCTCTCGGGACGCACCGTGGCCGCGGTGCCCGACATCGCCGAGTTGACCGGAGCGCGGGGCTGACATGGCCGGACGTCCGCCGCGCGGCGGGCGATCGTCCCGCGACGGGAAGGACGAGGACCGCGGCACGCTGCGGCGTGCGATCGCCGACTTCGCCGATCATCTCAAGTACAACCGCAACGCATCCGGCCACACCGTCCGCGCGTACGAAAGCGATCTCGAGCAGTTCGTGACGGCCGTGGCCGCGGCGGGCAAGCGGCCGCGCCCGTCGCTCACGGCGGCGGACTTTTCACCAGACAACGTGCGGCTCTATCTCGGCGTCCTGTTCCAGCAGGGCATCTCGCGCGCGAGCGCCGCGCGCAAGCTGGCCGCGATTCGGACGTTCGCGCGGTGGCTGCGCCGCGAAGGGATCATCGAGCAGGACCCGTCGGCGCTGGCCGCCTCGCCGAAGCGCGAGCAGACGATTCCGGCGCACCTGTCGATCGACGAGATGAACCGGCTGCTCGAGATGCCGGATCGCGCGACGCCGCTCGGGCGCCGCGACCAGGCGATCCTCGAGCTGTTCTACGCGTCAGGCCTGCGCCTGAGCGAGCTCGTCGGCCTCGACCTCGACGATCTCAACCTGAATGCGCGCATGGTCCGCGTGCTGGGCAAGGGGCGCAAGGAGCGGCTCGTGCCGCTCAACCAGAGCGCGGCGGATGCCATTCGCGCCTACATGGCCGACCGCGCGCAGATGGTGCGGCTGGAGGGGGCGAGGGCGGCCGGGAGGGCGAGAGGCGGGCGAGGGGAGCGGAGCACCCGCTGTTCGTGAACTATCGAGGGCAGCGACTCGGCGCGAGAAGCGTCCATCGACTCGTCCGCAAGTACGTCGCGATGTGCAGCGCCCGCTTCGGCATCTCGCCGCACGCGCTCCGTCACTCGTTCGCGACGCACCTGCTCGAGCGCGGCGCCGACCTGCGAGGCATCCAGGAGATGCTCGGGCACGCGCGGCTCAGCACCACCCAGCGCTACACCCACGTGAATTCCGCCTATTTGCTGGACGTTTACCGTCAGGCCCATCCCCGGGCGTCACGCGGCAAGCGGACCCCCGGCGACCGCTGAAAGTACCTTGCGCCGGCCGACGCACGGGTGCACGCTCCCTGGCGCCATGTCACTTCGCACTTGGCAATTCGCACTTGAGCACTGCCATGGAGGCACCATGGGTCCGAAGGAAAACGTCGCGTGCGAGTGGTTCGCAGACAGTCTGGAACAAGCACGACGCACGAGCGATTCATCGCCTGGCCACGCCCGACATGGTCTCCCACGGTCCGGAGGGCAGTCACCGCAGCCCGGCCGACTTCGAGACCTTTCACAGGGCGCTGGTGGCGGCAGTCCCGGACATGCACGTCGACGTCAGGCACTGCGCCGAAGGGCGTGACATGGTCGCCGTGCAGTGGGTCGCGCGCGGCACGCACACCGGTGTCGCCGACGGCATGCCGAGGCCATCCGGCCGCCCGATCGAGATCTCCGGCCTCACGCTCGTCCGCGTCGCGGACGGCAAGTGCGCGGAGGGCTGGGACGACTACGACGCGGCGGAGTTGATGCGGCAGCTCGGCGCCGCCGATGTGAAGATAGCAATGGCGAATAGGAAATGGGAAGAAACACAGACACTGGGCCGGACGGGATTTAGTGCCGCCGGCCCTCTGTAACTGCCAGAGATTTCAAATTCCTATTTGTCTATTCTTCCGTGATTACCGCTCCGCGAATCTAGCTCGCGATGCTCTCTGCTTCCACGGGTTGCGGGCGCCGTCCTCTGGGGAACTCGATACCGAGCGTCTTGATCTTGTAGTTCATCACGCGCGGGCTGATCGAGAGCAGCTCCGCCGCGTCCTTCTGCACCCAGTTCGACATCTTCAGCGCCTCGACCAGCGCGGCGCGCTCGATGTCCTCGAGCGGGATGCCTGACGGCGGGATCTTCACCGGCGTCTGCGCGTCCCGCGCGGTCTGAGTCGTCGCGACCTCGCCGAGCCGCAGATCGTCGGCCGTGATGTGGTCGCCCTCTGTGAGCAGCATCGCCCGCTCGATCGAGTTCTCGAGCTCGCGGATGTTGCCCGGCCAGTTGTAGCGCATCAGGAGCTTCAGCGCCTCGCCGTCGAGCACCTCGATCTTCTTCTTCAGCTCGGCGGAGAACCGCTTGATGAAGAAGGTCGCCAGCGCCTGCACGTCCTCCTTGCGCTCGCGCAGCGGTGGCATCTCGATCGAGACGACGTTCAGCCGGTAGTACAGGTCCTCGCGAAACTGGCCGGCCGCGACCATCGCCGCCAGGTCGCGGTTGGTGGCCGCGACGAGCCGGACGTCCACGCGCAAGGTTCTCGTGCCGCCCAGCCGCTCGAACTCGTGCTCCTGCAGCACGCGCAGGATCTTGGCCTGCGTGCTGGGGCTCATGTCCCCGATTTCGTCCAGGAACAGGCTGCCGCCGTCGCTCTGCTCGAAGCGGCCGATGCGCTGCTTGTCGGCGCCGGTGAACGCGCCCTTCTCGTGGCCGAACAGCTCCGACTCGAGCAGGTTCTCCTGCAGCGCGGCGCAGTTCACCTTCACGTAGTTGCGGTTCGCGCGCAGCGAGTTGTGGTGAATCGCCCCGGCGATGAGCTCCTTGCCCGTTCCCGTCTCGCCGCGGATGAGCACGGTCGTGTTGCTCTTGGCGACCTTCTTCACGACCGTCAGCACGCGCTGAAGCGCGCCGCTGCTGCCGATGATGTGCTCGAAGTTGTAGATGTCCTGCTGGGTATGGCGCAGGTAGTCCAGCTCGTGCCGCATCCGACGGAGCTCGAGGGCCTTCTCGATCTTGAGCTCCATCTCCTCGATTTCGAACGGCTTCTGGACGTAGTCGAACGCGCCGACCTTCATCGCCTCGACGGCGGTGTTCACCGAGCCGAACGCCGTCATGAGGATCACGGCCGTCGTCGGGTGCAGCGCCTTGGTCGTCTTGAGGACCTCGATGCCGTCGCTGCCGCCCATCTTCAGGTCGCTCAGCACGACGTCGTAGTAGCTCTCGTGGAGCTTCTCGATCGCGGCGTTGCCGTTGGGCGCCTCGTCCACGTCGTGCCCGGCCTCGGTCAACGCGCGGAGGAGGCCGCGCCGGAGCGCGTCGTGATCGTCAGCGATGAGAATGCGACCCATATCTGTCCTCAATGGCCGAACTGACGCTCGGCCCTACGAACGTCGTGGCGTGCGATGGCCGGACTGAACCGGCCCCGCGCCTACTGGAACCACTCGTCGCCGGCCGAGACCGGCAGCGTCACGGTGAAGCGCGTGCCCTGGCCGCTCGAGCTCGTCACGTCGATCCGGCCGTCGTGGGCGTCGATGATCTTCCGCACGATGGCCAACCCGAGGCCCGATCCCTGCGCCTTCGTCGTGAAGAACGCGTTGAACACGCGGTCCTTCAACTCGTCCGGAATCCCGGGGCCGTCGTCGGCAATCTCGACGATCAGCATCGGCACGCTCGCGAGGCCGTCGCCGCGCTGCGTGTGCTCCTGTTCGACCGTGCCCGCCCACGCCGAAATCCGGATGCGCCCCTGGCCGTTCATGGCCTCGAACGCGTTGATCACCAGGTTCGTGAACACCTGACAGAGCTGGTGCTCGTCGCCCTGGATCGCCGGCAGGTCTTCCGGCACCGCGAGCTCCACCTCGACGTCGCCGCGGCGCGCCTTGCTCTCGGCCATCGACACGGCCGTGTGCAGCACTTGCGCGATCGACGTTCGACCGCGCTCCAGCCGGACCGGCCGCACGTAGTCGAGCATCTCGACGACGGTGGAGTTCGCCATCTTCGCTTCGCTGATGATGTCGGCGATGATCGACTGCGCGTCGGGCGAATCGCCCAACTTCCGCCGCAGCAGACCGGCCATCACCTCGATTCCCGCGAGCGGGTTCTTCAGCTCGTGCGCCATGGCCGCGGCCATCTCGCCGAGCGCCGCGAGTCGATCCCGGAGCCGCTCGCGCTCCTCGAGCTGCTCGACTCGCGTCAGGTCCTTGAAGAAGAGCGCCGCCCCGGCGATCTCGCCCGCCTCGTCGCGAATCAGCGAGAGCGTGTAGCCAATCACCCGCCCGGTCGACTTCAACCGCAGCTCGACGCGATTCGGCAGGTGGCTCAACTCGAACGCGCTGACCATCACGCGGACCATGTCCGGGTGCATCCGCAGGACGTCGGCGTAGGCGCGGCCGATGTCGGCGGGATTGGGCACCAGGCCGAAGATCCGGTAGGCCTCCGGGTTCATGACGGCGATGGCGCCGTCACGGGTCACCGCCAGCACGCCGTTGCGCATGCTGGCGACCATGTCCCGGAAAAAGCGGTCTCCGACGGTCACGGCCGCCGGGCCGCTGTCGGCGGCCTCTTCGGGCAGCCTGCGGATCCGAGCCTGCTGTGCCATCAGCGCGTCGCAGTGCTCCGGCCGGTCCAGAAAATGCCCGGACGGAGGGCAGTCGTCTTCACGCCGCGCCAAGGGGCAAGGCCCATGCCCGGCTCGAAAAGGCGCCTCAGAGTGGGAAAAACCGCAGAAATCTGTAACGGTCGGTCGGCCGGGTGACAGTTATTGGAAGAGGTTGCTTACAGAACTGACATCAAATTACAGAATCGTGAGCGAAAGGGCCGAAATCGCAGCTGTCGGTCAGTCGTCACCCCGCGGACCCGTCTCCGCCAGCATTTCCCACTGCTGCATCAGCTCGCCCCACCTGCCACATCAGAGACTGGTGCTCGGCGGCCGCGGATTCCGAGGCCTGGCGGTCCTCGTAGAAGCCGGGCGCCGACATCCGTGCCTCGAGGTCCTTGATGCTCGTCTCGAGCGCCGCAATGCGCGTCTCGAGATCCGCCACCCGCGCGTCTCGCGCCTTTCGCTCGCGGTCTTTCTTCCGCTGCTCGGCCTGTTCGCGCTTGCGGGCCTCGTGATCGAGCTTGGGCTGTGCGGGCGGAACCTGCTTGACCTGCCCGACCTGCCCGACCTGCTTGACCTGCCCGACCTGCTTGACCTGCCCGACCTGCTTGACCTGCCCGACCTGCTTGACCCGCTCGACCGCTTGACCTGGCTCACATGCTCCTTGCGCCACAGGAATTCCTGATAGGTCCCGGGGAACGACTCCGCCTTGCCGCCGCCAATCTCGATGATGCGCGTGGCGAGCCGCTCGACGAAGTAGCGGTCGTGCGAGACGAAGATCAGCGTGCCGCCGTAGTCCACCAGCGCGTCGAGCAGCACGTCCTTCGAGTCGAGATCGAGGTGATTGGTCGGCTCGTCGAGCAGCAGCAGGTTCGACGGCCTGAGCAGCATGCGCGCGACGGCGAGCCGCGTGCGCTCACCGCCCGACAGCACGCCGCACTTCTTGTAGATGTCGTCGCCCGAAAACAGGAACCCGCCGAGGATGTTTCGAATCGAGGGGACCATGTGCACCGGCGATCCCGACGACAGCGCCTCGTAGACGGTTTTCGTCGGATCGAGCCGGGTCGCTTCGTCCTGCGCGAAGTACTCGCTGACGACCTGGTGCCCCATGACGCGCTCGCCCTGGTCCGGCGACTCCTCGCCCGACAGCATGCGCATCAGCGTGGACTTGCCGGCGCCGTTCGGCCCGACGAGCGCGATGCGATCGCCGCGCTCGATGTGCAGGCCCAGCGCGTCGAACACGACGATCGGGCCGTACGCCTTCTGCACGTGCTTCATCTCGAGCACGGTGCGTCCGCTCTTCGGCGCCGCGGGGAACGTGAAGTGCACCTTGCGGCGCTCCGGCGGCACCTCGATCGGCACCACCTTCTCGAGCATCTTGATCCGGCTCTGGACCTGCGACGCCTTCGTCGCCTGATACCGGAACCGATCGACGAACATCTTCACGCGGGCGACTTCCTCGTCCTGCTCCTTCTTGGCCGCGCGCAGCCGCTCGATGCGCGCGTCGCGCTCGACGAGATAGTCGCTGTAGTTGCCGTGGTAGTCGGTGATCGTCCGCAGGTTCAGGTCCGCGATCTTCGTGACGACCGTGTCGAGAAAGAAGCGGTCGTGCGAGACGAGGATGACCGCGTGCGGGTACTCGCGGAGGTAGCTCTCCAGCCAGTTGCGGGCCTCGAGATCGAGGTGGTTCGTCGGCTCGTCGAGCAACAGCAGGCCGGGGCGCCCGAGCAGCAGCTTGGCCAGCGCGATGCGCATCTGCCAGCCGCCCGAGAACGTGTCCGCCGGGCGATCGAAGTCCTCGCGCGAGAACCCCAGGCCACCGAGCACCGTCGCGACCTGCAAGTCGATGCTGTAGCCTTCGGCAATCCGGAACCGATCGCTCAGCTCGCTGTAGCGGTCGAGCATCGCCGCCTGCTCGTCCTCGGTGGCGTCGGCCGAGCCCATCCGCTCCTCGAGGTCGTGAATCTCGTGCTTGATGGCGAGCAGCGGCGCGAAGGCCAGCGACGCTTCGCCGAAGACGGTCCGGCCCGCATGGACGAGACCGTCCTGCGGGAGGTAGCCCACCGTCAGTCCGGCCGGCTTCACCACGCCGCCGCCGTCCGCTTCGTCGATCCCCGCCAGAATCCGGAGCAGCGTCGTTTTGCCGGCGCCGTTCGGCCCACAGAGTCCGACGCGCTCGCGGTCGTCGATCTGCCAGGTCACGGCGTCGAACAGGACGCGCTCGCCGAAGGCCTTGGTCAGGGAGGAGAGCTGGATCACGGGTGGGTGGGGATGAGCAGGTTAGTCGGGTCGATCGGGTCGATCAGGTCGATCAGGTCGTCGGTCGATGGTCGGCCAAAGCGCACAGTCGCACATGGGCGCGGGCGTTTCCGCACACGGGAACAGGCGATTTTACCATGCGGCTGAGGGCCAAAAGCTGTATCAGACGAGGCGAAATGGCCTGTATTTGAGTCTCGTGTCCGTTCGTGTCCTATCGACTGCGGCGCCAGAGTCGTTGTGGTCGCCGTGGCGCAGGCCTAGCATCGAAGGCCTCCATGCGAGGGTTGCTGGCCATCCCGGTGCTCGTTCTGATCGGCGGCGTGTCCGCGCGCGCGGAAGGTCCCTCGGGGTCCGCGCAGCAGACGATGACGGTGTCCGTCGAGGTCGTGCGCCCGTGCGCCATCGACTCGCACGGCGGGTCCGCCAGCGTGGACTGCGGCCAGCGTCTCGCGTCCCGGACGACGCCTCCAGTCGAACGCGCCGAAGCCGCTCGTCACCGAATCCGCGCAGAGCGCGGACTCGACGGTGACGGTGCAGTTCTAGCGACAGTAGGCCGGGCCTTCAGGCCCGGCATTTCAGGTGCTTCAGAAATTGATCGTCGCGACGATCGAGTCGGTGTACGAGCCGACGCGTACGTCCTGCTGCGGCGGGACGCGACCGTAGATCGTCACGTTCACGTCGACGTTGTTGGCGGGATTGCCCTTTGGTGTAGTTGTCGGTGCCGCCAGTGCCGTCTCCCCAGATCTTCGTGAGCGCGGCGTCGGTGTAGAGGTTGTAGTTCAGCGCGTCGGTGCCCTGCTTGAGCGTGCGCGTGGTGAACGAACCGCTCGAGCCCGCGGACAGATCGATCTCGATGTTCTTGTCCGTGTTGCCGCAGTGGTACGTGACGGTGCGCGGTGGATGTCGCCGCGCCCGGCGCGAAGACGCTGTAGCTGCCGAAGTTGACGCCGCTCGCCGACACCGTGCACGCCGCCTCCGACGCGCGGAGCAAGGCCCAGCACCGCACACGTCACGACGCCCCAGATCGCCCGGCGACTCACCGGCCGGCTCCGCTGCGCGTCTCGGTCACCGCCGTGCACGTGGTCACGCCCGACTTGATCACCGCGTCCTGTGACGCCGGCACGTGCAGCGTCGCGCGGCACTGCAGGCCGTCGCCCTCGATCGTCGCCGTGTAGTCGCCCGGCGGGAGGTTCTCGACGTAGAACGCGCCGTCGCCGCCGAGCCCGGACGAGATCGATCCGGTCGACGTCGCAATCGTGAGGCCCCAGTTCGCCGGCGTGACGACCCCGCGGTCGCGGAGGACGACGAACTGTCCGGTGACGCGGCTGGGTCGCGGCGCCCGGAAGAGCGCGATCGCACCGCCACGAAACGGCGGCGCCAGCAGCACCGCGTCGTTCGGCAGATCGCGATCCATCGGCACGTCCGCGTCGTTGATCGAGACGCGGTTGCCGTAGTAGGCGAGCAGGTTGGGCACCACGACGTCGCCATGGCGATCGGTCCGCCCGACTTCCTGGTTGCTGACATACGCGCGCACGCCCCCGACGTCGGGTACGCGCACGAGCGCGAAGCCGTCCTCCACCGGTCGCGTGAAATACGCGCCGCCGCCGATCAGCACGATCGCGCCGCTGGCGTCCGCGACGGTCGACGATTGTCCGTTCATCACGGTCTGGCGCACGTCGTACTTGCCGAACGGCGTCTGCGCGCGCAGCTCGGCGTCCAGATTCGGCGCGGCGCTGCCGGTGCCGGCCTGCACCCGGTATCCGAGCCCGGTGCCCATGGGCAGCGTGCGCTGGAGGTCAGCCGATGCGCGCGCCTGGCCATCGACCTGCTCGGCCGAGACGTTCGCCATGTCTCGTGAGCCGAGCGACACGCCGAGGCTCGCGAAGCCGCCGGTGTACCAGCGGCCATCGGCCATCGTGCGGTTCGCGCTGACGTACAAGCTATAGCGCCGGCTCAGCGTCACCGACGTCGTCGCCGCTCCTCGCCTCGACGCCGGGTACGCGTCGTGGTACTGCAGCGACTGCCATGTCGCGCCGATTGCCGTGCGGGTGCTGATGCGCGCGGTGACCGAGGCCGAAGAATCCAGCCGCGGATGCGTCAGCAAGTACTTCGACGAGAGCGTGGCGTAGTCGGCCGAGTAGTTTCTGGCCGCGAGCGAGACGCCGAACCGGTCGAGCCGTGTACTCGTACGCGAGCGACGAGGCGTAGCCGGCGCCGCTGGCGGTGTGGCTCATCGCGCCGATCCCCTCGACCTCGCCGAGCCGCCCGAGCCGCACGGTCGCCATCGGGCCGCCGCTCGCCACGTCCGACGCCGCCTCGAATCGACCGCCGACCGTCACCGAATCGGTGAGGCCGATTCGGTGGAGACCGGTCGCCATCGGGCGTCCGTACGACCAGCTCGAATAGAACTGATCGAGCCGCTCCGCGCCCGCCGCGTACGAGAACTGCTGCACCCCGCGCGCGAGGATTCCCTGGCTGATGTAGAAGGACGAGTCGAACTGCTGCTCGCCGCCGAACGCATCGCGGACGACGACGCGCGTGTCGCCCGCGCCGACGGGCAGCGGCAGGTGATCGAGCTGGTAGACGCCCGGCGGCAGCTGTTCGACGCGGACCAGCTGGTTGTTCACGTAGACCTCGACGCGCGACGGCGTCATCACGGCGCCGCTCAGGTCCAGCGTCGGGAAGCGCGACGAAGTACGGGTCGAGCGAGAAGTCCCGCGACACCGACACCCCGCCGAGCTGCACCGTGCCGCCGAGCGCGCCCGTGGAGGCGATCGTGTCGCCCGCGACATACCGGTTCAGGCGATGGCGATCGTCGAACGTCACCGAGGTCAGCCCGCGGCGGAACGTCCCGGTCGTGTCGCCGAACATGGTGGAGGTGACCAGCGCGTGTGCCCGCCGAGACTCCGGCCTCCAGGCTCAGCGAGCTCGAACCGACGCTCAGCAGGCTCGTGCCGTAGTTCAGGAATGCGCTCGTCGCGTGACGGTACTCGACGCCGTCGGGGCGCTGCGACGTGAGATCGACGCGCGTGCCCTGAAGGAGCGATGGCTGCACCGTGAGGCGCAGCGCGAGCGCGGCCTCGTCGAGCTCGTAGGTGATGCGGGGAGCGAGCGACCCGAGCCGCACGAGCGTACGGTCCTTCCATGGGCGGCGATCGCCGCCGGGATCCTTCACGCCCGCGCTGGTGAGCGACTCGAGGTCGATCCACACCTGCCCGTCGTCCATCACGACGATCGACTGGCCGTGCGGGACACCGTTGATCGAGACGTCGAGCATCGCCGGCTGCTGCTCGGCGCGCGCAGGAGCCGTCCACGCGAGCGCCCCCGCGAGCGTCGTCAGCGCAAGGAGAATCCGGCGCGCCCGCAATCCAGCCATGACTCTAGCGCGCGCACGCTCCTCCTGGCGTGTCGAGGCGGCCCTTCAGCGTCGTGTCCGAGAGCGTGATGTCGATGAGGACCGATCGGATGCGCGCGCAGTCCTTCTCGTCGAACGCCAGCGTGTAGCGGCGACTGCTGTGCGCGAGGATGTACCAGCCGTCGGCGCTGTGGTCGGTGACGACCTGGCCGTTCCCGGCAAGACCCCGGACCCGCAGGGTCTGCGGAACGAAATGCGTGGTGCCCTGGTTGTCGACCTGGAAGTGCAGCCCGTCCTGCGCGAGGCCGACGCCGCTGACGGTGGCCTGCGCGGATGCTTTCACGGGCGCGACGAAAATCGGGATGCCGACGCGCGTCAGCACCTGGACGCCGTTGGAGCCGTCGGGTTCGTTCTTCGGCGGCGGCAGCTCCTCGATGAAGATGCGATAGGTGCGCTCGACCTCGCCGGGCGCCGCCGTCACGGCCACGCGCATCCGGCGCTCCTCGCCCGGCGACAGCGTCATCATGCGTCGGGAACACCACGACGTCGTCGGTCGGATCGAGCTCGACCTTGCCGTCGAGCGCCTGCGTCCACGCGTGCGCCTTCACCTGGAGGCGGATGGGCGCTTTCCCATCGTTGCGCACGCTGACCACGCTGCTCGCCGTGCGGCTCGACAGCTCGACGCGCGTCGGATTCACCGTGAACTGGCTGGCGCCGGCTGGCGCCGCCAACAGGATCAGGAAGAGGGGAAGCCGCTGAACGAGCGCTCGAGGCGTCACTGTCATTCTCTGCACCGGGGGAAAGACCCACCGGCTTATCGTCGGCTCGAACGGAGGCCTGTAGTCTGGTCAGAACGAGACAAAATCGTCGATTTTGCCCGGCGAAACCCACGCTCGTGCGGGGCGTCGACCCCGCACGAGGCAGAAGCTGTCAGCCGGTCAACCGGTCAACCGAGAAACCGGCCAACCGGATAACCGAGTTAGAAGGTGATCGTTGCGACGACGCTGTCGGTGTACTGAACCGACGGGCACGTCCTGGCCAGCCGGCACGCGGCCGTAGAGCGTCACGCCAGTCGCTGCCTTCGACAGCGGCGGTGTAAGACACCGTGTTGGTGGCGTTCCACACCGTCGTGCGACCCGAGTCGCTGTACATCTCGTAGGTGAGGAAGTTCGTGCCTGCCTTCATCCGGCGAATGGTGCCGCTGGCGTTCACGCCGTTGTCCAGGCTCACCACGCCCGTCGAGCCCTTCGTGCAGGCCACGGTGATCGTGCTCGTCTGATCGAGGTTGGCCGCGGCATTGGCGACAACCGGATCGTACGGCGTGAAGGCGAGCGCGCCCGCCGAGATCGTGCAGTTGGCGCTCACGGTCGCCGAGACCGCAAACGTCGATGTCGCCGTCGTCGCGCCGACGGTCGACTGCGCCATGCCCACGAACCCGGCCACCAGCGCTGCTACTCCCGCACCGGCGATCAGCCGGCCAAAACGCTTCTCCATGACCTGAACCTCCTCCATGAGGTGAATACCTCCGCATCCCTGCGGAGCGAGCACGTTGCGTGCGGTTTGTCTGGCCATCGAGTGACGAACTATGCGACTGTTTATGACAATTTAGGACACCAAAGAGTGCTCTCGATGCCCGTCCTTGCACATTCCCGCACGCCGTTCGACGGCTCGACCTGGACCAGAGCAGGGTCCGTACCGCCCGTGGCGTAGAATCCGCGCACCGCACAATGGCCACCGACGTCGAAGCCAGCGCAGTTGCGGCGGAAGCCATCCGGCTGGTGGCTCGCGTGCGCGGATCGCTGGCGCTGACGGCGGCGCTGCACGAATTGGCACAGCGCGCGCTCGGCGCGCATGTCTCGGTGGTGCTGCAGGCGGGACCGACTGGCGAGTTCCGTGTCACGTCCGCGTCCGGGCTCGACGGGTCGCCGCTCGAGGCCTGGCTCTCCACCCGCCGGGCCGCAGAAGCCGCCGGCCGGGCGATCGCCGCCGACGGTCCCGTCCTTCTCGAACGGCTCGCGAGCGAGATTCCAGAGATCGCGCGCAGCCTCGACGCGGCCTCCGCCGTCATTGCGCCGCTCGCGTTGCGCGACGGCGCGCCCGGGTTGTTGCTGGTGGGGTTCAAGGAAGACACGCCGACGGTGGATCTCCACACCGTCAGCGTCCTGGCCGACGCCTTCACGCTGGGGCTCGACCGCACGCGCGCCGAACACGAATCGGATCTCGAGCGCGACCTGCGCGGGCTGGTGCCGACCGCCGTGGGAGAGTCGTATCCCGCCATCGGTCCCGCGCTTCAGGGCGTCTGCCGCAGCCTGGCGTGGCTGCTCGGCGCCGACGCCGCGGAGCTCTGGCAGCACGATCGCGCCACGCGCGAGCTCGTGCTCGTCGCCGCATCGGACGGCCGCCCGCCGGGTGAGCGCGTCCCGGTCGCGGATCAGGAATCGATTGCCGCGCGAGGCCTGCGCCTGACGGGACCCGAGATCTTCCGTCGCGCCGATCTCACGGGTCCGCCGCCGAACATCGCGGCGCCGCTCAAGGGACGGCGGCGGGCGCTCGGCACGCTCGTGCTCCAGGGCGTCCACATGGACTCGATGAGCGCGTCGGATCTCATCGCGCGCGTCGAGCAGATCGCGCACGGCCTCGCGACGACCCTCGAGAACGCGCAGCTGCTCGACGACGTCCTGCGATCGCGGCAGGAAGTGCGCGATCTGGCGGACCGTCTCGCGCGTTCGGAGAAGATGCTCGCGCTCGGCCAGTTCGTCGCGGGCGTGGCGCACGAGCTGAACAATCCGCTGCAGGGCGTCATCGGCCATCTCGAGCTGATGCGCGCCTCGCGCCGGCTCTCGCCGGATCTCGCGCGCGACGTCGCCCTCGTCCACCGCGAGGCCGAGCGCGCCGCGCGCATCGTGACGAACCTGCTCCTGTTTGCCGGCTCGGGACGTCTGCGCGCGCGTCGCATCAGCCTCAACGGCGTGGTGACCCGCGTACTCCGTGTGCGCGCGGCGGCGCTGAAGGCCGCGCACATCGACGTGACGCGCGATCTCGCCGAGCCCTCGCCGCAGGTGAACGCCGACCCGATCCTGCTCCAGCAGGCGATCCTGAACGTCGTCATCAACGCCGAGCACGCGATCGGCAGCGGCGGACACCTGTCGATCGCCACACGCGTCGACACGGCCGCCGGACGCGCCACGATTGCCATCGAAGACTCGGGCCCCGGCCTCGCCGACGACGTCCGCGCGCGTGTGTTCGAGCCGTTCTTCACGACGAAAGACGTCGGCCAGGGCACGGGCATGGGTCTCGCGATCGCCTTCGGCATCGTCCGCGCGCACGAGGGCACGATCGAGGCGGACAACCACTCTGGCGGCGGCGCTCGCTTCGTCATCGCGCTGCCCGCGCAGTTCACGCGGCATAAGATGGAACGCGCCGCGACATGATCGACGAGACGTTTCTCACGACCGAAGAAGTCCTCGAGTACCTGCAGGTCAACCTGCGCACCGTCTACCGGCTGATCAAGGCGGGCCGGATTCCCGCGGTCCGTGTCGGGCGGCAGTGGCGCTTTCGCAAGGCCGATCTCGACGCGTGGCTGGACGGTCAGCGTCGCGGCGGCCGCGCCGAAGCCCGAAGGGCGGAGGCAGGGGCGCCGGTGAGCCTCGAAGGCGTCGGACGCCGCGTCCTCGTCGTCGACGACGAGGAGAGCATTCGTGAGCTGCTGACGAAGACCCTGGCGCTGGCGGAATACGAGGCGCAGGCGGTCTCGGACGGCAGGGCCGGACTCGAGCTCCTGCGCCGGGAGCACTGGGACCTGCTGATCGCGGATCTGCGCATGCCGGAGATGGACGGCCTGTCGCTCATCCGCGAAGCGCGGCGGCTTCATCCGCGGCTGCCCGTCATCATCGTCACGGGCTACTCGAGCGAGTCGAGCGCGATTCAGGCGGTCAACCTCGGCGTCGTCGGGTACCTTGTCAAGCCGTTCCGGATCCCGCATGTTCTGAGTGCCGTCGCGAAGGCGCTCGGGGAGCAGGACTGAGTGAGTTGCGCGGTTCGCGGATTGCGGATTTGAAAGACTGAGCACGTCATGCGCGCGTTCTGCTTCGCGGCCATCATAGCCAGCCTGTTGTGGGCCGCACCTTCCGCGGCTCAGCAAACCTTCACGGTCTCCGGCCGGGTTCTGACTTCGACCGGCGCACCGCCGCACAAATCTCGTCCTGATGGTCGGGCACGACGAGGGCGAAGGGTTCCGAGTCGAGCAGCGCCGATCTGGCAGAGGACGGAACGTTCAGGGCCAAGCGACCTGGCTCCGGGCCGATATCTTCTCTACGCCGGCCCTGGCGCGGAGCCGACGTCGCATTGCCGCAGGCTTCGAGGCGGGGCTTCGCGGTGGTGACCGTCCGCGACGGTGACGTCGACTCGGTGCAGATTCGGACCCAGCCGAGTCACTCGATTCATGGCCGCGTGCGCTTCGAGGCCGGCGGAGCCACTGGCCGCTCATCCGAAGGTCAACGTGATGGCCTCACTTGCCGTCGACGGGATGGGGATCGGGGCCGGGCCGCAGGGCGTCGCGGATGGAACCCGACGGCTCCTTCGTCATCGACAACGTCGTCGGCGCCCGTCGTCATCAGGTGCGGGTACAGTCCCCGACGACGGCTCGAGGTGGTGGCCCGGCCCGGTGCTGCTCGACGGCCGGGACATCACGGACGTGCCGACGGATTTCTCGAAGGAGGCGGGCCAGCTGGAAGTCGTCTTCACGCAGCGGCCCACCGGCGTGTTCGGCATCGTGGTCGAGGACTCGACGCAGCTGCCGGCTGAAGACGCGTCGGTCGTGATCTTCTCGGAAGACCCCGCACAGCGGCAGCCGTGGGCGAGCAGCGCGCAGTTGCTGACGACCGACTCCAATGGCCGGTTCTGGGAGACGTTGTCGCCTGGGCGCTACCTGGCCGTGGCATTTCCAGCCGGCACGATTTCGACGAGGGCGGAAGCGTTCCGCGACCTCAGCGTCGTTCGTGAAACTCGCGACGCCATTCACGATCGACCCCGAGCGCCGCGGCGCCCGCATCCGCCTGACGCTTTCTCGCCCGCCGATCCTCCGCCGGTAGCGAGTGCCCGGGCTCAGTCGTTGCGCAGCGCGCTCATCGGCTCGACGCGCGCCGCCGCCAGCGCCGGCAGCACCCCGGCCCCCAGCGCGACCAGCACGAGCGCCGCCGCGCTTGCTGCAAACGTCAGTGGATCAACGGGCGAAGTGCCGAAGAGCAGCGACGAAATCAGCCGGGCCACGATCACGGCCCCAATGCTGCCAATCACCACGCCCGCACCCGCCAGGCGCAGCGTGCCGCGCAGCACCTCGAGGCTGATTCCTCTCGCGTCGCGCCGAGTGCCATCCGCACGCCAATTTCCTGCGTGCGCTGCGTTACGTTGTACGAGACGACGCCGTAGATGCCGAGGCACGCCAGGACCAGCGCCATCAGCGAGAAGCCGCCTACCAGCGACAGCAGGAAGCGACGGGGAGAGGTGGCGCGTTCGACGAGTTGCTCGATCGGCCGGAATTCTGCCGTGGCGATGGTGGGCACCAGCGGCACGAGCGCCGCGCGGACGGCGGGCACCACCGTCTCCGGCGACGACTGGGTCCGCACGACGAGCCCGAGTCCTGCTGGCCCCGCCTGTGTGTAAGGCAGATAGCACTGGGCCACCCGAGTCTCCTCGAGGCTCGTCTGTCGCACGTCGTCGACGACGCCAATGACCTCGACCTCGGCACCGGTTGTCGCGTGCCGGCCGATCGGATCCTGGCCGGGCCAGAGCGCCCGCGCCGCCGACTTGCTGATGATCGCCACCTGCAGCGTTTTCGCCCGGTCGGCGGCCGAGAAGTCGCGACCGGCGGTGACCGGAATTCCCATCGCGCCGAAGTATCCCGGTCCGACGACGTAGAGGAACACGCTGACTCCGGCGTCCTGCGGTGAACTGCCAACCTTATGCAGGTTCCACTGCCGGTTCCGATCGAGCGGCAGCGCATCCGTGATCGCGGCTTGCGCCACGCCGGGAACGGTTGCAGCCCGGCGTCTGACCTCATCTGCGAAGGTGCTCCGCTGATCGTTCGAGCTGCCCTGGGGGATGTCCAGCCGCACCTCCATCGTCCGCTCGGGCCGGAACCCGAAGTCCTCGCTCATCAGCGCGACGAAGCTGCGCATCAGCAGGCCCGCGCCAACGAGCAGCATCGAGGCCAGCGCAATTTCGCCGACGACCAGGCCCGCGCGGAGGCGATGGTGCCAGCGGCCGTCGGTGGTCCCACGGCTCTGTTCCTTCAGCGCGACGGACAAGCTGCCGGCGGACACTCTGAGCCCGGGGATCGCACCGATGACCACGCCCGTGACGATCGCGATCGTTGCCGTGGCGATGAGTGCGACGCCATCGACCTTCACCTGTGCGAGCAGGGGGATGCTTGTGACCACCGCGCTCTTCACGTACGCCGTGAGCGCGAAAGCCAGGGGAATGCCGGCCGCCGCGCCGGCGAGGGATAGCAGCACGCCCTCGGCCACCATCTGCCGGAGCAGCCTCCCGCGACCGGCGCCGAGCGCCATCCGGACGGCGAGCTCTCGGGTGCGCGAGGCTGTCCGCGCGAGGAGCAGGCTGGCCAGGTTCGCACAGACGATCAGCAGCACGAACGCCACAGCCGCCCACAGCACGACGAGCATCGGTCGCATGCTGCCGCTCACGTGAGTCTTGAGCGGCGGTGACCTGCGCGTGCGTCCGGCCCTCCAGCGTTGGCGACATCCTGGCGATCCGTGGGCCGAGCGCGTCGAACTCCGCGGCCGCCGCGGCGGTCGTGACGCCCGGCTTCAGACGGCCGACGAGCGCCAGCGTGTTGCCCCAGTCCTTCATCGTCTCGAGCGGCGCCGGCATGAACAGATCGACGCGGGCGCCCGGCGAGAAGACGGAGCCGAAGTCGAAGTCCTCTGGCAGCACACCGGCGATGATGACCGGAGCGTTGTTGATCGTCACGGCGCGCCCGACGATTGCGGGGTCGCCGCCGAACCGGCGTCGCCACAGCGCGTGGCTGATGAGCGCCGCGGCCGGACCGTTTGGCCGCTCTTCCTCCGGCAGGAACAACCGGCCGCGCGCGGGCGAGACGCCGAGCAACTCGAAGAACCGGGGCACCACGTACAGGCCACCGACGTGCTCGGCCTCCTTGCCTGAGGCGAGCGAGAAGTCCGTGTAGCCGAAGAACGCGAAAGTACGCGGTGAGGTCCTCGAGCGAGTGGCTCTCGCGGCGGAACGCCTGATAGACCGCGACCGGATAGGTCTGCGCGCTCAACCCGTCGGTCTCGGGTGCCTCCGGTGATCCACACCAGGCGATCGGCGTCGCGAAACGGCAGAGGCCGGAGGACCAGCGCGTTCACGATGCTGAAGACCGCCGTGTTCGTGCCGATGCCCAGGGCCAGGATCGCGACCGCGATTGCGGCAAATCCGGGCTCGCGGCGCAGGCTCCTGATGGCGTACCGGAGGTCCTGCACCAGCGCATCGAGCGTGGGCAACCCGCGGGCGTCGCGGTGACGCTCGACGGCGGCGTCGTATCCGCCCAATTCGAGCCGCGCCAGCCGGCGCGCTTCCTCCGGCGTGCTCCCGCGCCGCACGTGCTCGTCTTCGGCCATCGCCAGATGCGACGCCAGCTCGGTAATCGAGCGTCCCGGTCGAGCGGATCACGACGAACGAAGGCTGCCGTCCGATGCGCCAGGCGTCGGAGCGTGTCGATCATTGCTCGGACCCTCCGTGCGGATTCGCCAGGACGCGCCCGATCACCGCGGTCACCTTGCGCCAGTCGTCGGCCTCTTTTTCGAGCTGCTTCCGGCCGGCCTTCGTGAGCGCGTAGTACTTTGCCCGGCGGTTGTTGTCGGAGGTGCCCCACTCGGCAGAAATCCAGCCGCGCTGGTGGAGCCGGACGAGCGACGCGTAGATGGTGCCCTGGTTGAGCAGCACGGCCTGGCCGGATGCCTGCTCGATGCGCCGCGCGATGCCGAAGCCGTGGAGCGGTCCGAGCGCGTAGAGGGTCTGGAGCACCAGCAGATCCAGCGTCCCCTGGAGCAAATCGACGCGTGCCGGATGGTCGTGTGGCATGGCCACAGGAATATACGGGCCCGTCAGCGCCGGGGTTCCGGTGACGTGGGACGGGCTGTCACCTCGAGTCGGTTGTTGTAGGCTTCTCGCTCGAGGTGAGCGTGCGAGCGAGGAGTGGTTCATTGGACCTTGGCCTGGGTGTGCGCGGTGCCGCTGGCGCTCTTCGCGCAGTCGCCGGCGCCGGCATCTGCCGTGACGATCCTTCGGCCCGCGCGGGTGTTCGACGGCAACGCCATGCACGAGGGTTGGGCCGTGCGCGTGAGCGGCGGCCGCATCGAGGCGGTCGGACCGGCGGCGAGCGTCGCCGCGCCTGGCGCGCAGACGCGAGAGCTCGCCGGCTTGACGCTGATCCCCGGACTCATCGAAGGGCACTCGCACGTCCTGCTGCATCCCTATAACGAGACGACCTGGAACGATCAGGTCCTGAAGGAGTCCACCGGACTGCGCGTCGCGCGCGCGACGGCCGCGCTTCGCCAGACGCTGCTCGCCGGCTTCACCGTGATTCGCGACCTGGGCACCGAGGGCGCCGGCTACTCGGACGTCGAGCTGAAGCAGGCGGTGGAGCAGGGCATCATTCCCGGGCCGCACATGCTCGTGTCGACGCGCGCGATCGTCGCGACGGGCGCGTACGGCCCGAAGGGCTACGCGCTCGAATGGAAGGTGCCCCAGGGCGCCGAAGAAGCCGACCCCGACTCCATCGTCCGCATCGTTCGCGATCAGATCGGCCACGGCGCCGAGTGGGTGAAGCTGTACGCCGACTACCGCTGGGGGCCGAACGGCGAGACGATGCCGACGTTCTCGCTCGAGGAGCTGAAGCTCGCCGTCGAGACCGCGCGCAGCAGCGGACGTCCCGTGGCCGCGCATGCGATGACGCCTGAGGGCATGCGTCGCGCGGTGCTCGCCGGCGTCGAGACCATCGAGCATGGCGACGACGGCACGCCTGAGGTGTTCGCGCTCATGGCCGAGCACCACGTCGCGCTCTGTCCGACGCTCGCGGCCGGCGACGCCACGAGTCAGTACGCGGGCTGGAAGAAGGGCACCGATCCCGAGCCGGCGTCGATCACCCGCAAGCGCGCCAGCTTCAAGGCCGCGCTCGACAAGGGCGTGACGATTCTCTCGGGCAGCGACGTCGGTGTGTTCGCGCACGGCGACAACGCGCGCGAGATCGTCATGATGGTGGACTACGGGATGGCGCCGCTCGAGGCGCTGAAGAGCGCGACTTCCGTCGGCGCGCGCGTGCTGCACCTGGAGGATCGACTCGGCCGCGTCGCCTCCGGCCTCGACGCCGATCTCGTCGCGGTCGACGGCGACCCGACGAAGGACATCACCGCGCTCAACCGCGTCCGCTTCGTGATGAAAGGCGGGCACATCTACCTGCCCTAGCCGCGGCAGGTTCTTCGTTCTGCTTCCCTATTTCCTATTTCCTATTTCCTATTGAAATGGCCTTCTCCATTCGTCCCGCCACCCGTTCCGACCTCCCGGCGCTCGGCCGCCTCGGCGCGGCGCTGATGCGCTTGCACTACCAGTTCGACCCGAAGCGCTTCATGGCGCCTCCGGATCGCCCCGAGGAGGGCTATGCCTGGTTCCTCGGCACTCAGCTCGACGCGGACGACGCGGTCATCCTCGTGGCGCATCGCGACGACGTGATTCTTGGCTATGTGTACGCCGCGATCGAGCCGGCCTCGTGGAAGGAGCTTCGCGAACGCTGTGGCTACGTTCATGACGTGCTGGTCGATCCGGAAGCGCGTCGCCAGGGCGTGGCGTCCATCCTGATGAACGCCGCGTTCGACTGGCTGAAGTCTCACGGCATGCCGCGCGTGGTGCTCGGGACCGCGTCGGCCAACGTGGCCGCGCAGCGCCTGTTCGCCCAATTGGGTTTCCGCCCGACGATGATCGAGATGACCCGCGAGTTGTAAAAAGAAAGTACAGACGGCCGCGCGGTCGTCCAGCCGGTGGAACAACCCCGGACCGCGGCCCATAATGAAAGCGCATGTGGATCGTCCGCATCGCCCTGACCCGGCCCTACACGTTCATCGTGATGGCGCTGGTGCTGCTCATCCTCGGGCCGCTGGCGATCGTCCGCACGCCGACTGACATCCTCCCCGACATCGACATCCCGATCGTCGCGATCGTCTGGAACTACGGCGGCCTCTCGGCCGACGAGATGTCCACGCGCATCGTCTACAACGTCGAGCGATCGCTGACGACGACGGTGAACGACATCGAGCACATCGAGTCGCAGTCGCTGAGCGGTGTCGGCCTGATCAAGGTGTTCTTCCAGCCGTCGGCGAAGATCGAGATGGCGGTCGCGCAGGTGACCGCCATCATGCAGACGCAGCTCCGGCAGCTGCCGCCCGGGCGCGACGCCGCCGCTGGTGATCGTCTACAACGCGTCGAGCGTGCCGGTGCTGCAGCTCGCCCTGTCCGGCAAGTCGCTCTCGGAGCAGCAACTCTACGACTTCGGCTTCAACTTCATCCGCACGCAGCTGGCGACCGTGCAGGGCGCGGCCATTCCGCTGCCGTACGGCGGCCGGCAGCGGCAGATTCAGGTGGATCTGGATCCCCAGCGCCCTGCAGGCGAACAACCTCACGCCCGTGGACGTCGTCACGGCCGTCGGCGCGCAGAGCCTGATCCTCCCCGCCGGGACGTCGAAGATCGGCACGCGCGAGTACAACGTGGACATCAACGGATCCGCCGCGCACGATCGACGAGCTGAACGACCTGCCGATCAAGGTCGTCAACGGCTCGCCGGTCTACATCCGCGACGTGGCGCACGTGCGCGACGGCTCGCCGCCGCAGACCAACCTGGTCAGGGTCGACGGCCAGCGCTCGGCGCTGCTGATCGTCCAGAAGAACGGCAACGCGTCGACGCTGCAGATCGTGTCGCAGATCAAGGAGATGCTGCCGCGCGCGCTGGCCTCGCTGCCGCCCGGGCTGGACGTCCGCCCGCTTGCCGATCAGTCGCTCTTCGTCCGCGCCGCCATCGACGGCGTGATCCGGGAGGCCGGCATCGCCGCGGGCCTGACCGCGCTGATGATCCTGCTGTTCCTCGGCAGCTGGCGCAGCACCATCATCATCTCCATCTCGATTCCGCTGTCGATTCTCGCCTCCATCATCACGTTCAGCGCTCTGGGCGAGACGATCAACATCATGACGCTTGGCGGCATGGCCCTCGCCGTCGGCATCCTGGTGGACGACGCGACGGTGGCGATCGAGAACATCAGCACGAACCTGGAGCAGGGCAAGCCGCTCGAGCAGGCCATCCTCGACGGCTCGCAGCAGATTGCGGTGCCGGCCTTCGTCTCGACGATCTGCATCTGCATCGTCTTCGTGCCGTTGTTCTTCCTCACCGGCGTCGCGCGCTATCTCTTCGTGCCGCTCGGCGAGGCCGTGGTCTTCGCGATGCTGGCGTCGTACGTGCTGTCGCGCACGCTGGTGCCGACGCTGGCGAAATATCTGCTGCGCGGGCACGAGCACGACGTCGACGGGCACTCGCAGTCGAGCCGCCATCTGCTGGCGCGCCTGCAGTACCGGTTCGAGCACGGGATTCAGCGCACTCGCGACGCGTACCAGCGGCTGCTCGAAGTCGTCGTCGCGCGGCGCGCCGTCTTCGTGGCCGTGTCGCTCGCGTTCTGCCTGGCGTCGCTGGTCCTCGCGAAGTGGGTGGGCGAAGACTTCTTCCCCTCGGTGGACAGCGGCCAGTTCCGGCTTCACTTCCGCGCGCCGACAGGCACGCGTCTCGAGGAGACGGCCGCTCTCTGCGAGGAAGTGGATCGGGTCATCCGCGAGCGCGTGCCGGCCGAGCATCTCGGCACGATCATCGACAACGTCGGCCGTCCGACGAGCGGCATCAACCTGACCTACAGCACCTCGGCCCCGATTGGCCCGGCCGACGCGGACATCCTGGTCAGCCTGCGGGGCGACCACGAGCCGAGCGAGCGATACGTGCACGATCTGCGCATCATGCTGAACTCGCGCTTCCCGGGCGTGACGTTCTCGTTCCTGCCGGCCGACATCGTGACGCAGATCCTGAACTTCGGCCTGCCCGCGCCGATTGACGTGCAGGTGCTCGGCGGAAACCGCGCGGCCAGCGGCGCGGTCGCGGCCGCGCTGCTCACCCGCATGAGCCAGATTCCAGGCATCGTCGATCTGCACGTGCACCAGCCGGCCGATCAGCCGAAGCTGCACATCAACGTGGATCGCACGCGCGCCGCCGATCTCGGCATGACGCAGCGCGACGTCGCGAACAACCTGCTGATCTCGCTGAGCGGCAGCGCGCAGACCACGCCCACGTTCTGGTTGAACCCGGCCACCGGCGTGTCGTATCCGGTGGCGACGATGACGCCGGAATACCGGATGAATTCGCTGGGCGATCTCGCCGGCATTCCGCTGCCGGGCGATCGCCCGCAGATTCTGGGCGCGCTCGCCACCTTCGAGCGCGGCTCGGGCAGCTCCGTCGTGTCGCACTACGACGTCCAGCCCGTCATCGACCTCTACGGATCGGTGCAGGGTCGCGATCTCGGGAGCGTGGCGCGCGAGATCACCCGCATCGTCGACGAGACGCGGCCGACGCTGCCGCGGGGGACGCGGCTTGCCATCCGCGGGCAGATCGAGACGATGCGGTCGTCGTTCACGGGGCTGATCTCAGGGCTGGCGCTCGCGATTCTGCTCGTCTACCTGCTGATTGTCGTGAACTTCCAATCCTGGACCGATCCCTTCATCATCATCTCGGCGTTGCCGGCGGCGCTGGCCGGGATCGTCTGGATGCTGTTCCTGACGGGCACGACGCTCAGTGTTCCTGCCCTGACCGGTGCCATCATGTGCGTAGGCGTCGCCACGGCGAACAGCATCCTCGTGGTGAGCTTCGCGAAGGATGAGCTGGCGGCCGGGCGCGGCGCCGTCGAGGCCGCCGTGCAGGCCGGCTTTGCGCGATTCCGGCCGGTGCTGATGACCGCGCTCGCCATGATGATTGGCATGGTCCCCATGGCGCTGGGCCTTGGGGAAGGCGGCGAGCAGAATGCCCCGCTCGGAAGGGCCGTCATCGGCGGGCTCGCGCTGGCCACGCTGGCGACGCTCTTCTTCGTCCCGTCGGTCTTCGCGATGCTGCACCGGCATCGAATGGAGAAGTGAGCACCCGGATGTCCGCGAACGGTCAGGGATCTTCGCACCGCACCGCGCTCTCGCTGGTCGCGATTGTGGTCATCGCGCTCGTCGCGCTCGCCGTCTGGGGCATCGCCGCGCGCGCGCGGGCGCTGGCCGACGTCACGCGCGAGACCGAGCAACTGGCGGTGACGAGCGTGGCCGTCGTCCATCCGACGCGCGGCGCCAGCCAGCAGGAGATCGTGCTGCCGGGCAACGCGCAGCCGCTGGCCGACGCGCCGATCCTGGCGCGCACCGACGGCTACCTGCGCAAGTGGTACGTGGACATCGGCGCGCGCGTGAAGGCGGGACAGCTGCTCGCGGAGATCGACACCCCCGAAGTGGATCAGCAGCTCGCGCAGGCGCGCGCGGACCTCGCGCAGGCCGAAGCCAACCTGCGTCTCGCGGAGACGACCGCGCAGCGCTACGACGGGTTGATGCAGTCCGACTCGGTCTCGCGGCAGGACTACGACAACGCGAAGGGCAACCTCGAGGCGCGCCGCGCGACGGTGGAGTCGTCGCGTTTCAACGTCAAGCGCCTCGTGCAGCTCACGGACTTCAAGCAGATCCGCGCGCCGTTCGACGGCGTCATCACCGCGCGCAACATCGACGTCGGCGCGCTCGTGACGGCCGGCGGGGCCGCGAAGGAGCTCTTCCACATCGCCTCGGTGAAGACGCTGCGCGTCTTCGTCAACGTGCCGCAGACCTACTCGCCGCAGACGACGCCGGGACTGACGGCGGATCTGACGTTCCAGCAGTATCCGGGGCGCCGCTTCACCGGGACGCTCGTGCGGAGCTCGCAGTCGATCGATCAGGCCTCGAGGACGCTGCTCGTGGAGATCGACGTCGACAACCCGTCGGGCGAGCTCCTTCCCGGGTCCTACGTGCAGGCGCATCTGAAGCTCGCCGCGAGCCAGGCCACCGTGCGGGTGCCGGTCAACGCGCTGCTGTTCCGCAGCGAGGGCGCGCAGGTCGCCACCGTGGACCGCGACAACAAAGTGCGCCTGCAGAAGGTGAACATCCAGCGCGATCTGGGGACCGAGCTGGAAGTCGCGAGCGGCCTCTCCGGGGACGAGCAGGTCGTCGTCAACCCGCCGGATTCAATCGCTGAAGGCCAGACCGTCCGCGTGGTGACGTCCCAGTCGTCGCCGGCGCGGCCCCGGCGCAGGCGCCGAGACCGCTGATCCGGCCTGGCCAGCATTGGGCAGACCGAAACGACAACCGTAGTTGCGCCGTGCTCCGTTTCGGAACACACCCCCCCCTGGGACAGTCCCCAATTGCCCCCTGCCACTGCCGCTGCCCCCGGCCACCCCCGCCGGCCCATCGTCTAAGCTGGTAGAAGGCTTCCGCCGCACGCCCCGAAGCCGGGCGCGGCGCACACAACCCGGGGAACGTTGGCCGGCCACGACCTGATGACGCGGACCGACGAGGAACTCGTCGCGCGTTCAATCGACGGCGACACAGACAGCTTCAACCAGCTCGTACTGCGCTGGGAGCGGCCGATCTATGCCCTGGCGTACCGCGTCATCGGGCGCGAAGAAGAGGCCCGGGACGTCGTTCAGGAGACCTTCCTCCGGGCGTTCCGCGGCATCAAGAACTTCCGCGGCCAGGCGAAGTTCTCGTCCTGGGTCTACCGGATCGCGCTGAACCTCTGTCGCGACTGGATCCGCCGCGAGCGCCGCGCGCCGATCCAGGCCACGCCGGAGGGCATCGACCTCGTCGAGCTCGCCGCCGAACAGGGGCCCGTCGAGTCGATTGAAACGCTGGTGGCGCGCCACGACCTGAGCAAGATCGTGGAGCAGGCCATGGCGCTGCTGCCGGACGAGCAGCGCACCGCGATCATCCTGAAGGAGTACCACGGCATGACCTTCCAGGAAATCGCGGACCTGCAAGGCTGTCCGCTCAGCACCGTGAAGACGAGGCTCTATCAGGGACTGACCGTTCTCAGGCGCCACTTGCAGGCGCAGGGGCGATTCGATTCCGCATCCACACTGCCATGACGAATTCATTTCGCTGCGACGACAAGGCACTGCTGGTCTCTTACCTGTACGGGGAGGTAAGCGACGCCGATCGCGCCGCCGTCGAGTCGCACGTCGCGACGTGCGCGGCGTGCGCCGACGAGCTCGCGTCGCTCGGCGCCGTTCGCGCGGACCTCGCGCGATGGGAGCCGCCAGCGGCCGACCTCGGATTCCAGATCGTGAAGGCGGCGCCTCGTCCGGCGCCGCAGGCGTGGTGGCGTCCGCCGGTGTGGGCGCCACTGGCGCTGGCCGCCGGGCTGCTGCTGGCCGTGGGCGCGGCGCTGGCGAACGTCGAAGTGCAGGCGGCCAACGGGGGCGTGACCATTCGCGCCGGCTGGTCGCATCCGCCGCTGACCGCGCCGGGCGCCGTCGCCGAGCAGGCGCCGGCGCACGAGGCAGTGGCCGGTGAAGACCGGCATCACCGACGCCGAGATGCAGAAGGCGATGGCGGCGCTCGAGACGCGGCTGCGCGCGGAAATCGGGACGACCGCGCAGCGTTCCGCCTCGCCGGCCGCCGTGCCGGTCTCGCTCCAGGGCAGCTCGGTCGATCGCGGCGAGATGCTGCAGCAGGTGCGCAATCTGGTCGACGAGAGCGAGCGGCGGCAGCAGCGCGAGCTGGCGCTGCGCCTCGCGCAGGTCGTCCAGGACGTCGAGAACCAGCGGCGGACGGATCTCGTGAAGATCGAGCAGAACTTCGGGCAGATCGAAAGCCTGACGAGCCAGGAAGCCGCGCACCAGCGCGCGATCACCAACTATCTGGTGCGTGCCTCCCAGCGTCAGTAACCCGGTGACTTCATTTCTCGAGGGCAGGGCAGTGAGAGCTTCAATCAGCGTGGTGGCCGCCGGGCTCGTGCTTGCGGGCGCGGGGCAGGCGTCGGCCCAGGGCGTCGCATCCGTCAGCAGCCGGATCAGATGCGGGCGCGGTACCAGATCTCGGTCATGGAAGGCGCGCTCGAACGGGCGGTGCAGCTCGGCGCGCAGCGCTTGAGCCAGCAGGTGCAGGCCGTCAGCTCGGACATGCTCTTCATCGCCACGGCGGCGCGCGCCAAGGGGTTCTGGCTCGAAACCTACGGCGTCTTCTTCGACGTCGACGTGCCGGCGATGCGCCACTCGATGGCGTGGACCTTCCGCACGCTGGATCGCGGCGGCCAGAAGGTGCAAAGCGACATCAACACGCTCAAGCGGAACCTGCAGTTCGTGCGCGACCCGCAGGCGCACCGCGACATGGAAGCGGCCATCCAGCGGATGGAGCGCCTCGTCGGTCCGCCGATGATGCCGCCAGGTGCCGATCCCGGCGCAGGTCTCCCGCCGCCTGGGCCGGGTGTCGTGCAGACCGGCACCGTGACCGCGTCGGCTCAGATCGCGACGACCGCGGCCGCTCCGGACATGCAGCCGAGCGAGTCGACGAGCGCGAACGCGATCCTCGACGACCCGGGGTCGGCCTACACGACCGAGGTGAAGACCGCGCTGGTCGACGCGATGCTCGACTACGGCACTTCGATTCCCATCGCCGAAAACGAATGGCTGACCATCGCCGCGCGCGACAACAACGAGCGCATCGGCGGCGACGATCCCTACGACGTGACGACCATCGTCCTGCGCGTCAAGGGCTCCGATCTCGCGGCCTTCAAGTCTGGCCGGATCACCAGGGACGAGGCGGTGAAGAGGGTCAGCATCAAGGACTACTAGAAGGTCGGTGGGTCGGTGGGTCGGTGGGTGCATGGGTCCATGGGTGCATGGGTCATGGGCGCGGGTAGAATAGGCCGATGCGCGCCCGTGCCGTCCTCGTCCTGACCCTTGCGCTGGCTGCGGCCTCCTGCACCCGGTCGGCCGACCTCACGAAGGCCTGCAAGCTCACCCCCATCGCGACGGGCTGGTTCGACGCCGGAGTCACGGCTGAAGGCAAGAACAAGCTGGTTCCGAGCATCTCGTTCACGCTGACGAACACCGGGGTCGGAAGCCTGGGGCCCGATGCAGATCAACTGCATCTTCAAGCGGCTTGGCGATCACGGAAGAACGCAGCACCGTTCTGGTACGCGGCACGGCCGCCGGCGCGAGCAATCTGGCCGCCGGCGCCACCACGCCGCCGATTGTCGTGCGTGCCAGCGAGGGCTACACCGGCACTGAACCGCGCGCGGACATGCTGGCCAACCATCTGTTCGTCGACTTCAAGGTTGAGGTATTCGGCAAAGTCCGGTTCCGCGACCTGGGTTCAGCCTCGGCGAGTACCCGATCACGCGTCAGCTCCTGACGAAATAGCCGGTGGCCGCACCGGTCCTCGATCGGCGCCTCGGCACCTTCGACGCGGCGTCGATCATCCTCTCCAACGTCATCGGCAGCGGGATCTTCCTGACGCCGGCGATCGTCGCGAGCCTCACCGGCGGAGGCTGGATGATGGTCGCGGTGTGGGCGGCGGGCGGCCTGATCGCCTTCGCGGGCGCGACGGCGTACGCGGAGCTCGCGGCGCTGCGTCCGCATGCCGGCGGCGAGTACGTGTACCTGCGAGCCGCGTTCGGTCCTGTCGCGGGGTTCCTCAGCGGCTGGACGTCCTTCGTCGCGGGGTTCTCGGGCGCCATTGCGGCCAGCGCCGTGGGGTTCGCGAGTTACCTCGGCCACTTCCTCCCGTTTGCGGCCGACGTCCGGCCCTCTCGCGACAGTCCCGCTCGGCGTCGTCACGCTCAAGCTGACGCCGCAGTCGTCGATCGCGATGCTGCTGATCGTCCTGCTGTCGCTCGTCCACGTGCGGGGGCTCGGGCCCCGGCCGCGTGCTGCAGAACGTCCTCGCCGGCGCGAAGGTGACCGGCCTGGTCGCGCTTGTCGCGCTGGGCCTGTCGATCGGCGACGGGTCGTGGTCGCATCTGGAGCCGGCGCGGTTCGGCTCGGCCAGCGGCCTGCTGCTGGCGCTCGTCCCCGTGATGTTCAGCTACTCGGGCTGGAACGCCGCGTCGTACGTCGCCGAGGAGATCCGCGACCCGCAGCGCCTGCTGCCGCGCGCCCTGGCGCTCGGCACGGGCGCCGTCGTCGCGCTCTACCTCGCGTTGAACATGATGTACGTGTATTCGCTGCCCGCAGCGGAGCTTGCCGGCGCTCAGCGGCAGCGTGCTGGACGTGATCGGGGCGCGTTTGTTCGGCCCGCGCGCGGGCGACCTGCTGGCGGCGCTGACTGCGGTGAGCATCGCGGCGAGTGTGAGCGCGATGACGATAGCCGGCCCGCGCGTCTACTTCGCGATGGCGCGCGACGGCGCGTTTTTCCGTCGCGCGGCCGAGATTCACCCGCGCTTCCGCACGCCGTCGGCGGCCATCGGCGCGCAGGCGTTCTGGAGCGTCCTGCTGGTACTCACCGGCAGCTTCGATCAGCTGATCACCTACACCGGCTTCGCCGTGGTGCTCTTCTCCGGCGCTGCGGGCGTCGCGCTCTTCGTGCTGCGACGCCGCGCCGGCGAAGAACGCCCGGTCGACGCGTGGGGCTACCCGTACATGCCGGCGCTCTTCGTCGTCGCCAGCGCGCTCATCGTGGTGAACGCCATCGTGCGCGCGCCGGGACCGACGGCGGCCGGCGTCGCCATCATCGCGGCAGGGCTGCCGCTGTACTGGATGTTCACGCGACGCTAGCGCCGCAGAGGACTCGGAGGACAATCCGCCACAGAGGCACAGAGGTCACGGAGGAGAATACCGGCGCGGCGAAGCCGCGCTGAAGACACGACCAGCCGGGCGGATGAGAGATGTTCTGGCGTTCTCATCCGCCCGGCTGGTCGTGTCTTCACGGCCGCTCCGCGGCCGATCTTTGTCCTCTGTGATCTCTGTGTCTCTGTGGCGGAAATTCCTCTGATCTCTCCGTGGCCGCGGCTAGCGCGAGCGCTGCAGCAGCGCCCACAGCGCGAATGCGCCGATGGCGGCTTCGCCGAGCGCAACCACGAGCAGGATGCCGCCGGTGATGCCCGCGAACCACACGCGCAGCAGCAGCGACGCGACCACGAGCTTCACGCCGACGCCCATCACCCATATGTAGAAGCGATAGGTATCGGGCTGGCGAATCGCCGGGACGAACCCGAGCCCGCTCGCCACCAGGAACACCGCCAGAAGATCGCCGTAGAACGGCAGCGGCCCCGGCACGCCGAAGAGGTTGAACGCGGCGCCGCGCGTCACGCCCATCAGCAGGCCGAACCCGACGTTGACGACGGTGAGGACGATCGCGGCCAGTCGCAGCATCAGGTCATTCTACGCGGGACAAGGGACGCCGGCATCGCGGGCGTTCCGTTGACACCTGCCACCGTCGGCCGATAGAGTCGCGAAGATGGCATCGGATCGCCCGCTGCGCGGCATCTTCGCGCCCGTGACGACGCCGTTTCGGGGCGAAGAGATCGATCCCGCGGCGTTCGCGTCGAACCTCCGCCACTACGCCTCGACCGCGCTGGCCGGCATCGTCGTGCTCGGCAGCAACGGCGAGGCGCCGCTGCTCGACGACGACGAGTCGGACGCGTTGATCGAGACGGCGCGCGGCGTCTGGCCGGACGGCAAGTGGCTGATCGCGGGCACCGGACGCGAGTCGCTGCGCGCGACGATTGCCGCCACGGCACGCGCGGCCGCGCGAGGCGTCGACGCAGTGATGGTGCGCACGCCGTCGTTCTACAAGGCGCGCGTCAACGCCGACGCGATGGTCGCGTTCTACACCGCCGTCGCCGATGCGTCGCCGGTGCCGGTGATCCTCTACAACGTGACGATGTTCACCGGCGTCAACCTGGCGCCAGACACGGCGGCCAGGCTGTCGGCGCATCCGAACATCATCGGCATCAAGGACTCGGGCGGCGACGTCACGGTGATCTCGGATCTCGTGGCCGGATGCCGCCCAGGCTTCGCCGTCCTGGCGGGCTCGACGAGCGCGCTTTACGCGTCCCTCGTCGTGGGCGCGACCGGCGCGACGATTGGTCCCGCGGACGTCGCGCCCGACGTCTGCGCGGCCCTGATGGCAGCGGTCGAGGCAGGGCGGCACGACGAGGCGCGGCGGCTCCAGTTGCGCCTCATGCCGATCGCGAAGTCCGTCGGCGCGCTCTACAGCATTCCCGGGCTCAAGGCCGCCGTGGACGCGTGCGGCCTGGCCGGTGGACCTCCGCGGCCGCCGCTTCGCGCGGTGTCGGCCGACGCGGCCGCGCTCATCAGGGAGCAGGTGGCCGCACTGCTCCAACCCGCATGACACCACTACCGTCGACGGAGCGTCTGCTGTTCGGTCCCGGTCCGAGCCTCGTCTCGCCGCGCGTGATGCGCGCGCTGGCGGCGCCCGTGCTCGGCCATCTCGATCCGCAGTTCATCGGCATCATGGACGACCTCCGCGCGCGTCTCGCGAGGACCATGCGCGCGCCCGAGGGCACGCTTGCGCTCGCGGTGTCGGGCACGGGCACGGCCGCGATGGAGGCGTCCGTCGCGAACCTCGTCGAGCCTGGCCGCCGCGTGCTCGTCGTCGTGACGGGCTACTTCGGCGAGCGGCTCGTCGACATGTGCACGCGCTACGGCGGCGCCGTGACGCGCGTGGACGGCGAGTGGGGCCGCGCGATCGATCCCGCTGCCGTCGAAGCCGCGCTCTCGAAGGGCTCGTTCGACCTCGTCGCGATCGTGCACGCGGAGACCTCCACTGGCGTCAGGAACCCGGTGCCCGAAGTCGCCGCGCTCGCGCACGCGCACGGCGCGCTCGTGCTGGTCGACGCGGTGACCTCGCTCGGCGGGCAGGCGGTCGACATGGCCGCCTGGGGCATCGACGCGTGCTACAGCGGGACGCAGAAGTGCATCGGCGCGCCGTCAGGCCTCGCGCCAGTCGCGTTCGCGCCGTCGGCGCTCGCGCGGCGCGTGAAGTGCCGCAGCTTCTACCTCGATCTGTCGCTGCTCGAGGACTACTGGGTGCGCCGCAAGTACCACCACACGATGTCCGCGTCGCTCGTCTACGCCTTCGACGAGGCGCTGGCCGCGATCGAGGAGGAAGGTCTCGAGTCGCGCTGGGCGCGACACGCCGCGACACACGCGCGCTTCGCGTCCGCGATGGCGTCGCTGGGCCTCGAGTTCCTGGTGCCGGCCGACGAGCGGCTGATGACGCTCAACACCGTGCGCATCCCGGCGGGGATGGACGACGCGGCGGTGCGGACGGATTTGCGCGAGAAGAGCAACATCGAGATCGGCGGCGGCATGGGCCCGCTCGCCGGGAAGATCTGGCGCATCGGCCTGATGGGCGCCGGCGCGACGGCCGAGCACGTGGACGTGCTCGTCGCGGGGCTCGAGGCCGCGCTCAAGCGCGCGGGTCAGCTTCAGTCGTAGCGCTGAGCCGGCTTAGGGCCACTGCGCGGCCGGACTGAAGCCCGGCCCTACGTACTCGACGATGCCCTGGCCGCCGCGATCCCTTCCTCTTCGGTCGTCACGGTTCCATCGAGCTGCTGCTCGTAGATCGCCTTCAGGATCTCGCCCATCCGGGGCCCTGGCGCGACGCCGAGCGCCAGCAGGTGCCGGCCCATCACCAGCGGCGCGGGCGCCTCGTGCTCGACACCGAGCCGTCGCGCGCGCTCGAGAAACCAGTCCATCGCCGAGCAGTCGAACCCGCCGCCGCGGCCGCGGCAATCCGCCCGCGCGACGCGCGCGAGCAGCTCCATGTCCACCTTCGCGGCCAGCCGGCGGAACGCGCCGTCGCCGACACCGGTTGGCGACTTGTGCCATGCGCCAGGCTTCAGGTGATGCGCGACGATCCCCAGCACCTGGCCGCGAACGTCGACGCCATCCATCGAGTTCACGTTCAGCCGATCCAGCAGCGACGTGGCGGGCTCGACGCCCGCCTCCTCGTGCCCGAGCGAGCGAATCCGTCCGTCGATGACGCGCGTCGTCGGCGGTTTGCCGAGATCGTGGCAGACCGCGCCGAGCATCACGATGGCCTTTTGCGCGCGATCCAGGTCGTCGATCGCGCCGCGCGCCTCGTCCACGACCATCAGCGTGTGCACCCAGACGTCGCCTTCGGGATGCCATTCCGGTTCCTGCTCGCAGCCGACGAGCGCGAGGAGCTCCGGGAAGAGGCGCGCGACGACGCCCAGGTCGAGCGCGAGCGCGAGGCCGATCGACGGATGCCTGGCGAGCAGGAGCAGCTTCTCGATTTCACCCCAGACGCGCTCCGCGGGAAGGTCGTCGAGCGGAATCGCGCGGCAGATGTCCGCCGATTCCGGCTCGAGCGTCAGATCGAAGCGCGCCGCGAACTGCATCGCGCGCAGCACGCGCAGGCTGTCATCGGCGAAGCGCTCTGGATCGACGACTTTCAGCACGCGGTGTGCGAGATCCGTCTGGCCGCCGCACGGGTCGATGTACTCGTCGTTCAGCGGGTCCCAGCCGATCGCGTTGATCGTGAAGTCGCGCCGCCGAACGGCCTCTTCGAACGACATGTCCGGGTCGCCGACGACGGTGAAGCCCTTGTGGCCGCGTCCGGTCTTCGACTCGCGGCGGGGCAACGCGACGTCGACCGCGCCGATCTTGAAGACGGGAAAGCTCTGGCCGACGGGCTCAACGCGGCCGAGACGCGCCAGCAGCGCAATCAGCGCGTCCGGCGCGAGGCCGAAGACCTCGAGGTCCAGATCCTTCGACGTGAGCCCCAGCAGCCGGTCGCGGACGAAGCCGCCGACGACCAGCGCGTGACCGCCGGCCGCGCGCGCTGCCGCGGCGATGTCGTGTGCGAGCTCGAGTGGCGGACGCTGGGTCATCGGCAGTAGGCCGGGGCTTCAGCCCCGGCGCTTCAGTGGGGCAGGGCTTCAGCCCTGCATGTCCGCGGCGGGCTCAGCCCCGCCATCTGACGTTACGGAATGCTCTGATGATCGCTCGGGCGCGATTCGATACCAGCAGACGAGATCGTCCACGCCCGGCAGCGCGACTCCCTGGCCGTTCGGGCCGGCCAGGTAGAGAAACGCGACCGACGAGTAGACGAACGGCTTGAGGCGATCCGGCGACCACGGGTTCACGAACGCGAACGAGAGGCGCTCGTTGAATCGAATCGCGTCGGCCTCGTGCACGCGGTACATCGCGACGCTCGCGTTCAGCGCGTCCTTGCTGATCAGCCCGTGAAACGGGCCGACGAACGGCCCCTCGCGGAAATACCAGCCGCCGAGAAAATAGTCCTCGAGGCCGGTGCCCACGATGGTCGGCGCGCCATCGCCGGCATCGACGTGGACGTGCTCTGGCGCTTCGAGAAAGCTCAGGTAGCCGCGGTCGCGTCCCTGCATCGACAGCACGCAGCCCGCGTAGTGGCCGCGGCCGCTCGCATCGGCGATCGGCACGGGTGCAGGGCCCTCGTTGCGCCCGGTGCGGAACTGCGCGTGAAAGTAGCCGAGATCGGCCGGGAGTTCTGCGACCTGCTGATAGAGGACGTTGCAGAAGATCTCGGTGTCGATCGTCCGATCCAGATTTTCGACTTCGACGCGGAAGCGCTTCCGGAACGGCATCGGCCACTTGCAGAAAAAGCCGCCGCTCGACGTGCCGAAGTACCGGCTCGCGAAGCTCGTGACCTGGCAGAGACCGGCGCCGAAGAAGTCGCCGACCGGCGCCTCGATCGCGGGCCTCTCCGCGTCGTCCCAGTAGACGCGCAGGATGAGCGTCTTGAGGATCGTCTGGCTGATCGGCGCCGACGGATTCCAGTGCTGCCAGAACCAGCCGGGGAACGTCAGCCAGAACTGCGCGATGTACCCGGGACCGGTGCCTTCGGCGATCGTCACGCGCGCGCCGCGAGGCACCGCGCGCGTCTTGCTGCGCTTCGCGAGGTCGAACGTCGTCGACTGGCGGGTCGTTCCGGGACGGAGTCGCGCGGCCTCGAGCGCCAGCAGCGGATTCACCGTCGCGCTCTCGACAGGCGCCGCGTCAGCCTCACGAGCAGCCGCCCGACGCCACGCCGAGCGCCGCAATCGACCGCACGAAGTCTCGCCGTTCCACGTGCCTCCTATGTCCGGCTGACGCTTCGCCAAGGCTTCCGCTAGTTCCCTACTTTCGTATTTCCAGTTATCCCGGTCCGCCAATCGCCCACTCGGACCCCGACGGCAGATGGCCGAACGTCGACTCGACGCGCAGCACGTCGAGCGTCCGTTGATACAGCGCGTCCACTTCGGCGTCGTCGTTGCCGATGACGGTCAATCCCGAGCTTTCCGAACTCCGACACGGCGCCGATCATGTGGAAGAGCACGCCCGACTCGGTCCGGTGGTTGTAGTGCAGCGCGTTCATCGACACGATGTCGACGAGATCCTCTGGCAGGATGCCCCGATAGATTTCAGAGGTCAGGTTGTCCGTGGCGCGATAGTGCTTCGAGCGTCCGCTCAACGAGAAGAACTGGCCGGTCGCCGGATCCAGTCTCGCCGCCCGTGAGGAACCGCAGCGCGAGAAACGGATGCGTCGTCCCGACGACGCGCAGGTTGATCTCGAGCGCGGTGATGCGCCACTCCTCCTGCGGCGCGTTGCGGAACGCCAGGAAGTCCACGCCAAACCGGCTGACGACGCCGTGGCGCGCCAGCACGGCGCCCACGCGCAGGCCGGCGTCGCGAATCTTCTGGCGGTAGCCCTCGTGGGCGGGGAAGCTGCACCCCAGGTAGATCTGCCCGGAATCGCCGCCGAGGATCTGGTCGTGCGTCGAGACCTCGAGCACGTCGCCTGACGGGCTCGTCCGATACTGCGCGCTCGGCGAGCGCTTCTCCGCGGCCTCGACGAACTCCTCGACGACGCCGCCCATGCGCGAGAGCTTCTCGAAGTAGCGCTCCGGCGTCTCGGTGGGCATGGGCATCTCGGCCTGCTCCACCGCGCGCAGCCGCTCGCCGGGCTCGTTCTTCTCCGGAAAGCGAACGAGAGAATTTCCCTCGCCTGAGAAGCTGTTGTTCAACTTGATGAGCGCGCGTCGCAGCGTCGGACGCTGCCGCTTCAGCTCGCCGAGCGCTTCAGCGGCTTCCTCGGGAGACTGGATGTCTTCGATGCCGACGGGCATCTCGATGCCGGCTTCCTTGAAGACGCGGCGGCTGCCCGATTTCGATCCCAGGTGCGCGAGCGACGGATCGAGGCCGTTGAGCGGGATGCCGAGCAGCACCGACAGCTTCCGCTCGAGCGGCGTGGAGTTGAACACCGTCAGATACGCGCGCGACGGGTCCTCCACCGCGTGGCGGATACGCTCGATCAGCCGCGGACGCTCCAGCACCTTCTGCGTCAGCGGGCGCGGCGACGCGTCGTACGCGCAGAGCATCGTCAGGCGCGCTCGTGCGTGACTCGCGGGCACGCCGGCCAGCAGCTGCAGGTAGTAGTCCAGCGTCAGCGGATGCACCGGCTGCGAGGTCACGTACACCAGGCGCGCGCGCGGATTGCGCAGCCGGATCAGCAGGAACAGCAGGCGCTCTTCGTAGTAGCTGACGCCGGTGAGCTTCTGCAGTTCCTCGTTGTCGAGCGTCAGCGACGGCACGACGACGGAGGTCGCCGGCATCTCGGTGTCGGCCGACACGGCGTCCCAGACCGACGCGAGGCGCGGCTTGAGACGCTCGAAGGCCTCGAGCTCCTGCTCGAGCGTCAGATCGCAGAGGAATGGAGGTTTGGGCAGCACCTGGCCGCGATGATATCGCGAACCGGCGCTGCCCTGAGGGCGGCTAGACGGCGCGTAGCCGCCGGCTTGATGTTCTGGTTCACGCAGAACAGGTTCGACGGGTCGTACTTGGCCTTCACCGAGGCCAGGCGCGGGTAGTGATCGCGATAGGTCGCCTTCACCCGGTCGTCGCCTTCCTCCATCATGAAGTTCACGTAGGCGCCGCCCGCGGAATACGGGTGAATCGCGTCGAAGTAATTCTTCGACCAGGCCGTGATTGCGTCGCGGTTGGCCGGATCCGGATCGATGCCGACAATGACCTGCGCCCATCTGGCGTCGCGATAGGCCCACGGCGTCTCGTCGCGGCCGACGCGGCCCGCCGCCCCGTCTACCGGGTACATGTGCATCGTCGACAGCATGGTCGGCATCTTCGCGCCGTGCTCGACGTTCCTGTCGATCGCCGCGCTCGGCAGCTCCTTCACGAAGTCGGCCTTCCAGTACCACTGCAGGCCGGGAGGCAGCAGCGGATCGAACATGCTCTGCACGGCGGGATGCGGAATCGGTCCCACGAGGTCGAGCGCCGGCTTCAGCGCGCGGATTGGCGCGAAGACCTTGTCGGCCTGGTCGGGCGGCCCGACGTAGCACCAGACGATGCCGCACATCGGCTTGAGATGCAGCGCTTCGGGGAACGGCGGTCCCGGCGGGACGGTCAGGAACGCGAAGAACCCGTTCAGCTCGTCGGGCTGCTTCGGCAGGAAGTCCGCGTACCACTGCAGGATCTCTTTCGATCGTTCGAGCGGCCAGAGCATCGGGCCGGCGATGTCGGTGTGAATCGGCATGCGCGCGGAACTTGAACTCGGTGACGATGCCGAAGTTGCCGCCGCCGCCGCGGATCGCCCAGAACAGATCGGCGTGCTGCTCCTTGTTCACGGTCGCCGTCTCGCCGTCGGCAAGCACCATCTCGGCGCCGACGATGTTGTCGATGGTGAGGCCGCACTTGCGAGTGAGATGGCCGATACCGCCGCCGAGGCTGAGGCCGCCGACGCCCGTGGTGGAGATGATGCCGGCCGGCACCGCGAGGCCGTGCGCGTGCGTCGCGGCGTCGACGTCGTGCCAGAGCGCGCCGCCCTGACCCTTACGGTCTTCGCGGCCGCGTCGACCTCGATCTGTTTCATGTGCGACAAGTCGATGACGAGGCCGTCATCGCAGATGCCGAGGCCGCCGGCGTTGTGGCCGCCGCCGCGAATCGCGACCGGCAGGCCGTGGTCGGCGCCGGCCAGGACCGCAGCCGAGACGTCCGCGACGTCGAGGCACATCGCGATCGCCAGCGGGCGCTTGTCGATCATCCCGTTGTAGACCTTGCGGACCTCGTCGTAGCGCGCGTCGCCGGGCTCGATGAGATCGCCGCGGAGCGTGCCCTTGAGCGTGCGGAGCGGAGACTGATTCGACACGAACGACCTCCTTGCAAACACTTCGTCGTCGCCGGGGAGGACGATCGTTTATACCACGGAGCAGATAGCCGACAGCTGGCGGCTCGACCGCTGCAGACTTACGCACGACGGTTCGGCCTATCATTCGCAGGCGCCATGATCCTCGACGAACACGCCGTCGCTCGACTCCTCCGCATGGAGGACCTGATTCCCGCCATCGCGACGGCGCTGGCGGATTTTTCCGCGGGCCGCGCCGTGATGCCGGGCCGTGTCGTCGTGCCCGTCGCGGACCACGGCGGCTTCTTCGGCGTGATGCCGGCCTATGCCGCCGGCGCGCTGGGCGCGAAGCTGGTCACCTGGTTCCCGAACAACCAGGGCGTGCCGACGCACCACGCGATCATCCAGCTGTTCAAGCCTGAGACCGGCGAGCCGCTCGTGACGATGGACGGGACGCTCATCACCGAGATGCGAACGGGCGCAGCGTCGGCGGTCGCGACCGATCTGCTCGCGCGCAAGGACGCCTCGACGCTGGCCATCATCGGCTCTGGCGTCCAGGCGCGGAGCCATCTGCACGCGCTGCGGCTCGTTCGGCAGTTCAGCGACGTCCGCGTGTGGAGCCCGCGCCACGCGGACCGGTTCGCCGCGCAGTTCGGCGTCCGCGCGACCAGCTCAGCCGAGGAAGCCGTCCGCGGCGCGGACGTCATCGTCGTGGCCACGATGTCGAAGACGCCCGTGGTGCAGGGCGCCTGGGTGTCGCCAGGCGCGCACGTGAATGCCGTGGGCGCCGTGCGTCCGGACTGGCGCGAGCTGGACGATGACCTCGTGACGCGCGCGCGGCTGTTCGTCGAGTCGCGCGAAGCGGCGCTCAGGGAGTCGGGCGACGCCATGAAGAACGGCCGCGTCGTGGCGGAGATCGGCGAGCTCGTCGCGCGCACCGCGCAGGGGCGCGAGAGCGACGACGAGATCACGCTCTACAAGTCGGTGGGCATCGCCGTCGAGGACGTCGCCGCGGCCAACCTCGTCCATCAGCGCGCGATCGCCGAGCGATTCGAATGTTCGCTCGGATCGGACCCGAGATTACGCGGATCTGTTTGCAGTTGCCAGCTCAAGAGAATCCTGAATCCGAAATCCATGAGGTTTTCCGTTCGCGTAATCCCGGCTGTCGCATTCCGCCACGACGCCTCCAAAGCGCCACGGTGCCGTGCGGCACGCTGCGCCGCTCTCCGCGGCGTGAACACGACCGGTCTGTGACAGCGCGAAGACAGCGGGTAATACCTTTACGCGCGTGTGGCGCGCGCTCGCGACGCGCAGCGTTCCCGCAACACACCGTCACGTGGTACCGCCGTTGCTCTTCAGTGCATCGGCGGAGCAAGCCAGCGCCGCCCCGAGCGGCTCCTCAGCGAGCCGCGGGAGCGTGGTCATGCAGTCTTCATTTCCTCGCGTGTCTGTCCTTCTTCTCGCCGTCATCGGGATCATCGCGCTCGCGGAAGGTCCCGCGCGCGCGCAGCTGCCCGAAGAGCTCAAGTTCCGCACCGTCTTCCCGTTTGTCGTCGGCAACCGCGAGCTGCCCGCGGGGACCTACGAGATCCAGCGGATCGGCGATGACCAGTTCCTGTACCTGGTCCGCGGACCGAAGAGCGCAATCATCGAGACGAACTTCGTCGGCAAGCCGCCTGCGCTGAACGCGAGCTCGGGCGAGGTGATCTTCCGCCGTTACGGCGACACGCTCGTGATGGAGGAAGTGTGGGATCCGTCGTCGGCGACCGGGATCGTGTCGACGGTCAAGTTCAAGGGCGAGGCCGCGGCGCTCGATCGCGCGGGCCATGTCGCGCAGAACGTGCCCGCGACGGTCGTCGTGCCGGCGCTCACAGGGAACTAGTCGCGTCGTGATTTGGGGATGTTCCTGATTTCGCCGACTAGGACTAAAGGACACCTGGATTCTGAGATTACGGGGATTGAACGTCCGGACCTTCTGAATCCCTGAAATCCCAGAATCCAGGTGTCTCTTTCCGTGTGCTCCCGGCGGGGCTGAAGCCCCGCCCTACTGCACCCTGAATCCCAGAATCCAGGTGTCGTTTTCGTTCCGGGTATTCCGAAAAATCGAGGTAGTCACTGCGCCGGAGGCGCCGCGGGCGCGGGTGCCGTCGGCGGCGCCGGCGGCGGAGCGGTGCCGTCGTCCAGGCGCCCGTCCCATCCGCCGCCGAGGGCGCGGATCAGGCCCACCGCGGCGCCGTAGCGGCGGCCGGTGATTGAGAGCGCGCTGCGCTGGTTGTTCAGCAGCTGCGCCTGCTCGATGGCCACCTGCAGATAGCTGATGAGACCCGCGCGGTACTGGTTCAGCGAGATGTCGAGCGCCTGCTGCGCGGCGGTGACGGCCAGCTGCTGGTGGTCGAACTCCTCGGCCAGCAGCCGTTGCGCCGCGAGGTTGTCTTCGACGTCCTGGAACGCCGACGAGCACGGTCTCGCGATAGGCGCCGATCGTGACGTCGTAGGCGGCCACGGCGCCGGCCTTCACCGCGCGGCGCGCGCCGCCGTCGAAGAGCTGGTACGCGAGCGTCGGCCCGACGGACCAGAAGCCCGCGGGCCACGACAACAGCTTCTGCAGGGTCGTCGTCTGAAGCCCCACCGAGGCCGAGATTCCCAGGGTCGGGAAGAACGCCGACGTCGCCACGCCAATCTGCGAGTTGGCAGCCGCGACGCGGCGCTCGGCCGCGGCGATGTCGGGCCGGCGCTCCAGCAGGCGCGACGGCATCTCCGGCGGGCAGACGCGGCGGCTCGCCGTTGATCGGCATCGTGTCGATCGCCAGCGCCGCCGGCATCTCGCCAATCAGCACGGCAATCGCGTGCTCGGCCTGGGCGCGCTGCAACGAGACGTCGATCGACTGGGCGCGCGCGCCCTCGAGCAGCGTCTGCGCCTGCGCCACGTCGGCCCGAGCCACGAGGCCGGCGTTGTACTGGTTCTGGGTCAGCTGATACGACTTCTCGTACGCCTGCGTCGTCTCGTTGAGGAGCACGATCTCCGCGTCGAATGTCCGCAGCGCGAAATAGGTCGTGGCGAGCTGGGCGGCAAGACTCAGCTTGAGCGCCTCGCGATCGCCCGCCGTGGCCTGCGCGTTGGCGACGGCCACCGACACCGTCTGCCGGATGCGGCCCCACAGGTCTGCCTCCCAGGCAAAGTCGCCTCTGAGGGTGTAGTCGGTGGCGATCTTCACGTCGGTCGTTCCGCCCTGGGCCGACGAGGGCCGGCCCGCGAGCACGCCGCCGGACACGCCCACCTGCGGATAGAACTGCGAGCGATTCTCCCGGATGAGCGCGGCCGCCTGCGCGTAGCGCGCCACGGCCTGCGCGAGCGTCGGGTTGCTCGCCATCAGCCGCGTTTCGAGCTCGTTGAGCTTCGGATCGTTGAACGTCTCCCACCAGGCCGGTCGCGGCGCGTGATCGCTCGGCTGCGCGGGCTGCAGAAGGTCCGCGCCCTGTTCCTTGTAGGCGGCCGGCGTGACCGTCTTCGGCGGCTCGTACTTCGGCGGATGCACACATCCGGCGGCGAACACGCACGACCATGAGGCCATCGCAGTGACGGCGCATCTGTAGCGCAGGCCTGAGGCCTGCCACGCCAGCAGCGGCAGACCTGCAGCCTGCGGCACCGGTTTCGGTGAAATCAGTCCGAATCAAGCTTCCGCTCCCGCGGTCGAAAGATGCCGGCGGCGCCGCGCGAATCGCAGGCGCATCCGATCCATCACCAGGTAGATCACCGGTGTCGTGTAGAGCGTCAGCAGCTGGCTGACCACCAGCCCGCCGACAATCGAGATGCCGAGCGGCCGGCGCAGCTCCGAGCCGGTGCCGGTGCCCAGCGCGATCGGCAGCGCGCCGAGAATCGCCGCCATGGTCGTCATCATGATTGGCCGGAAGCGCAGCACCGACGCCCGGTGAATCGCGTCGATGGGCGACAGGCCATCCTCACGCTCGGCGACGAGCGCGAAGTCGATCATCATGATGGCGTTCTTCTTCACGATGCCTATGAGGAGGATCAGGCCGATGAGCGCGATGATCGTGAAGTCGGTGCCCGTGGCCAGCAGCGCCACCGTCGCGCCAACGCCGGCCGACGGCAGCGTCGAGAGGATCGTCAGCGGGTGCACCAGGCTCTCGTAGAGGATGCCCAGCACGATGTAGACCGTCACGACCGCGGCGAGGATCAGCCAGGGCTCGCTCTCGAGCGACTTCTGGAACGCCTGCGCCGTGCCCTGGGGGCTGCCGTGAATCGTCGTGGGCATTCCGATGTCACGCGCCGCCTTGTCGATGGCGGCCAAGGCGTCCCCGAGCGACGCGCCCGGCATCAGGTTGAACGACAGCGTGATGGCCGGGAACTGTCCCTGATGGTTCACGGAAAGCGGCGTGGTCGATCGACCGAACTTCGCGACCGTCGACAGCGGCACGAGCTGCCCCGTGTTCGTCGCGACGTAGATCGCGTCGAGCGTGTCGGGATGCTGCCAGTACTGCTCGTCCACTTCCATGACGACGCGGTACTGGTTCATGCCGGCGTACATGGTCGAGACCTGCCGCTGGCCGAAGGCATCGTAGAGCGCCTGATCGATGGCGCCGGCCGTGATCCCCAGCCGTGCGGCGGTGTCGCGGTCGATCTCCACGCTGGCCTGCAGGCCCGCGTTCTGCTGATCGGCGTTGACGTCGGCGATGATTTTTTCCTTCTGCAGACGCGCCGTGAGCAGCGGCGCCCAATGGTTCAGCGCGTCGAGGTCGTCGCCCTGCAGCGTGTACTGATACTGCGCGTTGCTGCCGCGGCCGCCGACCCGGATGTCCTGGGCGGCCTGCATGAACAGGCTGGCACGCGGGTCGTGCGCGAACTTCGGCCGCAGCCGCGCGATGACCTGATCCGCGGTCTCCTTCCGCTCGGAGAGCGGCTTCAGCGCGATGAACATCCGCGCCGAGTTCGTCGATCCGCCGCCGCCGGTGAACGCGACCACCGACTGAATCGCCGGGTCGGCCCGGATGATCGCCTCGTCGTCGGCGAGGATCTGCCGCATCGCCTGGAAGGACGTGCTCTGCGACGCCTGGATGCCCGCGAACATCATCCCGTTGTCCTGCTGCGGGAAGAAGCCCTTCGGGACGATCGAGAAGAGATACCAGTTCAGGCCGACGGTGATGAACAGGATCGCCAGCATCACGGCCCAGTGCCGAAGCACCCACCACAGGCTCCGGTCGTATCCGGAGAGCAGGCCGTTGAACGCGCGTTCCACGAGCCAGTACGCCTTGCCGTGCTTCCTGCCGCGCTCGCTGTGCAGCAGCTTCGCGCAGAGCATCGGCGTCGTCGTCAGCGAGACGACGAGCGAGATCGCCACGGCCACCGACAGCGTCACCGCGAACTCGCGGAACAGGCGGCCGACGATGCCGCCCATGAAGAGCAGCGGGATGAACACGGCGATGAGCGAGATGCTCATCGACAGCACCGTGAAGCCGATCTCGCGCGACCCGACGATCGTCGCCTCGAGCGGGGTCATGCCTTCGTCGAGGTGGCGCGTGATGTTCTCCAGCACGACGATCGCGTCGTCCACCACGAACCCCGTGGAGATGGTGAGGGCCATCAGCGACAGGTTGTCGAGGCTGTAGCCGAGGAACCACATCACGCCGAACGTGCCGAGCAGCGACAGGGGCACCGCGACGCCGGGGATGAACGTCGCCCAGCCGCTCCGCAGGAAGACGAACACCACGAGGATCACCAGGACGATCGCGATCACGAGCGTGCGCTCGACGTCGTGCACCGACGCGCGAATCGTCGTGGTGCGGTCGGCCGCGACCTTCAGGTCGACTCCGGCCGGGAGCAGCGCGCGGAACCGCGGCAGCTCCGCGAGGACGCGATCGACGGTGTCGATCACGTTGGCGCTCGGCTCGGTCATCACGAACACCAGCACGCCAGGCTTCCCGTTGGCGAGGCCGCCGGTCCGGACGTTCTCGACCGAGTCGGTGACCTGCCCGAGGTCGGCGAGCCGGACGATGGCGCCGTTTTTCACCGCGACGATGAGCGGCATGTAGTTGACGGCCTGGAACAGCTGATCGTCGGTGTGGATCTCCCAGCTCGAGCGCGGGTCCGCGACCTGGCCCTTCGGCCGGTTCGCGTTGGCCTGACTGAGGACGGTGCGCACCTGCTCGAGCGAGATGCCGTACTTGTTCAGGACGTTCGGGTTCAGCTCGACGCGCACCGCAGGCAGCGCGCCGCCGCCGACGTTGACCTGGCCAACGCCGGTGACCTGCGCGATCGACTGCGCGAGCACGGTGGACGTGATGTCGTAGATCTCGCTCCGCGGCACCGTGTCCGACGTCAGCGCCAGGATGATGGCGGGCGAGTCGGCCGGGTTGACCTTGCGGTAGTTCGGATTGCTCGGCAGGTTGGCCGGCAGCTGGCCGCGCGCGGCGTTGATGGCGGCCTGCACATCGCGGGCCGCGGAGTCCACGTCGCGCGACATCTCGAACTGCAGCGTGATGTTGGTCGAGCCCAGCCCGCTCGACGACGTCATCTCGGTGATGCCCGGCGATGCGGCCGAACTGCCGCTCGAGCGGCGTCGCCACGGCCGACGCCATCGTCTCGGGGCTCGCGCCCGGCAGGTTCGCGCCCACCTGGATCGTCGGGAACGCGACCTGCGGCAGCGGCGCCACGCGCAGCTGCGAGAAGGCGAGGACGCCCGCCATCGCGAGCGCGATCGTCAGCAGCGTCGTCGCGACGGGCCGCCGGATGAAGGGCTCGGAGATCGTCACGCGTGACCTTCCGCGGGACGCGCGCTGGCGACGGTCTCGCGATAACCGAAGCGCGCGGCCAGGCGATCGAAGGCGAGGTAGATGACCGGCGTCGTGTAGAGCGTCAGCAGCTGGCTCAGGATCAGGCCGCCGACGATCGAGATGCCCAGCGGACGCCGGAGCTCGGCGCCCATGCCCGAGGCGAGCGCCAGCGGCAGGCCGCCAAGCAGCGCCGCCATCGTCGTCATCATGATCGGGCGGAACCGCAGCAACGACGCCTGATAGATCGCCTCTTCGGGCGGCTTTCCGTGCTCGCGCTGCGCCTCGAGCGCGAAGTCGATCATCATGATCGCGTTCTTCTTCACGATGCCGATGAGCAGCACGATGCCGATGAGCGCGACGATGCCGAGGTCGTTGCCCGTGGCGATGAGCGCGAGGATCGCGCCGATGCCGGCCGACGGCAGGGTCGAAAGAATCGTGAGCGGGTGGATGAAGCTCTCGTAGAGCACGCCCAGCACGATGTAGACCGTCACGATCGCCGCCAGGATCAGCCAGCCTTCGTTCGCGAGCGAGGCCTGGAAGGCGAGCGCCGTCCCCTGGAAGCCCGAGCGGAAGGCGGGCGGCAGCCCGATCTGCTGCGTCGCGCTTTCAACCGCCTGAACGGCTTCGCCGAGCGAAGTGCCCGGCGACAAGTTGAACGAGAGCGTCGCCGCCGGGAACTGCGCCTGGTGGTTGATCGTGAGGGGCGCGTTGGTGGTCGTGACCTTCGTCAGCGCCTGCAGCGGCACCTGGTGCCCGTCAGGGGTCGTCACGTAGATGTCGGCGAGCGAGGCCGGGTTCTGGCGGTACTGCGGCTGGAGCTCGAGGATGACGTGGTACTGGTTCAGCTGCGTGAAGATCGTCGACACCTGCCGCTGGCCGAACGCGCTGTAGAGCGTGTCGTCCACCGTCTGCGCGGTGATGCCGAAGCGCGAGGCCGTGTCGCGATCGATTGCGAGATCCGCGCGGAGGCCGCCGTTCTGCTGGTCCGTCGCGACGTCCTGCAGCTCGGGCGCGTGGCGCAGCGCTTCGAGCAGCTTGCCGCCCCAGAGATCGAGCTGCGCCATGTCGGGGTGCTCGAGGCTGTACTGATACTGCGTGCGGCTGACCCGATCCTCGACCGAGAGGTCCTGCACCGCCTGCATGTAGAGCGAGATCCCGGTGAGGTTCGCCACGCTGCGCTGCAGGCGCCGGATGATTCGCTCGACGCCGGGCTGGCGCTCGGAGAGCGGCTTCAGGTTGATTTGCACGCGGCCGCTGTTGGGCGTCACGTTCGTGCCGTCCACGCCGATGAACGACGAGATGCTCTCGACGGCCGGGTCCTTCAGCAGCTCGGCGACAAGCGCCTGCTGGCGCTCGGACATGCCCTGGAACGACACGGTCTGCGGCGCCTCGGTGACGCCGATGATGACGCCGGTATCCTGGACGGGAAAGAAGCCCTTCGGCACGATGTAGAACAGCGCGGCGGTCGCGACGAGCGTGATCGCGAAGACCACCAGCGTGGCGCCCTGGCGCTGCAGCACCCACGTCAGCGTCCGGCCATACGCGTCGATCAGCTTCTGGAACGACTCGTCCAGCCAGCGCGCGAACCGGCCTTCCTGTTCCTTCGGCACGTGCTTCAGGATGCGCGCTGCCATCATCGGCGTCAGCGTCAGCGAGACCACCGCCGAGACCAGGATCGTCACGCTCAGCGTCACCGCGAACTCGCGGAAGAGCCGTCCGACGATGTCGCCCATGAAGAGCAGCGGGATGAGCACCGCGATGAGCGAGACGGTCAGCGACACGATCGTGAAGCCGATCTGCGCCGCGCCCTTCAGGGCCGCGTCGAGCGGCCGCTCGCCCTCCTCGACATACCGCGCGATGTTCTCGATCATCACGATCGCATCGTCGACGACGAAGCCGGTCGAGATGGTGAGCGCCATCAGCGTGAGGTTGTTCAGGCTGAACCCGAGCATGTACATCACGCCAAACGTGCCGACGAGCGACAGGGGCACGGCGACAGCCGGGATCAGCGTGGTGCTCAGCGTGCGCAGGAAGAGGAAGATGACCATCACGACGAGCCCGATCGTCAGCAGGAGCTCGAACTGGACGTCTTCGACCGAGGCGCGGATGGTCGTCGTGCGGTCGGTGAGGACGGTCACCTGCACGGCAGGCGGCAGCGTCGCGGTGAGCTGCGGCAGGAGCGCCTTGATGCGGTCGACGACCGCGATCGTGTTGGCGCCGGGCTGACGCTGGACGTTGAGGATGACGGCCGGCGTCGTGTTCATCCACGCGGCCTGATGGACGTCTTCGACGCCGTCTACGACGTCGGCGATGTCGGAGATGCGGACGGGCCCGCCGTCCTTGTAGGCCACGATGAGCGGCTTGTACGCGTCGCCGGAGGTCAGCTGATCGTTGGCGCCGATGGTGTACGCCTGCTTGGGCCCGTCGAACGTGCCCTTGGCCTGGTTGGCGTTGGCGTTCGCGATCGTCAGCTGCAGCTGCGGGAGGCCGATGCCGTAGGCCGCCAGCGCCGTCGGGTTCGCCTGGATGCGGACCGCCGGCTTCTGGCCGCCGCTGATCGTCACCAGCCCGACGCCGGCCAGCTGTGAGATCTTCGGCGCCAGGCGCGTGTCGGCGAGCGACTGCACCTGGTTGAGAGGCAGCGTCTCGGACGAGAGCCCCAGCGTCAGCACCGGCGCGTCGGCCGGGTTCACCTTGCTGTAGACGGGCGGGTTCGGCAGATCGCGCGGCAGGAACGTGCCGCTCGCGTTGACCGCGGCCTGCACCTCCTGCTCGGCGATGTCGATGTCGAGCGACAGATCGAACTGCAGCGTGACGACCGAGCTGCCGAACGAGCTCGTCGACGTCATCTGCTTCAGGCCGGGCATCTGCCCGAACTGCCGTTCGAGCGGCGCCGTGACCGAGCTGGCCATGACGTCCGGGCTCGCGCCCGGATAGAACGTCGTGACCTGAATCGTCGGGTAGTCGACTTCAGGCAGCGCCGACACGGGCAGCTGCTTGTACGCGACCCCGCCGGCCAGCAGGATGGCCGCCATGAAGAGCGAGGTGGCGACCGGCCGGAGAATGAAGAGGCGGGACGGGTTCATTGCCCCGGATGCCCGCCGGTGCCGCGGCCGCGACCCGTGCGCTGCCCGGTTCCACGCGCGCCGCCACCGCCGGCGCCGGCCGGAGCGCCCGGCGTCCGCACCTCGATCTGGCTGCCGTCACGCAGCCGGTCGGTGCTGTCGGTGACGACGACGTCGCCGACGTTGATGCCCTTGTCGATCGACGCGCGATCGCCCTGCACGACGCCGACGGTGACCGGCGTCGACACGGCCTTGCCGTTCTGCACGACGTAGATGAAGGAGGCGAGCGGCGTGCCCGACGGGCCGTGCTGCACCGCGACGTTCGGGACGACGACCTGGTCCTTCCGCAGATCGGCGTCGAGCTGCACGTTCACGAACTGCGACGGGAAGAGCAGGTGGTCCTTGTTGTCGAAGATCGCCTTGATGCGCACGGTGCCCGTGGACTGATCGATCTGGTTGTCCACGGTCAGCACCTTGCCGGTCGCGATCTTCGTCGCGCCGCTGCGGTCGTAGGCGTCCACCGGCAGGTTCACGTTGTCGCGAATCTTCGGCAGCAGCATCCGCAGCGTGTCTTCCGGCACGGTGAAGAGCACGGCGATCGGCTCGACCTCGGTGATCACGACCAGGCCGGTCTGGCTCGACGCGTTGACGATGTTGCCGACGTCGACGAGGCGCAGGCCGACGCGTCCGTTGAGCGGCGAGGTCACGCGCGAGTACGTCAGGTTCAGCTTCGCGTTGTTGATCGCCGCCTGATCGACCTGCAGCGTGCTTTCGAGCTGCGCGACCATGGCGGCCGAGTCGTCCACGTTCGAGCGCGCGATCGAGTCCTGCGAGAGGAGCAGCTGATAGCGCGCGAGCTGCGTCTTCGCGTTGGCGAGCTGCGCCTCGTCCTTCGCCAGCTGGCCTTGCGCCTGTTCGAGCTGCACCTGGAACGGCCGCGGGTCGATCACCGCCAGCAGATCGCCCTTCCGGACGAACTGGCCTTCCTGGAAGCCGACCTGCATCAACTGGCCGTCCACGCGCGGACGCACGGTGACGGTGTTGAGCGGCGTCACCGATCCCAGCGCGGAGATCCGCACGGGGATGTCCTGCCTGACTGCCGTCGCCACGCCGACCGGCACGGGGCCGTTGAACGCGCCCGCGCCGCCGCCGCGACGTCCACCGCCGCCAGCGGCCTGCCCTGCGGCGGCGCCCTCTGCGCCGCTACGGCTCTTGCGCCAGTACCAGCCGGCGCCCGTCAGCACGACGAGAAGGACGACAACGAAGGGCCACCACTTCCGGCGTCTGGTGGTCGTGGTGTCGATGCCTTCGTGCGACACGTTTGGGGCGCGCTGTCGATTGGCGATCGGTGGGGCTTGAGCTTCGGAAGGCATCACTCTGATGGTAGCGCGGGAGCGGCGGCGCCAGAGGGGTCGCCGGAGGGGCGAAATGCGAAGTTCTCTTTCGGTATTACAAGATTTTAACAATTCGGCAGGTCAGCGGCTGCGCTCGAGGCGCTTACTCGGCCCGCGGAGATTCCGTGGTAGCGTTCGGGCATGCTGACCCGACGCGACTTCCTGACCGCCGTCGGCGCGGTGCCGCTCGTCGGCCTCGCGCGGCCGGCCATCTCATCCGCACTCGCAGACGACATTCACACAGCGCTGAACGGGCCGGTGGGACTGCAACTCTGGAGCGTGCGGAAAGCGCTCTCCAAGGACTTCAACGGGACGCTCGCCAAGGTTCGGGCGATGGGATTCGAGGAGGTCGAGGCCGCCGGGCTCTACGACCGGTCGCCGTTGAAGTTTCGCGCGGCCCTCGACAAGGCGGGCCTGCGCTGCCAGTCCGCCCACCTGGGGTACGAGCAGTTCCGGGAACGTCCCGCCGAGGCGTTCACGGAGCTCAAGCCCCTCGGCCTTTCGTGGGTGGTGTGCCCATGGATCCCGCACGCCAACTTCGGGCCCGATGAGGCGCGGATGGCAGCAGTCGTGCTCAACCGCGCGGGCAAGATGGCCCAGGATCAGGGGCTGAAACTGGCGTATCACTGTCACGGCTACGAGTTCGTGTCGTCGCCGCAGGGCACGCTCTTCGACTCGATGGCTGATGCGACGGATCCGGCGTTCGTGTCATTCCAGATCGACGTGCTGCACGCGTTTCTGGGTGGCGCCGACCCGGCGGCGCTGATCACGAAGTACGGGCCACGCGTGAAGTCGCTGCATCTGAAGGATCTGAAGCAGGGCGTCCCCGTCGCCATGGGACAGGCCATCGCGCCGGACGGGTCGGACGTTCCCGTCGGCACCGGTCAGCTCAACTGGCCCGCCATCCTCGGCGCCGCAGTGAAGGCGGGTGTCCCGATCTATTACATCGAAGACGAGAGCGCCGATCCGCTCGGCCACATCCCGCAGAGCGTCGCGTACCTCAAGGGCGTCACGACTCGTTCAAGATCTACGGAAGAAGGAATCGGACAGATCAGTGGATTCTGTGGTTCTACTTATTTCCAACGAGCGCTTCGAACTGCCGTCGCTCGTCGTCTGACATCGGGTAGGTGTGCTTCTCCTCGGGGTACGCGCCAGCGCGCACGTCGCTCGCGTACGCCGCGAGTGCCCGGGAGATCTCCCCGGCCAGATCCGCGTAGCGTTGCACGAACCGCGGCACGCGATCGCCGCTCAGGCCGAGCAGGTCGTGCCACACGAGCACCTGCCCGTCGCATGACGCGCCGGCGCCGATCCCGATCACCGGAATCCCGAGCGCCGCGGTGATGCGCGCGGCGACGACGGCGGGGACCGCTTCGAGGACGAGCGCGGAGCAGCCAGCCGCTTCGAGCGCGAGCGCGGCGTCAAACAGGTCGCTCGCGCTGCCCGCCGTCTGGCCCTGCGGACGATAGCCGCCCAGCTTCGTGGCCGACTGCGGCGTCAGGCCGATGTGGCCCATCACGGGGATGCCCGCGTCGACAATCGCGCGGACTCGCGACAGCCGCCGCTCGGAGCCTTCGAGCTTCACGAGGTCGGCGCCGCCGTCCTTGACCATCCGCACCGCGCTCGAAACCGCCGCTTCGTCGGACGGCTGATACGACCCGAACGGCAGGTCGCCGACGACGAGCGCGCGGCGCGAGCCTCGCGCGACGGCCGCCGTCAGCATCACCATCTCGTCCAACGTCACCGGCACCGTCGACTCGTGGCCCATCACGACCATGGCCGCCGAGTCGCCGACGAGCAGCAGGTCGATCCCCTGGGCATCGGCGAGCCGCGCCGACGGCGCGTCGTAGGCCGTCACCATCACGATCTTCTCGCCGCGCCGCTTCATCTCGGCGAGGCGCAGCAGCGACAGCTTGTCGGGCGTCATGAGACCGGTCCTTCCAGGGGCACGTTGTCGATCAGGCGGACGCCGCCGACGCGCACGGCCGCGGCGAGCACCGGCGGATCGAACGGCGCCACCTCCACGTACTCGACGTCGAGGCCGTCGAGCATCGCCCGCGCCTTCACGGGATCCTTCGTCGCCAGCGCACGCGGCAGCGCGAGCGCCTGGTCGCGGGCCGCGGGCGACAGTCGCACGTTGCGCGACGACATGGCCAGGCCATCCGGATCGCGCAGCGTCGGCTGGACGCTCAACCGGATCGGCACGTTGAGGTCCCGCAGCATCCGCCGGATGACTTCCACCTGCTGCGCGTCCTTCTGCCCGAAGTAGACCGCGTCGGGCTGGACGATGTTGAACAGCTTCAGGCAGACCGTGGCGACGCCGCGGAAGTGGCCCGGACGAGACGCGCCTTCGAGCGAGGACCCGAGGCGCTCGAGATCGATCCACGTCTCGAAGCCGTCCGGATACATCTCCTCCGGCCCGGGCGCGAACAGCACGTCGACGCCCGCGTCAGCGGCCATCGCGGCGTCGCGCGCCTCGTCGCGCGGGTATTGCTCGAGATCCTTGCGCTCGCCGAACTGCGCGGGGTTCACGAACAGGCTGACGACCACCGTGGACGACTCGCGCCGCGCGGCCTCGAAGAGCGACACGTGTCCCGCATGAAACGCGCCCATCGTCGGCACGAACCCGACCGGACGCGGCGCGCGCCCGAGCGCGGACCGGACCTCGGCCACGGTTCTCAGCAGCTCCATGCGTCAAGGATAGTCCGGGCGGACGCGCGTCAGGGGCCCAGCTCAGCCTGACGTGATATTGTCGGCCGCCAGATGGCTTCCCACGCGGTCGCGGCTCCCGCCGTGGAACCCGGCAGGCGTCGCGCGCCTGCCCCGCCGGCGCCGAAACCGCGACCCGCGGACGCCTGGTGGGTCGAGCCGGTCCGTCTCGCGGCGCTTGTCGTCTTTCCGGGCCTCATCATCTTCAGCGTGCTCGAGCCGCGCCTCGCGGGCCGCGTCTTCTGGACCGTCGCCGTCGCGTCGCTGCCGCTCCTCTTCGTGCTCGCGGGCTATCACCGGTGGCGCCGGATCTGCCCGCTCGCGTTCGTCTCGCAGCTGCCGACGCGCTTCGGCTGGGCCGGGCGCCGGCGTGCCGGCCCGTGGCTGCAGGCGCACGCCTATCACGTCGCCTTCGGCGTCTTTCTGACCTCGCTGTGGCTGCGGCTCGTCGCCACCAACGGCGACGGCTACGCCATCGCGACGTTCATGCTCGCGCTGTGCGCCGCGTCGATCGGCGTCGGCCTCGCCTACACCGGGAAGACCTGGTGCAACTACGTCTGCCCGGTGCTCATCGTCGAGAAGCTGTACACGGAGCCCCGCGGCCTGCGCGACACGACGAACTCGCAGTGCACGACGTGCACGGCGTGCCGCCCCGCGTGCCCCGACATCAACGAGGAGAACAGCTACTGGAAGGAAGTCGTCACGCCCGCCAAGCGCGACGTCTACTTCGCGTTTCCCGGGCGTCGTCGCGGCGTTCTACACGTACTACTACCTGCAGTCGGGCACCTGGGCGTACTACTTCAGCGGCGACTGGACGCGCGAGCCGGGATTGTTTCGCACGGCATTTCTGCCCGGCGTCAACGAGGCCACGGCGGGGTTCTTCTTCGCGCCCGTCGTGCCGCGGGCAGCGGCCGCGTTCCTGACGCTGGCGCTCGGCGGGCTCGTCAGCCTCGCGGTGTTCCGGCTTCTCGAGCGGCCCGTCGGCCGGCTCCTCGTGGCACGGGACGCGGGCGACGATCCGTCGCGGCTCCGCAGCGTGATGTTCACGATCGCGGCGTTCACTGCCTTCGTGATCTTCTACAGCTTCGCCGGCGCGCCGACGCTTCGTCTCGTGAAGGGACTCCCGCACGGCTTCCAGCTGCTCGTCATCACGACGGCGACGATCGCGCTGGTGCGGCGGTTCGGGCGCACGCAGGCCGCGTTTGCCGAGGAGACGCTGGCGCGGAAGATCATCGCGAACTGGAAGTGGGACGACATTCCCGCGCCCGACAACCTGCGCGAGGCGTTCCTCATCCACACGATCAAGCTGAAGTCGAACGACGAGGCGCGGCGGCAGGTGCTCGATCTCTACAAGTCGGCCGTCAGCGACAGCCTCGCCAGCGGCATCGTCTCGCGCGGGGAGGTGCATCGCCTCGACACGCTGCGGCAGCAGCTGCGGATTTCCGACACCGACCACGAGCGCGTGATGGCCGAGCTCGCCGACGAGCGTGGCGGCTTGTCGTCGCCGGCGGTCGAGATGACGCCGGAGAAGCAGCTGCAGCTCGACACCTACGCCGAAGCGCTCGCCGTTCATCTCGAGCGCCGCAGCTCGACCAGCAGCGACGACGCGTTCGTGTGGGAGCTGCGCGACCGGTTCGGCGTGACCGGCGACGAGCACGCGGCCGTGCTCGACCGGCTGCTCCAGAGCCGCGACGGCGTCGCGCATCACTTCGGCGACCTGCCGGCGGCCATCGAATGGTCCGCGGCCGCGTCCGAGCGCCTGTCGTCCACGCGGTCTGCTGTCGCGCGATTTCTGGTGCGCCTGCTCAGGCGCCGCTGGAGGCGGGCGGCCGAGAGTCTCGTGCACACGCTCTGCGGAGACGCCGGTCCTGAAGCCGTGCGCGACGGGCTCGTCGCGAACGACGTCGCGGCGCGCGACGCCGCCTTCGCGGAGCTCGCCTCGCGCGTGTCGCCGACGACGGCGAGCCGGTTGAGCGGCGCCGTCGCCGAAGCGCGCGGGCAGGTCGCGGCGGCGGCAGACCTTGCCGCCGTTCTGCGACTCCATCTCACGAGCCCGGATCCGTATCTGCGGGCGGCGGCGTTCTACCTGATCGAGTCGATGGACGGCGCGACAGAAGCCGATCGGACTCGCCTTGCCGGCGACGAGCATCCGCTCGTGGTCGAGACGGCGGCTGCGGCGGCGGCGGCCGCGCAGCGGCGAGCCGCTGCTCGAGTCGTCCACGCTGGAGAAGATGATCGGGCTCACGTCGATCGGCGTGTTCGCCGACCTGGAGCCTGAAGATCTCGCGCACCTCGGGCGCGCAGGCATCGAGGCCTGGTATCCGCAGGACTCGGCGCTCTGCACCGAGGGCGAGGTGGCCGACGACGTGTTCGTCGTGCTCGATGGGGAAGTCTCGGTCATGCGCGCGTCGGCCAGCGGCACGCGTGTGCTCTCCGTCGAAGGGCCCGGCAGCTGCATCGGCGAGCTCGCGGTGCTCGATCCCGCGCCGCGCGAAGCGACGGTCGTCGCGTCGACGGTTGCGGTACGGACGCTGCGGTTGTCCGGGAGCGCGTTTCGACAGGCGCTCGGCGCAAGCCCCGCGGTGTCGGAGGCCGTGATCCGCATTCTGGCGCGACGGCTGCGGCGGACGACGGACGGGTGAAAGGGAATAGGGAATAGGGAATAGGGAAATCAGGGGCCAGGGGTCAGGGGCCAGGAACCCAGGAACCAGGAACCCGGAACCCAGGAACCCAGGAACCCGGAACCCAGGAACCCAGGAACCGTGTTTACCGGCGGATCCGATCCGCCTCTCGAGGTGTCTATGCGTTCGCTGATGCCGTTGCTCCCCCGGTTCGGCCGCTGCTTCGTGTTCGCGTCGCTGGTGTCGGCTGCTGCCTGCAGCGCGCCGCCGCCCGCGACTCCACCGGCGCCGGCCAAGAAGCTGCCGGCGATTGCCCTCGGCGACAAGGGCGCGTTTCCGCTGAAGGCGCACCTCGAGTCCGCGGACATCGCGGCCGGCAAGTACACGCCGGCGCAGTTCATCGAATCGGGCGCCGATTTGTTTCACACGCCGTTCAACGGCCTCGACGGCGTCGGCGTCGCGAAGTCGAAGGCGGGCCCGGTGAACCGGTTCGTGCCCATCGGTCCGACAGGGCCGAGCTCCACGACCTGCGGCGAGTGTCACAACGAGCCGTTTCCTTCGTCTGCCGGGCCTCGCCGCACAGCTCCGTCGCGCGCGACCCCGAGAACGACGGCAAGCCGCCGTTCAACGTGCGCTCCGTGCGCTCGCTCTACGGTGACGGCCTGATGCAGATGCTCGCAGAGGAGATGACCGAGGACCTGCAGGCCGCTCGCGACAAGGCGGCGGCCGCGGCGAAGGCGTCGCCCGGCAAGCCAGCCGTCGGGGAGCTCGTGGCCAAGGGCACGAAGTTCGGATCGATCGCCGCCACCGCGACACCGGCCGGCGTCGTGACGTACGACGTGTCGAAGGTCGCGGGCGTCGATCCGGATCTCGTCGTGCGTGCGCATGGGATGGAAGGGCGACGCGACGCTCATCCGCACCATCACCGCCGGCGCCTCGTTCCGCGGCCATGGGCATGCAGTCCGAGGAAGTGCTCTGGAAGATTCCCGAGGCCGCCAACACGCCCGACTTCGACGGCGACGGCGTCGTGCGGGAGCTCTCCGTGGGCGACATCACGGCGATGACGGTGTACTCGGCGATCCTGCCGACGCCGACCGAGCTCGAGCGGCTGGCCGATCTCGGATACGTGCAGGCGCCCACCGCCGAACAGAAGGCGCTGATCGCGAAAGGACGGGCCGCCTTCACGAACGTCGGGTGCGCGTCGTGCCACACGCCGGCGATGCACCTGGCGCAGACGCGGTTCGAGGAGCCGACGGCGCGCGGCAACGGCAACTTCTACGATCACGCGCCTCGCGAAGAAGGATCCGAACTACGACCCGAAGCGGCCCTTCTCCGTCGACATCCTGAAGGACACCGACGAGCCGCGCGCCGAGGCGGACCCGAAAGGCGGCGTCACCGTGCGGCTGTACAGCGATCTCGAAGCGTCACGCGATGGGCCGCCTGCTGGCCGATCCAGCCGGCCCGGGCGATTCGACGACCGCCGATTTCGAGTCCCTGAAGTACGACGGCAAGCCCGTGAAGATCGCGGCCGATCAGTTCCTCACCGCGGTGCTCTGGGGCGTCGGCAACACGGGGCCCTGGCTGCACGACAACCGCGCGGGCTCGCTGCGCGAAGCGGTGCTGTCGCACGGCGAGGACGCGCCGCCGGCCGTCGGCGCGCCGGGACGCAGCGAGGCCCAGGAAGCGCGCGACGCGTTCAAGGCGCTCGCGCCGGCCGATCAGGACGCGCTCGTCGCGTTCCTCAGCAGCCTGCGGACGTTCGCGCCGCCGAGGAAAGACGAGTAGGAACCGCAGATTACGCCGATAACGCAGATTGTGGCGCGGAGTGTCACGCTGCGCTTCGCGTGTCCCAAGAAGACACCGGGATTCTGAGATTTCAGGATTTCTGGATCGACGATGTCGCCCGCCGCACGTTGACAGCGCGATTCCATCTGCGTAATCGGCGTAATCTGCGGTTAGCATTCCCTTCATGCCCGTCCTGCGTGACGTGACGGTTCTCGTTGCGGCGTTGTTCGTCCTCCACGGGAGGCCGGTCACGCGGCGCCACGGCTGCGGCAGCGACGTCGTTCCGGGTCACGATCCATGTGGACGCCGGGCAGTCGCTCGGACCGCTGCGTCCTGTCTGGCGGTTCTTCGGCGCCGACGAGCCCAACTACGCCTACCTGCCTGATGGCGAGCGGCTGATCGGCGAGCTCGGCAGCGTTGAAGCCTGGCGAGGTCTACTTCCGCGCCCACAACCTGCTCACGACGGGCGACGGGACGCCGGGTTTGAAGTGGGGCTCGACCAACGCCTATCGCGAGGACCAGAGCGGGAAGCCCATCTACGACTGGACGATCCTCGATCGAATCTTCGACACGTATCTGAAGCATGGCGTCAGGCCGTACGTCGAAATCGGCTTCATGCCGAAGGCGCTCTCGACGAAGCCCGAGCCGTATCAGTTCACGTGGACGCCGACCGCCAAGTACAACGAGATTTTCCTCGGCTGGACGCAGCCGCCGACCGACTACAGGAAGTGGGGCGACCTCGTGCACGCGTGGGCGGCGCACGCGGTCGCGCGGTACGGCGCCACTGAAGTGAACCGGTGGTACTGGGAGACGTGGAACGAGCCGAACATCGGCTACTGGAGCGGCACACCGGAGGAATTCCAGAAACTCCACGACGTCGCGACCGACGCCGTGCGCCGCGCGCTGCCCACCGCCCGCGTTGGCGGACCGGATGTCGCCGGCGACGGCGGCGCCTTTACGCGCGCGTTCCTCGAGCACGCGCTCCGCGGCACGAACCACGCGACCGGCGGACAGGGCACGCCGCTCGATTTCGTGTCGTTCCACGCCAAGGGCAAGCCGACGTCCGTGGACGGCCACGTGCGGATGGGCATTGCCGCGCAGCTCTCGACGATCGACACCGGCTTCGGCCTGATCGCCAGCTACCCCGAGCTGAAGCAGACGCCGATCGTCATCGGCGAATCGGATCCCGACGGCTGCGCCGCCTGTCAGGGGCCGCAGCTTGGCTACCGGAATTCGACCGTCTACGCGAGCTACACGGCCGACGCCATCGCACGCACGCTGGATCTCGCAGATCGCCGCGGCGTCAATCTCGAGGGCGCGCTGACGTGGGCCTTCGAGTTCGAGGGCGCGCCGCTCTTCGCCGGGTTTCGCGCGCTGGCGACCGGCAGCCTGGATCTCCCCGTGCTCAACGTCTTCCGGATGCTGAGCCGGATGGGCGCCGAGCGGATCGCAGTCCAGAGCGATGGCGCCGTGCCGCTCGACACGATCGTGAAAGACGGCGTGCGCGATCGCGCCGACGTGTCGGCGCTCGCCAGCCGAGACGCGACGCACGTGACGGTGCTGGCCTGGCACTACCACGACGATGATGTCGCGGGACCCGACGCGGACACGACGATCCGCGTGAGCGGGCTGCCGGTGGATCTTCGACGGGTGAAGGTCCACCGCTTGTTGCTCGATGCCACGCACGGGAACGCCTTCACGGCCTGGAGGCAGATGGGGTCGCCGGCGCGCCTCGACGAGCAGCAGGTCGCTCGCCTCCGCGCGGCGTCGGCGCTCGTGGACATGCCATCCGACGGCGTGGTCACGGGCGGGACGGCCACGGTGCGGCTGCCGCTCGCGAGACACGCCGTCGCGCTGATCCTGCTGGAGTGGTAAGGGACGCCGGGCCCGGCCGGGCCCGGCGTTGGATTTAGCTGACCGTGAACGGCGCCGTCGCGCTGACGGTGCCCCACTCGATCCGCAGCACGCCGCCATCCGGCGCGTCGTCGACGAAGATGGTGAGCTGTTCGGCCGGCACTCCCGCCTTGCCCAGCTTCATGGGGGCGCGACCCATCTCGAGCGACGGGTCGTACGGAATGCCCCACTGACCTGGCTTGCTGAGCTTTCCGATAATCAGCTCCCACGCCGTCGCGCCGGGCTGCGTGTTGATGGTGTAGGTGCCCGGAGCCAGCGTCAGCGTTCCGAACTTCAGCGTCTTGTCCGTCGTGATGGTCGTCGCTTCGTCGGCGCCGGTCCGCCAGGGCTGCCCGGCAGGCATCAGCGAGGATTCCGCGCGGCCTTTCAGGTACGGCCGGCCGTACTCGATGGCGATATGGGCGCCGTGTGCCGTCCACGCGGACTTCACGTGCGGGCTGCCGCCCTTGCCCGGATGAATCGTCGTCATCTGCTGGGCGGAAAGCGCCGAACTTGCGAGCGCGGCTACTGCCGCGAGTGCCAGGCTGAAACGTCGCATTGAGCCTCCTATCCGCCCACGATAGCACCGCCGCCCGGTGTTCGCTCCCGTCCGGTCCCTCGTTTTCATCCGAGGGAGGACACGCAGGCGGATGCCGCACAGAACCAAGCTGCTGATTGGTGCCCTTGGCGCGGCGACGCCGCTGGCGATCAACCTCATCGTCGTGGACCATCTGGCGCTGGCGAGCCCGACGGCGCTGACGGTGCTTGGGTATGGGATTCGTGTCGCGGCGCTCGTCGGCCTTGGCGTCCTCGTGGTCGTCAGGAACCTCGACGAGGAGCGGCCGGCGAGGATCTTCCAGCTGGGGCTGGCCGGTCCGGCGCTCATCACGGCACTTCTCAACGGCGTGAACCAGCGGTCGCTGATCCAGTCACAAACGATCGCGTCACCGACGTCGCGCGCGTTTCTCTCGATGCCCGTCGTCTATGCGGCGCCCGCGAGCCAGCCGCGGCAATTCGAGTTGCCGCCCGAGACGAGCGGCGAGCAGATCTGGCGCGGGCTGACGGGCGGGCGATCGGATCGCGTGTGGTTCGTGATCGTCCGCCGCGCGCGACCGCGAGGCCGCCGAAGCGGCCAGCGATCGGATCAACCGGACCGTCTACGGATTTCGCGCAGAAGTCTTCGAGCCGTACCACGGCCGCGGCGACTGGTGCGTCGTCATCGGCGAGGGCCTGACGCACGCCGACGCGCAGCGGCTGAGAGAGCAGGCGCTCGGCGCCGGGCTCACGGATGCCGAGCTCTGGACGCCGCCGCCGGCCGCGGCGAAGTAGTCACGGGCGCCGAAGCGCCAGGTACGGCCGAATCACCTCGGTCCAGATCGCGTATCCCGCCGCGTTCATGTGCAGCTGGTCGTCCCTGAAGATGTCCGGCTTCGGCATGCCGTCGGGTCCGAGCATCCGCGGAAAGACATCGATGAACGCGAGGCGCGAATCCGTCGCGACGTAGTCGGCGATCTGCCGGTTGGCCCGCTTCACCGTCTCGACCTGCGACCAGCGCGCGGGGTTCGGGGCAATCGAGATGTAGTCGATGCGCGTCAGCGGCAGCGCGTCGTGCAGCACCGCGACCAGCGCCTTGAAATCCGCGGTGACCTGCTCGGCGCTGCGGCCCGCGTTGATGTCGTTGCCGCCGCAGTAGATCACCACCAGCGCCGGCTTGTGGGGGATGACGATGCGCTCGAGGAACGCCGTGACCTCGGGCAGCATCGACCCGCCGAATCCGCGGTTCACGACCGGAAGGCCCGGGAAGTCCTCCTTCAGCGTCGTCCACAGCCGGATGCTGGAGCTGCCGGTGAAGATGATGCCGCCGCGCGGCGGCGGATCCGACAGGTCCGCCGTCTCGAACGCGTGGATTTCCGACTCCCAGCGAGATGGATCCGGCCCGCCCTGGGAGCGCGCGCGTGCAGGCAGCGCGACGAGCGCAAACAGGGCGACAACGACCAGCAGCACACGGGCACGGCGCATCAGCGGCTCCTTCAGAAGGTCTTCTCGTCCGCCGACGGGCCATAGAGCGCCGGCACCGTGGCGCCGAGCAGGCGCAGGTACACCGTCATTTGTCCGCGGTGATGCGCGAGGTGGCGCAGCGTCTCGCCGATCACTTCGTAGCGCGGCGTCTCCATGACGACGGTGCCCGAGACGAGCAGTTTCCAGGGCGTCATCAGGTGCTGCTCGGTCGTGCCGCCAAGCGCGGCCTTCGCGCCCGCGACGGCCTCGTCCAGCGCCTTCACCAGCTCGGCGCGCGTGCGCAGGTTCGGCCGCTGGTAGCCCTGGCCGCTCGTGGGCTTCAAATCCAGCGAGTCCTGGTTCACGGCCATCGCGACCCACGACGGCATCGTCGCGACGAGCTCGCTCAGATAGCCGAAGTGCATCGACTTCTCGTGCGGCTTCCAGTCGTACTGGCCTTCGGGCACCTGTTCCAGTGCCTTGCGCGAGCGGCCGGCTTCGGCGTCCAGGTCAGCAAGAAAGAGGCGGGTGAGCTCCATGCGGTCCTCCGCGTGCCGGGAAGACGGACAGAGTCTTCAATCCGCCCTGGTCGCTGTCACGCCGCGATCGCATCTTCAGACACCTGGATTTCGAGATTTCAAGGATTCCGTCACTTCATCGAAATCCCGGAAATCCCGGAATCCTGGTGTCTGTCTTTTGCGGGGGGCATGCAGTGTGACGGCGTAATCTGTGGACTCTTTTCCTGACGAGGAGGATGCGATGAGACGGCGCGATGTACTGCGAAGACTGTCGACGGGCACGCTCGCAGCGGGCGCTGGCGCGCTGTGGTCGACGCCACGATTGCACGCGTTCGAATCCGGGCAGGCGCCGCAGGCGGCCATCAAGGCCGCGGGCACCGTGCGCATCCGCGACATCCAGACGATCCTCACGGCGCCCGACGGCATCCGCCTCGTCGTGGTCAAGGTGCACACGAGCGAGCCCGGTCTCTATGGCGTCGGCTGCGCCACGTTCACGCAGCGCGCCTCCGTCGTCCAGACGGCGATCGAGCAATACCTGAAGCCGTTCCTCATCGGCCGCGACGTCGACGAAATCGAGGACATCTGGCAGTCGTCCTATGTGAGCTCGTACTGGCGCAACGGCCCGGTGCTCTTCAACGCGATGAGCGGCGTCGACATCGCGCTCTGGGACATCAAGGGCAAGCGCGCCGGCATGCCCGTCTATCAACTGCTCGGCGGCAAGTGCCGACTCGGCGCCGCCTGCTACTACCACGCCGAAGGACGCGATTTCCAGGAAGCCGAAGACAACGCGCGCAAGGGCATGGCGCTGGGTACAGGCACATCCGCGTGCAGGCGTCCGTGCCGGGCCTGGCGACTTACGGATCGCCGGCCGCTGGCGCGCGCGGCGATCGGCCGGCGACGGTCGGCCCAACGGCGCCCGGCGCGATCTGGGACTCGGCGCCGTACGTCCGCATGGTGCCGAAGCTCTTCGAGCACATGCGCACCGCGCTTGGCGACGACGTGGAGCTGCTGCACGACGTGCACGAGCGCGTGACGTTGCCCGAGGCGGTGAACCTGTGCAAGGCGCTCGAGCCGTATCGGCTGTTCTTTGTCGAGGATCCGCTGCCGCCCGAGGAGAACGATCACTTCCGGCATCCTGCGCCAGCAGTCGAGCGTGCCGCTTGCGATGGGCGAGCTGTTCAACACGGTCCACGAATACGCGCCGCTTCTCAGCGAGCGGCTGATCGACTTCATCCGGATCCACATCTCCCAGATCGGCGGGCTCAGTCCCGCGCGAAAAGTGCAGGCGCTGGCGGAGTTCTTCGGCGTCCGCACGGCATGGCATGGCCCGGGCGACGCGTCTCCCATCGCGCACGCGGCGCAGCTGGCGCTCGAGCTGGCGAGCTACAACTTCGGCGTGCACGAGGGCGGACGCTTCCCGCAGGCCACGCGCGACGTGTTTCCGGGCTGCCCCGAGACGAAGGACGGCTACATGATGGCCGTCGAGGCGCCGGGTCTCGGCATCGACATCGACGAGAAGGCCGCGGCGAAATTTCCGTTCCCGCCGGGCCGCCCAACTTCGACTACGGGTGGGGGACGACGCGGAGGCGAGACGGAACCGTGATTCGGCCCTGAGACTCGGGTCGATCGGGTCGAGCGGGTCGAGCAGGTCGAGCGGGTCGATCAGGTCGAGCGGGGTCGGCGCTACGACGCGATCGCGGCAGGCTCCGACCGAAGCGCGTCGGCTTCAATCGGCGTCGGCGGCGCGACGGGCGGCCCTGCCGGCAGCTCGCGCGCGACGGGTCGCGGGCCGAGCAGGTGCGGGCTGCCGTCGAGCAGCGAAAACACCGTGGCCATCTGCTGACGGATGCGGTAGAGCAGGTCCTGCTGGTCGCTGCTCCAGCCTTCGGCGGCGTCGAGTCTCGCTCGTCGCGCGCTGGCGCTCGGCCTGCCACTCGGCGCGTTCCCGCTCGAAGGCCTCGAGACGCTGCGAGATCGTCGCGAGCAGCGACGCGTGCACCGCGCGAAGCTCCGTGAGCTGCTGCGTGGCCTCGTTGGCCTCGGCCTCGAGCCGCGACTTCTCGAGGGCGTGCTGCCCGGCCTGGTCGCGCTGCGCTTCGACGACGCTCCGAATCTTGCGTGCGAGGGTCGCGGCCTGCTCTTCGTTCTCTCTCGCGCGTTCCTGCAGCAGCGTGCGTTCCTCGGCCCAGCGCGTGCGCTCGACGGCCTGGGCGTCGATCAGCTGCCGCCGCGCCGCTTCACCCGAGTCGACGGCCTGACGAAGAGCCGCCCCGGCCTCGCGCTGCTGTTGCACCTCGAGGCGCAGCTCGTTGAGCTCGGCGCGCAGCGCCGCCGCCGTCTCGCCCTCGACCGGCGGCTGCAGCCGCTCCTGAAGCTCCGTGTCGAGCGCGCGGTCCGCTTCGGCATCCGCCGCCGACGTCTCGGGCAGCGAGCGGAAGATCGAAGATCGCCATCTCCTGATCGAGCGCGATCCCCGCGCGGTACTTGACGCGGCCGTCCGTGAGCGACGCGTCGACGCGGCTGACGCGGCCGGCGATTTGATACACCTGATCGCCCAGCGTCACGTTCAGGCAGAGGCCGACGCCGGGCGTCAGGCGGACATCCGACTCGACGAGCATGCCGCCGCGCGCGACGTTGATGACCTGCACGTCGGGGCCGGCGAGGATGCTCGCGCGAAGCGAGGGCAGACGCGTCGCGGGATGACGCGGGAATCGCCGCCAGGTGACGGCGGCTCGCGTTGGGTCGGTGTCTGACATCAGGCGCTCCGCGGACCGGTGACTCCGGCCGGAGCAAGATCGAGACCACGTCACTTTCCGCGCCAGCGCGCGATCTCCGTCCGCTGCCCATGACGAAATCGCAGCCGCCGCCACAGTTTTGCGGATCACACCCGCGCGGGGAGACTCGCGCCGGACGGAATCGTCATGCCACGAGCGGACCCGGCCGCCGCCGATCGCCGTGCCGCGATCGCGCTCGCGATCCGCTCCGCATCCCGGCTCACGCCGTGAATCATCGTGGACGAGAACGCGTAGAGGAAGTTCAGGCCGACGAAGTACAGCCCGGGTACGTCCGCGGCGATGCCCCGGTCGTGGCGCGGATCTCCCTGCGGCATCGAAGATCGGCAGGTCGATCCACGAGAAGCCCGGCTGAAATCCTGTGCACCAGATCACGTTGCGCACCGACTCCAGAATGCGTCCGTCCGCCAGCGCCGGTGCGCCGGACGTGACCCCCGTGACGCGAGGGACGCGGACGATGCCGGCCCTGGTCAGCTCGGTGCGCCGCGTGCGGATCAGCGGAGCCGCGCGGTGCAGCGCCTTCGGACGCACGCGACGGCCGATGGGCGTGTCCACCGTCAGGAGGTAGTGGAAGACGCCGCGCAGCATCAACCGCCCGAGCAGCAGCCGTGCCGCGAGGCCGCCGATGCGGAACGGCACTTCGCCGGTGTCCGGGCCCGCGAGCCAGACGCGGCGGCCGGCCTTTACATCGAGGGCGATCTCCGCGCCTGAATTTCCGGCGCCCACGAGCAGCACGTCCCCCTCGGCCAGCTGCTCCGGGTTCCGGTAGTCGATCGACTGGATCTGGCGGATGCGCGGATCGAGCTCGCCGGCAAAGGAAGGGGTCACGGGCACCTGATACGTCGCCATCGCGACGACGACCTCGGTGGCTTCGTACGTGCCGCGAGTCGTCTCGACGAGAAACGACTCTCCGGATTTCGTCAGGCGCGTGACGCGCGTTGACGGGCGAACCGGAAGCGCGAAGTGCCTCGCGTACGACTCGAGGTAGTCCGCCATCTCGTCCTTGGTCGGGAAGTCGTTCGGCGGCGCAGGAAACGGGAGCCCGGCGAGGCCATCGAACTTGGCAGGGGTGAAGAGCCGCAGCGAGTCCCAGCGATGCCGCCAGGCATCGCCGATGCGCTCGTTCGCGTCGAGGATGACGAAGTCCACTCCGCGCGCCTGCAGGGAATGACCGACGGACAGGCCCGCCTGGCCCGCCCCAATCACGACGGTATGAATGCGTTCCGGCTTCTGTTGTGTCGACATGACCACCTCGCGTGACGCCGGGAACCGGCGACACCACGAAGCGTACAGGGTCTGTCGGACCCGCGCATCAGCTGAAGCATGCACGCGGGCCGCGCGGCCGTATGGGTATTTCTGTGTATTACACGAGCTGATGCTGGAAGGCGTACGCCGTCGCGGCCGCCCGGCTCGGCAAGTCGAGCTTGACGAAGATGTTGCTGAGATGGCGGGCTACGGTCTTCTCGCTGATGGCCAGCTCATCGGCGATGGCCTTGTTCGTCTTCCCGGAGGCCACGAGGCGAAGCACCTCGATTTCGCGCGGCGTCAGGGCGCCGCCGGCGGGTTCGTTCACGAGCTCCCGTCCGAGCCGTTCCGTCGCGGCAAGGTCGGTCGCCGCCCCCAGCGTCTTGAACGTCCTGCAGGCGGACTCGAGCTCCATCCGCGCGCCATCGCGGTCGCCGAGCGCCCGGCACGCGCGGCCGATGAGGACGTGCGTCCGCGCGGTGTCATATGGCGCGTCCAGCTCGCGCCACGACTCCCGCGATGCCTCGAGCCATCGCAACGCGGCTTTGGCGTCACCTTCCTCCAGCGCCACCGCGCCCTGCGCCCGGCCGGCGATGGCGGTCGTGAACGGCGTCGACAAGTCCGTGGCGATGGCCGAGAGCTCGTCGGCGTCGCGGCGCGCGCCGGCACGATCGCCGGCCGCGAGGCGGATCTCAATCCGCGCCGCCAGAAGGCCCGCGCGGAACTTGCGCTCGCGCGCTTCGTCGGTGGCCCGATCGATGGCGGAGAGCGCGGCCTCCACGCGGCCTTGCGCCAGCCGCAGCAGCGCCAGGCCTGGCTGTGGCGATCGTCCGGCGTCGCTGGCCTTGCGATACGCGTCCTCGGCCTCAGCGAGCTCTCCGCGCAGTCGGTGGATCTCCGCACGCTGGTACCACGCCGAGCCGAGTGTCTGCGCGCTGCCGGGCGCCGAGGCGCGCTCGGCTTCGCGCATGGCCTCGTCCCACCGGCCGCGGAGGACCATGATCTCCGCGCGGTGCACGCGGCAGCTGCCGCGATACGGCACGAGGTCGGGCTGGCTGGCGCACCAGCCGTCGAGCGCCTCGGTCCATTCGTGCGCGCGCCTCAGGTCGAACATGTCGAAGCACGCGTCCACCACGCTGCAGTAGATCGTGCCGGTGATGATCGGCGACAGCTCGCCCTGGGTGACGGCCACCATCACCTCGTCCAGCAGCGCCACGCCGGCCGTCGTCTGGCCCAACCGGATCAGCGCGCGCCCCTGTCCCTGTCGCGCCAGGTTCACCAGGTCGCGGTCGCCGAACCGTTCCCCGATGGCTGCCGCGTCGCCGAAGCGCTGCCGCGCGCTCTCGACGTCGCCTTCGCCCACCGCCTTCAGCGCCGATTGCACGATCAGGTAGCCCTGTTCCGCCGAGTCGATCTGGCCGTCGTCGATCAGTCGATGCGCCCGCTGCGCCCAGCCGGCCGCGCGCGCCCGATCGCCGCGGCTGAACAGGCCGAAGGTGATCCACACGGCGCAGCGTGCCGCGCCGACGGGGTCGCCGTCGGAGAGGAAGCCCTGGTGCGCGCGCGCCAGCAGTTCCTCGCTCTCGACGTCGCGGCCGACGAGGTAGGCGGCCATCGCCAGGCGCTCCAGCAGTGCCGGCGCGAGCGGCGACGCGGCGTCCGCGCGCGACAGCTCGGCAAACGACTGCGCCCATGCGCGGCGGGCGAACGCCTCGAGGCCACGATCGAGCGGACTGTCGAGCACATCCTGAGTCTACAGCCCTGGTATACGATCGGCGAATGAGCACGCGTCTTTTGAGCACGCGTCCCCTCGGAAGGGGCGGCCCATCCGTGTCGAGCATCGGGCTCGGCTGCATGGGGATGTCCGACTTCTACGGCGGGCGCAACGACGAGCGCTCGATCCAGACCATCCATCACGCGCTCGACCGAGGGATCAACCACTTCGACACGGCCGACATGTACGGGCCGTACATCAACGAGGAGCTCCTCGGTCGCGCCCTCGCCGGGCGCCGCGACGGCGTCGTCATCGCGACCAAGTGCGGCTTCGTGCGCGACCCGGCGGACCCTGGCAAGCGCGAGATCAACAACCGGCCCGAATACATCCGCGCGAGCTGCGAAGGCAGCCTCCGGCGCCTCGGCGTCGACGACCATCGATCTCTACTACCTCCATCGGTTCTACCCCGTGTCGGCGTCGCTCGAGGACGCGATCGGCACGCTGTCGGATCTCGTGCACGAAGGGAAGATCCGCCACATCGGCCTCTCGGAAGTGAGCGCGGCCACGCTGACGCGCGCGCACGCCATTCACCCGGTCGCGGCGCTGCAGACGGAGTACTCGCTCTGGTCGCGGGAGCCCGAGGAGAACGGCGCGCTCGAGGCGTGCCGCACGCTGGGCGTCGCCTTCGTGCCCTACAGCCCGCTCGGTCGCGGCTTCCTGAGCGGCAGCATCAAGCGCGTCGAGGACTTCGCGCCCGACGACGTGCGGCGGAACATGCCGCGGTTCAAGGGCGAGAACTTCGAGAGAAACATCGAGCTGGTGCGCACGCTCGAAGCCCTGGCGCACGCGCGCGGCGCGACGGCCGCCCAGCTCGCGCTGGCGTGGGTGATGGCGCAGGGCGAGGGCATCATTCCAATCCCGGGCACGACGAGAAGCGAGCATCTCGACGAGCTGATCGACGCCACGGCCATCACGCTGTCGGCCACCGAGCTCGACGCCATCGAGCGGGCGTTCCCGAAGCACGCGGTGGCGGGCGATCGCTACATGGCGAATATGCGGGCGTTCATAGACCACTGAAGAGCCGGGTCGAGCAGGTCGATCGGGTCGATCGGGTCGAGCAGGTCGAGCGGGTCGAGCAGGTCGATCAGGTCCGCTCCGCCATGAACTGCCGAATCACCGCGTCGATGTCGCGATCGACGGTGAATCCAAGGCTCAACGCCCGGGTGACGTCGAACGCGCCCGGCCACGTGCCGACGATGCGCGCGGTGCGGGGATCGACCTCGACGCGGACGCGCGCGCGGACGTCGTGGCCCGCGAGGCGTTCGAGGCTGTCGAGCATCTCGCCTGGCGTGACCGAGAGGCCCGGCAGGTTCACCGTGCGGCGCCCGCCGAGCGACGCCGCCGCCACGCGGCCGGCGTGCACGAGATTCCGCGTCGCGGCGTCCGGCGACGAGATCCACACACGCGTCTCGAGCGGCACGGGACAGACCGCATCGACACCCGCCAGCGGCTCACGCACGATCCCGCTGACGAACGACGAGAGCGCCGAGTTCGGTTTCCCCGGACGAATCGCCACTGTCGGCACGCGGCAGCTGACGCCGTCCACGAAGCCGCGCCGGGAGTACTCCGACACCAGCAGCTCGCAGATCGCCTTCTCCGCGCCGTAGCTCGACTCGGGCTCGACCATCTGCGTCTCGGGGACGACCGCCGGCAGCGGCCCGCCAAGCGCGGCGATCGTGCTCGAGAACACGACCCGCGGCGGGCGCGCCGACAGGCGACAGGCCTCGAGCAGCCGGCGCGTGCCATCGAGGTTGACGCGCATGCCGACGTCGAACTCCGCCTCGGACTGCCCGCTGAGCACGGCCGCCAGGTGATAGACGACGTCGACGTCGCGCTCGACGACGGAGCGCACGAACGACTCGTCCTCGACCGCGCCGACGCGCGGATCGACCCGCGGGTCGTCGATCGGGCACCGGCGTCAGATCGGCAGCGATGACGCGCGTGACCGCCGCATCGGACTGACCGAGCAGCGCCGCGATGACCCGCCGCCCGAGAAACCCGGCCGCGCCGGTGACGAGAATCTTCACGGCCGGTCATGTTACCGTTCGCGGCGTGGAGACACCATCGAGGATTGCCGTCGTCACGGGCGGCGGCTCTGGCATCGGACGGGCAGTCGCGCTCGGCCTCGTCGCGCATGGCTACACCGTCGTCGTCTCCGGCCGGCGCGCCGAGGCGCTCGAGGAGACCGTGCGGCGGGCCGGCGCGAACGCTGCGTCTGTGCTGGCGGTGCCGGGCAATGTCACCGACCCGGATTCCGTCAAGGCGCTGTTCGACACGGTTCGCGAGCGCTGCGGCCGGCTCGATCTGCTCTTCAACAACGCCGGGACGGCCAGCAAGCCCGCGTCGGTCGAGGACGTCACTCTGGAGCAGTGGCGGTCGGTCCTCGACGCGAACCTGACGGGCGCGTTCCTCTGCACCCGCGAGGCGGTGCGGATGATGAAGACGCAGACGCCGCGCGGCGGCCGGATCATCAACAACGGATCGATTGCCGCGCACGTGCCGCGTCCGCACTCGGTGGCCTATACCGCCAGCAAGCACGGCATCACGGGCCTGACGAAGGCCACCGCGCTCGACGGGCGTCCCTTCGACATCGCGTGCGGCCAGATCGACATCGGCAACGCCGCCACCGAGATGACCGAGCGCTTCGCGACCGGCACGCTGCAGGCCAATCTGGAGATCAAGTCCGAGCCGCGAGTCGACGTGCGCCACGTCGTCGACGCCGTGCTCTACATGGCCGGCCTGCCGCTCGACGCCAACGTGCCCTGCCTGACGGTGATGGCGACGAAGATGCCGTTTGGCGGGCGCGGCTGATCCCGGGACCGTCGCCGTTACAATTCGTCCGGCATGTTCGTCACGGATCGGTTCGACGCGGCCGCTCTACGACTGCTTCATCGTCGGATCGGGGCCGGCCGGCATCTCGCTGGCGCTCGCGCTGGCGAAGGCGCGCAAGCGCGTGCTCGTCTTCGAGTCCGGCGACGCCGACCAGCCGCGGAGCGGGCTGTCGAACTCGATCGGCTACGGCCACTACGCGGGCGAGTACCTGGAACGGGCACTGGTACCGCGCCCTTGGCGGCACGTCCGCGCTCTGGGCCGGCTGGTGCGTGACGCATCGCGACATCGACCTCGACAACCCCGCCGTCGGCGCGCGCTGGCCGATTGCCCGGCCGGCGCTCGTGCCGTACTGGAACGCGGCGGCCGAAATCCTCGACCGCGACCCCGAATACGTCGCGTTCGAGAAGCCGTTCGTGCCGGGGTTCGTGTATCGGCCGGTGCCGACCGGACCAGCCACTCGGTTCGGCACGAAGTACCGCGCGGCGCTCGAGGGGCGTGGCGGCGTCGACGTCGCGCTGGGCCGATCGGTCGTCGGATTCGAGGCCAACGCCAGCCGCTCGCACGTCACGAGCGTGACCTACGTCGATCACGCGCTCGGGATTCGACGGCCGCTGACGCTGGCTCCCGGCCAGTCGGTGGTCGTGGCGGCCGGCGGCATGGGCAACGCGCAGCTGCTGCTCCAGCCGCGCGAGGACGGCGCGGTGCCCGTCGGCAACGAGAGCGGCGTCGTGGGGCAGTTTCTGATGGAGCACCCGGAGTTCTACCTGGCCGGCGAGTGCGTGCTGGAGGCGGAGCTCGACAAGTACTGGCCTGAGGCGAACAAGAGCACGGGCATGCACACGATCGTCGCCGACGGCCCGCTGTCGATTCAGCACGGCCTGTATGGCTGCGCGCTCCAATGCATGAAGAAGAGCCCCGACCACGACATCGCGAGGTTCATGACGGCCGAATCGGGTCGCCCGTACTTCCACTACGACATCACCGCGCACGCCGAGATGCTGCCGTCGCCATCGAACCGCGTCGTGCTGACCCCTGAGCGCGATCGATGGGGGTTGCATCGTCCGTCGGCGCACTGCGCGATCGATGCGAAGGATTTCCAGAACGTCGAGCGCACGCTCCGTGTGTTCGGCGAGACGCTGATCCGGCTGGGGCAGGGCCGCGTGCGCGTGAACAACGACCGGATCTACCGGCAGGCCGCGGGGGAGGGACATACGCTCGGCACCACCCGCATGGGCGACAACCCGTCGTCTTCGGTCGTCGATTCCGACTGCCGCGTGCACGGGTACGACAACTTGTTCGTCGCCGGCTCGTCGGTGTTTCCGAGCGGCGGCTACGCCAACCCGACGCTCACGATCGTGGCGCTCGCGCTGCGGCTCGCCGAGACGCTTGCCAGGAGGAATTGATCGCATGTCTGCCATCTCGCGACGGACCGCGCTCGGGATTGCCGCGGCCGGAGTGGTCGCAGTCGCCGCTGGCGCCACGGCCGTCGGATCGCGCGGGTGCGCCGGACGTCCCGCGACGCGGACAGGCGGCCCGAAGGACGCCGCTGTCGACTACGTGGATCGTGACGGGTGGATGCTGACGCCCGCCGAAGGCGAGAAGTTGTCCCCGGCGGGGCCGACCGGCTCGTGAAGCGCGACCTCGCGTGGTCGGGCGGCGTCGCCGCGATCGCCCTTCTGTTGTACGTCCGCACGCTCGCGCCAGGTCTTACCGCCGATGTCGACACGGCGATGTTCCAGTTCGTCGGGCGCGTGCTCGGCGTCGCGCACAATCCCGGCTATCCGCTCTATGTGCTCCTGACGCACGCGTTCTCGTACCTTCCGATCGGCTCGCTCGCGTACCGAATCAACCTCTTCTCGGCCCTGCTCGGCGCGCTGACCGTTGGGCTGGCGTTCCTCATCGCGCGGCGGCTCGGCTGCCGACGCGTCATCGCTGCGGCGGCGGCGCTCGGCCTCGCGTCTGGCGGCGTCTTCTGGTCGCAGGCGGTCATCGCGGAGGTCTACACGCTGAACGCCGCCATCGTCGCCGGCGTGCTGCTGTCGCTGCTTGTCTGGAGCCAGACGCACCGCGCGCGCTGGTACTTCGTTGCCGTCGCGCTCTTCGCGGCGGGCCTCGGCAATCACACGACCATCGTGGGCTTCGTTCCGGGCATCGTGATCTTCGCGCTCCTGACCGACGCCCGCTTCGTGCTTCGCCCGCGGACGCTGGCGGTGACGGCGGGCATGCTCGCATGCGGACTGCTGCAATACGTCTTCATCCTCTGGCGTTCGAGTCAGCCCGACGCCTACGTCGAGTCGCGCGCGACGTCGGTCAAGGAGCTGGGCGGCGTCGTGCTCGGCGGCCAGTTCCAGGAACGCCTCTTTGCCTTCAGCCCGCGCGCGCTGTTCACCGTACGCCTGCCGTGGCTGCTGAAGAGCGTTCTCGTGCCCGAACTCACGATTGTCGGCCTCGCCCTCGCGCTTGCCGGCGCCCTCTGGCTGCTCTGGCGGCGACGCGACCAGGCGGCGCTGCTGCTGACCGGCGCCGTCGTCGTCTTCGCCTTCGCGCTGAACTACGCCGTGAACGACACGCCGGTGTTCCTCGTGCCGACGATTCTCGTGCTCTGGCTCGCCGCCGCGGTCGGCGGCGAGTGGATCGCCGGCGCCTGGCGCGGCAGGGTCGTCGCTCCGCTCGTGGCCGTCGTGTGCTGCGCGCTTCCGGTGTGGCTCGTCGCGACGAACTTCCGCGCGGCCGATCGCAGCCGCGACATCAGGGAAGACGTGCAGCTCGATCGGCTGCTCGAGGCGCTGCCTGAGCCCGCCGCGCTGGTGAAAGAGGATTTTCTCGTCGATCGGATGGTGACATCGAAGCTCCTCGGCGACGGGCCCGGGCACGGCCGCCACATCCCGTTGACGTCGCCGCACGTCGCCGCCGTCCGCAGTCAGATGGACCTGGGCATGCGCGTCTTCGCGTTCGCGAAGTCGGCGACGCGGCTTCGCCTCGAAGGCGCGGAGCGTGAGCTTCGCGCCGGTTCGCCTGCTCGAAGGCCCGCTCGATCGTTTCCTCGCCCGGCTCCCCGACGACGTCATCGTGGCGCTGGGCGTGCCGGCGGCGCAATCGTCGGCGTTCGCGGCCTCGCGCGGCGCATCGCTGTCGGCCATCGGAGGTCCGTCGACGCTCGCCGGGATCGCGCCGGCCAGCATTGCCTGCGTGGGCGCAGCGGAGCGGCCGCGAGCCGCTGCTGCAGACGGGCCGGCTCGGGGTGTCGGTGAGAGCCGCCGCGCGTGAGCCTGTCGGAGGGGGCCGCAGCCGTCCACCGGACGACATCACTGTTCGCGCGGATGCGACCGAGGCCAGCGTGCGCCTGGGATCGCGCGAGATCGTGCGGACGCAGGAGGGGGCCGTGCTCGCGGCCTGGGAGCCTGACGGCGCCCTGCATGGCGGCATTCGTGCTGGAGGCCGCCGACGGCTTCCAGGTGCCGATGGCAGCGACCTCTCTCAGCGCCTATCCGCTGGGCGAGCTGCCCGACCCGACGCCAGTCGATCACAGCTGGACCGATCTCTCGGCGGCCTTCGAGACGGCGAGTGCGATCGTCCACGTGCCGCCGGGCGAACGGCTCGTGCTGCTCTTCGGCGACGACACCGCGCTCGCGCCGCGCGTCGTCGAGACCACCGGCAGTCCGCGCGTCGCCGTCGCGAGAGAAGACCGGCCGTTGAGCGCGAACGACGAGCCGGGTGCGGAGCGGTTGCAGGCGCTGCAGCGCGATCCGCATCGGTACCGGTTCGAGGTCGCCGCCGCCGGAGATCCGGCCGCGGTGTTCGTCGCCACCGGCGGCGTGCCGGCGCACGCCTTTGCGCGCCTTGCGGGCGACAACGCGAGGGCGACCGCCGACGCTGTCCGCGTGAACACACGCGGGTTGCTCCGCTCGCCGGATCGCCGCTCGGAGGTTCTGCAGATGGGACGCGACGCGCAGGCGCAGCTCACAGGCGACGGCTGGTCTCGCGTCGACTGGGACGCGGCCGGCCCGTTCCGCTGGATGATCGCGTCCGAGGCACGTGTGATGCTGCCTGTGGCGCGCGCGCCAGTCACCCGCGTGCGTGTGCAGGCGCTACGTGACGATCGCAGCCCGGCGACCACCGTGGCGCTTCGCGTGAACGGCGCGTCGCTGCCCGCGCAGACGCTGCAGCCTGGCTGGCATGTCTACGAGTGGGATCTGCCGGCCGGCGCCGTCTCGCCGGGCACGAACGAGGCCTGTATCCTGATCGATCGGCTCAGCGAGCAGCCCGTCGGACGGGTGGGCGGACGCGGCGTCGCCGTCTCGGACGTGCAGCTGATTCGCGGAACGGGGTACTAGGCAGCCGACTATTTCACGCCAGCGCCCTGACACGCAGATGCGCGAGCGAGGCCACGACGCCGAGCGCGCAGACGCTGACGATCGACAGCGCCATGAACTGCCCGTACAGCTCGCGGCCAAGCACGTCGTAGATGGCGAGGCCCATCACGCCGAGAGAGAGGGCGACGAGGACGCGCCATGCCGGCGTCAGGTCGCTCCAGCGATCGATCAGCAACGCCACGGCCGGCGTCGAGAGCAGCAGCACGTAGTCCCAGCCCTGCGGCGACAGGAGCGGGATGAGCACCATCAGCAGCGCGACCTCGAGATACTCCGGCGTCTCGACGGCCCGCCGCCGCAGCCAGACGAACGCAGCGAGGCCGAGCAGCACGAGACCCGAGAGTGTCGCCAGCAGCGGTCGCCGTCGTGCCGACGCCCAGCCACTTGCCCCACATCGCGGCCACCGACACGCTGTCGCCGCCGACCAGCGTGGACGCCGTCGATCCCGTCACCGTCGCCCACCACGCCGTCAGCAGATCGATGTTGCCCTGCCAGCCGTAGGCGAGCGCCGGAAGCAGCAGTCCCGCCGCGACGACCGCCGCGCTCACCAGCGTCGCGGCGAAGCCGCACGACGCCAGCACCCACGGCAGCAGGATCACCGCGTACGGCTTCACGAACACCGCGAGGCCGAAGAGCGCCGCCGCGACGCAGCGGAGCGCCTGCTTCTACCGCCACGAGCGCCGCGACGAGGACCGTGCCAAGCAGGATGTTCGATTGCCCGAGCGTCAGCTCGTGCCCGTAGAACTTCGCCATCACGACGACGGTGAGGACGATGAGCAGGGTGGCAGAGCGCCGACGCCGGGGAATCGCCCAGATGGACCAGCGGAGCAGCGCCGCGAGCAGGCCGACCGACAGGCCGAACCAGAGCGCCTTCGCCGTGGAGGCCTCGAGCCACGCGAACGGCGCCATCGCGAACGCGAACGCCGGCAAGTACTTGAACTTGTAGTGCCCGTCGTCCTCCCGGTAGAGCGGCTCGGCCGCCAGCGCACGGCCCGCGGCCACGCGGTAGACGCCGAAGTCCACCATGTTCCGCCGCTTGATGCTGGTGTCGTAGAGCACGACCGCGACGAGCGCGAGCACGATCGGCCAGAGCAGCCGGCGGCCGGTCACGCCAGCGATCGCCATCGCAGGTGGGTCAGGCAGAGCGCGAGCAGCGCGCCGCCAAGCGTCACGACGGAGAGCTGCATGGACCGGACGTAGGCCGCGCGGCCGACCACATCGAAGATCGTGAAGCTCACGAGGAAGACGGCGACGACGGTCGCCACCCTCCACGCCACGCTGACCGACAGCCATCGATCGAAAAGCAGGAAGAACGCCGGCGCGGCGATGAGCAGCACGTAGTCCCAGCCCTGCGGCGACAGCATCGGCACGAGCAGCATCAGCAGGCCGAATTCGAGATAGAGCGGCCGTGACGCGCGGCGTCTGAGCGCGAAGACGATCGCGAACAGACCCAGCGCCGCGACATCGGTGGCAAGCGCGAGCCTCGAGGCCAGTGCGCCCGGGCCGATCCACTTCGCCCACATCGTCGCGAACGAGATGTTCTCGGCGTTGAGGAGGTTCGGCGCCGTGGTGTCGGTGACCGTGCGATACCAGCCCGCGACCTCGGTCAGGTTGGCGTTCCAGCCGTAGATGATCGCCGGCGCGAGCAGTCCCGCCACGACGACGCCGCCGGCAATCGCCGCCGATTCGAGTCCGCCGACGACGGCAAGCCAGGGAAAGAGGAGGAGGGCGTACGGCTTGACGAACGTCGCGACGCCGATGAGCACGCCCGCGACGCGCCAGCGCCCGCGCTCGGCCGCGGCCAGCGCGCCGGTAAGGACGACGGCCAGCAGGACGTTCGTCTGCCCGAACGTCAGCTCCTTCACCCAGAACTTGCCCGTGCAGAGCACGACGAGCAACACGAGCCACGCGCGCGCGGACTCGCCGATCGGGCAGCAGCCTGAGCGACTGCCGCAGGAAGAGATAGAGCAGCGCCACCGAGAGCGCGTACCAGAGCACCGACGCGATGGCTCGCGTCGGAAGCGCGAACGGCGCCATCGCGACGGCGAAGATCGGCCAGTACTTGAACTGGTAGTGCCCGTCCTCGGGGCGATAGAGCGGCGCCTGCTCGAGCGCGCGGGCGGCCGCGGTGCGGTAGACCTCGAAGTCGACCAGCGTGGCGCGCTTGGATCGGATGCCGAACCACAGGGCCGACGCCAGCACCGCGACCAACAACGGCCAGATCAGCGGGCGGGTGAGGGGCCGCAGGGCACTCAACACAATCGCACCACTCTAACCCGGCTTTGGCCGACGGTGTGACGGCCGGCGCGTCAGCCGTGCGTGACGTGTCCGTCTCAGGCGGTCTTGCGTTCGGCCGTCTTTCGCGGCTTTCGCTGAAGCAGCGCGACCACCGCTTTCTCGGCCGCGCTGAGGCCCGTGCCCGCGGGCCGCGGACCCCGGGCCATCGCGCGCGCCGGCAGATCCAGGAGTCCGCCGTCCATGTAGCGATCGAGGACGACCGGGTGCACGTAGCACTTGCGGCAGACCGCGCGCGTGTTGCCCAGGACCTCGGCGACTTCGTCGATCGCCGCGACCACGTTCTGTTTGGCCGCGGTCACCGACGCGGCAGCCGCCATCGCGTAAAGAGCCTGCGCGGCGAGCACCGTCCCCGACCACGTGCGGAAGTCCTTGGCCGTGAAATCCTGCCCGGTCGTGTCGCGCAGGTAGTCATTGACGTCTGCGCTTCCCACATCGTGCATGGTCCCGTCTTCGTCGATGTACTGGAAGAGATGGCGGCCCGGCAGCTCCTGACAGCGCCGGACGATGCGCGCGAGGCGGGCGTCGCTGAGCGTGATGTCGTGGAACTTGCCGGACTTGCCGCGAAAGCGGAACCTCACCGTCGAGCCGTTGATGCGTGCGTGCGCGGTCTCGAGCGTGGTGAGGCCGAACGAGCGGTTGCTGCGCGCGTATTCCTCGTTGCCGACGCGGATCAACGTCTTCTCGAGCAACGAGACGACGGCGGCGACGACCTTGTTGATGGACAGGATCGGCTCGGCAAGATCGCGCGCGATGCGCCTGCGAATCAGCGGCAATGCCGCAGCGAACGCGGGCATGCGGTCGTATTTCGCTTCGTCGCGGACCTCGCGCCAGCGAGGGTGATAGCGGTACTGCTTGCGTCCTCTCGCGTCGCGGCCGGTCGCCTGGAGATGTCCTGACGCGTTCGCGCAAATCCACACGTCGGTCCATGCCGGTGGAATCACGAGCGATCGAATGCGCGTCAACTCGCGCGCATCGCGGATCGTGCGGCCGTCGGCGTCTGCGTACGTGAAGCCCGCGCCCGATCGTCGGCGTCGAATGCCCGGCGCGCGGTCGGTAACATAGCGAAGCCCGGCCGAGGCTGCTGCCTGCTGAGGCTCGACGGATGAGGTCGCGTGCGTCACGTCTGGGCCAGTCTGCAAGGAACGGACCGCGGCACGCCCTTGCCAACTCGGCGCGACGCCCCCGCAGACTCGTGATGGGCGCGCGCCCATGCTGAGGTGGCGATTCATACAGCGCGGAAGCGATGCGCCCTCGCTCACTCCTCCCCGGCGGCCGGCGGTGCCGCCTGTTTCAGGAGATAGATCCTCACGTTGCCGTCGGCTGGCCCACATCTGGAGTTGGGAAATTCGGTCCAGTTGATCCAGCCGCCCCCGATCCATCAGACGGCTTTCCACGACGACGTGGGACACGTCGAGCGAGCGGAGATATTCAATGGATGCCGGATTGGGAAACCCGGCGAGCGCGGAGCCGTGACGATTGAAACTGGCCGGAACGAAACCCGAATAGCCGTTCAGCATCGGCTTCCAGAAGCGCGTCGACGCCAGCATGTATTCGGTATTGAGGGAAATGGCCTCATGGCTGTAGAGCGGAAAACAGACAACGACAGCGCGGCCGCTCCCCGAAAGCGCGTCGTAGATGCGCGGGGTTCCCCTGTAGGGCGAATATTCAAGCGGCGCACGAAGGGCCTCAAGGTTTGCGCCGACAATGAGCAGCAGCCCGACCGCAAGCCCACGGCGCCGGAGGTGCGGCTCCAGGACCGAGAGGCCGAAGCCAGCCAGTATCGCCACGGCGGCAAGGAAGAATTGTCCGAACCGCACGGCGCCGCGTAGCCCCCGCAGCAGCGGGAATATGTCGTAGAGCCATCGATACGGTGGAAACGCCGGACCAAACGACAAGGCAAGGGCGACGAGCCCGAACGCCACCGCCATTCGAGCGCGACGATCCTTCACGGCCACACCCGTCCCCACGGCGATGCCGCTCAGGACCGCGGCAATCAGGCCGGGAAACAGGCCGTAGTTTTTGAAAAACAGACGACTCCAGAGGGCGAAATGCAGCCGTCCGCCGGTCGCGAAGTAGTCGGCCGCGTGCGCTGAGTACCTCGACACCTCCGAGAGCGGGCGCGTGAGACCTTGATCCCGGCTCACGCGGAAGTAAGGAATCAGGAACGGCAGCAGCGCGAGGCCCGCGATGCCGGCGGCGAGCAGGAGCAGCGGCCCGATCTGTCGAATCCGGCGGCTCCACGTCTCTGGCCGCACCACCGTGGCGACCACGAGCGAGATGAACCCGAACACCAGCAGATACCCGCAGGTGAGCGCGTGGAGAACCGACCAGCCGGCGAGAGTCAGCGCAGACGGCACACGAGGCCGTGTGAGCAGGCGGTCGAGGGCGAGAAGCGCGAGGGGAAAGAACTCGAAGTGGAGATCCTGGACTTCCGGCAGGCGCGTGAGCGTGAACGCGTTGAATGCCATCAGCGATCCGCTCAGCGTCGCAGCCAGCCAGCTTCCAGTCCAGCGGTGGACGACCAGGCTCGTGGTCCATCCGGTCAGCGCGAGGCCCGCTATGAGGAGAAGGTTGTACGCCAGGACGGGGGAGCCGCCTGCCCACAGGATCGGCGCCGTCATCATCGCCTGTACGAACAGGTGGTCCGAGTACGCCAGCGTCGTTCGCTCGGGATAGAAGATGTTGGCGTCGAACAGGTGCAGCGGATCCCGCACGACCTGATGCGCTACCCACGCCAGCGTCCATTCGTGCAGGACCGTGTCGCCGGTGTCGTTGCGGGAAAGCGTCGCGGGCGCCGAGGCCAGCGGCCAGGTGTGCACCACGGCCAGCAGGATGAAGAGCACGAGGCTCGCCGTCCGCAGGCGACGAGGGTGTCCTGGCCCCGCTTCGGCCGAAGGCGTTCGTGAAAGCATCGACGAGCGTCGCGCGCTTCGCACTACTCTAACCCGGCGTCTTGTACGCGGTCTCCTCTATCGACGTGCGCCGGCGGGCGACTGACGGCGATTGCGTTGAGTTGCTGCGGCAGGAGTGAACGGCGGTTGTCGCCGACGGCGGGAGCAGATAGACTGTTGGGATGCTGTTGGCCGCCCGCTGCTCGACGGCGCGGCCGGCCGCAGCAGCCGTTCCGCACCCCTAAGCGCCCGTAGCTCAGCTGGATAGAGCGTTGGCCTCCGGAGCCAAAGGCCGCAGGTTCGAATCCTGCCGGGCGCGCCACTTCCCATCCTCCGACGATTCACCGTGACTCGCGCCGAAAAGTCGCGGCGACGATCCAGTCGTCCGACCTCTTGCACGTCGTGCTGTTCTTGCGCGCGCGTTTCGAGCACATAATGCCGGCGCGTCACAAGTTCGTGATGGCCCCCCACTACACTCGCCGCGTCGCCTCAGCAGCGCCTTCCCCGCGCGCTGGAACAACGCCAGTAGTGAATCGATTTCATCGAAGTCATGGAGAAGCAATGCCTCGAACTCTGTCGAGAATGCTCGTTCTTCTGATCCTGTGCGGCGCGGTCGTGTCGATGCCCGCGCGCGCGCTCGCGCAAGGCGTCACCACCGCCAACATCGCCGGCGTCGTCAAGGACGCGTCAGGTGCGGTGCTGCCGGGCGTGACCATCACCGCCGTGCACCTGCCGTCGGATACGACCTACACGGCAATCACGCAGGGTGACGGGCGATTCAATATTCCGGGGATGCGCATCGGCGGTCCGTACACCGTCAGCGCGGTACTTCAGGGCTTCCAGACCGCCGAGCAGCGCGAGGTCATGCTGAGCCTCGGCGTCACGCAGGACCTGACGTTCACGCTCGGGCCCGCGCAGGTGTCGGAGAGCCTCGTGGTCACCGCGGAGAGCAGCCCGATCTTCAGCTCGGCGCGCACGGGCGCGGCCACGGCCATCACGCGCGAGGAGCTCGGCACCCTGCCGACGGTCTCGGGCCGCATCAACGACCTGACGCGCCTGACGCCGCAGTACGGCGCCATCGGGAGCTTCGCGGGCCAGGACAACCGGATGAACAACATCACGGTGGACGGCTCGTACTTCAACAACTCGTTCGGTCTCGGCGGCCAGCCGGGCGATCGCACCAACGTCGCGCCGATCTCGCTCGAAGCGATCGAGCAGATCCAGGTGTCGGTGGCGCCGTATGACGTGCGGCAGGGCAACTTCGTCGGCGCCGGCGTGAACACCGTGACGCGAAGCGGCGCGAACCGCTTCAGCGGCTCGTTCTACTACCGCACGCGCAACGAGTCGTACGTCGGCACGGAGGCCTCAGGCCAGACGTTCAATCCCGGCACGTTCGACACGACCGACACCGGCGAGTGGGCCGGCGGCCCGATCATCAAGAACAGGCTGTTCTTCTTCGAGAGCTTCGAGAGCCAGAGCGACAAGCGTCCGCTGACGACCTTCGTCTCCAACCCGGGCGGCGCGCCGGCAACCGGCAACACGACGCGCGTTCTCGCCTCGGACCTGACGAACATCAGCAACCTGCTGTCGTCCAAGTTCAACTACCAGACGGGCCCGTTCGACGCCATCTCGAAGGACACGCCCGGCAAGCCGTTCCTGGTCAAGGGCGACTACAACATCAACTCGAACAACAAGGTCAGCTTCCGGTACAACCAGCTCCATTCGAGCACCGACGTGAACCTCTCCAGCTCGTCGTCGCTCGGGTTCGGCCGGCAGACCTTCAGCACGAACTTCCTGAACTTCCAGGGCTCCGACTACTCGATCCTCGAGAACATCAAGTCGGGCATCGGCGAGTGGAACTCGGTCCTCGGCAGCTCGATGTCGAACAACCTGATCATGGGCTACACGAAGCAGGACGAGAGCCGCGGGCAGCTCGGCGATCTCTTCCCGTTCGTCGACATCCTGCAGGGCGGCAACGCCTACACGTCGATCGGCAGCGAGCCGTTCACGCCGGCGAACCTGCTCCTCTACAACACCTTCCAGGCGCAGGACAGCTTCACGAAGTACAGCGGCCACCAGACCATCACCTTCGGCGGCGCCGTCGAGAAGTACCACTCGGACAACTCGTTCTATCCGGGCATCCAGAGCGCCTACGTCTACAACTCGCTCGACGACTTCTACACGGACCTGAACGGCTTCCTCGCGAACCCGAATCGGACGACCTCGCCGGTGACGCTGAACAAGTTCCAGGTGCGCTACTCGAACGTGCCGGGCTCGACGAGCCCGCCCTTCCAGCCGCTCGACGTCTGGTACATCAGCGGCTACGCGCAGGACGAGTGGCGGCCGAAGAGCAACCTGACGGTGACGGCCGGCGTTCGCATGGACGTCGCCAACTTCGGCGACACCGGCTTCGACAACCCGCTCGTCGATTCGTTCACCTTCCGGGATCAGGGCGGCAACCCCGTGCACTACAACACCGGGGCGCTGCCCAAGGCGTCGCCGCTGTGGTCGCCGCGTGTCGGCTTCAACTGGGACGTCAACAGCGATCAGGCCACGCAGATCCGCGGCGGCACGGGCGTCTTCACCGGCAAGCCCGCCTACGTCTGGATCTCGAACCAGATCGGCAACTCGGGCATGCTGACCGGGTTCATCCAGGCGACGAACACCACGGCCTTCCCGTTCAACCCGAATCCTGACGCCTACAAGCTCGCCGCCACGGGTCAGCCGCCCGCGCAGCGCGGACGTGGCGGTGACGGACAACAACTTCAAGTTCCCGCAGACGTGGCGGACCAACATCGCCATCGACCGGAAGATTCCGTGGGGGATGATCGCGACCGGCGAGTACATCTACAACCGCGACGTCAACGGCATGAACTACATCAACGCCAACCTGCCGGCCGCCGCAGTCGGCCTTCACGGGCGTCGATGCCCGTCCCAACTGGACCAACGGCCGCCTGAACGCCTCGGTGGTCGAGAACATCGTCCTGCTCAACCAGGACGTCGGCCGCTCCTGGTCGCTCGCCGGCAGCGTGACCAAGCCGCTCGCGAAGGGGTTCGCCTTCAAGGCCGCCTACAGCTACAGCAAGTCGCGCAACACGATCGATCCGGGCTCGATCGCGGCCGGTTCGTGGACGGGCAACCCGATCGTCAACGACCCGAACAACCCGGCGCTGGCCCTCTCGGGGTTCTCGGCCGGCCCGCGATTCTTCGTCGCGCCGACCTACACGCACAACTTCTTCAAGTTCGGCGCGACGACGATTGGCGCGTTCTTCGACATGTCGCGCGCCTGCCTCGTCACGGGGTGCAACACGAGCTACATCTTCTCGGGCGACATGAACCACGACGGCGGGTCGGCGAACGACCTGATCTACATCCCGAAGAACACCGCGGAGATGAACTTCCAGACGTTCACGGTGGCCAACGGCGGGCCGACGTTCACCGGGGCCGATCAGGCGGCGGCGTTCGAGGCCTACATCAACCAGGACTCGTACCTCAGCGGGCACCGCGGCCAGTTCGCGGAGCGCGGCGCGGTCGCGTTCCCGATGGTGCCGCGGCTCGACCTGAGCATCTCGCAGCAGGTGGGCAAGGACATCAGCGGCAACCGGCACTCGGGCGAGATCCGGCTCGACATCACGAACTTCGGCAACATGCTCAACAGCGACTGGGGCGTGAGCCAGAGCGTGATCCAGAACCGGATCCTGACCAACCCTGGCATCGACGCGCAGGGCCGTCCGACGTACCGTCTGGCGACGGTGGGCTCCGGCGCGAGCGCGAAGCTCGTGAGCAAGACGTTCCAGACCAACGCGGCAATCGCGGACGTCTACGTGATGATGCTCAGCTTCCGGTATCGGTTCAACTAACGGACTACGGACTTCAGACTCGACTACAGACTACAGACTACGGACCCGCGGTGGCTGCTCCTCGCAGCTGCCGCGGGTTTTCGTCTTTTTGCCTCACGCGGTCGCGACGATCACTCGATCAGGACGAAGGTGACCTTCAGGTTCACGCGATACTCGATGACCTTGCCCTTCTCGATCACCACCTTCTGGCTCTTCACCCACGCGCCCTTCAGGTTCTTCAACGTCTTGTCCGCCCGCTTGATGCCCTTCTCGATCGCGTCGTCGAAGCTCTTCGGGGACGCGGAAATGATCTCGGTGACACGCGCGACAGCCATGTGTGTGGCCTCCTGATCGCGTTATATGCGCGGGTGCCGCAAAGAGGCAAGGCGCGAATGCGGATGAGCTCGGCGTAGCACGACGAGGTCCTGCCAGTCGTCCAGTGCAGCAACCTCATAACGGAGGCACTCGAAGTCCGGGGCGCAAGACTGCCGGATGTAGTCCTCCGCGACGAAGCTCACTCCGTACAGCGTCCGGTCGAGGTGACCGGCTGGCTGAGAAACGAACGCAAAGCCATGACGCTCGATTTCCGCGTTGGCCCGCACGAGATCGGCGGGGGTGATCTCGAGCATGCTGCGGACAGGTTCCTCGAGTGTCGCCCGATGCAGGGCATGAGTGCCATGGACTGTCATCGCCAGGAGCCCGCCGGGCCGCATGACGCGTGCGAGCTCCTGTAGCCAGCTGCGGTGGCTCGCCTCGGACAAGTGCGAGAAGACTGAAATCGCTGAAGCGAACCCGAAGGTCGAGGCAGAAAGCCCTGTCGGCGGTTGCTCCGAGTTCGCCTGGAACTCCCCGAACGGAAAGTTGTCGTGGCACCACTCGATAGCTTGTGAATCGACGTCAGTCCCCACGAAAGCTGCGTCCAACGCGTGACGGAGGAAAAATCGCAAGCTTCTGCCTGAGCCGCATCCGAAATCGAGAACGGGACCGATCTCTCCGAAACCGCCGGGGACATCGTTGACGACACGAAGAAGCAGCGAGTAGATAGCCGCCCCGTTGAGCAGGAAGTCCCACGAATCGCCGCAGTTGACGTGCTCCTGGACAGCGACCGGTGGAACCGGAATGGATGCGTCGCGGACCTCATCGGTACTCGCGGCAGCCGTGCGTCTGCAGCCACAGCCAGAACGGAGTCCCGTCCGGATCCTGGAATGCGACCTGCAGATCCGGCCGCTCTCCATGAATGCGCCGCCCCAGCGCGAGGAGCGTCCGAATCCGGCTTTCCAGAGTCGACATCATGATTGTGGAGTGACCGCTCTAGCCGCGTCCTGCAATCCGACTACTTGATCGACGCCCGTGCCGCTGCATCGATCGTGCAGACGCGCTCGGCCTGGCCAGCGAGGACGACGACCTCGAAGTCGCCGAGGTGAATCTTCGCGAAGTCCTCATAGGCGAACACCGCGCGCACGCCAGGGCCACCGTCCGCTCCGGGCAATGTCTCCGTCGTCCTCGGCGCGACGACGATTCTCTGCGGTCCGCCAGCGCGAATCGTGATGCCGTCGCGCGCGGCGCGTAGTGCCGGCCCGACGAGTCCTGCGTCGGCGCCTCTGGATACGCCATCACGACCAGCGTCGTCGCCGCCATGTCCGGCGTGACCTGCGCGCGCGTGAACGCGAGCCCCTTTGCCTGCGCAGCCTTCACCGCGTCGAAGATGCGTCCCGCCGGCCCCGTGAGCATCACCGCGAAACCGCCGCTGAACTCGGACCGATCGCCCGGGCGCCCGGCGGCATAGCACCGCACGCCGCCGAGGCCGTCGCCGGTGCGCGCGTAGGCGATCACCTGATCGATCTGCTCGTCGGACAGCCGCGGCTGCTGCTGGGCGGGAACGGCCAGCAACAGCGTCAGGAAGAGTCCCAGCACGCCGACTCCTTGTGGTCCCCGTAGGGCCGAACTTCAGTTCGCCGTAGTAGCATTCCGACCCAGCGAGATCATGAGCAAGGGCCGGCTCGAAGCGTTCAGCGACGGCGTCATCGCCATCATCATCACGATCATGGTGCTCGAGATGAAGGTGCCGCACGGCGACCGGCTCGACGACTCTGGCCCGCTCCTGCCGGTGTTCCTGAGTTACGTCCTGAGCTTCGTCTACGTCGGCATCTACTGGAACAACCACCATCACATGCTCCACGCCGCGTCGATGGTGACCGGCGGCGATCCTGTGGGCGAACCTGCACCTGCTGTTCTGGCTGTCGCTGTTTCCCGTTCGCGACCGGATGGATGGGCGAGAACCATTCGCGCCGACTGCCGGTCGCGCTGTACGGCGTCGTCCTGCTGATGGCCTCGATCGCGTACTACATCCTGCAGCAGACGATCATCCGCGCCGAAGGGCCGAACTCGGTGCTCGAGGCGCGCGGTGGGCACGGACTGGAAGGGGAGGCTGTCGTCGCTGCCTCTATGTCGTGGCCATCGTGGCCGCGCACGTGGGTCCCGTGGCTCGCCGAGGTCATTTACGTGTCGTGGCGCTGATCTGGCTCGTGCCGGACCGGCGGATCGAGCGGGCACTGCCCTCCAAAGGCGTGAGGCCGCGTGAACCGCGCCGTCCCGGCCTGCTGGCTGCGCTCGTCGTCGGATCCTGGCCCGCCTCCGCTCCGCGAATCGATCGCCACGCGCTCGTCAGCCGGCACAACCCGACGCTCCGACGGCCGGATCCTCTCTCGCCCCTGTCGCTCGGCAACGGCGAGTTCGCCTTCACGGCGGACATCACCGGTCTGCAGACGTTTCCGCGCTTCTACGATCGCGACGCGCAGCCGGCTGGCAGCCGCGGCAGCACGCCGCTCGTCACGGAATCGCAGTGGGGCTGGCATTCGTTCCCGAACCCTCACGGCTACACGCTCGCAGACACCTTCGAGCCGTACGACGCGCATGGCCGGCCCGTCGAGTACGCGAGCCGGCAGGACTCTGCGGCTGGCGCCTGGCTTCGCGAGAACCCGCACAAGGTCAACCTCGCGCGAGTCGGCTTCGCGATCCGCAAGGCCGACGGCTCCGAGGCGGCACTCGACGATCTTCGGCAGGCGGAACAGACGCTCGACCTCTGGACGGGCACGCTGTCCAGCCGCTTCTCGCTCGACGGCGCGCCGGTGCAGGTCGAGTCGTGGGTGCATCCCGAACGCGATCTGCTGGCCGTGCGCGTCGCGCCTGGCACGTTGCCTCCCAATCGGATTGGCGTGCGCCTCGCGTTTCCATCAGCGCGGTCGATCCACAGCGGCGATCCGTCGGACTGGGCCGAGGCCGATCGCGGACGCACGGTCGTCACACGGCGGACGCCGCACGAGATCGAGTGGCGCCGGACGCTCGACGAGACGGCGTATTCGGTGAGGCTGGCCTGGGGCGGCGCGGCGCGCGTCGAAGGCCACGGAAGCGACTGGGTGCTCTCGTTCGACCGCACGGACGGGCCGCTCGAGTTCGTCGTCGCGTTCTCGGAGCAGCCGATCGACTCGCCCTCGCCCGACGTCGAGTCGACGCGGGCCGCGAGCGCGCAGCACTGGCAGCGCTTCTGGGAGCAGGGAGGTGCGCTGGATCTCTCGGGCAGCACCGATCCGCGCGCGGCTGAGCTCGAGCGTCGCGTGGTGCTGTCGCAGTATCTGACCGCGATTCAGTGCGCGGGCTCGCTGCCGCCGCAGGAAACGGGGCTCACCTACAACAGCTGGTTCGGGAAGTTCCATCTCGAGATGCACTGGTGGCACGCGGCGCACTTCGCGCTGTGGAATCGCGTCGAGCTGCTCGAGCGCTCGCTGTCGTGGTACGGGCGGATTCTGCCGCCGCGCGCGAGACCGCGCGCCGTCAGGGCTATCAGGGCGCGCGATGGCCGAAGATGACCGCGCCGGACGGCCGCGAGTCGCCGTCGAACATCGGCGTGTTCCTGATCTGGCAGCAGCCGCATCCGATCTATCTCGCGGAGCTCGTGTATCGCGCAGCATCCGGACCGCGCCACGCTCGAGCGCTATCGCGACCTGGTGTTCGAGTCGGCGGAGTTCATGGCGTCGTATGCCGTCTGGCGTGAGGACGAGCAGCGATACGTGCTCGGGCCGCCGCTCATTCCCGCGCAGGAGATCCATCCGGCGCGGACGACGAGCAATCCGGGGTTCGAGCTGGCGTACTGGCGATTCGGGCTGGAGACCGCGCAACGCTGGCGCGAGCGGCTCGGCCTGCCGCGCGACCCGGCGTGGGACCGCGTCGTCGCGCAGCTCTCACCGCTGCCGTCGCGCGACGGGCTCTACGTCAACGCCGAGTCCGCGCCCGAGACCTGGACGCGATGCCGACCGACCGCAGGGATCACCCGACGCTGCTCGCGCCGTGCGGCATGCTGCCGTGCGAAGGCGTGGATCGCGAGATGATGCGCCGCACGCTCGCGCGGGGTGATGCGACTCGTGGAATTTCGAGACGACGTGGGGGTGGGACTACCCGCTGATGGCGATGACCGCCGCGCGAGTGGGCGAGCCCGAGATCGCGATCGACGCCCTGCTGATGGACACGCAGAAGAACACGTATCTCGCCAACGGGCACAACTATCAGGACCCGCGCCTGACCGATGTACCTTCCGGGCAACGGCGGGCTGCTCACGGCCGTCGCGATGATGGCCGCCGGCTGGGATGGCGCGCCCGACGTGGCCAGCTCCGGGATTCCCAAAGAACGGTCGCTGGACGGTGCGGTGGGAAGGTCTGTCGCGCCTGCCGTGACGCGCTTCACAGCCGTGTCGGACTTCGGTAGACTCGGGGCCCCGCGATGAAAGCCTGCGTGATTCACGGCGCGAAGGACCTGCGACTGTCGGATCGGCCGGAGCCTGTTCCCGGTCCGGGCGAGGTGCTCATCCGCCTTGGCGCCGGCGGCATCTGCGGATCCGATCTCCACTACTTCGCCGAAGGCGGCGTCGGCGACTTCGTTGTCCGCGAGCCGCTTGATCCTCGGGCACGAGGGCTCCGGCACCATCGCCGCGCTCGGCGATGGCGTGACGACGGTGAAGCCGGGCGATCGGGTGGCGGTGAATCCCAATCATCCGTGCGGGCAGTGTCGCGAGTGCCGGAAGGGCGTGCGGAATCTCTGCCAGAACGTCCGCTACTTCGGCAGCGCGGCGCGCTTCCCGCACGTCAACGGACTGTTCGCCGACTTCTTCGTGGCGTCGGCCGCGAACTGCATTCCGATTCCGGACCGGCTCTCCGATCAGGCCGCGGCGTGCGCCGAGCCGCTCGCGATCACCCTGCATGCCGCGTCGCAGGCCGGCTCGCTCGCAGGGCGACAGGTGGCGGTCGTCGGCTCCGGCCCGATCGGCGTGCTCCTCGCCGCCGTCGCGAAGATGTCCGGCGCGACGCGCATCGCCGTGACGGATCTCTTCGACGAGCCGCTCGTCATCGCGCGCGCGATGGGCGCCACCGAGACGGTGAACGTGAAGACCGGCGCCGATCGGCTGCGCGAGTTCGAGGCCGACCGCGGCGCGTTCGACGTGACGTTCGAGGCGTCGGGACATCCGTCGGGGCTCGCGAGCGCGCTGGCCATCACGGCACCCGGCGGCACGATCGTGCAGGTCGGCATGCTTCCGCGCGGCGACAGCCCCGCGCCGCTCAATCGCGTCGTCGCGAAAGAGCTGCGCATGATCGGGACGTTCCGGTTCGACCGTGAGTACGCGGACGCCGTCGTCGCGCTCGTCGACGGCCGCATCGACGTCGCGCCGATGCTCACGCACCAGTTCGCGTTCTCGGACGTGCTCGAGGCCTTCGCCGTCGCGGCCGACCGCCGCCGCGCGATGAAAGTCACGCTGAAGCCGGAATGACGCCGCGCGTCCCTGCCGCCTCGCTGATCGGCTTCGCGACGTCCTTACTGCAGCGGATGGGGATGGAGCCCGCGAAGGCCGACGCGGTCGCCGACGTCCTGGTGGAAGGCGATCTGCTCGGCCACACCACGCACGGGCTGCAGTTGCTGCCGCTCTACTTGAGCGAAATCGAGAAGAAGCAGATGACGGTCGCCGGCGAGCCGGGAGTCGTCGCGGATCGACCGGCCGCGGTGACGTGGGATGGTCAGCGGCTGCCCGGCCAGTGGCTCACGCTCGAGGCGATCGCGCTGGCGTGCGAGCGCGCCCGCGCGCTCGGTACCTGCACCGTCGTCATTCGACGCAGCCATCACATCGGCGCCCTGGCCGCCTATTTGAAGCGCGTCACCGATCAGGGGCTGATGATCCTGCTCACGTGCTCGGACGCGTCGGGCACGGCGGTCGCGCCGCACGGCGGCTATCGCGGCGTCTACACGCCAAATCCCCTCGCGGCGGCCTGGCCGACCGACGGTGATCCGGTGATGCTCGACGTCTGTCAGTCGATCACCACCAACCTCATGACGCGCCGCCTGCGCGCAGAAGGCCGGGTGTTCCCCGGGCTGTGGGCCGTCGACAACCAGGGCATCCCGACTGACGATCCGGGCGCTCTGTTCACGACTCCGCCGGGTGCGCTGCTGCCGACGGGCGGCACCGATCACGGCCACAAGGGCTACGCGATGGGCCTGCTCGTCGAAGCGCTGACCGGCGGGCTGGCCGGGCACGGCCGCGCCGATTCGAAGGAAGGCTGGAGCGCGACGGTGTTCGTCGAGGTCTGGGATCCGGCGCTGTTCGGCGGCGCCGACGCGTTCGCCCGCGAGACGGGATGGCTGGCGCGCGCGTGCCGCGAGAGCGCCCCGCGGCCCGGTTTCGATCGCGTGCGGCTGCCAGGGGAGAGCGGCCTTCGCCGCCGCGAGGCACAGCTGCGCGACGGCGTCGAGCTGCATCCCGACACCGCGCCAGCGCTGCGCCCCTGGGCGGAGAAGCTCGGGATCCCTCTCCCCGCGCCGCTGACCTGAGCCGGCGCCTTTACATCACCCGGATCTGCGTCGCGCGCATCTTGCCGTCGACGGTGTGATAGCTCACCTGGACGCGCTGACCTTCCTTGACGTGCGTCTTGGCGGGAATGACTTTGCCGCCCTCTATCGGCGAGACGGGAGCGACATCTACCGTTTCCTTCGGCGCCGCCGGCGTGCTGGGCATGACCTTGCCGCCTTCCACGGGCGATGCCGTACCAACATCGACGCCTTCCTTGCCGGTCGGCGCAAGGATCTTCGTCTTGGCGTCGATCACGAATGTCCAGTCCTTACCCGTCGCGTCACTGATGGTCAGACTATCGGCCGCCACGTGTCTTCACTGCGCCCACGGCGGTCATCGTCGTCTTCGGCTTTTCCTTGATGACCTTGCCGCCCGACACTGGCGAGGCGGGAGCCGGCGACACCGATTCCTGCGCGGCGGCCCGCGTGATGCCGGCCGACACCAGCATTGCCATCGCCATCGCAGTCACCATTCCAATACGCTTCATCAAGAATCCTCCCTGTCCGTAGGCGGCACATTCTAGGAGGGAGGTGTGACGGTGGTGTAAATGGCGGCGTCGCGCTCGGCGCGGTGGCCCACGACAGGCGAGCGGATTCGGCGGAATGGGACGCGCTAATTGGACCCGAGCTTGTTCACATCCTGAATATCGCGGAGGGTTCTGCGCATTTCTTCCACGGCTCTTATGCTTTCGAGCGTCGCCTGGAGCGTTTCAGCGGTCGCCTCCACAGCAGCCATCGCAGCGTGACGGGCAGCCTCCGCTGCGTCTCGCGCCTCCTCGGCGGCGATCCGTGCCGATTCACCGGCTACCCGCAGACGCTCTCTTTCGTCACGAAGTGCTTCGATCGCCTCACGATGGCGATCGCGCACCTCCCGCGCTTCTTCTGCGAATCTTCTGAACTGCTCGGCCTCGGTCCGGGCCGCCTCGGCTGACATGCGGTCTTCTTCGGTGGACCGCCGGCCCTGCTCGGCATCCTGACGGCTATCCTCGGCTCTCTCGCGTACGCCTTCCGCCTGCTGGCGGTGCTGTTCGGGCGGAAGACGATCGTTCGGCATGTAGCGCTTTCCGACGATCACCCCGAGCGGGTCAGTCGTGCAGGACGATGGTGAGGAGGGAGCTGTTGACTTTGAGACCGCCGTTGTACTCGATGAACCCGAGCTTCCTGAACTTGTTCATGAAGAAGTTCACGCGCGAGCGGGTCGCGCCGATCATTTCCGCGAGCGTCTCCTGCGAGATCTTCGGCAATGTTCGCTGGGGATTGGCCTGGCCGTACCGCGCCAGCAGCAGGAGCGTGCGGGCGAGCCGCTTTTCGCTGGAGTTGAACAGCTGATCGACGAGGTCCGCTTCGATGCGCATGTTCCGGGACAGCATATGGGAGAGGAAACGGTCTGCAAACCGCGGCTCTTCGTGGAGCAGCCGGACCATCGCCTCCTTCTCGATGATCAGCACGCTGCTCGGTGCCATCGCCGTCGCGGTCTCGATTCGAACTGATTGGCCGGCCAGGGCGCCTTCGCCGAAAAAGTCGCCGGGCGCCAGCATCGCGACGACCGCCTCTTTGCCGATACGGGAGAGCACCGAGATCTTGATCGGCGCCCTTCTGGAGGTATCTGATGTCGTTGGCCGGATCGCCTTGTGCGAATACCACCTCTCCCCGTCGGTACTTCACCACCTTTCGTGCTGGCCCTGTCGACGCGAGATACACCTCCGCATCGAACGGCCGCTGACTTTTCGGCACGACGGCTCGTCGTGTCTTCGGCACTGTGAGAGCGCTCGCTTTGCCGGATCGGCCGGTGGCCATGGTTGCCAGCAATGTTATCCCAATGGGCGAACAACACGAGCAGCACGTCAGGTTTCGATAGAGCACGGCTTCCGCGAGGCAGCGGATTGAAGTGGTGTCCAATATTTGACAGTTTTCATGCTGACGAGGTGTCACAGTGCCTGCTGATCAGACCCGTTGCCGTAACCTTCCACAGTTGTGATCGTCGGCGCGAGCGTCGCCTTCGGAGGTTTCCCTTGAGCTGACCGATAATGTGATCGCCAGGAAACCGCAGTGGCCGGTCACGCCGTGCGTGGCGAACTGCCGAAAGCCCTCACAGGAATCCGTGGCCTGGACGAGATCACGCGCGGCGGCCTGCCGAAAGGCCGGCCGACGCTCGTCTGCGGCGGGCCCGGATCCGGCAAGACGCTTGCTGGCGCTCACCTTTCTGGTGAACGGCGCCCTCCATTTCGACGAGCCGGGCGTGCTCATGACGTTCGAGGAAAACGAAGAGGAGATTGCCAGCGACGTCGCGTCGCTCGGTTTCGACCTTCCGGAGCTGATCGAGGCGCAGAAGCTCGCGGTCGACTACGTGCGCGTGGACCGCAGCGAGATCGAGGAGACGGGCGAGTACGACCTGGAAGGGCTGTTCGTCCGGCTCGATCACGCCATTCGGACGGTGGGAGCCAGGCGGGTCGTCCTCGACACCATCGAATCGCTGTTTGCCGGCTTGAAGAACGACACCATCCTCCGGTCCGAACTGCGACGGCTGTTCCGATGGCTGAAGGACCAGGGCGTGACCGCCATGATCACGGGCGAACGCGGCGAGGGTGCCCTCACACGGCAGGGACTCGAGGAGTACGTCTCGGATGCCGTCATCCTGCTCGACCACCGCGTCCACGATCAGGTCTCGACGCGCCGCCTGCGCGTGGTCAAGTACCGCGGCTCTCACCACGGCACGAACGAGTATCCGTTCCTCATCAATGCCGACGGCATCAGCGTGCTGCCGGTGTCGTCCATGGCCCTCCAGCATGAGGCGCCGTTGGAGCGCGTGTCGTCGGGCGTCGCGCGTCTCGACGAGATGCTCAGCGGCGAGGGGTACTATCGCGGAAGCACGATCCTCGTCTCCGGCACCGCGGGCACCGGGAAGACGAGCCTGGCCGCGCACTTTCTCGACGCGGCGTGCCGCCGGGGCGAACGCTGCCTGTGCTTCCTCTTCGAAGAGTCGCCGCAGCAGCTCCTTCGGAACATGCGCTCCATCGGCATCGACCTCGAGCCGTGGGTGGCCGCTGGACTGCTGCAGTTCCATGCGGACCGGCCGTCGCGTTACGGGCTCGAGACGCATCTCGTGACCATGCACCAGGCCGTGGCGGACTTCAGGCCGACCGTGACCGTCATCGATCCGGTGACCAACTTGATGACGGTCGGGACCTACACCGACGTCCAGGCGATGCTCACGCGGCTGATCGATCATCTGAAGACCGAAAACATCACGGCCATGCTGACGAGCCTCATGCCTGGACAGGACCGACATCGAGCGGACCGAGACGACGATCTCGTCGCTGATGGACACGTGGATCGTGCTGGCGAACGATCAAGTCGGCGATCGACACCGCCGCGGGCTGTACGTGCTCAAGTCCCGCGGCATGGCGCACTCGAACGAGCTGTGCGAGTTCGTGCTGACGAATCACGGATTGAATCTGCTCGACGCTGCCGGTGCGGCGCGCCGGGCACCGAATGACGTCGAACCCGGTTCGCTGGAAGGAGGCTCGCCATGCAGCTGTCTGACAACCTGCCGACGCACGCCGTCGTCTGCAGGGAAGGCCTACTCGCTCCGGCTCTATGTCGCCGGACAGACGCCGAAGTCGGTTCTGGCCTTGAAGAACCTGAAGCAGATCTGCGAGCAGCACCTGCAGGGCCGCTATGACATCGAGATCATCGATCTCCTGGAAAACCCACAGCTCGCACGCGGCGACCAGATCCTCGCTGTACCCACACTCGTGCGACGGCTGCCGGAACCGATCAAGAAGATCATCGGCGACCTCTCGAACACGGAACGCGTGCTCGTCGGGCTGGATCTCCGTGTCCGCCAGTGACGAGCCCATGCCACTGAACCCGCGCAACCTCCGCGCGCTCGTTCGAGCGGGCCGGTCACGCCGCCGAGCGGCGAACGGTACATCCTCCGACTCTACGTCACCGGCATGACGTCGCGATCGTCGCGCGCCGTCAGCAACCTGCGGGCGATCTGCGACGAGTATCTCGAAGGGCGGTACGACCTCGAGGTCATCGACATCTACCAGCAGCCGGTCCTCGCGAAGGGTGAGCAGATCATCGCCGCGCCGACGCTGATCAAGAAGCTCCCGCTGCCGATGCGCCGGATCATCGGCGACATGTCGAACCGCGAGCACGTGCTGCTCGGACTCGATCTCGTTCGTGGGCTCCGACCATGCCGAGTAAGGACCATGGACACCGAGCCACGCCGACAATCGCGACCAGCACGAGACGCTGCGCGCTGCGCGTCACCGAAGCCGAAGAGATGCTGCGCGCGATTCAGCACGGCGAGATCGACGCGCTGGTCGTCGAGGGCGCCGACGGCAATCAGGTTTACACGCTGCACAGCGCCGAGGAGCCGTACCGCAACCTCGTGGAACAGATGCAGGAGGGCGCCGTGGTCATGACGAGCCGCGGCGACATCCTGTACGCCAACGCACGGTTCGCGGCGCTCGTCGGCGAGCCGCTCCAGTCGGTGACTGGCAGCCACTTCGGCCGATTCGTGCACGCGTCGGACAGGTACGACGTCGAGACCCTGCTGGGCGCCGGTAGCGGCAGGGGACGCTGCAGGTTGCTCGGATCGGAGTCAGAGTGCCTTCGAAGTGAGTCTGTCGCTCACCACGACCGCGTCGGCCCACGGCGATCGCCGGAACCTGATCGTGACGGACATGAGGGAGCTGCTCGAGGCCCACAGCGACCGCGACCGTGCCGAGCGCGACAGCCGCATGAAAGACGAGTTCCTGGCGCTGGTGGCCCACGAGCTGCGCAATCCGCTGGGAGCGATCAGCGCGGCCGTCCAGGTGCTCAAGGTGATGCACACCGAGGCGGAGCCGGACACAGCGCGCACGACGTGATCGCGCGGCAAGTCGGCCACATCACACGTCTCATCGATGATCTGCTCGACATCGAGCGCGTGGTCTCCGGAAAGATCCGCCTGAATCGGCAGCCGCTCGACCTGGCCGACGTGGTGCGCGCAGCGGTCGCCACGTTCACCGCCGACGCCACGGCTGGATCGGCAGATCGACGTCAGCACCGAGCCGGCGTGGGTCGATGGGGACGCCGTGCGGATCGCAGCAGGTGCTGACCAACATCCTGACCAACGCGGTCAAGTACACGCCACCCGGTGGCCGGATTCGGGTGGCGCTGCGCGTCGACGGCGCCGACGCCGTGCTCAGCGTCGAGGACTCGGGCTTCGGCATCTCGCCGTCGCTGCTGCCCTTCGTCTTCGACATGTACGTGCAGGCCGACCAGACGCTTGACCGCGCGCGAGGCGGCCTCGGAATCGGCCTGGCCCTCGTCCGCCGCCTTGTCGAGCTGCATGGGGGCACGGTCGCCGCGTCGAGCGATGGAGAAGGGAAAGGGCAGCAGGTTCACGGTGCGACTGAGGAGGCATGCCCTCGGCAGAAACGTCTTCTGGTGTGTCCTTCCCGCGGGAACGTCGTGCGAAGCCCAGGCGCGTGCTGCTGATAGAGGACAGCGGCGAGGCACGAGAGATGTTGCGGACGATGCTCGAGCTCGCCGGGCACGTGGTCTACGACGCGACCGATGGCGTCCGCGGGATCGAATTGCTGAACGTCGTGCGCCCACACGTGGGGATCATCGACGTCAGTCTTCCCGGTCATGGACGGCTACGAGGTGGCGAGGCGGATTCGTGAGAAGCCGCAGGGCCGCGGCATGCTGCTCCTCGCCCTGACGGGCCAGGGCTCTCCTGGCGACTCGGAGCATTCGTTGGAGCACGGGTTCGACTATCACCTCGTCAAGCCCGTCGACCCGGACTATCTTGCGCGCCTGATCGGCGAAGTGGCGCCAGCCTCGTAGGCGAGGCGCACTCCACCGGCGTCCCTTCCGCCCGGGCGGGCGGAAGGGTGGGACTGGAGCTACTGCTTGTCGAACACGGCCGTGCTGGTGGACTTCTTGCCCTTCGCATCGGTCGATTGAGACGTGACGGTTCGGTGCATGCCATCCGCGGTGACGACGATGCGGCCGGTCATGTCGACCTTGCCGGCGTTCTTGACGGTGAAGTCCATCAGGTTGCCGTTGACCCGCGTGTACGAGCGCATGTCGGAGTTCGGGTCGCCGGTGACCGCGTAGTCTTTCCCGTCGAACTTGCCGGTCCACTCGCTGTGTGTCGCAGCGCCCTTGGCGTCGAGGCCGTCGATGGTCACCTTCACAGCGTCACCGGCAGCCTCGTACATCACGGTCGTGTTCTTGGCCGCGCCCTGAGCGAACTTCGACTTCGCGTCGTTGAGCTTCCACGTGCCCATGGTGGCGTCCGCGGCGAGCGCTGCCGCACCGCTGACGAGAGAGAGCGCCAGCGTCATTCCGATCGTTCTGATTGCTGATTTCATGTCTGCTCCTGGATACATCGGAGACAGGGATCTCCGAGTACCTTGAGACTAGGCGGTCGAACGGTCGCCCGCTGTACCATTCGGCACAGGGAAGCTCGCTCGATGAGACGCTTTTTCATCGCGTCAGGACTTGCCCGCCTGATCCCCATATTCCCAGTCGTAAGGGACGCCGGTTTCGCCGAGCACAAAGCGCACCAGATCAGCGAAGCGTGCCTCAGCCCGAACATCGTTGGCGAGAAGCAGCACGCACCGTCGACCGCGTTCCAGGCAGACGAAGCTGTTGGCGGTCTGCGCGTCGTGGCCGCCTTTGTAGAATCCGCGGCCCTGGGGCCCTTCGAACACGATCACCCCCAACCCCGCCGCGAGGTCGGGCCGCTGTTCGGCCTTCGGTAGATACGGCGCGAAGTTGGGAAACTGGTGGGCCGTGCCGATGTGCAGGGATGGCTTGACCATTTCGGCGCGCGCGGCCGTCGAAAGGCCGTCGCCCCGTACCAGCGCAGCGATGAACTTCGCCAAGTCGCTGATCGTCGTGTCCATCGAGCCGGCGACGCGCACATTGGAGCGTTCGTCATGCTCCAGCGGTTCGCCCTTGTCGTTCCACCCGTCGGCCAGATTCGGCCGGAAGTCAGGGCGCCATTGCAGGCTGGTGCGGGTCATGCCCAGCCGCACGAAGATGGCGTCGGTCAGCTTCTTGACGTCGAGGCCGAGCCCTTTGGTGCTGGCTCCCTGCTCGATGGCGAACTGCAGCAAGCTGAAACCTTCGCCCGAATAGCTGTAGCGTGAGCCGGGATCGAAGTGGATGCGCAGCTTCTGGTCGGGTTCGATGAACCAGAAGTTATGGAAACCGGTGGAGTGGGTCAGCGCCATCCGCGCCGTGATGGTGCGCCAGCGTTCGTCGCCGGCCAGATCGCGATAGGGACCGTACTTGGCCAGATGGGTCTGGCCCTCGCCGTAACTGATCAAGGGCCGCTCGAGGTAGTCGGCGAGCGGCGCGTCGAGATCCAGCTTGCCCTGGTCCACCAACGTCAGCGTCGTGTACGCCATCACCGTCTTGGTGAGCGATGCGCCATACATCACGGTGTCGGTCTGGAGCGGGTCGCCCTTGGCGTTGCGTGCGCCGTACGCCTGCACGTAAGCCACTCGGCCATCATCGATCACGGCGATCGCCATGCCGTTGGCGCGCGTGTCGGCCATGGCGGCGCGCACCCGTGCATCGATCGCCGCAGCGCCGGGAAGGCCGGCGAGCGACACGCTGCTCGTGAGCAGCAGCACGAGGTACAGGGCCGGACGCGTCATCTGGTCTCTGTGATCATGGCGAAGGGAATGTGAGCCCCGGTCCGAGCACCGCGATGTACGCGCCGCCGATGACCGCTGCGGCGGCCCACCATGCGACATCACGTCTGACGAATGCGGGCGGTTCAGTGGCGGGCCCTCGAGGCATCAGGCTATCGGCCCACAACAGACCGGAGGACCCGCCGAACGCGGCCGGCATGGTGGAGACCAGCAGCAAGGTCACGCCAAGCGGATCGAACAGGCCCGCAGCGCAGCTGAACAGCCCCGCGGCGCAGTATGGGAGGCGCCCGACCGTGTTGTACATCGATCGCTCCGGCACGAAGGGCTTAACCGTGACCGCAAGCCATCGGACGACGGCCACGTACAGTGCGGTGCCGCCGAGAGTCATCCCCACCCGCAGCGCCGCGTGATACGGCATGCCGCTGATGACTTCGTTCCAGTCTCCGAAGCCGAAAATCCCGGAAAACATGAAGTAGCCGGCGCCGGGCAGCAGGTTGAGTGCGCCGAGTATCCAGAAGAAGTAGCGGGCGTTTGCGCCCGCGTTCACTCGTGACGCGGCCAGCATCGCAACGACGCCGGCGATCAGGTTCACGATGGTGCCCCCCGCATCCACCATCCGGTCGGGGTGCAGCGAGGATAGATGGTTACTGGTCAGGGACGTTGGCACGTCCCCGCGCACGAAGGCGGTCAACCCGTGGCCCATGCCTTCATGCAGCAGCGTCGCGACCGCCGACGCGATCACCGCCATGCTGACGATCGTGAGCTTGTCGTGCCGAAGGACGGCGTCGGATGGCAACTTCGACCTTTCGCCGTGGGGGTTTGTACCGACGGCCCTGCGATCGTCCCTTTGCTCGCTCAGCGAGCGGGATCGATGCTCAGCGCTCGCTCGCGCGTCAGCGTCACCTCGATGCGATCGCCTATATGCAGCCCGTCGAGGAGTTTCTTATCCTGCACGAAGTGCACCATCTTTCGCCCATCGCTCGTGCGGTAGGTGACGGTGAGGCCCTGCGAGTCGATCTCCTCGATCTTCACCACCGCGCGCAGCTGGTGGATGACGTTGCTGTTGGTTTTTTTCGCCTCGTTGGTCGAGTCGAGAACGTCCGCCAGTTTGGCGTCGCGGCGAACCTGCACGACGACCGATTCGAGGTAGTGAACCGTGACGACATCCCCGACCTTCAGCGCATCGAACGCCGTGATCGAGGGGTCGGCGTAGACGCTGAGCATCGTATTGCCGTCGCCCCGCAGGGTCACGAGGCGAATGGACTTCTCGACTTTCTCAACCGTCGCCCTGGCCGTGGATTCGCGGGTTACGACGTTTGGAGTTTGCGCAAAAACCACGGCGGCCTGCAATGGAAGGGCAACCACCAGTGCGGCACAAAGCGTCCTCAACATGACCACCTCGGCTGTTATGCTACCGCCGTTTGCTGCCAACACCGACACTCGCACTCGTTCATCCCGACGTGATTGAGCGGACCGAGTCGCTGGGTCGCCGGCTTGCATCGTCCGCAATTTAGTAGTAAAAGGTGACGATATGTCAAGGGAGTCCCTGGGCCACTTCGAGCTGCTCGTGCTCCTCGCGCTGCTGCGCCAGGGAGACGAGGCCTACGGCGTACCCATCGCCCGCGCGATCGAGGAGAGCACCGGAAAGCCGGTCATCCTGGCGAGCGTGTACAACACCCTGGAGCGCCTCGAGGAGAAGGGGCTGGTCCGTTCGACCATCGGTCAGCCCACCCGGGCACGGGGAGGCCGCGCCAAACGGTACTTCGCGATAACGTCGGTCGGCTCGCATGAGGTCAGTTCCGCGAAAAAGGCCTTGACGATCCTGTGGCGCGGAATTCCAGTTCATGAGGGGTGAACATGCCGGGTCCTCGATTGGCAGTCAGGCTGGTGGCGTTGGGGGGCGCGTGTGGTGCGCCCGAAGAGCTCGTCGGAGACGTGCTCGAAGAAATTGAACGCGGCCGTCCGCGCGCCTGGGTGTGTCGGCAACTGATTGGGCTGTATGGCTTCGCGCTCATGACCCGCATACGCGATCGCGCGCGTCTGACACCGCACGTCATCGCGGTGGCGATGTGCGTCGTGCTGCTTGTCGCGGCGTCGATCCGGCGGCCAGTCGGTCGTCGCCGTGTGGCTCGGCTTCTACTACGTGATGGGAGCCCTGAGCCTGTTCGCGCAGATGGCCACTCACACGGTTGGCGCGCCGCTGGAAGCCGCCTCGGACACTGTTCCGCATTGAAGTGCAGCAGAGCGATCCAGCGCAGGAGGCCGGATCTTCACCTGGAGGCGACGATATGGCCCTTGGAAATCGCTGCCGCTCGTGCTGCTTCTTTCCACTGCCACGCTGGTTCGAGCGCAACCGATTCCCGCGGGAATGAAGGTTGGACTGCCCTTGTACTCTGCAGGCGGGCTATAGCGGGGTGAAACAGGAACTACTCGAGGCAGCGGACGAGATGCCGGCGGACGACTACAGCTTCAAGCCAGGCGCCGCCGGTGAGATGCGCACCTATGGCCAGGTGTTGCTGCATGTCGCCGAGAGCCAGTTCGGCACATGTGCCTCGTTGAAGGGCGTCGCGAACCCACGAGAAGGCCGAAGCCTGGAGCGTGAGCTGACGGCCAAGACCGACGTCATCAAGGCACTGTCGGAATCGTTTGCGCTCTGCGACGAGGTGTACGGCACGCTCACCGATGCCAGCGGCGCCGAGTTCACGAAGGTCGGCCAGGGCGAGGTGGTCCGCAGCGCGGTGATCGCCGGATTGTTGGCGCACGACAGCGAAATGTACGGCATCGCCACCGTCTATCTGCGCGCCAAGAATCTGGTACCACCCTCAACCAGGTGAGCAACGCAGGGAGCAGCACTCGGGCGAGCGCAAAGTAGGCCTGGCGTCACCCGCAAAACCTTAGAGGG